>LDXJ01000064.1 GCA_001029295.1 Peptococcaceae bacterium CEB3 | reverse complement strand
TGGCACATACAGATACAAACTGTTCAAGGAACAATACGAGGGTAAGGACAAGGACGGAAAAAAGGAAGTACGGACAAGGAAAGTTCTTCTGTATTGGAGCAAGGCCGAAGCCGACATGGCGAGGCGCAAGCGGGAGGAAAAACTTGAAAAGGCCGCGCGTTCCGTCAAAAACAATGCCTATGGCATTAAGAAAGGCGTCGACGAATACACAAGAGAAGACATCTTTGACAAGGAGACCGGCGAGGTTCTGGAGAATACGAAAAAGCTGCGCAGCGTGGATTGGGAAAAGGCGGAGAAAGACGCAATGTATGACGGCTATTTTTGTATCATCACTAGCGAACTTGACTATGATGAGCGGAAAATGCGCCAAGTGTACGGCGGCCTTTGGCGGATAGAGGAGTCCTTTAGGATTATGAAAACAGACTTTTATGCCAGACCCGTGTTCGTGCGCAAGAATGAGCATATCCGTGCGCATTTCCAGATCTGCTTCGTCGCGCTCCTCATCATTCGAATCATTCAGCACCGTATGGGCGAAAAGGCACTGTCAGCCGAGCGTATAGCCAGAGCGTTGGGTGTCGCGACATGTCAGGTTTTGAAGGGCGGCATCATTCACCTCGACGATGTCGGCGGTGCGATCGCGTTCCAAAAGGTCCGTGACAAGAAAGGCAAACTTGTGGATACGCTGGCATTTTCGGACGAAGATGAAATCGCGCTGGACTACAAGTTAATTCAGGATACGTACGACACAGATTGCTACAACATCTATTTTCGGCAGGAGGTGTTTAATAAGTTCCTGAAGAATATCTCCTTAGCATAACAAAATTCAAATACGGTCATATCAGAGAAAAGCCCGTAGTTTCAACACCTATGGGCTTTTCGCATTTTTCAAACTGTAAAAGTCAGGGCGATCTAACGTGACAGGCCAAAACATTCACGACAGTATTAGTAGGGGGCGATTAATTAACCGTCCGGGTATGGATATACTAAGCGAAAACTGAGTGAAAAGTGGCGGCTGTAGGTTAAACGAGCGGCTGTAGATTAAACAAGTTGATGCTATAATAGGCTGTAACCTAGAACTGGACGAGCAAAGGAGGGTTGGTTTGAGAAAGGCGGTAATTTTGTTATCCGGGGGCATGGATTCCTCAACTGTACTCTACATAGCTAAGTCCGAGGGCTTTGAACTCCATGCCGTTTCTTTTGATTATGGCCAGCGGCATGTCAGGGAGCTCGAATGTGCTAAGGCGGTCGCGCAAGAGGCGGGAGTCAAAGAGCATATCGTTGTGAGGACCAATATGGATGCCTGGGGCGGTTCCGCCTTAACGGACAAGGGGATTGATGTACCGGAGAACGAACCACACAAAGATAGGATCCCCATCACCTATGTTCCCGCTCGCAACATGATATTTTTGTCCTTTGCGGCTTCTTACGCCGAAGCGATTGGCTCTCAGGATATTTTCATCGGTGTTAGCGAGGTCGATTACTCCGGCTATGTAGATTGCAGACAGGAATTCATAGATGCCATGGAAAGCGCCATTAACGCTGGTACCGTGTGTGCTGTTCAGGATGGCAGGAAAATTAAAATCCATACTCCGCTTATCCACATGACGAAAGCAGCCGAAATTAAACTCGGCCTTAAACTAGGAGTCGATTATGAGCTGACCTGGACCTGTTACAAGGGTGAGGAACTGGCCTGCGGCACCTGTGACAGCTGCACCTTGAGGCTGAAGGCTTTTCGGGAGGCCGGTTACGAGGATCCCATACCCTATCAGGCTGCGTCTCGAGGAGAGAGCTGACCCGGGGGATGAATTTCCGGGACATTCGTGCTTCCCGCAGCACGGGAGGCTCCGAAAATATGCTCGGTACCCGAAAAAGCAATGGATCCCCGAAGCAGTTGAGCCTCGAAGATGGTTACTCTGGATCATGATTGAGGGTACTCTATAATTAGAACAGTTGGGGTTGTTCTGCAAAGGTGATTTTGCGCATAGATTGCGGGTGGGACAGTTTCTGTCAGTAAGAATTTTGGCGGAGGTAAAGGTGTATGGCGTTGGCTACCATTGTCAAAGAATTTACCTTTGATGCGGCACATAGACTTGATGGTCATCACGGACACTGCGGAAATATCCACGGGCACACTTATAAACTGCAAGTGGGGGTCTGCGGGGCTGTCCGAGAGCGGCCAGGTGCTTCAGATGACGGGATGGTTATGGATTTTGAGGAATTGAAAGAGGTTGTAAAAACCGAAATAATCAACAGGGTGGATCATCAGTTTCTCAATGAAGTTTTGCCTTTCCGAACCACGGCGGAAAATATTTCTCTGTGGGCGGTCCAGGTGTTACGCAAGGCGGGATTGCCTGTTAAATTCATCAGGTTGTACGAAACGCCCACTTCGTATGTGGAAGTCGAGGAAAGGGATGTACCGGTTGACTGAACAGTACCCGGTCAATGAAATATTCGAAAGCATTCAAGGTGAGGGTATCTGGAGCGGCATCCCGGCCGCCTTTGTCCGCCTGGAAGGATGCAATCTGAGATGCCGGTGGTGCGATACGAAGGAGGCCTGGTCAGGAGGGAATGCGTCCCGCCTGACAGCGGCGGAAATTCTGACAGCCGTCAACTTCGAACTCGTCATTGTTACGGGAGGAGAACCTTTGCTTCATGACCTGACAGAACTTTTTCTCACTCTGCAGCAGGCGGGAAAGAAAGTCCACGTTGAAACGAACGGAACACAGCCCTGGCGGGAAAGTTATCCGCCGGACATTTGGCTGACAGTCTCTCCCAAAGAAGAAAGCGGTTATATGGTTCAACCGTCACTTGCCGCAAGAGCGGGCGAATATAAATTCGTCGTCGACGAGGCCTTCCGACCGGAGATTATTCGGGAATTCTACACTCAGCTGGGGCACAGGCAGAAAGAGCCATTGATTTTTCTGTCGCCGGAGAATGTCCGCCCTGAGATGGTGGAAAAGGCTTTGCAGATAGTCTTTCAATACCCTTTCTGCCGGCTGATGTTACAGATGCACAAATTGATCGGGATTAAGTGAATAAAGCGCAATCTGTCGGATGGAACTACGCTGTCTCTGGGATGGAACTGCCCATGTCTCTTGCCGTGCCTTAAGACTCATCTAGTCAGTTCTTTCCTCTCGCGGCTTGCATGTATTAACGCCCAAAAGTTTACTGACCGGGCAATAAGCGATTGCTCCGGTGATTAGAGGGGCTAAGCCGACAATTCCCCACCAGTTGCGATAGGCTAAGCCGGCAAGTATGATGACGATTCCGGCTGCGACCCTGATAATTCTTTCCGTGGTTCCGACGTTGCACTCCACGATGTGTCACTCCTTTCGCAAAGGGACAACCTTTTTTAACGACGCGACAGTAGGTTATAGACAGCGGATGCGGTCTCAGGCAAGACTAAAAAGTACCCAGCCGCGAAGTCCAATAGTTCATTCATGCCTAAATTCAACTCCTTTGCGGTTAGTATTCCACAAGGGTTTAAAAAATTATAAGGCCCCCAAGCGAATTTGAGATAATAAGGGTACTTGACAAAATTCTATTAGCCACCTTATAATCAGGTTGCTAAGGGTGCTTTGGCAAACGCATACTCTTTGCTCGCGGCTTTCATAATCAATCATCGACAGTTAGGAAATGAAGTGAAGAATAGAGTTTTACAAGGAGGGTTTTGTCTATGCGCAGGTTTCCGGTGTCGGTGATCGCCACAGCCTTTGCCACTTTTATTGCCTTCATGGGCATCGGAGTGGTGGACCCATTGCTGGCCATGATTGGGAAGGCGATGGGTGCCACGCCTTCCCAAGTGGAATGGTTATTTACCAGTTACATCGCCGTGATGGCCTTGGCCATGCTCATTTCAGGGGTACTGGCTACCCGGATTGGCGGAAGGCGCACGATGTTGATCGGCTTGCTCTTGGTAGTGATATTCGCTTTCTTATCAGGGAAGTCACCCGGTATCGGGGTACTTGCCGTGATGCGGGCAGGCTGGGGTCTGGGGAATGCCCTTTTTACTTCAACAGCTCTCTCCATCATCGTGGGTGCTTCGAGCGGCGGTATTGCGTCGTCGATCACCCTCTACGAGGCGGCTCTGGGCTTGGGCATTGCTTCAGGTCCCTTGCTGGGCGGCTTTCTCGGGTCGATAAGCTGGCGCTTTCCTTTCTTTGGCACATCCGTCCTGATGCTGTTCGCATTCCTGGCTACTTTTTTTACGGTGAAAGAACCGGCGAAGCGGGAGCCGCCTCGGGCCGCGAAGGACATCTTTATCGCCCTGCGCCATCCTGCCGTCCTCTTTAACGCGCTCCTCGGACTTTGTTACAGTTATGCCTTTTTCACTATTCTCGCTTATTCTCCCCTGACTCTGAACGGCCTTCCCCCCAGTCTTTTGGGATATACCTATTTTGCCTGGGGTATACTGGTTGCCCTGTCCTCTGTGCTGGTCGTAAATTGGCTGCGGCCGTTGGTGGGAGTGGTGCGGCTGCTTTGGGTGAACTTGGTGGGCCTTATCGCCGTCTTTATCCTTGCGGGTTTCATTCATGGGTTTGGCTTGCTCATTTTAATCGTCATTTCGGGCGTGTTTTGCGGGATTGCAAACGCTTTGTTTACGACCCTGGCCATGGAAGTATCACCATATTCCCGCTCCATTTCCTCCGGCGCCTATAATTTCATGCGCTGGGCCGGTGCGGCAGTGGCTCCTATTTTATCCGGATTCATCGGGGAAAAGTATGGCATGGGGATACCTTTTCTGGTAGCGGCCTTCCTGGTGCTGGTCGCTTGGGTTGCGCTCTGGCATTACCGCCATATCTTGAACGACGCACTCCGAACCAATAAGATAGAAGAAGAGGACGTGGCAGGCTAAGGCGGGATCAACAGCGACCGTGAGTTCGAGCCCATTGGTAGCTAATCAGACATGAGTGGCGGAGATGCGGTCATTTGAGCTTGACACGCGTCTCCTGATACTCCGGCTGGCCGCAAGAATGAAGTATGATGGAGTTGACACAGGTCAGTCGTTAGCTTATGATAGTTCTAGTTAGATGGCGTTCGCTCCGTATTGCTTCGTGGCAGACCAACTAGAATGGCAGGATAACTAAATAGGTTTCACTCCGAGCCGGGTTCACCTAAAGGCAAAACTATGGTGACCGGCCAGGGCCAATAGCCCTCAGGGTATGTCTGGAAACGGATGTGCCTTCACGTTTTGAAAAGGAGATGGTAAAGCCGATGGCAACGTCTTTGACGGCACCACTCTTTTTGTAGTGGTGCCGTTTTTGATCTGGAAACGGGAGACGAGAGGGGAGAGAGCATGAGCGAAGGAACAGCTGGCCGAGAAGCAACTACAGAAGAAATAGCCGCGGGAACGGGGATGACAAGCGTAGAGGCCAAGGAGTACGGGTGGCGAATTCTCCGCCCGCGCCAAAGGAGAGCGGGGAGGACAAGCGAAGGGGCTGCGGTAATAGCCGGGAGAGCTGGAAGTGTGGCAGAAGGCGAAGACGAAGAAGCAGCGGCGGGGGTGAGCAGAAGAGCAGGGAAGGCAGCCGAACGAGCAGCCATGGGGACAACGGCAGGAGCAGCAATGGGGACAACGGAACGAGCAGCGACGGGGACAACGGAACGACCCGCAACGGGGATGACGGCAGGAGTGCCGGGGCCGCTTGAGAGAACCGCCAAAATCGCGAAGACCACGGAAGCGAGAAAGACGAGCGGATTGACCAGGGCCGCCGTGGCCCGCTGGTTTCAGATCTATCTAAAGCACCGCGGCGAGATCTTGCTGCTCCTTTTGGCGTTGGTGAGTTTCTTCCTGTCCTTTCCTTTAGGACGTTACGGAATCTCTCCCCTGACTTTGCTTAAAGTGTTGGCCGCAAAAGTTTTCCCCCTCAGGCACACTTGGCCGGCCACGGTCGAGACTGTGGTCTTTGAAGTGCGCCTGCCGCGTATTCTGGCCGCCATGGCGGTCGGCGCCGCTCTATCGGCTTCCGGGGCCGCTTATCAGGGGATGTTTAAGAACCCGCTTGTTTCGCCCGATATTTTGGGGGCTTCGGCAGGGGCTGCTTTCGGCGCTGCTTTAGCCATCTACTATTCTTTGAACATTACCGGAATAGAGATTTCCGCTTTTCTTTTCGGTTTGCTGGCGGTTCTCTTGGCTTATTACCTAAGCCGAAAAATCCGGCATGATCCTATGCTGGCCCTTGTCTTGGCCGGAATTCTGATTGGTACGTTGTTCACCTCTTTTACATCCCTAATTAAATATCTGGCTGATCCATATGACAAGCTGCCGGCCATAACGTTTTGGCTCATGGGCAGCTTAGCCGCAGTCACGCCCAAGGATATTCTGACGGCCATTGTGCCCATGCTCATCGGCGGTGTGCCCCTGTACTTACTGCGCTGGCGTCTCAATGTCCTCTCCCTGGGGGACGAGGAAGCGCAGTCCCTGGGACTGGAGACCGGACGGCTGCGTTTGCTGGTCATCTTGTGTTCAACTCTTATGACGGCGGCCGCCGTTTCCATCAGCGGCTTAGTCGGATGGGTGGGCTTGATCGTGCCTCATTTGGCCCGCATGATCGTCGGCCCCAACTATAAGGTGTTGCTGCCGGCCTCAATCTTTCTCGGCGGCGCTTACCTCTTGCTGGTGGATGACCTGGCCAGAACCGCGGCCAGTGTGGAGGTTCCACTTGGAATTCTCACGTCTTTGATCGGAGCGCCGTTCTTCATTTATTTATTGATACGGAGCAAAAGGGGGTGGGGATGAGTATCCGACGTAGTGTCCGCGTATGTCATCACTACAGCGGACGGAAGACAGGGCGACAATGTGAGCGGTGGAGAGAGTGCCGGCTGGGGTTCACATAAGTTGAGAATTGCAGCTGGGTTACCTTATGGCGTGAAGCGTTCGCGGGCGGTGAGCGGCGCGATAAAAAGGGAAATGGATAAATAAGCCAAATGGGAGAGAACGGAGGAAGCGGCGGATGAATTTCAGTAAGCTCAAAAAGATTCAACAGTCGGAGGGAATATTCTATACGGTTAGGAAAAGTTTCATTGTAGTCATGGCTCTTGTCCTAGTCTTGAGTTTGGCCGGGTGTGGCGGTCAAAAGGAATCGGCTCAGAATCAGGGGCAAACGGGTTGGCGTACGATTACAGATATGGCGGGACGAAAAGTGCGTGTCCCGGATCAGATTCACAAAGTTTTCGGTACGAGTCCGGTCGCCACGATCATGCTTTATACCTTGGTCCCGAACGAACTCGTCGGCTGGAACTACAATTTACGTCCCTTGGAAAAGAAGTATATTCTAGCCAAATATCAAGCACTGCCGAACTTGGGCGGCTGGTACGCGAAAAATACGGGTAACACGGAGGAACTCTTGAAGATTCACCCGGATGTTCTTATCTCCGAGGGGACGATCACGGAGACGGACATTTCGCTGGCCAACCGCATTCAAAACCAACTGCGCATTCCGGTCGTGATGGTCGTTGCTCCTTTGACGGGTATGGACAAGGCTTACAAGTTCCTGGGAAATCTGCTGGGGGTTCAGGGGAGAGCTAAGACACTGGGGGATTATTGCCGGACGACCGTGCAGGAAATCAAGGAGAAAGCGCAGACCATTCCCCAGGATAAACGAGTCAGCGTTTATTATGCTGAAGGGTCCAGCGGTTTGCAGACTGACCCGGCGGGTTCCTCCCATACGGAGACCCTGGCCCTGGTCGGGGGGATCAATGTGGCCCGGGTAACAGCCAAAGGGGGAGCCGGAATGTCCGCTGTTTCGTTGGAGCAGGTTTTAAAGTGGAATCCGGATGTCATTTTGAGTTGGAATCATGAGCAAGGAAGCTATTATCCCGGGATTCTTACCGACCCGGCCTGGCATAGTCTGAAAGCCGTGCAAACGAAACGCGTTTACGAAATTCCGGATGCTCCGTTTAACTGGTTTGACCGGCCGCCCTCGGTTAATCGCCTGATCGGCCTGAAATGGTTGGGCAACCTGCTCTATCCGCAGGTTTATCGGTATAACATGGTGGCCGAAGCGCAAAGTTTTTATCGCAACTTCTATCATTACAACCTGAGTGACGCGGAGGCGCGGGCACTCTTGGCCACTTCCAGCTTGCAAGTAGCGCCGTGAGCTTGGAATGATATCCTTATTTCTTTGAAGAACTTAACCTGAAGAGGAGTGGATGTATGGGTGCCTGAAATATGCCTTAAGCCGATCGGTAAAGTCAGAAGTCAAGTCAGTGAGCGTGAAGAGATGCCTTTGTCGGGTGTAGCGGCCAGAATCGAAGTCTTTCCGGCCTACAGTCCCGCATTGCACAGGATCTCCGAGAATTCGCATTTGTGGCTCTTGACCTGGTTTGAGCAAGCTGCCCGGGATGTCTTGCAGACCGTGCCCGGCAAAGTGAATTCCGCCTTGGGGAGCTACGGTGTATTTGCCCTAAGGGCCCCCGCCCGTCCCAATCCGATCGCTTTGACCTTGGTCCGGCTTGTCTCGGTTCAGGGTAACACTCTCGAAGTTCTGGACCTGGATGCGGTCGACGGCACACCGGTCCTTGACATTAAACCCTATTTTGAAAGGGACATTGTTTTTTCCGCTCAGACTTCAGGGATTGTGGCCCATAGTCGAAAATTGGCGCAGGATGTTCTCTGGCAGCAAGCATTGAATCATCACCGGGAAATCTGCCCTGATGTCTATTTGGCGGTCCGCAGCGCTCTCGCGGCTCAGGCGGTTTTTGGCAACCTGCGTGCGGACGATCTTTTCCTGGAGGTTCATGGGTCTCCCTGCCTGGCGGACACGCTGCAGGGTTTAACCGGAGCCAGGCTGGCCAACCCGCCCCGTTTCGTCTATCATCCCGGTAAGCCTCCTGGCAGCTCCATCTGGCGCAAGGGAGAGAGGGTGTTGACACTTAACGCGCGGCGTTCCCTGGGGCAAGAGGAATACCAGCGTCTACGGGATGAGGACATCTTCGACCAAGAACTTTTTTCTCAAGAACTTTTTTAGTGAAGGGACCTGTGCATGAGCATGTGCATGTGCATGTGCATGTGCATGTGCATGAGCGAAGGGAGGAATTGTGATGCGTCCTTTGTCAGATGATTTGGCCGCCGCCGAGGCATTTCACGGACATCTCTGTTCGGGCATGATTATTGGGGTGCGCATGGCCCGCTTGGCCCTTGGTTGGCTGGGAATTGAAGATCCCGCTTCTTACCGGGACCTGGTGGTCTATGTGGAAATGGATCGCTGCGCCGCCGACGCGGTGAGCGTCGTAAGCGGATGTACCTTGGGACATAGGCGTCTCAAATGGATGGATTACGGTAAAATGGCCGCCACTTTTCTGGACCTGGCAACCCGACGGGCGATACGAGTCGCGGCCGTCGGCGAGCACAGCCCTGCCAGCGGGGTGAATCTGAAAGAATTCTGGCAAGGAGTCTCAGATGACGACCTTTTCCGGACGGAGTCAGTATCCGTGCCGCTCAGTCCTTTTGATTTGCCAGGGAGACCGCTGCGAACTGCCCGGTGTGACAAATGCGGTGAGAAAGTCCTGGACGGGCGGGAGGTCGAGCGCTCGGGTCAGGTCCTCTGCCGGGCCTGCGCCTCCGGCAGCTATTATGTAAGCCAAGCGGGAAGAAAGGAGGAAAACGATGGTGTGGGCGCTGTATGATGACCTCTTGACCGCGATTCCGCCAGACCTCAGAGTACGGGATTGCCTGGCTGGGCAACATTGGACACTCGTACGTTCCAAGACCGTTGGGGTTGCCATGACTCCGCAAGAAGGGCAGCTCCAAGTCAAAGGGGCAGGTCACTTAAGTGGCCTCAAGGTGCGCGAACTGGCCGGTTATATCAAATCCTGGAATTTCAATGAGGCCACGCTCGGTTTGGCAGCGCTCAATTCCGCGCTGAATACCCCCGAGCAGGCTCAGAAGCTGGCCCACGTGCCGCCGCCGGTCCAAGAACAGGCCAGTGCTTTTGCAGCTTTCCGAGAGCAGGTACGGGGGCGCAAAGTGGCGGTGATTGGTCATTTCCCCGATCTTGAGCTTCTGGCGGACAGCTGTACACTTTCGATTTTAGAACGTCGCCCCCGGGAAGGAGATTTTCCCGATCCGGCTTGTGAGTACATTTTACCGGAGCAGGATTATGTCTTTATTACGGCAACGACCCTTGTGAATAAAACATTGCCGCGCCTATTGGAACTCGCCCGTCCGAGCCGCGTCATCTTGGTCGGTCCGAGCACGCCTTTGACAGGTCGACTTTTTCACTATGGGATTAGTGTCCTGGCTGGGACGGTCGTGACCGAGCCCGAAAGGGTCTGGCAGTTTGTTCAGGAAGGCGGAGGAGGGCCGGAACTTTTCAACCACGGATGCTGTATGGTCAAGGTCGAGGAAAACGTGGATTAGGAATTTAGGGTCCGGCTTAGGGTCAAGGCCGATGACTCGAACTCCCAATCTTCGGTTCGAATCCAAAGCTTGCGGCCCTGGAACCTCCGGTACTCGAACCTGCCGTTCTGAGTTAGGGCCGGGGATTGCTAGCTTGTCCATCTTGAGAGAGGGGAGGCTTAGGTCGAGTAGGGCGGAGTCGGAGCGTATGTCGGCCTGTCTATTGCATAGAGGCATAGAGAGAGGGGGTGGACAAGTGGTGGAACTGGAGTTGCAAAACCTCAGCTGCGGTTACGGAAAGCGAGTAATTGTCCGTGATGCTTCTTTAACTGTGGAAATGGGTGAAGTTCTCTGTGTGTTGGGCCCCAATGGTACCGGCAAGACGACCCTGTTCAAAACTATCCTTGGCCTCATCGCGTCTTTAAGCGGGGATATCCAAGTCGCGGGGCAAAGCATTAAGAACTGGTCCCGACAGCGCACTGCCCAAGTGATGGCCTATATTCCCCAAGCCCATAACCCTCCTTTTCCCTTCAAAGTCTTGGACGTCGTCAGCATGGGCCGAACTGCTCATCTGGGGAGCTTTTCCTCTCCAACGCCCAGGGATCTGGAAATTGCACGGCAGGCCATGGCCACCCTCAGAATAACGTACTTGCAAGAAAGGGTGTATACGGAACTCAGCGGGGGAGAGAAACAATTAGTCCTCATCGCCCGAGCACTGGCTCAAGAACCTAAAATCCTAGTCATGGATGAACCGACCTCAGCTTTGGATTTCGGCAACCAACTCAAAGTCCTGAGCCATGTTCGCCAGCTGGCAGACCAGGGGTTGACGATCATCATGGCGACTCATTTTCCCGACCAAGCTTTTCTTTACGCCGATAAAGTAATGCTTCTCAGGGGAGGGGTCGTGCACAGCACCGGAGAGCCGAACCAGGTCATGACTGAGAACGCGCTGGAGGAACTTTACGGTGTGGCGGTGACAATTCTGGATACAGGTATTCACAGCGGTTTCGGTCAAAGAGAGGTGAAAGTGTGCCTGCCGCGGAACTCGAGGCCGGAGGCCGGAAGGTGCGGGATTTAAAAGATAAAAGATAAAAGATGAAAGATAAAGGATAAAGATATCGGGGAAAAGAGAGGGGTTTGACTTATGTGTGCGGATCAAAACCGCTTGAGAGAACTCTTGGACAGGACAGAAATTGATATGGATCCGGAAATCGCCCTGCGGATTTTGGACTTGTCGGCCCAACCGGAAAGTGCCCTGGAACTCTTCCGCGCAGCGGCCCGAGTAAGAGACGAACGCTTGGGGATGAAGCTCTGGTGGTCGGCGGGAATTTCCGGTATTTTTCCTTGCCGAGTTGAACCACGCTGCCGATATTGTCGCTATTTCACCCAGGAGTTCATGCCGACGGAACAAATTGTTGCTTCCCTTCAAGCACTGGAAAACTCCGGCTTTCAACAGGTCCACCTGAGCGGGGGGACAGACCTCCGCGGCTACGATCGGGAAATGCTTGAATTGGTGAGGGCGATTCGACAAGTTTCCGGCATTGATTTGGAGATTAATTTAGGGCCATCGTTCAAGCGGGAAACAGTAAGGGCTCTGCGAGACCTCGGTGTAACAAGTGTAACCAGCTCACTTGAGGTGTGTAATGACGCTCTCTTTCGCGAAGCCAAACCCGGGGATAGTCTGAATGCCCGCCAGCGGTTGCTCGAGGTCTGTGAAGAAGAAGGCATGTCGGTGCGGACAATGGTCTTAATTGGTTTGGGAGAGAGTGATGAAGATCGGATCCGGCATCTATTCTATCTGAAGAAGTTCAGGCATCTCTACCATGTCCGCTTTTCCCGTTTTTACCCTTATCCGGGAACCCAATGGCATGAGCACCCGCGTTGTTCACCCTGGGAACTGGCACGTACTGTGGCCGTGGCCCGCCTGATTCTTCCGGAGGTGGAACTTGGCTTAGCGGCCGGCAATAATCATGATGACATCCCTCTCTGGTTTTTGGCCGGCGGCGGCAACCAGCTGCTGGGCGGCGGCATAACCCGCGATCCCGCGCATAAGCCTCCGGGAGCCTGGATTCAGCCCTTGGGCCCCGATTTGTATCTGGTGGACAAGACGCCGCTTCTGAAGCAGTATATGGCCGGAATGGGGAGGGAGACAACGTTTGAGTGTCCGACGCGGTGAGCAAAGGGATGTCGTGGTGAGAAGCGGATAGCGGAGTGAGAGACAGATAGCAGACAGATAACAAACAAACAGAATACAGTGAATCAGACAAGAGACACGAGCGTGGGGAAATTTGAGGAGCAATTGTCCGGAAGGAGTCCAAAAACGAATGCTATACTCTAAAAAACGCGGAGAAGTTGCCCTTTTACTTTTGGTGATCCTATTACTGGTTATGACCGCTTTATCCGGCTGCGGGGCAGCCCCACCGAAGTCTGCGTCTCCCGCCTCGCACACGATCACCGACATGGCGGGCCAAAAAGTGACTCTGCCGCTGAAGATTAAGCGCGTGGCAACAGTGGGCCCGGTGCCTGTACTCAATGGTTTTGTTTTTGCTTTCGGGGAGCAAAAGAAAATCGTCAACGGGTTGCCCCTTTTTGCCAGATCCAAACGGTGGAAATACCAAACTGTCTTTGCGCCTCAGATGGCAACCGAACCGACCATGCAAGGGGCAAATAATCAGCCCAACATAGAAGAGCTTCTCAAAATCAATCCGGATGTGGTTTTGACCATGGACCAGAGAAGCGCGGAAACCATCAGGAAAAGCGGGATTCCGGCTGTCTATCTTTCTTGGACGAAACCGGAAGATGTCAAGACGGTGATGAAAATCGTGGGCGAAGTCTTCAACAAAGAGGCTGTGGCGCAGGATTATGTCAAATACTTTGACAACGTTCTCAAGCAGGTACAGAGTGTAGTCGGCCGGATTCCTCAGGAAAAAAGGCCGAAAGTTCTCTACTGTGATGTGAAGACTTTGACAGAACCCCAACTGATTGCCGAATGGTGGATTCCGGCGGCCGGGGGAATAAGTGTGACCGATAATGGCCGCAAGACCGAAAGTATTTCCTTCTCAATGGAACAAGTTCTCAAGTGGAACCCGGATATCCTGATCGTGACCGATCCCGCGGAGATTTCAGAGGTCTACCACGATCCCCGTTTCAGTCGGATCAAGGCCGTCATCGATAAGAAAGTCTTTGCGGCTCCTATGGGGTCAAGTATCTGGGCCAACCGCACCATTGAACAGCCTTTAACCGTGCTCTGGGCCGCGAAGACCTTCTACCCGGAACTATTTAAGAACCTGAATTTGGACAAGGATGTGAAGGAGTTTTACGCACATTTCTTCAAATACACGCTATCGGATAACCAGGTGAAAGAGATTTTGAGCGGACAAGCCTGATTATGGCGACCGGCAATGGATAGACAATAACGTATAGACAATATTGGTAAAGCGAAGGCGGGGCGCTCCTTCGTATTCGTTCGCCTTAGAAATCATCATGAAGGGGCGTAGGGGCGTGTCAACTCATATAAAAATCTTACCCACCGGGTTGCTTTTGCCGGGGAATCGTGCTAAAGTAAAATCTAATTTATAGAGTGGCGTAATGACGATGATGGAGAAAAGTAGGCCGGACCCAATCCTGACAGGGAGAAAGCGTCGCAGACTGAGAACGTTTTCGGGAAATGCCCAGCCGAAGTTCCCTCCGGAGTTGCCAGCTGAAGCCTGGACCCGGGTTTTCTGGGGGCGGGTGCGTAGGTGGGGCCGCAATACTTCCGGCGTTAAAAGAAGGAAGAGAGTATCGGAATTTCTCTGGTGCCGCGTCTTCGGCGAGGTAAGTCCGGAGCAAGAATTCCCGTACTTTAAATGAGAGGATATTCATCCGCGCGAGAGTTGGTCTGTAAAGCGGACCAATCTAGGTGGATGGTTGTCAACTGGGGTGGTACCGCGAAAGACCCGTAGCTTTCGTCCCGAAGGGGAGAAAAGCTGCGGGTCTTCTTTGCGTGAAAAAACTTTCCGTGAACAAAACTTTCTTTGAACAAAAGTAATGTGAAGACGCAAGAAGAAAGGCAAAAAGACAAGAGGAAAGCAAAAAGAAAACCAAAAAAAGTAGGAAAAAGTGAAGGAGGAGTTTGTCATGGTCATTGTCATGAAGCTGAGTGCATCGTCCGAGGAAATTGCCGCGGTCAACGAGGAATTGAAATGCTGCGGTTTGGAGGGACACCTAATTCAGGGGGTTAACCGCTTCGTTATCGGGGCCGTGGGCGAAAGGCGGGATTTGGTAGCACAACGGTTGGAGGTATTGCCCGGGGTGGAGAAAGTCGTCCCAATCATGAGGCCGTTCAAACTCGTGAGCCGCGAGGCCCAGGAGGCGCCCACCCTGGTGAGAGTGGGGGATGCGGTGATTGGCGGCAGGGATATCGTGCTGGCTGCCGGGCCCTGTGCGGTGGAAAGCAAGGAGCAGATTTACGAAGCCGCAGTCCGAGTGAAACAAGCCGGCGCCAAGATCTTACGTGGGGGAGCCTACAAGCCGCGCACATCACCCTATTCCTTTCAGGGTCTGGAGGAGGAAGGATTGAAAGCTTTGGCCGCAGCCGGCGAAGCGACCGGTCTGGCCACGGTGACGGAGGTTGTGGATTTGCCCAGCTTGGACGTGGCCAAGGCCTATGTGGACATGCTGCAGATTGGGGCACGAAATATGCAGAATTTCCGTCTCCTCCAGGCAGCCGGACGTTCCGGCAAGCCGATCCTCCTGAAACGGGGCCTGTCCGCGACGATTGAGGAATGGCTCATGGCCGCGGAGTATATCATGTCGGAAGGAAACAACCAAATCGTCCTCTGCGAGCGAGGAATTCGCACCTTTGAAACTGCCACCCGCAATACGCTAGACCTTAGCGCTGTGCCGGTGGTCAAGGAGATGTCCCATCTGCCGCTCTTGGTCGATCCGAGCCATGCCACAGGCGTCGCTCGTTGGGTCGGCCCCATGGCCAGGGCCGGAATCGCCGCGGGCGCCGACGGACTTCTGATTGAAGTGCATCCGGAACCGGCCAAAGCTCTGAGCGACGGGCCGCAATCCCTGACCCCCACGGCTTTCTCGCGCCTGGCTGAAGAGATGAAAAAGGTGGCGGAATCGGTGGGGCGGAGTCTGTAGGGAAGAAAGACAGATATGGCGAAGCGATTGACCGGGAAGGGAAATGAGTACAAAGCAATCGAAAGGGCCGCACTCAGTGCGGCCCGTGAGAGTAACTGTTCACCGGATGATATCGAGCTGAATTTAGAGTACCGGATCCGATTAAGATCCGATTAATTGGTAGCAGGCTAAGTTGTTAATTGGCCGCTGGTATCAGCACCCCGCACATGAAGTGGCGCCAAATCTGCCTTTGGGATGCGCTTTTCTTGCTCTTCTTACTTTCTTATTGTAGCGAACTTGAGATGGACATTAACTGCCACTTGGTCAAACTGCCGCACAAGTTCTGAATGCAGATATAAGTACGCCCTTTTCGGAGATATAACAAAGAGTTACTGCCAAAGTTTGTAGTTACGTACAACCATTCGCTTGTAGTAATAGTGGTAGATGGAATATACGGCTTATTATCAGTGGCAACAGACCTTGGCAAGGGAATGGGCTCAGCGCTTTCAACGATCCAGATGTTTTTGTAATCCAAGATAAGGGAAGTTTCACCATTTTTCACAACTGATAACTGGTCCCCCGTCGTACCAATCTGCGGCAAAAATGCCTGTATGCCCACAGCTTTTGCCGTATTTTGAACTTCGGTAAGTTGAGCAGGCGTATATTTGATGGGCTGCATGTTTAACGTCGGAATCGGTTCGAGCTGTACTGTTGCACCGAAATGGTTTTGCGGAGTATCGACCGCCGTGGAAGGGTGCGGAGCAGTGTTTCCTGGTGTGGCATGATTCACATGGTTCAGGGGAGTGTCTCCCTGTGCCGTATGGTTCGGAGAAGTACTCCCCGATGTAGACTGCGCAGTCGCGGCTCCATTTTGTGCAGGTATAGTCGCTTGTTGCGTGCTTGCCAGTGTCGCGCTGGCATTCGTGCCATATCCGACCAGTGCCAGTGTAATCCCCAATATTACAGTAGCCGCAAGAATGCCGACGGATTTAGCCGATTTTCTCATGTTGTTCCTCCTTTACTGAATTTTGCTGAAGTTCAAAGCAAGCTGAAGTTCAAAG
This sequence comes from Peptococcaceae bacterium CEB3, assembly GCA_001029295.1. GTDB lineage: Bacteria > Bacillota > Desulfitobacteriia > Desulfitobacteriales > Desulfitobacteriaceae > Acididesulfobacillus. Next base: position 569,327 of record LDXJ01000064.1, on the reverse strand, counting down.
CAAAAGGAAAGGGAAAAGGAAAAGGATTGGAAAGCGGGAGCTCCTGTTTGGATTTTAACACCGGGGGCCGGCTGTGTATACAGGGAAAATGAGACAGGACATCGGTTCGGCATCGGTGTGATTCGGCACGGTACACTGCGGGCTGATTTCCAATTTTCCCAAACAAAAGGGGTGTCGCCTACTACTTTAAGTAGTCTTGCGCCCCCCCTTGCTTTTGAGTGGCTCTGCCGGCGGCAAAAAGAGACTATTTCACCGTTAGAAACACCGGGTTGGAATAGAACTCAAAGGTCATCGTAGGCTTTAGCCGAATCGTTAGTTCCCGTGAGAGAATCGTTCAGAGGATTGCCGTTGAGGGGTGCGGCCTTATCTGAACTTGACATAATATCTATTATAGGACCATTATAAACAGCGTTATAAATAGCAGCTGAATATAAGCCCGGCCTCCCTTGCCATTCCCGTCAATATCACGGTTGCCTCGTTCTTTCAATGTATTCCTGCTTCGGGTCCTTCACACGCTCTGCTATCAAAACGGCGCGGCCACTCGACTGTCGGGTATGCTGTCCTGCGGCAGATACCCCTGGCTATCCCATTCCTGTTGCGGCACCGGGGTCCCATGGGCCTCCACCCACCGGGTAACCGCCCTCTGATTGCCATCCAGCAAATTACACCTTTTCAGCAATAATGCGTATGAAAAAAGAGGCAATTGACGCAAGTACTCATTTGCACAATACTTTTACACAGTTTTAAGGTGATCTCTTTGAATACTCACAACTATCCTAATCATTCTTGAAAGTTTCTTGTAGTTACGGGCAAAATATGCTATGAACCTCACTTAAATTCTCGTTACTTTAAGTCAAATTCTGATATAATTGAGTTGTGCGCACCAATACCTTTGCATTGCCATTTGGCAAATGGCAAGTCTCCAAATTGTTTTACGCCTTCAAACAAAGTTTGGGATGGGAGTGGAATTTGCGATGCTGATTACGAAGACGGCTCAGGCAGGGTCAACGGTAAAGAGCGATGTTTTAATTACTGTCAGCCCGAGTGAGACTCCTGGAATTCATTTGGAGTTAAAAAGTAAGGACGTCATTCTCAAGCAGTTTGGCAAGCAAATAGAAAAGGTCATTATGGATAAGGTCAAAGAGTTGGGAGCGGACAACGTCAATATCCGGGCGGAAGACAAAGGAGCTTTAGATTACACTATAAGAGCGAGGGTGCAAGCAGCGTTGGAACGTGCCTCAAACTAGCGGTCACTTGTTAACGATCTCTGGCCAATAGCCAATACAATAGGCCAATAATTGTTGCTAACAGTCTCCTGTCAGCAATTTCCTGCTATAGTTGGCTGCCAACCGTTGCTTCCCGCCAATGGCCGCCAAAGGCTCCACTTGGGCCTTTCGCTGAATCTCAGGACAAAAACGATAGATCTACCCGGCAGAAAAACGAGCTGGGGAAACGGAGATAACAATATGGAAAAGAACACACGAAGCATGTATTTTGTCCCAGGCAATGAACCCAAAATGCTTCAGGACGCACCTGTCTTCGATCCGGATGCTATTGTAATTGACCTTGCGCGGAGAGTTCCAGCCACCGAGAAGGACAGTGCCAGGATTTTGGTCAAAGAAGCTCTCCAGTTCTTAGATTACTCCAACGTCGAGGTTATCGTCAGGATCAATCCTCTCAGCAGCGAATACGGGCTTAAAGATGTGGAGACGATTGCCCCGGTTAAGCCGAACGCTTTAATGATCCCAAAGGCTAGGGTGGAAGACATTCAAACCCTGGCAAACATGCTCTCCGGAATCGAACAGGCCCAAGGTTTGGAAGAGGGAACCATTAAGCTTATTCCGATGATCGACAGCATTCTCGGACTGGAAAGTGTTCACAGCATCATTAATGCCTCATCGCGTGTCACGGCTGCTTTTCTCAACGCTGAGGACTTAGCCGCGGACTATGGCAGCAAGCGGACCAAAGAAGGTGACGAAATCCTCTATGCCCGGAGCAAAGTGTCCATGGCTTGCCGTGCGGCCGGCATCGAAGTGATTGACACGCCTTATATGGACATCAATGACAGTGAAGGCTTAGAAATGGACACCGAGAAGGCAAACCTCTTAGGGTTTACGGGAAAGGCCGCGATTGACGGCCGCCAAGTCGAGGCGATCAACATCGTCTTCGACGCATCCTTAAGGCAAGCCGCATTTCCGCAAGCACATACGCATATTTGAAGCACATATCCCTGGAAGCACATATCTCACATATCTACATCTCACAATATCTAAATCTAATCTAAACAACTAAATTTGCAGCTGGGCCGCGATATTACCACGATATTATTTGTGAATGGGTGGATATAGAATGAAAAACGCTGTGGGTGTTGAACTGCCGGAGTTTATTGAAGGATATGGGGTGGTAAAGCCGTTTGCTGGGGCTTTCGCCGGCTATGGACAAGTACAAAAAGCCGCCGTCCGGCTGGAATCGGTACAACCCGGCAAGACTAAACTCTTAAGGAGTATTGATGAAGCCATTGAAAAGGTCAACCTTAGAGACGGCATGACAATCTCCTTTCCCTCCCATCTGAGAAACGGAGACCATGTGATCAACCAGGTCATGGCAGTGATTGCCGCGAAGGGAATTAAAGATCTGCACATTGCGGCAACGCACATCTTTCCGATCCATGAACTTTTGGTTGACTACATTAAGCGAGGGATCGTAACAGGCCTATCCGCAAGTTACATCTCCCCCGGGGCCGTCGCTAAGGCTATAACGAAGGGATACCTGAAAAACCCGGCTGTACTCAGAAGCCACGGGGGCAGGCCGAGAGCGATCGAGAGCGGAGAATTGCATATCGATGTAGCCTTTATCGGAGCGCCGACCGCGGACGCTTACGGAAATATCAACGGCGTGCAAGGAAAGGCCGCCTGCGGGACCTTGTCCTACGGAATTGCCGATGCACAGTACGCCGACAAAGTCGTGGCAATTACCGATAATCTTGTTCCTTATCCCGCTTGCCCTATAGAGATCAGTCAAGAATATGTCGATTATGTGGTCACCGTAGACTCCATCGGCGATCCTCATGGGATTGTCTCCGGCACCCTCAGTGTCACCAAGGATCCGGTGGGCCTGCGGATTGCCAGCCTGGCTGCCCAGTTCATCGACGAAGCGGGCTACATCAAAGACGGGATGTCGTTTCAGTCCGGCGCCGGCGGGACCTCTTTGGCAGTGACAGCCGAAGTGAGAAAACGCATGAAAGAAAAGAATGTCATTGGCAGTTTCGCTGCGGGCGGAGTAACCGGCTTCATCGTCGACATGATGAATGAGGGTCTCTTTCGTTCTGTTTTTGACGTGCAGTGCTTTGATTTGAAAGCGATCGCATCCTACCGGGACAATCCCAGACATCAGGGCATGAGCGGATCACTTTATGGAAACCCCAATACAAAAGGCGCTTTGGTTAATAATCTGGATATTATGATCTTGGGAGCAACGGAAATTGATACCGAGTTTAACGTGAACGTCATTACGGGCTCGGACGGGGTCATTATGGGAGGTTCCGGCGGACATAACGACACTGCCGCAGGCTCCAAGCTCTCCGTTATCGTGACAAACCTGATAAAAGGACGTCTGCCCATTGTCAAGAGCAAGGTCACGACCGTCGCCACGCCGGGAGAAACGGTCGATGTTCTGGTGACGGAGCACGGCATTGCGATTAATCCCCGGCGGAGCGACCTGATAGTAAAGCTGAAAGATTCATCTCTTCCGCTCGTGCCCATCGAGAAATTGAAAGAAATGGCTGAACGGCTGACGGGGATTCCCGAACCCATCCCTTTCAGCGATGAAATCGTTGCAGTTGTTGAATATCGCGACGGCAGCATCATTGATGTCGTCAAAAAACCTTTGGATACCGGCGGCTGCAAACCCCGCAACTAAGAGACTAAGAGCTGATTGGCCAATTCCACCGCCGTGGCTGCGTCGGGGGCGTAGGCGTCTGCTCCGATCTCATCGGCGAACTTTTGCGTGACCGGTGCCCCACCCACCATGACCTTCACATTATCTTTGTGGGGTCCGAGTTGCTCGATCGTGGCTTTCATCTGTCCCATGGTCGTCGTTAGGAGTGCGGACATGCCGACAATTTGAGGGTTGTGCTCCTGCACCGCCTTCAGGAACTTCTCTGGCGCATTATCTACTCCGATGTCGATAACCCGATATCCGGCCCCCTCCAGCATCATCCCCAGCAGATTTTTGCCGATGTCATGAAGATCCCCTTTGACCGTACCCACAACGACAACGCCTTTTTCCCGCACCCCGGAATTGGCAATCAGGGGTTTGATCACAGCCATCCCAGCGTGCATAGCCCTGGCGGCGATAAGGACCTCCGGAACGTAAACTTCGTTATTTTTAAAGCGGACGCCAATCACATTCATACCGGCAATGAGGCCGTCATTGAGGATAATTCCCACATCTACCCTTCGGCCACGGCCTTTTCTGTATTCTCTTTCACTTTTGCGGCATTGCCGCCGATCACCGCTTCTTTAATCACTTGCATGTCAGGCATCTTAAAACCATTCCTTCCCATTGGCTCTAGGGTATCGGCAACCTCCAAGACGACAACATTTCCAGTCAACGACCACTGCCGAGTCGTGCAAGCTCCGCCCCCTCTTGACATGACTGCTACTGCGTAACCGTTCGACACTTGTCCTGAACTGCTAGGTAGCCAGCTTGTCATGAACCGTTTTCTTAACCGTTAATATTGACAACGACCTTTATTCCCTTGCCCTTCATGACTAGGTCCAACCCATCCATAAAGTTATCCAGACCCCAAATTACATCCGTTACAAAATCAGCTAACTTAATGCTTCCGTCTCTTAGCAGTTTGACAACGTCGTCATGAACTTGTGCCTCTTCAACCGCAATCGGGACTTGGACAAAATGCATTTTCCAATTCCACGGCGAGCTATCCCAATTGAGGTCCATGCGTGAAGTTGGCGGGATCCCGTAAACACAGATGGTTCCGTCAAACGCAACTAGTTCTAAGGACGAATTAATCAAATCACTGTTACCTACTGCGTCAAAAACGAAATCGAACCCTTGTGGGAAGTTGTCTTTAAGAAACCCTTTTAGCTCGGTTTGTCTCGGATTAATTACATACTGTGCCCCCATTTTTTTTGCGGCTACCGCCCTCTCTTCGTTGACCTCAGACACGGCAATTTGATCAACGCCGGATAGCTTAAGCAACCTCAACATGGATAGACCCACAGGACCCGCCCCGTGGATTAGGACCGTCTGGTCGTGCTTAATCCCGAACCTTCTCAGCGCACTTAGAACCTCCTTAAGAGTAATAATCATCGTACCGTATGCTGGATCAATCTCTTTCGGCAGATGTTGCTGCACAAAAAAGGTATCGGGAAATTGCATTATCCCATCCCGCTGCAACGCTAGGTAATCGCCCGCAACACTGTATTCGGAAAAGGAACCCCACATCGAAGCGTAACCACCGATCTTGTCGGGAATGATGGTCTTTAACAGCAAGTCTCCAACACGAAACGCTCTAACTTTCTTCCCGACTTTAACAACCCTACCCACCGCTTCATGTCCCAAAGCAGCCGGATAAGAGGAAAAGCCTTTAAGATGTCCATCAATAATCTTTCTATCGGTACCACAAATACCACAAGCCAGGGTTTCGACTAGCGCCTGATAATCACTAATTTCTGGCATAGGAACGTTCCTTACCTCGACTACCCCAGGCCTTGTCACGACGAGCGTTTTCACTGAGAGCCCCCCTCTCATAATTGGAACTCAAATGGTGTATCCATAAAGCCCCCTAACCGAACTTGAGCCATAACCCCTTAGGGTACACTGAAGATGATGATAATCTTCAGAGCCACTTTGATTTCTGGACAATCGCTAGATGCATGCCTGACCTTTAAAAGCCTCCCTTCACGGTGATTAGCGTCTTTAACGATGTTCCCCGATTCGCCTCTATTGCTTTGAAAGCTTCCGAGAGCTTACTTACGGGATATACGGCAGAGATCAGTTTGCTTACATCAATGTTTTTTGTTCGGATAAAATCTAATGCAGTGTCAAAATCCCCTCGTGTGTACATTAGACTACCAAGTAATTCGAGCTCCTTTGTTTGGACCAGTCCCATGTCCACTTGGATCGTCTGACCGAAAACGCCTACTACAATGATCTTTGTACCATTCCGCGCCAACGTTATAGCACCGTGAATTGTCTTCTCGATTCCTACACATTCGAACCAAACATCTGGACCTTCATCTCCAAAAACCTCGGTAACAGTAGCGGCCAAATCCTGTTCCGCAAGGTTAATGGTATGCTGAATCTTAAGTTTCTTGGCTACTTCAAGCTTTGCCGGAAACATGTCCACGATCAATACTTCGGCACCTAGCTGCGCCGCCGAGGCAGCGGTCAACAAACCTATCGTCCCCGCCCCGAGTACCACAACACGATCTCCACTCTGTAGCCTAGCCCGTCTAGCTGCATGCACACCCACAGCCAGTGGTTCAACCATAGCAGCTTCTGCAAAGGATACCGAATCAGGCAAAACGATGACTTGTGTGCCGGGAACTTTTATATATTCGGCAAAAGCCCCTGAAGTCTGACAGCCAAGCACTGCTAAACGTTGACATATATTGTAACGCCCGTGCCTGCAATTATAACAATCACCACACACGATTGAAGGTTCGACTACAATCCTTTGCTCCTTCAAATTGTCATATTTCTGTGACCCGGTAGCCACAACTATACCTGAAAACTCATGTCCCATAATGATGGGAAATGCGACATAAGGATGTTTACCGTGGTAGGCATGCATATCTGAACCGCAAATGCCACATGTGTGCACCGAGACTAAGACTTCATCATCATTTAGCTCGGGTACCGGTATAGTCTCTAACTCGATCTTTGCATCCGAAACGAGGTCTGCAACCATCATTTGTTGGCCCACGAAATTACCCCCTTTGTTTTCTGGCAAAAGTGCTCGACCAATTTACATCTTTGATCCTTGTTTCCAACTGGACCGTTTGCCGCCAAGCGTCATGGGATTTTCCTTAATGTGACGATAACACCTCAATATCCCAGGACGACGTGGCCACCCTGCGTCGTCACTCCACTCCTTGTCACCCCCAATCACGTGTTATTTTACGGCTCCCATAGTTAAACCGCTGACTAAATATTTCTGTACTAGAAGTCCAAAAATCACAACCGGTACCAGAATAAGAATGCCTGCAGCTGAGATCTCTCCCCAGCGTATTCCCTCAAATGTAATAAAGGAATTTATAGCTACCGGTACCGTTTGAGACCGGGTGCCCGTTAAGATTAGAGCATAGAAATACTCATTCCAAGATGAGATGAAAGTGAAAATTGCTGAAGCCATTAAGCCTGGCCCTGACAAAGGCAGAATGACGCTCACTATACACCGTAATCGTGTTGCCCCGTCAACCCTAGACGCTTCCTCTAAATCTCTGGGTAACCCATCAAAGTAACCTTTCATCATCCAGGTTACAAAAGCTAGGCTAAAAGTGGCGTAAACAAGTACCAAGCCTGCAAGGGTATCTAACAGGTGAATCCGCCTAAATAGCAGATAGAAGGGTACTATGACCAAAATCGGTGGGGCCATGCGCGTTGAGAGTATCCAGAAAGCTAAATCATCCTTCTTTTTGAAATTATACCTACTTAATGCATAACCAGCTGGTACCCCCAACAGTAACCCTAAAGCCGTTGTAGCAATGGCAACCATGACACTGTTAAGATAGTAATGCATGAAGGACTTGTTGTGCAACACTGTAAGGTAATTCGATACTACCGGTTTGAAAATCCATTTTGGTGGCATGGCAAACGCATCCACTCTGGTCTTGATCGAGGTTAAAAAGAGCCACAAGGTCGGAACTGTAAAAGCCAAAATGATCAGCCATAAGACAATCTGTAAAAAAATGTTGTTTTTCGATTTCGAATTCAACGAACCTCCACCTCCATCCACATCGCTATCCACATCGTTGGGAATTGAGAAGAACCCATCTCATTCGGAAACTAAGCCGTTTCAATCCCTACGCTGTTTCTGCTATTGTATTGGTCTAATTGTTATAACCGGTAAAAAGTCTCTTGATAATTAACTGCGATATTGCGATAATTACTATCAACATTACGACACCCATGGCCGCCGAATATCCCATGTTTAGATAGCTAAAGCCCGTTAGATAACCATACATGCTCCAATTCTCAGTTGCGATTCCTGGTCCCCCTTTAGTCACAACGTAAATGGTGTCAAACCACCGAAACGCATCCATAAAGCGGAAGACCAGAGCAATTGAAATAAATGGCTTCATCAAAGGCAACGTTACATTACGGAAAGCCTGCCACGCACCCGCACCATCGCACCTTGCTGCTTCGTAAATATCACTTGGCAAAGACTGGAGCCCAGCCATAAGAATTAATACTACAAAAGGAGTCCATTCCCAAATATCTATCACAATCAATGCAACTAAGGCGTAGTGTTCACTAGCTAACCAGCTTTGCCTAGGTAAACCCACTAGATTAAAAAGATAGTTGAGCAACCCGAACTGCGGGTCATAGAGTAAGACCCACATCAAACCCACAACGACGGGCGTCGACAACATCGGAATCAGAATTAGGGATTTTGACAACCTTGAGCCAAAATGGCTGTTTACCATCAGCAAGGCTATTGCCATTCCGAGAACTAGCTCACATATTAAGGAGCCGACTGTAAAAATAGCCGTGTTTTTGAATGCATTCCAAAAACGTAGATCATAAAACATATGTTGAAAATTAGCAATACCGACAAAATGCTTGGCACTTACGTCTAGATGCCAGTAGAGTGTACTCGCCCAGATGGCATAAACCGTCGGAAATATCGTTATCGCAAACAGAACTATTATCAAGGGCCCCAAGAGTTGAAATGGAGCTAACCGCGTTTCGAGCGTTAGTACCCTCCGAATCGTTGCCCACCATTGTTTGCATTGTTTGGAATACATTTGCATCCCCTTCTTTGTGCCCGCATCAGAGGGGTCCACTGTGGCCCAAAATGAAAGGCCACAGTGGACATTAACGATGTTGGCGTCTATTTAAATAATTGAATTGCTGCGTCTTGAGCTTGATTCATAGCGGTCTGGGCATTTGTTCCAGCGATAACCTTACTAACCGCTATTCCGACTATACTACTAAGTTTATTAAATTGCGGTATTCTTGGCAAATAGTCTGGATTAGCAAGGTTCATACTTTTAACGGCTATCTGCATCATATCCTTGTTATTGTACTTTTGAGTATACGCTGGATCCTCCCACACGGACTGCCGCGTAACGTCCGCACGGGAAACCTTCATGGCCGATTCCAACTGGGTTTGTTTGCTCGTTGCCCACTCGATAAACTTCCACGCATCAGCCTGATGTTTAGATCCTTTTGGTATTGCCAGGCCCGCTGTATAAACACTGGGGAAACGACCTGCCGGACCTGCCGGGACCATAGCAAACCCTACCTTGCCAACAATTTTAGATTCTTTCGGATCCTCGAGCCGAGGGCCAAAGTTACTTGCATCAATAATCATGGCCGCCTTACCCTGTTGCATAGATAGTTGAACCTGATTCCAATCAAAGCTCGCTCCTCCGGGAGGACCGTATTTTGAAATCAGCTTGCCATAGAGTTGCGTGGCTTGTACGGCAGCAGGTGAATTCAATGTCGGCTTTCCGTTAGCATCAAGCCAGTGTCCACCAAAGGCGAACAAGAAGCCTGCCCATGGGTACCAGTTGATGTCCCTGGAACCCCGCAGGGCAATTCCGTACACCCCGTTGCCCGTGAGCTTGGCTGCATCGGCCTCAAGTTCCTGCATATTCTGGGGAGGTGCCGAAATGCCAGCCTTTGAGAACATCTCCTTGTTGTAGAACAGCATTGTACTTTCACCATAGAATGGAAGCGCATACTGCGTTCCGTTTACGGCTAATACCTTGAGGAACCCCTTTAGAAAGTCACTTTCATTAAATTTGCTTTTATTTGTAAGACTTGTATTGTTGATGAAAGTATCCAAAGGTACAATCCAACCTGCTTTAGCGTATTGAGCTGTCTGCATGTCATCCATCATAATAACATCATAGTCGCTGGAGTTCGATGCTAAAGCTATCTCAACCTTGGTGTTTAATTGTTGCTGAGGAAGTACATTAAGGTCAACCTTGACACCGTATTGCTTTTCAAACGACGGTAGTAATTCTTTAAGGGCATCAACATCGGGATGTTCTTGACAGGCCACGTGAATAGTAACCTGTTTAGCAGTAGATGCACTTGAATCGGTATTTGCTCCCCCGCAACCCGCAAGAGAAAGCATAAGCACTGGAAGGATTGCGACGGACAAAACCTTCTTCCACTTTAATTTCATTATGTGTGCTCCCCCTTTTTAAATTAAATACGCGATACGACTAGACAAACATAAAATTACTCATCGAGCCACCTCCTGTGATAACGGCGTACAATAGGCTTTCTTAATCCGATATCACCCCGCTTTCCCAGAACTTCCAAACACTCTAATTCTTTCCCTAACCACGTTTTTTACATATAATTCGGCTTTTGCCATCAAGGCCTCCGGCTCCGTGGTTTCCGGATCTCCGGCAATACCGTCTAGTAAGCCCCTAGAATAAGCGCGACGCAGTTCCGTGAAATAGTTGATTTTATCGACCCCGATTTCCAAAGCCTGGCGAACTTCATCTGGATTAAGGGCGGTGCCCCCGTGCAACACGAGTAAACTTGGTATACTCTTACGGATGGCGGTTAGCGTGTTAAAATCCAGGCGGGCTGAACCAGCTTTCCCTCCTTGCAAATTGCCCACGGCTACGGCCAAGGCATCAACTCCCGTTTCCTGGCAGAAACGACCTGCAACCTCAGGATCAGACTTCTGCTCGCCGATTTGCCCCTGACCCAGATACTGCTCACCACCTGGGACATGACCCAACTCCGCTTCAACGGACACTCCGAAACTGTGGGCAAGCTCAACTGCCTTTTTTGTTAGCGTAATATTCTCTCCCACCGGCAGGGCCGAACCGTCAATCATCACTGATGAAAAGCCCATCTTAATTGCTTGCTCCAAGTGTTCCAAACTCTGTCCATGGTCCAAGTGAAGGCAAACAGGCACCGTGACGTCCTGAGCCAGAGCCTTGACCATTGGCACCAGCCCTTTACCGTGACGGAGGAAGAAGGGCAAATACATCATAATGACTAACGGCGAACGTTCTTCTTCGGCTGCTTCAAATATGGCCTCCGTAGTTTCCATGTTGAAGGTTATGAAAGCGCCCACCGCCCAACCCTGGCCCGGCGTTTTCACAATTTGATCCAACGATACCAATGGCATGACTAATCATCCCTTCGTTATTTGATCACACTCATCCCAGCCGTTTCCATGAATTTTAAAGTCGCCCCCATATCCCTTACTCCGGCCGTCGCACCTAACTCTGTCGTGGCCAGAGCACCGACCGCATTGGCAAACGTAGCCACCTTATCCAGGGGCCAGCCTTTGAGGGTAGCAGCGATAAAGCCTGCCACATATGAATCACCCGCACCGGTACCGTCGACGCTAGCAGCACTGAAGGGAGGTACAAGAAACTCTTCCTTACCGTCCGTAACATAGGAGCCGCGCGAGCCCAGTTTAATACCTACTGTCTTAACCCCATATCCAAGAAAATATTTCGCAATTTCCCTCGGATCCGCTCTCTTACTCAATGTCTCGGCTTCGTTGAGGCTGGGTAAGAATATGTCTGTGTACGGCAAGTAAGGCGCCATGCTTTCCATCCACCTACCCCCGTGATCCCACGCGGTATCAACCACCGTCACACAGCCGCGTTTCTTCACCTGCTGCAACAACTCAGCTGCCGCCTGCCCGTCCACCTTCGGCAAAACGAGCGCGTAACCGACGTGAAAGACCTCGCATTCCTCCAGAACGTCAAAATCTACATCCTTTGCCATCAAGCGGGCATTGGCCCCATGAGAATAGATAAAACTGCGTTCGCCATCTCTGTGCGCAAAGACCATACAACTGGACGTTGCCGCTTCCTTGTCACGCTTAATCCCCTGCACGTCAACCCCCGCTGTCGTCAACGCCTCAACAATATAATCGCCCGGGCCGTCTCTACCCACCCGCCCGGTTACGGCTGAGTTGAAGCCCAACTTTTTCAGAGCCAGGGCGGTGTTTAGTGCGCCTCCACCCGTGGACATGTGCATCTCGTCGGCCAGTACCAACTTGCCCCTTTCCGGATATTTATCGACTGGAAAAGCCAGCAAATCCGCAACCAAGATACCAAAAGACATTACTTGTGGCATAACGGTTTTCTCCTCCATCATCCATTGTCATACTTACCGAACTCGCGAACCGTCTCCTGCATAGCCAGGAAGTTTTCCAGCTTGACTTGGCTGTGAATCGAATTGCTGGAAGCCAGGATGAAGTGACCGCCGGGCGCAGTGCGCTCGATGACGTCACGCGCCATGGCTCTGAGCTCCGCTGCGCTGTAATCAGTCAAAGGTTCGGCACAGTTAATTCCCCCCATGACGGTAAGATTGGGATAGCGTTGTTTAACCGCCACCATGTCCATGCCTGCGCTGGGATCCAGGGGGTGAAGGCCGTCCAAGCCGGTAGCGACCATGTCGTCGAGGATGCCGTTGATATTACCGCAGCAATGTTTCAAACAAAAGGCGCCCTTAGCCTTGACTGCGCTTACCACCTCTTGCAGCCCCGGGATGAAAAACTCCCGGAAGTGTTGGGGTGAGACGAGGGTGCTTGTGCTGCTGCCGTAATCATCTCCCAGGATGATGAAGTCTGCACCCAATTCGATAGCTCGTTCCGCAATGGCAATGTTATGCTCTACGGAGATCCGTACCAAACCCCGTACCAGGTCCGGGTCGAGGATCAGATCCATGAAGAGTTGTTCCATCCCTCTCAGGTATGCCGGGTAATTAAAAGAATCATGCAGGTGCATCCCTACCAGTTTCTTACCTTTAAAGCGTTTGAGCAATGACTTGAGCTGGCTGTAACGCCTTTCGTCATAAGGGTCGGGCGCCCTGTATGTTTTCAGATCAGCCGCTTCTTTAATCGGTCCTTCCAGCGGCACGGAGACAATCTGCTCGTTATAACGGCGGACAATACCCCATTCGTTAACGATGGTGCGGCTGGCCGCATCCACAACTTTCTCGGCATAAAGCTTGGATGGAGTGTCTGTCAGCACCAAATCCAGGCCCACCTGTTCGCAGAAGTCGGCATAGTCTTCGCTGTCACCCAATAATGCTCTCCGCACGACGGGGTCGATCATCAGCTCAAAGGTCGGTACCCGATCCGGTATTTCCCCATTCAAAGTCAGTAGTGCACGCTCGTATGAATTCACCTTTTCATCCCCCTCCGACCAACGCTAAGAAGGTCAGTTATTCGCATTAATAGGCAGCCCCTTAGATCTGCGGAATCCCTCTGACATACGACCAATATTCCCGTAACATGATCAGCCTGTCTGACACATGATTGCTCTTCCCAATTACATGATCAGCCTCTCTGACATATGATTGATCTTCCCGACGCATGATTAGCCTCTCTGCCATGTGGCTAATCTGCCGGATATGCGGTCATACCCCTAATATAGGGTGAATCTCTCTGACTGGCTCCTGCTCTTCTCGCTCCTCGCCCCGGCGGGCTGTCAGGAAGGCGGCGACAGCGGCCACAGCCTGCGGAAGCACCTCAAGCACATCTTTGCCTTCACCGATGGCCTTAGCCAAGATTCCCACCATGGCATCTCCCGCCCCCACGCTGTTATGAACTACAATTTGGGGAGGAGAGGCATAGACACTGCCCTTGGCGTTGGCTGCCACCGCCCCCTGCGACCCTAAAGAAACCACCGCGTTCTCTGCTCCCAGGGCCAGAATCTTTATTGCCGCTCCCATCCCCGCTTCCGGAGTTGCGATCGGTTCGCCCAAGAGCATTTCCGCCTCGTATTTATTCGGTTTGACCAAAAGGGGATGAGCCGCTAAGCCAAGCCTAAGCGCCTGTCCCTCGGTGTCCAAAATGGTCTTTACGCCGAAGCCGTGGGCTAAATGGATGAGGTTTGCGTAAAAGTCTGGCCCTACTCCCGGGGGTAAACTCCCGGAAAGAACCAGTAATTCGGCACGCGGGAGCAGTTGACGCAGTTTTTGCTCAATAGCTTGCATGTGACTCAGAGCGACCGTGAAACCCGGTTCATTGATCTCGGTCTCATGTCCCGTAGCCGGGTCCACGATTTTGAGATTAACTCGAGTCTCGCCCGGTACCTCCACAAAGTCGGTTCTCACCCCCCTCTGCTCCAAAGCAGCGATAATCCGTTTGCCATTTGCGCCTGCGATAAAGCCGGTGGCCAGGACGGAAGAAGCCAGGGAATGCAGCATCTTGGCCACGTTGATCCCTTTTCCTCCCGGCTCACTGGAAAGAAGGCGGGAACGGTTCGTCCTGGCCACGGTGAAATTCTCAATAAGGACAGTTTTGTCCAGAGCAGGATTTAGCGTTACTGTGACAAAAGGTTCAGTAGGTGCTGCCAAGATAATCCTCCTCAAAACTAATCTGCTCGAAACTAAAATCTGCTCAAAACTAATCCGCGACGATAACCTCAACCCCCAGATCCCTTAGGCGTGTTACTTGTTGGGGAGTTGTAGCAGTGTCGGTAACGACACAATCGATATCGGTCAGAGAGCAAATCCAGCCCAAAGACGCCCGTCCGAACTTGGAGTGATCGGCTAAGACAATCCTTTTTCGCCCCCTTTTTAACATTTCTTTCTTAGCCTGAGCCTCATAGAGGTTCGGAGTCGTTAAACCCTTTTCCCAATCCAGGCCGTTGGTGGCGAGGAAGACCTTGTCCACATTCAGGCTCTGTAAAGTATTTCCTACGATGGGGCCCACGGACGACAATGTATTGTGTCGAACCTGACCTCCGGTAAGAATTAAATCTATATGCTCGATTCGGGCCAGCTCCCAGGCGATGTTGAGTGCGTTGGTCACCACCGTAAGCTGTTTGAAAAGGCTTGTCGACAAATGACAGGCCAATTGAAAAGTCGTCGAACCCGCGTCCAGGAGAATTGTGTCCCCTTCCTCAACCAACTTCAAGGCGGCAGAGGCTATCGCCTTTTTCTCGTCGATGTATTCTTCTTCTTTTTCCGTCAAAGTGGGTTCAAACGAAGCCAAACTCAAGTTGACGGCCCCTCCGTGAATGCGCTTCACCACACCCGCTTCGTCCAACTCTTGGAGATCCCGGCGAATCGTGACTTCAGACACCTGAAAAAGATTGCTCAACTCCGCCACTTTCACGGAGGGAGTCTGTTCGAGGATCTCCACGATCTTTTGTTTCCGTTCGTTTGCGAATAACATCGATATCCTGCTTTCTCCTTTACCATTGAGAATACGCACATTGGGGCCTACGCGCGTATTTCGTTTATGTTCGTATCTGCGGTAAATGGTGTTTCGGTTGGTTTCGTTTATTCTATGTCTTTTACGTTTCTGTGTCAATAGTTTTTTTAGAAAAATATTTAAATACGAATAAGTCGGCGATTGGACGCAAAGTTTCCTGCGCCCGGGCCCTATAGCGAAAAAGAACTCCCCTGGAAAAAAGCCCGAATTGCCTGCTCTGAATCCAGCACCCCTATTTCCAGACGGAATTTTCTCTCCTCCCAAGGATCGAGGAAGCTCAACGTACCTCGTTCTCTCTCCCGAGCTCTGCCTTCCACATGGCAATTGGCCGGTTCCAAAGCAGCCACGTAATTACCGAGGTTGGTATACTTCCATTGTACGAAATAAGGCAGGTTATGCTGTTCATAGCGAACATAGAGACCCATGCTTAAGCGTTCATTGACCAGTGCCGCCCGAACCCAACCGTCTGGGTCGGCCCGCAGATCGTGATAATAGACCGTATCAGGAAAATGCGGCGTGGGTTGCCGATAAATTCTGTGGTTTTCCAGCAGCCGGGCGGCCGCCTCGTCCCTGGGTTCAACGGCCCGGCTGGGCGCGAGCAACACAGAATCTTTGTCCAAGATGGGAAAACCGATATTGATATGGTACAAGAGCATCAGCGGTACCCGGTAGAAACTTTCATTGATGACCTGATCTTCGAGGAATAGGCGATTTTCGCCTAAGCGCGTCCAGATCCTGCGCCGGAGCAAGAGGTTTGGTTCGAACAGGGATGTTTCCCTTACCTCGCCCCCGACACTCAGAATATAATCCTCCCCCTCCCAGTGCGCTCCGCTGGACACTCTTTCCGCCGGTGTGTTGGAGATTACGCCATGCTGCCCCAGCTTCCTGCCTTCATCTTCATTTGGGGAACCCACCTGTGTTAAGCCACAGGTAACCAGCAATCCTCCCCCAAAATTACGCGCGAAGCCCTCTTCATCCGCTCCGAAATATTGGGCGCCCGCTTCCCCCAGCGGAGTCATGAAGCTGAGCGGCACCCCCTTGAATTCCGCCGAGCCGATGTCCAAACCCCGACCGGGCAGGACCACAAAGCGCAAACCACCCCCCGTCCGCACTTCAACACCTTCCAGCCCTGCCGCTTTGCCTTCGGTATACGTCAGTTTTCGTACGCCTGCCAGTTGTTCCATCCTGCCGCAGTAACGGCGCAACTCCTCTTTCGTCAGGGATCGTCCCCATAGCTGAGGCATTTGTGCTCATCCTTTCTCCATTTTGCTTTCTTTTGTTTCAGTTCATTTACTTTCATTATGGCTTTTTATAAGTTCATTATAGCATGATGGCATGCACACAGCATACACAGGAAAACCCCGGAACTTAATTCCGGGGATAAGAGCGCCGAGCGCTTCCCTCTTGACTACTGCCGAACAAAAAAAGGTCTGTGAAACAAGACCAAATCACCTTGGCTATTGACGGTACCCCATGAAGCTTGTAACCGCACCCATTGAACCTTGCAACCGCTTCTATCCGATAAATAAAATATTGCCCCAGTCCATCAAGGCGTGCATTAACGTCGGCGCAAAAACTGAGTTATACTTTCTGAACAAATAGGTGAAGACCATATGCCACATAAACAGGAACACGAACCAAATTCCGTTATTTTGGCAAAATGTGAGCCAATTTACCCCGGCCGCACCCATTTGATACGGGATATGCATCAACACAAACATAATGGCCGCCAGAATAGTCGCGGCCACGTTGTTACGAACAAGTCCGAAAAGTCTGGACTGAATATATCCCCGGAAAACGACTTCCTCCATTAAGGCGATGATCATCAGGTAGTAGAAGAATCTCCATACGATCGTTCCAAAAGGCGCAAGCCTGCTTCCGTGGGCTAAACTGACGACCGCGTCAACCAAAACGATTAAAATTCCCAAGGCCAGTCCTGTTAGCACCGACTTAGCGGCCTGCTTTCTTTTGAACCCCAGACTTCTTATACCGTCTTTCCTAATGACCGCCAGGAAGACGCACAGGGCGATAAAAAGCAGGTTCACTGGAACGCCGAGGTAGATTTTTTTGGTTGCCTGATACACTCCCGCAAAATAATAAAGAACCATGAGAGCGGCGAAAACTCCCAAGGCGAGAAGTCCGTCGCTGATACCATACTTGGAAACCTCTTCTCGATAAGATCGGTCCGTTCTGAACAATTTGATCAGTCTGTTCATCCCAACACCACCTCTTTTTCAAACTGCGGATTTGTCCGTTTAGTCACCTCGATCTTCACGCGCTTTGAACCTGAGCCTTTAAGGTAAGAGAAAAGCAATAGTCACGACCGCGGCAATCGTTCCTTGCGGTCTCAGGTCGGTTCGTTCCGCGCAGGGGCATGCGCCGGTTTACTCCGCTGCTCAGAGCATACCCCATTTGCGTATGTACTCTACGGTAAGAACAAATTCCCGATCGGAAAATCCGTTTTGCCTGAGGGCCTGAAGAACTCGATTAAAGTCCAGGCTATCAGTTTCCATTAGAATCCGGTCTTTCTGGCCGATCAACCGCCAATCCTCATGGATGTCCATTAATGTCTCCATCATTAAGGCGATTCTTTCCAGACGCCACATAATAAACTTCTGCCCTTGCCGCAGCGTGTCGGGAGTGATCTCCCGGGCCTTGGTCAACCTTTGCCAAGGAGTGGTTCCTTGGTCCCAACCGCAATCAGAAAAGAAAGGAAAATCGAGTTGGACTTTTTGGATGCAGGTTTCGTTTTCGGGGCGCATGAAATTCACCTCAGCTTTCCCGTCCTGTTTTCCGGCAAGGCGGGGTCCCCCGGCGAGGGGGACCCCGGTCCGTCGCGTTATTTTCGCAACGGCTGCACACACCGCCGTTACCAAGTAGTGATATGTCTAGCAATCACAGAGATTCTCATTTTACCATTGTCCAGTACCCCCCGAGGACGAGGACAGACAAAATGTAGCCAAGTGGAACGTTTACGATGACCCCCGCGGTAAAAGCCGCAAAAGGCCGCCAACCCACCGAGGCAAGTTCTTTGAAACGCGTGGTCAAGCCGATGCAGAGAAAGGTAAAGATGAAGGCCCAGAGCCGAATCATAGAGATCGGGCCGACAATATTGGCGGATACCGTTTTGGCGGTAGGGGCGTCGACCAAAGCCATGAGCAAGGTAACAATGATCGAGGCAGCGAAAAAACCAAGGACAAATTTGGGGAAACGGAACCAGATCTCCTTGCCACTGGGCTTCCGGCCATCCTCACGGCGTTCCCACTTGGTCACGGCGATCAGGGCCATGATGAAACACCAAATACCGACAAACATATCCCTGCCGACGACTTTCATAAGGGTGAAGGTCTTGATCGCTTGCTCACTGATGGAAGCCGCCGCCGCTATCCCAGCCGCGTCAGCGAATTCGGAAGTTCCGATCCAAGCCCCACCGGGCCCGGGAGAGATGCCCAAGGCTTTAATCACGATGGGCAGGGCAAAAACCATGATAATGGCCCAAACCACAACCAAAGAAATGGCTACGGAAACGTGATTTTTTTCGGCCTTGACCGAGCCTCCAATGGCAATGGCGGCGGAGACTCCGCAAATTGAGCCGCCTGCTGCGAGCGCTGTGGAAAAGCGCTTGTCTAAATGGAAAAGTCTTGTTCCTACCCAGTAAATGGTGAGAAATGTCGAAACAGCCACAACAGTTGCCTGCAGAAAAGCCATAGGGCCTGACTGTAAAATGAGAGTGAATGGAAGGGTGGCTCCCATCAAGACGATCCCCGTCTTGACGTAGAATTCTGTGCGGAAAGCGGAATCCAGCCATTTGGGCAAAGGGACCACATTGCCGAGAATTAATCCGACCAAGAGGGCCATCAGTGGCGGCTCCAGACTCCATTTCTTGGCCAAGGACGAAGCACCCAATATCGAGACAATGACGCCAAGAATGAACAAGATCGTGAATCCGGGAATAAAAGTTTTCAGATCATGGCCCAGTACTTTTACAGCCATGGAAAATACGGCCAAGAAGCAGAACCAGAGCGCTGCGATTCCGCCCCAGTGCGCCTGAAAATAGATAGAGACCTTGCTGAATTTGTCCCAGGCCGGGAAGCTGATGGCGAGAGCCGGCATGACTTTGCTGCCGGCGGCCCAAAGAATAATGGACAGGACAACGGTCCCCAAACCGATCCAAACAGCCCAATAGTCTTCTTTCTTGAAGAGTCCCCAACCGCTTCCCTGGGTTCCGGGGGTGCTCTTCGTGACCAGGGAGATGTTACTCATTAGCCATCCTCCTTGTTAAGTGCTCACTCTTCTGTCTTCTTTTTTTGTTTCTTTTTCTTTCCGGTCTCATTGACCCCGACAACTTCCGCTTCCTGTAATCTACTAATCTAAGCTACTTTCGTCTCGCTGTCGTCTGCCGACCCCAAGGGACCCGCCGGCTTGTTACACGCCACGTCTCAAAGCCCCCCGACGTGCTGAAACCTGCCTAACTGCCAAATTTTTTTCGTTCCCGCATTATTCAGAAAGTGTAAACTTTCACAATATGAGCGTGTTTTCGCGCCCCCTCCGTTCTACTTTCGACTGTCCAATTTTCCTGTGGTGAACCGAAGATCCTGCTGTAACGTAATCGTCTGCATCAGAGTCATGTATCCCAACCAAGCCTGGCAGTAGGAAAATTGGTATTTGCTCCCTCCTCTCACAATTGCCTTGTGGGAACGTGAAGGCAGGCAGGTTCCTTAGCCCTATTCTAAAACCACCTACAGCTTTTGTAAAATCGTAATTTTAAATGGCCCGGGGCTTACTGACGTCCAGGCCGGTTTCTGAAACGGTAAGTGTGCCTGCCGCCTCGGTGCTTGGGTTTCTCTTCGGAGATGAGAATATCGTCTATTTTCACTTCGAGGTAATCCGCTCCCTCGTCCAGACACTCACAACAGTTGTCACAAATCTTGTCCGGATTCAATTCACAGCGGTCGCATTCCCCGCACTCGGTGCAAATCCTGTATTCCAAAATACATGGTTCTCCGGCTTTACGCATTTTGCCCTGCCCATCCTCTGAATCTCCCCATCACTAAAGCCAAGCTGAAGTCATGGGGGCTTTTGGATAAGATTCCATCAGGGCAAGTATAGCGCCAAATACCTGATCGCGTCAACCTTTCGGCCGAAGCGCGCCCGCCGCAGCCCAGCAGCCCCGTGGTTTTGACAGAAGCGTCACCCGCATAAGCCCCATGGCATTGCCCTCTCCTCGAGGCTTCAACGCCTAGAGGTCAACGGCTCAAGAACTTAAGCTTTAACGGCTAAGAATTTGCCTCCCAAACCCGCAAGAACTGATAGGGGTTAATCCATTGGCCATCCGGAATCTCTATGCCAAAGTGCAGGTGGTCGGGAGTAGTGAGGGCGTCCCCGGTGTGCCCCATTGTCCCCAAGGTTTCTCCCCTGTCAACTTTCTCTCCCCGCCGAAGTCCGGACGAGATCTTTTGCAGGTGAGCATAATAATAATAATTCCCATCGTCTCCGCGAACTCCGACCCTCTCTCCCCCCAAGCGATTCCAGCCAAGCTGTTCGACTTTGCCGGAACAGACACTGACAATCGGGGTTCCTTCACTGCCGAAAACATCGGTGCCTTCGTGTCGCCGTTTTCCCCCTTCCCGTCCGGCGCCAAAAGTATCCTCATACCAATACCTGCCGTGGACCGGGAAAGTATAGGCGCCAATTTGAAAAACGGGGTGCTTTAGCAGCAGCGTTCTTCGATAGGCGACCGTTTTTGCCTCACTTTTGGCGATACCCGCCCAGTTGAGGCGGGCGAATTTCCTGCCCCCTTTCAGCTGGGCAATCAACGGGGCACAAGTGCCCGGCAAGGTTGAACGCAGGGCGAGTATGTCGGCCCAGGCTCCGGGAGAAATCAATTCTCCCTCTTTTTGTGCCTGCAGTACCAACGGAGCGGGCAAAGACGTAAGATATGACCAATCATCGAGTTGATTTCTGGGAAGGTGATGCAAGGTGGTCCACGCGACCATGCCCAAAATAAGAAGCAGGGGGAGCAGCACGATTTCGCGGTAGCGGTGGGTCTTTGGCATTTCTGTCTCTCCTTTCCCTATACCCTAAACTATGGATAAAGTGTTGGAAAAAGAAGAGTTCATGCTGCGAACATCTGTTTGCAATATGAAGAAAGATGTGGTAAAGTAGTGTTAATAATTCATCGCTGTTGTAGTGTCAATAATTCGAAGCTGTTGGGACGTATGTGGCGCGTACATATTGGACAAAAAAATGATTAGGGGTGAAATGTATGTATCCTGATTTATCTCAACGCCAAACGGCCATCCTCGACTTTATCAAAAGCGAAATCCGGAGAAAGGGGTATCCCCCCTCTGTGCGCGAAATTGGAGACGCGGTAGGACTCGCCTCCAGTTCGACAGTACACGGTCATCTGCAAACCCTGGAAGAGAGAGGGTATATCCGCAGAGACCCAACGAAACCCCGTGCCATTGAGATATTGAGCAGTGCCAGTGACGAGGACCCGAAGAAGCGCCTGGTTCACGTGCCGGTGGTGGGCCGCGTAACAGCCGGTAAACCCATTCTGGCTCTGCAAAACATTGAGGACTACTTTCCCCTTCCGGCCGATTTTGTTCACGACGATTCCGTATTTATGCTGAAGGTGCAGGGTGACAGCATGATAGAGGTCGGAATACTGGATGGGGATTATATCGTGGTGAGGCAGCAGAACTCAGCTCGGAACGGGGAAATTGTGGTGGCGATGATCGGCGAGGAAGCGACTGTCAAACGCTTTTTCAAAGAAAAGAACTTGATTCGCCTTCAGCCCGAAAATTCGGCCATGGATCCTATTTTCACCCAAGATGCGGTTATTTTGGGTAAAGTCATAGGGGTCTTTCGCTACATCCATTGAGCAAGCATTCGAAGGAGCTGGTTTTCCAATGAGCAGGCATTCGAATCGGCAAAATTTCTTATACGGTTGGCAGAACCATTTCTCAGACGCTGGGGTTGGATGGGGTTAGAAAAGGAAGAGCGAAGTACGCTCTTCCTTTTCTACTTGATCTGCTTGGGTGATCTGCTTGGGCCAACAGACACAGCCCGCACTCAGTATTTGGGCTGCATTTGCGGTTCGGTTCGCGGGGAGGAAGTCATCCCCTGGCTATTTTCCGATCCCGGGTGTCCCGGAACCGTTCCAAGCCAAGGGTGATGAGACGGTCGACGAGTTCCCCGTACGGGATCCCGGAGGCTTCCCACAACTTGGCGTACATGGAAATCTGGGTAAAGCCCGGCATGGTATTGATCTCGTTGAGTATGATTTGGTCATCCGCCGTGACAAAGAAATCGACCCGGCCCAGTCCGGAGGCATCTACGGCTCGAAACGCTTTGACGGCGGTCGCCTGTAACCCAGCTTGAAGCGCGGGACTGAGCGGAGCCGGAATGAGAAGGCGGGAGGCGGAATCCTGATACTTGGCTTCGTAATCGTAAAATTCCCGGGCAGGCAGGATCTCGCCGGGCAGCGAGGCCCGAGCTTCTTCGTTGCCCAAGACGCTGACTTCTATTTCGCGCCCGCGGATATTTTCTTCAACCACTATCTTCCGATCATAAACAGCCGCCACTTCTAAGGAACGCCTGAGTTCAAGGTCGTCATGAGCCTTGCTGATACCGACGCTGGAACCCAGATTCGCGGGTTTCACAAAACAAGGATATCCTAGGTTTTCAGCGATCCGGTTGATGCAGCCTTCCGCATCGCGGCGTATTTCGGCGCGCAAAAACGTCAGATAGCGAGCCAAAGGCAAACCTGCCCGGGCAAAGACAGCTTTCATCCGGTCTTTATCCATGCCGAGTGCCGAACCCAAGACTCCCGAACCTACGTAGGGAAGATTGGCCATCTCCAAGAGACCCTGCAGAGTGCCGTCTTCCCCAAACGGGCCATGCAAAACCGGAAAGATGAGGTCAACTCGGCCCTCGTTGGGAAGTTCCCGGCGATCCACAGCCATAAAATGCGGGTTTTCCGGGTCGTGAACCAAGGTCACCTGTACCGGCTCCGGTCCGAAGTCTTCGGGGGCGGAAGTCCCGGCACCCTGCTTGAGAACTTGGTCCGGTGTGATTCCCCAATACCAGCGTCCGTTCTGGGCGATCCACACGGTTTCAACGCTGTACTTGCGGCGATCAATGGCCTGAAGAACGGACTTGGCAGAGTTAACGGATACCTCGTGTTCTCCGGATTGGCCGCCGAACAATAAAACGACGCGCAAGGACGTATCTTGCAAGCTATCCACTCCCTCTCACCGGTAGTTGACTTTATATATTTACGCGGAATGTATCAGTATCATACCCCGAAGTCGGAGCAAACCTTCACGTTTCTAAGCAGACCTTCACGTTTTTAAACAGGACGTCTTGCCAAAACTGCCAAGCGGCTCACTTTGCAAGCGGCCCGAATCGGTTCAGCGGCCAGTAGCGGAACAAGGCCCGGCCGGTGACATTTTTTATGGGCAAAAAGCCCCAATACCTGGAGTCCTCGCTGTCATTGCGGTTGTCCCCCATCACGAAAAGATCCCCCGGGGGTACGACCACAGGTCCGAAGCTTCCCCGTTCGGGAGCGAGCAGGTAGGGTTCATAGAGAACTTTGCCGTTGACATAGGTTTTATGATCTTTAATCTGTATCTTGTCCCCGGGCAAACCAATGACCCGCTTGATAAAATCCTCCTGGGAATGGGCTGCCGCGGGCGGACGAAAGACAATGATGTCGCCCCTGCGGATGTGATCAAAATACTTGAAGAAGAACTTGTCCACGATAACCCGGTCCTGAAGTTGGATGGTCGGCAACATTGATCCCGTGGGGATAACCCGCGCCTCGATCACATAGGTCCTGATAGCCCAGGAAAGGACAAAAGCGATGAGGACAATTTCCACCAGTTCCAACAGGAAGCGTCCGCCGCTTTTGCGCGGTTCCTCGACATTCATCTGCGGCTCGTCCACATTTTCCACCTTCCTTGCTGCATAGATATTCGTTGTAAAAGAAGCCGTTTACAGGAGGCCGTCTTGCCATAATTGCCAAGCCGCCAGAATGTTTCCCAGTTTCACGTAGGCGTAAGATATGCCGCCTTGCTGGTAGGCAATGTACGGTTCGCGCAAAGGCCCGTCCGCGGAGAATTCACTGGTCGCTCCTTGCACAAAAGTCCCTCCGGCCATAATCACTTCGTCCCCATAACCGGGCATGCCGGCAGGAATCGGCAGAACGTGCGCATCCAAAGGGGATCCTTTCTGCAGTCCCTGGCAAAAAGCAATCATCTTTTCTTTCGATCTTAATTTGACCGCCTGGATGAGGTCTGAACGCGCCGACTCCGGGAGGGGATGGACCTCGAACCCCAAGGTCTGCCAAAAGGCCGCGGCAAAGATCGCACCTTTCAAGGCCTCGCTGACCGTAAGTGGGCTGAAGAAGAGTCCCTGGAAGAAAAGACGCTGCCATTCCAAGGTGGCCCCCACTTCCCCCCCGATACCGGGTGCCGTCAGGCGCTGTCCGGCCAGCTCCACCAACTCGCGGCGACCGGCGATATACCCTCCGGTGGAGGCCAAGCTTCCGCCCAGATTCTTGATCAGTGAACCGGCCAGGAGGTCGGCCCCGACGTCGCCGGGTTCGCGTGTTTCCACCAGTTCTCCATAGCAATTGTCTACGAAGACCAAGATACCGGGATGGAGCCTATGAATGTAGTCCGTCAGTTCCGAAATCTGGGCGATACTTAAGGCGTCCCGCCAGGCGTACCCCCGAGAACGCTGAACCAGGAGCAGGCGGGTTTCCGGCCGGATCTCCCGCTCCAGTAGATCATACTGTATCATCCCCCCCGGGCCGAGAGGAATAGAGGAGTAACGGATGCCGAAGTCGAGCAGGCTCCCCTGGCCCCGGCCTCGGAGGCCAATGACCTCCTCCAGAGTATCATAGGGGTCTCCGGTGACAGAAAGGAGGTGGTCTCCCGGACGCAGGACAGCGAAAAGGGCGACGGCAATGGCATGGGTGCCGGAGACAAGCTGCCCTCTGACCAGGGCGGCTTCCGTCCCCAGTATTCTGGCCATGACGCGATCCAGAGTTTCACGGCCGGCGTCACCTAAACCGTAACCGTTTGAACCCTGCAGGTGATAAGATGAGACCTTCTCCGCCTGAAAGGCCCTAAGGACCTTAGCGTGATTATGTTCGAAACCTTCTTGCAGGACTTCCAGCTGTTCCCGCAGTTTACTCTCAGCCGCGACCAGCGCCTTGCGGATTCTTTCCGGTAACTCTTCTTGGGTTAACAATACCTCGGATGTCACTACCTGGGATGTCAATACCTGAGCCCCCTCAAGCCACATGTAATAATACCCGTCCACATACTTCTGCTAGTATACTCCTGCCGGGCGGCAGTTGGCAACTGAAGTGTCCCTAAACTCCCTAAACCTCGTCCCAATCCAGGTCCGCCGCCAGAATCTCCATCAGCTCCTCACGGGTGGAAGAGGCATTGCGGAAAAGGCGGACGGCCTGTTTACGGATGGTCCGCTCCACCAGGTTGCGAATCAGGCGGGCGTTGCCCGCGTAGGGATGGAGGTGCAAAAGCCCTTGCAGGATCCGCCGCAGGGACTCCTGCGCCTCCGGAGTCAAAGTATACTGACGTTGGCTAAACATACTTCGGCCGATGGCCAAAAGTTCTTCCAAAGAATAATCCGGAAAATCGATATGAATGGGGAAACGGGAACGTAGCCCTGGATTGGTTTGCAAAAACCATTCCATTTCCTGACGGTATCCGGCCAGGATGAGAATGAGGCTATCTTTTTGGTCTTCCATCGCTTTAACCAGGGCGTCGATCGCTTCTTTGCCAAAATCTTTTTCCCCGCCTCTGGCCAGAGAGTAAGCTTCATCGATAAAAAGGACGCCACCCAAAGCCTTCTTGACCTGTTCCCGGGTTTTTTGCGCTGTGTGGCCGATGTATTCTCCCACCAGGTCTGCCCGCTCGCATTCGATGATATGTCCTTTCTGCAGGACGCCCATTTCTTTAAAAAGTCTGCCGAGGATGCGGGCCACGGTGGTTTTCCCGGTTCCGGGATTTCCCCGGAAGATCATATGTAGGACTAAAGGTTCCGCCACGAGCTTTTCTCGTGTGCGCCTTTTTTGGATTTCCACATAAGCTTGCAGTTCCCGAATCAAACGTTTAACCGAAACAAGTCCGATGAGTTCATCCAATTCACTGAGGATCTCATTGACGCGCTCTTTTTCCGTCGCTTGAGCCGCGCTTTTGCCGAACGAAGCGGGGCTTTTCCCGGGAGCGGCGCCTGAGCCCTTGCGCAGCGGGGGTGCTCCTTGTGGGTGCGTCTCCGAGGGTTGAGGAGACTCCACCACCGGAGGGGCTTGCCGGTCGGGCCGAAAAGTGACACGTATTGGCATAAAAAAGGGGCACCTCCCTCCCATCCTTACTACTATACGCACGGATCAGGCGAAAGGTGCCATAAAATTTGCTGTGTTATTTGCCGGTCAGACTCTTGGCGTAGCGGACCCGGGAGGGATGATCCAGGAATTTCTTGCGCAAACGAATGCTTTTCGGGGTGATCTCGACCAGTTCGTCGTCTTCGATAAATTCCAAGGCCTGCTCGAGAGTGAAGACCACGGCTTTTTCCAAACGCAGGGCCTCGTCGGCCGTACTCGAACGCATATTGGTAACGTGTTTCTTTTTGGCTACGTTGACTTCAATATCCTGTTCCCGGCTGTTTTCCCCCACGATCATTCCCTCATAGACTTTGATTCCCGGCTCAATGAAGATCCGGCCCCTCTCTTGCGCTTGATAAAGGCCGTACGTCGTCGTTTCCCCGTCTTCAAAGGCGATCAGAGCTCCGCGGTTGCGCCCGGAAATCTCCCCTTTGTAGGGCTCATAGCCGTGAAAGACATGGCTCATCATGCCTTCCCCGCGCGTCTCCGTGAGGAATTCGTTACGGAAACCGATCAGCCCCCGGGCCGGCACCTTGAATTCCAGCCGGACTTGGGTTGGGGAAAGTGTTATCATATTGACCATCTCGGCCTTGCGCCGACCCAAGAGTTCCATCACCGCCCCCACGGAGTTCTCCGGCACATCGGCGATCAGGAATTCGATGGGTTCGCATTTTTCGCCGTTAATTGTCCGGTAGATTACTTGGGGCTTCGAGACCTGGAGTTCGTACCCTTCCCGGCGCATGTTTTCAATAAGGATGGACAGGTGGAGTTCACCCCTGCCGGATACCTTGAAGCTGTCCGCTGAATCGGTTTCTTCGACCTGCAAACTGACATTGGTTTCAACCTCTTTAAAGAGGCGTTCCCTCAATTTGCGCGAAGTGACAAATTCCCCCTCCAGTCCGGCGAAGGGGCTGTCGTTGACGATAAAATTCATGCTCAGGGTGGGCTCATCCACTTCGATCGTCGGCAAAGCCTCGGGGTTTAGGGCACAAGCCACAGTTTCCCCGATGTTAGCCGTAGTCAAACCAGTCAAGGCGACGATTTCCCCGGCCGCGGCCACGGGGACGTCCACGCGCTGCAACCCCTCAAAGACATAGACCTTGCCGATCTTGGCTTTCTCATAAGTTTCATCCCGCTTGATCAGGGTGACCTGCTCTCCTTGATGAATCGCACCGCGCACGATCCGTCCTACGACGATTTTCCCAACATAGTCGTCATAATCCAGCGTGGTTACTAGAAGCTGCACCGGGGCCTCGAGATCGACTTGGGGTGCCGGAATGTGAGTCATGATCATGTTAAAAAGGGGTTCAAGGTTCGGCTCGATCCGGTCTGGGGCCGTCCCGGAAGATCCTTGCCGGGCGGATGAATAAATCACCGGAAAATCCAGTTGATCCTCGTCCGCGCCCAGTTCGATGAAGAGATCGAGAACTTCATCCACCACTTCCTCGGGGCGGGCATCGGCGCGGTCTATTTTGTTAACCACGACAATCGGAGTGAGTTTAAGTTCCAGCGCTTTTCGCAGCACAAATCTCGTCTGCGGCATCGGCCCCTCGAAGGCATCCACAATTAAGAGGACGCCGTTGACCATTTTCAGCACCCGTTCCACTTCTCCGCCAAAATCGGCATGGCCGGGCGTGTCCACGATATTGATTTTCGTTCCTTGCCAATGCACGGAGGTGTTCTTCGACAGGATCGTGATGCCGCGTTCCCGCTCCAGATCGTTGGAATCCATGACCCGCTCCATGACCTGCTGGTTGGCCCGGAAAGTTCCGCTTTGTTTCAGCATCGCGTCGACGAGTGTCGTTTTCCCGTGGTCAACGTGAGCTATGATGGCGATATTGCGTAAGTTAGCAGTCTCCACTGAATTTCCCCTTCTTCTCGGTTATGCTGTGCCTTTCCATGCAAAAATGCACTACCTTTCATTATATTATACGGAACGCCGAATGGCAATAACAGTTTGCCCAAAAACAGGGAAACGTTGAGTGGGAAATATTCTACATCTGAGTTCTTTCGACACAAATAAGAGGAGAGGATATCTTTTGTAAGTTCCTCTCCTATCTCGCTAAGCATATTCTTTAAGTTGACAATATAGAGCTTCCCCGTAAGCGCGTCAACAAAAATAGCCTGCTACTTTTCCACAGCACATCGCTACTAGAATGGCTTTGAGGGAACCTTGCCCAGAAGAAAATCCGGCCAACGGCCGGATTTTCTAAGCTAAGGTCCCTATTCGTGAGGCTCCTCAGGGTGAGCCGCGGGTTGAGCGGTAGCTTGAGCTAAATTGATCGGGCGAATCGGCATTACCGTGGAAATGGCATGTTTGTAGACCATCTGCTGTTTTCCCTCGAATTCTATGACGACCGTAAAATTATCAAATCCGCGCACGATTCCCTTCAGCTGAAATCCGTTGACGAGGTAAATCGTCACGGGCAAGTTTTCTTTGCGCACCTGATTGAGAAAACCATCCTGCAAATTGATGGACGACTTATTCATCTTTCTCCCTCCATCACCATTGTTTACTAAATCGCTGTCCCACATATTTATTCTACACGAGTTTCCAGAGCTCTGCAAGTGCAGATCACGTCTTCGAGAATACGGTTTGGCGAGAGGCGTGAGATGTCATACCAAGTGATGCGCGGATCGCGCCGAAACCAGGTAAATTGACGTTTGGCGAAATGCCTGGTATCCCTTTGCATGAAGCGCAACGCTTCGGCCTGGGTGGCCAGCCCCCGGAGGTACCAGAAGACCTGCCGGTAACCCAGACTCTGCAGGGGTTTGAGTTTCGGACTATAGCCGCTATGTAAGAGCTCTGCCACCTCCTCAATCAACCCGTCCCGGATCATTTCCGCGCAGCGCTCATCAATGCGGCTGTAAAGCGTCTCTCGCGGCGCTTCCAGACCGATGTAGACCGTGTGGGGATCCAGTGGGGCGTATACCTTGTCTGAGGCGGTTCTCGTCTCGGAGAGGGGCTGCCCGGTTAACTCAAACACTTCCAGGGCGCGGATGACCCGGACCCGGTCATTGACATGGAGCCGGGCCGCGGTCAGCGGGTCGCGTTCCTCTAAAGCCCGGTGAAGAGTCTCTTTCCCTTCTTGTGTCAGGAAATCAAGCCACTTTTGGCGGATTGCTTCCGAGCCTTTTTCGCTGAAACGATAAGGGTCCAGAAGGGAACGCACATAGAGTCCCGTACCCCCGACCAGGATGGGGACGTGGTCCCGGGCCCGGATTTCTGAGACCAGCCGGGAGGCCGCTGCCTGAAATTGAGCGACAGTATAAGGTTCGTGGGGGTCCAGGAAGTCAAACAGGTGATGGGGGACCCCTTCCCTTTCGCTCGGAGGTGTCTTGGCGGAGCCGATGTCCAGTTTTCTGTAGACCTGGACGGAGTCCCCCGAGATGATCTCTCCTCGGACAGCCCGGGCCAAGTCCAAACCCAGGGCGGATTTTCCGACGGCCGTCGGTCCGACGATGACCACAAATGGGCGCACTGCTTTCACCTCAAATCCACGATGCCAAAATCCACGGAACTATACCTGCCACCGGAGAAAACCTCAAAACCGAGGCGATCAAACTCCGGACTCCCTTTCCGCTCTTTCATGACGACTCTTTTCCGGGCTGCGCGGCAGGCTTCCCGCACACTTTCGCGGCTGAGAGGCTCTTTTTCGGCCCAGCGCTGTAAGGGCTGGATAGCCGCCGAACGGCTGCGGGTATGGCGAAACATCGGATCGAAATACACGACGTCGACCGCTCGGTCCGGCATATTGCGCAATACTTCCAGGTGGTCTCCCCAGAGCACCTCAATCCTGCCCGCCGCTTCTCGCAGACGGTCCCAGGCCCGTTCTTTCTCGGGATTTTTTCCCATTCCTGCCGTTGTTCTTCTTAAGTCATTGAGGCCGTCCCCGACCAGGGCGGCTAAAATGCCGGAGCGCTCCACGGCCCGGACCGAACCCGTACTGCCGACGGCCCAAGCCCCGACCAGGGCGTCACTGCCCAGGCCCAGAGTCGCGTCAAAGAGAGAATCCCCTGTCCTCAGGCCGCAGGCTTCAAGAAAGCGATCCGGCTCACCCCGTCCGATGTTCAACAGACGAAGCAAAGCCATACTGGGATGGAAATACAGACTTTCTCCCGACACTGTCAGAAAAACTCCGCTCCGGGTAATTTTCAGCTCCCCCGGGCCAGACGGAGTTTCCCCCGGGCCCGACGGAAATGCCCCCGGCACAGCCGCAAGTCCCGCGCTCTCTGCCCTCCGGGCGGGAGGCTCCAGCCAGCGGATTCCGGGTTGCCTTTGAAACCAGCGGGCTTTTTCCGCAAGTCTTTGGTCCGGATGTACGGTATGAATCAGCACGGATATTTCTTCCGGGGTCACGCCCGCTTCACTCCTCCACCTATCCTGAACCTCCCCTTGGCCAAGGCAGGCTAAAGATTTTGAGCATCCTTGCCGACGCCGTTCAGCGGCGGTAAAAGCGACGTTCCAACTCGCCGCGGCTGATTTGGATCATCGTCGGACGTCCGTGGGGGCAAGTGTGAGGATTCTCCGTCTCCGCCAATCGCGCCAAAAGCTGCTCCATTTCCGGGATAGACAAACTTTCCCGGGCTTTGACCGATTCCCGGCAAGCCAAGAGATAAATCCAGGCTTCAAACAACCGCTCGTAACTGAGTTGGACACGGGTCTGCAGGATCTCTTCCAGAAAGCGGCGCAAAAGGTGTTCGGCAGCATCCGGCGGGGCCTCGGCAGGAACGGCCCTGAGCAAATAGGTTTGCGGTCCGAAATACTCCAGGATAAAACCGATCTTTGCCAAGTCCAAAAGATGCTCCAAGAGCGCCTGTTCTTCCCGCAAACTGAGTTCCAAAGAAACGGGCACCAGGAGGGATTGGCTGACAGTTCGTCTGCCGCGGACCTCGCCCAGAAGACGCTCATAATTAATGCGTTCGTGAGCCGCGTGCTGGTCGACGATGACCAGGTTGCGACCGTCAGTGGCCAAAATATACGTGTTCAAGACCTGAGCCAGGGGCCAGAGATTGGAACCGGTCAGCCCCGTCGCCTCGGCGAACAAGGCGGGAGTCTGGGACGGATCCTCTGTCGGCTCGGACAGGAAAGCGACGGGCCGGGGCATTGGGTCGGGCTCAGTCGGAAGTTGGCTCGTTTGGGGTCGGACGGTTTCCGCGACTGTGTCCGCACCCCGAGCCGTCCCGCGAAGGTCCGAATCATTATCTCGGAAAGAAACCTCAAGGGGGGAAGGGCCGGGTTGTTCGGAACCTGCCGCCGTATCCTCAGACGGGGCCTTCTGCGCTTCCGCAGTGGCTATAGCAACGACCTGGGTCTTTTGTTGTTCGGCAGCGGTCGCCTGTGCGGCTGGGAGGTTCCGCGATTCGCCGGCGGCCGCCACTGCAGCCGGGGGGTGTGGTTGTTGGGAATTCCGCCAGCCCCGGCCCGCCTCCAGCAGGGTCCGGCGCACCGCGGCGGCGAGAAAAGCGGCCAGAGCCTGCTCATGGGCGAATTTCACTTCCATCTTGGCAGGGTGGACATTCACGTCATATTCCGAAGCCGGCAGCTTCAGGTGTAAGATCGCCAACGGATGCAGCTTTGCGGGGATCAGAGTATGGTAACCTTCCTCAAGGGCTCGTACCAAGACCGGGGAGCGAACGTAGCGCCCATTGACAATAAAGGTTATGGCTTGGCGCGAGGAGCGGACCAAATCCGCGGGGCTTAAGTATCCTGCCAACGACCAGATCCCTTGCTCGACGGTGAGGGGCAGAAGCTGTCTGGCCAGTTCTTTGCCCAAGACCGTTCCGATGCTTTCCAGCAACTGACCCCGGCCTGCCGTCTGCAGCACTGTCTGCTCGGGATGGGTTAATTTGAAAGCGACCTCTGGGTGGGCCAAAGCTATTCTGCCCACCACATCGCTGATCAAACCGAATTCCGTGTTATCCGAGCGCAGAAACTTCAGCCTGGCGGGGGCGTTATAAAAAAGATTTTCCACAGAAACCGTGGTGCCGACAGGGGCCCCGATCTCGTCAAAACTCACGCGTTCTCCGCCCTCGAGGCGCAAGACCCTGCCGCTGATTTCTCCTTGGGGCCGCGAGGTTAACGCCATGCGCGAAACTGAAGCAATGCTGGGCAGGGCCTCCCCCCGAAAGCCCAAAGTACCGAGTGTATCCAAATCCTCCACTCGGCGGATTTTGCTCGTCGCGTGCCGTAAGACGGCCAGCGGCATTTCGGCCGCGGGGATACCCGAGCCGTCGTCCTGCACCCTGATGAGGGAGGTACCCCTTCCTTCCACCGCGATCTCAATATGCCTGGCCCCCGCGTCCAGGGAGTTTTCCACCAATTCTTTGATGACAGAGACAGGCCTTTCCACCACCTCGCCGGCCGCGATCCGGTTGGCAGACTGTGGATCAAGGACCCGGATCAGAGAGGCCAAACCGTGTCACTCCTTCAAACCGTTCACTCCTACGATGTCGAAAAGTGGGTGACACCTTCGTCCAGGTGCCAAAAGAGAACTTGGGCGCCCGCTTGGTCTTGCAGCTGCACCGTCTCCACGCGTCCGATCAGGTATTCCCAGAGGTCATATCCCGCCTGGCTGCATTGAGGGCAAGCCCCGAAAGGAATTCGGACCAGGGCATAGCGGCCCCGAGAAGGGGGACGCCGGCTTTCAATGAAAACGGTCCCCCCGCAGTGCGCACACTTGCGCACCCGGTCGAAGCGAACTTCCTGGAAACCCTCGGTATCGTAATAAATCATGCGCGGGATGTAAGCCCATGTGCCGTCCGGCAAATAAGGTTCCGGCCGCCAGACCCAATTGGGTTGGGCCTGCGCGTATTCCGCTTTCAATTCCTTGACCCGGGAAACCAAGCTCGTGAAGCTCACCTGCGGACGAGTGGGCTTTTCCGCCTCCACAACTCCGTCATAATCCTCTCCGGCCAAGGCGAGCAGAATGGCCAGGTTGACATAGGGCAAGGCGGCTTCAATGGAATATCCGCCCTCGAGAACGGCGAGATCCGGTTTCACCAATTCTGTGATTCGGCCGTAACCCCGCGCGGTGACGTTCATAGAAGCCAGGGGGTCACTGAAATGGTTGTCTTGCCCGGCGGAGTTAATAACGATATCGGGCTTGAATTCGTCCAAGCGCGGCAAAACCCAGTTTTCCAGAACGTAGTGAATCCCGTCGTCACCCGTGCCGGGCGGAAGAGGAATGTCCAAATTCATCCCCCAGGCGTTGGGGCCTCCTTTTTCTGAGGCAAACCCTGTTCCCGGATAGAGAGTTCTCCCGTCTTGGTGCAAAGAGATAAACAAAACGCCGGGATCATGGTAAAAGATGTCCTGGGTTCCGTCGCCATGGTGAACATCGGTGTCGACCACGGCAATTTTCTTAACCCCGTATTTGCTGCGCAAGTGGTTGATGAGAATCGCTTCGTTGTTCAAGGTACAAAAGCCCCGGTTGCCCAGGACGGTCGCTCCCGCGTGATGTCCGGGCGGACGCACCAGGGCGAAACCGTTCTGAATCTGTCCTTCGGCCAGAGCCTCACCGAGAACGAGGGTACTCCCGGCAGCGATGAGATGGGCTGTCAGGTCATGCTTGGCCGGATGCGGAAAGATCCCCTGAGTGAGGAGCGCTTTGCCTAAAGGAGCCATGCCCGGTGCAAACTGCCTGATTTGCGGGAGATCGAAAACCCCCTCCTCAAACAGCTGCTCTTGGGTGTAAAGCAGGCGTTCTTCCCTCTCGGGGTGAGTTTCACCCAATGACCAGTCGAAAGCCGGGAAAAACAAAATACCTGTCTTGTTCACTGGCTGTCACCTCCTTCCCACGTGCGCCGTCTGCCCGCACGATACATCCCCATGTTGCTATCCTAAAACACCGGATACTCACGTCTCTGGCCTCTGATATCCGGCATCTGACCTCCGCCCACCGGCCCCCGGTTCCGGATCCGCACGGCGCCAGCGGCAGAGCCGGGACGGGACAAACGGGCCGGTCCCCCTCCCGCGGAGCCACCCCCTGCCGTGTCAGGAGAGCCAGGACACCGGATACTCACGTCTCCGACCTCCGGCTTCCGACCTCCGGCCTCTGGTTCAGGTGCCCACGTACACCCGGGGGGACGTAGAGACGGCCGCGCACGATCTGCCCGACAGTCCGATATCCTTGAACAATGGGGAAAAAGTCAAACGGCTCTTTTTCCGTCCCGGTAAGATCAATACCCTTGGCGGCAGCCAGGCGCTCGGCACTCTTTTCCAGAAAGGCGTCCACTTCCGCGTGCGGCCGTATCGATCCCTGCCATTTTCCCTGTTCACCGCTCTCTTCCAGGCTGAATCTCCCCAGCACCGTATCGAGATGGAGGGTGCAGGAAAAAGTCGGCCTGGCCAGGGCGGCTCCCACCGCGTTGGAGACTTCCGGAAACCGGCCCACGCGCACTTCGACACGCAGTTGCTTTTGCAGGAAGTCCCGCAGTCCCCGGGCCCCGCCCCCACTGACCCAGACATAAAACTGCCGCGCTTCGTGGGGATGCAGGACCCCCCAAATCTTGTAGGCGGGCTCATCTTGCCACTCTTGTTCCATGGCTCTTATTTCGGCCGCCAGCCGGCCGGCCATCTCTTCGAGCAGGGATTCCGCCAGCCCGGTCAAGTCCGCCGGCAAATGATGTTCATCCGGCAGGAGTGAAGCCAAAGCTTCTTCGGCCCGAACCCTGTCGCCGTACGGCACCACTCCCAGGTAACACATGGCGTCCGTGGGTGTCGGAGCAGGACCGCCCAGGCAATAGGCGGGGCCGAGGCGATAGCGCGCCAAAGACAGCCCGTCCGCTTCCCGCACAATGGCGGAGTCGGCCCCCACCGCAACGGAACGGACCGCCAAGGAGCGAACCAGGGTCTTGTAGGGACCGATTTTGGCGCCGCGAGCGCTCACGAGCGGGGAACCGGACAAGACGATTCCCAGATCGGTGGTCGTTCCTCCGATGTCAACCACGACGTACGAGGCATCCGGGTTTTGAGCCATAGCCCCGAGCACCCCGGCTGTCGGCCCGGAATAAATGGTTTCCACAGGCCGGACTTGGTCGAGCGGCAAAACTCCCCCGTCTGTTTTCAGCACTTTGATCGGAGCATGACAGCCGCGCTCGCCAACGGCTCGTTCAAGTTCCCGAGCAAATTCCAGCCAGAGATCCTGACTGGCCAAGTTGAGATAGGTCGTAAGGCTGCGCCGGTAAAAATTGGCCTGGCCCCATTCGTGCCCGAGAGCAAGGTGTACTTCGGGCTCGGCCAGCCGCCAATAAGCGGCTAACTGATCTTCGTGCAGTTTGTTTCGGTGGGAGAATTTCCCT
The DNA here is from genome assembly GCA_001029295.1 of Peptococcaceae bacterium CEB3. Classification (GTDB taxonomy): domain Bacteria; phylum Bacillota; class Desulfitobacteriia; order Desulfitobacteriales; family Desulfitobacteriaceae; genus Acididesulfobacillus. Next base: position 533,196 of record LDXJ01000064.1, on the reverse strand, counting down.
ACGATGGCCACATGATCCGACTTTAACGGGTTCTGCCTCCGCTCCTGCAGGATCCGTCGCCACTGCAGTTCATCGGGCGGCAGAATCTCCCGGCCGCGGTAGTCGATAGTCCCGGACATGATTTTGTACGGAACGGGCCAAGACAGAGACTCCAGTTTCATACCTCCGCCCGGCAGGAGATAGAGCTCAACCGGTGGAAAACGCCCTTGCAGAATAGAGTTGGTGACCAAGGTTGTGCTGACCGTGATCTCATCGACGGGGTTACCCCCGTCAAGACCCAGACGATCAAGCGCGCTGAGCAGGGTCTGGAGAAGATTGTCCTGATCGGTTGGGACCTTGGCTTTCTTCTCAATCTCCTCTTCATTGATTACGACCGCATCCGTAAATGTCCCCCCCACATCAATTCCGACATGTCTGCGCAAGATATCCCCTCCCATTTTTCAGCTGAACAGGCCTAAGCATCCATCGTCTTGAGTCTGGTCCGGAGGTCGAACAAATACTCAAGGGCTTGACGCGGGCTCATATCTTCGAGCGGCAAGGCGCCGATTTCGTCGAGCAGAGGATGAGTTTCCGGTTCTTCAAAGAGGGCCAACTGGGTGACAGCCGCCGCCTCCATGAGCGTTTCCTGCTGAGAGGACTCTTCCAGGGTGTGGAGAAGGACTTTTGCCCTTTGCAAGAGCTCCGCCGGGACACCGGCCAGGCGAGCTACTTGGATGCCGTAGCTGCGGTCCGCTTTGCCGGGCAGAATCTTGTGCAGAAAGACGATGTCTTCCCCTTTTTCCTTCACACCGACATGCAGGTTGAAGGATCCGGGTAATTCTCCCAACTGGGTCAGTTCGTGGTAATGAGTGGCGAAGAGAGTTTTGGGCTTCAGGGCCGGATGTTGCTGCAGATGTTCCACCAAGGCCCAAGCGATGCTCAAACCGTCGAAAGTGGCTGTTCCGCGCCCTACTTCATCGAAAATGACCAGGCTTGCGGAGGTGGCATGGCGCAGGATGTAAGCGACCTCTTGCATTTCCACCATGAAAGTGCTCTGTCCCGCGGCCAGATCGTCGGCCGCTCCGACCCGCGTGAAAATCCGGTCCACCAGGGAGATTTTGGCCTTTTGGGCCGGGACAAAGGAACCCATCTGGGCCATGAGGACGATCAATGCCACTTGTCTCATGTAGGTCGATTTCCCGGCCATGTTGGGACCTGTAATGATGCCAAGGTGGTTGTCCGCGGTTAAAGACGTATCGTTCGGAACAAAGGCCTGTGTTCCCAGCATCTGTTCCACCACCGGATGCCTGCCCTCGCTGATCCGGATCTCTCCGGCGGTTGAAATTTCCGGGCGGACATAATTATATCGGACGGCGGCTTCGGCCAGGCCGGCGAAGACGTCAATCTGCGCCAGTTCTTGAGCCAGTTTGAGAATCTCCTCTGTGTGGCGGCGCACTTCCTCGCGCAAAGCCACAAAGATGTCATACTCCAACTGCCCGAGACGGGTTTCTGCCGTCAGAATTTTCTCCTCGTATTCCTTCAGTTCCGGGGTCACGAAACGTTCCGCGTTGGCCAGGGTTTGCTTGCGCTGATAGTCCCCCGGGATGAGTCCGGCGTTGGCGTGGGTGACCTCAATATAATAACCGAAGACTTTGTTGTAGCCGATCTTAAGGGAACGAATTCCCGTTCTTTCCTTTTCAGAGGTTTCCAAAGCGGCCATCCAATCCCGTCCGCCTGAAGCGACCGCTCTAAGTTCATCGACTTCGGCCGAGTAGCCGGCCCGGATGAGGTTGGTCTGAGCGGAACCGGTCACAATGTCCGGGTTGAGCGCATCCGTCAATTTTTCTTTCAGGACGGCGAGTTCGCCTTCCTGTCTCAAGTAGCTTGCTAGCGGTTCGGCCTGGGGAGCCAACAAAGCGCGCAGTAAAGGAGGAACATCCAGCGTCTGGGCCAGAGCCAGAAGATCCCTGGCTTGGGCACTTCCGTAGGAGACTTTTCCCATCAGACGCTCGAGGTCATAGACTTCATCCAACAGTTTTTGCACATCCGAACGCAGAAATTCGTCCCGGTAGAGTTCCTCGACGGCGGCTAAACGCGTTTCAATCTCAGAGACGGAAAGGAGCGGCTGTTCCAGCCAACGCTTGAGAAGCCTGGCCCCGGCCGCGGTTTTTGTCAAATCCAACACGGAAAGCAGGGTTCCTTTCTTCCCTTTCCCGCGCAGACTCTCGCTGAGTTCCAGATTCCGCCGGGTCCAGGAGTCAAGGATCATCCAGCGGTCCTGATTATAGAGCTTGATTTCCAGAACATTAGAGGGTGTCATGCCCGGCACGCTGGCCAAAAAATAGCGCCAGAGGGCTGAGGCGGCTCCCGCGGCCACCGGATGGTCTTCCAAGAGAGCGGCTTGCCCGGCAAAGTGTTCGCGCAAAGCTTCCGTGTCGACGTAATCGCGGCGTTCCCGCACCGTGCAGTAATAAGGCTGCCAAGGCTTGGCCTGCTTAAGGAGTTCTTTAGGCAAGAGCAGTTCGGCCGGCCGGACATGAGCCAGCTCAGCCTGCAGGCTGTCTAAGGACTCTGTCTCAAAGATGGTGAACTCGCCGGTCGTCACATCGAGAAAAGACAGTCCCCAGGCGCCGTCGTGCCAGACGCCGGCCAGGAAATTGTTGTCCTGACCGGAGAGCAAACCGTCTGTCAGTGTGCCCGGAGAAACTATCCGGATAATCTCCCTTTTCACGATCCCCTTGGCCAGCTTCGGATCTTCCACCTGTTCACATATGGCCACTTTATGGCCGGCGGCGACCAGCTTCGGCAGGTAGTGCTCGACGGAGTGATAAGGTACCCCACACATAGGAATGCGCCGCGCCTCCCCGGCTTCCCGCCCGGTGAGCGCAATTTCCAGGATGGGTGCCGCCAGTTCGGCATCCGCCCCAAACATCTCATAAAAATCGCCAAGACGGAAGAAAAGAATCGCATCCCCGACCTGGGCCTTGATTTCTTGATACTGTTGCATCATGGGAGTACTCATAGCGAAATATCCCCTTTTCCGTCAAACCTTCCTTGCAAAAAGGAAGAGCCTGTTTGCGAGCTCTTCCTTCCCGAGTCCGGATGCATGGTTTGTCGTCGCAGCCTAACAACCACCCTGGCAGCTGCTGCAGCCGCCCGTACCACATGAAGCACAGCCATCATCCGCTTCGGCATCCCCGGAAGCGATTGCGCCCGCCAAAATCGAATTCACTGAATCGAGCATCTGAGTGAATTTGTCTTGGGCCTGCAGATAAGGAGAAATAAAAGGATTTTTTTCCACGGTTTCCTCAATAAGCTCCACCGCTTTTTTATCCTCTTCGGAGATCTCCTGGCCTTGTTCCTGACGCTCCGTCAAACGGTGCTGCATACTTTGAAACTCGGCAATGATTTTTTGAGCTTCTTCATTAGTCAGCATAATGCGCTCGGTTTCCCTGAGATCACGGAGTTCCGAACTGGCGCCTATAGCATCGGCTAGGCTTTGAGCTCTGTCATAGATTTCTGCGTCGATGTTTAACACCTCCTGCCCTTCTCTCAGCCGGATGTCTCCGGCTGGCGAACCACACCTACTAGATTCTACACCAATTCTTTGATTCCTTCCATCCTTTTCTCCAGGATTTTTGCCGCTTCCCGCCCTGACCTATCGACGTGTGTACTCATTGCCCGCTAACGGTCTTCAAGGCGAGTCCCGACGGCGATTCTTCGGCGGGCATCACTTCGACTATGCGACGCCGGTACTCAGGCCAGTTCCCCGAAGAGGGTCCAGGAATTCGCCTCCTGTGCTTTCACGGCAACCGGTTGTCCGCTCAGGTCTTGGGTGCCGGAAAAAACCACCACCTCATTGCCCCGCGTCCGCCCCATCAGGCGCTCCGGGTTTGATTTACTGGGCCCTTCGACCAAGACTTCCCAGGTTTTGTCCAGCATGTTTTGCCGCCACTTCAGGCTTTCCTCATTTTGGACTTGCATCAACTCCTGCAAGCGGCGCTTTTTAACTTCGAGGGGAACCTGATCGGGCAGAGCGAAGGCGGGAGTCCCGGAACGCCGGGAAAACATAAAGGTAAAAGCTTGGCTGTAATGGACCTGACGCACCACCGCCAAGGTCTGGCTGAAATCCTCCTCCGTCTCTCCCGGAAATCCCACGATGATGTCAGTGGTGATGCTGCTTGCCGGCAGCCGCTCCCTGATCGCCCGCACCCTGTTTAAGTAGTATTCCCTGGTATATTTGCGGTTCATGCGCCGCAAAATCTTGTCGCTTCCCGCCTGTACCGGCAGATGGATATGGTGGCAGAGATGCCGCCCGCCCGCCAGGGTGTCAATCAATTGATCGGAGAGATCTTTGGGGTGTGAGGTGGTGAAACGGACTCTGAGTAAGCCGGGAATCTGGTCCACTTCCCTCAATAAAGCGGGGAAATCCGAGCCGGCGGATAGGTCTTCGCCATAGGAGTTAACATTCTGTCCCAACAAGGTCACTTCGCGGCAGCCACTCTCCGCCAAAGCCTCTATTTCCGCCAGGATCTCCCCCGCGGGCCGGCTGCGTTCCCTTCCCCGCACATAGGGAACAATGCAGTAAGTGCAGTAATTGTCACATCCGTACATGATGTTCACGTTGGCTTTGAGCTTGCCTTTTTCCGCCAAAGGTACGGACTCGGTTATCCCTCTGGCTTCAGGCCAAACCTCGGCGGACTTGCCTGAACGCTGCGCTGTTTTCAATTGACGGGCGAAATCGTGCAGGTTGTGCGTCCCGGCCCAAATATCCACGTGCGGAGCGCGTTTCCGCAAACGCTCCAAGGCCCCCGGCTGCTGGACCATGCAACCGGTGACCGCTATCTTAAGTTCGGGGTTTTTCTCTTTCAGCTTTTTCAATTCCCCGATTTTGCCGAGTATCTTGTTCTCAGCGCTCTCCCTGACACAGCAAGTGTTGATAATAATCAGGTCAGCTGTATTGGGATCTTCCGAGCGCTCATACCCCTCACGGCCGGAGATCTCACTCAACGTTTGCGCGTCGCGCTCCGACATCTGACAGCCGTAGACCAGAGTTACCACTTTCTTATCCATAGCGCTCACGTTTCTTCATCCCCACCGTTTCTCAAAGTGCGGAGCCTGCTGCTTCAGTGCCGCATCCCCTTGTCCGCTGGGCCGCTGCGGCAGCGCGCGGGTTGACCGGCTTGGGAGCTTGGCTGCCTCATCCGCTCGCTGCTTATCCGCCTTATCCTTTGGTCCGGTCGCTGCTCCGGCACCCGCGGGCTTAGCGGGTCCGCCGTTCCGTGCCAGGCTTTATTATAGCGGATTTTGTCCGTGAGAACAAACCATGAGGACAAACATGAGGACAATCTATCCGACGGGAAAACGTACACCTGACTAAATCCCAACTCCTGCGGGAGAAGTTTCACTGTCGGCATACCGTTTCACGAGAGGATAAACTTCCCCTCTGCGGGAAACATAAAGCCGGAGGTGAGAGCGCAATGGAAAATCCGGAAGTCCGCTGCAATGTGACAGACTGTGTCTACAACGAGGAGGCCAAGATCTGCAAAGCAGACAGTATCCAAATTACCCGGCACCATGCGGACGTCGCTTCGGTCGAAGCGACTGACTGTGGTACGTTCAGGTCCAGAGGCTAACTAGACAGAGGCTGGCTGGACATGAGGAAGCCGGAGACGCGAGTCTTCGGCTTTTCAGTATATCACGCTCACGGGCTAGCCGGACAGGCAGTATCTTCTTTCAGAGGTTGCGGAAGACGCCCGCTCTTTTTAGAGAATTATAAGCGATGAGGATAAACGGGCCCAGAATCAAACCAATAATCCCCGTCGCCGCCAGGCCGACATACATGCTGATGAGAACCAAGAGGGGATCAAGTCCCACGTTATCTCCGAGTATTTTGGGTTCAACAATGTGGCGCATAATCGTAACGGCGGTCGTAAGCAGGATGAGCTCAACGGCAAACCAAGTGTGCCCCGTGAGTAAAGACACGGCCGCCCAAGGCACGAGGACCAGTCCGACGCCCAAAACCGGCAGGATACCGACTATGCCGGTGACCGTACCGAGAACAATGGCGTAACGAGCGTGGATCAGGAGCAAGCCGCCGACCGACATGACAAGAATCAGCAGGAAAACGATGAACTCCGCCTTAATGAAACCGCTGAAAGCGCCCGCGAAATCGCGGCCCAGCGCGCGCAGGCTATCTTGCCATTCCCAGGGAAAAATGCGGACGAAGGCGGAAATATAGCGTTGACTGTTTTTGGACATAAAGAAAGTGGCCACAAGGCTCACCACGATGATGATCATCCATTCGGGAACCGCGGCCGCCAACGAAAAACCACGCGTCAACAGGCTCGGTACGGGTTTGAGCAAGCCATTTAACGCGTTGCTGAGGTAGCCTGTGTAATTGCCGGGAAGGTTGAAGTAAGCGGTCTGCACGGTATTGAGCCAATGGGAAAAGACGCGTTCGAACAACTCGCTGTAAAAGGGCCAGTGGACAATGATATCGTGGGCTTCCCGCACGGCCCTGGTGATGAGAAAGGCCACCAATAAAGCAAAGGCGCCTATCTCGGCCACCATGGACGCGAGAACAGCGACGGTTGGGGGACAGTGCAAATGGCGAATCAAAAACTTTTTCAAAGGGTTGATGGTGGAGGTAAAGATGAAAGCCAAGATAAAGGGTAAAAACAAATAGGAAAATTTTCCTACCAAATAGATAAGAAGTCCGATGACGATCCAGAACCCGATAAACTTCAGGCTCCGGACAAGAAAGTTCTTCGTGACAGCGTTCACGGGTTGGACTCCCTTCTTCTGTGAGCGTCTCGTTTTCTTTCCGTCCTAACCATCTGTGCCCAACGGGTGCCAAGGTAGAGGACGAATAAAGACAAGATTCCCAGGGCGGTGAAATAGATGTAGCCTGCCGCGGCGGGAACCTCGGCCGGAGCGGGCGGCACGACCGAACGCTCGGCCAAAAGATTGATTGTATCTAACAAATCCGTACCGTCCCACACCTCCAGTTGAGCCAGGATTTCCCCTTTACGCACAGATTTCAACCCCTGTTTGCTGTGGGCCAGGGTCAAGCGCAGGGCCGGCATCGGTTCGCCGCTCTTTTGGGTGACATAGATGGGTTGGGCCAGAACCAGATTTACTTGCTGCTGTCCGACCGTGGTGGTGGCCACGGCGGCACCCGCCGGCCGGTAGGCCGTGGTCGTGGAGGAGGAAAAACCGTAGTTCAGGAGCTTCTCCATATCGCCGAACATTTCCCCACCCGGAGATTTCAAAATGACGCCCACAAGCTGCCGCCCTCCCCGCTCGGCGGTGGCGACCAAACAGTTACCCGCCGCGGCGGTATATCCGGTCTTCATCCCGTTCACATCGGGATCGCGCCATAAGAGTTTATTCTCGTTGACCATCAACTTGGGAACATTAGCCTGTGCCCGGGGAATGGTGTGAGTTTTTGTCGCTATGTAGCGGCGAAAAACCGGATTCTGGTAAGCAACCCGAGCGAGAATAGCTAAATCGTGGGCCGTCGTAAAATGACCTTCTTCCGTCAGCCCGGTTGGATTCATAAAATGCGTGTTGACCATCCCGATTTCTTTGGCCTTCTCGTTCATCAAGTCTACGAAGTGCGGCACGTCGCCGCCGACGTATTCCGCTACGTCCACCGCCGCATCATTGGCCGAATTGAGCAGGATCGCATAGAGCAGGTCCTTCAGGGGCATCGTTTCTCCCGGTGTCAGATAGATCTGGGTGCCATAGACGATTTTCCGCTTCAGCATCGTCTTACTGGCGGTGACCCTATCATTGAGGTTACCTAGCTGGAGGGCCAAAAGGGCCGTCATTATCTTAGTCGTGCTGGCGGGGGCCAATTTCTCATCCGGATTTTTGGCATACAAAACCTGTCCCGACTGCATGTCCATCAGGTAAGCCGCTTCCCCTTGTACCTGGGGCGGGATATTGGCGGTTTGGGCAGAGACAGGAGACCCGGAGTTTGCGGCAAGTAAGGTCAGTACGAGTATGGTTATGGCGATGAGTTTTGATGTCTTTGTTTGATGTCTCATGCTTCTGCTGAAAGCCATCCCCCTCTCAGTTGTTCGGATTGCTCAAGTAAAAAAGCGCCAAAGTTCCCGGACCGGTGTGACTGCCTATGACGCAGCCAATGTCGCTGAACCGGATATCCTTGATGGGAAGGCGCTTGCGGACTTCGTCAGCCAGGAACTCCGCATCCCCGCGACAGTCGGAATGAGAGATCCCGATGACCTGTTCTTCCCGGTGTTCAGATTCCTGTTCCATGACTTGTACCAGGCGCTGCAGGGCCGCCCGCCGGGTTCGCACTTTGGCGAACGGTTCGATGCTTCCCGCCGCCGTCACCCGCAGGAGAGGCTTCAAGTCCAGCAGATTTCCCACCATCCCGGCAGCCCGGCTGACACGCCCTCCTTTGACTAGGAATTCCAACGTGTCAGGTGTAAATATATAACGCATGCGGTTTCTCGGATCGAGAACCTGAGGCTCCAGCTCCTCCCAGGTCAGGCAGGCCTTGGCCTTCTCGGCGGCCAGCAAGGCCACTAGTCCGTAACCGAAGGATGCCCCCCGGCTGTCGACGATGTGCACTTTGTCAGGTGAAGCCGTCATTTCCTTCACCATCAAGGCGGTGTTGTACGTTGAACTCAGCTGGGAAGAAAGATGAATGGCCACGACTTCGTCGCCCCGCGCCAAAATTTTGTTATACTGTTCCAGCAGGACTTGCGGATTGGGCTGAGAAGTCTTGGGCAACTCCGGCAGAGCCCGGAATTGGGCGTAAAATTCCGCCGCGGATATGTCTACTCCTTCGAAAAACGTCCTACCGCCGATGGTTACCGGCATCGGCACGACCTCAACACCGGCCGCCTCAGCGCTTTCCCTGGGAATGTCGGCTGAACTGTCGACCAGGATGACCAGTGACATCTTCCACCCTCCTCAACAGTGTGTATGTTTATTTATTCGGGGACAACTTCTCTTTCTCCTGCTAGTATGCGGTGGCGGAAAATAAAAAATGCCAAACAAAAACAGCAGTTTAAAACTGCTGTCAGATAAAGGCAAACCGTGAAAGGCAGGGGATCAGGACTCAAGAGCTTGGACTATCACGTGTTGTCCCAGGGAAAAAACCAGAGGCCGTAAAGCTTCAACATCGTTGACCAGCCGGTATTTGACTTCTTCTCCTTCGATCCAAGTGACGAGAAACATAGAAGCCACCTTCCCTTCCCTCGTGATAAATGCATACGATCATTGCAAACTGTTCTTTGTATACATTATACCACAGGCAACTTCGCGCTTCAATCGACTCGGATAAACTTTTGAGATTTCAACGAGCGGCGTTGTCAAAGCTACAAGCTCCGTTCCAACCGGTCCAGCCAGTGGTTCGAAGCGGGAGTCGCGGGACCGTGACCCGGTAAAATCCAGCGCAAGGGACGCGAGATCAGTTGGCGGATCGATTCTTTGAGCTCTCCGGAATTCCAGGTGAGATACGGGGGAGCCGGGCGAATTCTGCCTCCCTGCAAGAGATCACCGACGATGGCAATTCCGTTGCGATAGAGAACGATATGGCCGGGTGTATGCCCCGGGGTCGGCAACACCTCCCAGTCGTGAAACATATCGGCGCACGGCCGCAGTTCTTCCGGCGGGCGCAAAAGGCCGTAGACGGGCGAAACAAGATGGGGCAGGAAGCGTTTCATCCCGGGTCTCGGTTTCTGCCCCCGGATATAAGGGACCTCGGTCTCGTGCGCGTAAACAGGACACTCCAGGGCTGAAGCTAAATTTCGCACACTACCGACGTGGTCGACATCAAAATGAGTCAGAATGATCCCCGTCAGATGGCGGGGGTTCAGTCCGACACTCCGGATGTATTCGATAATTCTTCTTTCCTGCCCAGGCATCCCGGTGTCGACCAGGAACGGTTCCTGACTCGCCACCAAGTAAACATGGGCACCTTTGACTCCGTCCACCAGATGCACTTCATCTGTAATCAGCATGTGTTCTCCTTTGACGGGATTAAGTGATACTGTTATCGCTCATCGCGTAATTCGACAACGCCAAACAGAATTCCTGCTCACTTCTCGCACCCGCGTTGTCTTTCACCGTTTTTCACTGGTTTTTCACCGGTTTTTCCGAACCGCGCATGTTTAACTGTCTCTCAGGTACATACTAAATCCGGACCCTGGAAAACGGGGCGCACTGAGGTGGCTCTGTCCCGGCGACCCAGGGATATGTGCCGAAACAACCGATAGGGGGCAGCAAAAGGAGGAGATAACGTTGCCGGAACGGGTGCTCAAATTTGGTGGGGCTAAGATACGTAACATGGTTCCCCCCGTTAAGATTAACCGTTTTGTCCAAAACCTACCCGAAGACAGGAAAGATTCCTTGTTCGAAATCGCCACGGAACTGCGGCAGGCCGGCTTGATTAAGCTGCTTGAAGGGCGGGATCAGAGCACGATAGACCGGGATACGGTGGATGACCAACTGTGAACAGGGGGCCCGGTAGTAAAACCGGGCCCCAATCTTTTAGCAGCATTTTTTAGCAATGCTCCGCAGACACGTTTCCCCAAGCCCCCACTTCAAATGCTGCTGGGCGTTAAGTGGGGGTAGTTGACGTCGGTAAGGTCATGTCGGTAAGGTCCGCCGGGCGGGGTTCGCAATGAGGACCTCAACTCCGCGATCGGCCAAAGATCGCCGGGCCGGTTCGGTCAGACCGCTATCCGTAACCAGGATATCCACCCGATCCCAGTGGGCAAACGTGTGGTAATACACCCGTCCCATTTTTTGACTATGAGCGACTAGAATGACTTTCTTGGCAGAGCTCAGCATCTCCTGTTTGACCTCGGATTCCAACATGCTGGTCGTCGATAGGCCGCGTTCCAAGTCCATTCCGGACGCGGCCAGGAACAGTTTTTCCGCGTTAAAACCGGAAACCGTCGAGCGTGTGAGCGGACCCACCAGGGCAAAGGTGGTACCCCTCAATTCCCCCCCTGTCACAAAAACAGTAACTCCCACTCGCTCACCCAATACCCCAGCAATGGGCAGAGAATTGGTGATGGCCACACAACCGGCGCTGACAAACTGAGCCACCGCCAGAGTGGTCGTCCCCGCATCAAAGATAACCGGCTCCCCTTCGGCGATGAGGGAAGCAGCCATGGCGCCTATGGCCGTTTTCTCCCGTTCGAATTCGCCCAAACGGTTGAGGAAGAGGGTATCCGGGCCGACAGACTGCAGGTAGGAAGCTTTGCCGTGTTCGCGGCGAACCAGTCCCAAGCCTGCCAGATGTTTGAGGTCACGACGGATCGTCATATCGGAGACTCCGAAGCTCTTGGCCAATTCCGCCACTGTCAAATGTCCGTGCTGTTGCAGCAAGAGGCGTATCTCTTCCTGCCGCTCATTTGTCATACAACCTTCGCTCCCAAAGATTCAAAGTTCCGCTCTTTACAAAATGCTGACGGTTCCCTCGTAGACTACTCCGGCCAAGGCGTCCACCGTCAAAGGTTCCCCTGACTTGACGGTTCGCAAGATGCCTTTGGCCCCGACGATCGCCGGTATCCCGTACTGCAGGGCGGCTATCGCGGCGTGTGAAGTGAGTCCCCCCTCCTCCACTACCACAGCTCCCGCTCTGGCAATCAAAGGAATCAAAGTGGCGTCAGTCATTCTGGTCACGAGTATTTCCCCGTCGCCGAAATCATCCTGCGGATGAACCACCAGGCGAGCCTTAGCGGAGTAAGCTTTGCGCCCCAAGCCGACTCCTTTGGCCAAGACATTGCCTACGACCTGCACTTTCACCATGTTGGTCGTCCCGGCCTTCCCGACTGGAACTCCGGCCGTGACCACAACGACGTCTCCGCTGCGGACCCAGTCTTTCTCCAAAGCGGCGTTGAGAGAAATAGACAACAGTTGGTCGGTCCCGGAACTCTGGCTTACAACCAGGGGATAGACTCCCCATTGCAAACTGAGTTGGCGAGCTACCCTGGGGAAAGGAGTGGCCCCCAGAACCACGGCTTTGGGCCGATATTTGGAAATCATGCGCGGGGTCAAACCGGATTGAGTCGGCGTGAGAATGGCGGCTGCCTCCAGATCCTCGGCAATGGTATAACTGGCATAGCTGATGGCCTCGGCTACATTGAGTTGAGGATGCCGGCTGGAACGGTTTTGCCAGTGCGCTCCCTCCGTTTTGCGGGCAATCTTATCCATCATCCGCACGGCCTCGGTGGGAAAACGCCCGGCAGCGGTCTCACCCGAAAGCATGACGGCGTCCGCACCGTCCAGGATAGCATTGGCGACGTCGCTGGCCTCGGCCCGGGTAGGCCGGGGTTGACGAATCATCGAATCCAGCATTTGCGTCGCGACAATGACCGGCTTGCCCTGCAGGTTGCATTTGCGGATCATTTCTTTCTGATAAAGAGGGACTTCTTCCACCGGGATCTCGACGCCCAAATCCCCCCTGGCCACCATGAGCCCGTCGGCGGCTTCCAAAATGGCATCCAGGTTTTTGATCCCTTCGCGGCTTTCAATCTTGGCGATGATCTTGATCGGAGCCCCGTTGTCTTCCAAAATGCGCCTCACGGCAAAGATGTCCTCGGCTTTGCGGGTGAAGGAGGCGGCGATGAAGTCAACCCCCTGTTGGATGCCGAAGCGGATATCGTCAATGTCCCGTTCCGTCACCGCCGGGAGTTCGATAGGGCTCTCCGGAACATTGACCCCTTTTTGTGACTTCAAAATACCGCCATGGCGGACGACGGTTTGGATGACGGAATTTTTCGCACTGACAACTTCCAAGTCCAGTTGCCCGTCATCGATTAAGATGTGTTCCCCTGCTTTCACTTCACGCCAGAGATTGGTGTACGTAATCCCTACTCTTGCCGCGTCTCCAACTTGAGTCAGATTCGTATCCAGCACATATGGGGAGCCGTCGACCAACTCCACACCCGGATCGGGAACGATACCCGTGCGGATTTCCGGTCCTTTGGTGTCCAGGATTAAGGCCAGGTGCTTCCCAATTTTCCCCGCCTCGTCTTTGAGGACAGAAATACGCGCACCGTGTTCCTCATGGGTGCCGTGGGAAAAATTCAAGCGGGCCACATCCATACCGGCCGCCAAGAGTTCTTGCACCTTGGCGGCTGATTCGCTGGCCGGTCCTATCGTACAAACGATCTTCGTCCTTCTCATCATACCCTCCCCGGGTTTAAAGTCCCCGTTCCGCCACGTAGGCCGCAAGGTCGACCACCCGGTTGGAATAACCCCATTCATTGTCATACCAGGCCAGGACCTTGACCATTTTGTCTCCCAGCATAATGGTGGACAGGCCGTCCACGATGGAACTCGCCTGGTTGCCGTTGAAATCGTGGGAAACGAGCGGGAGATCTGTATATTCCAGATACCCATGGAGCTTACCCGCCGCGGCTTCCCGGAATTTGGCATTCACGTCTTCCGCGGTGGTGGGCTTTTTCAAAATGGCCACCAAGTCAACCAAGGAGACATTCGGGGTCGGCACGCGGACGGCCAAGCCATTCAGACGGCCTTTTAATTCGGGCAGAACCAAAGCGACAGCTCTGGCGGCTCCGGTGGTCGTGGGAATCATGGATTGGTAAGCGGCACGGGCCCGACGCCAATCCTTGTGTTCCAGGTCCAGAATACGCTGATCGTTTGTGACAGAGTGAGTCGTGGTCATCATACCGTACTCAATGCCATACTCTTCCAGCAATACTTTTGCCACTGGGGACAGACAGTTGGTTGTACAGGAAGCGTTGGAAAGGATATGGTGCTCTTTCGGGTTGTATTTCTCTTCGTTAACCCCCATGACGACCGTGATGTCTTCTTCCTTGGCCGGGGCGGAGATGATGACTTTTTTCGCGCCCGCGCTCAGGTGCTGGCTAGCCCCTTCTCTCTTGGTAAACCGTCCGGTCGACTCGATCACAATATCGACGCCCAGCTCTTTCCAGGGGAGTTTGGACGGATCTTTTTCGGCCAGGATTTTCACCGTCTTGCCGTTGAGGATCATGTTGTTGCCGTCGACTTTAACGTCATCCTCCAGAATGCCGTGAATAGAGTCATACTTAAAAAGATGGGCGAGAAGGTCCGGACTGCCCAAATCGTTGACGGCCACAAACTCCAGGGGAGTCTTCTTCTTTAATGCCGCCCTTAGAGTCAGTCTGCCGATGCGGCCGAAGCCATTGATTGCCACTCTGATGGTCATTGAAACAATTCCTCCTTAATCCAGCAATTTTTGTTCCCTTTGGGGTAATGAGAGGTCCCTATGGCGGGTTCTTGTTCATATGAACATAGTATTCTGCGCAAGCGCACAGATTCCTGCCGGGAAATGTACTTTAGATAAATCTTTTTTATCCGGTCAGAAACAATTTGGTGCCCAAATGGAACCTAGACTTGTGTCTTCGTTCGATTGCTCCACCGAAACCATCGCGGCCCACAAGCCGAGCTTTTTTAAGCCGCTTTGGCTCCCCAACCGTAAACGGCCAGTGATTGACGTTTCCATGTGACTAGCGTTCCCAAGGAAGAGAAAAACTTGCAGAGAATTTGTCTGCAAGTTTGAGGAGACCTGTAAGAAGTTCCCGTCCTCCACCAGGCTCTGCCGCGAACAGAATCGCTATGATGGACTCATGGCTGAAGCCGGATAGATCTGGGGCATGCGGCTAAGCGTTTGGGTCGGACTCCGACTCAGGCCAAAGCCAGAGATCCCCTCCCTTGTAGGGAGCACGGACTTTCGCCAGTTCTTTGCGTCTGAGGAGATACTCCTGAACTTTTCCGCCCAACCAGTCATGAAAATGCTCTTCCAACTGCTCCCGCCCGAAGCGGGATGTGGGCGGGCCGAACTCCCAGCGCATGCTTCCGTTCTCCGCCGTCAAAGAAGCTTCCTGCCCGCAGAAAGGGCACACAGCGCGACCCGGTTCCGGAAACTTCCAAATCTCCGACCAACAGTTGGGACATTCTCCCGGCCGGGCCTCGCGCCCTCGGCCAAAGAGGGCTTGGCCCATTTCCTTCACCCTGACCAGGGTTTCCTCCTGCTCAATCGATTCTCCGGGCAAAGCCCCGACAAACATGTGGGCGTCTTTGACCCGGAAGCCGAGGAAACGGGCAGCGCCCGTGAGCGCGGACAGGGTATATCCCTCCCAGCCTTTGATACCCGCCGTGGCGATGATCACGCAGGGTTTACCCCAGAAATCGTTGATCATCTGGGTCAAGGCGATGACCCGGTCCCCCAAAAGTTTGGTAACCGCGGCGGGACCCAAGGCATAGCAAGGAGCGGACAGGATGATCCCATCGGCTTCTTTGATAGCGTTGGCGACAAAGTATAAGTCGTCTTTAATAGGGCAGGATTTGCCGGGCACCAGACAGGTATAACACCCGCGGCAGGGCTCCAGCTTCAAATCAGGCAACCGGATTAGCTTAAGCAAATACTCTTCGCCGGCGGCGGCCGCGACCGCTTTGACTAAAATCTCACCGTTCGCCAGCTTCCTCTGGGAACTCACTAAGCCCAAAATCGTTTTCATGGCGATCGCCCTCCAAAACTTCCATTACAGAAACGTAACCGAAAGACGCAAACGATCTTCAATCGGCTTTAGCCGTGGGAAGATGTCAGTCGCCTTTGAATTGCGCTTTGCGCTTTTCCAGGAAGGCGGAGCAGCCTTCCGTCTGATCCGCGGTGCTGAAAGTTTGTGCGAAAACAGCCGCTTCGTATGCCTGGCCACTGCCGAGATCCATATTTTTGCCGTGTTGAATGGCACTCTTGGTCAGTTGAACCGCTATCGGCCCCCTGACGGCAATTCGCCCGGCCAGAGCCAGCGCTTCACTGAGAAGGTCGCTTGAGGGATAGACATGGTTAACGAGGCCGATCCTGTAAGCCTCCTCAGCGTCAATCGTGTCGCCGGTGAAGAGCAGCTCCGCTGCCCGACCGCTGCCGACAAGGCGAGGCAGGCGCTGGGTCCCGCCAAATCCCGCCAAGAGGCCTAGCGTCACCTCCGGTTGGCCGAATTTGGCCTTGTCACTGGCGAGGCGAAAATCACAGGCCAGGGCCAGTTCTGTTCCTCCGCCCAAAGCGAAGCCGTTGACCGCTGCGATCACGGGTTGGGGCAGACTCTCGATCAAGCTCATCACACCCTGTCCCAAAAGGCTGAAGCGCCGGGCTTGCTGGGGATTGAACCCGCGCATTTCAGCGATGTCAGCTCCGGCCACAAACGCTTTTTCCCCGCTGCCTGTCAGAACTATCACCCGCACCGTCCGATCCTCAGCCAAAGCGGCCAGCGCCTGAGATAGTTCCGTCAGAGTCACGGTGTTGAGAGCGTTAAGAGATTTCGGACGGTTGATTTTGAGGATGGCAATGTGTTCTTGCCGCTCCAGCACAATGTTCTCGTACTCTGCCATAATTCAATTGATTCCCCCTTTTGCCAAAACAAATTCGACCTTCGTATGGCGAAATCCTTCTTTGCTGCGGGATTCCCTCCTTTTGACGATACGTTTCTATCCGCCAGTCCTCTGCGCTGCAGTGTCGGCGAAGCCATGCGCGTGAGAGTTTCCCTCAATTTACCGCGTACAGCGTGCCTAGAGCCTCATCTAAAGCCAGTCAGGAGCTTAGTGCCTATTGCTATACCTGCGGGATCTACGCTATAATTCAGACAGATGCCTCCGGTGTAAGTACGTTTGTCGTGTCCCTCACAGGTTGACGCTCGCCGCTGCTTCCACTCAGAAGGCAAATCTGAGAAAAAGGAGGTAGTTGACCCATGGCTTTTGAAGACAAAATATTGGTCTGCCGGGATTGCGGAAATGAGTTTGTTTTCTCCGCCGGTGAACAGGAATTCTTCGCTGAGAAGGGGTTTGAAAACGAGCCTTCCCGCTGTCCGGCCTGCCGTGCCGCCCGTCGCCAGCGCGCCGGCTCAGACCGTCCCCAACGGGAGATGTTCACAGTCATTTGCAGCAATTGCGGTGTGGAGACACAAGTGCCTTTCCGGCCTACCGGTGACAAGCCGGTGTACTGTCGCGAGTGCTACCAGAAGATGAAGGGATTCTAAGATTATCCCTTTATAGGCCTTCCCGGTCGGGAAAGCCGAACGATTACTGCTCTATCTTGCGGAATGCACATCCACTGCACGAACTACTCTATTGTCCAATACAGACTTACGGACGGACTCCAACGGCTATTTCGGCTTGGATATCCGTCCGTAACTTCGTTTTTGGTCAGTTTGTCTGTTTATGCTGGGACATTTAACACCGTCAACTTATGAACATTAAAGAGTATCTGTAGCATTATTACACCTCAAGACAGCATTGCTCATATTGACGACAACCTGCCCATGTACCCTTGCTCACGAAATTACCCCGGCAAACAAACTCACCTTTTGAACCCGGGGGCAAGTCCTCACCTGTAACCGGATCCACTACTCGGTCATGCTGTACCACCTCCGCCGCCACCTATCAGGAAAATAAGAATACCGATGGCCAAACCAGTTACTGGCAACAGGAGCCACATAGAATTCCCCTCCTGTCCCCTACTTAACAATAAGGACAGGGCATTTGGCCTGCTGTAGTACGCGCTGGCTAACACTACCCAATATTGAACCGGTAATCGGTCCATACCCACGGCTCCCCATGACGATTAGCTCTATGTTCTCTTTCTTTACTTCGGCCACAATCATGGTCGCTGGGTGTCCCTTAACTTGTTTTTGGCTCAAAGGGACATTGCTCGCATCAATTCCTTCCAGTGTAGCCTTTAAGGCCTGTTCTCCTCCTTGTTCGATTTGTTCTGGGGAAAGGCTAAAACTGTAATCTACGTTATACGTCCAAAAGGATTCCGGAATGTATGAGACAAAGAGGAGTTCAAGTTCTGCCCGAAATAACTTAGCGAGCTCTAAGGCCGTTTTTAGGGCACGTCGGGAATTTTCCGAAGCATCTGTCGGCACCAAGATCTTTTTAAACATTGTTATACCTCCCTCTCTCCTTACCCTGCGCCAAAAACAGCGCACAGTTCGTTCCACAGGTCCGGATGGCGCTTTTTGAGTTCAAAAGGCTTGCTTCGACCATCGATATAAGCATGGAGGTTTTTCCCTTCCGCGGCCGAGTCACAATCACCCCAGCCAATAGTCATTTCCAGCCGCGATACAGGATAAGGCTTTCCACTTAAGATACCCCATTTTCTTCCACCAGATTTGCCTTAAGTGCATTATTCAGAATAAAGCCGTAACGCCAGAGAGCAACCCACCCAACCAGCAATAAAAAAGCAGCCATCAAAAACGGGATGCCCATCCCGTACTTTTCCCCGATAAAGCCCGACAAAATAGGTGCCACCGCTGCACCAGCCCAGCGCATAAAATTATAGGCACCAGAGGAAATGGAACGGGAAAAGGGCGACACCTCCATGGCCAGAGTGGTGAACAGGGCATTCCCGATCCCGCAAAATAAACCCGAAACAACAATTAAGATGAGCAGCCCATATCCGTGAATGAAACCCGCCAGAACAAAAACTGCAATGAGACCCACCAGGTTTAACCAAAGCAGCCGCACCACCCCCAAGAGCGGGCGCAACCAATTGACAATCACCACCGAGGACAGGGCTACCAGTATGCCCCAGGCAAAATAAGTATATCCCAGCAGGCTGGGGGGAAGCCCATTTAGGGTCAGGGGAGAATAAGCGAGAATGGTAAAAAAAGCATAGCTGTAACAGAGTCCAACCAGGGCATTGAACAGGACAGCCGGATGACGCAGGGCGATAAACACGTCCTTGGCGGCACGAGGCGGCTCACGCTTCGGCGGTTCTTTGACTGTGAAAAAAGTTGCCAGCAACGCGATTAACATTAAAGCCGCAGTACCAAAGAAAGGAAAGCGCCAACTCAACGAGCCCAGAAAGCCCCCCAGTAAGGGACCCGACGCGATACCCAAACCTAAGGCCGCTTCGTATAAGGTGATGGCAGATGCTATACTAGCACCTGAAGCACCTACAATGATAGACAGAGCTGTCGAAGTAAAGAGAGCGTTACCGAGTCCCCAGCCCGCACGCATGACTGCCAGTATACCGATACTTGGTGCCTTACCCGACAAAAAGGCAAATACCACCACCACGGACAGACCGATCAACATTGTCCGCCGCCCGCCAATCCGCGTTGCCAGTACCCCGGATACGAGCATGGCCAAGGCCATTACGGCAATGTAGCTGGTAAACAACCATTCCACCTGGGACGGCGTAGCCCCCATCGCTTTGCCGATCAAGGCCAGTAATGGATCTACCACACCAATACCCATAAAGGCAATAAAAGTAGCAAAAGCAGTGGCGATTACCGCCACAGGAAACCTACGCATGGACAAATTCCTCCCCCAAAAAACTCTTTTCCACCGGCCAACCATTCGATGAAAGATAATATCGAAGTTCAGCGCCTGCCCCCCCTCACTCCCTTATATCTACCAGTACTTCATGCAGACGATTTAAGAGCTCAGTCAATTCCACAAGTTGGGACTTGTTTAATCCGGACATATAGTGGGCGGTCGTCCGGTAATGGGAAGGCAGCATGCGTTCCAACAGCGCCAACCCATCAGCCGTTAAGCACAGCAACTGTTTCCTGCGGTCTGTTGGATGGGAAATGCGTTCCACAAAGCCTTGCTTATCCAGCCCGTCGATAAGCCCTGTCAACGTTGCTTTCGTAATTTCTGCCCGTTCACTGAGAAGGGCAAAATCTAAGGCCTCCGGATATTCCCGGTAGAGCAGCATCAGGATGATAAAGCGTCCCCAGGTTATGTCGAAAAAAGCAAAAAACGAGTCAAATTCTTTTGATAAGTCGGACGCCGTCCTGAGCAAGGCCAAGGCTGCCACGACCGCTTCTTTGTCCAGGTCCTGGAAACGCAGGGCGTATTCTTGGAGTGTTTGTTCTTCCGGTAAATCCCTGAAGCCAAATTGAAACAATATCAAAATCTCCTTTGCAACCTCATTATAAGGCGGCTAATGTTTCTTGTCAAGCCGTGCTCCTGGAAACAGGTTTATACTCCTGTTCCACTGTAATTATTTCGTTACAGGTAGAACCCAGGCGATAGACTCCAGGGGCGCAGTTCCTGAGTGGACGGCACCGTTGACCCGATCCTAAAACCCCATGACAAACGGAATCTTCCTCTATTTCGATTTAATCCTAAACTCCGGCTCAGTCCCCAGTATAATCCGTTGCAGATTCGCACGATGACGCAGCAAGACTATGGAGGCGACAGCGAGAGAAAACAATCGGTAAGGCAAGGGTAAGGGAAATAGCAGTGAGCTTACCATGGTCATCATCGCCCCGACCACAGAGCCAGCGGACACCAAATGCGTTGTTACAACCACTAGAATAAAAACTAACGCAACGATCAGCGCAATTTTGGGCATCAACGCGATAAGGATTCCTAATCCGGTGGCAACACCTTTACCCGTCGGCCTAAAACCGAAAAAAGGATTCCAACTATGTCCGGCGACAGCTAGCATCCCACCAATCAGTCCACCCCAAGGACCCCAAAAGTAGTAGCAACTCCACGCTGCCAAAGCTCCTTTCAAGCTATCCCCGGCTAGAACTGCCAACCCCAACTTCGGTCCGAGTAAGCGAAAGGCATTCGTCGCTCCAATGTTCCCGCTCCCGCACTTACAGACATCCACTTGCTTTACCGTACCGGCAAAATACGCAAATGGGATCGCCCCTGCAAGATAGGCTAGGACAAATATGCCATACTTGAGCATGTGTTTTTCCTCCATAACTCCCCATAACTAGCTGGGTCTAGTAACCTTTGACCTCTGCAACCGTCGCATGAGGAACTGATCCTACCACCTAAGAACCTGCTTAGACCACGGCTTCCCGGATAAAATCAGTCAGCGTTTGTAGCTCGTCAGGACTTAATTTTTCAAGATAGCTAAAAAACAAAGCGATGAGTTTCGTGATTTCAGGTCCAAGTTCATCTCCCACGGTCTGTACAGCCGTTCCCATCACCGTGCCGACGAACATGGTCATCTGTATTTCCGGGCGATTCGAAACATTGATCAAGTGCTCAATCATCTGTTTGCGCTTTTTCCCCAGTGCATTAAGATACAGAAGCAAAAGTCCGAGGATATAGAGACAAAATTCGGCCTGTATATTTACGTGTGATATTTTCTCCAAAAACAGATCGACCGCTTGCTGAAGACGAAACGTCCGTACCTCATTCAGCAAACCCAGCACGGAATTCTTCATCACTTTCAGTTCACTTGCACTGCACATTGAAGTCCTCGTCTTGCCAAAAAGTTCCTCGGCTGCAGGCGTTGGGGCGAAAACGATCATCGACCGCCCCGGTTCATGGGGGCTTATGGTATAGTCCCGTTTCAGCAAACCATTCTTCTCCAACTCTTTTAACATATCATAAGCTGTCCACTTACTCACTCCGATCTGATTGGCCAAAGTTATATAATGCACGGGCAAGCCCGTTCTTTCATAGAGATTAATAATTTGCTGCAAAAACTGTTTTCGTCTCTCAGTTAAGCTCATCCTGCTTCTTTCTCCTCTGTCGCATCGGTTTACTCGACTCATGAAGTTCGTCTTGACAGTCACAGAAAAAAATACTACAGTTATATTATCTTTTGTGCCTTTTGGGTGCTTTTGGTCTTTTGGGTCTATTCTAAGCCCAGCTTGCGTAAAATGCAAGTATACCCCTTATCAATGGGGACTTATTTTCGAGCCTTTCTTGGGTCTTTTGGGTTTCGTCCCCTGCTAAGTACATTCTCTTCAAGGAGTTAGCAATGCCCAGCAGTTTGCTTTTACTTGGACCTGACGGCTTTTCATATGCAATTCTTACCTTTGCTTCTTATGCTTTTGCTGGCTGGATATTGGAAACCTTATACCGTTCCCTCAGTGAAAAGCGTCTCGTTAATCCCGGTTTTCTTAAGGGTCCCTTTTTGCCCCTCTATGGTTCCTTTGGACTTTTAGCAACGCTCACTAGCCCGTGGGTCTCCGCTCTTGGCTGGGAAGGGCGATTCCTCTACTTCGTCGTTTTGAGCACAACTTTAGAATATATTTCTGGACTGTGTCTGGAGCATCTCTTCCACTTGCGGCTTTGGGATTACCAAAACACTCCGCTGAACTTTCAGGGACGGGTCGCACTTCCCTATTCTCTACTCTGGGGAGCCCTAGGCATCTTCCTTAGCAGCGTTATCCAACCACGATTTTCTTTTTCGTTACTGGGGATGCCGTCTACCCTAAGATTCGTTCTATCGCTGATTTTCATCGTTTACCTTATATGGGATGTGATCCAATCGAGCCTCCTCCTGCGCCGCTTAGCTCTAATCATAATTGCCTTCGAACGGAATCACGGACATCGGAGTTACGAGCGCTTGGTACTAATACTTCGTCCATTTCGCCGCTTACTTTCCAGTTATCCCAAGCTGCGAGATGCGGTAAGCGAAATAATCTCCCTAATCCAAGCCAAACATGATTCATGATTCAATATCGTTAAGCGACAAGGCTAGCAATCAAAAAAGGGAAATTTAGCAAGCAATATTTGACAATACAGGAGGTTTGAGGTGAGTCCTTTGGCTTTTCAGGAACTGGTGCAAGATATTCTCGATCATCCGGAATTTAAGCAATTAACCGCATTCCCCCATCATAAACCGTTTACTGTATATGATCACTCACTTCATGTAGCTTGGTTGACTTATACTTGCTCAGTACGGTTGAGGCAAGTCCTGCCCTCTTTGGATAGCCGAAGTGCTACACGGGGGGCACTGCTCCACGATTTTTTCCTCTATGACTGGCATTTGCCACGCCCTGACGGCAAGCATTGGCATGGCCTTCGTCATCCCCGCACCGCGTATCAAAACGCTGATCGCTGTTTTTGTCTTTCCACGAAAGAACAAGACATTATTCTCAGCCACATGTGGCCGTTAACTCCCCGCTGGCCCCGTAGCCTGGAGGCATTCTTGGTCTGCATCACGGACAAAGTCGCCACCGTGGGGGAACTCTGGCTTAAACTCAGGGGCCGTTCGGAAATCCGCTTATGGGATAACGAGATTTTTCCCCATGTCGGTTGAGAAACAGTCCGGAGTAATGATGCTATTTCTGCAACCGATCGCGGTTTAACTCAAGCACAGAGCTAATAGGACATTTCATTTTTTTATCAAGGAGAAAAGTCGATGTTAGTAAAATATCAGAAATGGCTGATTCTAATAGCTGTTACTTTGGGCCTATCCATGGACCTGTTAGACATGACGGTTGTTAATGTCGCGATTCCCAAAATCATGATGGACTTCGGTGCAAATATTCACTCCGCTCAATATATCGTTACGGCATATATGGTCACAATTGGGCTATTTGAACCGATTACAGCATATTGGGCAGACACTCATGGCATGAAAAAGCTTTATTTAATCAGTCTTGTGGTTTTTACAATCGGCTCCATTTCAAGTGCGCTGGCCTGGAGCATTGAATCATTAATTTCTTTTCGAATTTTGCAGGCAATTGGCGGCGGTATGATTATGCCGTTAGCCTTATCAATTGTCAAGAATACCTTTGACAAGAAAGAACTGCCCTTGGCCATGGGAATGATGGGCATCCCTCTGTTATTAGCACCGAGCATAGGGCCAACCGTCGGGGGATACCTGGTTGAATACCAAAATTGGCGGGGAATATTCTGGCTCAATTTACCGCTGGGATTACTAGCAATATACTTTTCCTACATATTATTGAATGAATTCCCAACCGTTAAGAAAAAATTAGACCTATGGGGATTTATTCTTTCCGGAACAGGATTTGCCACCTTATTCTTAGCCATTACCAACGGACCCACAGATGGATGGAGTTCTTTTAAGATCGTTTCTTTACTCTTGGTCGCGGGAATTTCTTTATCCCTGTTTCTTATTGTTGAGACTCAAAATCCGGAGCCGCTCCTCAATTTAAACATTTTCCGGAACAGGATCTATGTGGCCTCAATTTTTACGACGTTTTTTTTCATGATAGCCTTGTTCGGCAGTTTGTTTTTGATTCCTCTGTTCATGCAAGAATTGAGAGCATTGGGACCGGTGGAAACGGGTATGCTATTGATACCTGAGTTTATTGGAGCCGTAATATTCATTCCTGTAAGCGCTGTAGTGCTCCCACGAGTCGGCGCATCTGTACTTACAGTCATCGGGATTTTGCTTATGTCGCTAGGGTCTTATCCCTTAATCCACATACAGGTTCTTACAGAGCTTCATGTGGTCGAAAGGGATTTATTTATTATCGGCTGCGGTCTGGGACTAGGCATTATGCCGTCAATAACTTTAGCGTACGGTTCTCTCCCCGAACCCTTAGTAAACCAAGGTTCTGCTTTTCTAAACTTAGCAAGGCAACTTGGCAGCGCCTTGGGTGTTTCTGTTTTGACCAGTGTAATTCAGCAGTATACCCCGGTTTATCTGCAAAACCTTCTGGACAAGGCTACCCCATGGTCGGATACCACACTTATTTTGCAACAACTGACTGCTCATTTCCAATCCATCGGGTACACATGGGCACAATCAAGACAATTGAGTGTAAATGAAGTTGTGAGCTTGTTTCAACAGCAAGCCTCTGTAACAGCTTTTCAGGATGCATTTGGTATCTCCACGATGTTAGGATTGCTAGGTATTATTTCCGCTTTATTTTTACACCAAAGAAAATCCCGGAAAACGACTGATAACGATACTCTTTAATCGGCATGGAGAAGGGAACTATAAGAGTAGGATTGGTTGGATTCCACTTTGTAGAGCACAGGTTTTTGGTAGGGCACAGGTTCTAAGAGGGCTCCTTCCTTTCCCTCTCCGCGGCCGTGGGCCTTTTCGCCTGAAAAAGGACATAGCCCAGACCCGCGCAGACGGCCAGGCTGCCCCAGACGTACCGGCCGGCTGTATTTCCGTAGAGAAGCGTGAATGGGCTAAAGGCAAGGGTCGCCAAGCCTAAGCTTGCACTCAGGTAAGCAAAACTTGTCCCTTCGCGCTTGGGGGGACGCAAAGCCAGCACTCCGGCCGTCAGCAAAAACCAGAGGGAATATCCCAGCCAAAGCGGATAACGGGCCACCCCACCCTCCTGCAAAGCCAATAATCCTTTGGCCGCTCGGCCCCAGCCCTCCCCTTCCGTAAAGAGCCCCCACTCGGCAAGTCCCAAGAACAAGGAAAAAACAGGAGCGAGGACGTCCAAACTCCGACCGGAGTCGTATCGCTGAATATGCCGGAGGATTTGCGCAGCCGCCAAAAAACCGAGCAAGGCTCCCCACAAGGTGAAAGCTCCGGGCCAGGGCGTCAGAGCCTCGGCCCAGCGCCCTTCAAACATTCTGACATGAGCTAGAATGTATCCCACCCGGCTCCCCAGCAAGCCCGCCGCGGCATAGTAAAGGAGTGCCCGTTCCCATTCCGGGTCTGCAAAGCCCAAAGCGCGAGCCCGCCTGAAGCTCAGAAAATAGCTTAGGAAAAAGGAACCCGCAAAGATGACTTCGCTGTAGTGAATGGCAAAGCCGCCGTAATGAAATAAGATTGGATTCATATCCCGGCTCCTATTTAGCGCTCTGGGTTAATTCTCTAAACCATTGACTTAACTCGGCATAGGTTAAGGGACCTGTTTGAACATGCCGGATAATCCCCTTAGCATCAATGGCGTAAGATGTGGGGATGCCACTGACATTGTAGAGGGACGCGATCTTACCTTTCAAATCAAAACCTACCGGATAGGTGTAACCGTTTCGCGAAAGGAAACCCTCCACCGTCATCGGTTCCTCTTTCAGGTTGACTCCCACGATCTGAACCGGATAGTTTTCTTTAAAAATCTTCTGTATGTCCGGCATCTCCATCCGGCAAGGCGGGCACCAGGTGGCCCAGAAGTTGAGCAAAACCGGTTTGCCGCGTAAGCTTGACAGCTTCAGTGTGTTGCCGTCGCTCATGGGAACGGAAAAGTCCGGGGCCAGGTTCCCAATACCCAAGCCCACAACCGCCGCCTGGGTCTGACCCGCGGGTGCGGCGCTGCCGTTTGTGCCGGATGACCCCGCCGTCTTGCCCGGAGCCGGTTGGGCCGAGGCATTGCTCTGGCCCGGAGAGTTTTTCGTCGTCTGGGCCTGGTTCGGAGCCTGGGTCCCACACCCGGTCACCACGAGTAATACGGCCAGGCCGGAGAAGACCAAAAACCGCCGAATGGGTTGTCTGTCAGGCTTTCGCAAAACGTTCACCTGTCCTTCCTCCTCCTCATCTTCATCCTCATCCTGATTTAAGTTCTCATCCCTGTCTCAGTTCTCGCTGGAATCTCGGTTCTCATCTGAAAGCTTTACGGATCGTAGTCCCTGTCGCCAAGCCGGTGTTAATTCTAATCCTATACCAATCGTATGCCCATCCTATGCCCATCCGATAGTCTCAGTTATTTTGGGGGTGCCCCCAGGGACGCAACCCTTTTTGACCAACCTGATCAATATTATACCCCATACGGGTAATTACGCAAGCGAAGAAGCTCAGCTTCTGCTGAGCCTCAGTATTATCTCCTTCACGGCTTCAACCGTTGTGGAGTGTCACTATTTCTCCTGTATGCTTTGAAACAAGATATGCAAATAATCGCGTCTGCCGTACAAGATACGGTCGATAAACACATTTGTGCTGTCAATGCGGTAAAATGCTAAAAGCCTCAACCAGCGCATACCGTCCTCTTCCGTTTTTAGTTAAAAAAACGGGCTCGCCGACGGCGACATCGCGTAAAACTTCGTTGTAATTGCGTAGATCCGAAATTGGTTTAATATTTGATACTCATTCATGGGCAAAGCGGACCATTTCTCATACATACTATCTCGTATACATCCATACCTGAAAGCCAATGCCGCCCTTTTTGATTTCGTGGCCGGCGAAGTCCGTGTCTGCTATAAGTGCCTCGAATTCTTCGCTCGTATAGGCGCCGTTGCGAAGAACAGTCTGAAACGACAGCTTGACAAACCAACGGTCAAAGCCTTTCATGCCGGTCTTTTCCATTTCCTCCTCAATGTCCTCTTGCGTGCAATTGCGATTCATGTCCATAATTAGCGCGATACCACCGGGCTTGAGGACGCGATACATTTCCCGCATAGCCTCCAGTGGCTTGCTGAAATTCTTGAAGGCGGCAGAACAAATAACGAAGTCAAAGCTGCCGTCCGGTAACGGCAACGAGGAGGCGTTACCTTGTTTGAAGTCGACGCTCACACCCTTGCCCTCAGCGTTTCGTCTCTCGATTTCCACAAAGTCCGGGCTGAGTTCCACACCCGTAACGGAAAACCCGCGCGAAGCCAGTTCAATCGACAAGTAACCCGGGCCGGGAGCTACTTCCAATATTTTACCCCCTGCGGGCGCTGTGCGGCTCACGAGGTCGGCCATCTCGCCCATCTCCGCGAGACGTGACTTGCGAGTGTTCTTGTCGTACCACTTTGCCATCCAGCCCTCTATTGCGAGATCCTTTTTGCGACGGCCGTTTTTCATGAAAGACATTTTCGTTTCCTCCCGCATTGACTTTGAAACCTTTCCGAGATAACATAAGATAGCTAACACCGTTAGTCTAACGCTGTTAAGTATAGCGTCTAACGGTGTTAGTGTCAAGAGTTCTATGGAAAGTTTCGGGGTGATGAAATGGCGGTTTCAAAGGAAACGATTGTGGAAGCTTCCGTAAAAATATTAAACTGTAAGGGAATTGAAGGGTTATCCATGCGGACGATTGCCAAGGAATTAAATATCAAAGCGGCTTCGCTCTACTGGCATTTTAGCGGGAAACTTGATTTGTACGGTGCGATTGCGGAATACTTGTGTTTACGCTATGAAATGCCGGCGGAATCAGATGACCCTAAAGATTATTTGATTTCAAGCTATAAAGCGTATCGAGCCATGCTTCTCTCGACCAGGGATTCTGTCTCAGTCTTAGAGAATTCGATTCCCAACACGCCGCGCAGGATGGAAATTATCCGGGCCATGTCTAAGGCATTTTTAAAAATGGGGGTCAAACAAGAAACCCTGACAACCGTCTCAAACCTTTTTAACAATTATGTCCTTTCTTTCGTGGCCGACGAGTGCCGTTTCAAGAATACGACGCCGGACAAGATACACGAACTCGAGCAAATGCTATGTCCAGAAGATAGGCTGTTCCTCAGCATCCCAAGCAATTTCGACGAACAATTCTTATATGGTTTGCAGGTGCTTTTCGCGGGGCTGGAAGCGCTGAGAAGCCGCGAACAGAACAGAACAGAACAGTAGAAGGAAATGAAGCGTGGACTTTATTCCCACAGACCGGGCATTGCTCGTGCTCAATGAGCCAGGCTTCGCACGGCTCCATGCAGTTCACGGAGTTCAGCAAATGATATTTGTACCATTATATTCTCTCCTTTCTCTCCGCTCGTTTGCATCGTGTGGGACGTTCGCAAAGTTCGGAACGATTGTATGGTACTATTATATTCAAAGTACACCACTGTGTCAAGATGACCTTTCAATCAAATGCAGATCGAAGCCCTGTTCTTGCAAGAAATCAGCCCTGGTGGCCAGCCAGAGCAGGGTTACGGTTGTCCCGGAAGCACTCACCGCAGCCTGTGCAATGCCTGAAACCGGTGCGGATCATGGCCGCCCAGCGGCATCCCACGCCAAACTGAAGCAGGGGAATGCCCAATCGGTACAGACCAGGAGGGTAATACACTTTGAAGCCTTTCATCCTTGCAGCGCAAGGATGAAAGGGATTCTATAAGCAGTAATTCGGAAACTGGCGGTAGGGAAATTCTTTCTCTACTAAGTCTAGTAGTGACGCCAAGGCGGGGGATATCCACTTGTTTTTGTGATAAATAACCTGAGTAAACATTTCTATCTTTGGTCCACTCCAGCCCAGAGCAATTATTCTCTCGCTAACTAATTCCGTTTCTACTGCAACACGAGGCAACAGAGCTATCCCTAAACGGCTAGCCACAAGCTGCTTAATAGCCCCAACACTATCAACTTCGTAAGACGAGTAAGGACGTATATCCAATTTACTAAGATGTACTTCCATTGCAGATCTGTAGCTACACCCTTGCTCTGTAAATATAAACGACTCCTTCCTAATGTCTTCAGGTTCGATAGTTCCTTTTCTGACCAGACAATGCCCGTGGCCTGCTACAATCACCATTTGTTCTTCGCACAGGATCTGGGCTAGGAGATCTGCGTCGTTAATTACGTTATCAAGTTCAAAAGCAACATCAATTGTATTGTCCCGTAACCATTGACGTAAATCAACTGAGGTGCCCTGCTGAATCACCAATTTAACCTGGGGATAGAGTCTACCGTATTCTCTAAACAACCAAGGCAATCTAAAAACGAGCAACGATTCGGCAATTCCTATCCTAATTGTGCCATTTGGCAGCGATGATCTAGACATCTCCTCTTTAGTCTCCGCCGCATACCTTAAAAGCTTTTTAGCATGACGTACCAGCTTTTCTCCATCGCTCGTAAGTGCTACCCGTTTGCCAAGACGTTCAAACAGCTTTGTGTCTAGTTCCCCTTCGAGCACCCGGACTTGACCTGAAATATTTGACTGCACATACCCCAGTTTTTCGGCTGCCCGTGTAAAGCTACTCTCTTCCGCTACAGCCAAAAATATTCTTAATTGATGCAGTTCCATGTATCTCGTCCCCCTCAATTCCTAAGTCATCATTATTTATGATTGATGCAATCACTATTATCCGCTTTTATGGTGATTAGGCCTATGGTACATTAAATAGCGAGGGAATAGAAAATTTGGCTAGCCTGCGGTTTAAACATCTTTCTGTCTTTCAGATTTTATCGAAAATGGAGGAGAGTGTCAATGCTAGATAATAAAACACACAAGAAAAGGCTATTAACGCAGTTAAACGAACGTCTGAAGTCCAGGGAAAGAATCAAATCACGGACTATCAATTGCTATAAAGTTGCCCATTCAACAGTAAATAAAGGTTTCTTAAATGGCGAATCGATAGAAAGAGTCATTTTCTTCCTTAGAAGCAAAGGATGTGAATGGAGCACTACAGAAGCTGGAGGGTGTTTCATGTGTGGTCATTACTTCGGAACCACCACAGGAAATCCACTTCCTAAAGGAGCTTTTTATATTCAATTTATGCAGGAATATAGAAAATACGATTTCTCAAAGTACCCCATGCTTTGTATCTATAATGCGGGTTCAATTTTAAACGAAAACGAGATCCCGCAAGAGGACTTGTACCAAATCCTCAAGGAAATCAATGACAACAAAAATATCAAGTCCATAGTACTAGAAAGCCGTCCTGCGTATATTACTGACGAAACGTTAGATCTTATCCAAAGTGTTATCAAAGATCAAGTGGTAGAAATAGGCATAGGCTTAGAGAGTATGAATGAAACAATAAGGGATTTATGCATTAATAAAGGTTTCACTTTCAAAGAATATGAAGAAGCCATATATAAAATTAAGAGATATGGAAATATTAAGGCATTAAAATATCTAAGTATTAAGCCATTATTTTTAACCATTCAGGAATCAATAGAGGATACTCTATCTACATTAGAAAAACTTAATGGATTAACTGATATAGTTTCTTTGGAACCCGTCAGTGTCCAAAGCGGGACTTTGGTTGAGTTTTTATTTACTAATGGAATATATCAGCCCCCAAAAGGATGGATAATTAAAGAGCTATTTATCGAATTGACCAAGCGCAATATTAATCTTCCGTTTGAAGTTAGAATAGGAGGATTCGAATTTTTTCCTATCCCAGAAAAGTTTATAAGCAATTGCCCTAATTGTGATAAGAAACTGTATAAGGCCATCGATTTATATAACAGTACAAAAGATCCAAGTGGAATACTTACCTTATCTTGCCAATGCTATGGGGATTTTAAGTCCCTAGTGTCGGTAGAAAACGAACATATTGCTAAAATCGATCTGGAAGAACGGATTTCATACCTAATCTCCGAACTACTTTTGCCCGTTAGGACTAAATTAACAAGCTAAGAAAATACGGAGAACGTTGTCACAGAGTCCTCGCGTGCGATAATTGCACCTCTCCTGTGCCCTATCGAATACTGGTGATGCGAATACTATCGATTTTGGGGCCTAGCATCCCTTTTCGGGTGACCCCCGACCCCGACCGACCCGACCCCCGACCAGTCTTCTCCTCGGCCTCAAACTCGTTTCTTGACCATCTCGCGATGCATCAGATTACCTAATCTGGACGGGGAGGATAACTATAACACCTCCACTCCACCTAACCAATTAGGGCGGCGAATCGCCCGCCAGGGAGGATACTAATGGCACTATATTTCTTTTCAATAGGGCTCACGGTTCTGTCTAATGTATTATATCAATTATTCCAAAAATCAATCTCACCACAAGTTAACCCCTTTGTTTCACTTATAATAACATATTCGACAGCTATAATTTTTTCCGCCATCTGCTTACCATTTTACCTGAAAGGTCAATCTATTTTGCTATCCTTTAAAGAGTTGAACTGGGCCAGTTATGCACTAGGTATTGCAATAGTCGGACTGGAGTTTGGGTTCTTACTGGCTTATCGTGCCGGGTGGAACCTCAATCGTGCGTCCCTCTTTTCGAGTGTAGCAGTAACACTTCTGCTAATTCCCGTCGGAGCTATGCTTTTCAGAGAGAAGTTAAATATTATAAACATTATAGGAATCGGATTTAGTGTAATAGGACTAGTGTTGATGAATCACAAGTGAGATAGCGATGAAGCCAAAATACATTGAACGTCGTCAGACTCTGAAAAAGTTCCCTTCGTCCTCTATTTCCCGGAGCGCCGAGAGCAGCTTCGCCATGTCCGACTCCTTCTTGACGGCGATGCGGACAAATTCCCCCTCTAATCCCGCAAAGTTCGAACAGTCGCGGACGAGGATACCCCGTTCCCCCAAGATTCTGTTGAACGGTCGGATTTTCCTGTTCTCAGCTCCAGCAGGGCGAAATTCACGCACGTCGGTCTGAGCCGCCAATTCCCAAACTCTTGTCCTTCAAACTCCGAATAAAAGAAATGCCGGCATTCTGTCAACTTCTTCCGCACATCCTCAGCGTAAGTTCGGTTCTCCAAAGCGGCCAAACCGGCCTCCTGAGCCAAGACATTCACCGACCAGGGATCGCGTGCCTCCTGGAAACGTTCAAGATCGCGGGCCGGGCCAAAGGCGGCTCCCAAGCGGAGTCCGGGCAAGCTGTAAAACTTGGTCAAAGAATAGACGACCGTCAGGTTGGAGTAGCTGGCTAGGTACTCGCGGGCGGACCAGCGCTTTTCATCCAGCAGGAAATCGATGAATGATTCGTCGAAAATCACCCGGCAGTCGCAGGTATGAGCGACTTCGAGGAGAATTTCAAACTGCTTGCGGTTCAACAGCGTGCCGGTGGGGTTGTGCGGCGAGCAAAGGAAAAGGATGTCCTGTCCGGATAAAAGCCCGCGCCACTCCTCACCAAATCGCTCCGCCCCCCGGGCGGATTCCGGGAGGGGCAGGCTGGACCATCCTTCCGCCCCCCAGGAAAAAAGGAGTCACTAGGGCCCCGACCGCCTCGGCCGCCCGCCGATACGGCATACTCCACTCCCCCGCCTCTGGCCTCAATGAACTGGAAACAGTTCGGGAGGAAATGTGGAATGACCCATAATAATGCATTTTTAGTGCATTTTCAGCCGATAAAGCTCCCAAACGTGTGCAACTGAAGCGGGAGGCTGCGCGACGGTCTGGCGAACTAATGAGGGCAGGCTTTGATAGCTACCGAGACTTTACAATATTTGAACATACCCCTCTGTCCCGTTTACTCTTACGCGAACACCATCTTTAATGATTTCCGTAGCTTTGTCAATGCCCACTACCGCCGGGATGCCATATTCACGGGCCACCACCGAACCGTGGGTCATCATGCCGCCTATTTCTGTGATTAAGCCAATCGCCGAAGTAAACAGAGGTGTCCACCCAGGATCAGTATAGGGAGCCACTAGTATTTCACCTGGATTAAGCTTCGCATCTTCCAGCTTAACCACGACTCTGGCAATGCCTTCAACTATTCCTGCTGAAACCGGTAAACCAACGAGAGCACCTTCCGGCGCCTGTATATCCCTTAACTTTCCGGTAATAATTTCCCCTTCGCTGGTCATAACTCGAGGCGGCGTAAGCTTTTCATACTGCTCATATCGTTTCTTAATGCCCGCAATATATTCCTCAACGTTGCCTGCGAAACGGCCCTCTTCCAAGGCGATGATTTCTTCCAGCGTAAGGTAGAATACATCTTCCTCGGAGCGAAAAATTCCCCTTTGGACAAAGCTCTGCGCCTCTTCCATAATAGCCCGTTTATAGATCCCTAAATGCAAAATCACCGCAAATTTGTGATGTTCACGCATTCCCATAAGATTCCGGTACAACTTAAGCAAACGGGAGAGTCGAATCTTTTCCCAGAAACCAAACTGAGCGAGAATCTCCTTCGCCGCGTGTTCTGCTTCAATTTCCCCTTGCCTAAATTTTTCCCGGTGTCCCCCCGGCGCAGACGTACGGATGTGACTAAGAATAGGAGACACCAGTTGCGTAGGGTCTTCATACCATCTCGGTTTCGTAATATCGATTTCCCCGGTGCAGCGCATACCGTATTCCTCAAGGAATTGATCAAGCTCACGTTTAAATTCCGCTCCTCCCCTGATTTCGGATAGTTCTTCATAAAAAGTTTCCCTTCTGGCTCTGGCCAGATAATCAATGACTTTAGGGTACTTTCTGGCTGTATCGGCGAGATCTCCCAACTTCAGACCAAGTTCTGTCGTAACATTTCCCGGCAATGACTTATTCAATTGGCTTAATAAATAAGCGCTACGTTTTTCACCAACCTGCCTTTTCAGCTTTTTTTCGAGGGAACCGGCGGCCAGGAGTCCCGCAATCCAATAAACCGGAACTTTGGAAATGACATCCGGCACGATATTTCCCGTGCTTTTTTGGATCTGACGTATCCGCTCCGCTCCGGCAGCCCAAAGTATTTTCTCTTTACTATCCTGCACGGCTTTTTCCATTAGCATTGCCAGCTTGTCTTTCGCTTTACTCGGGTCTGCGAAAAGTAAGTTGTCAATTACTTTTAAAAAAACCGGGATAATGATGGGGACTAATTTCCTAACAGTTCGCCTCACTTCTGCTCTTGGTAAAGACAAATTCCTAAAATCTTCCCGTTGAATTACCTCAGCTAAGGCTGACCCCAGTATTTCATCCATTCCCTTCATCACGCGCAGGAGTCTCTTCCGGACGGGTTTCAGGAGAAGAGGTCCGGTCACATCGGCAAACACTCTGCCACCGGCTTTGCAGATAAAATAATTCTCTGAAATCATGGGCTCCTTCTTGAGAAAGTCAAGCAGGTTTTGAAAAAGGGATATGGCTAAAGGCTTTAGGACGTCTGTCATCATTTGGATGTGGCCAACGGAAATATATACATGAAATTTGTCCTCGGAAACTTTTGGCAAAGGATACAATGAGGTGATCGGGCGGCTTTGTAAAATGTATAATTGCCCATCGGCTAAAGCCCATTCAATGTCTTGCTCAGATCCGTAATGCGCTTCGACCTTCTGTCCCAGAGCCGCCAAGTTCAGGATTTGCTCATCCGGCAATGCCTGCGCTTCCTGTTTTTCCAGGGGAAGCTCCTGGGTCACTGTTCCCCCTTCAGGAGCAGAATAGATAGCTACTTTCTTAGAAGATATCCTTTTTTGGGTGATTTTGCCGAACCGGACTTGGTACAAATCCGCTGTGACCAACCCTGAGACCAGAGCTTCACCCAGGCCGAAGCTGGCGTCGATGGAGACGGTTTTCCGACGGCCTGTAACAGGATCAGCCGTAAACATAATCCCAGATACTTCCGGAAGGACCATCTCTTGAACCACCACCGAAAGATAAACCGATCGGTGGTCAAAACCATTTTTAGCACGATAGGAAATGGCTCGGTCCGTGAAGAGAGATGCCCAACAATTTTGTACTGCCTTAAGAAGTTGCTCCAGCCCACAGACATTTAAATAAGTATCCTGTTGTCCGGCAAAAGAGGCTGTCGGCAAGTCCTCCGCGGTCGCGCTGGAGCGGACTGCATAGCCTTTATCCTTGCCTGTTATTTCCCACGCCTGCATGATCTCAATTTGGATCTTGTCAAGCATGAGAAGCGAATTGAGGTGTCCACGTATCTGCTGCCCCAATTTACTGATTTGCTCCAAACTGTCATAGCCTAACGAGTCTAGCTGCTGAAACAATGCAGCCATCTCTTGGCTCGTTTCGATAAAAGAGCGGTAAGCCCAAGTTGTCACACAAAAACCTTTGGGAACGGGAAAACCCGCTTTGGTCATCTCGCCAAGGTTCGCGCCTTTCCCTCCGACATAAAACAGAGAAGATTTATCAATTGCCTGAAATTGGAGAACATATTTCTCCATGCTAAATCCCCCTATTATTTTTTACACGCTGCCAAACCAATTATGGCCTGGCCCCATCGAGAAAAAGGTTCAGCAACTGGCGATTCGTATTTTCTGTTTCATTAGATCCTTTTCTGGCTAGGTTTAATATGAAAAAATCCATTGTCAATATCAGAAAGGCGCGCGCTATGACTAAGGCAGGTATGTCACTCCTCAGTTCATAGTTATCCTGAGC
This sequence comes from Peptococcaceae bacterium CEB3, assembly GCA_001029295.1. Classification (GTDB taxonomy): domain Bacteria; phylum Bacillota; class Desulfitobacteriia; order Desulfitobacteriales; family Desulfitobacteriaceae; genus Acididesulfobacillus. Next base: position 497,663 of record LDXJ01000064.1, on the reverse strand, counting down.
ATCCTTAATGATTGCAAGAACAAGGTTTTCCAGACCGCTTCGGCGAGAATTGTCAAAAGGATCGGTATCGAAAAACTTCTGCATCCTGTATTTGAAGTAAACAGTTGTTAGTTCAAGATCGTTTGCGAATATTTCATTCATCAAATTGAGAAGTTTATTCAGTTTTACCTCTATGACATTCTTTACCATGAGGCTTTCTTTAATTCTCTTACCATAGTCGGCAATGATCAATTGAAAATAATCAACTAAGATGGATTCTTTGTCCGGAAAATAGTTATACAGGGTCCCTTTGGACACATCGGCGTTTTCGGAAATTTCGTCGACGAGGGTTTCCTGGAAACTTTTCTCTTTGAAAAGTCGTACCGCACAAGATATGATGTTTTTTCTCGTTTCTTCTTTTTTGCGTTCTCTTCTATTCATTCCTATATTCCCCTTAAGTCAATTTTATCATTCTAGATCTTATCCTATGATTAATATTATACTAAGTCCAATTATGTGATAAGTCAAGTGAAAACTCATTGGGAAAGTTTCTATTCAGCCCTATCGTCACGGCATTGGGGCCGGCGGTGTTCACCGAGTCGTTCAACGGCACGGTCGGGGCGGTCGCGGACAAGACGACCACCAACTTCACGAACAATCCCGGTGACGGTTCCGACAACTACACCACCTCATCGGCGGCAACGTTCGTGTCGGGCGGTGTGGACGGTGGCCGCGCCGGTCAGATCGCGTTGCCCGCGGGCACTGGCGCCTACGCCTTCTGGGGCAAGGCCCTGCCATCCTCGCTTGCCACGGCGTACGTACGGCAATACGTCCAGATTCCCACACTCGCTTCCAGCCCGGTGCCGATCCTGACGGCGAAGAACGGTGGCATCAACGGTACACACCTGGCCCGGGTACAGATCGCTAGCACCAGCGGGGGCAGTCATCTCGAGCTGGAGGACGGGTCCAACACCGTCCAGGCCACCAAAACGTGTCCGCAGTGACGGCCGGGCAGTGGTTCCGGCTGGAGTGGAAGGTGGGCTCCTCCGGTACGCAGACGCTGAACATCTACCTGGGTGCGAACCTGCCCTCGACCACACCCACCGAAACGATCACCGCGCCCATGGCCACCGGCCTGATCGACTACCTGGAGTGGGGTCCCATGTCTAACCCGGTGTCGCCGACTACCCACGACGTGATCTTCGATGAAATCATGGTCCGGTCGGATGCCTATCCTGGCCCGTTGATCAGCCAGTATGTGTGGAACGGGGCATAGGACGCCGAAGTCGATAGACGCCATACCGCAACGCTTCACTGATATCCACACCCAAGGCAATGCCCGGACACAACGCGCGTGAATCTATATGCTTGGTCAAATAGATACCTAGGATATAATCGATAGCATGCCACAAATTGCCACAACTGCACCAGAAAGTCTGCTTACCGCGGTCGGCGTTGTTGTTGGCAGAGTCATAGCTACCCGGCTTCACCCCAACGCTGAGCGTATCCGCATAGCGGATGTGGTGTATGCGCCCGGTGGTGAGCCGTCTCAGATCATTTTCGGCGGTTTGGTTGACGTGGTGAAAGTCGGCAGTTACGTGCCAGTTGTGCCACCAACGAAATCGTGTCGTGTGGAAGGTGTGAAGATGCGCCGCCGTAAGTTTCGCGGCGTCGTATCACGAGGTGAACTTTGCAGCTTGTACGAGTTGGGCTTGTCGTCCGTAGACACAGACCAGGTAGCGGTTTTAAGCTGTAAGCCAGAACTCGGCTTACCAATTGCAGAACTTGTGAAGAATGCACGGACCTACCGCGAATTGTGGGACGTCTTCGAGCGGGCTGCCGGGTTCAACGAAAGCGACTTGCAAATACTAATACTCTTAGCCGGCGATATTCCCGGATCGTAATCCGTCATAGGTACTGGTCATGGCGATTCAGGAAGCGTAGCTGAGCCAAGCGGGTTCACCGCGCCCTCGGATCAATCTTGCTCCTCATCGTCCAGACGTGTTATTATAGTAAATAAGATCCCGAATGTTGATAAAAAACCAAATGGAAAGGAGCAGCGAGTAAGACGGGCGACTCGTAAGAAAGCTGAATGAGAAAAGCCAATACCGTATCAACGACGAAAGGGCTAAGTTTTCGAGCAGGAGCAGTACTACTTGTCTTGGTCATCTGGTACTTCATCGGACAGGGCATCACCCAAATAGGCATGAGGACCCCCTACAGCCTGCGAAATGACGCTGTCAGCGAGCTGGGGGTAACGACGTGTGGGCCGTTTACGAATCCGACCACGCATCAGACGATAGTCGCCTGTTCGCCATTTCACGCGGTTATGAATGTTACTTTCGTAATCTACGGTCTGCTCATATTCTGTGGGATCCTTCTCACGCGATCATTTTGGCCGCGACGTAAGTTGGCGAGTACTGGCGTGTTTCTAGTCGCCTTGGCAGGTTTGTGCATAGCAGTCGCTGGGTTTGCGCCAGGCAACAGTGCGCTTACGGTACATGAAGTCGCGGCAAGCGTTCAGTTCTTTGCGCAGAACCTCGGTCTGATCTTACTCGGCAGCGGGGCCATAAAGACACATCGGCTATTCGGTTGGATAACGCTCCTTGCGGGTGTCATGGGCTTTGTTGGAATTATCATGTCGGGCACGCCGCCATATATAGGACTCGGGTATGGCGGTTGGCAGCGCGTGGGCGCATATCCACTTGCGCTCTGGGCAATTGGATTCGGCGTTATGTTACTGCGTCGCCGTCAGAGCGCTAATTGATCCCGCTTGTTGTATACTAGCGATCTTTTTGGGCGCGGCTTTCTTCACATTTGTGTCACGTTTCAGGCTGCTGCTTTCAGTCAGGCTTGGTCGATGCAGCCGATGACGTGGCGATCGAGCGAGCGTAGCGCGGCCCGGATTTCGGGTGGGGCCTGGGTTGATCGGCTGCCGTAAGCGGGACGATAGCCAGCTGTGGACCTCGGCGTAGAGCACGGCGATCCGGATGTCGTCGGAGGTGAGTTGGTAGTGGTTGCTGTGCGGGAGTCGTTGGATCAGGCCAGCCAACGTCAACAGCTCCGAGGGCAGCCTAGCCGCCCGATCGGCGATCTCTCGGAAGTTTCGTGCGCCGGCCAACACAGCCACCACCATCACCGTCAGCACCGTGCCGATGCGGTGACACCACATCCTGGGCCTGACGCGGATCGGCCCGCCCAGACCAGAGCTAAACCACGGAAAACCCGGAAGCGCCCAAAAAGAACAGGCCCCCGAGGAACTCGGGGGCCGTTGCGCTAGGTAGATCATGTGGCCGACTTCAGCTCGATGCCCTGCTGCACGAGCTTGTAGCCGAAGACACCTGTGGTCAGGCCGACTGCGGCCAGTGTCGGACCGAACCACTGTCCGAAGGGCAAAGTGTTGTAGACGTAGATGCCCGTCACGACTTGGACTGTGGCCAGTGCCGTAATGGCACGCAGGGTGCGTCGGCATCTCACGGCATCACACTCATTACCCTGATCACGCGGTCACCCTGGCCATCACCTGAGAATTAAATAGCAGAGGATAGATAGTAGGAGATTCAGTAAGTAGCAAGTAGATTTGTAAATTCACTTGTTAAAAGACTCAGCCGGTCGAAGTTATCTCAACCCCGGCCGGCATTTTAGTCGTATCCTTTTTGAAACATTTTCTGTTAATTAATAGAAAAATCCAATGCAAGCAGCGCTGCCACTCCATTTGACGGGTTTGAAGGTGAGGCGATCCGTCATACCAGCCCCGTGCAAAAAGAATTCCGGAAGCCAAGTAGACTGGATGACCCAGACCAGCGGGATGTGCGCGATCCGGCACGTCAGTGGGATCGTCATGTAAAACCCGGTGATCACGGCTGCCGGTTTCAGTTGCCTGACGTATTTCACCTCATTTTCTATCCGCTCACTGATTTCTTGAACAGAAAAAGACGGAGCAAATTTCTCGGCTTTGTCGACTTTCAAGAGATGCTCAATCTTCTCGGGCGTCAAGCGCGGCTCCATCCTATGGAGCGGAAAATGCTGCTCCTCAATCAATCCCTCAAACTCCCCACCGTCAGACATGAACTGAATGTCGAACACTTTGCTCGCCGTATCATGATGGGCGATCCCTTTTGCAATCTCGATCATACGGGTGGTCTCTGCAAGGTTGAAAGCCATCGGAGCAAATAACAAGATTTTCTTCGCCATTGTAATCCTCCCAAATCACGCGCAGCCCGGCGGCATCCGATTATAAAGGAAAGCATCTACCTTTGCTAAATCAGTTATACGGGCCCATTGGCCCTTTCCAACGAAACTTGTTTATAGTCCATTTTCCTATTTGTATGGCTTCATTCGGACATTGATTAATACATCGCATGCACATATAACAATGTTTATCAAAAGTGATGGATCCATTTTTTAAGGATATATTTTTTGCTGGACACTGTTTGACACAAAGTCCACATCGAATACACTTATCATCTGCCCTAAACCGGGGTTTAATCTTCTTTTCTGCAAGTTTATATCCAATATCCCAGAGAAATTGAAAGACTATGTTTAGCAGCGGAATTCCTTCTGGTGCTTTCTTACTCATGCTTTGAATATTTTTCCCCTGGTCGAATTTTTACGCATAAAAGGAAGTCCGTCCGAACCTGGCATTGCAACGATTCTATGGCCTAATGGAATATACCCTTTGTGTTCTAACAATTCATAAACATCTTTAATTGCATGTCCTGCGAACATAGCTCTTGTGCAAAAAACAAATACTCCTTTTTGATTGACAGTAGGCAACAATTTAAGATATTGGCCGAAAAACTCCGGAGGTGCCCCCGCATAAATCGGGAATCCAATTATCAGCAAATCAAATTCGGCAGTCTTCTCCGGTAACGTATTTTCAGTTGATCGTAACTCTATTTGACGTAAAGGACCTAATAATCTCTTTTGTAGATATTTTGCAACATACTCCGTATTTCCTGTACCACTAAAATAAAGAACAAGGACTTTCATTGAAAACCATTCCTTCATCCTTATTAGGCTCTTGCTTTATTTTCCCCTGCAAGCAGCAACCCATTCGCTTTCCTTCTGACGATAATTCGGAACGCTATTAAATACTTTCGGCCTTTTGGCTGGGCTGAGGTCTAAAGCTAATCTTCAAATACCCTTCAGACAGCCGAGCTTTTCCCACGGAATACCCAGCAAGAAAATCGGGCAATAGAATAACGCGACGCCAACCACCTACCGTGATAATCAAATCTTGATTGCGTCTCCGTAAATCCAAGGAGTCTCCAGCAATATTAGGCAAATGCAAAGCCATAATTGTAATATCTCCTTCCTTCTGATAGGAAAGTGGAGGGTCGGTAGCCTGAAAATCCGCAGGATCATTCTTATCATACAATTCAACAGCGGTCTGCCTAAGTTGTTGAACACCCAGAACTTCCGTTGGCCGGAAATGCACTGTTTGCATGGGAAGACCGGCAAATCCTTCCCGAGCCAACGCCAGCACTTGTTCTTGAATTTTTCCCCAAACGTGCAGGTAACCACGAGTGGCTTCCTCGGGCAAAATCCTGTTTATTATGACTGAATCAACCATAAGCCCAAACAAACTCAGGTAGGCAAAAGTCCGCCTTGTTTCTTCCAGGACGATATTTTCCGGGGTCATGACCAGGCGCACCGCGGTTCGAGCCGAATTGGTCAATAACTTACGCAAACCGCCTAAACTACGGGCCAATTCCCGGAAGTTATCGTACACCTCATCCTCAGGAACCGGTATTTTTAAGAGATTGCCTTGAAACGGTCGCACTAGATTGGCCATCCGCTGATCCCACTTAACAAGTTTACCCAAGACCCCTTCCATCATGTCTGGGAAACTCAGATAGCGGAGGCTGCTGGCCGTCGGCGCCATATCCGCCACAATCAAATCGTACCCGCCATTGTCTACCAATTCCGATAGCCGGGTTAGAACAAGCAGTTCTTCCAACCCGGGAAAGATGCTCATTTCTTCCGCCTCGACCCCATCCATCCCCAGATAGGCTAAAAGCCGTCTGAAATACGTCTTGAGAATAGCACGGTTGCTGTTCAGTTCGGATTGAGGATCAATTTCCATGGCTTCCAGATGGGCCAGACCCGGTACGTTAATTGGAAGCGATCCCAGACGGTACTGAAGAACATCCCCAAGACTGTGCGCCCGGTCCAAACTTACCACCAAGGTTCGATACCCCCTAATTGCAGCGGCTGTGGCAGTACTGGCTGCAATAGTCGTTTTTCCCACGCCACCTTTACCAGAGATGATCAGCATTTTCGTATTACTCATTTTCTACCTCAATTGGGATGATTTCCACGGGTGACACCGGCTTGTCGGAAGCATTCATAAATTGTTTAAGCAAGTCACCCATTACATTAACAAATGATTCTAACTGCGTCATCCTTCTTATCAATAGCGCTCGCTGTTCTTGGTCCGGCCAGTCACCTTCTATAGGTGCTGTCTCAAGAGCCTGCCGGGCCGTTTTGTTAGCAGCTTCATAATATTTTAGTTCCCTGGAAAAGAAGAGATCGTATAATTCCCGCAACATCAGAGCGGAGTCCGTGCGCGCAGTAAAATAGTCACGCCGATCTCCTTTAACCAGTTGTCGGTCTACTAATCGATAGTGTTCAAGTGTACGTATCACTACACTCACTGTGCTTTTTGCTGCTCCTGCAGTTGTGGCAAGCTCGCCCAGGCTCATGGGCTGAGGTGAAAGCAGCAGATAGGCATAAAGACGGCCTAGAAGAGGATTAACATTGTAAATTGAAGCTGCCCGCGCAAAATAGTCCGCATATTGTTCACGGAGTTCAGCAAACGATATTTGTACCATTATATTCTCTCCTTTCACTCCACTCGTTTGTATCGTACGGTACGTTCGTCGCGTTTGGAACGATTGTATATGCCTATTATAGTCAAAGTACACCACCGTGTCAAGAAGACCTTTCCTTTATGTCGAACCTGCCATACAGCCACTTCCACGACGTTTCATAAATTTCCACTGCCAGCGTTCTTCCTTTCGGGCGGTGGTAGTGCTTGTGCACAGGCCTATATTTCACAGTCAGGAAGTTCATGTATATTCATGCACAATTCGCCACGACAAAAAGGCCTAGCTAGCTAGTACTGCAGCTCAGCCTTTTACGGGCTACCTATCCCACTCTATACCACTATTTTCCATCTTAGGCTTAGTTCTTTTCGGCGGCTCCCGCAGCTTTTCTTCTACTTTCTTTCTTCTAACGATACCGCTGCCGGCGCGCGGCATATTCAGCTTGTTTCGGAACATACCTCTCCCCCCCTTGCCCGATACCGATTGCCGGTTTTACGAAAATTGTCCCATTTTATTCAGATTCATCGCTCAATAACAAAGCAGAAGAAAACTATACTATAAATCGAAAACATAAATTAAAGTCAATAATTTGTCGAAAATGCGATGTTTTTAACTTTCGAGTCAAAAACTATTGATTTCCAGATGGTTTTCGTGTATTATCTTCAAAAGAGGTGATTTCGATGATACCGAGAGATATCTATATGAATACTCTGATGTCCTTTAAAGATAAGGACATGGTCAAGATTGTCACGGGTATCCGGCGCTGCGGTAAATCCACCCTGTTGGATATGTTTTCGGACAACCTGTTAAAGTCGGGCGTTCCCGCTGAAAACATCATCCATCTGAACTTTGAATCTCTGCAGTATGAAGCTATTGAGGACTACCGCGCCCTGTATAAGGAAGTGTCCGGCAGAATCTCAAAAACCGGTAAGAATTACATCATACTTGACGAGGTGCAGATGGTGTCGGGTTGGATGCGCGCGGTCAATTCGTTCCGCGTGGATTTTGACACCGACATCTATATTACCGGCTCCAACGCCTATTTGCTTTCCTCTGATTTTGCGACGCTCCTGTCGGGACGGTATGTGGAGATCAAAATGCTGCCGCTTTCGTTTAAGGAGTTCCTTGACTTCAATACCTTTGAACCGGGGGCGAGCGACAACCAGAAGTTTGAAACCTATCTCAAATACGGAGGCATGCCTTCTGTCGCCGCGTATGACTTCAGGCAGCGTGACATTAACGTTGCGCTCGACGGCATCTATTCCTCCGTCATCCTGCGTGATGTTGTGGAGCGGAATAAGATTACCGACCAGGCGTTTCTGCGTAAGCTTGTACTGTTTATGGCAGATAACGTCGGCAATCTCACATCTCCCAATAATATTGGGAATGTATTGGTGCATGAGGCAGACCTGGACGAAGACAAACGGAAGAAGAATCCTGCCAGTAAGACCATATCGGGATATATCTCCGCTCTTGAGAAAGCCTATGTGTTTTACGGCATTGGCCGTTACGACATCAAGGGAAAGCAATACCTTAAAACGCAGAGCAAATATTATATGGTGGATACAGGAATCCGCAATATGCTCTTGGGCTACCGCGACGTGGACAGAGGACACATACTTGAGAATGTCGTATATTTTGAACTGCTCCGGCGCGGTTACGATGTTTCCATCGGTAAAACCGGGGAAAAGGAAGTCGACTTTATCGCCATAAGCCCGGAAGAGAAAATCTATTATCAAGTTACCGAAACCATGAGCGGTGAACGCACACGGGAACGGGAGCTTGACCCGCTGCGCAGCATCAACGACAACTATGAGAAAATCGTGCTTTCCATGGACAGGAGCTTCGTGAATTCGTATGAGGGTATCAAAATAAAAAACGTCGTAGATTTCCTGCTTGAGAAATAGAACCCGTGGTTTTGTAAAATGAAAGCCTCCCCGCCGAAAATAGTTATTTCTTCCGGTACTCTTTTCTGGAGGTAATGAGCCGCCTTGCCCGGTTTGAGCGCGGCAAGCTCCTGACGGACTGCCCCGCTGATCCCATCCTTTTGGATTAAGAGGATGGGATTAGCCACGATTCACCTGGGTACAGGCAATACTTTTCGCTTACAATCGACACAAACATCCTTCATTTTACTCCGCACCTCCATCAGGTTGAACAGGAGTAGGTTCCGGCTGAACATCCGGTTTCACGGACTCTGAATCTGAAGCCCATTAAATAATTGGCTCGCCTTCGACACAATATCCGCCAGGAACTTTGCCGTCACTGTTGCGGCGATCGTAAAGAAAAGTGTATCCAGTTCGCCATTTACAATGAAGCCAGAGTAATGAAACTCTGGCTTCTGATGTCCTTACATTTATTGTTTGGAATTACTGTCCAAAAATCTCGGACAACTGCCCTGTAATCTCACTACTTACAGCTCCTTCTCCTCCAAAGATTGTTGCCCCCGCTGCCTTGCTTGCTTTTAAGTAAGCTATTTGCTCATCCGTCAAACTTTTGTCGACTAAGAGAATGGGAGCTTCATGTGAAGCAGCATAGACGCTTCCCGCCAAAGCATCCGGGAAATCATTTCCGGTCGCCACACAGGCAATGTTACCCTGTAAATTGAAGTACTTATCTACTGCCAGGGAAGTTGCAAACCGGTCGGCTCCGCCAATACGCACAATGTTTGATTTATCAATGTTAATAGTCTGGACAATCTGGTCTTCAACCGCCTTACTAATAACGCCCTCTAAGCCAATGATGTATACCTTGCTTGGATTAATCTTGGCGATTTCCTGCTTGACCAAGTCGGAAATCCCATCCTTGCTGACCAACAGAACGGGGTATTGGTTTACGGCGGCGGCGCTGCTTACAGACAATGCATCCGGATAATTTTCGCCTGAAACAAGCACTACCGGTGTCCCGCTCGCGACGCCTTCCGCTTCGGCAATCTGCACTGAAGTGGCATAGCGGTCAGTTCCGCCCAACCGGGTGATGTTTTGGAAACCTTCGTCCTGAATTTGAGTTTGCATATCAGCGCTTACCACTGCTGTGCCGCCCAAAATATAGACGTTCCCTGACGGATCAAGATTTGCCTTCATATAGTCTAAGACTTTTTCTTGATCGGCCCCCGAGCTTCCCACCAGGAGGATCGGTGCCTTGAGTTTGTAAGCCAGGACACTTCCGGCCAAGGCATCGGGATAGTTGTCGGCGGTGGCTAAGACAACATTGGCTACCTTACCGCTATATTCCGCTTTGGCGATGGCGAGGGCTGTATCGACCCTACTCTGGCCCGCCAGTCTAGTCACTCCGGAGGTAGTTGGGCTCATCTTGAAGTCCCAGTGGACAATTTCCTTATCCACGGAAATTGTCGGGCTGGTGTATTGGTCATACCCGTCTTTGGAGGCTGCTATGTAGTAATCGGTGTTCGGGAAGACCATAAACCCATAAGCTCCATTCACGTCGCTGGTCTGGGGATCCTGGTTATTGTTGGGCTTGAATCCTGTGATGCCGGGCAGGGTGACCACGGTATCCGGAGTTTTGCCCGCCGTTTTGTTCCGGGCAGTGTCGGCATAGTACAGGGTGACCTTGACTCCCGCCAGGGCTTTGCCGGTTGCCGCGTCCGTGATAATGCCATAGGGATCAATTAAAGTAACGGTTAAGGTAACATTCCCGCTGCTGTCAATCTTCACTTCCATGGTGCCGATCGCGATCTTCTGGCCGCTGCCCAGGTCATAAACAATATCATAAGTATTGTCCGTGCCTTTGGCCAGGTTTCCAATGCTTAATGTGCCATCGGCGCCAAGGGTGATGGGTGAACCCCCGTTGCTTGTCAAGGCCAGATGGGACAGGTCGCCGAACATGCTGCCGCTGGTTCCGTCCGGCCCTTTCAGCGCGACCACGTCCGCCGCCTGCATGGATACTGTGCTGTTGCCATTGCTGTCGGTAGTGACTGTGGCGGTAAAACTGGACACCTGGGCCCCGTTGCTCCCGTTTAGCACACTGCCCGTAACAGTAGTAGAAGTTGAAGGTGGAGAGTACGAACCTCCTCCGCCCCCGTTTGAATGTCCCCCACCGTTATCTGCCGGTGTCTCTGTATAGGTTACAAACTTTGTAAAGTGCTTCGTCCAAATAACCAGGTCCGGTCCGACATTGATATAGCCATCTTGACCGGGGCCCAGAGTGCTGTCGGCTGTACTCTGGTCATCCGCGCTTAATACAGTTGTTATGGGATAGAATATTCCATTGCGGACATAGCCGACTTTTTTCCCGGCCTGGCCGGGTATGCGGATCCGGACGGCATGGCTGAAGGTTAGGGGTACATCGCCAAAACCGATTTCGATCACACTATCTACTTGAGCTATTGCACCGTTTTTATTCGGAGCGGCGACACTGTCCACGGATTGAACGGTTGGCGTATTGATGGTACCATCCCATCCTGAACCTGGCGGAGCGCTGACTGTCGTCCCCTCTGAGATTTGGACGAGGACATTCACCGGGGTGGCAATGCTGCCACCTAATTTAAGTGCGGAGGATACGGAAGTTTGGGGCAGGGGACTACTGAGCATTCCTCCGGAGGGGGTTGGTTGTGAGATCCCCCATAAATCCAGTCTTGTTCCGTGCACTCCATTCGTTACTGTAAGGCTGACCAGACTGCTTCCTACTGTGGCAAGTGTGTCCGGTGTGAAAGCAACTGTGGTCCCATCGGCGCCGACCGTAAGATTTTTATTGCCGTCGTTGATGGGGATAGTCCCCCCGTCCGTCCCCGAATTGAACATCATTTTTTTCACTGTCGCATTTCCTGAGTTTCCCCCATACCCTGAATTTCCCACATCACTATATACGACATAAGGAGTTCCGCTGCTATCGATTGCCATGGAGGTATAATTAGCCTTATCGGCTGAAAATCCCGCGTTGCCTACTGTCTGCCAGCTGCCCTCAGCGTATTTCATCACTGTCGCTTTATATGAGTTTCCCTCATCCTGATATACGGCATAAGGAGTTCCGCTGCTGTCTATTGCTATGGAGGTATAATGAGCCCCACCTGCTGAAAATCCCGCGCTGCCTACTGTCTGCCAGGGCGGGGACCAACGGGCATACAGCGTGATATTTCCGGTTATTTTTGTCCCGAAATCGAAGGGGGTATTGAGTCCGCTGTCCGTATACCAGCCGGCAAAGACATAATCCGGCCTTGTCGGGTCGCTTGGCTGGGCTGCTGTATTGTTGTAGTTTACCGCTTGGTTGGCTACCTCACTCCCGCCGTTACTGTTAAAGGTTACGGTGCAAATGTTGGCCGACCACATGGCATAGAGCGTAATATCTCCGGTTATCGGGGTTCCGAAATCGAAGGCCTTTGTCAGTGCGCTATCCGTATACCAACCGACAAAGGTATAGCCTGTCTTGGTTGGGTCGCTTGGTTTGGCCGCCGCATTGTTGTAATTCACCGTTTGGCTTGCGACCTCACTCCCGCCGTTGCTGTTAAAGGTTACGGTGCAGGCAGTTGGTGGCGGTGCGGTTACGGTAATGTTAAAGTCCTGGGTGTAGTTGGTTGTTGCCGTTGCCCCGTCTACAATGGTCGCGGTCACAACTACAGTGCCTGCTCCCGTGGCAGAAAGGGTGTTGGCATTGCCGCTGATGGTTGCTTCTGTTGTGCTGGCGTTATTGTTAACGCTCCAGATAATATTCTGATTGGTTGCGTCAGATGGATTCACTGTTCCGGTAAGTGGCAGTTGCGTTCCGACGGTTGCCGTTGTGGGCACGCCTGTTATGCCTGTTACTGCAACAAACGGCGGAGCTGTCTGAGCCACGTAATTGTAAACACTGCTCGCCACGCTTTCCGCGCTGTCGCTGTAGTTTGTCCCGTCTCCCACGGCGGTCACAGTGAAGGTGTAGCCCCCGCTTCCCGCCGCCGCTATCTCTGTCGTGAAGTTATAGGATTCCGTCCCCGCGCCCACCGATACGGCGCTTCCCTGGTTAGTCCCGCCGTTTTTCAGCTGCACGCTGTACCCGCTCGCGTTGCTTACCGCATTCCATTCGGCTTTACCGGGCATATTGCCGTCCCAGCTTAGCCCCGAGGGTGTGGTGAGCTGAACTGCCGGGGCAGTGTAATTATAGACACTGCTCGCCACGCTTTCCGCGCTGTCGCTGTAGTTTGTCCCGTCTCCCACGGCGGTCACAGTGAAGGTGTAGCTTCCGCTCCCCGCCGTCGTAATATCCGTCGTGAAGTTGTAGTATTCCGTCCCCGCACCGACTGATACGGCGCTTCCCTGGTTATTCCCGCCTTTTTCCAGCTGCACGCTGTACCCGCTCGCGTTGCTTACCGCATTCCATTCGGCTTTACCGGGCGTACTGCCGTCCCAGCTTATTCCTGAACGCGTCGCGAGCTGGATCGGGGCAGTGTTGACTGCTGCCACGGTGACAATATAGGTCGCCGTGGTGCTGTTATCCGCCGCGGTCACGGTCAGCTTATTGCCGGTCACCAGGGCGGTGCTGTCGTTGACCGGCTCGCCGCTGGAGGTTGTCACAGCATACGCCTGGGCCGAGCCGTCGGTCGAGGTAATGTCACTCTTGAGAGTGCCCGCTGTCGTACTGTTGACTACCGTGACGCTCAGGCTTCCCGAGGTATTATCCACGCCGGTCACGACCGAACTGCCGCCGTTATTCACTTGAATGCCCGTATTGCTTGAATGAGTCGGCGATGACGCTGGCACCACCTCAAAATACAGCCCCGATCTTTGCCAGTCTTCTGTAATGTCTTGGGCGCCTTGGCCGACTACGCCGTAATGAACACGGAATTTAATTCCATAGACAACCGGGGTTGCTGCGTCATAGTCGTAATTGGTAACCCCGCCCAGACCGATATGCAAGTTGGTTGAGGTAAACCCGTCCAACTCTTTGACTAAGGTGCTTCCGGTGAAAATAGCCACATCCACACTGTTAACATAAAAGTTCCCTGATGTATCAAACGTGATTGGCAGATTCACGCCGGTAATTGCCGTATTATTCGTAACCACGCCGCTGCTGTCGCATTGCACCAGTACGTATGTGGACGGCGCATTGCCCGCATACGCCGGACTGGCCATGAATCCGCAAAGACCTAACAGCAAGATCAACGGCACAATTATCCACTGCGAGAGAATTTTTCGCTTTAACATATTTTCACCCTCCAACTAATCTGTTCAATAAAACGACTTGCTGTTGTCCAGCGTTGTTGAGGGCGGATTAACAGCTTTTATCTCAATAGTTCCACCGACAACATTTCCACTGCCAAGGGTAATCGCTGTTGGCGTGGTTGGCACTCCGGTCAGGGTTCCTGTTATTACAGTATCGCTTCCGCTGGCAGTGCCTGTCAGGGTGCCGTAGTTGCTGTTAGCTGTTCCGGTTAATGTCCCGCAGGTGTTGTAAACAGTAACGGTAAATGGTTCACCGTTCACCACTGTTATAACAGGAGCCTTTTGGAAATTGGCCACCAGTTTTGTGTCCGCCGTGCCAATGGTATAGTTGAATGATGGGCTGGTACCGACGGGTGCACCGTTTTCGTCGGTCCAGTTGATGAAATTGTAGCCACTATTGGCCGTGGCCGTCACCGGCACTGAAGCCCCTTCAGTGGACGCGCCCCCGCCTGTTACCGTGCCACCCGCTGAGGAATTGGTCAGTACGGTGACAGCATGACCTGTCACGATATGGATAAAATCGGAGGATACCATGACGTCAGGATCCAAATACAAAGCGGGGCGGAGATAGGCTGCGTAGCTAGCTGATGTATGGGCCGGTAGGGTAGGCTGAGAAGGATCGGTGGTGCTTGGCACGTACCATAGACTATACACGCCTGAAGAATCAACAGTGCGGGTCCAGAACCCGCCAAGAGACTGTCCACCAATATTAGTTACATTTGGCAATGTAAAATTACCAATATAAGCTGTAGTTGTGCCATTATTAGTATAGCTATTGTACTCGCTGTAGCTGAGCAACCCGATCTTACAATTCACGGCAGGCATCGGATTTGTATCATGCTGCTCGTCCCCTGTAGTCCAACTGTGGGATTGGATCATTTCCTGATCCGCGAGGGAAAGGTTCTGGTAAAACCCTTGGGGATCATTATTTAGAAAATAGGCAATACTGTTTGGGCTTGTATTGGAAGGATCAAAGCCAACATAGTTCGATTCACCGGGAATGATGTCAATAAATTGAAGTGCGTCGTAAGCGCGATAATAGCCAATGTCCATTAGCAGGTAACCGGTGCCGGGGTCCAGGACTTTCCATCGATAACCCGCGAAATTCACCAAATCACCCTTACTCAGGGAAGACAATGGTACGCCCGTATCAGCCAATGCCGGCACGGCAAAGCCCAGGATGGCAGTTGCCAGAAACACAAAGGAAAGCGCTAAATACACAAGCCGCTTGAATCGATTTTTCATCTTCCATTCCTCCTCTTGGTGCGCACGTTGTGCGTTTCATATATATTTCGCAGAAATCATCGCTCCTGCGTCGCGATGTAAGACAACCGACTAACCTCATGCGAAAGCCTCTAGGGAACAACAGCATGTCGGTAAAGTCAGGATTAGACAACTAACGCTGTCGAGTGGCCTGGCGAGTCAGGCCATATATGGTAAAGCCTGTGGGCTGAATCCGGGTCTGTGGCTATAGAACGCTGTTGGTCATGTACCAACATCAACAGGTATACCCAATATGCAAGAGGTTGGATATAAGCAGGCCTGTTAACACACCTGCGTTAAGCGGGGTAAAGACCAACCGGATACCTACGTATGGAGACACTATATGAAACTGTCAAACGTGACCTGCCTAAGTGCCGTTCCCCGGCATATGGCAGAGAGCCCTAACAGTAGCCTAACGGCCTTCTGTAATGGAAGGCACACAGTGAAGGGGGGCAGTATTCCAATTTCCTATTTTGAAAGGAGTTGCTTTGAATGGAGAATCAAAACTCATGGAAAGACTGGAAGGTTATCGCCGTCGCAACAGTGCCAACCAAAACTATGTCAACAGTGACATCTATCGCTTGTTCTACAGCAGAGATCTGTACATCATTGCCTACAACTCAGTAAAGTCCAATGACGGCGCGGAAACTTCCGGTTCTTGACGGCACCTCCCTGCATGGCTTTTGTGAGGAATGGATTACGGAGCTTATTTCTTCTATGCGTGACGAATCCTACCAACCCCAGCCCAACAGGACAACGATGATTCCCAAGAAGAATGGCAAAATGCGCAAACTCAGCTTTCCAAACGGAAAGGACAAGCTCATTCAGGAGGCAATCCACATAGTCCTGGAGTGCATCTACGAACCTACCTTCTCGAACCTATCCCACGGCTTCCGGCCAAAACGGTCTACTCAAAGTCCCATAGCCGAGGTGGAAACGTGGAGAGGTACGATTTGGTTTATTGAGGGTGACATCTCCGCCTGCTTTGATGAAATTGACCATCGCACACTTGAAAAGATACTTCGGGAGCGCATCAGCGACGAACGTTTCATCCGGCTAAAACGACGATAACTCATTTGGAATATGGAGAGCCGTATGCGGTGAAAATCGCTTGTACGGTTCGGGAAGGGGCGGGTTACTTTGCTAATCCGCCTATTTCATCAATCCTCCTTTTTCTCACTTTACTCAATAGTTAAATAGTAGCAATAAGTATCAGATACATTTTTACCATAAGGTTCCGCTTTTGACATCATCCTGAGGATGAGAAAAGGATGAGATTAGGGAAAAATAATCCCTCTTTAAAAATATAAAAAGCCGGGGAAATCAATCCCCAGCCTTATTTTTCCGCCTTATTCTTTATTTCACCGGAGAATGCCCAACCGGCACGCCTGCTCCACGGCTTCCCGGCGCCCGCTCACTCCCAGCTTGCCATAAATATTGGCCAGATGGGTCTTTACCGTCGGCAGGGCAACACCGAGTTCCCCGGCGATGGAGTTTCTGTTCAGGCCCGCTGCTGCCAGCCGCAGTACGGCCATTTCTTTGGCTGTGAGAGCGTCGGCCGGGGCGGATGGCTGTACCGCCGGCAGCCTCTGGTAACGGAGAGCAGGGCCCTCCCGCAACAAAGCGAGCAGCTTCCCGGCGTAAGCCAGCTCTCCCTCAGGACGCTGCTCCCGCTCCCGAGCCAGGGTCAGGCGCTTCAGGAGGGCCAGCATGGGCGCTCCCTCGTCAACGAAGATGCGCAGGTAGTTATTTTCCAAACCAAGTGACAGGTTCCGCCGGAGAATTTCCAGGGCTTCTCTCGTCCGGCCCGCGGCATTGTAAGCTATTGCCAGCAAGTTGGCAGTTTCCAGGGTGCCGGGCAGGCGTTCTTCTTTTTCGGCAAAGACCCGCAGGCGCTCCAGGAGCAGAATGGTCTCTTCCAACTGGCCCCGGGCCAGCAGTACCCGCGCGAAAGTCAAGTGCTCGTAGGCGCGGGCGGCGCTGAGGCGGCCGTATATGTCCAAGCGGCTATGCACCGACCACCGGCCGACCGCGTCCTGATCGCCCCCGGCTAAGTTGAGACGGGCCTTGAGAGCGGCAATGCAGGGCAGCCACTGCGGGCGGCCGAGAGCCCGGACCGTTCTTTCCGCTTCTTCGGCCGCGTCCAGGGCTGCCGTCAGCTTACCGCGGGCCAGGTGAATTTTGGCCAGGATGAACAAGGCCGGAACCAGAGAACAGGAATCTTCCGCTTTCTGCGCCTCCTCCATCCCCTCCGCCAGACTCTTAACCGCGTCATCGATTTGGTTCCACTCGTATAATGCCTCGGCCTTGGCCACTCCGGCGTAACCCCGGTGAGCGCCTGGGCCGCCCAGGTTATTGAGTTTGGCGTAGGCAGCGCTCCCCATAACCTGTGACATCTCTTTCAAATACCCGAACCAGCCCCATGGCCCCGCCAGTAGGCTGGGTTCCAGCGATTCGAAGGTCAGACCCAATTCCAGGGCGGAAACACTTTCCGTGGCCTGGCCGGCCTGGGCCAACCAGTGCAGGGCCCCCTGAATATCTTTTTGTCTGACTGATACGAGCATCCGTAGCATGGCTTTCTCAAGAGCCATACTGTTTCCATCTTCCGCATGCATCTCTTCTCCCCGCCTGCCAATGGCGTCAGCCCGTTCCAGCAAGTGCGCCACCTCGTCCATCCGGTTGGTTGCTATGGCCGCCCAGGCCTGCATGACATTCAGGCCCGGACTCGCGTCCAGCATTGCAGACGGCAGAGCGGAAATCCACTTGAGCAGGGTCGGAGTTTCGCCCCGGCCCAGCATTACCGCGGATAGCCGCTCGATCAGGCCAGCCGCCTGAATGTATGCCTCACCCTGCAGGTAATAATCAATGGCTTCCGTGGATAACCCATTCGCCTCGCACCAGCGTGCGGCCTTACGGTGCAGCGCCGGAATCATAGTTGGCTGTCTTTTTTGAAGTAGACCCTGTAAAAATTCGGCAAAGAGATGATGATAGACATACCAGCCATCTTTTTCATCCAGGCAGACCAGAAAACCGTTCTGACGCGCCACCAGGGTGAGAACAGCGCCGCCGTCCTTTCTGTCGGTGACCCCGTCGCAAAGGGGACCGCAAAGACGTACTAGGATGCACGTTTGTACCAGGAATTCCTGTATGTCTGGCGTAAACCCATTGAACACCTCTTCGAAGAAGTAACCGGCCAGAAGGTGGTTGCAGCCCCTAAAGCGTTCAATCATTACGGCTTTGTCCATACCCCCTTGCAAGGAGAAGGCTGCCATCTGCATCCCGGCCGCCCAACCGCCGGTACGGGCGGCTAGCTTATCGACCTCCGCACCGGTGAGCTCAATATTCCTCAGGCGGTAAAAAGCGGCTGCTTCATCATTGTCAAAACTAAGATCCCGGACGGTCAGTTCCGTCACCTGGCCCGCAGCCCTAAGGCGCGGCAAGGCGATGGGGGGCTCAGTACGTCCGATGATGACGGGATGCAGCCGTTGGGGGGCGTAACGCACCAGAAATGAAAGAGTTTCGTGGACAAGGGATTCACTGATGAGGTGATAATCGTCCAGGACCAGAGCAAAATCGTAGGACAGACACGATAGATAGTCAATAAGCAGGGAGAGGGCTGCCTCCCAGGGTGGACTGGTTGCGGATTTCAATATCGGACTTATCTCTACGCCGATGTCTTTTTGCAGACCTTGCAAGGCGGCTGTCACATACATCCAGAACCGCACCGGGTAGTTATCGCCGCCGTCTAAAGAGAGCCAGGCCATAGGAAGCCCCTTTTGCCTGGTCCACTGAGCCACGGCACTCGTTTTGCCGAACCCTGCGGGGGCCGTCACCAAGGTAAGCCTGCTTTGCAGCGATTCGTCTAGGCGGGCGTGAATCCTCGGCCGATCTACCATGCCCGTCAAAGTATGCGGCATTTGCAGCTTGGTCTGGAGCAAAGGAATCTGGAGCGTGGAACCATTTAATGGAATAACCTTGCGGTTCATACTGCCACCTCACGATACTTTTGAATTCCAATCTATGGTTGAAAGTTATAGTGGGTTATCCGGTAGGGAAATTGATTCATAATTCTCAATGAGCCATAGATTCCTTGTTATACAATTTTCCTTCTTGTTCATTATTGAAATTCTATAGATTTTTTTAATTTCCTTCAAGAAATGCTTAATAATTCGACTTCAATGAAGTAACACCAACGTGCCTTGAACAGTCAAAAAAGATGCCGCTTGAAGCTGGCACTCCCTTGGAGGAAGGGTATCCTCTTGATGAAATCGCCCTTTGGATTAACTTTTTGGGCTAAATGTAGCATTTTTTTCCGATTTCGCATGCCGGAGATTATTTATCGTCGTCATATAAAGTATAAATAGCTTAACGATTTGGATCTCTTAAATCAAAAATTGTAAGGCTATTAAACCCTCAAATGCTCTTAGCACTTGAAACCTTTACTTGTGTATGTCCCACTTTGCAAAACATCTTAAACTCAAACGCCAACTTGGTAAATCAATAGTTATCTTTTTAAGACTTGATTTGAGGCTTCCTGAATATAACCCAGAATTTCGAAAAGGGAACTGATCTGATAATACTCAGGCTAAGGCTTGATACGGATTGCAAAATTGTCTATCGTCTGTGCTATTTCAACCGGATGCTTAAAGGGCAGTTGATGAGAGTCATCAATCCATTGCACAGAAATGGACGGAATAACTTTGGTCAACTGGTCAATCCCCTCTTGCCATAGGCGATTCGTTCTCCTACTATGAGCATCTTTTTCACCCATTGATTTAGATGCCATTATCATCGTTATAGGACAATCAACTTTGCGGTAGAGATTCATCAGCCTACTCCGGTGAGCGTCAACCTCAGCAACGACATCAACAAATTCATTTGACGAAAGCTTATATCCATACGGCGACAGCTTTAGCAGCAGCATGCCGATTTTTACCGAGAGTTTATTGAGTGATTTTCGCGTATCATCCAGGTTTTCAATCAGCGGCTCCGGTACAGGATCCGCTCCGTCTACAATCACGATTCCGCCGATTTTTCCCGGATGTGTTGCTGCATAGGATACGGCAATATCGGCCCCCAGTGACCATGCAACGATGATTGGCCTTTCTACGTCAACCACTTTTAGAACAGACTCGGCGTCACTAAAGAAGGTGTCAAAAGAATAATCCTGAGCAGCCGAAGCCAGCCCATGTCCGCGAAAGTCAAAGGTGATAATCTCGTACTTGCCTTTCAGTACACTGATAACCTTATTCCAGGTTGCTTGCGTAGACCCCAGACCATTAAAAAATATAATCGCCTGACCGTCACCAGTTCTGGTGATAGGAAGTGTTACATTATTATTTTTTATTCTAATTTTCATAATCACGTATTCCTTTCATACTCAACATATTGAATTACTATTTTAGAAAGTAAGCCTATTTTGGTATTATAATTGATGCAAGAGTCATTAATTTTCTACCTTCTCTTGGCTTATTCTCTATTGCTTTCTCTACAAGTCTATTAGTTGTTTCTACAATTTCTCTGTATTCTTCTTCATCTAAATATACACAAACTTGACGATATGACACCCCATCTTCATAAAAATTCATATTCTCTTTATGAATATAGTTATTAAATTCGGTTAATAGATGCAGCGTGAACGTATAAAAAGCATTTTGATGTTCCACAGGTGACAACTCTTCAATATTGGAATGTATACTATCTAATTGTAGCCTATAGGTCTTTTCTACAGTTCCTCTCATCCTCTTTTCAGCAACAATTTCAATAATATTCGCTTCAGCTAATTTAGAAAGCTGCCTATATAAGCTTGCTTGGGGAACCTCTGGAATAAGCTGTATTATTTGACCAGCTGTTAATTCTTTATTAGAAATAAACAATTGTATTATTCTCATCCTAACCGGATGAAGGAACAATTCAATATTGAATGCCATTCTATTACCTCCTATTATATTATCATTAATGATAATATAATACCTTTTGATAATTGTCAAGGCGAAAAACTTAATCTATATATTTACAACCAGGATATAATTTTACCCTACCACCTTCGGACGAAAGTTGAACAGGCATAGCTTGTCAGGGACTGACCACCCTGCAATTCCATCTTTTCAGAACTTGCATAGGAAAAACAATTGCACCCGCTCTTTTTGTCTGCTGAAGCCATAAAAAAAGACATCAGAATTGAGTCCTGATGTCTTTGGTTTCATCTATGAAATTGTCCTGTTGACCGCCCCTGATCTCTGACAGTTTTGCAGCAGGACGATTGTCTCGACGCGCTCTGTCCAAGGCAATATGTTCGTCATCTACCTCCGTGCCGACTACAAGATAACAGGCGCTAATCTTTAGGTTGCGTCTGCCAACTGTCAACTTTACACGTCATCAGGCTTTGAAAGAGTTCCTCTCGTCCTCTATTTCCCGGAGCGCCAAGAGCAGCTTCGCCATGTCCGACTCCTTCTTGACGGCGATGCGGACGGATTCCCCCTCTAAGCCCGCAAAGTTCGAACAGTCGCGGACGAGGATGCCCCGTTCCCCCAAAGATTCTGTTAAACGGTCGGATTTTCCTGTTCTCAGCTCCAGCAGAGCGAAATTCACCCACGTCGGTCTAAGCCGCCAATTCGCAAATTCTTGCCGTTCAAACTCCGAGTAAAAGAAATTCCGGCATTCGGTCAGCTTCTTCCGCACGTCCTCAGCGTAAGTTCGGTTCTCCAAAGCGGCCAAACCGGCCTCCTGAGCCAAGACATTCACCGACCAGGGATCGCGTGCCTCCTGGAAACGTTCAAGATCGCGGGCCGGGCCAAAGGCGGCCCCCAAGCGGAGTCCGGGCAAGCTGTAAAACTTGGTCAAAGAATAGACGACCGTCAGGTTGGAGTAGCTGGCTAGGTACTCGCGGGCGGACCAGCGCTTTTCATCCGGCAGGAAATCGACGAATGATTCGTCAAAAATCACCCGGCAGTCGCAGGTATGAGCGACTTCGAGGAGAATTTCAAACTGCTTGCGGTTCAACAGCGTGCCGGTGGGGTTGTGCGGCGAGCAGAGGAAAAGGATGTCCTGTCCGGATAAAAGCCCGCGCCACTTCTCAGCAAATCGCTCCGCCTCCTGGGCGGATTCCGGGAGGGGCAGGCTGGACCATCCTTCCGCCCCCAGGAAAAAAGGAGTCACTAGGGCCCCGACCGCCTCGGCCGCCCGCCGATACTCACTGAACGCTGGCAGCGGGATCAGGACCCGCCGGGGTCTTAGGGCCTGGAGGATGGTAAAGAGGAGTTCCCCCGCCCCGTTACCCAAGATGATGTTCTCAAACGGCAGATGATAGAGTTCGCTCATCCGGGCGCGCAAGGCGACACTGTCCGGATCGGGATAGTGAACGATGCTCTCGAGCTTCCTGGCCAAACGCTCCAAGACCCCGTCGGGCGGTCCGAAAGGATTGATATTGGCGGACAAATCGATGAACTGGGTGTGCCCGTAACGCTCTTTGGCCTGGTAGATGTTTCCGCCGTGCATTCCGTTCCCTCCCTGTTCGTATACTTTGGGATTTCCTATTCTTCGAGATTTCTTATTCCTTGGGGTTTCTTATTCTTGGGGATTCCTTATTCTTCGGTTTTTTCCTTCGGGCTTTCTTAGCGATTTCCCAAGCGGTGCGACCAATCCGAGATTTCTATCTGCCTTCACCGAAACTCTATTTTTCACAGAGACTCTACTCTTCACGGAAACGTAGCCGAAAGCCCACGGTTTTAATCAGACGGAACCGCCTGCACGCGGGGAATCGCGGCATACTCCACTCCCCCGCCTCTGGCCCGGAAGGTCTCGGCAAAGACCGGCCCAAAGCGTTCCTTTGCTTCCGCCAGCAAGCTGTCCAAGGCATAGTCCGGCGGAAATACTCCCGCGATCAGGGTACCGCTGTGGGCCGTGACCAGCCCCAAGCCTCCCCGGGACCTGACCCACGTCTTAAATTCAGTAAAAAAAGGTTTGGGGTTAACCTCCAGATTACATTCAGCACTTAAGGTGGACCCAGCCGCCATCTTTTCCAGGTCTCCGCCTTTGATCCCTTCTCTGACTAAAGCCAAGGCCCTGCTGATGGTAAACTCGTGTTTGCGGTAGTGGCCGTACAAATCAGCCCGGGCGTTGAAACGGAGGGTGTCCACTTCCCCGCCCCAGTCCAGAGCCAGAAACCCGGCCGGAACCGCGGCTCCCAGTGTCTGATGATAACTGCCCCGGATATGGTTAATCTCAGTCAAACCGGGGTACATGACACTGTCACTGGGTTCTATGCCGAAAGCCCAGCGGGCCAGATTGCGACCGGAAACCGCTTCGCCTAAGGCCGCGGCGACGGCCGCACAGGCCGAGACAATGTCTGCGGTCGAACTCGCCATTCCTTTGCCGGTCGGCAGTTCTCGGCGGAAGCGGAGAATTCCGCCGCCGGAAAAACCGCGCTCTTCCCTCATCAGGAGCAGGGCCTTTCTCACCTTTTCCTTCTCCCCGGGCACGAGCCAGTTCCCGCTGTCTTCCCCCACTTCAACGACCGCTTCCGCGTATTGGTCAATGGGGCAATCTACCAGAAAAGGAATCCCGGATCGCGCCCCTTGCACCCATTCTCCGCAGGTGCCGGGACATCGTGCCCAAGCCGTCGGACCCATCAGTACTCGATCCCCCTTCGGCTTTGGATTCCGCGGGCCAAGGGATGTTTCTTGGCCCGCAGCTCCCACCATTCATCCGCCCAGGGAATAAGTTCATCCGGCATTCTCCGCCCCGTCAAAATCCAGTCCCCCGGCCCAGTCAGGAGGTGCAGTAATTTATCCATGGGCAAAAAGCCGTAGTTGAGAGCATGGCTGACTTCGTCGAGAATGATAAGGTCGTATTCACGGGGTGCCAGTCCGGAGAGAAATTGAAAGGCCGTTTCAACAAATTCGGTGGCCAGGGCAGGGTTGCGGTTGTCCCGGAAGCACTCACCGCAGCCTGTGCAATGCCTGAAACCGGTGCGGATCATGGCCGCCCAGCGGCATCCCACGCCAAACTGAAGCAGGGGAATGCCCAATCGGTACAGACCGGTCAGCTCCCCGCTGTAGGTGCTCCCTTTGAGAAACTGAAGCATGATAACCTTTTTCCCCTCTCCCCGGGCCGCGAGGGCCGCGCCCAGGGCGGAAGTGGTCTTTCCTTTGCCGTTTCCCGTATAAACGGTAATCATAAGTTCGCCCCCTGCAGTGTTAAACCTGCCGCTGTGTTGATCCACTCGTGAGACTCCCATTTCTACAAGTGGGAGTTGTTCGAACGAGTTCACTCCCGGCTTGGGTCCGCCGCCCCGCCGATTTTCCCCCCGCCGTTCTGAACCGAGTGCTGAGAATAAGCCAGCCAGTAATCCAATATTTCCGGTTGCCCGGCGAAATTGAGGTGAAGGTAAGACGCGAAGAGGCTGCCCTGAGCATAACCGTCCGAGCGGAGGAAACTTCCACTCTTGTACAATTGGCAAGCCGGCGCTTCTTCGCTTTGCGGCAGGACCCGTGAATAATGGAACTCGTGCCCGC
Source organism: Peptococcaceae bacterium CEB3 (assembly GCA_001029295.1). Taxonomy (GTDB): domain Bacteria; phylum Bacillota; class Desulfitobacteriia; order Desulfitobacteriales; family Desulfitobacteriaceae; genus Acididesulfobacillus. The sequence continues at coordinate 472,922 of LDXJ01000064.1, read as the reverse complement.
GCAGAACCGTACCTTTGGGACCGAGGAAAGTGTCCACAGCGAGCCTTCCTTCCCGGTAGCCCATCCCCTGCAAACGCGGGGTCATCTCGGCTTCGACGGGGATGATCCCGGCCAAGGGAAAGCGTTTTCCTTGAAAGTCGCGAATCCCGCACCCCAAATACATATAACCGCCACATTCCGCATAGATCGGTTTGCCTGACCGGGCAAAGGTACGAAGGGAATCCAAAAAAGAATGATTAAGGCTCAACTGCGACAAATGCAGTTCGGGAAATCCCCCGCCCAGGAACAAACCGTCCAGGTCGGGGGGAAGGGCTGTATCGTGCAGGGGACTGAACGGCACGAGTTCAAACCCTTTTGCCGTCAGGGCTTCCAAAGCGTCCTGGTAATAAAACAAAAAGGCCTCATCCCAAGCCAGACCCAGGCGGACTCCCCGCTTGAGATTCAATGCGGACGCACCGGCCGACGACGCACCGGCGGCGACAGTCGCCTCAGGCGTGGCATCCCCTTCCGACGACTGAGCCCCTTGCATGATGTCTTCCAATAAATTTAAATCGATATACTTTTCGACCCAGGCGGCCAAGCGCTCCAAGTAATCTGGGGCGAGTCCCTCCTCACCCACCGGGACCAAGCCTAAATGACGTTCCGGCAGGCGCACGCGGTCTTCCTGAGGAATACAACCGAGGACGGGAATCCCCTGTTCACGGACGGCTTCACACAGCATGGTTTCCTGGGCCGCGCTTTTGACCCGGTTGAAGATCACGCCGTGAAGACGCAGATCCGGGTCATAGCGGTCAAAGCCAAAGAGCACTGCCGCGACGCTTTGAGCCAGGGAAACCGCGTCGATCACCAGAACGACCGGTGCCTTGATTAATTTGGCGATGTCCGCCGTGCTTCCGAAACTTTTGGTCCCGCTCATCCCATCAAAGAGACCCATAACCCCCTCTACCACAGCCCAAGACCCCGCGGCGCTCCGGCTGAATAAACGCGGCAGTTCCGTCCCAAGCAGCCAGCGGTCGAGGTTGCGCCCGGGGCGCCCGGTCGCCGCCGCGTGATAACTCGGATCAATATAATCAGGGCCTACTTTGTAGCCTTGCACCGGCCGGCCCCGGCGGGCCAAAGCTGCCATAATTCCGGTTGACAAGGTGGTTTTACCGGCCCCGCTGTGAGTTCCGGCAATTACGATCCGGGGAATTCCCATCTGTGAAACCTTCCTCCGTTGCAATATCCTGTCTGTTAAACTTACTTCCGTTTAGAATTCGCGTGACACTCAACAACGGCTAAAGCCGTGCAACTTCTTTTCTTCGGGCTGCCCGTGGGTAAGGGGTACCGGAAATATTTACCCTGGGGCTTACGGCGGGTTCCTGTTCTCTCAAGTCACCAGAAGGGGCTTCTTAAAGGACCCGGTTTACCGTAAGCACAAGCACGAGCACAAGCACGAGGGCGGGGAGCAGTGAGAGCCAAGTAGCTAAGCGGACCAGAGCCAGGGTTGTTGGAATATCATCTTTTTGCAAAGGGCGGAGGGCATCTCCCATTTCCGCGCGATGGGAAAGCTCCCCGTGATAGATGTTCATTCCACCCAGTTGAATGCCCAGGAGCCCGGCGACCACGCTCTCGGGGTTGCCGCCGTTCGGGCTGGGGTGCGACTTGGCGTCCCGCCGCCAAACGCGTAAGGCCGAACGTACGTCTAAACCCTGCCCCGCTCCGGCCAGCAAGAGGATCGGCACGGCCAGCCGAGCCGGCAAGTAATTGGCCCAATCGTCCGCCCGGGCGGAAAACCAACCGAAAGAGCGGTAGCGCTCGTTCCGGTAGCCAACCATGGAATCCAGCGTACTCACGGCCTTGAAAGCCCAGGCCAGCGGGGCCCCGCCGACGGCGGCGAAAAGAAGGGGCGAAAGGATCCCGTCCACGAAATTCTCAGCCAGGGTCTCCACCGTCGCCCGCACAACCTCTCCTTCGCTCAGATTTGAGGTGTCCCGGCTGACGAAGCCGGCCAGGGTCCGACGGGCCCGGGGAAGATCTCCTTCCTTCAGGGGCAGGTAGACCCTTTTTCCCGCCTCCAAAAGGGATTTTCCCGCCAAGGCCGAAGCGATAAGGACAACCTGCAGGGCCAGTCCCAAAAGGGGGTAAATCAGGGCAGCCAGTTTAAGCAAACCCCAGGTTACACCGTAGCTGCCCCCTATGAGAAGGACAGCCAGCAGGGTCCCTTTGCGCTTGCGGGCCCGGGCCGTTCCCCGATTGAGGCGCTTCTCGCCCCAGGAGACGGCCTTTCCCAGCCAAATGACCGGATGGGGCCAACCCGCGGGGTCTCCCAGGACGCGGTCTAAAATGAAGCCCAGCAGCAAAGCGCACCCCGGGGTGAGAACGGCCCCGGGCAAAAACCCCGGCTGCTGGCTCAGGTGCAAGCCCGGTATTCCGCCCAGGAAAGAGACGGGGATAAAACCGGCCCGGCTGTCCATCGCTCAGAGCCCCATCAGGGCCCGGACCGCCGCCAAATCCACGCTCTTACGAACCAAATCGGCGAGCTGGTTGAAGGCCTGTTCCCGGATGGCTGCCTGAGAAAGAGAACGGACAGGAGGGCGGCTTCGGCCGCGCCTTTGCCAGAGCCAGGTCAAAAGTGCCCGGCGCAGGGAATCATTGTCAAAAAGACCGTGCAGGTAAGTGCCCACCGCTGTGCCCGCTCGCAAACCGTCCCGGTAAGTAGTCCCCCCGGCTTCCAATTCAAACAGCGGCGCTTGATTCTCATCCGCTTGGGAAGAGCCCATGTGAATCTCGTAACCGGAAACCGCTTGACCCCGGCACTGTTCAAAAAACAAAGAACCGCTCAGGATCCTGCCTTGGCTCTGTACGGTGTGCTTTTCCTGCAAAATCTCCGTCTCCAAAGGCAGGATATCAAGTCCGGGGGTAACCTCCAAATCTGATTCCAGATGCAGGGGGTCCCGAACCACCCGTCCCAGCATCTGATAGCCGCCGCAAATCCCGATAATGGGCAAGTCCTCTTGCCAGCTCTGCCGGAGGCGAGCCGCCAGGCCGCTGTCGTGCAGGAAACGCAGATCAGCCAAAGTGTTTTTGCTGCCCGGAATGACGACCAAATCGGGACTGCCTAAGGAATCCGGGTCAGCCACATAGCGCACCGTCACATCCTCTTCATCGCGCAGGGCGTCAAAGTCCGTAAAATTGGAGATATAAGGCAAACGAATGACTGCAATGTCCAACTGTTCAGCCTCTTCCGCTTGTTGCGCCTGTCTCAGCTGGTGTGCCTGCCGCGGTTGCTGCGCCTGTTTTGCCGGTTGCGCCGTTTCCTGTTCCAAAACCACCGAATCCTCTTCCGGGATCGAGAATTCTGAGAAGTAGGGCACCACTCCCAGCACCGGGATCCCGGTCTTTTCCCGCAAGAAATCAAGGGCCGGTTGCAGCAGCCGGATATCCCCCCGGAACTTGTTAAGGATGATTCCTTTGACCAGAGCGCGTTCTTCCGGTTCGAGGAGCTCCAGAGTGCCCACCACAGAGGCGAGAGCGCCTCCCCGGTCAATGTCGGCAATCAGCAGTACCGGAGATTGAAGCGCGCGGGCCACCCGCATGTTGACAATGTCGTTGGCCTTCAGATTTACTTCCGCCGGACTTCCCGCCCCCTCAATGACGAGGACCTCATTCTCCTCCCTCAGTTGCCGCAGGCAGGCTTCCACCGCCGTCCAGGCCGTTTTTTGGTATTCCCCGTGGTAATCCCGGGCCGGAAACGTTCCTTGGGCTTTGCCCAGGAGAATAACCTGGGAATTGGCTTCTCCGGTCGGTTTGAGCAGAATGGGATTCATGCGGACGTCCGGTTCCCGGCCGGCCGCCTGAGCTTGGACGACCTGGGCCCGTCCCATTTCCCCTCCTTCCGCCGTGACAAAGGAATTCAAGGCCATATTCTGGGCCTTAAAGGGTGCCGTCATATACCCTTCCTGGTAAAAAATCCGGCAAAAGGCCGCCGTCAAAACGCTCTTGCCCACATTGGAGGATGTACCCTGGAACATTAAGGTGCGGGCCTGCCGCCGTCGCCTGGCTGCCGCCTGGTAAATCAGGGCATTGACGGCTGCGGCGGCCAGTGGGCTTCCCCCCCGTGTTCCCCGCACTGTAATGCAGGGTATTTCCTGGTTCTGCCAGAGGAGTTCCTTGGCTTCCGCGGCTCCGACAAAGCCCACCGGCATACCGATAATCAGGGCCGGCCGCAGGCTGGGGTCCTTGGCCAAGCTCAGAACTTCCAACAAAGCCGTGGGAGCGTTACCGATAGCGACGATCGCCCCGGCCAAGCTTGACGCGTGCAGGCGCAAGGCGGTCATAGTCCGGGTGAGTCCCCAGACTTTGGCCTTCTCCGCCACCGCGGGATCATGCAAAAAACACTCGACCCGGCCACCGAGCTGAGCCAAGCTATTTTTGGCGATACCGGCCCGGACCATCTCTACATCGGTAATCACAGGTGCCCCCCTCCCCAGGGCCGCCAGCCCAGCCGCGATCGCTTCCGAGCGCAGGGCGACGGCTTCTTCCAGACTGGGGTCTCCGCTGGTGTGGATGAGGCGTTCGATCACCGGCAGTTCCTCATCCTGCCAGTTACGCTTCAGCTGAGAGCGGATCAAACGCATGCTCTCGCTCTCTATGGCTTGGGGATCAGTGAGAAAGACACTCATGCGCCCATTGCCTCCTTAATGCGCACACTGGCCAGATTCGCAATCATGTCGTCGGCTCCTAAGGCTTCGCTGAAGATAATTTCCACTTCGGGAAATTCCTCGCGCACTTCAGCGACCTCTTCATGGATATCCACGGTGACGTGCATGCCGGAAAAAAGAAACAGTGGCATGACGATCACTTTCTTGGCTCCTTGCCGGGCTTTATCCCTGACCGCCTGCGGCAGGCTCGGCGAACCGTGGGACATAAAAGCAGGCGTAACTGGTCTCCCCAGCAGGGACTCAACTTTGTTCGCCACCTCGATCAGCCCCTGGTTGGCTTCCACCCGGCGGCTGCCGTGGCCTAAGAGAATGATTTCCGTTTGCATAAGTCATCTTCCACCTTCACAATAAATTGGCTTGGGGAGACAAAGGCACCTGCCTTCGATGGGCGTTTAAGCACAACGAGGGGAATTCCCCTATGACTGCAAGCGAGGATTTTGGCCGGGGTTCCTCCTTCTCGTCCGCTGTCTTTGGCCACCACCACCTGGATCCCAAGCTGGGCAATCATCGCTTCATTCCATTCCGGGGAAAACGGTCCCTGGGCGGCGATGATCTGACGCGGCTTCAGTCCCAGCTCTTCACAACGCTGCAAGACTTTCGCGGTGGGTAAGACCCGGACGAACAGGGTTTTATCCCTGAGCACGGCTTGTCCCAACCACTCCGGCAGGCCGTTGCTGCCGGTGGTAAGGAGGATGCGTTCCCCCAAGCCCGCCGCGCGTTCGGCGGCGTCGGCCAGAGTGTCTGCCCAGTAAATCTTACCCGGCGGCAAATTCTTTTCCCTGGGGGGCTCACATCCGGGGGGGAATCCTGCCGCAGTACCGCTCTCCCTTGCTGAGGGAATCCCGCTTCCGGGGGAGACCTCACTTGCCAAAGCAAGACCGTTTTCTGAGCCGGAAGATGTGTCCCCGGGGAGATTTTCGGCGCTCGCCGGGCGTTCCCAACGGAAATAAGCGGTTCCGCTGCCCGCGCTGGCCGTTTGGGCAACAGCCCGAATCTTTTTGGCATAGGGATGAGTGGCGTCAATCACGGCGTCGAAAGCCCCGCCTTCCAAAACTCGGTTCAACTCGCCCGCCGAGAACGCTCCGTACCGGACCCTGAGTCCGTCGGCCTCAGCCAACTCGGCTCCGTATTCCGTCAGAGTGGAAACCAAGACCTCATGTCCGCGCCCGGCGAATTCCCGGGCTAACAAGCGGCCGTCCCGGGTTCCGGCCAGAACCAAGAGCCTCATAAATGATAACCCCGCGCGGTCACAAGATACGGACCCAAACGGCGGGTTTGGGAATTGCCGATGATGACAGTGGTCAACATGTCGATCTTCTCCTGAGTAAAGTTTGCCAGGGTTCGTATGACCGCTGTGCAGCCCGGACCCCGCAGGGCTTCACGCACGATGCCAACCGGAGTTTCCGGAGCCCGGTATTTGAGCAGGACCTCGCGGATAATCTCGATCTGTTCGGTCCTGCCCCGGCTCTTGGGGTTATAAAGCGCGATGACAAAATCCCCCTCCGCCGCCAAGTGTACCCGGCGCACAATGACTTCCCAGGGAGTTAACAGATCGCTGAGGCTGATGGCGGCAAAATCGTGCATCAAAGGAGCGCCCAAGACGGCCGCGGCGGCGTTCGCTGCCGTTATGCCGGGAACGATCTCCAGCGGCAAATCCAAACGGTCCGCCTCTGACAGGCACTCGATCAGGATTCCGGCCATGCCGTAAATGCCGGCGTCCCCGCTCGACACCAAGGCAACCCGGCGTCCTTGACTCGCCAGCCGGACCACTTCCCGGCAGCGTTCCACCTCTTGGCGCATGCCTGTGGCCACAATTTCTTGCCGCTTCAGAAAAGGGCGGATCAAGTCGATATAGGTTTTATAGCCGGCGACCGTGTCCGCCTCAGCCAACGCTTCTTTGGCCCGTCCGGTCATATGTTGGGGGTCTCCCGGGCCGAGGCCCACGACAAAGATCTTTCCAGACTGAGAGCTAACGTCAACCCCGCCATTTTGACTTTGGGCAGGATCAAGACCCCCTGCTCCGTTCCCAATAAACTCGCTGCTTCGCATACCCCATCCACCCCAATCGTCTTACGGACAAAGCCGGAGCGGCTCAGTCCTTTTTCTTCATTTACTCTTTGGATTGCCTCGGCGGTAAAGGTCCGGAAAGGAATGCCTAAGTGTTGGGCCGCTTCCAGCAGTCCTCTCTCGCCTGCTTTCAGTTCGATACTGTAAAGTCCTTTCACCGCCGGAAGGGAAGTCCCGACCCGCCTCAGGACCTCCTCAATCCCTTCCAGCACGGCGGTGCTGGCAATTCCCCGCCGGCACCCCACTCCGATGCTGATCGCCGGGGGAACGAGGTAAATACCCCCGTTTGCCGCCCCCGGAAAAGCGGAGATAAGCACCTGAACCCCGGGGGGTATCTCATTCCCCTGAGGTTTCCGCACTGCTTCTTCGGTAACTGGGTTGCTTCGGTCAGATTCCCGCGCCGCTCCTCCGGTGCCCGCGTCGTGTCGGTCAGATTCCCGCGTCGCTCCTCCGGCGCCTACGTCGTTCCGGTTAGGATCCCGCGCTACTCCTCCGGCGCCTGGGTCGTTCCGGTCAGGTTCCCGCCCTCTTCCTCCGCTGCCAGCATCCTCAGGAGGAATACCTATGTTATCCGTCTCCCAGCTCGGTTTAATCGTCTCCCAGCTCAGTCTATCCGTCTCCCGGTTCAACAGACTCTCCGGGCTCAGCCCGGCCGTCCCGAGGAAGAGATAGCTGGGATCCCGACGAAGCGGGTGCTCGGGAGCCAACGCAAACTCCGTGGCAACTGTCAAATAGCCTTTCTCCAAGAGCCGCCGGTTGACAGCCGGCAGATTGGTGAGGGGAGTCACCCGCCAGCCCAGGCGGCGGGCGTATTCATCCGGAGCGACTAGCCCGTTTACATCCGTGGCGGTGGTGATCACCGCCAGCGCGCCGGTCTTTTCATCTAAGAACTTAGCCCAAGCGTTAGCTCCGCCCAGATGTCCCGAGAGGAGGGGAATGAGAAATCTCCCTCCTTCGTCGGCCACCAAGACCGCCGGGTCCCGGTCTTTGCCCCGCAGCAAAGACGCGATTTGGCGCACGGCAATTCCGGCTGCCATGACGAAGACAAACAAACGGTATTCTTCCCAAATTTCGGGCAGCAACTCCTTAAGATACCGGAAAGGACGGGCCCAAGCGGGAAAAGGAGAGCAGTGCTCGTGCAGGAAGATATCGGCGGGCCCGGGCAGCACCAGGGATATAGCTTGGGCCGCGACTCCACCCCGGTCCGTTAAGGCGATGAGGGCCGCTTTCATTCGGCCCTCCCCTGCCGGTACGCGTGGCTGAAACCGGGATCATAGAGTTTCGAACGGGAGTAAGGGGAAGTCAGGAAATCCCCCACCAAGATCTGGGCTGTCTTACGCACGCCCTCCCGTTTGACCTGTTCCTCAATGTCAGCCAAAGTTCCCCTCAGGATCTTCTGGTCGGGCCAGCTCGCCTTGTAAACGACGGCGACCGGGGTGGAGGAAGGATAGCCCGCGCGCAGGCTATCGACGACTTGACCAATCTCCTGCACACTGAGGAAAATGGCCATGCTCGCTCCATGCCGGGCCAGGGCGGCCAGATTCTCTTTCTCCGGTACGGGAGTTCTGCCTGCCAAGCGGGTCAGGATCAAAGTCTGGGATACGGCCGGAAGCGTGAACTCGCGCTCCAGCGCGGCCACGGCAGCAAAAACCGAACTGACACCGGGGATGACCGAGAAAGGAACCCCTTCTTGCGCCAGGCGGTCCATCTGTTCCCGAATTGCCCCATAAAGGGAGGGATCCCCCGTGTGCAGACGGACGACATATTCCCCGTTTTTTACCCCCGAGACCATGATGGCCACGACCTCTTCCAAGGTTAAAGCGGAACTGTCATGGAGCGGGATGCCCCGACGGCAATGGTCCAAGAGTGCCGGGTTAACCAAGGATCCGGCATAAACAACCCGGTCCGCCCGCTGCAAGGCCCGCTGCCCTTTGACGGTGATGAGTTCCGGATCGCCCGGACCGGCCCCCACGAATACCACTTGAGCGGGCATCGTTGTTTTCACTTCAGCGGCCATCGTTTTCCCCCTTATTCGCTCCTTTAACCAGCATCAGACTCAAATAGTCAATTCCTTCTTCACCCAGATCGGCTGCTTTGGGCTGCCGGCGCACAGTTTGCCCCACTTGGCCCACCCGGGTCAGCAGAACCGTAGGTCTCCCGCTTTTTTCAAAAGTGGCGAGGAGTTCCGGCAGGCGCCTGGACACTTTCAAAAAGACCAAATTCGGGAAATCCTGATAAGCCATGGCCCCTTCGGCACTGGGCAGAACCAGCAGGGGCTCGTCCCCTGTGGCCAAAGGGAGGTTGACGAGAGCGGCTGCGGCCGACATGGCCGTGATTCCGGGGACGGTCCGGATACATTCTTCCGGAACCAACGCCCGCAGGCTGTCTACTAAATAGCTGTAAGTACTGTAGAGGGAAGGATCTCCCAAGGTGATGAAAGCCACACTCGCTCCTTCTTGAAGATGAGCCAGAATCTTGTGCGCCCCCTCCCGCCAAGCCTCTTCCAGCCGGGCTCGATCGGAGGTCATGGGCAATTCAAGCTCAATCATACCTGCGTCCCGGCGGCAGAAGGGGCGGGCTATTTCCCAGGCGACACTTTCCCTCTCCAAACGCGACTTGGGGATGGCGACGAACTCCACCTGCGTCAGGATTTTCTGCGCCCGCAAGGTCAAAAGTTCCGGATCCCCGGGACCCACCCCCACTCCATAAAACACGCCCCAATTTTTCACAGTTCTCCTCCTTTGCGCGCCGAAGTGATAAAGATTTGGTTGAGGGACTGGGCCATATGCAGATCGGAAATCTTGGGCCAGCGCACGGCTTGGATGGAAACGGTCTCCACATCGACAAAGTTCAGTTTCTCCAGGGCCTCCAGACCCTTGAGAGTATTTTCCAAAGTCACGGCCGTCATCACCAGGCGGCCGCCCTGAACCAAGGGCGCTTTTTCGATAATTGCTGCCAGCCTGCCCCGGCTGCCCCCGATAAGGCAGACATCCACGGGGGGAATGCGGGCAAAAATCTCCGGTGCCGTCCCGGCTACGAGCTGCAGATTGCTGACGGCAAATTTACGCTGGTTAGCCCGTATCAGCTCCTGGGCCTCTGGATCATTCTCCACCGCGTACACGATTCCTTCCCCCGCTAAAGCCGCCGCCTCGATGGCGATACTTCCCGTACCCGCCCCCACATCCAGGATGTGGTCATGGAGGGAAATCTGAGCCTTGGCCAACACTTGAACCCGAATCTCCGCTTTGGTCATAGGAACTTCGCCCCGAATAAATTCGCGGTCTGGAATCCCGATGCGCAAGGCGTTGTCTTGCCAGGGGCCTTGGGGGAAGGTCGGATAAATAATGAGGACAGCGTTAGTCAGTGGTTGGGGATAGCGCGCCAGCTGTTCCGCATCAAGGGTTTCCCAGATCTCGTCAGGATAGCACAGAGAGTTGCCGACCGCAATCCTGGGGTTGATGCCGCGTTCCAGAAGCAGTTGGGCTACTTTCTGGGGGGTGTTGTTTCCTCCCGTCAGGACAGCCAAGGGTCTGAGAATCGTCCTGGGCAAACTGGCCAGGTCCCGCCCGTGCACACTGGCAAAGGAAGCGTCTTGCCAGGGAATTCCCGCCCGGGCAAAGGCAAACTGGACGGCACTCAAACCCGGGTACGCGTTGATGACCTCTTCCGTAAACTCCCGGCGCAAGGCCGAAAGAAAGCTGAAAAAGCCGGGGTCCCCCGAAACGAGCACACCCACAACCATGTTTTCTTCCAACAGATTGGCTACCAGTTGCAGACTTTGCACCATATCTCCGGATAAATGGTAGCTGCCTTTGCGCAGTTCCGGAAACAGGTGGAGCACGCGTGAACTGCCCACGATGGCATCACACTGGCCCACGATATCATGGGTGGCCTGTGGAACCCATTCCGGCCGGCCCGGACCGACACCGATTACATGAATCATGCCAAACCTCCCTTTTTAAAACGAAAAATCGAGCTCCTTAAGCTCGAAATGGTTCCCGCCAACCACATCCCCTATCGCTCGTAGGTCTGTGCCAACCCTGGGGTAGGTCTCCTGGCTCAAGATCATCGCTTTCACGTCCCTTCCCAGCTCACGCCGGTGGTCATCACGGAAAACTCCCTTTCACAGTGGCGGGACCGCGCCGGATTCACACCGGCTTCCCTATTATCCCTCAAAGAGGGAACCCCAAGGTATTTTGTTTCAATTGTCAGGGCCAATGTCAGTTGTCAGGGTAGGGTTCAGTGCCCCAGATGAACCCTGAAATGGACGCTGCCTGTAATTATCCTCATAATTGCACTACTTTAGATTGTACTACACTTGGGCCTCTTCCGCCAGAGAGACCACCCCTTGTGCGGGAGAAAATTTCTAAGCAAATCTTGGTAAGGGGACCGGAACTTCGGTCCTTTTGCAACCACGTTTACCACTTTGTAACTATATGTTTACCATTCTGTAACCATGTGGATAGTAACGGAGTGTACCATGAAGATGTCTGGATCGTCGATAGCCCAGCAGCCCAGCCAATTTTCGCGCAAGTAAGTATATAGGTTCATCAGATTAGCCGGAGGAGTGAGGGGGATTGGGAGTTCGGAACAAAACCAAGAGTTTACGTTAGGCGGAAAGGAAGAGGCGCATATGAGGTTTGTTCGCTTTGTCACGGTCAGTTTGCTCTCTATTTTTATTTTAACAGGGTGCGGGTCAATTCCAATGGCTAAAATGTCAAGCAATCATCCTAACAGCCATTCAGTCTCCAAAGGCAAGGCAAATCAAGTGGAAGATAAAGATGCTGTTCTAAATCCCAAGAATCCTGATGCGGCAGCATTCAAGAATATGGGAGACCTGGCTTTCGTCCGGAAAGGCTTGCTCTATACGCTTAATGGAAAAACAGGCGAGGTTAAGCAACTCACCTACTCAGGACAGGCCTCTAACCCCAGTTGGTCCCGCGACGGTCAATGGCTGGCATATCTTAATGTTCCCAATCCCTACGCGGGGTTTGGTTCTCTCTGCCTTGTTCGCCGCGATGGCAGCCAAGCTCACCAAGTTAAAGGACTGCCCGGTCCGGCTGTGACGTTTTCTTGGTCACCCGCCTCTGATATCCTGGCAGCAGGTGATCAGAACAGCCGTCTCTGGCTCGTTCCTGCGGATGGCACAGCGCGTTCGCTGGCCGAATTCGGCAGTTTTGCCTGGTCATCTGACGGCAGATTCTTGGCTTACAGTTCCACCTTGCCTTCGTCAAATCCGGCCACTCGCACTGACGCCCTCTACACAGTAAACATCAACGGCGGTAAACCTATTCAGGAAGTTGCTCCGAGCGAGGGGCAAATCTCAGTAGCCGCTTGCTGGCCCGACGACAAGGGACTCTTATACTGGCTGGCCCCTTTTCACGGAGTTTCTGTAATGGCTGACGGGCTGAACCTTTGGAGTCTTTGGCTCGGTGACCGCACACCCAAACTGCTTACCAGCTGCTTGGTGAACAAGGATTGGCTTTCTTTTTCACCTCAAGGGAAACTGTTGCTGGTAAAGGGCAATTCACGTTTTCCTTGGGAGAACAAGGAGCTGGCCATCGCTGATCCAAAAGCCGGAAGCGTAAACGTTCTCCCTAGTCCCAAGGGAGATGTCGCTCTCGATCCTTCCTGGTCACCGGACGGCAAATACATTGCCTTTGTGGCTGCCAAGGACATGGGAGCATCCTGGTCCGCCACGCCCAATCCCTTTAGTAAGTGGCAAGGGACACGCTTCCTTTGGGTCGAAAACTCTGACGGCTCGGGTGCCCATCCCTTGTCGGCCGCCGGAAATGGCATATCCCGACCGGTCTGGTCCAAAGACGGGAGCAGCATTCTGTATGCACGAGACGATGCCCTTTGGCTGATTAAGGCCGATGGTCGGTCAGCGCAAAGAATCATTGCGGGTTCGTCTTCCACGTCTTCTTCTACGTCTTCTAAGGAAGGAAATTCCCCAGATTCAATTGATTACGCCTGGTTTCAGCCTTAAGACCCGCTGACGGAAGTTTATGGTTCCGTTCCGAAACCCGGCCAAGACCAGCCTGCTCTGGCAAAGATGGACGGGGCGTTCTCATCCCAACCGATGAGTTGGCCGTCCAGCAGGGTGAACACCGTCCCAATCTCCATCTGATCCCGCACATATTCTTTGGCCCGCCGGCTTGCTTTTCGGGCCAGACCGTTCAGGATAGATCCTTCTCCAGCCTCCGTCAATAATCCGGCCGCTCCTTCCAATGTCGGCAGCGCGGCCAACTCTCTCAGACGCGTGGTACTCAGTCCCGCCAGGGCAGACTCAGCCAGCAATATTTCCATCCGAGCGTCGGCCATCCGGTTATGAGTATGAAATATCCCGCCGGCAACTTTGATCAGTTTGCCGATATGCCCGAAGAGGACGACTTCCCGGACACCCCTGTAAGCCGCCTCCTCCAAGAGGAAGCCGACGAAGTTGCTCATCTGAACCACGGCCTCGGCAGGAACGCCCAGCTGCTCCGTGGCAGTGCGAAAGCCATAGTGGCCGGGGGTCAGGATGATGCGCTGGTGGCCGTAAGCGACCGCCTGATCCAACTCGGGCAAAATCGAGGTTTTGAAGGCCTCCTCCGACATAGGCCGGACAACGCCCGTGGTGCCCAGGATGGAAAGTCCCCCTTCAATGCCCAGACGCGGGTTCAAAGTATGCTTTGCCGCCTCTTCCCCGCCCGGAATTTCAATTATCACTTCGACTTCTTCCCGCGGAAACACTTCACGCACCGCGGCTTCAATCATGCGCCTGGGGACGGGATTTATGGCCGCTTCCCCCACCGGAACCTGCAATCCGGGTTTGCTCACCCGGCCGACACCCTTGCCGCCTTCCACCCGGATGATTCCCTGCGGCGCCAGCAGGCGCGTGGTCACAACGATGGCCAGACCGTCTGTAACATCCGGATCATCGCCGGCATCTTTAATGATAGTCGCGCAGGCCTCCGAGAAACGCAATTCCTGCTTGGCTACCGGCAAAACCAGCCGACCGCCATCCGGAAGGGTGATATCTACCGTGGTCTTCTCCCGCTTTGTTTCCGCCGGTTCCCCTGTCGACGCCGCCTTCCCGCGGCCGGCAAGTTCGCCTTTCAGGAGAAGGCAGCCGGCCTTAGCAGCTCCGGCCGCGCAACTTCCGGTCGTATACCCCTTGCGCCAAGTGTGGGGATCTTTATTTTTACCCATGACTTTTACTCATACTTTCTTGCCCTGCCTTCCCGTTCATTTCCCTCAGAATAATATTCTCCATTTATCTTGTGAAATCCTCTTTCACGGCCGCGGTCAATACCCCCCACGTACCACGTCCTGCCAAATACCTCCAAAGGATAGACGAAGCGTTGACACTGAAGGCAAAACGTGATAGTTTCTTATTGTTGACTGACGGTCAGTCAACCAAGGAGGCTCTATAGTGAGAATTTCTAAAGATCCGGAGGAACGGCGAACAGAGATACTTGAGGCTGCAGAAGAGTTGTTTAAAAGTCAAGGGTATATCAATACCACGGTAGATTCCATTATTAAGAAGGTGGGGGTAGCGAAAGGAACATTTTATTACTATTTTAAGTCTAAGGAAGATATTCTCGATGCCCTCGTCCAGGTGGCAGCCGACCAACTCTATGAGGAGTACAGGAAAATCGCAGAGGATCCGGCAATAGGGGTCATGGATAAAGTGCGTTGCATGCTGAGAGGGCAAGACCGGCTTCCGGAGAAAGAAAGCGAGTTGATGCAAAACCTGCACCGGCCTGAGAATAGGGAGCTTCACGAACGGATAAACATAGAAATCATCCTGAAGATCTCGCCTATCTTTGCCAAAATCATCGAGCAAGGCAAACAGGAGTCTTTATTTCAGGTGGAAAATGCCCTGGAAACCGTCCAATTCCTCCTGGCAGGGTCCCAATTTCTCCTCGAATCAGGCCTCTTTGAGTGGAGTCAGGAAGAACGGCTGAAACGGATGTCAGCTATGCAAACCCTTATTGAAAGGTCGTTAGGCGCTGCTCCCGGGTCTTTTTCGTTTATGTGAAATTGACTGGCAGAAACAACGAAGGAGGATCATTTGTGTCTAAGGTGTCTAAGTAAGGAGGGTTCTCGTGAGTATTGAAAAATACCGGCATCCATTTCTATTTTATGCTTTAGCCACAGCGGTTCCATGGGGCCTCTGGTTTGTGGGGGGATACATGAGTCACATTGAACCCGTTCGCGGCTTTTACACCATGGTGTCAAGCCTACTCGGCATTCTGGGCTTGTTGGCCCCAATGACAATAGCTTTGGTTCTGATTTTCCGGGACCGTGAACTGCGGGCCGACTTCCTAGGCCGAACGTTTACCTTCAACAAGATACAGCCCATCTATATTCTCGCAACGTGCTTTCTTATGCTGGGAAGCATTCTTCTGGCCCAGGCTATTTCTTTATTATTTGGCTACAGTGCCAATCAGTTTAACCTGTCAAGCAGATTTTCGTTTTCAGCCGGTATTTTTCCCGCTTGGTTTATACTGATCCTTGCTCCCATTTTGGAGGAACTGGCATGGCATTCTTATGGTACCGACTGCCTGCGCAGGCATTTCAGCCTGCTCACTACATCTTTAATATTTGCGGTCTTCTGGGCGCTCTGGCATTTTCCGCTTTCATTTATTAAGGATTATTATCAAGCCAATTTAGTCGAATCGGGCTGGATATATTCTTTGAACTTTGTGGTCAGCCTTATCCCTTATGTCGTATTGATGAACTGGTTATATTACAAAACCGGCCGCAATATTTTGGTGGCCATTGTATTTCATATAACGGCGGGATTTTTTAATGAGATTTTTCAAACGGATCCCCACAGCAAGATCATACAAACGGTTCTTCTTCTTCTGTTAACGGTTTTCCTGGTGATAAAAGAATCCGATTTCTTTACAAAACGGGAGTCCAATCTCATAAACGGCAGCGCTTGAAGTCTGAAGGAATCTACTTTTTAAAAATGCATATTGAACCCAATTTTACCAAACAGAATCCCAGCAATGATCAAGAGACGAAAAGCTTCCCAATACGTTATTTCCCGGACATCAAAGATACTGGTAATTGTGATATTCCAAAGCCACATCAAAATTGCGCTTAAAAGGAAAAAGAGCGCTATCCAAAGGACAAAAACTGTTGGTATTGAAGGTACTACCCCGCTGACCCCCATGTCGGTTTCCCCCCTTTCTTGCGCAAGGCTGAATCTTACTTCTACCTAGACTGAATCTTGACTTGACCACTTTCGAGGATCGCGGTGCCCCGCCTGATAGTTATAAGCGGGCTCGCCGCGGACGCCAAGGTATTTGCCAAGACTATGAGAAATACCTTCAATGAGAATTGCCCGTTAACGGAATAGCCCTAATGATGGAAACTAATCCTGTCGCCGGAACTCGCCACGGAGTTATTCTTCAAATGTTCCAATTCCCTCCGCAAATCACTCAGGAGCAGGGATACCATGTCACGGCTGACCCCGTGACGAATCAACATGCGCTGTACGGTTGTATCCTGGCGGTCGGCCGGGAGCGGGTAGGAAGCGATTTGCCAGCCGCGCATTCTTAAACGATCCGAAAGGTCATACAGGGAAAATCCTGTCGTCCCTGCCTCCCTGAGAGTATAACAAACGGCCGGGATACCGCCATGACCGTCATACAATATTTCCAGTAAATCTATGTGCTTCAGCTGTTCGCCCAAATATTGAGCAGTACGGGCACAATCATGCTGAATGGCTGTGTAGCCTTCACGCCCCAAGCGCAAGAACTTATAATACTGGGCGATGATCTGCCCGGCGGGCCTGGAGAAATTCAAAGCAAAGGTCGGCATTTGCCCTCCCAAATAGTCCACGTTAAAGACCAGTTCCTCGGGCAAATCGGCTAGGCTTCTCCAAATCACCCAACCGACACCCAGAGGAGCCATGCCAAATTTGTGACCCGATGCGTTAATGGATTTAACCCTGGCAATGGTAAAATCCCATTGGAGATCCCTCTGGATAAAGGGCGCGATGAAAGCCCCGCTGGCTCCATCCACATGAATGGGAATATCCCAACCCGTTTCATCCTCGATCACATCGAGAGCTTTAGCCAACTCCTGCACGGGTTCGTAAACACCCGTAAAGGTGCTGCCCAAAGTCGCCACGACGCCAATCGTGTTTTCATCGCAATAATCCCTCAGCTGACCCGGCGTCATTCCCAGCTCACCAGGCAGTAAAGGAACTTCTCTGATTTCCACATCAAAGTAGCGCGCAAATTTGTGCCAACATATCTGGACAGGCCCGCAGACAAAATTAGGGTTGTACGCAGGTTTGCCCTCTGCTTCACGCCGCTTGCGCCACTGCCACTTCAGAGCCAGGCCGCCCAGCATCGCCGCTTCACTGGACCCCGTCGTCGAACAGCCAATAGTGCCCTTCTTGTCCGGCGCGTGCCAAAGATTTGCCAATATGTTTACACAGCGTTGTTCTATTTCGGCCGTTTGGGGATATTCGTCTTTGTCTATCATGTTTTTGTCAATTGACAAATTCATGAGTTCCCGGACCTCATCCTCAACATATGTAGTACAAAAGGTCGCCAAGTTCTGCCGGGCATTTCCATCCAGGAAGAGTTCATCACGGATCAGTTGCTTTATCACTCTTGGGTTGGAAGCGCTTTCAGGCAGCTTGCTTTTGGGGAGCTGCATCTGAGACACCGGATCAGTGTAGATGTCTTCAAACTCTTCCGCGTCCCTGTTTCTCCGACGATGCAAAGCCAACTCTATTCCACCCTTCGCACATAAGTATTAGCCGCACTCTTTTCCTCTCCGCGGATAGTTCTTCTCTCCTTAGGAGCATTGTGCCCCCCGCCGCAAACTTGATTTTGCGCCTGCCATCACTAGCTGGGAGCAGCTTCCTGCGAGATTTCGTTGTCGCAATTACGTCTTGCCTGACAGTATATCTCATTTCGCCCAAGGCATCAACCGGATACGGGCATGGGGACAGGGTCTCGTCAAAGTTAACGAGCGAGCGTTGCAAGTGCTTAGCGAACCTTTCAGGCAAAGGAGCGTCCGCGCACGCAGAAGGCGCAGCGTTAGAACGCGCCTAAGACGTCAGTCCCACGGTGCGGACTGACGCCAAATGCGCCCGACAGGGCAGCAGCATTTGGATTCCACTGCTTAAATACCCAGAGGTTAGGCGCGTTAGCGGAGCCTTCGAGTACGCAGCTCCGGCGCCAAGGTGAGCGTGCACTGCAGAGCCGCTCGTTGACCCAAGAGTGCTGTAAAGGGCAAAGTGATCAAGATAACATTCACAAACCCTTCAGAGACTGGAAATTGGCGTTCTATTGGCGTATACTCTTTACCGAGGTTCTTTTTTGTTTTCCTACCGGTTTACAGCGATAATTTCGGCATTTTTTTGCCCATTTGATTCAAATTTAGGGGGTAAGTATTTCCCCGCTAGGAGAAGACGACAACATGCACGATAACCCCCTGCGCCAATTTCCTTATGCCGTCATCAAATTCGACGAAGGCGGTAAGATGATTTCCCGCAATCAGCTTGCGGAGACTCTTTTCCCGGAAACGGGAGATTCCTGGGCTTACTTCTCGGCTCTCTGGGCGGAGAGCCGTCCTTTAACTCAGGACAAAAATGACGACCCTTTGCGCTTTTGGGTGCGACCCGATGGTCAAGTATTATTTGCCACGCTGTTCAGAGTGGCGGGCAGTCCGAATAAACTGCTCTTGGTCAGCGAAAGCCCCGATACCTTGACCCTGCTGCCGCCCGCTTTGGAGGAAATCCTGGAGGATTTGCCCACCGAACCGGCGTCCGTTACCAAGCGGATTGCCGCCATAGTGCAAAAGGCTTTAAGTTTTGAAAGGTTGGACATGCTGCGGGTCGACCGGCGCTTGCGTAACTATGTTTACGAATATTCCATCGGGCTCGACATCGTCGGGGTCGTCCGCACGGCTTACTCCACCATTCGCCACACCGGACTGGGTTGGATATTTTCCCACCTTCGTCCTCACCTGGTCGAAGACTTTTCCCCGGCCAAATTTTCTTTTGACGAAGACCCAAAACTATACGATTCGGGCTTCCGCTCCATTCTGCGGGTACCGATTGTGTTCGATCAAGGGGTGGTTGGGGCCATCCTCCTTGGCAGTACCGAGGCCGACCGCTTTGACCTCGAGGATGCCCTGCTGACCAGGTTACTGGCCCAACACGTCGCATCCGCCTTTTTTCAGGCCGGTGCAGTTATGGAACGCGAATATCAGGCGCGGGCCAACGCGATTTTGCTGCAAACAGTCATGACGAACATTCAAGGTGAACCCCCGGAAGATTTTCTCTGCCAATACTGCTTACAGTTGCTCCACCTAGCTAAGGCGGGGCAAGTGGGCCTTTTTTTACTCGATCAAAGGAAAAACCTGCGCCGCCGGATCACCCAAGTGGGGAAAATCCCCCTTGCGGCTGGGAATTGGGAACCGTTGCGAGCAAGCGGTGGGATCCGGGAAATGCTTTCTTCAAAGAGTATTGTCGCCTTCAATCTCGCCGATCCACACTGCGAAAATATCGAAAAAGAGTTGGGCGGGAGCGGGTTTACCGCCATTCTCTATGCCCCGGTGGAAAATGAGAACCGCGAGATTATAGCGGCTCTCGTGGCCCTAACCTCTGATGAACAAGCCTTGTCCCATTCCTTTGCCGGAATTTTCCGGGCGGCTTGCGAGCAGTTGTCCCTAATCCTCTCCCAGGCACACTTGGAAGCCGCAGAAAAGAAGCGCGGGCGCAGTCTTTTGGGGCACGCTGCCGTCCCGCAAGGGTTCGGGCATATCGTGGGATCCTCCCCCGCCATTCGGGAAACAATTCGCCAGGCAGCCACCGCCGCCAAATATGACTTTCCCATCCTGCTCACAGGTGAAACAGGAACCGGGAAGGAACTTTTTGCCAAGGCGATTCACGAATCGAGCGCCGTCGCCCCCGGTCCTTTCATCGTGGTCAACTCGGCGGCCATCCCGGGTAATCTTTTGGAATCTGAGTTATTCGGTTACCAGGACGGGGCTTTCACCGGCGGAGTGCGAGGAGGCAGGAAAGGAAAAATCCTTTTGGCCGATGGGGGTACCCTCTTTTTCGACGAGATCGGGGAATTGTCTCCGGAATTACAGGCCAAGATTCTTAGGGTCGTGCAGGAACAAGAGGTGGAACCTCTGGGCTCCGCTAAACCGATCCCGGTGCACGTCCGCATCATCTCCGCTACGCACCGCGGGCTGGATGAAATGGTGCAAAAGGGTCAGTTTCGAGCGGATCTGCTCTATCGGCTCAATGCAATTGAGATCAAACTCCCCCCTCTGCGCGAACGGGGCACGGATGTTGTCGAAATCGCGGAACATCTGCTTCAGGACCTGGCGCAAACGCACGGTGTTCCGGTTAAACACCTGTCTGCCGGGGCCAAGCGCACTTTTCTCAATTACACTTGGCCGGGAAATATTCGACAGCTGCAGAATGTCATTAACCGGCTCTTTGTTTTCGTCGAGGAGGCCTGGATTAGCGAAAACGACCTTCCGGGCGATCTCGCGAGTCCGGCTTTTTCGTCCGATTCGGAGCGCGACAGGCTGGAGATGCTGCTGCGGGAATTCAAGGGTAACAAAACGGCCTTGGCCGACTATCTCGGTATTACCCGTACCGGTTTATGGAAGAAACTGAAACGTCTCGGTCTCCAATAGAGTTGTGTTAAATCAAGTATAGGGGTGAGTATTGCTCGATAGGTGCAGGACAAGTTCGACCAATAATACCAGCATCTGCGAGTTAATCTTAATTTATTGAAAGAGGGGGAGTATGAACTCTGTCGCTCATACTCCCCTCGCCCCTTATTTGTGGTTGGGCTTATGCGCCGCTTGGATGTTGCGCTCTTTCTGCGTATCAAACTCCGAGTAGTGAGGATCTCGGAGCGTCACCGGGGATTTCGGACGGGAAACTTTTTTGTGTGCTCCCATATTGGCCTCCTTTTTGCTCAGGCTGAACCTATTTTTCCCGCCTCCCGCCGG
Source organism: Peptococcaceae bacterium CEB3 (assembly GCA_001029295.1). Lineage (GTDB taxonomy): Bacteria > Bacillota > Desulfitobacteriia > Desulfitobacteriales > Desulfitobacteriaceae > Acididesulfobacillus. The sequence goes on along the minus strand of LDXJ01000064.1, from coordinate 452,157 downwards.
TCTATACAGGCGCCGGAAACCGGAAAAGGGCCCTTTGTGACGCTTGGTTCCGGGCTCAGTCAATGCTAAAATAACAAGTAAGCTCATGGTGCATGAATTTTTGAGGGCAGCGCTCTTATTCCCGGAATCGAATTCCGAGGTTTTCCAGCGTAGGTTCTCTAAATGATTCTCAGCCTGATGAGGATGCCGGGGAGGTTAGCGAAATGTGGCATTCACCAGTGGCTCTGCTCGAAGCCTTGGCCGAAGAAGGTTACTTGTTGGACGAAGAGCCGGCGACGACCCTCTTTCTGGCCTTGGCTCTGGAAAAGCCTTGTCTTATCGAAGGTCCCGCCGGGGTTGGCAAAACTCAACTGGCCCTGGCCTTGGCCAGAGCAGCGGGCAGGCGCCTGCTCAGGCTTCAGTGCTACGAGGGGTTGGATACGGCTAAGGCTTTATACGATTGGGATTACGCCAAACAGTTATTGCGCCTCCAGGCAGCGAAAACGGAAAATTGGGAGGCGATTAAAACAGATCTCTTCGGACCGGAATTTCTCCTGGCGCGCCCTTTACTGCAGGCGATTCGGGCCTCGGAACCCGTATTGCTGCTCATCGACGAACTAGACAAAAGTGATGAAGAGTTTGAAAGCTTCCTCTTGGAATTATTGGCGGAATTTCAAGTAACTATTCCGGAATTGGGCACGATAAAAGCAAAACACAAGCCGGTCGTCATCCTGACCAGCAATAATGCCCGGGATTTCAGTGATGCTCTGCGGCGGCGCTGTGTCAATCTCAATCTGGCATATCCCACTTTGGAGCGGGAAGTGGCTATCTTGCGCCGGCAATGTCCCGAGGTCACCGAAAACCTTTTGGATGACGTAGCGGAATTCGTTGCTAAAGTGCGCAAGCTCCCTCTGCGCAAACTTCCCAGTGTTTCGGAAAGTCTCGATTTTGCCCGAGCTCTGCATGCCCTGCACCAAAAACAGCTTGTGCTCGACCAATTGGCCGGCACCCTGGCCGTCTTGCTCAAATATCCCAAAGATTTGGCCAAACTGGAGGAACGCCTGCAGCAATGGCAGACGGAAGCGGCGCGCACGGCCGAGGTTACTTGAGATGGACGGTTGGCACTTTCTTCTCTTCGCCAGCGCCCTCCGTTATGTCGTTCCTGTCTCAACCCAGGATCTCGGCGAGGCGCTCACAGCGCTTCGCCGTTTTCCCCAATTACCTGAGAAACAGGTCTTGCGGGCTACCCTCATTCATAGGTCCCAGGAGTCGAACGCTTTCGAACTGGTTTGGCAGGCCGTTTTTAACCAAGCCTCCCCAGAAGAGGAAAAAGAAGAGGGACAAAAAGGGGACCCAGGTTCGTCTTCTGCTCAAGCCCCGGGCCCTGGGGGACTGGGACAGGGCCGGGGCAGCGGCGGGGTTAGTCTCAGTGCGGGCCGGCCTTCTTTAGCCAAGGTGCGCGCCCTTCTAGCCGGGTGGAGCCGGACCGTACCCGAGGTGGCCCTGGAAGAGACGGTGAAACAGCTTCTGGGAGAGGCAGGGGCCCACACCTGGCTCAACGCTCAGGAACTGGCCTTCAGCCGGGGGCAAACGACCGCCGACGACTTTGAAGAGGCCCGAAACCATTTGGAGTCCCTGGCGGAAGCTCTGCGCCGGGAACTGAAAATCCGCAACATTGAACTGGACAATAGTTGGGAATCCTTGCGCCGGGAATCCTGGCAGCATAAACCCCTTTTGGGGCTCACGGCCGAGGAAAGAACTCTGGTGCAGACGGCTATCCGTCAGTGGGGCCGCAGGCTGGCAGTGAGGCCGGGCTGGCGCTTCTCCCCTGCCCGCCGGGGCACTCTCGATCTCCTGGCGACAGTCCGCGAGGCTTCCCGCAATGATGGCCGCGCTTTTCATCTGCATTACCACCGCAGACTCCCGCGGATCCCGGAACTTGTTGTCCTCTGTGACGTGTCGAACTCTGTCGCGCCTTACGCCGAGTTTCTGCTTTTCTTGGTCGCCCGGCTTCGCGCCAATTTCCGCCGCGTCCGTCTCTTTTTTTTCATAGACACTTTGTGGGATGTTCCCGCCGAGATCTGGGACAACGATCTGCAGGACCTCTCCCCGGCCATCGAAACCTGGTCAAGCAAGGCCAGTTCGGGTTTTTCGGATTACGGCCAAGTCTTCCGGCAGGTAGCGGAAAACGTCTTGCCGGAGATCTCCGCGCTTTCCACCCTCCTCATCCTCGGCGACGGCAAAAATAATTTCCGGCCCGCTCAAGCCGAGTACTTGGCCGAGATTGAACAAAACGTGCGCGGCATCCTCTGGCTCAACCCCCTCAATCCCCCGGAATGGCTGGAAAGAGACAATGCCTTGTCATCCTACCGCCCCTATTGCAAGGGAGTGTACCGCTGCCGGACCGTGCAGGATCTTCACCTCATCGCCAGGGCGCTGCTCAGGTGATAAATCAGGTGATAAATCGGGTGATAAAGATATTCTAAAGTTGTTGAAGTTGGGAGGCTTCGCTCATGCCTATGGACAGTCACAAACACAACCATAACCATAACCATTTGATGAACTTTGCTGAAAGAGAAAAACTCCTTCCCTCCCGGCAGATCCTCGAGCATTTCGGTCTTAAGCCGGGCGATTCTCTGGCAGATCTGGGCTGCGGTTTCGGTTACTTTGCCATCAGGGCCGCGGAGATGGTAGGTCCCCTGGGTAGGATCGACGCAGTGGATATAGAGCCGGAACGACTGAAGGTTCTGGCGGCCCGAGCAGAGGAGCGGCAGGTCAGAGAGCGGATCCGCATTCATCAGGCTGAAGACGAAAGCGTTCCCCTGCCTGCGGAATCCGTGGCGATCGTCCTGATCGCCGGCGTACTGCATGAACTTAGGGATCCGTTGGCCTACCTGCGGGAAGCGTCGCGCGTTCTCTCGGCCGGGGGCCGGATCTGGATTATCGAATGGCAAAAAAAGGAGACCCCCATGGGTCCCCCGCTCGCCGACCGTAAGTCTACGGAGGAATGGAGTTCTCTCCTCGAAGCCGCCGGTTTCGATAACATTTGGCTCCAACCGCTCGCGCCCAGCCATGTCCTTCTAAAAGCCGTTAAAGTGAGCCAAGTTCACTTTCCGAACGGGCAATGAGGATAAGTGCAGACCTTACACTCCAGACAAAGCCCGCCGTGGCCGAGCTTGGCAATATCGCGTTTGGTCAAGTGTTCTCCGACCAAAACCCGGGGAGCCACAAGGTCGAAAACCGTCGTTTTGGAATACATGACACAACCGGGCAGCCCCATGACGGGAATATCGCCCAAATAAGCCAGCAAGAACATGGCCCCGGGGAGAACGGGAGACCCGTAGGTGACCAGCTCTCCGCCCAGCTCCCGGATGGCCGTGGGTGTCACATCGTCCGGATCGACCGACATGCCGCCGGTGACCAGGACCATTTCCGCGCCGTTATCCAGGTGTTCGCGAATGCGTTCCTGGATCATAGGAATGTCGTCGTCGGCAAAACTTTGGCCTATTACCGTCGAACCCCAGCTTTCGATCTTCGCCCGAACCACCGGGCCAAATTTGTCCTTGATCCGGCCATGATAGACTTCGCTTCCAGTCGTGACGACGCCCACTTTCCAGGAGCGCAGCGGTTTCACCTCCAGCACGGGACCGCTGTGAGCCTGAGCCACTCTCTCCGCTTCCGCCAGGATACTTTCCTCAATCATCAGGGGCACAACCCTCGTTCCGGCCACCTTAGCCCCTTTTTCCACCGGGCGATGGCTGTGCAAGGTGGCTAGGACGATATACTCCATCGAATTTAAGTCGTCAACCGTCTCTTCCGCCACGTTTAGCAACCCGGCATACTCGGCCGTGAGCGTGATTTTTCCCTCGCTGGGCTCACTCAAGTGCAGTCCGGGGCCGGCCACTGCCCGGGCCAGCCGCTCGGCGGCCTCATTTTCATGGACCAGCCCTTCCGTCCGGTCCCAAACATAAAGGTTCTCTTTGCCCATGCTGAGGAGGACGGGGATGTCTTCCTCCCGGACGATATGTCCTTTCTTGAAACGCGGTCCTTTGCTCTCACCCGGGAGAATCTGAGTCAAATCGTGAATGAGAACGGAACCGACGGCATCTTGCACTCGAATTTTTTGCATAGCTAGGTATAGCCTCCTTTTCTAGTTCGGAAGGTGTGCTCATTTCTAAGCAAACCCCGGTTTCATTTCTGAAACGGCCCCGTTCCATGGGTTCTGTCCGACCTTTAGGAAGCGGGGCTCGGAATCCACCTGTCTGCCCGCACGCATGCCCGGGGAACGTTTTCTGCTGCCTTACGGGCTTGCGCGGTCTGCGCTATTTGCCCTCTACAGGCGCTACGCACCCGGGCATTGGGGCCTATCTCAAAAATAGTCCGCAACGGGTCATCTGTCACCCGCACGGCACACTCACCACGGCGCCGGCGCATCCCCAATAGTCCGCCGCATTGGTTCGCAGGGCGCCCAAAGGGAACTGGGGAGAGTTGCCACTGCCAAGTTCCTCAGCAGTCACCCCCGCAAGGCGCGCACCGGGTTATGATCCAGAACTCGGTCTTTGACTACCAGGGTCGTGACCGGTGCCTGGCATGTCTGCTGCAAAATGATATCGTGGCCGAGGCATAGCCCCACTTGCACGACCAGGTCACACTGCGCCAGATTAAGAAGCTTGGCCTGGGCCACCGGGTTACAAATGGCCGCGAAGCGCTCCGGGTGGGCTTTGGGTAAGTCGATTTCGCTGTAATCGACGGCGCCAACCCGACAACAGACGGGGACCGCTTCCAGGCCCTCCCCCCGCAAGAGCTTGGCTAAGGTCTGTGCTTCCGGCATGAGCGTGACGCAGAACGCTATGCCGATCTTATGGTATCCCATCTCCTGAGCGAAAAAAATGAGTTCCTCGACCCGGTTACGCAAGACTCCGTCCGGCGTAAAAGGAGTCCGATCAGCCGTCCGCATCAGCGTCTTTAAAGGTTCTTCCCGGTAAACCTGAACATCCCCTGCGATCTCTTGATGAGTGAGAGTAGGACAGGTTTTGGGCATACGGGCGGTGTCCCCTTTGAAACTGGCCGCCGTATGACAATAGAGACAACCATAGGCCGTCTGCTGGGGCATTCTAACCACTCCAATTTAAGCAAGGGAGCAACCCTTCGGGTTCTCCCTTGCATGTTACCTCAATTCACGAACCAAATCAAGGTCAGGGTCGGGACCGTGGGGTGCGGCTTCAACGGGCAGATACAAAAGCTTATACATCCTCCGCCGCCTTCTCCTGCAGCTTACGCCGCAGGTCGGAAAACACCTCTCTATGCGTAAAACGCTTGCCGGAGGTCTTTGCTTCGAGCTCAGCTTCCTTTAGTTTGACATATACCTCGCTGTTAAACTGGTGGCGTTCATAAGCCTCCATACTCATGACAACCATGTCGCCATAACCATTGTTCGTGAGAAAAACGGGCTCGGAGCTTTCGTGAACAGTCCTTGATATATCGGCAAAGTGGTTTCGCAAATCGGATACCGGCCTTATATTTGGCATGATGTTCACCCCTTAAACAGTTTAGCTTAATATTATCATAATTATGCTAAGCCTTCAATAATCGTTCACAAGTGGCCTCTATGCGGTCGCCGTTGGGCCGCCGCTTTATTTTTGAGAGTACGCTTCTTGATTATCGCCAGCGGGTGGAGTCTCATGGGATTTAGGCACAGTGCGTGACTTACCCGTGACAAGTTAATCAAATTCCTCCAAAAAACTAATGCCATGCGGGCTCGACTGCATGGCATCTTTTAGTGGAATTTAGGTTTTATCCCCAACTCCGGCACGAACTCCGGTCTCCCGGGGACCAAGCCTCAATACGGCCAAGGATAGGTCTCAATGCCGTTGAGGACTAGGCAGTTGCGCAGGGCAAAGCCGCCCAGGAAAAGGGCAACTGTCAGTGCCGGCATGGCCCAGGTGCTCTCTAAGCCGCCAAAAACAAGGTAAGCACTGAGCACCAGCGGGAAAAGCAGCCCGATGAGGGGATAGAGCAGAAGAAAACGGGGGGTTTTTAACATGCGGTGCATTCCTTCCGTGGCCTCCACGGGTCCGTTATGCGTGTGCTCAAGATAAGCCAGGGAAATGCCGAATGCCAGGAGTGACAAAGCGAAGATCCCTCCGGCCAGTACGGTGTAGAGCGTACCGGAGACCGGAAAGAGGCTGCCGAGAAAAGCCAAGGCCAACTCGAAACTTGTAATCAGAAAGAGCAAAGGCAGTGCCGGGGTATGCCAGAGGGGGATGGAAGCGGGGGCCGCCAAGAGCCCGCCCGAAATGATGGGAAACAAGAATCCTGCCAGAGCGGCTATGGCACCGAAGAAAACCTGGTAGGGAGTCAGAGCCTGGCTAATCCCGCTCAGAGCGGGGACGTAGGCAAATTGCGGCAGGACAAACAGGATTCCGGCCACATAGTTCAGACCGATCAAAATGACGTCCCAGGAGACTCCTGATTTCGTAAAATTATTCAGGGAAAAAATCGCGTTGATCGGCCTTTCCAGGTCAAAGAAGACGAGAAAGGCACCGGCCAGGGCGAACAAGACCAGAGCGGAGACGACGGTCAGGGGAATCATCGTTTGGGTCGCCGCAAAGAAGTGAAAGATGAAAGCCAGGGCCATTAAGGCTCCCCCAAAGCCGCCGAAGAACAAATAGACGGACACCGGCCATTCGTAAGCTTCTTGCCGTTCAACATGCATAGGCTGGGCCATAAATCAATCCCTCCTTCGAATTTCCATGGTACATAGGGAATTTCTTGGGTATACATAAACCATGCTCAATAGATATAGTAGACACGCGGCTTCGTACCCAAATCCGGGCGCAAAGGTTTAGCCAACCCACTGGAGACTGCTTTGCCTACCGTGCTGGTCGGATCATCCAAATCGCCGAACTGGCGCGAGAGCGTGGGACAGGTTGAGACACAGGCAGGTTCCAGACCGCGGGTGACGCGATCTTGGCAAAACGTACACTTATCCACATGCACTTTTTTATGCTGGCTGGCCTCGCCGTAAACCTCTTTCTCCTGGGCCACGTCTTTCTTGTCGTAGACATAACGGGCCCCGTAAGGACAGGCAGCCATGCAAGCCTTGCAACCCAGGCAAGTGTCATAGTTGACCAAAACAAAGCCCTCGTCACTCTTGAAGGTCGCTTTGGACGGGCAGACGGTCATACAGGCAGGCTCCTCACAGTGCATGCAAATCGTGGGAACAAAATAGCGGCCTGTGCTGGGGTACTCGCCTTTCTGTATATCCATCACTTTGGTCCGCCATTTGTCAGACCAGTAAGGTGTCTGATTTTCCAAGGCACAGGCTGCGCTGCAGGCCTGACAGCCGACACAGGAGCGCAAATCGATCACCATGCCATAACGTGACATGCTCTTTTCCCCCTTTATCCCTTACTTCTATCCCTTACTTCGTAACGCGCACGGTAAATTCCTGGGTTTTGAAAGCACTGACGATCGGCTCGACCTGGTAGGGAACGAGTCGGTTGAGAGCCGTACCCACACCTGAACTGTACTTCAGCAAGGGGTTCTCCGTGCCGAAGGAAGAGGACATGAACACGGTGTCCGGCCGGATCATTTCTGTGACAAAAGCGTTGATCTGAACTTTTTGCCCGCTGAGACAGTTTTCCACCGTCACTGTATCGCCGGTCATGATGTTCAAGAGGCTCGCTCTTTGGGGGTGAATCCACAGCCCCATGAATTCATCCTCTTTGGCCTTGGACAGAGCCATGAGAATGGGGTTGTTGGAATTGGTCGAGGCGTAGGAAACGGTCGGTGTTTTCCCGTACGTGAAGAAGAACTCATCAGGCTTCTTCTCTTGATTCAATGCCGGCGGCATATAGACCAGCCCCGGATCCCAGTTGATCCGATAGCCCTCCTGCCGGACAAACCCTGCCAAGAGGAGTGAGTAGATTTCGATGCGGCCGGACGGGGTCGGCACGGGCAGCTGCCGGCAAATCGCCGCGTGTTCCATTAGTTTTTCTTTGGCTTCCACCACCAGGACGCCTTTTTCGCGCAGGGTCTTCTCCAGTTGGTCAGGGGTCAGGCCGAGGTTACGGGCATGATGCTTGAACGATACGCTGCGGATTGCTTGGGTGAAGGTTTGTTCACCGTTCGTCGCCTTGCCGACCTCCTCTTTAATCTCAGCCAGATCATAGCCTGAGAAAGCGGAAATCGTCTCCATGAATTTGTCCAGAGCGCCGAAACCTATGGCAAACTCGAAAAGGATGTCAGCGGTGCCCTTAGTCTGGGGCTGAGGTTCCACGGCACTGAACCGGGTCGTGAGGGCGAGATCTGTGGCGGGACCGGCCCCATAAAGGAACGGCTCGTCTCGCTCAATATAATTTTGATTGGGCAGGATCACGTCGGCATAAGCCGCCGTATCGGATGGAACAATATCTATAGCTACGACAAGACCCATATTGGGATGAGTCAGGATGTTTTTCCAACGGGTATCCGGATAGAAATGGCGCACGGGGTTGGCGGCATTCATCAAAAGGGCCTTAATGCGATAGGGCTCCCCGTTGAACATGAGCTTCCCTTCCACTGCCTCCTCCAAGCCGTAATCGGAGAAAGCGGGAAAAATGACACCCGGCTTGCCTTCCGCTTTATCCGCCATAGATTTGGCCATGGCAAAAGAAGGGTGGCCATGGGACCATTCGGCCGGGTTAAAGAATTTTCCCGCTGCCGTCAGGGGAAACTGCAAGCCGGGCAGACTCAAGACCGGAACTTCTTTTCCCTCCTGCTTGGCTTTAAGGAAAGCCAACAGTTTTTCATGATATTCTCCGGACATCAACCAGCCCCCCGGGGTGTCAAAGCCGCCCACCAGGGCCTGAAGGACTGCCTGCAGCCTGCGGGTGTTGAGGATGTTTTCATAACGCGCGCCATGCCAACCCGGATCCACCAAAGCGGGGCGGGTTTGGCCGAATTCCAGGGCAATCCGCTCGATAGTCGCCGCCGGCAGACCGGTTTCCTGTTCCGCCCAGGCGGGGGTAAATTTCGCCGTCTGTTCCAACATATATTGAAAGATCGTCTTCACTTTATGGCCGTCAAGGGTAAAACCCGGAGGGACTTCCAGGGCCGGCACCAGGTTTTTCCCTTCCTTGTCCACGGCATTGGTGTTGCTGTAACCCGGAAGTTGACGCACTTCACCGCTGATCCGGTCCAGAACCCGGAACGAAGTGGGAAAGCCTTGTTCGTCGCTCTCCATCAGAGGCACGACCATTCCTTGGTTTTCCAGCGCCAAGAAAGGCATATTCGTGTGCTTGATCAGGAACTCTTCGTCGTAAAGGTCTTTGCGCAGCATGATGTGAATCAGGGCGAGAAAGAAAGCACCGTCTGTGCCGGGTTTGATCGGCAGCCATTCGTCTGCTTTGGCGGCCGTTTCGGAAAGACGGGGATCGAGGACGACCACCTTTGCCCCCCGTTTCTTGGCTTCGGCAAAGCGGACCAAGCGACTTGTGGAAGCAGCCGCCACGCCGGAATTCGTCATGGATAAAAGAATGTATTTGGCGTTTTCGAAGTCAGCCAAAACCTCATCGTGAAAATTGAAATTGCCTGTGACCAGATCATTGCCGAAATGCCCGGCGGCGACGCACTGCTGCATCGGTGAAGCGACGATATTGGGAATCCCAGTGGAGAATACGAAAGATAAAGCCAAAGGCATATAGAAGACACAGGAAGTCCAGCCGCCGACCATACTCATCTCCCACGGTCGGACCTGATGCTCCTCCAGCTTGCTCATGACGTAGCCGTAAGCTTCCTCCCAAGAAGCGGGACGGAAGTTCCATTCTCCTCTTTTCGAGCCGGAAACGCGGATCAAGGGAATCGTCAGGCGCTGGGCATCATAAGTTTGACGCAGGCCCGCCTGACCGCGGGCACAGGTCTTGCCGCGATTCAAGGGACTGTTCGGATTTCCTTCGATCTTGACCGCGGTTTTTTTCCCGTCAATAGTTTTTACGCCTACACGAACGTTGCAGACCGTAGAGCAAAAATTGCAAATGCTCGGCACCCATTCGACATCGCGGGAAGAGGTTGTCTGTCTGGCCGCAACCTTGCGTTCTTTCAGAGAACTCATATCCTTTACCCCCTTTGTACACACTTTCTTTATTATAGTAAGCATATAGTTTTTCTTGAATTTATGCGAACGACAAATCCGGGCCTGTGCCGCTTTCTGAGCAAAGGAGCTCTGACATCGTTAAGAACATGTCATTTTTCTTAGACTTGCCCCTATACCATGGGTGGGTATCAATGGGCAAATCCGTTCTCTTCCCAACCGCAGACGGATTCGAAATCAGAAACAGACAATCATTCGCCGAGACGCAGTGTATCCATTCGCCGAGACGGAGCGGAAAAAGATGTGCTCTTCCCTGTGGACGGGGCAGGAATTTCCGGACTTAGCACGAAATAGAGAAATAGAGAAAGTAGAAATTAAACAGAAACAGACGTTAAATATTAAAAAAGCCTCGACTTTGAGGAGTACCGCTTACAGCGCCGGAGGTATACTAATGTCTGGACACGGAGTCCTTAACGAAAGTCAAATCCGCCAAGCTTTGGAAGAGGTCCCCTTCTGGGGAGATCTTCCGGGTGAGTTTTTTGATTTCTGGCTGACACACGGCAGGGTTCGCCGCTATGCGCCCAAACAATATCTTTACTTTTCGGGGGATGACCCCACCGCCGTCTTTGTCTTACTGAACGGTCGCATTCAGCTGCTCCTGACCACTGAGTTCAGTGAGAAGATCCTGCGCGTTCTCAGCCCCTCCACTTTCTTTCCGGAAGTCGCCCTTGACGGCAAACCCTATCCCCAGGCCGCGCTGTCTTTGGAGAACTGTGACGTGCTCAGCCTGGACACGGAATCCTTAAAACAATTCCTGCAAACCCATCCCGCTTTGCTCTGGCTGTTTTACCGGAGTTTGGCTCTCGACTTGCGCAGGAGCTACCGACAAATTAAGAACCTCTCCCTGGGCGACGCCCGCCTGCGCCTGGGAGCTAAATTATTCGCCCTGGCCCATGCCCACGGGCAGGAAACCCCGGCGGGAGTACAGATCTCCATTCCTTTGTCGGCCACCGAATTGGCGGCCATGTGCAGCCTGGCCCGGGAATCAGTCAGCCGTATTCTGGGAGAACTGAAACAGAGCCAAATCATCCATGTTGCGAAAAAAGAGATTACGATTCCCGATTTGAACGTACTGAGCGGCTGGATCCATGCCAGGGCCGAGAGAGGCTCTCTCTGAAGGCATCTGTCCCTGAGAGTATCTGCGATCTTTCCTTGAGAGTACTTCTCTTTGAAACCAGCTGATGGGGCCGGAGACCCCGAGTCAGGGATCGAGACCGGAAGATCAGGGTTTGATGAGATGATGTTCCAAGTAATGGCTCAGGCGCTCTCCCGGTCCGCTGTCGGCCAGATACCGGCGCAGAACCGCGAGGACCCAAGAGAGCGCCTCCTCATCAGTTACCACTTGTCCGCTCGGCTCCCCGAAGCGGGGGTGCCTGCCCACTCTTCCGCCCTGAAGCAGCTTCCAACCGCTTTCTCCTTTGCGCAAAGCGCCGGACGGGCAGCTGCGGATACAGTCCCCGCAGCCCAGACAGGACTCGGGGTCAAGGCGGAAGCTGCCGGACTCAAAATCAATCGCGTCCTCCAGGCAAACACCGGCGCAAATCCGGCAATCCGTGCACAATTCCGCTTCAAAGCGAGGTTTTATAAAACCCATCACGCCGATGTCCCTGATTTGGGGCTGGGAGCAACCGTTCGGACAAGCGGAGATCCCAATCTTAGGCAAATGATGGTAAAGAATCCGCGGGAACTTTTCTTTGAGTTTCTCCCCGAGCGCCAATCTTTCCAGGGCCGGGCGCAAGCGTTCGTTTAAGTCCCGCCAAGACCTGGCGGCTTTGGGACAGCCCGGCCGGCAGTGTTCTATGATATAGTTCTGGGCACTATAGTTCTGGGTACTATAGCTCCGGGCACTTTCTTCCATGGTCATATCCTCCCGCAACGGTGCTGTTTCCAGTGTATCAGACCGAATCTCGCCGGAGTGTGGTTTCAATCACAAATGCATCCGAAGCTAACCAAAACAGTTCCAGAATTTTTGGTCCGACCGTTCAAAAACCAGCAAAAGGTACGAAGGTATTGATAAACTTTCGGGATAACTGATGAAGGAGTGAGACCCTTGAACTTGCATCAACTTAAGGTGTTCTATTATGTGGCCCAGTGTCTCAGCTTTTCCAAAGCGAGCGAGGAGTTGCATATCAGCCAACCAGCGGTCTCGGTCCAAGTTCGCAAACTGGAAGAGGAAACCGGTGTGGAGTTGATCGAGCAAATCGGTAAGAAACTCTACCTGACAGAGCCAGGTGCACAGCTTAAAGGGTATGCGGAAGAGATTTTTGCGGCGGAGCGACAGGCCGAAAACATGTTGGCCGACTACCGCGGCCTTAACACGGGCGAACTCATCATTGGCACTTCCTCGACTCTGGGCACGTATTACGTACCCCAACTCCTGACGGAATTTCGCCGGCATTTTCCGAAACTGGAAGTGTCTTTTAAAATGGGCAACACTGAGTGGGCGGAAGAACAGATTCTCAAGAATCAAGTTGACATGGCCTTGGTGGAACGGGACCTGGCCCATGCCTCGGATTGCAGCATGATGCCTTTTCTCAACGATCACCTGGTCGTGATCGCCGGACCTGACCATCCCTTTGTCGGTCAAGAAATCACGGCTGCCCAACTTGCCACTCAACCCTTCATCCTGCGCGAACCGGGGTCCAACTCCCGCAAGGTTTTCCGCACACTTATGTCCCAAAGGGGCTTGCCTATCCAAATTCTTATGGAACTGGAAAGTCCGGAAGCTATCAAACGCCTAGTCTCTTCCGGTCTCGGTCTCGGGATTGCTTCCGCGCTGACTTTGGAATGGGAGGTGGCCTGCGGCCGGCTTAAGGTATTGCGGGTGGCGGACTTCGTCATGGAGCGGCAGTTTGCTATCGTCTGGCACAAGGACAAAAAGCCCAACCGGGCCAGCTTAGCCTTTACGGATTTTGTCTGTTGCTACACCTCCGCCCATCAGGATCTGCTGGCCGACTGTGAATGTGCCCGGAGCCCTGCACCGGATGTCCGGAAAATAGTCCAAGTCTGAGCGGGCCGGGATACTCAACCTACGCGAGGTCTAGCGGGATAGCCCTAGGGGCTTGGCATAAATCTGATCGGCCTCTGCCGCACTGATATATCTAGATTGCACCATGCTATCAAGAACTTCCCGTTGCCTTTCTCTTGCTGCATGCAAGTTTACCAGTGGATCGTAGAGGGATGGTGCCTGAGGGAGTCCCGCTAGCATCACGCACTGGGCTGGAGACATGGCGTCCGGTGTAGCGTTGAAATAGATCCTTGCCGCCAGTTCCACTCCGTTGGCTCCATGCCCAAGGTAGATCTCGTTCAAATACATTTCCAGAATGGCATCTTTTGAATAATAATGCGTGACGACCAGGGCGAGAAGCATTTCCTTAATCTTGCGCCCCAGGGTCTTTTTAGGGTTGAGCAGCATATTACGAACAAGTTCCTGTGTTATGGTACTGCCTCCTTGTTCGAGGCTAAAAGTAGTAACATCAGCCACGAGAGACCTGGCAATACCTGCTGGATCAATACCGGGGTTGCTCCAAAAGCTATTATCTTCGGTGGAAACCACTGCCCTTAGCATCATTGGCGGCATTTCGGACAGTGGCACATAGGTGCCACCGCACGCTGCCAGGCGGTTACGGACCATTGATGGCAGCAGTTGCACTGCCGGTCCCGTACGGGCCAGAAGTAACTGCCACCCTCCCCACCCGGCACCTATGGAAAGGAACATAATAAGCAATAAGCCTGCTAGGGAGAATTTCCTTTTCAATACAATACGCCTCCCAAGATTAGACGGTCCCTTTTATCAGGAATTCATTATCGGGTTTACTTTAATTGTCATCGAAGAGATACTTACAACCCGAACTGAAACGACAATTTATTTTTATTTCCTTTGTACAAAGTTTGCGATTAAGAACAAAATCCAAGTATGCAAAGGATAAAACGCATAAAAGAAATATTTTAGACTTCTTCCCTTTTCGCCGTTGTAGGCAAGCATCAACGGGAGGGCTATGATCATCATCCACTGGTAATTGGCATAGAACAGATTTTGAACTGTAAAACCAGAAAATACCGCGCTGACAAACATTAAGACGCAAAAGATAACGTACATAACCGAAAATTTCAGGCGGTTATTTTTAAAGGCGTACATCAAAATACCAAGCATCAAAAATAAAATAGAACCTTGGCTGGTAATAATGTTTGGGAGTAGCCCATTGGCTAAATAGGCGAAGGATCTGGATACCGTCTGTAACTTTATGATGAGCAGAAAGCTGATAATTTGAATCACTATGAAGACAATCCATAATCTCACTTTTTTATTCGGGGTTAGTTTGGTTTTTGTCAAGGTAATCAGAACAGCCAATAAGAAGAATGTCGCAAAAATATTATCTGCAATCTGAAACTGGGCTTTGGAAAAGAATGTCTGCAAGATAAAGCTTCCAACTGACATAACTACGGATCCGATATAGAGCCGGAACAAATACTTTCTTGTATTGCCAGTATGGATGAGACCCTGAATAACGCAGAACATGAATACCGGTATGGCGATTCTGCCGATCCACCCAAAAACAACCGGGAATGTATTAGGAAAACTTCCTTCCAAATGGTCAAGCAGCATGGCTATAAGCGCCACAATTTTCAAAACAAAAGTACTAATTTTCACATATTTTTCTTGGTTTATATCAACTGCCGATCTATTAACCACATTTGTCACTTTTCATCTCTCCCCCCCAAAAAGTCCATTCAAGATCCACTGTGGACATCCGCTCTGGCGTAATATACGACGCAGAAGATTAGCGAGATAATGAAGGTAAGTGCAAGAACCACCAGCGCAGGCGTCGCATAAGGATTCGGGCCGGAGTTTTGGGCTATACCTTGGGCTAGTTGTCGGACAGGCCAGTAAGGAGTCAACCAGGGGAAAAGGATGCCCTGACTACCATGTCCAGCTTCACCGATAGCAGTGATGACTGTAACAAACACTCCTAAAACCGCGACGGGAATAATGTTCTTCCCTACCATGCTTAGGGCTGCTGCCACGGGAATCGTACCAAACGAAAGTGCACAGATCATCATGTTCATTCTCATTCCCAACCATAGCACATTAAGATCTGCGTGCTGCTGGAAAACCAATTTAGCACCGACCACAAACACAGACACACTCGACAGCACTGTGGTTAGGGCAATGAGCGCTAACACTGCCGCTAGTTTGGCCGCGAGAAAGCTCACTCGTGCGACCGGATAGGAAAACAGTTGATTAATCGTACGCTCCTGATATTCCCTGGCAATAATATACCCAGTCATCAGAGCAAACAAAGCAGGCCCCCATATTGTAAGCATCTGCCCCTGGCGGTAAAACATGTCCTGCAGGTTAATACCTGCGGGAGTACCTGCTGGAGCTATTTTCGGTAATAAGGCTATTAAGCTCACAAGATTTGCCGGTAATACTCCAATAAGAACCAGCCAAAGAATCTTTGTATTTTTAAGCTTCATCATTTCCGTATTAAAAACGCTAAACAAGCCTAGCACCTCCGGTGATTTTGAGGAAATAGTCTTCCAAGCTATCCCCCGACAGCACGATCTCTTTGACGCCGATACCATTACTAGCCAGTGTAAAGTTGACCTTCGCCGACTGATCCAAACGTTCGTAAAGGTGCAAGATGCCGGGTCCGGCTACAAGATAATCGGTCACTCCGAGCTTTTGCTCTAAAATATAGGCTGCCCGCTGCTCGTCATCAACCTTTATCTCTAGATATTGCCTGGCCTTTCTCTGCAGAGCCTCGTAATCTATTTCCTCCAGTAGCTTTCCCTTATGAATGATCCCGATCCTGGTGGCCAGCAACTCAATCTCGTTTAACAAATGACTGGAGATTAGAATGCTGATGCCACGTTGCCTGGCTAGATCTAGAAAGAGTTGCCGGACTTCCTTAATGCCTACCGGATCCAAACCGTTAGTCGGTTCGTCCAAGATTAGGAGCTCTGGATGATGAAGTAGAGCCCGGGCGATTCCCAATCTCTGCTTCATTCCCAGGGAATAATTCTTTACTTTTTGTTGTTTGGCATCGAGCAAGCCAACAGTAGTTAGAACCTCATCAATGCATTCCTTGTTGCCCATACCCATGAGGCGGCGATGAATCTCCAGATTTTCTGCTGCGCTCAGGTTGAGATAAAACCCTGGGTACTCGATAATAGCGCCGACGCGCTCCAAAGCCATAGCCCTGCTACCCTTCAACCCTGCGCCGAATAGTTCGATCTCTCCAGCCGAAGGCCGGATCAGTCCCATGAGCATCCGCAGCGTGGTCGTCTTGCCTGCACCGTTCTGTCCCAAAAAACCGTAGATATCTCCAGTCCTGATGCTCAGGTTAATGTCATGAACTACTGCTTTTTCTCCGTAGCGTTTGGTCAAATGATGGGTTCGTAAACAAAAGCCCACGGAAATCACTCCTTTCGAAGCATAGTATACACAACAGTTCTTTCAAGCCATTTAAAAGTTCCTTACAAAATCCTTAAATTTTTAAATAAATATTGTTTAACTCTTGATTAGGTAAAAAGAGAAAATTGTTTTCTCATTGGGTGTGCTGGTTACAGTGATCTGACCGCCCTGTTTTTCG
Source organism: Peptococcaceae bacterium CEB3 (assembly GCA_001029295.1). Taxonomy (GTDB): domain Bacteria; phylum Bacillota; class Desulfitobacteriia; order Desulfitobacteriales; family Desulfitobacteriaceae; genus Acididesulfobacillus. Next base: position 435,450 of record LDXJ01000064.1, on the reverse strand, counting down.
ACCAGGTTCTTGGTGATGGTCAACCCCAGACCGGTGCCCCGGAGGGAAGTATTCCTCGAAGCCTCGCCGGTATACAAGCGCTCAAAAACATGGGGCAGGTCTTGAGCCGAGATACCCTTGCCTCTATCCCAAACGTCTATCCAGACCAGGCCCGCTTCCTCGCGAATGCCGATACCGATCTCCTTCCCTTCCAGGCCGTAGCGCAAGGCATTGGTCAGAAGGTTGTTTAAGATGCGCCGAAGGTAGGCCGCATCTCCCCGCACATGAAGAGGAGCATCGGGGATCCCAACCACAGGGGTAATCCCAGCCTGCATAAAATCAGGATACAATCCGACGAGAACCTCAGGCACGATCTCCGCTAGATTAACTCTGCGAATTTCCGGTGTGGAATCGTCCTCTTCCAGCCTAGCCAGTTCAAAAAAATCCTGCAATAACGACCGTAAGTCCTTCCCTTTTTGGGCCGCTATGAGAAGAAACCTTTCTTTTTCCTCTACTGTCAGGGTTTCGTCATGTTGCAACGCTTCCAAGTATCCCAGTAAAGAGGTCAAAGGTGTGCGCAGGTCGTGTGAGATATTGGCAATCATCCTCTTGCGCTCTTCCTCTAAGAATCTGGTCCGTTCAAAAGCATTCTGAAAGTGGTCCACCATCCTGTTTAGCTCTCCGCCCAGATCCTCCAGGTCCTTCTGGGGCGTGCGCAGCCGGTAACGCAAATTAATATTACCTGCCTGGATTTCCCTCGTTATCTGCGTTATCTTTTTCAATTGATGTAGCAGATGGAAGTATCGTAGAAAGAGAAAGATGCCGAGGGATATGAGAACAAGAAAAAGAGCGAGGTTCAGCATGCTAACACCCCTCGCCCAGTTTGTAGCCAAAACCCCACACAGTCTGGATGTACACGGGGTTGGATGGGTCTCTCTCTATTTTAGTCCGTAGCCTGCTTATGTGCACCATGACGGTATTATCATCGGTCAGGCTCTCTTCCTGCCAAACGGCTTGGAAGATCTGGGATTTGGTAAAGACGCGGGTGGGATTTGACACGAATAGTTTCAGGATGGCGAACTCCTTGGCGCTTAAGGATTTTTTTAGTCCGTCCACTGTAACCTCATATGTACCGGTATCGAGCTCAAGATCGCCGTGCTTCAAGACCTTGGATTCGGCACCATTAGTATTCAGATTAAAATCCGTGTACCGGCGAAGCTGAGCTTTGACTCTTGCGATCAACTCTCCGATCGTAAAGGGCTTGGTCATATAATCATCCGCCCCAAGCCCTAAACCCAGTATTTTATCCATTTCTGTATCTTTAGCGGACAGAATAATCACCGGGATGGTCTTCTTTTCGCGAATTCTGCGCAGGACTTCCTGACCATCAACTTTAGGCAACATCAAGTCTAGAATTATAAGTTGGTATTCCTGATTGGCAATATAAGACAGGGCTTCTCTACCATCGTAAACGGAATTTGTCTCGAATCCCTCTTTTTGCAAGTATTTAGCCACTAGTTGATTTATCTCAATATCATCTTCGATAACAAGATTATGAGTAGAATGCATAATTACCCCCACCTCATTAGCTACAAGCATCATTATCAACATAATATAACAAGTCTAAAAGAACAACAAGTTCTCCTATATCTATCAACCGAGGCCTGAAGACGAAAAAAGCAGCCGGTCGAAGTCACCTTAACCCCGACCGGCAGTTTGCTTTTTGCACTCCAAGCCCCAATCGTGACAGCAATGAACCTAGCTGCTAGCGAAGCATTTTCCATGACTGTCCTGGATCATCCTTCCAGCGTTTTCGATAAAATGGCTCAACTTCTTTCTGGCGATTGGCTCACATTTCACGAAGCTCGGGACCCGAGTTCAGCATGAAGCTCGGCGATTGACTCTTGCAAGGCTTTCGTTTGAGCGTCATACTGCTTGACTTTGCCGCCGCCTACGTGCAGTCCGGTTTGCCTTAAGACAAAACTCTTTTCCTCTTCCAGTTCTTCCAGTTCCTCTTCCAGGTTTTTCAGCCTTCTCTCTAAAACAGCCCGGTCAAGTTTGGCCAAATCCTCCACCTCAGCAACCCCTCTTTCTCTGTCTCAATTGTCGCGGACATCCCTTGGGACTGTCTTGCCAATCACGTCCGCAAGTTAAATTTATTATATACGAATTCTCCCGAAAGGATCCATTGCTTTTTTGTGTCGTTTCCATAGAGTAGATATATACGGGGAGTAGATATATCCAGCGCGTAGAGATATACAGTGCGTAGATATATCCAGCGCGTAGACTCTGACGCCGCTGCCACTGGCGCCCGCGGATCAAAGACTGTCACCGTCATCGTCAGCTCCGGAAGCGGGATGGCGGTAGAACTCCAGGAAGACCTCTTCCAAATCCGCGTCTTTCCGTTCGATCTCTTTGACATTAATGCCCGCGAGCAGTTCCAGGAGCGAATTTAACCTGCCGTTAACCGCCAAGGTCATATGCCTGCCCAGGTCCTCAACCAGGCGCAGGTTTTCGATGCGGGCGATCCCTTCTTTTACTCTGCCGGCGTCTTCCATTGAGCCGACTTCCAGGGTGAAAAGGCGCCGCCCGGACTGTCTCAGCTGAGCCATACTCTGCACGGCTACCAGTTTTCCGGCCCGGATAATGCCCGCAAGGTCACAGGTGCGTTCAACTTCCGGGAACATGTGAGAGGACATGAAAATTGTCTTGCCGCGGCTTTTTTCTTCCAGGATCATCTCGACAAAAGTCTTTTGCATTAACGGGTCCAGCCCGGACGTGGGTTCATCTAAAATATAGATCCGGGGATTGAGCATGAAAGCTGCGACAACGCCCAGCTTTTGTTTCATCCCTTTAGACATTTTCCCGATTGGCTGCTCTGCGGGCACGGCTAATCTCTCCAGCAACTGGTCTTTCTTTTCACGGGCTTGTGCCTGACCTCCGTGCATGCCCAGAATTAAGTTCAGGAATCCTTCTCCTGACATGGTTTCCAGGAGGCTGATTTCACCCGGGAGATACCCGGTTACTTCTTTGACTTTAGCAGCGTCTCGCCAAGAGTCCCAGCCGTGAATGAAAGCCCTGCCGGACTGAGGTCGGATGAAACCCATGAGCAGGCGGATCGTCGTCGTCTTGCCCGAACCGTTGGGCCCGAGAAAAGCAAAGGCTTCCCCTTCCCTGACCCGGAAAGAAAGCCCTTGGATCCCCTGTCCGCCCGGATAGATCTTGGTCAACCCCTCTGCTTTGATCATAATCTTTCGAGTTCCCTCTTCCGCATAGTCTTTTTATGAAAAGCCTATGCCAGCAGCCGCGCAGGCGGAACCCTCTGGCCTTGGCAATATGACCGGGTTCATCGAAGTTCGAACAGTTGGCAGCAGGGTCTCGTCAAAGTTAACGAGCGAGCGTTGCAAGTGCTTAGCGAACCTTTCAGGCAAAGGAGCGTCCGCGCACGCAGAAGGCGCAGCGTTAGAACGCGCCTAAGGGTTCACATGCAGGAATACCCAGAGGTTAGGCGCGTTAGCGGAGCCTTCGAGTACGCAGCTCCGGCGCCAAGGTGAGCGGGCACTGCAGAGCCGCTCGTGGACCCAAGAGTGCTGTAAAGTGCAAAGATAGCCACAGGACTTTGACGTTTCCCTGCAGTTGGCAGTGATCGCTCTTGTTACTTTAGCTTTAGCTTACGACGGAACGTTCCCGTTTGCTTGGAGTTCAAGGATATACGGTTGATGAGTTCGAACGGAACATGAGGGAAGCAATCGCCAAGGGAGCGGAGCATGGAGCGTAATCCCCGCATAAAATCAAAAACCCTGCAGGCCTTGCAGGGAGCGGATTTCTCTGGTGCGCCACCACGGGATCGAACCGTGGACCTGCCGATTAAGAGTCGGATGCTCTACCAGCTGAGCTAGTGGCGCTAGTCATTTTGGAGAGAACATTAATTAGTATACTCTAAATTCGGCTTTAGTCAAGCCTCCGGTAAGGATTTCCGCTAGTTTGACAATTCGGCATATTCCGGGGATTTGCACGCAGGTCACCCTCCCCTTCGCCCTGCGTACCGGCTCGAAAAATTTCCGATAGCCATTCCATAATGATCTGCAGCTTCCATTATCCGGTAAGAGTGCGATTTTTTCCGTTTCGTGAGCAGACCTCCACAACGTCGGTAAGTAAACTTACCGGCGCTTCAACCTTAGTCCACCCCTTCCTGCCCGGGCAGCGAAATCGAGATCACGGTTCCCTGCCCCGAGCAGCTTTCTATTTCGATCTCACCGTTGTTCTCCGTCACGTATTGATGGACGGTTGCCAGACCCAAACCTGTCCCGTTGGGTTTGGTGGTAAAGAAAGGATCGAAAACCTTATTGATGAGTTCGGGCGGAATTCCCGAACCGTTATCCTCCAGAGTCAGGAAAACCCGTTGGTCCGCTTGCCAGGCCTTAGTCCGCACTTTCCCTTGCCTGCCCCCGACCGCCGGGCGGGAATTGACAGCAGCCACCGCGTTCAGCAAGAGATTGAGGAGAACCTGACGCATTTGCTGCCGATCGGCGTAGACGTTCAAGTCCGCGGGAATGTCAATGTCAAAGGTAATCTGACGCGCTTCGGGTGATTTTTCCACCAAGGTGACCACACGTTCTACTGTTTCACTCAAGGACCAGATCTGCCTGACGATCGTCTTTTTTCGCGCCAGATCGAGCATCTCGGAGACAATTCCCTCCAAGCGATTGACTTCGTCCGGCAGACAAGCGACAAGACTCTGGCGGAAATGTTCATCATGAAATTTCGTCGGCAGAAGCTGGATAAAACCCTTGATCGAAGTCAACGGATTGCGGATTTCATGGGCAATGCCGGCCGCTATCTGCCCCAAGGCTTCCAGTTTATCCTGATGCTGCAGGTGCTGGCGCATATTCCATTCGTCCGTAATATCCGCAATGACCAGAACAAAGCCGCTTTTGGCATGGTCCCCGGGTTCCAGGGCGGACAGGCTCAGTTTGAGGCGCCGCTGCCGGCCCCAGAGGTTAACAGTCTCTTCCCAGTCTCCGGAAACCGGATCTTGGCCAAACGCGCCCGCTCCCAACAGTTTGTCAAAAGGTGAAATCGCCAAGAGGGGTTTGCCCAGGAATTTCTCCTGCGGCAACCCCAAAATCCTGGCCGCGGCCCGGTTAATAGCGAGAATGTCGCCGCGGAGGTCCAGCGTGATGATACCGCTGAAGACGCTATTCAGAATCACTTCTTTAAAATCATGGGCTTGAATGATCTCGCTGTTAAGCAGGGCCAGCCGATTGTTAACCTCAGCCAAATCGGCAGTTCGAATCTGAACCATTTTGGCTAAGGAACGGTTCCAGACAATAAAGCCGATCATGGCTAGGGCCAAGACGAGAAAGCCGGACACGATAATCGTCAAAACCCCCGGCGGCAAGCCGGACCGGGTCAGAGAACGGCCAAACCAGCGGGCGTAGATTTGGGCATAGGTTCCGTTGCGATGGAGTTCGGCCAGTCCGCGATCGATTTTGGGCAGCACAGCGGAATCTCCCTGTCTGAGAGCGACTCCGTAAGGGTTGGTCATCAGGGGATCGCCGACAATTTTAAGATCATTTTCCTTATGAATTTGCTGGAGGTAGTACAGGCCGGTGAGTTCATTGGCTACCACCGCATCCACTTTATCGTCCAGTAATAAGGCGAAAGCCTCCTGCTGGCTTTTGACGCGCACGGTGGCCAGGGGATGAACGGAAGCCAGAAGTTCGTTGGCGATATCTCCTTGCTGTACTGCCACCCGGGCATTGGTCAGATCGGACAGGTTATGGAGGTAGTGGGTGTCCTGCCGAACAAACATGACTTGGGACATAGTCAGGTAAGGTGCGGAAAAAGCAAAGCGGCTTTTGTCCGTGGTGCTCTCATTAAGGCCCAAGACGCCATCAATCTGTTTTTTCGCCATGGCCTCCGTGGCTTGGGTGAAAGGCATGGGTTTTATCACCAAATCGAAACCCTCAGCCCAGGAGACCGCTTTCAACAAATCGACATCAAAGCCGCGGTATTGCCCGTCACGGTCCAGATATTCAAAAGGGGGGTAGTCTTCGCTCCCTGCCAGTACTATAACCGGCATTTTGGCAGAGTCCGCCACGTCCGCGGCCAGCGGACGCGCCCCAAACAGAACCAGTGCCGGCAGGCAGAGAAGCACGAGCAAAAGCATACTCCTCCACTTTCTGCCGGTTCGTTTTTTATGTGTTTCTACCTGCACCGTTCTGCCACTCCCTACTCAGGCTCCCTTGCTCACAATTTACGGTTGCGGCTATATTCCGTCGTTTTCTTCCAACAGGACGGACAAAAGGGCCACAGCCGCTTCCACATCATTAAGATCTACCATTTCGGACGGAGAATGAACCCCCCGCATGGGAATAGAGACGGTTCCGGCCGGGATTCCGCCCTGGGTCAGGTGAATCGCCCCCGAGTCCGTACCTCCCTTTTCCAGCACTTCCCATTGATAGTCGATCCCATGGCTCTCGGCGGTGGCCGCCATCCAGCGTTTTATCTGGGGCGGTGTCACCAAAGAGTGATCAAGGACCTTGATGCCCACCCCGGCCCCCAAGCGGACGTCCATCCGGGGCGCTTCAGGAGTGTCGCCGGTGCTCGTCGCGTCCACAGCCAAGCCCAGGTCGGGAGAAAGGGCAAAAGCCGCCACTCGGGCTCCCCTCGCTCCCAGTTCCTCCTGCACAGTGAAGGCGAAGGCGAGTTCCCGCTCGGACTTTGTTCGTTTAAGGGCCTCAATCGCCACAAAACAACCGATTCGATCATCCAGCGCTTTGGACATAACACGGGAGCCGAGTTCCTCATAATCTCCGACAAAAACCAGCACGTCCCCGACTCTCACGGTTTCCTCAGCCTCGGCGCGGGAAGAGGAACCGATGTCAATATACAGCTTGGACAGATCGATGTCTGAAATTTTCTCGATCTTCTCCAGACCTATCGTTCCCCCCCGCCCGTTCTTCAGTCTGACGCGACGATAAGGTAAATCAAAAATCCGCACGGCTCCCACGGTCGTAAAACGCAAGAAACCCTTTTCGTCAATATGGGTCACCATGAGCCCGATTTCATCCATATGAGCGGCGACCATAATCTTCTTGCCGTTTCCGTGGCGCAGAGCCAAGAGATTGCCCATGCTGTCGCTTTCCACCCGGTCGCAATACGGGCTCACCGCCTCTCTGATCAGGGAGGACACTTCCTCCTCCGAACCGGAAGGTCCGAAAGCCTGGCAAAGCCGTTTTAAGAGGGCGTAATTCAACGGGTTCAACGAGTTGCCTCCTGGGGAGGTCGTTTGCTTGATTATAGTCAAATTTGTTGCACTCCTTCCCTAATCAGGGCATCCACCAACTCGACTGTCGCCCTAAAATCAGCCTCCGCCGCGATCGAGGCCCAAGAATGAATGTAGCGGCAAGGTACGCTGAGTGCGAGCGTGGGAACCCCTTTTTGGCTGAGGTGAATGACCCCGGCGTCATTGCCACCGCTGCTTCCCCGACGGAATTGAAGGGGAATCCCTCGGCGGCGGGCTATCTCCTCCGTCTTCCGCACCAGCCGGGGCGCATAAAGGGTAGCCTTATCCATAAGAGAACAGGCCGGTCCCTGACCTAATTGCGTGACCCAATCCCGGTCTTTGACCTCAGGCATATCGGCGGAAACTGTTCCTTCCACCACGATGGCAAAATCGGGTTCCAACCGGAAAGCCGCCACTTTGGCCCCGCGCAAGCCTACTTCTTCCTGAACCGTGAAAACCCCGGCCAAGGGAAGGTCGTAGTCCCTTTGCAGGACCTCGGCCAGAACGGCACAGCCGATGCGGTCATCCAAAGCCTTCCCTTTAAAATACCCTTCTCCCAGGGTCTCAAACTCGGTGTCAAAATAAGCATAATCTCCCAGCTGAACGACTCTTTCCGCTTCTTCTTTCGATTTGGCCCCAATATCAATGCAGAGTTTGTCAAAATCCGGTGATTTTCGCCGTTCCTGGACCTTACTCAGGTGAATTGCTTTCAAACCGATGACCCCCGCGAGCTGCTCCGGACCGACTTTTACAGTTTTCGCCGGCAGAATTCTGGGATCCATCCCCCCCACCGGTCGGAATTTCAGCAAGCCGTCCGGGGTAATTCCCGTGATCATTAAAGCCACTTCATCCATGTGGGCCGCCAACATCACCAGGGGACCCGATACCCGGCCTTTTTTGCGCACGATGAGGTTACCTAAGGTATCCGCGACTACTTCGTCCGCAAAAGGTTCGAGCACCTGGCGCAAGTAGTCTCGCACCGGTTTCTCCGCTCCGGAGGCACCGTTGAGTTCACTCAGGGCTTTCAAAAGCATAAAAGTTCCTCCCCTTCTTCAGGCAGACCGGCGATAAACTCGGCCAGGAGCTTTCCCGTCAAAACCACATCCTGAAGATCCAGAGTCTCAACCGATGTATGCATATAACGCAGGGGAACGGAGAGCAAGCCCGTGGGAATCCCCTCCCGGCTGACCTGCATCGCCCAAGCGTCCGTACCCGAAGTGCCCGGGATGGGTTCCACCTGATAGGGCAGGCGGGCGCTCCTGGCACTCTGCACGAGTTGGCGGTAGATAGCTGGGTGAACATTGGCCCCCAAAGCGATGGCCGGCCCTTTGCCCAATTCCAAGGTGGCAGGGCTATCCGGTCCGGCGGCGTGGGTCACATCGATGGCTATGCCGAGATCAGGATGCAAGGAAAAGGCGGCGGTTACAGCCCCTCGTAAACCTACTTCCTCTTGGGTGGTGGCCACAGCCACGACGTTGGGGTAGAATCTCCTCTCTGACAACTCCTCCAGGCATACGGCCATAACGGCCACTCCGGCCCGGTCGTCGAAAGACTTCCCTGCCAGAACCTGATTGAGCAGTTTTCGGACCCGGCGCTTGATCGTGATAATATCTCCCACCTGAATGAGCGCGCGTGCCGCCTCAGCCGGCAGGGCAACATCCACACCCAGGTTCTCCATTTTTAAGGCTTGATCGACCTCAGTCGCGCGAAGCAAGTGAGGAGGCATCGAACCGATGACTCCCGCGACCTCCCTGCTGCCGTGGATCACGACTTCCTGCCCCAAGAGGGTTCGCGCGTCGATCCCCGCGACATCCGTGAAGCGGATAAAACCCCGTTCGTCAACTTGTGTGACTACCAAGCCAACCTCATCCATGTGCGCCGCCAGCATGACGGTATATTTTCCGCCCTTCCCATCTTTGCCGGCGTATAAATTTCCGAACTTATCCGTGTAGACCCGGTCTGACCAGGCGGCAAATTCATTTTCCAGAAACGCAGTCAGACCCGACTCGTAACCCGAGACCCCGCTGCCCTCGGAGAGCAGCCGCAGAAAATTTTCAGTACGCTCCATCTGTGCGTCTGCCATGTGTATCCCCCTTCACCAGGAATGTGGATCTTCAGCCTTAACATGGGCACCTGGTGCCCGCAGATGTGACAGGTTTTTCAGGAAGAGCAGCGAACGACCGTAGTGGAAGACCCCGGACCCGGTCAGGCAAGCCTAGGGTGACTGCCCCAGGACGGCAAATTTCACTTCGACCCGGGTGCCCTTGGGCACCACCTTGCCCGGTGCCGGGTTCTGTTGCGCGACCAAGCCGACACCTTGAAAATTAAAGTGAAGCTCGGCCTTGCCCAGTGTTTCTCCCGCCTGGCGCATGGTCAATCCCGTCAAATCGGGAACGACCGCCTCTCCCTCTGTCGGGGTGCCCTGCGGCACCACCGGTTTCGGCGAGGGGCGAACCGGAGTATTCCCGGGCAGGGTGACCGTGCTCTGGGTATTTTGCGCCGCCGGCACGCCAAAATGGCGCAAGGCCCCTTCGAGAACCGCTTTGGCGCGCGGGCCGCCGAGCGGGCCTCCGTCGTGAACAGGTCCCTGAGGGCTGTCGATCACGATGAGCAGCGCAATCTTGGGATTTTCGGCCGGAGCGTAAGCCGCAAAAGAGGCAATGTAGTCTCTGTTGGAATAGCGCCCGGTCTTCGGATCCACTTTCTGGGCCGTGCCTGTTTTTGCCGCCACATTGATGCCGGGAATGGCCGCCAGATAGCCCGTTCCTTTGCGAACCACGTTCTCTAAAACCTGTGTCATTTCGCTCGCCGTTTCCTGAGAAATGACTCGGCGCACGGCCACCGGTTGGTTCCGGCTGACAACCTGCCCATCCGGACTTGTGATCTTGTCCACAATGTAAGGTTTATAAAGTGTACCCCCGTTGGCTACGGCACAAATCGCCGTCAGGAGTTGGATCGGGGTCACCATATTTGCTTGGCCGAAAGACATAGTGGCCAACTCCACAGGACCCGCTTTGTCCTGCGGTACGAGAAGGCCGCTCTCCTCTCCCGCGATATCCACCCCGGTTTTCTGACCAAAGCCGAAAGCCCTGAGATATTTGTAGAAAGAACTCATACCCAGTTTCAACCCGACTTGAGCCAGGACCACATTGGATGAGCGTTCCATACCCTGGGTGAAAGTCGCCTTGCCCAGCGGTTGGGTGCCGGAATCCCAATTCTTAATGACCCGCCCGTCCACGTTCAGATAGCCCGGATCATTGAATTTCGAGTTCGGGGTAATGGCACCTTCTTCAATGGCCGCCGAGCCGGTAACGATCTTAAAAGTGGAGCCCGGTTCGTAGATCTTGCTAATCGCTCGGTCTTTCCGTTGTTCAGGCGTAGTGCTGGTGTAATGATTGGGGTCAAAACTGGGCAGCGTATCCAGACCCAAAATTTTTCCTGTCTTCGGGTCCATGGCGAGCATGGTCACGTTTTTAGCCTTGGTTTGCGCTTCTAAGGCAGCTAGGTTTTGGTCGATCAGGTACTGAATCGTGGGATCCAGGGTCAAAGTAAGGTTATCCCCGGGTACGGGCGGATCATTGACGCTGGAAGCGTCCACGACAGATTGGCGGCCGGTGTCTGTTTCGGTGGAAGAGAACCCCGGGGTTCCATAAAGGTCTTTGTCATAGTAGGCCTCGATCCCTTCCAACCCATGTCCCGCCATATCGACGATGCCCAAGGCTGAAGCGGCGACAGAACCCATGGGATAGACCCGTTCTTCCTCGTCACTGAAAGTGATGCCCGGAATTTTCAGCCGGGCAATTTCTTCCGCCTTCTGAATATTGACTTGGTGCGCCAAGCTCACCCATTGCAAGTTTGTTTTCTCCAGCTGGGTCTGGATTGACTGAGTGTTTATCCCCAGAATCCCGGCTAACCGACCGGCGATCTCCTGCACGGACATCTTGGTGTACTGCTTTTTGGCAATCATGCCGGCCAATTGTTTGGGATCCGCGCTGACTCCTTTGACGGGCATACTCTGTGCCAGGACATGCCCCGCGGCATCAAAGATCTTTCCTCTTGCCGGCAGAAGGCTCTGGTCGACCGTGCGCCGGATCAGTCCCTTGGCCTGGAGTTCAGAAGCCTGAACAACCTGGAACAGGAACAGCCTGCCAATCACCAAAACCATGACGACAGTCAGGGGGATATAGACCCATTTCTCCCTGGAAAAGTAATGATCCTCGTGACGTCTGGACAAATAAACACCCCTTCCTTCGGGACTCCCTTCATTATAGCATAATTGAAGCCCATGCTTTCTCAACTATCGATGGCAATTGTTATAAACCACCTCGCTGAGAAATCATGGACTCTGCCTCTATTCTTTCCGGCAAAGAGAAAAGAATTCGCGGATTGAGGCCATAAATCCTTGTAGTTTTTGCTAGAAATGGAAAGAGGCTTTTAGTTGTCAGACCCGGTTCCTCTTGCCGGCAATACGAAAGTATGCCAAAGAGCGGCCAGGACCAAGCCGGATACGAGACCTCCCAGGTGGGCAAAATTGTCAATTTCCGGTTGGATGACGCCCAGAATCAAATTAACCGCGATAATGACGATGAGATTGATCCCCAGACCGGAGCGCCAGAGTTGGGGACGACGCCAGCTGTAGAAGAGCAGTGCCCCCAGCAGGCCGAAAATAGCCGCCGACGCTCCGGCCGAAACGGCCGGGGAAAAGAGATAGCTGCTGAGATTTCCCCCTATGCCACTGAGAAGATAAATTAACAGGTAGACCCAATGCCCGAACAGTTTCTCGGCAAAAGGTCCGATAACCCAGAGGGCATACAGGTTAAAGGCAAGGTGGAAAAACCCGATATGAATGAAATTGGCGGTCAGCAAACGCCAGATTTGCCCCTCGCGGATAAGATCGTCCACCTTCGCGCCAAAAGCGACCAAGACGGCCATATGAGTAGAACCTCCGGCCCAGGTCATAAGGGCAAAAACGGCGAGTATGGCGGCGATGAGGGCGTAAGTCACCACAGGGACGAATTGTTTCTCGGGGGAAGCCGAACTATGCAAGCCCAGGAAAGTGCGCTTACCGGACTCGCGGCCAAAAGGCGGTTCTGCGTAAGTACCCTCAGCCATCTGCCGGAACCAAGCGACCATGCCTTGGTCGCGCGGTGCCGGAAACGGGAAGACATTTCCCTGCGCCAGATCCCAGAACCAAAATTGTGTCCCCACGGGCACTTTCTTCAGCATTTGGGAATCGACCCCCGCCGAACAAAAGACAATCACCTGCCAGTGCCGGATGCCGGGGTAAGTGCTTTTCGGCGGGGCAAACCCCGCCTCTTCCCGATAATCCTCCGGATACCTGAGTAAGGCCAGCCCTCTTTGTCCGTTTTCATCGAGGACGATCACCCATTTTTCCGCCGTAAACTCGATTTTCCAACCATTTTGCCCCAGGACAGATAAAAAGTACTCGAACATCGCCTCTCCTTTCCCGAGCCAAAGGCCGGGCGGGCGTTCATCCCGACCCGGCACACCTCGGCATCTCCGGGGATCTCTCAGACAGAAACTTCATAAAGACCATGGTTTTGAGGATAATCTTTTTACCACCTGGGAATCATGAGGCGCTCTCCGGGATAAATCAAGTTGGGATTGCCCAGATGGTTGTAGCCTGCCAGTTCCCGCCAATCCAGTCCGTAACGGCGGGCAATTTTGTAGACCGTTTCTCCTTTGCGTACGATGTGCACCTGGGCCTGGTAATAGGGTTCACGTTCCATTTCGATTTCGGTGTGTCCGAAGTGAACGGGAGGGCAACCGGGCATATCGTACTCCGTAGTGGTAGCCCGGACGCTTTCGGCCATACCCGGCGCCATCCCTTCGTAGCCGACGCCAGCCTCACCATACATGCTCGGATGGGCGTAGCCGGATACCTCGGGCATTCCTTCCATACCGGGCATGCCGGCGGGGCCCGCCATACCCATCATCGGGGCTTGCATAGGCATCTGGGTTGGCATGGCCATCGGAGCTTGCATAGCCATCGGGTTTTGCATAGCCATTGGGGTTTGCATAGCCATCGGGGCTTGCATGGGCATCTGAGCGGCATAAGCCTGACGTTTGCCAAAGAACATTTCCATTCCCCCTATACTCTTAACTCAATCGAATGTCTCCGAGAATATCCCTGAGAATCCCTTTTCTAATATAAAAGTATGGGTTTTATGGAATCTAGTGCCTGTACTTGGAGATATTTTCTTAAATTTCCCCTTGGACGGCCCTGAGGAGACAAGGGAGTCCGTAATCGTTTTTGCCGCTGCCGTAGCCCACTTTTGCCACAGTCATCTCGGGAAAGTCTCCTTGTTCGGCCAGTGCGGCCAGCAAGGCGGCGCCGGTGGGCGTAACAAGCTCTCCTTCAACCCCGGACTCCCGGAAGCGAAACCCCGCCAGGATCTCCAGGGCCGCGGGTGCGGGGACAGGCAGGGTCCCGTGGGCACAGCGGACAAAACCGTGAGACCAGGGCAGAACGGAAACCCGGATTTTTTGGATATCCAGCAGATCCATGGCAACAACCGTCCCCACGATATCTACCAGGGAATCCACGGCACCCACCTCATGAAAGTGCACTTCCTCAACGGACGTCCCGTGCACCTTGGCTTCCGCCCGGGCCAAAATCCTAAACACTTTAAGCGCGTCCTCCCCGGCTTTCTCCGTCAGCCCCCCTCCCGCGATCATTTGCTCGATCTCTTTGATTCCCCTGTGCGGAGGTCCCTGATGGTCTGAATCCTGTTCGATTCTCACGTCCACGTCAGTGGCTTGGATTCCCTGGACTCGGCGCAGACCCACCGCGAGCTCGAATTCATGAAGCCCCGTAGAACGTAATCGGTCCGCAATCGCAGCCGGGTCGGCACCTAAGGCGATCAGTGAGCCCAGAGCCATATCACCGCTGATCCCGGCAAAAGCATCCCAATATAAAATACGCAAACCGTGAACCTCCTATCGCTTTGTTCCGTCCATTCTGCGCACAATCGCCGCGGCCAGGGAAGCTGCCCCAAAACCGTTATCGATATTGACCACTCCGATACCGGACGCACAGCTGTTTAACATGCTGAGCAGGGCTGCCAATCCCTGAAAATGCGCTCCATAGCCGACGCTGGTCGGAACGGCAATCACGGGCTGGGCCACTAACCCGGCCACCACGCTGGCCAGGGCCCCTTCCATACCCGCCACCACGATGATGACGTCGCTGTTGGCCATGATCTCCTGTTGATCCAGCAAGCGGTGCAGCCCAGCCACACCCACATCGAACACAGTTTGCACTCCATGCCCCATAAAGCGGGCAGTGATAACCGCTTCTTGCGCAACGGGCATATCAGCGGTGCCGGCCGTCATGACGAGAATCCTGCCGCTTGTGCGGGCGGACTCGGAAAACGGCCGCAGCCAGAGACAATGGGCCAAAGAATCATATTGAGCCCCCGGAAAGCGGGCAAGAACCGCCTCAGCCTTTTCGGGCAGCAAGCGCGTCGCCAAAACGTTAACATCATGAGCTCCCAGGTGTTCAAGGATGGCCAGGATTTGTTCCGTCTGTTTTCCCTGACAAAATACGACCTCTCCTTGGCCCGTACGTAATGCCCGGTGATGATCGAGCCTGGCAAAGCCTAAATCTTCGTAAGGCAGCGTTTTCAGAGCCCTCAGCGCCTCTTCCACCGGAGTGGCACCGCTTTGGACTCCGGCCAAGAGCTGCCTGATGCTTTCCTCGTTCATGCCAGGCCTCCCGGTGGGTTAAGACTGCCTGAGCGCAACCCCATGAGATCCAGGGTGACAAAGCGGAAACCCAAATCCTGTAAGGCGACCGTCACTGACTGATATTCACCCAACAACCCCGCAAAGCGGCCCGGCGGGATTTCGATGCGGGCCAAATCGCCGTGCACTCTCACCCTGCACTCCCCAAAACCATGCCTTACCAGAATCTCCTCCGCCCGCTCCACCGTCCTGAGCACCTGATCCTCAATCGGATCCCCGTAAGGGATACGCGTGGCAAGACAAGCCATGGCCGGTTTATTCCAGGTCGGCAGATCGCGCCGCCGGGACAGTGCGCGGATTTCCGCTTTGGTCAAACCCACTTCCTGTAACGGGCTGAGCACACCCAGCTCGCTTAAAGCCCGCCGTCCGGGACGAAAATCGGTCTGATCGGAGAAATTCGTACCGTCAAGAACCGGGGGGGAGCTTTGTTGCCGGGCGAGAGCCAAGATGCGGCCGAAAATCTCCTTCTTGCAATGATAGCAACGATCCGGGGGATTGGCGGTGAATTCTGCCACGGAAAGGACGTCGACCTCAAGTACTGTGAGGGGGAAATCCAAACGTTCCGCCAGGTCCAGCGCCTCGCTTCTTTCGCGTTCCGCCTGCATGGCCCCCTTGACCAGGACAGCTCGAGCCCCGTCCGCCAGGACCTCCTTGGCCACTGCCATTAGATAGGTCGAGTCCACCCCGCCGGAATAAGCGATAAGGACCCTGCCTAACCCAGCCAGGTACTGCCGCAGCTTCTCTTCTTTTTCGTTTGGCATGTCATTTTTTTCGTTTGCCATGTCATTTATCCCTCTGTCGTCCGTCTCTTCTACTTCCCTTCATGGATAGGCCGCGCCAGCACCCGGAGCCTGGCCCGTCCCCTTTCGCCCCTGCGAACATCCTCCTCTCATTCTAGCCAAAGGGTCGGCTCCTGTCAAAACAGAAGCCGACCCAACCGACCCAAAGCAAGCTCTGCCAGCATCGGGTTTACTCTAGCAGGCGATCGGCCAAGCGGGACGCCGCAACGCCGCGAGTTCTCTTTCCTCGGCCCCGCTTTCCGCGGACCGACTCAGCCGTTTTTCCAAGAGACTCCGAAGCCGCCCCGCGGGTAGCCCCAGAGAATGTTGCCGTAAGGACACCCTACCCGGCAGGTTCCGCACTCCAGGCAACCCTCATAGCCCACAGAAATACGCTTCTCTTCGTCATCCCAATCATAAACGTGGGCGGGACAGATCCTGGTACAGGGTTTGTCCTGGCATTTCAGGCAAACCGCGGCATCCGCAATCTTGATGTGGTTTAAGGTATCCGTATTGAAACGGACCAAGTATAATTTGTCATCTAATTTCATTTGAGAATCGCCCTCCACGCTCCGAAGACGTCCGAAACGAGTCCGCCCTTGGCCCGTTTTTCGAAAACCATCTTCATGATTTGTTTTTGACGTTCCTTCTTGGATGTCTCATCCGCTGTGAAATAGAGGTGCATGGCATTGGCCGCGATTTCGGGGTAGACCTTGAGGAAATGCGGATGCGTCTCAAAGAAACGGCCAAGGCGCCGGTACTTATAAAGGTCCTTGACTACGAAACTGTCCCGCATCCGTTGCTCATAGAGACTCATTCCCTGGTCGCTCAAATCCCCGGACTGGATGCACTGAGCCGCCACTTCGCCCGCCATTTTACCGGAGGTCATAGCGAGGTTGGAGCCCTCACGATTAAGACCATTGACTAGCATCGCCGTGTCGCCGACGACCAAAACCCCCTGGCGATGCAATTTCGGCATGGCGTTATAGCCGCCTTCCGGAATGAGGTGAGCCAAATACTCTTTGGTCTCTCCTCCTTGAATTAAGCGCTTGACGTAAGGTTTAGCCTTGAGGGCTTCGAGCAAATCATTGGGAGTCCACTTCGTGCGAATCAGAGGTTCCAGCAAAGCACCGACCCCGATAGAGAGGGAATCCTTGTTGGTGTACACGAAAGCCGTACCCATCATGCCCTGAGTGGAATCCCCAAACAGCTCAATGGTCGCGCCTTGCCCCGGTTCCAGGCAAAAACGGTCTTCCAGCTTCTCTTGCGGTAATTGGATGATCTCTTTAACCGCCACGGCCACGGTATCCGGGCGCATCTGCGGAGCCAAGCCGGCTTTTTTGGCGATAAAAGCATTGACTCCCTCGGCCAGAATGACCACTTTCGCGCCCAAATCTCCTTCGGCACGACCGGTGCGCACGCCTACAACATTGTCCCCTTTGTAAAGAAGATCCTCGACGACGGTTTCCGTAATGATCATCACACCGGCTTTTTCCGCCTGTTGGGCCAACCAGCGGTCAAACTTGACGCGCAAAACCGTGTGGGCATTATAGGGAGGCTGAGCCCAAGCGGGATCGCGATATCCCGCCAGGATAGTCTCGTCCCCGCTGAGGAAGCCGTAACGCTGCTCAATTACCGGCCGCTCTAAGGGAGCGCTTTGCCAAAAGTCCGGCACGACGGCTTCCGTAGCCTTGGTATAAAGCACTCCGCCCATGACGTTTTTGGTACCCGGATAATCCCCGCGCTCAATTACCACCGTTTTCATGCCCGCCTTGGCAGCACTGAGCGCGGCAGACAGGCCGGCCGGACCGCCGCCGACGACGATCACATCAAAGTTTTCCATGTTTGCCCCTCCTTAATTTGCCACGCCGTGCTGAAGGCGCTTCTTAAATTCGGCCGTTAGCAGCGGAACCACTTGGAATAGGTCCCCCAGGATGCCGTAATTAGCCACCCGGAAAATCCCCGCCTCCGGATCGTTGTTAACGGCAATAATATAGTCGGAAGTCTCCATGCCGACTAAGTGCTGGATGGCACCGGATATGCCGACAGCTATATAAACCTTCGGACGCACCGTCACCCCGGTTTGACCCACCTGGTGATCATGTGACATCCAACCTGCTTCCACGACACCGCGCGTACAGGCCAAAGTGGCTCCCAGGCTGTCCGCCAGTTCTTCCACCAGGGTCAGGTTTTTCTGGGAAGCGATCCCCAGACCGACGGCAACAATGATCTCCGCTTTGTCCAAGAAGATGCTCTTGGCATCTCCGGGAATAAACTCCAGGACTTTCGTCCGGATCTCCTCTTCCGTCATGGCCTGCTGTTCACGCACTATTTCCCCGCTGCGCCCCTCTACCCTAGCCGGCATAGCCATCACCCGGGGACGGACCGTCGACATCTGCGGCCTGCGGGTGCGACAGAGGATCGTGGCCATGATATTGCCGCCGAAGGCCGGGCGGGTTTGCTGGAGAAGCTTGGTCTCAGGGTCGATGCCGAGCACGGTGCAGTCGGCCGTCAATCCGGTTCTCAAACGGGTGGCCACGGCGGGAAAGACATCCCGGCCCATGGCGGTGGCACCCATAAGTATGATTTCAGGCTGATATTTTCGTACCAAACCTGTGATCGCTTCCGCGTAAGGTTCCGTGCGGAAATTCTCCAAAACCGGGTCGTCAATAACATAGACTTTTTCCGCTCCATAAGCGAAAGCTTCCGTGATCACGTGATCGACCTGAGAGCCGGTAATGACCGCGCACAACTCACAGCCTATGGCATCGGCCAGTTTGCGGCCTTCGCCCAAGAGTTCCCAGGAAACCGGGGCAATTCTGCCATGGTTGTATTCGACAATGATCCAGACGCCACTCCAAACATCTCCCCCGGCTGCCGGAGCGGATTTGGCCGCATTCGTCTTGGCATAGTCCTGGACTGCCTTGGGCAGGGGTTCTTTGGCATTAAACTCTTTGGCCGCACCCGCGTCCTCTTTCTTTGCGGCCGGAGCGGCGGCTTTAGCCTCCAAGCTCAGGGCATTGGAAGGGCAGACCGTAACACAACTCCCCGTTTCTTTACATTTTGCCGGGTCGACCGTGGCCGTCCCATCCACCAGATCCAAAGCTTCAACCGGGCACTCGACCACACAGGCTCCGCAGCCGATGCATTTTGTTTTGTCAACAACAACAGGCATTAGGCCCTGCCTCCCTTCACTGCGGGATGAACCATGATAATGTTCTCTTGGAACACTTTTTCAACCAGATTGGCAATGGCGCCTTTGGTGTCCGTTGTGGCGTCAATTATCTCCCCGCCGCTGCGACCCGGAGGCGGGAAAATCCTGGAGACGCTGGTGGGCGAACCTTTTAGCCCCATTTCAGCCGTGTCATAAGGTAAGGACTTGGCATCCCACATTTCCGGCTCATAGACGGCGGCCTTCATCATGTCAGGCAGCGTCGCGTAGCGGAGGTCATTCATTTCCTTCTCCACCGTGATCAACGCGGGCAGCAAAGCTTTGGCCACTTCCCGGCCTCCCTCCGTTTTTCGTTCCACGGTCACGGAGGCCTTGTCGATGTCGCGAACTTTGATCCCGTAAGTCAGCTGCGCGAAGCCGAGCCGTTGGGCAATTCCCGGTCCGGTTTGCGCCGTATCGCCGTCGATCGCTTCTTTGCCCGTAAAGACAATGTCAATAGGTTCTTGCGCGTGGATCTTTTGGATGGCTACCGTCAGGATGTAAGCGGTGGCCAGAGAATCCGAACCGGCAAACCCCCTGTCGGTCAGCAGAATCGCCCGGTCAGCTCCAAAAGACATAGCCTTGCGCAGGGCCTCCTTGGCTTGAGGCGGCCCCATGCTGACAATGGTCACCTTGCCTCCCATTTTGTCCCTGAGGCGGATGGCCTCTTCCAGGGCGTGGGCATCATACGGATTGATAATCGAAGGAACGCCCTCGCGCATGAGGGTGTTCGTATTCGGGTCGATCCGAACTTCCGAAGTGTCCGGAACCTGTTTCAAACATACCACGAAGTGCAAATTGATCCCTCCCCTATTCCTTTATCACTACTATACCCCACTGCCGATCGCGGACATTTTTCCACACATGTACATGATAGTACAACCCCTGAGAAAAAACAAGAAATCTTTAATCGTTGGCAATATAGACAAAAAAACAGGGGGCTAAAGTGCCCTCTCACCCCCTGTCTGAGAACTTATTCCTGCTCTGTCAGGTATTTCTCAACCTGGACGGCAGCCAGAGCCCCGTCGCCTATCGCGGTCGCCACCTGACGCAGCGGTGTGGTCCGGATATCGCCGGCGGCAAAGACCCCGGGAATATTGGTGCGCAGCAGTGGATCGGTGACGATATAGCCCCGCCCATCCGTGGTCAGCCCGTCATGGGCAAACTGAGCGTTCGGCTCGGTACCCGCGTAGACGAAAACCCCGTCAGCGGGCAAGTCTTGCGTTTCCCCGCTGACCACATTCCTGATCCTGACTCCTTCCACCTTGTCCCCGCCCTTGATCTCTTCCACCACACTGTCCAGCAGAAAACGGATCTTCTTGTTTTCCCGGGCCCGGTCCACCGCGATCTGGGCCGCGCGGAATCCTTGCCTCCGATGCACAATGACGACTTCGGCGGCAAATTTTGTCAGATACGCTCCTTCTTCCAAAGCCGCGTCTCCGCCTCCCACGACAACAACCCGTTTATCCCGGAAGAAGGCCCCGTCACATGTCGCACAATAGGAAACCCCTCTGCCGCGAAAAACATCTTCTCCTGGAACACCTAAAGGACGCGGCTTGGAACCGGCGGCAATAATAACAGCCTTCGCCTCATAACTTTGCACATCCGTTGTCACCCGTTTGACCGGGCCCTCCAAATCGAGCTTTTGTACTTCTTCAAAGATGAAGTCCGCTTTAAAAGCCAAGGCTTGTTGATGGAAGGAGTTCATAAGCTCATAGCCGCCGATACCCTCGGGAAAACCAGGGTAATTCTCAATCTTCTCCGTGGAAGCCGCCTGCCCGCCCGGCATCCCCAATTCCAGGATTCCGGTTTTGAGTCCGCCCCTGGCCGCGTAAATCCCCGCTGTCAACCCTGCCGGACCGGCCCCGATAATAAGGAGATCAAACATTTTATCAACACCCCCAAAACATTATACCCCCAAAGGGTATCCCAGGATTATGGCATTAGTATAACATAACCCACGGGAATACAAAACTATTTTTCCCGGCAACCGGGAAAAACATGAAGGTATTTTCCCTTTCGGGGCAGAATATAAGAAAGTCAACCCTTGCGCCCACAGCCGTGAAGTCAGGTGGGCGTAGTGCGAATAAGAAAATACTGAAGGGGGAATCACGTTGCGCCGGCTTGGCAAAATCCTTTTAGCTCTCATTCTTCTCGGAATCGTACTCACGGCACTCAGCGGGCTCTACGAGGACTGGCTCTGGTTTAAGAATTTGGGCTATCCCCAGCTTTTCTGGACCCCGCTCCTCAGCAAATGGGTGATTCAGATCGTCAACGGTACGATTCTGTTTCTCTTCATTGCCGGAACTCTGCTCTCGATCCGCCATGCCATCGTCACTTTCATCAATGAAAGGCTGAGGCGGCGTTTCCGCCTGGTCCAAAACATGAACGAACCGGTATTCAGCCTGAACCAGCGCCACGTCACCCTTTGGCTTGTCCTCCTCGCCGCCGTCATTAGTTTTGCCGTCAGTTTCGTCGCGGGTTTTACCGGCTGGCTGGAGGTCCTCAGTTTCATGAAGGCCACCCCCTTCGGCAAAACCGATCCCATCTTTGGCCGGGATCTAAGTTTCTATTTCTTCCAGCTTCCTTTTTTGCGAACGGTTTACAACATCTTTTTCGGGCCCCTCTTTCTCTTGACTTTCTTCACCGCTCTCTTTTACATGGTTACGGGGGTCCTGCGTTTCCATTCTTTGAAACTATGGCAGCCGGGGGCTATTACCATCAGCCCAGCCGCACGTAAACACCTGGCCTTGCTGGGCGCTATTCTCTTTCTTCTCAAGGCTTTCGGCTATTATCTGGATACCTTTCAACTACTCTATTCCAGACACGGTCATGTCGTAGGCGCGGGCTACGCCGATCTGCACGCCAGTCTTCCCGCTCTGAAGATCCTCTTGGTTCTTGCCGTTATCGGCTTTGCCGCCGCCGCCTTGACCTTGCTTTTCAAAGATGTCCGCTTATTGAGCCTGCCCGTGATTACTGTTTTTGTGCTCAATGTCTTGCTCTATGGATTGTACCCCACCCTTCTACAGAACCTGGTGGTTATTCCGAACGAATTGCAAATGGAAGCTCCTTACATTCAGCACGAAATTTCCCTGACCCGTTATGGCTATGGTCTGGATAAGATTAAGGAGGAGAACTACCCCGGCACGACCCCGGTCAGCCCAGCCGTCCTCAAAGCCGACCAAACCACCTTGAACAACATCCGCCTCAATGATTCCCGGCCCTTGCTGCAAACCTATGCCCAACAACAGGGCATCCGCCTCTATTATAAATTCCCCAACATCGACGTAGACCGTTACACGGTCAACGGCGAGTACAGACAGCTCATGATCGCGCCGCGCGAACTTTCCGTTTCGGATTTGGACCCCAAAGCCCAAACCTTTGTCAACACGCGCTTCAAATATACCCACGGTTACGGGGTGGCGGCTTCCTTCGCCAACGCCGTCACCCCGGATGGCCTCCCTTCCTACGCAATCAAAGACGTTCCGCCCGTGACACCTTATGCCGCCCTGCGCCTGACCCAACCCCGGATTTACTACGGACAACAGACCAACCATTGGGTCGTCGTCGATACGACCACCAAGGAGTTCGATTATCCCTACGGCAGTGCCAACGTGGAAAATACCTATCAAGGAAAGACCGGGATTCCTTTTACACCGCTCAACAAACTCATGCTCTCCTTGCATGAGGGAACTCTCCGCTTTTACCTGGCGGGGGAAATCACATCGCACAGCCGCATCCTCCTTCACCGCAACATCATGGATCGGGTGGAGAAGCTGGCCCCCTTCCTGACTTACGACCAGGACCCCTATATCGTGATCGACCATGGCCGCCTCAAGTGGATCATCGACGCCTACACGACTTCTGATTCTTTGCCTTACGCTTCCCAATATCCAGGCCAGGACTTTAACTACATTCGCAATTCCGTCAAAGTTGTGGTCGACGCTTACGACGGGACGGTGGATTTTTACGCCATGGATCCCCACGACCCCGTTCTCGAAACCTATCGCAAGATCTTTCCCGGGGTTTTCAAAGACCTCAGTCAGATGCCCAAATCCCTGGTCGCCCACCTCCGCTATCCCGAAACCCTGTTTACGATTCAGAGCAATATGCTGAGAAACTTTCACATGACGGATGTTTCAGCCTTCTATAATAAAGAAGATGCCTGGGACGTCGCCAAGGAACTTTACACCTCTAAAGCGCAATACGTCAAACCCTACTACACGATTATGAAACTGCCCGGCGCTAGCAAGCCGGAATTTATCCTCATGCTGCCATTCACCCCCGCCTCGAGTGCCAGCAACACCCGCAACAACATGGTGGCTTGGCTGGCCGCGCGCATGGATGGCACGCATTACGGGCACCTGCTCCTCTATGAGCTGCCGAAGAATATCGATATCAACGGACCGCTTCAGATCGAATCACAGATTGACCAAGACCCCAACATCTCCAAACAACTGTCTCTCTGGGACCAAAAGGGTTCCCGCGTCATCCGCGGCAACCTCTTGGTCATTCCCATCGGTGGCAATTTCCTCTACATCGAACCCATTTATCTGGAATCCGATAAGGGGGGAAGCATTCCGGAGATGAAGAGGGTCATTCTCGCCTACAATAATTCCCTGGTGATGACAGACACTCTGGGTTCGGCTCTCGTTCAGGTTTTCGGCTCTTCGGCACCCCAGCCGACCACCCCCGGCCAGAGCACGGCTCCGGCTCCCTCCCCGTCCACCGTGTCTCCCTCGCCGCCTTCGGGCACAGACATCAACTCTATCCTCAGCCAGATTGATCAATTACGCACTCTGCTCGACAACTTGGAAAACCAGCTGAAGGCCCTGCCAACGCCGTCCGCCCCTTCCGCCGCTTCATCCGCGGCTTCTCCCGCACCTTCGGCTGCCGCACCCTCCTCAACTTCTTCTGTACCTCCTGCGACTTCTTCTCCCTCCCGCCCAACCTCCTCCAAGCCCTCCACGCCCTGAGCCGCCGCCGTTTCTCCTCCCTCCGGGAGCAGCCTCGACTGCCCACCCTAACTTTCAGAAGCAAGGCTCAAAAAGTCTTCCTGTTCCTGACCATCTGCTCAAGGAGTTCGCGGGTGTTCATCCCCGCAGGAGGGGGCTTTTCGTTCCCACTCCAAGCCGCGCCCTTAGGGGCGCGGCTTTTTTGGCTGGGCGGAAACTCACAGGATATAACTGGCAGATGATCCAACAACTTCACCTTTTATCCTAAGTTTTCAGATGTTACTATAGACACATGGCTCGTCCCGTACTTTCGTCTCCGTGATGACCCGTACACTCGGAACAACTGGCCTATCCAGAACCAGCATCTTAAATATCAAATTTGAGAGGAGAAGCAAATGCAAAAATGGACAAGCCGAAACCAAACTTCCGCGGTTCAGACTCAGGCAGAGACCGGAAACAGAACCACGCGAGCGATGTGGTCCTCACACGGGAAAGCCTTGATCGTCGCCGGACTTGTGACCTTGGGCAGCATGGCTTTCGCTTCGGCAGCCCAGGCCGCGCCCTTAATGGAAATGGGCTCCAGAGGCACTGATGTCAGGGTCTTGCAAACTGAACTGAGCCATTTGGGATATGCGGTCGGTCCGCTGGACGGAATCTTCGGACCCAAAACTTTGGCAGCCGTCAAGTCTTTCCAGCGCAATGACCATCTGCGGGCGGACGGAATGGCGGGCCCTCTCACTCAAAGTACCCTGGACAAACTTCAGGCGGGCCCCGCCTCGGAGCGTTCCGCCAAAATTCAAGGCATCGTGACCGAGGCAAAAAAATTCATCGGAACACCGTACGTCTGGGGCGGAACTTCGCCTTCCGGCTTTGATTGTTCCGGTTTTACCCAATATGTCTATGCTTCCCAAGGAATCGAACTGCCGCGCGTGAGCCGGGACCAGGCCCAAATCGGCTCTCCCGTCTCCGCCTCGAACTTGCAGCCGGGCGACTTAGTCTTCTTCTCTTTCGCCGGCAGCGGCGTCATCGACCATGTCGGCATCTACCTCGGCAACGGACAATTTATCAGCGCGACGACTCACAAGGGGGTTGCGGTCTACCCCTTCAGCCCTTACTGGCGGCACGCCTTCAAGGGAGCCCGCCGGGTCCTCTAAGCTTCTCCCGCTGAACTCCCCGTGACTAAAACCGGCTAAAACCCGCCAAAACCCGGGATCCTCAGAACCTATAGCTGACCACACCGTCATGAAGAAGCAGAAGCGAGTCTTTGTCGGGCGAACCGCAAAAAGGGCCGGATGTTAACCATCCGGCCCTTTTCGGCTGAAGCGCGGAATCCCTTCTCCCGCACTTCTTACCTCGCTGAAGCGCAGAATCTCTTCTCCCGCCCTCCTGCCTCGTTAAAGTGCGGAAAAAGTACGAGGTCTCTTCTTCCCTGCCTCCTGACCCTGTCAGGCCGACCAGGGTTTCAGCACAAACTGAGTCACATTTCCTTCCTCTGTCATCTGCACGAGTTCCGCTCCGTCCGGTGAAATGTAGTTGTCGCTGCCCTGCAGATTGACGGATCTCAGCTGGCCCTTGTCGACAATGTAGGCCTTGCCGGCGTTATAAATAATGACCTCATTGTGAGCGCCCATTTGTACCCTGGCCTGCCGGAAGGGTATGGTACCGCTCCACTCGGTGTTGAATTGGGGCAGGGTTTTCTCACTGCCGGTCTCAGTCAAAGTGAGGATCTTGACGATGTCGCCGTTCTGGACATCCCCAACATAGAGTATCCCCGACTTGTCACCGAGCAGTACATAATCCTGATTTCGGCTAATGAGGGTCCTCTGCCAGCCGTGAACCGCGTCGAGCGCGACGATCTCCTTTCTGCCCCCGACCGTGGTGTCGATATAGAGGGTACCGTAACGGCCCGAGACCGTCATATTCGAAATGGTTTCCCCCGGCCTATTTAAATGCTGCAATTCTTTCATCACGTCAATGCGCAGGAGTACGTTGGTAGAGCCGTCTTTGATCAGCACGTAAATCAGATTCGTGAATGTAGAAAAAGCCATCTGCATGATCTTTCCGCCTGCCGGAAACCACTCCGAGTTCAAAGTCTCATTAAAACGGTCGTCCGGCTTGGTGGTCTTATCCGTGCTCTCCGGCAGAGTGAGGGTGTAGACATCGGTCAACTGGGGATTATCATGCCGAATCACCCGGGGTTTCGGAGCGGGAGGCGCGGCTTGGTGTGTCGTACGGGACTTCGGTGGGACGGACTTGGTTGACTTGGCTTTGGCCTCGCTGTTCTTGCTTTGCTGATTCAGATCCTCGGTCTTGGGAAGCGTCTGGCTCGCCTTACCTGAAGAAGCCTGTGCCGGCGGAGAGGGCTCCTGGGCCGGGACCGTCGGGCTGGGCTGCGCGGGTTGCGGCGGAGGCTGGATCACGGTGTAGGTGACCGGATGGGGATTTTTGCGGGCGTAAAAATAGATCAAGGTATTGCGGTCGGACAGCCATTCATAAGCGAGAACGCCCATATTCTTGCCGCTGCCGGGAGCGGGTGGTTTTTCAAACACTACCTTTTTCAGTTTGAGATTATAGACCTTGAGCACCCCATTCTCCTTATAAGCGACATAATCCTTGGCATAAGAGAGCTGGATGTCTTGCAAACGTGTGCCCGGGATATCCGCGGTCAGGGTTTCCGTAATCGGCGGCTTGGCAGGCCGCGGGGCCAAAACGGCCTGAACCTTATTGTTAACAAATGCATAAACGCTGAGCTGAAGGATGAGGGAAATGACAACCCATACAGCCAACGTCCGCCATTTTCTTTTCACTCTTTTCACCCTCTCCGGCCTCTCTATTTCGGCATGACGACAAAAGCGGTGGGGATGTAGCGCTCCCCGAAAATATCCCAAAGCCGATTGATGATTTTCCCTTGATAAACCATTTCTGTGGAAGAACCGCCGTCAAGATTGACCGCGTTCACCGCATGGTACTCTAAGAAAACGTTCATAAGGTCACGCGCGGTGGCCCCCCAACTCCAAGTCGGCTGGCGCCCGTCAATGACGACTAAAATGATCGTTCCGTCCGCCGTTTGACCGATTCCGGTCCTGGGGGCAATCCCGATACCCCCGTCTCCGACGACGACGGGTTTCCCGTTTTCAACCAAGGTCGGACCGAAAAAAGTCACCGCTTCTTGGATGTGCTTGGCCGCGAGTTCCGAAGCCGACATCGGGCCGATAAACAGTTTACCCGAACTGTCAAGGCCGATGAGTTCGTGCACCGTTGCGTTTCCGGCGCTGTTGTAGACCAGCTTGCCATCGTGGACAGTCAAGCCCTCGGGGAAAGCACCGTTTCCTTTGCCATTGGGATCGTTAAAGCCGCCGGCGTTAATCCCGGCAATAGCCCCGGTCTGTTTGACAAAATCCGTTACCCGTTCCCCCGTCACTCCCAGCTGATCGGTTACGGCCACTTTAACCCGTTTCGGATTCTTGATCAACATGACTTTCCCTTTGAAGGCATGGCCTTGAATGTTCTGGATTTCAATGCCGCTCGCCGGATCCGTGGTCACCTTTTCCACAGCCACGTGGGACTCGGTATTGACCCCGAGCGCATCCTCATACTCGTGCATGATCTGATCGATTTGGGCCGTAGAAAGAAAAGCTCTCACCACCTGGGGATGGCGCGAGGTGTTGATGGATCCTACGGCCATGACTTTCAGGGCTTCAAAAGGACCATAAAAGACAATGAAGGGAGCCAACAAGGCAGCGAAGACAATATTAAAGCCTATAAAACCCGCAAACTTCTTCCAGCTGAATCTCATCCTATGCTTCATTTCAGGCACTGCCCTCCTGTACAAAAAATATGGCCGCATTCTTTGCTACGTGCGACCAAGAAACAAAATGCCCGTTGACACAGCAGGCGTGTCTTCAGAATTGGACAGGTTCAGTATAACAAAGCCGCCGTCATCAAGCAATAAAGTCTTTACCTTTTTTGACTTTTTCTTCACAATCACATCGCGACTATTCAAGTAAATTTCCCATGCGACAAAGATGTTATAGCGCCTTCACTCCGGGTTGACTTCGATGCGATAGGTCAGATTGGCTGCTTTGTCAATCATATTGGCCACGCTGCAATATTTGTTCAAAGAAAGCGTAACTGCCCGCTCCAGTTTGTCCTGCGCCAGACCATCTCCCCAAAACTTATAGACCAATTCGACATCGGTAAAGACGCGCGGGTGTTCGGCGGCCCGGTCCCCATGAACGGCTACCTCGAAACGAGTGTATTTTATCCTCATTTTGCCGAGAATCGAGACGACGTCCATACCGCTGCAGCCGGCGGTCGCCATGAGAACCATCTCCATAGGGCTCGCGCCCATCCCGCTGCCGCCTGCCACCGTACTCGTATCGAGATGGGTGACCGCTTTTGAATTACCCTCCGCTTGAAAATGCATGCCCTTAATGTGTTTAACTTTGACGTCCATGATAGTTCTCCTTTCTATGCCTCGGGAAACCAATTCCCCTTGATAATATCAAGAGCCAGGGAACGAATACTCCGGCGTTGGGTCATCGCTTCACTGCGCAGAAGCGCATAGGCTTTTTCCTCATCCCACCCCCGCGCTTGGATCAAACGGAGAAGAGCCTGATAGATCAATTTCCTGGCTTTCAGCTCATCTTCCAAACGCCGAATGCGATCAGCACTTTCTCTCTCCTGTTTAAACCGCTCTTCCGCCAACAGAACCGCAGCCACGAAATCCACAGCCCGCAAAGGGTAAAAAACAACCTGATGGGGTCCCGCTCCGACCACCTGGGTCAGAAGAGTATGTTCATCCGCATTGAGCACGACCATGGTCGGGCAAAGATGGAGGGTGAGGAGCGTCTGCAGCAAGTCGGAAGAATTCAGACCCGAAAGGTTGCGTCCTATGATCATGAGGTCCGGTTCAAAACGGTGCAGGAGCCGCAGGGCCTCCATGCCGTTCCCCGTGAAAGCCAGTCCCTGATAATCCACCACAGCCAAAAGCGTTTTGATCTCCTGGATCATGGCAGAGTCGTCGATTGCTACGATGGTGCGCTTCATCTCTCACCGGCCCTATCTTCAAACACTTCTCTCATTTCTTAGCCCCCCGAGGGCAGGCTATTTGGCAATGGCGCTTACCTTTTTTTCGTCCTGAGCGGGTGCGAAAAATTCCTGTTCCGACGAAGCCGGGACCGGGACTGAGGTGGTCTTCGAGCCCTCCCAGCGCAGCGGGAAAATCAGCACCGTCAGAGCGATGCCGCCGACAGACATGGACCAGTACTGGAGTGTGAGGAAGAAAAATACCCAGGGTATTTGTCCGGCCGGTGTGCCGATGGCATAGGCGTACGGCTGAACGGATTGCAGGGACGTATTGGGCCTCTCCCAGACCGGAAGCCCTTGATAATCCACCCGGTTGACCAGTTTTCGGCCCAAAGCCGCGAAAGAATCCTGGGAAGAGACGTAGATAAAACCTTTGTCAGTATAGATTTTGTCGAGCTCCACCGGATGACCTGTCAAAGCCGTCTTCGTAAAAGTCTGTTCTATGCGCAGAATCTCGGCAGGCGCGACATTGATCTGACCCCGCTCCGTGACAATGGTGTAGAGATTACTGTCCACCTCTTTGATGCTCACGATCCCAACATCCAGAAGACGAATGGCCAGAACGGACACCAACAACGTTCCCAGGCAAAAGATAATCACATCAGCGGCAATCTGTTCCCGTACGAGCCGCTTCTTGACAGACCGTTTCGCAATCAACGCACGCACGTCCTTTTTTCAAAGTTTGGATCTAGTTTGTCCACCTAGCCTAGTTTACTATAATCCGCGCCTAAAAACAAAATCTTTACAAATGAGGGTTGAACAAGAAAAAGGGAGGTATGACACCTCCCCCGGAGTTAACTCGCCTATAGGCCAAATTACTTGCGTAACCAACGATTCAGAGCAAATTTGTTGGTCTCCCTGTTCAAATCGGCTATGCTGGTTGTGAGCGGAATATTTTTCGGGCAAGCCCGCACACAGTTCTGGGCATTGCCGCAGTCCGTGATTCCCCCGTCGTCGAGCAAGGCGGCTAAGCGTTCATGCTTGTTCATCTCTCCCGTCGGATGAGCGTTAAAGAGACGGACTTGGGAAATGGCGGCCGGGCCGATGAACTTAGAACGGGAATTGACTTGAGGGCAGGCCTCCATACAGCAGCCGCAGGTCATACATTTGGAAAGTTCGTAGGCCCATTGTCGTTTCACTTCAGCCATGCGCGGTCCCGGTCCCAAACTGTAAGTGCCGTCAATCGGAATCCAGGCATGCACTTTCTTCAGGTTGTCGAACATGATTTGGCGGTCAACCATGAGGTCCCGGATGAGCGGAAACTTGGTCAGGGGAGCCAAGACGATCGGTTGTTCGAGTTGGTCAATCAAGGCTGAGCAAGCTTGCCGCGCCTGGCCGTTAATGTTCATAGAACAGGCTCCGCAGACCTCTTCCAGGCAATTGCACTCCCAGACCACGGCAGTCGTCTTCTTGCCGTCCGCCGTCACCGGGTTCTTCTGGATCTCCATCAGGCAGGAGATGACATTCATCTTCGGGTGATATTCTATGGTAAATTCCTCCCAGCGGGACGGCTTATCCGGCCCGTCCTGGCGGCGAATTTTCAAACGGATCTCTTTATTCTCGGCCATCTCTATCCCTCCCCCTCTTAATCGACATCGTAGTGGCGCGCCCGCGGCGGAATCAAAGAGACGTCAACCGGTTCATAACTGAACTCCGGCCCCTTGGGTGTCCAGGTCGCGAGCGTCGTCTTCAGCCAATTGGCGTCATCGCGTTCCGGATAGTCCGGTTTGTAGTGGGCTCCTCGGCTCTCATTGCGGCGCAAGGCTCCTAAGGTGATCACCCTGGCCAACTCCATCATATTCCAGAGCTGCCGGGTAAAAGGAGCTATCTGTGAACTCCAAACCACCGGATCATCGGCCCCGATATTCTGCCAACGTTTCATCAGATCCCGCAAGCGGCGGTCCGTTTCCTCCAGCTTGTCATTGTAACGCACCACCGTCACATTTTCCGTCATCAGTTCGCCCAGTTCTTTGTGCAGGACATAGGGATTTTCCGAGCCGTGCATGTTCAGGATCTTGGCCCATTTCTCCTCTTGGCGTTTCTTCTCCTTTTGGAAAGCCGGTTCGTCCGCGCTCGGCGTTTTGATTTTATTCTTGCTGACATACTCCAGGCTCTTCGGCCCGGAGACCATACCGGCATAAATGGCGGACACCAGGGAATTCGCCCCCAAGCGGTTGGCCCCGTGGTACTGGTATTCACACTCCCCGGCCGCAAAAAGGCCGGGAATATTGGTCATCTGATCATAGTCGACCCAGAGACCTCCCATCGAATAGTGAACAGCCGGGAAAAGGCGCATGGGAACTTTTTTCGGGTCCTCCCCGACAAATTTCTCGTAAATCTCGATGATTCCACCCAACTTGACTTCCAGTTCATGGGGATCTTTATGCGACAGATCCAAATA
Organism: Peptococcaceae bacterium CEB3; assembly: GCA_001029295.1. Taxonomy (GTDB): domain Bacteria; phylum Bacillota; class Desulfitobacteriia; order Desulfitobacteriales; family Desulfitobacteriaceae; genus Acididesulfobacillus. The sequence goes on along the minus strand of LDXJ01000064.1, from coordinate 403,979 downwards.
AACCATATTCTCGCCGTTAATGCCCAGACCTAGGTCAAAAACCACATGATAGATGGCCCTGGTTGCGATATCGCGTGGGACCAGGTTGCCGTAAGCCGGGTACATCTCCTCCAGAAAATACCACGGTTTGCCGTCCTTATAGGTCCAGATGCGGCCGCCTTCGCCCCGAGCCGACTCTGACATCAGGCGGAGTTTATCCTCGCCCGGAATGGCGGTGGGATGAATCTGAATGAACTCCCCGTTGGCATACCTGACTCCCTGCTGATAGAGCAGAGAAGCGGCAGAGCCCGTATTAATGGTCGAATTCGTACTCTTGCCGTAGATCATGCCATTGCCGCCGGTGGCGACAATCACCGCGTCGGCGGCAAAAGCTTCGATGCTCATGTCACGCAGATTCTGGGCGACGATTCCCCGGCAGATGCCGTCGTCAACCACCGCGGAAAGGAATTCCCAAAACTCGTGTTTCTTGACCAAACCTTCCACTTCATAGCGGCGTACTTGTTCGTCCAAGGCATAGAGGAGCTGCTGCCCTGTCGTCGCTCCGGCAAAAGCCGTCCGGTGGCGTTTAGTACCGCCAAAGCGCCTGAAATCCAAAAGTCCTTCGGGTGTCCGGTTGAACATGACGCCCATGCGGTCCATTAAGTGGATAATGTCCGGAGCCGCTTCGCACATCGCCTTGACCGGCGGCTGGTTGGCCAGGAAATCTCCGCCGTAAACCGTGTCATCAAAATGCTCCCAGGGAGAATCGCCTTCCCCTTTGGTGTTGACCGCTCCGTTGATACCGCCTTGGGCGCAGACGGAGTGGGACCTCTTCACGGGAACCAAAGAAAACAAGTCGACTGAGGAGCCCTCTTCCGCTATTTTTATCGCCGCCATCAAGCCGGCCAAGCCGCCGCCGACGATGATAACCTTGCTCATTGTCATTCTCCTTCCTAGTCTCGTTTCAGAATCTCATCTCAGAAAGGCACTCAGGTCCGCCAAACCGACGACTGACATAACGACGAACAAAACGCCGCAAACATACGCCCAAATCTTTTGGGAACGGGGGCCGATCGTCAATCCCCAAGTTATGGCAAAGGCCCAAAGTCCGTTCATAAAGTGGAATACCGCCAGAACGATGCCCAGAGCATAAAAAGCCAGACCCCAGGGGTTCGCCACAAAATGCTGCAGGCTGGCGAAATTGGCTTCACCAAAGCGAAGGGCGGAGACGTGGACCAGTATAAAAATGACCGTATAAATCCCGGATATCCTTTGCAGAATATAAAACCAGTTCCTGGCGTAGCCGTAACGCAAAACATTGCTTTGCCCGGTGTAGACAACCCAAGCCCCGTAAACGGCGTGCAAGGTGATCGGAATGAAAATGACGACCAATTCGACGATAATAATCCCGGGAAAATGCCTCATCGTTTCAATCACTCGGTCATAAGCGGCCGGTCCGCTCCGGGCCGTGAGATTGAGGAGCAGGTGAAACGTAAGAAAAACTCCGATGGGCAACAGGCCCAACAACGAATGAACGCGACGAATGAGGAAATGATAGGGGCTCTGGCTCTGCACAGTACTCAAAATAACCTCTCCTTTCTTTTTCTGGGTATACGGCGCTATTCTAGCAATTAGTGTGCCAAGAAAAACTGATTTGTCTATATTCAGAAAACACCCGGAAATACGCGCCTGTCCCCACTTGCGTCAAGCCGGGGTTGAGAATGTTCTCGTTTGTTCTCATCGTCTTTCTAGAATCTAGACAAGATCTTTCTATTTCGTAGAAACTTGCTCGCTTTTATCCTCTTTTTATCATTCTTTCAGGTAATGATTTTCAGCTTGTTGTACAAGGTAGCCAGGGAAATATTGAGGGTTTGAGCGGCTCTCTTTTTTCCCTCTACTGAATCGCCATAGCGCTGGACGGCCAAGCGGACCATCCGTTTCTCCATTTCTTCCAAGGGCATCAGTTCGCCCAACGGTACGGACTCGCCCGCGGCAGGCGGCTCCACCATGTTGAGCAGGTGTTTGCGGGTAATAATGTCTTCCTCGACCGTCACCATGGCCCGCTCAATTACGTTCTGCAGTTCTCTCACATTGCCGGGCCAGTCATAATTGAGCAGAAGCTGTTCGGCCTGAGCCGTTAGGCCGCTGACCCGCTTCCCGAATTTGCGGTTAAACTTGAGCACCAAGGAGTGAACATAGGCCGGAATATCGTCTTTGTGCTTGCGCAGAGGGGGCAGGCGCAATTCGACCACATTTAAACGGTAATATAGGTCCTCGCGAAAATCGCCCTTCTTAACCATTTCTTTCAGCATGCGATTGGTCGCCGCGATAATTCGCACGTCTACTCTGATGGTTTGCGTACCGCCGACTCGCTCAAACTCCATATCCTGGAGCACGCGCAGCAGCTTGGCCTGCAGGTGCAAATTCATATCCCCTATTTCGTCCAGGAAGATCGTGCCCCCGTTGGCCAACTCCATTTTCCCCAATTTTGTTTTGAGCGCTCCGGTAAAAGCGCCTTTTTCGTGCCCGAAAAACTCGCTCTCCAGCAACGTCTCGGGAATGGCCGCACAGTTGACCTTGACAAACGGTTTATCCCTGCGTTGGCTGGCCGCGTGAATGGCATGGGCAAAAAGTTCTTTGCCGGTTCCGCTTTCACCCGAGATGAGGACGGTCGAGTCGCTCTTAGCCGCTTTGGCCGCCAAATCCAGAGCCTTCTCAAACTCCGGGTGGCTGCCGAGAATGTCATCAAAAGTGTACATGCTGGTCGTGATTTGGTTAATTCTCGTTTTGAGCTCGTCGATAACCTGGTTGGAAGCCTGAAGCTGCTCCATCAGTTTGTAAATGTCGGTCAAGGGTTGGAAGACGACGACCGCGCCTTCCAGACGACCGTCGACTACGATGGGTGAGGCATTGGAAACGACCTCTACATCCGAGCCCCCAACCCGCGAGCGATGGGCAAAGATAGGTTCATGTGTCCTTAACGCGCGCGCCAAGGCACCGTTGGGCGAGGCTTCGAAGATGTTCTGACCGATGCGCTCTTTGGAGGATACTCCAGTTACCCGACTGAAGGACGGGTTGACGAAACGAATCGTTCCATCGTTGGTGGCAAATTCTATGGCCTCCTGAACAGAATTCAGAATCGCGTCCAATTCACCCTTCAGCCGTTTCATTTCCGAGAGCTGCTCTTTTTCCTCGATAATATGCATCATCAGGTTGGCTCCCACCGCCTCCAGCAGGGCCGTATGCCGTTCCTTGCAGAGATTGATCCGCTGGCGAACCTCTTCTTTTCCGGTAGCCTCAATAATCAAGCTCAAGCCCGGAACGGCGCATAGTTCTTCCAGCGACAGACATGTCGCCACCCCGTCCTGTCTGGCGAGTATCAAGGCCGGAGCATTCGGCAAAACATCGCAGACCATGGCTATCTCCACTTGCTCAATGTCTTTCAAAGTTTTATAAAGAGAACTACCTCCTTTTCCTCCGCCCACGATTCCAATTTTTACGATGCCCACCTTGTCGGACACCTCCTTACTGACAGAAAACCTGCCTGCCCCATCGGCTGCCCCCGGGAACATATCAAGGACGCAAGTTTCAGGGGCCTTTATAAGCACAGGCCTCGTCTTCTCCGGTGCTGTCATCTTTTTAGAATTTATTAAGATATTCGCCCCGGAAACGGAATTTCCTGCTTGTTTTCTATCTTTTATAAAGGAATCTCCGGAAATATTTTTTACAGACCATGGCTTGTCACATCATGTGCCACACCACGGCCACGCGCTGCCACTCCTCAGGCTTCGCTGCCACTCCTCAGGCTTGGGCCTGTGGCGGCCTGTGGCACCCTCTTGACGCCCGCTGTCACCCCTCCGGCGCTCGGTGTTGCCGCCTCAGCCGCAAATAGTCCAAAACTTTAGAAACAGAAGTGTTGAGCACTTGTTCCTCTCGTATGGCCGCTTCCGCGACCAGTTCCAGGGCAAAGCCAAATTCCCCGACCCGATCACTGAAATGCGCGTCACTGCCTAAAATGACAGGGCCGCCATATTTTGCCATGAAGCGGGCAAAGCGGCGGCAATTTTCCCAAGCCCCTCTTTTATCGGCCCTGAGAGAGCTGTTGTTAATTTCGACCGGAATCCCCAATTCGGCGGAAGCATGGGCGACCCGTTCGAGGTCCAATTCGAATTCCGGCCGCCCCGGATGAACCATCATATCAGTGTAAGGGTTTTTCATGGCTTTCAGATAAGCCAAAGTATTTTGCTCGACAGTACCGCCCGGATAACAATAGACGTGCAGCCCAACCAGAACCACCTCAAGTTTCGCCAAATAGCGCAGGGGAATGTCCAACTCCCCTTGCCTGCTCGTAATGTTGGCTTCGACCCCTCCCAGAATTTTCACCCCGTGTAATTCTCGCGGAAGTGCGGAAAGGTTGCCAAAATGATAAAGGGTAGGGGCGCCCGGCATGCTCGGCCCGTGATCCGTCATCCCCAGCAGCTTGAGACCGCGTTTGGAGGCGGCCAGCGCATTTTCGGAAATCGTACAGTAAGCGTGTCCGCTGGCCACGGTATGTGTATGTAAGTCCACTTCAATATTCATGACTTTGACACCTCCAAGTGCTATTATACCCGCACCCGGCCCGAAAGAAAACTTGGCAGGAAGAAAGTCAGGGAAACGTCAAAGTCGTGTGGCTATCTTTGCACTTTCCGGCACGCTTGGGCCAACGAGCGGCTCTGCAGGGCACGCTCACCTTGGGGCATCGCACTTGCGTGAAAAAGCGGTGTCCCCTCTTCAGAGGAACACCGCTCCCAGGTCCCAGCTCGCCTCGCGAAACCTCACTATCACTCCCGGCGCTTCGCCGCCTTTCGGGTTGTCTTTCTCCAGTGCTCGCTGCCTTGCGGACTGACTTTTCTCCCGTGCTTCGCTGCCTTGCGGGGCTGTCGTTCCCCCTCTGTCACGTTATAGGTTGACCTGCGCTATTTAGCCTGTGCTTTGACAGTAGAATCCACATTGAATTGGAAATGGGCTTCCGTGTCTTCCTTGACCCCGCCCGCAGGATTGGCTTTGACCTCAATCGTAATCTCATGTAACCCGGCCGTCGGGTTTACCCCCATGGCATCGCCCAGAGCGTGGATCTGGTGGAAAATGACTTTGACGCTCCCACCCGGATCAAGGCTCGGTACATTGGCCATTTGCTTGACCTTCTGCCGATCGTTTCCCAGCAGGTTCATTTCCATTTCGACCGGAACATTGGTCATCTTTTGATCAGTCACGTTTTGCAGGGTTACGATAAGGTCGAAAACCTTGGCCGGAATGATCTGGCTCCCTTTTAAAGTTACACTGCCGTAGGTCACATCTTTGGTCGGCCCGGGCGGGTCCACACCGACGCTCAGCATTTTGACTTCCGGCGCCACCGTCTTCGCGACGGGAGCATAATTCTTTTGCCACAGCTTTACGGCGGCCATACCCACCAGGAAAACGAGAACAACACCGAGCATTAAGGTCAAGTGCTTCCGATTAAGCGCCACTATCTTTGCCAACCCCGTTCACCTCCACATAATTGGGAATTTCCCCCTAAAAAATCCTATGCATGTCTTGCTAGGACATGCATAGGATTTTGAAAAATCCCGATTTTTATTTTCACGGTGAGCGTCTGCCTTCCCTTTCCTGATATTGACGCAAACGGATATCTTGTTCACATGTGAGGCGGAAAACCCGGGACATTTGCACGAGCCGGGATGTGGTTCGCTCCCCCAAATAATCCTCCAATTCCTGTAAAGACAGGTTCGTGGTAATGACGGTGGGCAACTGTTCATTCATGCGGAAATTGAGGATAGAATAAAGCCGGTTGCGCGTCCATTCCGTATAATTGTGAGCCCCTAAATCATCAAGAATGAGAAAGGGAATTTCCCGGGCCGTGTCGAGCAAATCAAATTCCGTCGTTTCAGTTCGCTTGTCATAAGTGGCTCTCAGCTCATCCAACAAATCGGGAACCACCAGGAACAGAACCTGCTGCCCCCCTTCTGTCAGGGCATTGGCAATGGCAGCGGCCAAGAAAGTCTTGCCCGAGCCCACCGATCCCGTCAGCAAAAGTCCCAGACCATAAGGGCTGCGCAGGGAACGTTCCACCAACTCCTTGGCGGCCGCCAGGGCTTTGCGGGCATTCTCCCAGTCACTTTGGTCCTTAGATGAACGGTAGTAATTCAGGTTGAAATTTTCAAACCGGCACACCCGCAAATTACGGGAAATTCTGGCATGGCGGAACCTGTTGGCCAGGCTCTTGTGCAACATACAAGAACAGGGACGCGCTGTCTCACCGTCAAAGACAATTCCCCTGTCCAAGCAAATCGGACACTCCGGCGCCGTTTCAGGCACCGGTGATCCGGTCTCCGGCGCTCTTTCAGCCACTGGGAAACAACCGTCCGCCACTTTTTCCTTTTCTCTTCCGGCTGGGGCTGGCACCCCTGCCGACCCGGACAGGGGATTGTTGGCAAGGATCTCTTTCAGACTCTTCAAACCAATGGCCCGGTTTCCCAAACGTTCTCACTCAAACTAACCGCCGTTTTCCACCCCTGTCTTTCGGGCTTACTCAATCGTCCTCCTTGCCACAGGGGAGCTTGGGCAGCCGGCGAGTGCGTCTGTTCCCGGCGACCACCCGGGAAGCAGTACCGCCCGGCTCGACCGTTCAGACACTCTCTGTGGCTGACGGGTGCTACTGCGGGAAACCGGTCTTTAATCACTCCTTTTCGGGTTGTTGGCTTATCTGTCAACTGCGCGGAAAGTCTCAAAGGTAAAAATCCTCATATTTGTCTTTGTCGGCTTTGCTATCCTGCGCCTTCTTTGCCCTTTTGCGGCCGGGTGCTTTCTTTTCCTGACGAGCTTGAAAATAGCGGTCATCTTCTTCCACTTCCGCTTTGGTGTGCAGACCTTTCTTTTCCCATTCGCGTAAAATGGAATCCAAGTAGCGAAAGCTGCGAATTCCGGCAGCCACTCCGCGCCGCAGAGCTTCGACGATAAGCTCGCCGGAATAGTGCGCGGACAGCCAAGCTTCAATATGCTGACACTCGAACACTGTCAGCTCGCGCCCAAGCTCTTGTTCGAAAAGGGAAATTAATTTATCGGCAGTCGGATCATTGGCCGCCGCGACGGCTTCCGTCGCCTGGACACTCGGCGCCTTGGGCGAGCGGTTGGAGGTGAATTGCTTGACCCCTTCCAGCGCCCACTGTTCGGCAAGCTTGTCAATCAGGCCGAGAATACTGTAGGAATAAGACCATTTTCTTTCTTCGGCATTCCAACTTTTTTCGATCGCCAGCAATCCCCGCTCCACCAGGCGTCCTATCATCTCCTCGATCTCTTCTGTTCCCGCCTGCATGCGTTGAGCCAGTAAAGAGGCTTGTGGGTAGGGATTGGTTCCCATCTCACTCAAGATGTGGATCAAGAGAACCATTTGCTGATCTGTCAAGCCCAAGGCGGCATAATGAAGCAGAAGGTATTTGGGAACAGCTACCGAACCGGAAAAGAAGAGAGCCTGCGCAAAGCTCCCGTAAACATCGATCTTACTCATGCTCTCACTCCCACAAACCCTTTAGGGGATAATTTCTGTAATAAAACAGTTTTTTGTTCGACACAGGCCATTGGAGCAGACTATTCGCGCAAGAGGGGGATTAGGGGCGAATTGTTTTCCATATCCTGGCAGGAGTTCCGTCCCCGAATGCCGTATTCCTAAACAGATAAGCTCACTGCAGAACCAACGTGCGGACTCCGGCGATGGTGAGCACGATAAGGTGAGTAAAACAGGAGGTATACAAAAATGGCTGATTATCAGGAACTCGTTCAATTAGTTGAACAGGCGAACGTGCATCCGTCCCTGGGGCTCAAACATTGCCAGCGCGTCTACAATGTGGCCAAAGAGCTGGCCCAGAATCTGTCGCTTGATGATGAAATACTCTATACCTCTGCCATCTTGCATGATCTCGGCAAGTACCCCGCTTACGCCTTGCCCAACGTCGACCACTCGCTGCGCTCTAAAGGGCTGGCCTCAAACATCCTGCAGAAACAGATGTTTTCGCCGGGCAAACTGCCCAAGGTTCTGGACGCGATCGAGTCTCACATGTATTACTCGGAACCCGGGCGCAGCGATGAGGCAGTCTATTTGAGAGACGCCAACATTTTGGACCATCTCGGCAACATCGGTATCATGCGTCTCTTTTGCCTGGTTGGACAAGATGAGTTGCTCAAAACCCCCGAAGACGCTATTCAAAGGGCGCGCACCTTTGCCGAAGCGCTGCCGGGCAAGGTGGCCACCAAGGCGGGACGGCGGCTGGCGGTCAAAAGGCGTGAGGAAGTTCTCCGTTTCCTGGCCGGGCTCAGGCGTCAGACCGCCGAATACTCAATGATTTAAACCCTTGATACCGCGGCAGTGCGGGTGTACCGGCTGAGCGCCGCCCGTCTCCGAGTTTTCCGGCTAGCGGCGGCGGGGATTGCGCAGGCTTTCCAGCCAGCGGGTCATGGTCTCCAAGGTGCGGGCGACCTGGTCGAAATTGCGCTGCCTTTGTCCTTCGTCCACCAGGTGTTTCAACTGATGGCGCAGGCGGATATAAGCCCGGTTTACCTGGGCCCTGGAGCCGCGCCGGTCCGTTGCCCCGACGGGTTCAGGCAGCGGCGGCAGAGCCTGTGACGGTACCGATGAGCCGCCGGAAGCGGAAATCGTTCTCTCCGGATGTGCCTGGGCCTGCCCCTCCGCGGGAGCGGTGAGCCAAGGCTGCGCCGGTGCGTGGTGAATGATTTCTCCGGACGCAAATTCGAAGGTTTCCCCTAACTCGGGGATGAGCGCGTTCTTGCCGAAACGCTCGAGCACTTTCGCCGCAAAAGCGGCTTGAACCGCGGGTTCACCGTGCACCAAGATGATATTTTCGGCTGTGGCTTGAAGTGCCGACAGCCAAGTCAGGAGTTCGCTCTGATCGGCGTGCGCGGACAGGCCGTCGATAGAGCGGATCCGGGCATGCACGGCGACTTTTTCCCCGTGAATAGTGACCTGGCTGGCCCCGTCCAGGAGTAATCGCCCCAGAGTTCCTTCGGCCTGGTAGCCGACAAAGAGAACCGTGGCATTGGCGCGCCACAGATTATGTTTAAGGTGGTGTTTAATCCGCCCGGCATCAGCCATGCCGCTGGCCGCAATGAGAATAGCCCCCTGGATTTCGTTCAGCGCTATCGACTCTTCAGCCGTTTGGCTGAAATGAACGTTGGCCATAGCCAGTGGATTTTCGCCTTTGGCAATCAGTTCCTGGGTCTCCCGGTCAAAATGTTTGATCTCGGTCTGGAAGATTTGGGTCGCGGCGATAGCCAAAGGACTATCTATGTAGATCGGAAGAACCGGAATTCTGCCCGTGTCCTGGAGCCTGCTTATGTAGTAAAGGAGATCCTGGGTGCGCTCAATAGCAAACGCCGGAATGACAAGATTTCCCCCGGCTTGGTGAGCTTCCCGGATGACTTCCGCCAACTGTTCCTGACGCTGAGCGGAGTCGTGATGCAGGCGGTCTCCGTAGGTCGTTTCCATCAAGACAACCTGCCCGGAAGAGAGAAGGCTCGGATTTTCGATGTACGGCTGATCGATATTACCAATATCTCCGGAGAAAACAAAAGTTTTCCGGCAATCGTCTTCATTGACGTCCAGAATGACATGGGCGGAACCCAAAATATGGCCGGCGTCACGAAATTGGAAAGCCAGCGTCGGCGAAAGGTCCATTTTCTCGCCGTAATTCAGAGGCCTAAACTGCGACAGGACGCGTCTGGCATCTTCCGCCGTATAAATGGCTTCCAGAGGTGGAAGGCCCGCTCGGGTGCGTTTGCGGTTCTTGCGCTCGATCTCCATCTCTTGAATGTGACCGCTGTCCGGCAACATGATTGAACAGAGTTTCGCCGTTTCCGGCGTGGACCAGATGGGTCCGGCATATCCTTTCTTCACAAGCTTGGGAATCAGGCCCGAATGGTCCGTATGGGCATGGGTTAAAACCACCGCGTCGATCCCGGCCGGGTCAAAAGGGAACTCCCGGTAGTTTAACTCCTTGAGCATTTTCGGACCTTGAAACATACCACAGTCGACCAACAAACGGAAATCACCCGACTCCACCAAATAAGAAGACCCAGTAACGACTTGTGCCGCACCCAGAAAGGTAATTTTCATTTAAGCATTCACTCCAATTTTACTAGTTTGATCTTTACGGCCTTGAGGGCAGCCTGAGTGCGGTCTTCAACGTTGAGCTTGCGAAAGATGCTTGACAGGTGGTTCTTTACTGTTTTTTCACTGATAAAGAGAGCCCCTCCGATTTCCCGGTTGGAAGAGCCACCCACCACATACGTCAAAATCTGCAATTCCCGGCCCGTTAAGCCGCAGGTGATTGGATGGTGAGCTGTCTGGGAGAGCCGGCCCAGCAGCTTGCCCGTCACCGTGGGAGACAGAATCGGCTCCCCCGTATATACCTTGCGGATAGATTCTATCAAGGTGTGGGAATCGACATCTTTCAACAAATAACCCGCCACACCCAACTGCAATACTTCTAAGATTTTCTCATCAGAATCGTCCACTGTCAAGACCAGGATGCCGATCTGCGGTTGATCCCTTCTTATAATCCGGCACGCTTCCAAACCGTTAACTCCCGGCATATTCAAGTCCATCAGAAGAATATCAAAAGGAACGACGCGAGCCAAGTTGATGGCCCCCTGCCCATCCCCGGCTTCATCGACAACCTGTATTCCTCCCTCAAGCTCCAATATCCGGCGCAGTCCTTCCCTCAACAGCGGGTGATCGTCGGCAACAACAACCCGAATCATGAAAAAGCCCCTCCCTCCAAACGAAAACCAATTTCAACGGTTGTCCCTTTTCCGGGAGACGACCGGATGGAGAGGCGTCCGGAAAACAAATCAACGCGTTCTTTGATCCCGATGAGGCCGAAATGTTCTCCGGGTTGATCAAATATGTTCGTTACGTCAAACCCCTGACCGTAGTCTGTAACGCAAATGCTGATCCATTCCGGCCCGAACCGTATTTCCAGTCGGGCCCGCTCTGAGCGCGAATGTTTGGCGACGTTGTTCAGGCATTCCTCAATTAAACGAAATAAGGCCAATTCCAAAGCGGAAGGCAAACGGGCCGCCTCTCCTTCTATCCGCAGTTCCACGTGCACATCACATTTGGCTTCGAAGTTTTCCAGGTACTTCTCCATCGCCGCCACCAGTCCGAGATCCTCCAGATCCAGAGGACGAAGGTCAAAAATGATGCGGCTGATATCCTGCAGGTTCGAGCGGACAAGGCGCTTGAGATCTTTGATCTCAGCACGGGCCCGGCCCGCGTCAAGCTCCAGCAGTTTATCCGTGATTTCCAGCCGCAGCACAATATTGGCCAGAGCCTGGGCCGGCCCGTCATGAATCCCCCTGGCCACACGCCGCCTTTCTTCTTCCTGGGCCTTAATAATGCGCACGCCGATCTCCTGTTTTTGCTCTGCTGTCAGCGGGATGGACAACTCCGAGATACCGCCCTGCAATAGGCTAATGGCCATGTTTACCTGGGCCATCAGGTTTTCCGCCCGTTCTATTGTTTGTTCCATCTGCTTCAAAGAGCGTTCTATTTCATCTCTGCGAGTGCGTAATTGAACCTCTTTCGCCTGCAGGAGTTGGAGTTGGACCTGGCAGTTCTTGGCGTTTTCATAAGCCTCGATCATTTCCTTCTCAGAGTGTCCTTGATAATCGCGGTTGACCTCCATCAATTTCTGCCGCGCCAGTCGTTCTACGCGGTACTGTTGATCGACATCTGTGATCGTCTGCGCGAGGTCGAGACGGAGTTGCGACAATTCCTGAGTCAAGCGCAGTATCTCCGCACGGGTCATCTCGGAAATATAGAAAATCTCTTCTTTGCCGGTCTCAATAGCGTTCATGGTGTTCTTCAATATTTCATTCAGCCGGTCGGCCACAACAGTCCCTCTCCATTTCCCGTCGCTGGTTACGATTCACACCTGACCAATGCGCGACTCACGCCGGCATCCCGGTAATAAACTTCCACGACGCCAACTTCTAACTGTTTGTATTCGACACGGGCCTGCTATTTTCCTACCCACAAACCTGCCTTTCTGTCGTTTTGCTGTCCAAGGGGATCACTGGGAACTTGCCTGCCGCGTAACCAGCCTGATCATTCGTTCCATCCGGCGAGGAAAAGAAATGTCCTCCCGCGAAAATACCACGACCTTCCAGCCTTCCTTTTTTAAGAGGGGGACCGACGGGTGCAAATCCGGGCCGTCTCCCACATGTACCAGGAGATCGGCAACCTGAGCCAGAATGGGACAGTTAGCCAATGAAATATCCCAACGGATTCTTTCGCCGGGAAAGAGGTATTTGAGAACCGGTCCCAGCCGTATGGCTTCCGGCGATAAGGGGGACTGGCGCGGGAGCCCTCGGTTCGGCCCCGGGGCTGCGGACTTTACCGCTTCCTTTTCTGTTGACAACGGCTCTCTACCGACCTCTGTCGGCACCGGCTCTCTGCCGAACAAGGCTTTAACCTTACCCTCTCTGCCTGCCGATTCCGGTGGACCTGCCTCGGCTTTAGCCGCACTCACTTTGGCCTCGGCAGGTTTGGGTTCGGTTTTAGCGACGCTCTCCTTGAATTCCGGTGCCTTCGCCACGACTTTGACTGCACTTTCCTTGACCTTCGGAGGTTTCGGTTCGACTTTGACCACGCTCTCCTTGACCTCGGCGGGCTTCGGTTCGACTTTGGCTACACTTTCCTTGACCTCGGGAGGCTTCGGTTCGACTTTGGCTACACTTTCCTTGACCTCGGCGGGTTTCGCTTCGACTTTGGTCACGCTTCCCTTGACCTCAGATAGCATGGATTCCAGAATGACCGCGGATTCGATTTTAGTCGCCGGCTTCTTTTCGTCGTCACTTTCGCCCGGTCGCGCGTTTTGAAGCAACGGGGGCCAGACCCTGGCCGTGGTCGGATTTATCATGACAGGACGGGGATCAATGACGAAATTGAGGGCCGTCAATTGAACCGCGGGGGTGTCTTTTTCCTCAGACTCCTTGGACACATCTGCTTCGGCCGCAGGTAGAATCTCATCCTTCTTAGGCAGTTGTCCGACAAGCTCATCTTTCTTAGGCAGCTGTCCTGCAACCTCATCTTTCTTAGGTGCCTGTGCGGCAACCTCATCTTTCTTAGGTGTCTGTCCGGCAGCCCCGTCTTTCTTAAGCGGCTGTCCGGCCGCCCCGCCGATCGTGTTGCCGGTAATCATACTCTTTTCCACCCGAACGACCGCGCTGCCCAGTTGTGAGGCAAGATTCCAGTGGTCGGAACGCACCGGCATTTCCGGCTCCGCTGATGTGACGGGAGTTACAGGAGTTTTCCCCCCCGGCAAGACGACTTTCGTGCTCCCCTCACCCACAAGCTCTTGTTTAATGCTGACGGAGCTGTCGGCTCCGGGTACCGCCGGGAAGAAGGCGCTCAGATGGGCGACTCCTTCCTTGACCATGTCCTCCAAGGTCGAACGCATGGACGGAAAATTATTCGTCACTCTCCGATCGGGGAACCTTTGCTCTACAAGTTGAATAAGGCCGTCCACGAGGGCGGCCTGAGAAAGAGAACGGAGGTCGAGGAGAATTTGCCCGAGTTTCTCCACCGCTGCCCGGCCTTTGGCGAATTCGTCGGCTGCGTCCTTACCTGAGAGCAGGCAGACCGTAAAAAGCTTCTCAACGATCAGGTCCGTCAATTCCTGAACCCGGACATTGCCCGAAAAATAAGTTTCCAAGTTTGTCCACCTCCAGAATATTCCTTAAGGAAAACTATGCTCGCCGTACTGATCGTAGAAGGGCTGCCAGCCATCGTTCCCCAGATTCTTTTTAGGACCCTGAAAAAGTCCTGACAGTCTGGCCCAATGGAAGTCAAGGAAAAGAAAACCGGCCCTCTTTCACTGAAGAAGGCCGGCTATGCCAGGTAGCGCAGAATCTGACCGACGGCGGCTTTGGCGTGAGCGATCGACTGGGGAATGTCCTTTGGGCCCTGGCAGGTTCCCGCCAGAAAAATTCCCTCGCGGGAACTCACGCCGACATCTCTTTCCAAATAAAACCCGTTTTGATCGAGCTCAAGACCCAGTGCCGGAAATGTGTGCGGACCGGAGCGGGCGGGTATAACAGCGGGACAGAGCACCACCAAATCAAACCCTTCCTCCCGTACCTGTCCCTGTTCGGTATCCGTATAGCGCACGGTCAACTCATCGCGCGGGTAGCCGAAGATCTTTGCCGGCAGGCCGCGAACCGAGCGAATGTGGGTGTGGGTGTGGGAGCCGAGCTCTCGCCGGAAGAAACCCGGTCCTTTGCCAAAAATCTGCCTGTCCTGGTAGAAGAGAGTGATGTCGGCCCCCGGCAAGTCGGATTCCAATTTTAAGGCCAGCCTTGTGGCGTAGCCACAACATATTTGTGAGCAGTAAGGATGTCCGCTTTGGGCATCCCGGCTGCCCACACACTGAATAAAGCCTATGCGCCGCAGGTTTTCACCGAAAGCCGCACGGAGATCGGGAAATCCCCATAAAGCCTGTTCAAGTTCCAAAGCCGTGATTACATTTTCGTGCCTGCCATATCCGAACTCCCCCTTCGGCGTAGGATCATAGAGATCAAATCCCGTGGCTACAACCAAAGCGCGGATCTCGAGCGTAGTCTCCGCCCCGAGATCTTGGCACCTCTCATTGAGGAGCCGTACCGAAGCCCGAAAATGCCCGGGTTTACCCTCCAAATCGGTAACAAGGCTGAAGGGAAGAATTCTTACATTAGGATGGCGCTCAAGCTGATATTTAATATAAGGGACCAGGCAGGCCGAACACTTTCGGCAGTTACTTCCGGCTTTGCAGGCATAGTGCGCGGCTTTGCCCCCTATTTCCTTCTCCTTGTCCAAAAGGTAGACTCCCAACCCGGCATTGGCCAAGTCCAAGGCAGCGCTCATTCCGGCTATGCCGGCGCCCAGGACCAGGATGTCGCTCATTCTCTCACCGCCTCAAGTTTTGGCGCACTTTTCCATTCCCGTTTCTCCGGGGCCGGTCCCATCACCCGCGACAATCTCCCGGACGAGCCCCAGCCACTCACGCGGGGCGTTGGCTGAGGCTCGCACCAACGTCACTCTCCCGGGGTTGAGCCCCATACTGCCGAGATGTTCTTTCAGAGCTCGCACCTTCTCCTCGGCCAGCCGTTCACCGTTGGAGTAGTGACAGCATTCCTCCCTGCAAGCCGACACGATCACCCGGACCGCACCCTGGGCCAAGGCCCGCAGGACCATTCCTTCGTCAACCCTCCCGGCGCAAGGCAGCGGGATCACTTCCAAAGTTGCTGCCCAAGCCGGGAGGGGGATGGACTGAGCGGCCAGATAGCCCGACTTTTCACAGGCAAAGACAATCGTCTTGCCTTGGCGGCGCCCGCTTTTCGTTTCCGGCCCGGGATAAGCGATGGCGTGTTCCGAACATACCCCGGCGCAAATCCCACAGCCGAGGCAGGCCAAAGGACTGACCTGAACGGTTTTTCTCGCCCTGTTGACCTCAAGCGCGCCGGCGGGACAATGCCGATCACATTCCAGACAAAAAGAGCAGCGGGCTGGATCGACGCGCAGCCACGGCTCCGCCACGAAGATCTCCCCCGCCAGAAAGGGCGCTGTTTCCCCGGCAATGGCCGCCGCGTCCAGCCCGGCTTCGCCCGTAAAAGCCGGTCCCCGTGCCTCACCTAAAACATACACACCCGGGCGGTTCGTCCGGACCGGAAAGAGACGAACATTGTCGCTTTGCAAAAAACCCCAGCGATCGCGGTCGACCCGGAAAATCCGAGCCAATTCGGCAAAATCGGGACCCGGGCGGGCGACTTCCCCGGCAAAGACATGGGTTGCCGTCAGGGAAAATTCGGGTGATCCGGGAAGACAGGCATCGGTGTAACGCACGCGCAACAGTTCGCCTTCCTCATCCACTCTGAGCGCTGAGGGATTACTGAGCCGGATAAACCGGACCCCCAAATTGCGCGCTTCTTGGTGGACTTCCTCCAGCCCCGGCCAAGATACCCCGAGATCACCGAAGAAGAAATAGACCTCCACTTGTCGCTCGGCCAAGCACAGCGCTTCTCTCAGGGCTGTCACGGCAGAGAACGCCCCCTCAGCCTCGCCGGCGCCCTGCAAGAAGACTACAGGTCCCCTTTCAACCGGAAGCAGCGCCGCCCGGGATACGGGTGCCGCCAAGCAGCTTGCCGGCAGATGCCAAGAAGGGTCCAAAGTGCGTTTCAGACTGGGTGCCAGCACTACATTCCCGCATTCCAACCAGAGTTTCCCCTGTTTACCCTCGAGTTGTACCCGAAAACGGCCACGCTGCCCGCGGACTTCCAACACGCTCTCGTCCGCGTAAGCCATCACGTGTACCCCGGGTTCAGCCGTCGCCCCGACCCAGAACACCGGGTGCGCCCGCAGGGCGGAAACCGCCGCTTCTGCCGGGGGGCCGTCGCCCACAACCAGAACCGCGGAATTGACGGCAAAAAACGAACCCATACCTTCCCTCAGCCACGGAACCGGCATGGTCTCACCTCCAACTCGCCAAGGGAAGAAAGTCCCCAGGAAAATTCCCTGGGGACTATCCCTGTAACTCCGATCACACTCGACTCAATGAGCAAAAACAGGGGTGCTCTCTTTAGTGGGCGCGGAATACTTTAAGGTACGAATCCGCGTAAATGCTCTTATTGAGCAAAATCTGACCGGTAGCGGCGACGTCGACCAAATCGTCGTCATTGGCATCCATAATCGCGGCATCCAAGCCCACGGCCATGGCCATGGCCAGATATGTCCGGTTGATCAGATGGCGATCCGGTGATTTCTGGGATACGTTGGACAAGCCGAGGACCGTGCGCGGCGCGGGATTAGCCAGCATTTTCACTTGGCGCAAAGATTCCAGAACTTCGGGAGCATGTTCTTGAGCTACATTGACAGGAAGGATCAGGGGATCGATGAACAAGTCTTCCATATTGAGACCAAACTCGTCCGCGGCGGCCACCAGCTCCATGGCAAAGGCGACACGATTTTCGGCGTCTTTGGGAATCCCTTTTTTATCCATGGTCAACCCGATCACAGAGGCATTAAACTGAACAGCCATGGGGAAAACGCGTTCAATCTTCGCCCGTTCGGCAGGGACAGAATTGATCAGGGCCGGGCGCTGACAAAGCTCCAATCCGGCCTGGATGGCGTCGTAGTTTGTCGAATCCAAGCAGAGAGGCAACTTCGATACTTCCTGCAGAACGTTGACCATCCACTTATATGCTTCCGGTCTCTCATCCGTTGGAACCGCCGGACCGGAATTGACATCCAGATAGTGGGCGCCGCCTTCTTCCTGTTTCACCGCCCAATGCTGGAAAGGCTTGGGGTCCTTGTTACGCAGAGCCTCGCCGATGTCTTTAAACATTCCGTTAATCCGTTCGCCAATAATAATCATTCTCCCACGTCCTTTCAAATCTTCCAGGGAATGTCTTTCTTGCCGTCTTTAGGCTCCCACTGCCGCGTCGACCAAGTCGGCGATATTGCGCTGTACCAGTTTCACGGCCTCCGGATTCCGCATCAGCAGGATGCTGGCTCCGACCTGAAGCAAAGCCGTGGCCGTCAGGGTCTCCCAGAGAACTCCGCGTTCCGCCAAATCGCCCCAACCCGGAAACTCTTCCACCGAGGCATTGGCTTCCTTGGAGCGGTTAGCCTCATAGCCGACGGTGCAAATCATGGGCATGGACAGCATTTTATCATTGGCCAGGGCGCCCAAGCGGGCCCGTTCCATAATGGAATAGGCATATTCAATCCCGAATCCCAGACCGCCGATCATGGGGTCGATCACGATCCGGTTCAAAGGCAGCCCCATTTCATTGATGAGAATATTGAGCTGTTTACAGATGTTGATATCGAGGGGTGAACGGGCAATAACATTGTGCTTGTGCACCATGGCAGCCGCCGTGATGGATTTGTAATTATCCTGTTCCGCCAAGCCCACGAGCAGATTTTCACCGGCACCCGCCTCGGCGACCGCCGCCAGGACCTCATTGTCTTTCTCGGCATTTTCACACCCTACCACAACTAGGGGTACGCCGACCGCTGCCAGGACTTCCTTGACCACCCGCGCGCAGTCCTCGGGGCTGCGGTTAAACCCTTCCGGATCGGCACCGATGAGCTTCAAATAAATGAGATCCGCTCCGAACTCGTTCACGCATTTTTGCGCCCAAGCCGCCGGATTGTCCAGTACATCGCCAAATTGAGCCTTTATGGCGTCATTCCACGGCGGAACGATATCTGTGACCTCCATGGCGATCACCGGCCGGTTTGTGACTTTACCTTCGAAGTGCAAGAAAGGCAAAAGGTTGTCGCCACCCACGACGATCGTGGAAGTACGCGTACCTCCCTGTTCCGCGGTGGCTCCCAGAACGACCTCACCGACCTTGCTGGGAAACCTTTCCTTAACTAAAGTGACAGGCATGAACTTCTCTCCTTTCTGGTTGCAAAAGACGACGAAATAGTCTCCGGAGTTACTGATTTTCCGGCCCGAAACCGGCCGCAAGGCTCCGGCTGCTACGAAATAACAGAAGGAAACAACGATAAATCGGTATGCGGCAGAAAGAGAGCCGAAACGAACTCATCCATAAAAGTGGTTCCGACAGACAGTTCAATATAGGTCATCTTCTTCCCCAATTCGGCCGCCTCGTGCCAGGCATTCTGGGACAGCAAGGCCAAACGGGCTCCTTTGACGGAGGAATTGCCGATGAACTCATACCTTTCTGCCGGGACATCGGGCAAAAGCCCGATCTCCACTGAGTCATGCACATTCAAATAATTACCGAACCCGCCGGCAATGACGATACGGCTGATCATGTCGACATCCACGGCCACCATCGTCAGCAAAGAGCGAATGCCCGCGTAGATTGCGCCTTTGGCCCGGATCAGATTCTTGACGTCATTTTCCGTAATGACGACGTCTTTGTCCCCGCCGGCCTGGTGTGCCCAAGCCAGGACGAATTCCTTGTCGTCGGGCGTCAGACGTAAACGTTCGGAGTGGGAGGGATGTTCCATTTGGAAATTTCCCGCCCGGTCGATAATCCCGGCTTCCCTCAGTTTGGCCAGGGCGTCTACCAACCCGGAACCGCAGATCCCGACCGGCAGAATCCTGCCGACGACCTTGAAGGTTACATCCAAACTGTCCGGATCGATATACACCCTTTCAATCGCTCCGGGCATAGCCCGCATGCCAAACAAAATTCCTCCGCCCTCGAAACACGGGCCTGCCGAACAAGCGCAGGAAACCAGCCAATCCTGATTGCCCAGGACGATTTCCCCGTTGGTGCCGATATCGATGAAGAGGACGATCTCTTCACTGTTGGCCATATCGGTCACCATGGTACCCGAGACGATGTCTCCTCCCACATAACTTGCCACAGAGGGGAAACACTGAACTAACCCTTCGGACAACATCTTCAGCCCGATCTCCTTGGCTTTAAGCGGAGGAACCCCATTCATGGTCGGGATATAGGGTTCGAGGCGAACATAACGCGGGTCCACCCCGAGAAACAGTTGGGTCATGGTTGTATTACCGGCAGCTACCCCCGCGCCAAGGTCGTCAGGCTCTAACTTCTGCCTGCTCAGGATTTGCTCGGTCAGAGAGTTTATAGTATCTATGACCGCGCGCTGAATCTCCTGCAGATTTCCGGGGGCATCTACCGCATAGACAATCCTGGAGATGACGTCATCCCCGAATTTGGCCTGCTTGTTGTAGGTACCCTGTTTGTCGACCACCCGTCCGTTCGACAGGTCGACCAAGTAGACGACCACCGTAGTGGTCCCGATGTCAATCGCCAGTCCGTAAGGGGGGCGGTCGTTTCCTTTTTCAACCCGTACGACAGTGTACTTGTCCTCTCCCTCGCTCAGTGTCACCGACACATCCCACTGAGCCTGCCGCAAGGCTTCCGGCAGTGTCTGCAACACAGACAAGGGAATCTCAACCCCTTTGGCGCCGGCCGCCAGAACCCGTCTTAATTCTAATTGCAGTCGGGCCCAGTCGCTGGCGTTTTCCGTCAAGGTAGGTTCAGACAACTTGACGCGCACTTTGGTTGACAAAGGATGGAGACTGAATTTGTCCAGGAGGTCCTGTTCTGTCTCCTGCAAAAGCCCGCCTTTTTGCACGTCCTCCATAAGAACCTGGTGTTCCTGCAGGCGAGATTCGGGCGGAACTTCCACTGTTACATCCCCGTGGACAAACGTCTGACAACTGAGCCGAACACCCCGGGCAATATCCTCGGGTGTCAGCTTGCCTGTAGCCCTGACTTCCGGCTCCCCACCTAGGACGATGACCCTGCACGCTCCGCAGCTGCCTTTGGCCCCGCAACCGGACTTGATATAGATTCCGGCTTGAGCGGCGGCCTTAACCAGTGAGGTCCCCTCTTCCACCTCAATGGTGCGACTTTCAGGCATGAACTTCACTTGACATGCGGCCATGGTCGTCACTTCCTCGCTCTCTAATCCCTCGTGAGCCTGACTCACTTCTTTGTCTTTTCTAGATCTTGTCTTATTATCTTGTCTAGGGTATATATTCCCCTGCTCCTCCCGGTAGTCCCTTAGCTTTAGCCGTTGGTGAGAGAGCGGACAAACGACACGATCCCGCTTGATTCCCGCGGCCCAACGATAACTTTCCAGCCGGTTTTCTCCTGCAGCTTACCGGAAATTACCGCCACATACCCTGGGATAATCACGTTCTTGTGGTTAACCTTGTCGGCAACCCCGCAGTTCAAGAGGGCATCGGCAATTTTCTCAGGTTCGAACTTTCCGGCGGCGTAGGCAGTGAGGACCGACGTGCCATCCGTATCAATCGGCAAAATATAGCTCGGGATCTTGCTGGCTTCCACTTCACCCTCGACACTGTAATAGGTCAGGGAGAAATTGGTCGTCACGTAAACGAGAGAGTTCTCATTGATATCCCCTACGGAATGAAGGGTGGGTTCCACCTGAATCGGCTTCTGCGGATCTGTATAAATGTTGGTCCTCAGGGTCAAGAGTGGGAGGAGAAGCCCTTTCTTGTCGGCTTTCAACACAATCGCGCTGGCATACTTGGTCACATAAATCGAGGCTTCCGCTATTTCATCCATGGGTTCGTTCTTGGAAGTGAAGGCGACCACCGGATAGCCGAAGGGGCGAAACTTTTTCTTAATAGCCTGGCGGCGCAGCTGCGTCAGATTGGCCAGCGTCTGAACCGGCTTGCGCGAACCCGGGTCAAGCACAAACTCCTTGTAGCCCAAGGCTTGGGCTTTTTCCACCAGGTCGTTGAGAGCATCGAGCCCGTCCGCTTTTAAGATCACCGGCAAAGCCAGTTCCTTGGCCAGGGCCACCACGGCCTCATAATTGCCCTCAGTGGCATTTCCCAGCAACGGTTTTTTGGCCGCCACCGCGGGGGCAGCCGCCTGCAAAGCGGCCACATTGTCGCTCAGGAGCAAAAGAGATTTCTCCGTATTATCGGCGACTACTTTAACAGCTTGAGCAAAGCGGGCCGGATCGCCCGATTCCTCCACAACCGCAATTCCGTCCACACCGTAGTGCAAACCGACGCGGTCAAATTCCAAATCATTGATCTGCTTAACCTTGGTGGCCAGGTCCGCGTCCTTTAAGGTATCTGACACCTGAATCAGGACCGTGGTCGGGTGGTAGAAAGTTTTGTCATGGCGAAAGAGGACCGTTTCGTCCCCAAGAGTGGAACCGTTGCCAAATTTGATCGACTTAATAGGGGGAGCCGAAGCGGATGCCAAAGCATCGCGAGCCGCATCAGACACATACGGACAACTGTCCAGCGCACCTTTGCCCGCCGCCAAGGCCATAGCAAAAGCCAGGCAGGTGGGCGTGCCGCACTCTCCGCAGTTTTTCTTAGGTAATTGTTTGTAGATTTCCAAACCTGTCAAACCCATACTTTAACCCCTTTCTAAAACTCGGATCGATCTCTCCGCTCTAAGTCTGCCCTCCTGCGCTTTTGCCTAACCGGAGCGGGGGAAAGCGCGCGCCCAGCGCTCTTCCCCCGCCGGCACCGGCAAGACCAAAACCCCCGGAGACACCGACAGCCGCGGATTTTAACGGGATCCTCCCTCAAGATCCGGTTAGCAGGCCTTGAGGAAAGAAAGCCCAAGACCTTTTACATCAGCGGATCGAGGCTGAAGCAAGGATGCCCTTTTTCCTCAAGGAAAGGAACGATCTGTTCGGCGGTTGTTCCCACGGTTTCGTCGGCAATCTTGTCGATGAAATCCTCACCCAAGCCGGCGTCAATCGCGCGCTGGACAAAATCTTCTCTCAGGAATTCTTTCAATTCTTTGGGCATCCAGACAATCCGGGCAATCCCGCCGTCCGCCGGGATGAACTTGCGGCTGACGATATAGGTGCGCCCGATTCCCATGAAGCCGGGGGTCTGTAAACCGCCGCCAACCATACCGGCGAGGGTGGAGAAAGTCATGCCCACAGGCGTCATACCGCTGTGCTCGCGCGTGGTAATCATAATCCCGTTCGCTTCCGGCACAATGGCCATAATCGCTTCAAAACAGCCGCAGGAGGTCATGGGTCTATCCATCAGGGTGTACAAATTGACCTCCTCCAGGGTATTGTTGGAGGCGGGACGCAGATAGTCATTACAACTCTGCCACATCCCCTTCACGTCGTCGATCGCTTCCCCTTTGGGGATAGGCTGATTGGGACCGGTCGGAGTAATTTCATAAGCCGCCTTAGCATCCAGCCAGCTCACGGCGCCGCAGAGGCCGACGCGCTCCGGAGTCACGATGCAGACGTGATTCGGGGCAAAAGACTGACAGAGCAGGCAGGAATAAAATTCTTCCACGGATTCGTCCGTGAGGGCTTTCATGCGCGCGTCGCGGGCCCGATAGCGTTCCCGCGCTTTGACGATATTCTGTTCTACCAAAGCCTGGTCGGTGAAGATCGTTACCTGAACGCGGTCGACGATGGCCGGGAATTCTTCCCGGAACTTGGCCATCAGGATTTCCCCGATGTGTTTGATCAGGAAACCTTTGGCGCGGGCGTCTTTGGAAATCCGGACCCAGCAGAGATCACGCTGGGCCACGTGCCAGATTCCTTCACCATAGTTGGTGAAATAGTGGATGCGGCGTTCCAGAACCCCTTCAAAGTCGGACTGCATCTTGCGGCCGTAAATATCCACCATAATCCCCAACGGCAGCTTCGTTCCGTCGGGAATCGTGTCGATCTCCGGTCCGATGACTGTGATTTGACCGTCCTTCACTTCGTCCGCGCCGACCATGCGCACCAATTCAAAAGCTGTGGTACGCCCGCCGCCGAATTCAACGTAGGTATCCCCTTTGCGAATCGTCTCACCTTCGAAAGCGGGACCAAAGTTGACAGGAATCGGCACTTCGACGCTCGTCAGCTTGATGCCGCGAACCTCCATGGCCAGAGGAATGAGCTTTTCATAATCGGGTTCAGAAATATACCAGTCCGGGATTTGCATATCCTCACCGAGCACCTGGTCCGTCAAAACCGGGAAGCCCATGAAGATGGCTCCCATGCTGGCGGCCAGTTTGACATCGTCAAGTTCACCCAAGCTCAGAACAAAAGCCCGGACACGGCGCCGTTGATAGTCGCGGTGTTCTTCGCGCCTGCCGGCCGGAATCCCGCCGAAAGCGAGGCCGGCGCGGAAAGCGTAATTGACGGCGTGAATGACCTGGGTGAAGTTACCCAGGGCAAAAGCCGTATAGTCAATCCCCAACTTGGCGTTTTCCTCCAGCAACTGCTCGATGATTTCGTCACAGAGGAAGAGCATAAAGCCTTTGCCCATGAGATTGTCGATGAGTTTCTTCGCGGCTTTTGAATCTTTGGCCCGTCCCAGGATAACCGCTTCCCCGGGGATGGTCCAGTCCACCATCTTGATCCCGTATTTGCGGACCACCGGGTCACCCAGAAATCCGGTCCAAGGTTCGACTTTCGGTTCGTCCCCCTCAAGATAGTGCAATACTTCAATAATCTCGGCCGCATAGAGAACGGATTCCCCCCACAAACGGGCATTTTCGAAGGACCGTTCCGTGCGCACTTGGTTGCGCATCCGATTGAGAATGGGGACCAATTCTCCCAAAGTCGTCACCTTTTCTCCCGAAAGGGCGGTGATGACCGGAAGATGGTAAGCCGTGTCGGGATATTCTACTTTCTGCTGAGCCCCATATTCCTTGATCGCCTTGTTAAGCAAAATTTCGGCGTAAGTCATGGCGATAACGGTTCCGTCATAAGCCCGGCGCAACAGTTTCGTGCCTTGCTTGGCAGGGTCCTTGATCGCGCCTTCATAGATTTGTTCCATGGACATGATACCACTCCTCCTTTCTTACCACCCTTGAGCCATTGGTGTATTGTATTTCTCCGCGGCTTGCTGATGCACGCGCAGCTTCCAGGCCCTATACTCCAAGGCGTCGATCATCTTGGCGGCGCCTACGACCGGATCCATCTCAAAGATGAAGTTGCCGCCAAATACGTCATGGGCGATTTGGGTCGTGATGCCGTAAACCAAATCGCTTCCTTCCAGGGGCGGCATGGAGCCGACATGGGTCGGCAAGCCCATGGTCACACACCAAGTACCGATAGCCACCGCTTTTTCGTGCATGGCTTCCGGAGCGGATGCCACAAAGGGAACGCGCGGAACATCGACACCCAGTTCGTTAGCCATGGCAATGGCCAAGTCCATACCCCGGCTGTTGTCCACACAGGAACCCACGTGGAAGACAAGGGGCAGACCGGTCGTGAGTTGGGGATTGGCTTCTTCCAGCATTTTCAGGAAGCTCTTGAGCCCGGGCCCGGCATAGGCATCCACCGCCAAAGGCGACATCAAACCGAATTTGGCGTAAGCGCCTGCCGAACAGCCTGTGGCAATGACCAAGACGTCGTTTTTGACCAGTTCCTTGAGGACGGTCACGTGCCCTTCGTCTTGAAGGCGTTTCAGGTTATTGCAACCGGCCATCAGGGCCACGCCTTTAAGTTGGCCGCTCAAGATCGCGTCTGTCAAGACGGACATCGGACGGTCAGGGTTGACTTTAGCCATAATATCGGTCAGCGCTTCTATGCTGAAGCCGGCGACCAGTTTGTGCCGTTCATTGGGGATAGAAATCTTCTTCGGGTCCCTGTGCTTATAGGCTTCGATCGCGATATTGACCAGCTTCCTGGCGTCCTCCGCGGCGGTCTCAGCGCTGAAGGCCAAGTGTTGGGCGGACGGAATCTTCATAATAGCTTCGGTCGTGACTATCTTGGTATGGAAGCATTCGGCCACTGTCTGCACGGCCGGATAAATGCACTGGATGTCAACCACCATCGCGTCCAAGGCACCTGTCATGATCGCCATTTCCTGCGAGGCGGAAGATGTGGCTAAATAGACCCCTTGGCGCATGAGCAACTCATTACCGGTACAGCAGATACCCACGATATTGATTCCTTCGGCGCCGACTTGCTTGGCCTCCGCCGTCATCTTGCGGGCAGCCGCCACGACCATTTCGCTCAAGACCGGGTTGTGCCCGTGCATGGCGATGTTGACCATTTTCGGATTGATTACGCCCAGATTGGATTCAGAAACGATAGGCTCCGGCGTACCGAAGAGCACATCGCTCAGAGACGTACCGATATATTCACCGGCCAGGTCGGCCAGAGATGTTTTCAATCCGCCGAAAATGATATTGACCGGGTCGGCGTCCACGCCCATGGCCGTCTGGGCCAGCATCTCCGTGACCGTCCCGTCAATGGCCCGAGGCATGATATTGGTGTGTTTGAATTTCCGGCGCCGTCCTTCCGTGAGGAAACTGTCCAGGAAAGCCAACGGGCGTTCCTGATAACGGCCGAAGTCCGCGTAGCCCAACTCCGCCACATCGCGCAGGATATCGTTATCCGACCGGTCGAGGGTGGCAATCCCCAGTTTTTCGGCCAGCTTGTGCAGCTTGGCGGGAGACTTGATTTTGTAGTCCGGAGCGTTCCCTTCCACTAATTCGTGGACTGTATGCAAGACGTGGCGGGCGTGTTCCGAGTGGGACGCGGCACCGCCGGCAATCAGACGAACCAGGTTACGGGAAACGATCGTATAAGCCGTCGCTCCGCAAATGCCTTTGCTGGCCGGTCCGTCGTCAGCCTTGACCCGGCAGGGCCCCGCGATGCAGATGCGGCAGCAGACCCCTTTGTAACCGAACTGGCACTGCGGCTGCTGTGCGACAACCCGGTCAAAAACCGTCTCGACATTGCTCTCGTGAGCAACTTTCAGCATTTCCAGGGCTCCGGGATCAGTGGTCCTGAGCGGATTTTTCGGTTCAAAAACACGCGGTGCGCCCGACGGCCTGGCCGTATGTGTCAATTCCCGATATCTTGGCATGTTGTTACCTCCTCTTTCTAAAAAATACTTGCCTGTTATGGAAAACTCAACACATTAACCTTACGGCTCATCTCCCTTCCTTGGTGATTTCCTGATAGAGTCTTTCTAGTTCTAACCCTAGAGACCCTTTGGGCAACTCTTCATTGCCAGTGTTGAGCGACATTTCCAACAGTTCTTCGTTATAAGGGATCATGCCAATGAGTTCTGTGGAAAAGTGGTCTCTAAGAAAACTTGCGTCTTTATCGTTGCGGACCTTATTGCCGACAACCACGATGCGGGGAATCTCAAGATCCAGAGCGAGCTTACGAATCACCTCTACCGTTTGGGCACTCACTCGGCTGGGCTCCGTCACAATCACCAAGACGTCCACCCCTTGGGCCGTACCCCGGGTCAACTGTTCAATTCCCGCCCCCAGATCCAAAACAACCGTATCTTCCTCCGTCAAAATCAAGGAGTTGATCAGGGCGTGAAGAAAACTGTTCTCTTTACAGTAACAGGAGGTCCCTCCTCCTTTGATGTTTCCCATGCGCAGAAACCGGATTCGACCCAGCGGTATCGAGTAATCGTCGAGGATATCGTCGACTTTCGGATTCAGGGGATAGAAAGCGCCGCTTCCCCCCATGCGCTCCTCGATTAACTCCTTCATATCCACGATGGGTTTCAAATCAGCCAGAACCTCGTCATCAATCCCCAGGATCGTTCCCAAACTGGCATCCGGGTCGGCATCGACGGCCATGACGTTGACCCCTTTCCCAGCCAGCCAACGCGCCAAATTCGCGGCCAGCGTGCTTTTACCCACACCGCCTTTGCCGGCAACCGCAATCTTCATGATGAGAAGGTCCCTCCTTTAGTCTGTTAGTCTGCAGTCTTTACGTGTGCTTTGAAGCAGGACGGAAAAAAAGAATCTGTAGATCACATGACCTATTTTACCACTATTCTTCGACGAATCAATAAATCCTGCAAACATTCTTAAAACATTGAGAATATTTTTCTCCGCCGCCTAACGGTTCTTTTTGGCCGGTGAAAAGTTTGTTCCTCGCTTTGAATGTTCGCTCTCGATCACGAAATTTCCTCCTTTGTGAAACAAAAATCAATTGAGATTATTTTTTATATAGACTAACCCCTCCTTTTTTCCTATATTTTTTCTAAAATATTTTGTTTATCGGGATTACAAGTCCTCTGGGTTACAAATGACTCCGGCTTTGAGAAGGGTGGAAAGCTTGAATAACCCTACCAAGTCGCGGGCCGCCGCCGGTTCCGGCCTGGGCAGCCAGCCTGCCCAAAACGCGAAAAGCCCCAAGATGGCTTCAGGTCTGACCCCGCGGGCCCGCAAAGATTTGAGGCTGACACTGCCTTGGCTTTTGGCCAGGCGTTTGCCGTCCGGAGTATAGACCATGGGAACATGGACGAACCGAGGCAAAGGCCGATCCAAGGCCTCATATAAGGCCACCTGCTGGAAAGTCGCTTCCAGCAAGTCCGCACCCCTCACGATGTGGGTGATGTGCATAGCGATGTCGTCCGCCACGACTGCCAGGGGATAGGCATAGATGCCGTCACTTCGGCGCAGAATGAAATCCCCCGCCGCGAAGTCCAAACGCCTCAACCCGTAGACGAGGTCAGTGTAAGTAAGCTCCGGGCGCAGCTGCCAGAAAAATCTTGAGGAAAACTTCTCTCCCCGGCCGATCCTCGCCCGCACTTCCGCTTCGGAGAGACGGCGGCAGGTTCCCGGATACCTCCACACCCCCTCCACTCCGTGGGGCGCCTGTGAGGCCGCCCGGATATCCGCGCGTGAGCAAAAACAGGGATAAACCAATCCCTGCGCTTGAAGTTCTGTCAACACTGCCGCGTAAAGCTCGTCCCTTCGGCTCTGGCGATAAGGACCGAAATTTCCTTTAACCCCCGGCTCACCCGAAAGAGGTCCTTCATCCCAGTCCAAACCAAGCCAAAGCAAGTCTTCCATGATTCCCCGGTAAAATTCCGGACGTGTGCGTCCAAGATCCAAGTCTTCGATGCGCAACACCAGGCTGCCTCCGGCCCGCCTCACTTGCAGCCAGGCCAGGAAAGCCGCCCAGGCGTTACCCAGATGCATCTCTCCGCTCGGGGTGGGCGCAAAGCGGCCGCGCATCATATCAGCCATTTAGACCAGGCTTTCCATCGCCTTGCGGGCCCAGGCGGCATCATTTAACAGGGCACGGCCGACACCGATTAAGTCCGCCTTTTTCTCTTCAAGCAGCCGTTCCGCGCTCATCACGTCCGTGATTCCCCCGGTCAATATGACGGGAAGGGAGACCGCCTCCTTGATCGCGGCCGACCAAGGCGCGAAATAACCTTGACCGCTCAGTCCCGGCGCACTGTAGCCGCACATGCCCCCGGAGATGTCCAGAATATCAAGCCCGGCCTCGGCTAAATAGCGGGCCGCCTGGCAACTCTCCTTGAGCGTTACCCCGCCTTCGGCGCAGTCGGACGCACCCCAGCGCATAAGAACCGGGTAATCCGGACCCACCGCTCCCCTGACCGCTTCCAGAACTTCCAAGTGAAGCCGCAGCCGGCTGCGCAGTTCCCCGCCATATTCGTCGGGCCGCCGGTTGGTCAAGGGGGAGAAGAACTGATTGAGAAGATAACCGTGAGCGGCGTGAATCTCTACTCCGTCAAAACCCGCCGCTTTGACCCTGCGAGCCGCCTCCGCGAAGCTCCCGACTATCTGCGCGATTTCCCCGTGATTCAACTCTCGGGGCAGGCCTCCTTTGCGTGGATTGGCGACTGCCGACGGCCCCGCCGGGGTCTCGTGCATGATTTCCTCTGAGGTCGCGCTTCCCGCGTGGTTGATCTGCATCACGGTTTTCGGTCCATTCTGGTGGATTTCCCGGGCCAGTCGTCTCAAGCCGGGGACGGTTTCCTCTCCCGCCACCGACAGTTGCCCGGTACTCGCCTTCCCCGAAGGGCTGACATAACTGTGCTCGATGATGATGAGGGCCAAATAGCCGCCCCGCGACTTTTCCGCGTAATAATCAATCAGGCTGTCGCCGGCCGTCCCGTCGTTCTCAGCCTTGGCCGTGGCCATGGGCGGCATGACCAGCCGGTTGGCCAAATGAAGGGAACCTACTTCCAAAGGCATGGTTAATTTGTACATAGAAAAAACCTCCTTGACTTCAACTTTAAAGTAACTTTAACTCTAAAGTCGGGATTTTCGGTGAGGATCAAACCGAGTAGTGTAATCATAACTTCGTCTTACGGCCAAGGTAAATAAGCTAAGCCAAAAGCACCTTGACCGACGTGAGTGGCAATCACCGGTCCGGCGCCGAAAACCCGAATCTCCTGTTCCGGGTACTCCCGCCTCAATTCGTAGGCAATCTTTTCCCCCAAGTCCGGACTGCCGACGTGCTGAACGCAGATCCTATAAGGCCTGCCACTCGCCAAATCTTTAGCCAGCTCGTCTTGAACGCGTTGCCAAGCTTTGGTCCGGGAGCGTACCTTGGCAAAAACGTCTATTTGCCCCTTTTCATTGACATAGAGGATCGGCTTAATCTGCAGCAAAGTACCCACAAGCGCCGCTCCCCCTCCGATCCGGCCTCCTCGGCGCAGGTTTTCCAGAGTCTCCAAGATAAAGTACAGTCTCGTTTCCCTTTTTAATTCCTGCAGGCGTTCGACGATCCGCTGCACGGGGACCTCCGCTTCGGCCCACTCCGCCGCCGCCCAAGCCAAAAGACCGAAAGCCAGGGCCCCGGTTCCTGAGTCAAGGACGTGCACATCGTGCTTTGTCGCCAGATCCCGGGCCATGCGGGCGGCCACTACCGTCCCGCTCAAGCCTTCCGACAAGTGCAGGCTGACGATGCTCTCGGCCCCCGCGGCAAATAAATCCTCATAGACTCTGAGGAAATCCCCGACCGAAGGCTGGGAAGTGGTCGGGAAAGCGGAACTTCGCCGGAGTTTGCTCAGAAAATCTAACGTACTGATCTCTGTTTCGGCAAAAGTTTCTTCCCCTATAGTTACGTTGAGGGGAACTACCCGGATTTGAAACTTTTCCAGGATATCCTGGGTCAAATACCCGGTAGAATCCATCACCACAGCCGTTTTCCGCAAAAGCTTCCCTCTCCCCCGTGTACATTCACGATAGATCCTCACCGGTCGGTTCAACCACCTGAGCCGTTTGCCTCGCACGCCGGGCTCCGCATCTCTCCCGGCCCCCGGACATCTCGGAACCGTCAGCGCCTTGACTTCTTGCTTGCGGCGGCGGACCGGATGTTCGGCATCTTCCGGATTGGCTTTTGGCCGTCCCCTACAGTATAGCCAAAAAAGTCCAAACCGTATAGTCGAAGGGCTGGTGAAAGATGCCGGGTGCCCAAAGAATCTGCGGGAAGCTTAAATATTCCGCAAGGTACTTAAAGAATCTGCGGGGTGCTTGAGAGAATCTTCGGTTCGGCCGTTAAACGGCGGGCAGAAGCCTTGACACCTCTGTTCCGCTTTGGTAATATAATATTCGTTCGGTTTGACGGGGCGTGGCGCAGTTTGGTAGCGCGCTTGGTTCGGGACCAAGAGGCCGCAGGTTCGAATCCTGTCGCCCCGACCATGGATAATAAAGGATCTCCGGGCTTGCGGAGATCCTTTAAGTTTGAGTTTTGACTCTCTTGTGATGAGTTTTGACTCCGTTGTGATCTTTTTGGGGGGTAACGGGAAATGCTGCAAGGCGAAAAAACCTATCTGCGTCCGCTGGAAGAAACTGACCTGGAACTCCTCCGGACTTGGTACAACGACCAGGAAGTCAACTTCTGGGCCAACGCGGCTTGGCCACTCTCTACGATGTTCAGCAAGAATGCTTTGGCCGAACGCATTTTAGAACCCGGAGACGCCGGGGCCGGGTTAAAGGACGAATACCGTTATGCCATCCTGACGGCCGATAAGAAAATGATCGGCTACGCCGGTTTCCGTCAGCTGAACATTCCTGCCCGTTCAGCCACCGTGTTTATCACCATTGGGGACAAAGCTTACTGGAGCCGGGGCTATGGTTCGGACGCCCTATTCACCCTGGCCGGGTATCTCTTCCGCCAATGGAACTTTTATCGCTTGCAACTTGACACTTGGGACGGAAATGTCCGGGCCCTGAAAGCCTATGAAAAGGTGGGCTTCCGGATTGAAGGCCGCCTGCGCGAGGCGCGCTACGTTTTGGGACAATACCGTGACGCGGTTCTTCTGGGGATGTTGCAAAAGGACTTCTTGGCGGACCACCCCGAGCTTGCCCCGGGCAGCATGCCTGAGGCTGAGAAACGCAACTCTTGAGCAAGCAACTCTTTAGCATGGGACTTGCCAAAAACAAAAATTTGATCTAAGATAAGGCCGACATGAATATTCATCCAAGTGCCTATAGGTTACGAGTCACATCTCATGAATCTCATATCACATATCTCATCAATTTTGTCAATCTTATCCAAGCATAATCTCGTCAGTCATCAATCACATATGGTTTTTTGCTCCTCTGGGGATAGGTGAAAATCCTTACCGGCGGTAGAGCCCGCGAGCCGTTTTGGCAGATCCGGTGTGATTCCGGAGCCGACAGTTACAGTCTGGATGGGAAGAGGGAAGGCCGGCTTAGCAGTTGGCTTTGTTTTCTTGCTTGCGTTACAGGCACCCGGAGGATTTCGGGTGCTTTTTTCATCTGGGGCTTTGGCTTTCTGAGCAGGCCAAATTCGCTTAATTCGCTTAAACGGAAGTGACATCACGATGAACGAAGAAACAGTCTTTACACCGTCAGACCGCGAGCACATGCAAAGGGCGTTACTCTTGGCTAAGCAGGCCGAAGGGAGGACCCGCCCCAACCCCATGGTGGGCTGTGTCATCGTGCGTGACGGCGAAATTGTCGGCGAAGGGTTCCACCACAAAGCGGGAACCCCTCACGCCGAAGTTCATGCCCTGGCGGCAGCGGGGGGCCAAAGCCGGGGGGCTACCGCTTACGTCACTTTGGAACCCTGTTCACATTATGGCCGGACTCCCCCCTGTGCGGACGCCCTGATTCAAGCCGGGCTGCAAAAAGTCGTCATCGCGATGGCTG
Organism: Peptococcaceae bacterium CEB3; assembly: GCA_001029295.1. Taxonomy (GTDB): domain Bacteria; phylum Bacillota; class Desulfitobacteriia; order Desulfitobacteriales; family Desulfitobacteriaceae; genus Acididesulfobacillus. The sequence continues at coordinate 371,567 of LDXJ01000064.1, read as the reverse complement.
ACCCCAATCCCCTCGTCGCCGGCCGCGGCATCGAACGCTTACGTGCGGCCGGCCTCGATGTCAAGGTCGGACTTATGGCCGCTGAAGCCGGCCGGCTCAACGAAGTCTTTCTCAAGTCTATCGTAACCGGGCTGCCGTTCGTGACATACAAATCAGCCCTGACCCTAGATGGCCGGATTTCCACCGAAAGCGGAGACTCACGCTGGGTCAGTTCCCCGCAATCCCGCGAATTCTCACACCGCTTGCGCAATCTTGCCGATGTCATTATGGTCGGAAGCGGAACAGTGCGCCAGGACAACCCGCGCTTGACCTGTCGCCTTCCCGGCGGCAGAGACCCTGTCCGTCTCGTCGTCGACGGTACCCTAAGCTTGCCGGAAGATGCCTTAGTGCTTTCCTCGTCCCCTTCCGCACCCTGTCTTATCGCCACCACTTTCGCGGCCGACCGTGACAAGGTGGAACGCCTGCGCCACCTGCCGGCTGTCGAAGTCTGGCAATACGAAACCTCTCGTTATGTCCCCTTGGAGACCCTGCTGCGGGACCTGGCGATACATGGTTGGACCGCGGTTTTGCTCGAAGGGGGCGGCGGATTGGCAGGGCAGCTCTTGACAGGCGGCTTCTTAGATAAGATTGAGTTTTTTCTCGCCCCTAAATTCGTCGGCGGCAACGGCCCTTCCCCTTTCTCCGGATTCACGGCGGCCCGGATGAGTGACGCGATTGACTTGACCCGGGTCGAAGTGAGCAGGGAAACCGGCGACCTCCACGTTACGGGATATGTTGCCAACCGGCGGGGACATTTCCCGCCGGGAAACCCACTCTTCTGAACGAGGTGTGAATGATGTTTACAGGCATTGCGGAAGAACTGGGCCAAGTCGAAAAGATCAAGGTCCTGCCTCAATCGGCCCGCTTGACCGTGCGGGCGCAAAAAGTTCTCGAGGGAACACGGATCGGCGACAGCATCGCGGTCAACGGAGTCTGCCTCACGGTCGTTGAACAAAGCACCGCCGGCTTCACGGCTGATGTCATGGCCGAGACCTTGGCCCAAACCGATTTGGCCCAGCTGAAACGGGGCAGCTACGTGAACTTGGAACGGGCTTTGCAGCTTCAGTCCCGCCTGGGGGGCCATCTGGTCAGCGGGCATATAGACGGAACCGGACTGATTGCGCGCATTGAACCCAAGGGAATCGCCAGGGTTTACGAAATTGCGGCCGAACCGGCACTCGCGCGTCACATACTGCCCCGCGGCTCCGTGGCGGTTGACGGGATTTCCCTGACCGTCATCGCTGTCGGAGAAAATAACTTTTCTGTTTCCCTCATTCCCCATACATGGAAAGAGACCACCCTGGGCAAAAAAGGTGTAGGCAGCCGCGTCAATTTGGAGACAGATCTCATCGGCAAATACGTAGAGAGATTTCTCCAGGCAAGGCAGGAAACCGGTTCCAAGAACATCAACTCCATTGAAGCCGGGTTCAACGAGGCGGGACTCAATGAAGCCGGACTCAACGAAGGCAGGCCCAATGAAGCCCGGCCCAGTAAGGAACTCTCTCTTGCTTTCCTCAGCGAGCACGGATTTCTCTGAAATCGCCGCCCGCTCTCACGTTCGGATTTCACCTGAAAAGGAGTGTAAAACATGTCTTTTAACACGATCGAAGAAGCTATCGAGGACATTCGGGCAGGAAAAATGATCGTCGTCGTCGATGACGAAGATCGGGAAAACGAAGGAGACCTTCTCATGGCTGCCGACCACGTCTCTCCCGAAGCCATTAACTTCATGGCGACCCATGCCCGCGGCTTGATTTGTGTTCCCCTCACGCAAGAACGCATCCAAGCACTTCAGTTGGATCCCATGGTCTCCCAAAACACCGACCCGCATGGAACAGCCTTCACCATCAGTGCGGACGCTGCCACCAGCACCACCGGAATTTCCGCGTTTGAGCGGGCGGCCACCGTCAAAGTCCTGTGCGACTCTGCCAGTCTGCCTGCGGATTTGCGTCGCCCCGGACACATTTTCCCTCTGCAGGCCCGCCCGGGCGGGGTACTTGTCCGCGCCGGCCACACCGAAGGCGCGGTGGATCTGGCGCGAGCCGCCGGATTGACACCGGCCGGCGTGATTTGCGAAATCATGAATGAAAACGGAACCATGGCTCGGGTCCCGGACCTGATGGAATTTGTGCTCAAGCACGGCTTGAAAATCATCACCATCAAGGATTTGATCCGCTTCCGCCGCCGTACCGAAAAACTGGTAGAGATGGTGGAAAGCGTTCATTTACCCACGGATTTCGGAGATTTCCAAGCCATAGGCTATCGCAGTCTCCTAGACCGGAAAGACCACCTTGCCTTGGTCAAAGGGGATGTGGCCGACGGCCGACCGGTCTTGGTCAGGGTACATTCCGAATGCCTGACGGGTGATGTTTTTCATTCCCGGCGCTGTGATTGCGGCGACCAACTTGCCTCCTCCCTGCGGCAGATCGAAGCGGAAGGCCGGGGAGTTCTCCTCTACATGCGCCAGGAAGGCCGGGGCATCGGCCTTATGAACAAACTGAAAGCATATAAGCTGCAAGAGGAAGGAAAGGACACCGTGGAAGCTAATCTGGAATTGGGCTTTCCCCCGGACATGCGGGACTACGGCGTGGGCGCCCAGATCCTGGCGGATCTCGGCATCTCCAGGGCACGTCTGATGACCAACAATCCGCGCAAGATCGTCGGGCTTGAAGGGTACGGACTCGAAGTTGTGGAACGCGTGCCTATCGAAATGCCTGCCAAACCGGAAAATGCCCAATATCTCAAAACCAAGAAACTCAAAATGGGACACTATCTCTATGAAGTGCGCTGAAAACAGAAAGGATGTCGTCACATGAAGGTTTATGAAGGACAACTGCTCGCCGAGGGCTTAAATTTTGCCATTGTCGCCGCCCGTTTCAATGAATTTATAACCAATAAACTGGTCAGCGGGGCGCTCGATGCCTTGCGCAGGCATGGCGCTGGGGAGGACCGGATTGATTTGATTTGGGTGCCCGGGGCTTTTGAGATCCCCTTGACAGCCCAGAAACTCGCGCTTTCCCGGCGCTATGACGCCGTCATCTGTTTGGGTGCCGTAATCCGCGGCGCCACCCCCCATTTTGACTATGTGAGCAGCGAAGTGAGCAAGGGAGTGGCCAATGTCGCCCTGCAAACCGGCCTGCCCGTGATTTTCGGGGTCCTTACCACAGACAGTATTGAACAGGCTATCGAAAGAGCGGGAACAAAGGCAGGTAACAAAGGTTTTGACGCCGCGGTTACGGCCATAGAAACCGCTAATCTTTACCGTTCATTAAATACGGATGCCAAGTAATCAGGATATGCCAATCAATTAGGTCCCGAACAATTAGCTATATTCCAAACTGACCCATATATTCCTTAATAAGTATGTACGTCCAGTAAAAGTCTCTTGTCTTTACCCCGGGTTTTAATTTACACTAATAGTCTAGAAGGGTATGCTTGACAAGGAGATGGGCGCTATGTCTTCGTCAAAGTTGAATGAGGAACAGGAAAGAGCGATGCTCGAGGCGGCGTGCTCCGGCGACGAAAAAGCTTTAAATGAACTGATCGTTTATTACGAGCCGGAGATTCGCAAGATAGCCTGCAAATACTTCCTTCCCCGGGCAGACTACGAAGATTTGCTACAGGAAGGCAGGCTCGCCTTGTATAAGGCCATTTTGTCTTATGAACCCGGGGCGGAGATCCCTTTCTTGCATTTTTTGCGTTTGGTCGTGAAACGCAAACTGATCGATAGTTTACGCGCCCACAATCGCCTGAAACACCTGAACTTAAACGAAGCCTTTTCACTCAATAATTCCCTGTCCGACGAATACGAAGAAAGCTTTTTGAACGTCGTGGGGCACGCCGAAGACCCCGCTGTCTCGGTTGTGGCCATGGACGAAGCGCGTTCCCTGATTAAGGATCTCAGCCAGGGTTTGTCCGATTTGGAACGTTTAGTTTTTAAATACCACTTCGTGGCCGGAATGCGGCAAAGCGAAATATCCCGGCGCTTGGGCTTGACACCGAAGTCCCTGGATAACGCGATTCAGCGCATCCGGCGCAAGACCGCTCTCTGCCGTTCCCGCCAAGCTGCCGGCTGAGCACACCCGGACGGAAGGAGGTATTATTGGCCCATGCCCGTGTCCGGCCCTCAACCCCAAACCGAAAAACCCAAAGGTCGCTTCCCAGCGAGGCTTAAGCTGGTGACGACGCTTAAGCAGGTGCGGCAAAAATTACTCAGACCCGGAAGCCTGCTGATCCTTCTTGCAGTACTTCTGGGCCTGACCGCTTCACCCTGGCTCTACCGCGAAAGTTGGTTAAGTCCTTTTTCTACCCTGGGCGTTCCCAATCGGGCCCTGCATCCCCACGCTTTCACGGCTGTCGGTTACATACCGGCGGGCGACCCGGCCCATCCGCGTTTCACCGCGAATTTCTCCCTGACCCAGGACTTGCTGCGGGATTTAGAGGCGGCAAGCCTGGTTCCGGCCTCCCAAAACCCCCAGATGGCGGCAGACGATCCCGTGCGACATTTTGTCCTACATCGAGCCTCCTCCCGCTTCCATACCGCGACCGATTTCGCCTTGACCTACGACGACAACTCCGGCCTCGTCCGTTTTGGCGGACAGTACTTCAAGGTAAATCAGGCTGCTCAAGTGCTCCTCGACAACCTGCCCGACAAAATGCAACCGGGCTGGTGGCCGTAGAAGCGACACGACAAAACATAAAAACAAGACGAAAGGCGAAGATTTCTCCGCCTTTCGTCATTATTACGCTGGGATTTACTGTCCCCGCGCCCCCGTCAGGCAATTCCTCCGGCCTTGGTGATCAACTCACTCACCTTGGCATGAGCATCCGTGGCTTCGTTGGCCATACGCACGAAGCGTTCACGCAATTCCTTGTGATGGGCACGTGTCGCGAACGTCATAAATCCGGTCGCGGCGCTGGCCACATCCTTTTCGTAGTCGTAGAGCATATCCAAGTCTGCGAAATTCGCCATATTCAACCCTCCTTCAGCGAACGGCCGCCATGCCGTTTTTCATATAGTTATTGACATCCTCCAACCCTTTTGCTTGCTCTTTAAAGAAAGACTTCACGGAGGCATCCTGAGCCATTTCACTGTAGAGCAGGCATTTTTTCATAGCCACTTCATTTTCGATCAAGCTACGGGTCAGCATTCCTTCATCCAGGAGCTTCTTTTTTTCCGTGTCGTTGAATTGCATGTGATTCCCTCCTTATCTGTTTTATGTAAAATTTACACTTTCAGGATGTGCAAAAAGACCGCGTTTTATGCGCGGTCCTTCTCACCTTTCTCTTTACCTTGACCTTCTTTGTCTTTATCTTCGAACCGTTTAATCAAGTCGGAGAGCTGCCTGAACGAAGACGCCATTTCTCTCAGAGTCTGATCGTCAACACCCCGCAGAAGCTCTCCTAGGAATTTTTCGTTAAAGCGGGGAACCTGTTCCCTAAAATGGGCCGCGTGCTCCGTCAGTTCCACATAGACTATCCGCCGGTCTTCTTTGTCCCTCACTCTGGTCACAAAACCGTCCCTTTCCAATCTGTCCACAATTCCCGACACGGTGCTGTTGGCCAGGTTGAGATGTTCGGCCAACTCAGAAATGGAAATTGAACCTTTGGTCACCAACGTGCGCAGGAGGAAAATCTGAGGAACTGTCAACTCGCTTTCGCCAGTGAAACGATTGAACTCCTTCTTGAATTGACGGTGCATGGCTTTGAGAATATCGCCCAACACGAGTCCCAAATCCTGCGCAATTTCGGGAACGGGCCGATCAGGGCTTAGTTTATCCGGCCGCTCATCCGCTTTTGTCATTGCCATGGACTTCCTTCCTATTGCTTTGCTCTGGCCTGAGGCCATCCAGTGAAAGTCTTCTCTTAGATTATAAAGGAAAGCGCTCCTTTTGTCCAAGAACCTCTGAGCGATAATTACCAAAGAAATCCGTTACGGTAAATAAGCAAAATAAGGGCTAAAAAGGCGACCATTCCCAGTATAGCCCACTTCCAACGCCCGTCCCGCCGGCCCGCGGCCTCGGAGGCGGGGGGAATAGAAGCCGCAAGCCCACTCTCCGCAGCCCCGCTTTTCGGAACCCCGCTCTTCGGAGCCCCGCTTTTCGAAGTCCCGCTCTTCGAAGTCCCCTTCTCGCCAAGCCCATCCTCGGGAAGTCCGTTTTCCTCAATCCCGCCGGCCAGGAGCCGGCCGGCCCTGGCCGCCTCTGAAGCAGGAACATAGATATCGACACCACTGGTCAGCCCGTAAGCCAGTTTGAGAAACCCGCCCGCTCCCGGATACCGTTTGAGGGCGGGAATCCCTTCTTCCTGCAAGAGGCCCAGAACAATATCCGCCTCGACCTCCTGGGCAACCCCGTAAACCAAGACCCATCCAGCTTCCTGAACCATCTCTCAGCGCTCCTTTCCCCCGCCGGACGGAAGCTTCAGCCCCAAACCAAAGACCTCTTCGTCCGGAGAAACCCCTTGATCCCGAGAAAACCCTTGATCCCGAGAAAACCCAACGGTCTCGTCTCTAACCCCGCTGCCAATGTGGCAAGGAATATTCCCTCCAGCGTCGGTCGACCAGTTTGACGGTTTCCGGGTCGGCCTCGACCTCCCCGGGATACCAGGGTTTCATGCGGGCGTCGATCAGGAGCGGTCCCCGCCGCACGACCCGGTTCTGCCGCACCTCTGTCTGGGCGTATATGTCCTGGGCCGGATCAAATCGGGTGAACACCTGCCAGAGAAAGCCGGTTTGAGTCTGAGCCGAGGGTAAGTCATCGACGAGTACCAACAAGGGCCAAGCGTTGAAACGCTCCGCCGGGATTTGCCTGAGCCAAGCGAGAAGATCCTCCGGCAAAGCCGGCGCCGCTGTATAAGTATCTCCTTGCAAAAGCAGACAACCGGCGCAGAAAGGCTCCACCCTCATAAGGCCCGGAATAGGCCCGCCCGTATAATCGTGCGCCAAACCGCGCCGCGGCTCGCCCAAACCGAGCATGACCGCTTTGCTTCCTTGATTAAACGTCCTTCCCGTATAATCCAAGGTATCCATGGATGTATTGGGAATTAGAATGAAATCGGTTTCCGGCCGGAAGCACGTTAGGATATGTTCCAATACCGCTTTAAAATCCCGAAGATTTAGTTCAGCATCCGTGAGAAGCAAGAACTTGGTCAGACTCAGCTGCCCCTCCCCTAAGATGCGGAAGGCGGAAGTCAAGGCTTCACGGGCATAACTTTCCCGCACAATCGCCGCGGCCAAAGAGTGAAATCCTGTCTCCGCATAGGTCCAAAGGGCCTTGACTCCCGGCATGACCAGCGGAAAAAGTGGAGCCAGCAAGGCCTGCAGGTACTCGCCGATAAAATAATCTTCCTGGCGCGGTTTACCCACCACTGTCGCCGGATAAACGGCGTCTTTCCTATGGTAAACCTTCTGTACCTCAAAGACCGGAAAATCATGCCGCAGGGAATAATAACCGTAATGGTCCCCAAATGGCCCCTCCGCTTGCCGCACCCCAGCCGGAACTCTGCCGCAGATGGCAAATTCCGCCTGAGCAATCAAGGCGTGGGAAGAACCTTCCACCCGAACCCGCTCCAATTTCCCACCCATGAGGGACGACGCGAAGAGAAGTTCTGGTACAAATTCCGGCAAAGGGGCAATCGCCGCCAGAATCAGGGCAGGCGGCCCCCCCAGGAAAAGCGTCACGGGCAGGTCCTCCCCAAGACGCTCTGCCTCATAATAATGAAACCCGCCCCCTTTATGGATCTGCCAGTGCATTCCCGTCAAGGCCGCGCCTTTGACTTGTATCCGGTACATGCCCAGGTTGTGTTCGCGTGTCCGAGGGTGCTCGGTATAGACCAAGGGCAAAGTGACAAAAGGCCCCCCATCCTCCGGCCAGCTCGTGAGAACGGGAAGTCGGCGCAAGTCGACCCCGTCCTCTTTGACTTGCAAGACCGGGGCTTTGGCCGGCGTCACATCTCTCAAGCCCACCCGGGTCAACGGGAACAGCCACTTTCTCTCCGCCCACAGCCGGGGCAGTTTGGGCGGAACCAGGTTGGGCACGGAGGCTGCCGCCCGCTCCAGGAGGCGCTCGGGTTGCGGACCCATGGCTAAGTCAACCCTCTGACGCGTACCAAACAGATTCGTCACAACCGGATAATCGCTGCCCTTCACCTTGGTAAAAAGCAAAGCCGGCCCGGCCGCTTCAATCACCCTGCGGTGAATCTCCGCCAATTCTAAATAAGGATCGACCTCAGCCTCAATTTCCAGCAAGAGTTTTTCCTGGCGCAGCTTTTGGATGAAAGTACGTAAATCCGGAAACATTCGTTCACCTCGTGTTTACTGCGGCGCGGCCGCCCAATTCCCTCCAAGCCAAGTGACGGGCCGGTTGCAACACCAAATCCCAAATCGTGAGCCGTCCGGAATCCCGAGTCGCAGGCTGTCCGAATCCCGAGTCGCAGGCCGGCTGGCATCAGCTTGACCTGAGCGCCGCCAAGGCTTGGACAGCCAGCGAGTCACAACCCTCTTCGACTTGAACCAGTTCGTCGGGACTCAACTTTTCCAAGTGAATGCCGGCGCTGATGACTACCACCTGGTTGAGCACACGGGCAAGTTTCTCCGCTAAGGGGCGAGCCACCTCTGTATCTTTGTGGCCCGGAACCGGGGTAATGTAGCAATCAACACCTACTCCGTGACCGCTCAGGCTGGGTCGGGGCAGTGCTAACACCACCCCGCCCACATGCGGTTTATCCCCCCCGACCAGGAACCCGTGCAGCCCTGAGCCTGTATCGTAAAGGAGCAGGGAGATTCGGAATCTCCCGCTGCCGGTCGCCAGCTGAATCGTAGAGCTCTTTGCCACAGGATGCCCCCCTCAGTTTCATAATACCCGCGCGAGCTTAATGGTACCCTGATAAGCTTGATTATACCCTCTTACCGGCGCATCCGCCACCATCCGGCCCGGACAGTTCCTGCGGGAAAAACCGGAACCGGGGCGGAGAGACGCACCGGACCTTCCCTGAGCCATTGCCGGACACTCAAATGTGGTACCGGAACCGGAGCGGAGCCCCGTCTCAAATCCTTGCCAAGCGCGGGAATTAAGACTTGACGGGAGCTGAGACCGGACAGGAGTTAAGATTTCGCCGAAGTGAATTCGTAAGACCCATCGGCTGACAGATCGACGCGTATGTGCGCTCCCTCTTGGAATTCTCCTTGCAGAAGCTTGAGGGCGAGCGGATTCTGCAAACGCTGCTGAATCACGCGTTTCAGGGGCCTGGCGCCATAAACCGGATCATATCCCTCCTGAGCCAGCTTCGTTTTCGCTTTCTGCGATAATTCCAGGGTGAGCTTGCGCTCTGCCAGCCTCTTGCGCAAGAGCCCGAGCTGAATTTCCACGATTTTACTGATATGCTCCGGGCCCAGGGGATGGAAGACGATCACCTCATCCAGACGGTTGAGAAATTCCGGGCGAAAATAATGCCTCAGCTCCTCTTGCACCCGATGGCGCACCTCGTCCTGCGCTTTGCCTTTCTCGGTCAGCTCCTGAATGGCGGGACTGGCGATATTGCTAGTCAAAATGACCACCGTATTCTTAAAATTCACCACCCGGCCTTGCCCGTCCGTAAGACGACCGTCATCGAGAAGTTGCAGCAGGACGTTGAAGACATCGGCATGAGCTTTTTCCACCTCGTCAAAGAGAATCACGCTGTAGGGCCTGCGACGGACAGCTTCGGTCAGCTGTCCCCCCTCCTCATAACCGACATAACCGGGAGGCGCCCCGATCAAGCGGGCCACGGTGTGTTTCTCCATATATTCGGACATATCAATTCTTACCATGGCTTGTTCGTCATCAAAGAGAAACTCCGCCAGGGCCCGAGCCAACTCCGTCTTGCCGACACCGGTCGGCCCCAGGAATAAGAACGAGCCCAAGGGTCTGTTCGGATCCTGCAGGCCGGCCCTGGCCCGCCGCACCGCGTCAGCCACAGCCCGCACCGCCTCATCCTGACCGACCACCCGATCGTGGATGCGTGCTTCCATCTGCACCAATTTTTCCATTTCACTTTCCATCAGCTTGGTCACCGGGACATGGGCCCACTTGGCTACGACTTCGGCCACATCCTGTTCCGAAACTTCCTGCTTCAACAGGGAATCCTTTTTCTCCCTCAGCCTGCCTTCCGCTTCGCCCAACTCTTTCTCCAGCTTCGGAATCACCCCATACTGCAGTTCCGCGGCTTTATTATAGTCCAGGCGAGCCTGAGCCTGCTCCATCCGGGTGCGGGAACGATCCAACTCTTCTTTCAGCTGCTGAATTTGACTTAAGATCCCGCGTTCTCCCTGCAGTTGAGCTTCCAGCGCACTGCGCTCTTCTTTGGCATTGGCCAGTTCCTGCTCGATTTTTCCCAAACGTTCCCGGCTCGCCTCGTCCTTTTCCTTTTTCAGCGCTTCCCGCTCAATCTCTAACTGCATGATCCGCCGCTTGATCTGGTCCAATTGATAAGGATCGGAGGTAATCTCCATCCTCAGCCGGGCAGCCGCCTCGTCAATTAAATCAATGGCTTTGTCCGGGAGAAAACGGTCGCTGATATAACGGTCTGACAGAACCGCCGCCGCAATAATGGCAGCGTCGGTGATGCGCACGCCATGATGAGTTTCATAGCGTTCCTTGAGGCCGCGCAGGATGGAAATCGTATCCTCCACCGTCGGCGCTCCTACGATCACCGGTTGAAAGCGGCGTTCCAAGGCCGCGTCCTTTTCGATGTGTTTGCGGTATTCGTCTAGGGTAGTAGCACCGACCATTCTCAGTTCCCCGCGCGCCAGCATGGGCTTCAACATGTTGCCGGCATCCATCGCTCCTTCGGCCGCTCCCGCTCCCACCACGGTGTGAAGTTCATCGATGAAAAGAATCACGTCTTCGCGATCCTGAATCTCTTTCAGAACGGCTTTCAGGCGTTCCTCGAATTCCCCCCGGTATTTGGCGCCGGCCACCAGAGCCCCCATGTCCAAAGCGATCACCTGTTTCTCCTTGACGGACTCCGGCACATCCCCCCGCACAATGCGCTGGGCCAAGCCCTCGACGATAGCGGTTTTGCCTACTCCGGGTTCACCGATGAGCACCGGATTGTTTTTCGTACGGCGGGATAGAATTTGTATGACCCGACGAATTTCCTCATCACGACCAATGACCGGGTCGAGTCGGCCTTTACGGGCTTGCTCGACCAGATTACGGCCGTACTGTTCCAGGGCGTTGTAAGTGCCCTCGGGGTTATCCCCGGTCACGCGCTGGCTCCCTCTCACTTCCCGCAGGGCTTTGAGCAAGTTTTCCCTGTTCAAGCCACTCTCCTTCAGGATGCGTTGGACCGCCCCGCCGGCTTTGGCCAGGAGAGCCAACAACAGGTGCTCCGTACTGACATATTCATCTCCGAACGAGAGCATCTCGTCATGCGCGCTTACCAGGACCTCTCTCAAGCGCTGTGAGAGCCCGAGTTGCGGTTGGGCACCGCTCTGGCGAGGGAAACCTTCCACTTCTCTTTTCACTTTCGCGATCAAGCTCCCGGTCGGGATATTTAGCTTACTCAAAACTTGGGGAACCACCCCGTCCCCTTGCTCGAGCAGGGAGAGCAGCAGGTGCTCGGGTTCAACCAGGCTATTGCCGGCGCTCTCCGCCCTATTCTGGGCCTTGATGATCGCTTCTTGGGATTTTTGGGTAAAACGGTTTGTATCAAAAGCCATTTCCATAACCTCCTTATTCCTGCCGGCGGTTTCGGGCTGCCTCGAAAGCCCCCTAAGAAGTCCGGCCCACTGGGTTTTTTAGCGTCAGTATGGCCGAAACGGTTCGCCAACTGTTTCGCATCGTGCCAGCAATGAGGCTCTACCGACTATTTCACATCGTACCAGCCATAAAGCTCTACCGACTATTTCGCAGCGTGCCAGCCATGAGGCTCTGCCCGTAATCCTGCCGATACTTTAGTGCCGCTTGTCCGCCAGTGTGCGCAGGGTTGCAATCTCCTCTTCACTCAGCTTAGGCAATACGATCTTCAGTTGGGCATAAAGATCGCCGTGTTGTCGAGTCTGTTCCAGTTTTGGCATCCCTTTCCCCTGCAGGCGGAACTTCTGCCCGCTCTGGGACAGGGGCGGGACTTTCAGAAGTACCTCGCCGTTTAAAGTCGGTACGGAAACCTGCCCCCCCAGCACGGCGGTGTACATATCCACAGGAAATTCAACCTGCAAGTCGTCCCCGTCCCGTTCAAAGAGGGAATGGGGCAGCACACTGATCATCAGATACAGATCTCCACGGGGAGCACCGCCCAGCCCGCTTCCTCCCTGCCCTGCCAGGCGTACTTTAGAACCGGTGCGCACACCTTTGGGAATCTTGGCCTCAATCCTCTTGTTCCCGGTCTCAATGATCCGAGTCGTTCCGTGATAAGCCTCTTCCAAAGTAACCTGGACTTCGGCCTCGGCATCCTGCCCGGCCTGATACGGCCGCCTCCGCCTGGCCCCCGGACCCGGCCTGAAGCCTTCGGCACCACCCATGCCGAAAATAGTGGAAAAGAAATCCGAGTATCCCGCTCCTTGAAACCCGCCTTTAAAACTGCCGGATCCTCCCAGGTCTCCGAAGATCTCGGCAAACTCCTCCGGCGACATAGTACGGGTGTAAGTCCTTTCTTCCGGCCTGGCCTGCCAGCGGTCCCAATCAAAGTCCCCCCGCCCGCCGCGGGCTTGCCATTGCTGGTAATTCTGACGCAGCTCGTCATATTTTTTCCTGTTCTGCGGATCGACCACGGCCTGATAAGCCTCGGTCACTTCCTTAAACTTCTCTTCCGCTTTCTTGTCCCCCGGGTTGACATCCGGGTGATACTTTTTCGCCAATTGGTGGTAGGCTTTTTTAATCGCCTTTGCGTCCGCGTCGGCCGAGACACCTAAAATGGCGTAATAATCTTTGAACTCCATACGAACCACCCCTAAAACTCAATTCCGCGAATATCTCAACTCGCTGACCCTTATCAACGCCCATCAGACAAACACCGTCAAGGCTTTCCAACAATCTTTCTCCACCGGAAAATCTTTGCCCGCCGGGATTTTTCTCTAAGGTTATTATATCCGCCCACAGAGTTAAGGTCAATAAAGGTCAGACATCTTAAAGGAAAATTTTTTTCGGCAAAGGAGCAAAGAAAAGAGGAGAAACCTGCACTTAGGTTTCCCCCAAAAAATCCGTAACATGACTAAACTGCGACCGCGCACCTTGCAGGCATACCGCCTATCGGGCTTGCGCGGCAAACCTAGAGCTGCCTTACCCTTGTGCGCCTTGCAGCCGAGCCAGAATCGCTCGGACTCGTCCCAGCCACTCGCTTCTCACCCGTTCGAAGCTCGCGTCCAGAGCCTTGGGATCCTCGTTTTTCACGGAAAAATAGAATTTGATCTTCGGTTCGGTCCCCGAAGGCCTAGCCATAACAAACCCGCCACCCGCGAAAGAAAAACGCAAGACGTTGGACTTCGGTAAGACTAAGGGATAGGTTTTTCCGGATTTCAAATCTCTTCCCTGCCGAAGTTCGTAGTCGTCCCTCCGCTCTACCGACAAGCCGCCAATCGTCAGAATCTCCTCTGCCCGCAAAGTTTGCATGATCTGGGCCATCTCGTCCCGCCCCTCTTTTCCGGGCAGGGGAAAGGACTCCTGTCCTTCCTTATAATGACCGAAACGGGCGTAAATTTCCTGGAGGACCTGCCAAATCGTGCGTTCCCCGTTTATTTTGTAGTAAAGGGCCGCCTCCGAGAAGAGAGAAGCCGCAATGACCGCGTCTTTGTCCCGGACGAAATCCCCCGCCAGATAGCCGTAGCTCTCTTCAAAGCCGAATTGAAAGACACCCCATTGGCCTTCTTCCATCTCTTTCTCTTTTTCGGCGATGAACTTAAAGCCGGTCAAAACGTTCTCGACCCCGACACCCAATCCCTCGGCCACCGCATCCGCCAAATCCGTAGAGGCTACGGTCTTAATGATCCGGGCTTTCTCAGGCAAAAGGCCGAGTTTCTTTTTTTCGGAGAGCAAATAGTAGGTGAGAAAGACACCCGCCTGATTGCCGCTCAGCTGCCGGTAGGGGCCGCCGGGATATTCGCGCGCAACCACACCCAAGCGATCCGAATCCGGATCTGTCGCCAGAAGAAGGTCTGCTTGGCGCGCTTCTCCATACTTGCGGGACAGGTCCAAGGTCGAAGGGATTTCCGGGTTGGGATAAGGCACCGTCGTGAATTCCGGATCCGGTTTCTCTTGCTCAGGGACCACAAAGAGCTCTGAGAACCCCAATTCGCTCAGGGCTCGCCGCACGGGCACATTGCCTGCTCCGTGCAAAGGAGTGTAAACAATGCTCAACTCCTGCCCGTGCTCGCACAGCAGATCCGGATGAAGCGCCAGTCCTTTGACTTTGTCCAGATAAGCCTGATCGACTTGTGCCCCGACATAATGTAAGAGTCCCTTGGCGAGCGCTTCCTCTTCAGCCATAGGCTCCAAACCCAGCCAATTCTCACGCGCTTCAATCTTGGCTAAGATGGAGTCCGCTTGTTCAGGGGGCACCTGTCCCCCGTCTTCCCAGTACACCTTGTAACCATTGTATTCTTTCGGGTTGTGACTGGCCGTAATCACAATACCCGCCACTGTGTGCAGAAACCGCACCGCAAAGGACAGCTCCGGCGTGGGACGGAGGGCGTCAAACAAATGAACCTTGACTCCGTTGCGAGTCAGAACTAAAGCGGCTTCCAGGGCAAACTCGGAGGAATAGCGCCGCGAATCGCAGGCAATAACCACCCCGCGGGCTTTGGCCTCGGGTCCGTGCTCGCTTATGTACTCGGCCAAGCCCTGCGTCGTTTTGCGGATGACATACTTGTTCATCCGGTTGGTTCCTGCCCCGATAATGCCCCTCAAGCCGCCGGTTCCGAACTCCAAATCCGTATAAAAGCGATCCTCAATCTCCCCGGGGTCCGAGAGTGCCAGAAGCTCCTCTCGCGTTTCCTTGTCAAAATAAGGATCTGTAGACCATAATTGGTAGCGCTCCTCAATCACCTTGTGTCGGCTCCTTTCCTTGGGTGATGCCCCAGACCTCTTTAAAATTAGGGGTAAAACTAAGCGCGGTGAACGCGCTGTGAACGTGCTCAAAAAAGAGCTTTTCCGCAACAGTATAGCATATTTTTCCGGAGCAATCCTTCCTTTGCCGCCGGGAAGGGCAAAAATTCTGCGGACCCCGCTTCTGTCCCAACAAAACCGTGATTCTGCGGACCCTGCTTCAGGCTCGACAAGCCGCGATTCTTCGAACCCCGCTTCTAGCTCAGTAAACCGGTGACCGCATCCCGAACCCTCTCCGCCGCCCCAGGTACCCCGACAATCTCGCCCGCTTTGTCAACGCCGGGAAAAAGACACTCCTCCCCATACTCTACCTCAACCATGTTAAAAAATACCTGGATGGATTTCCGGGCACAAGCGAAGACATCTTTCAGTTTTGTTCCGGCGGTTGAGATAAAGAGGCCGCGTCTTTTTGTCCGATCCGCGACTACGGTATGTAACAGGTATTTTTGAGCCCAAAACGGCTGCATTCGGTCAATCATTGCCTTCGTTTGGGCATTTAAACCCATAAAGAAAATGGGGGCGGCTACAACGATCCGGTTGGCCGCCAAGATTTTCTGCTGCAGTGCCTGCATGTCATCCCTGATTACACACTGCCCGCTGCTTTCACAGGACCCACACCCCCGGCAGGGCGAGAAGTTGAGTTTGGAGAGATAAACTGTCTCCGTCCGCTGCCCCCGCTCTCTTACTTCCCGCATCGCTTGCTCCAAAAGCCAGGTACTGTTACTCTCTCTGCGTGGGCTGCCCGCTATCCCCAAAACTAAATGCTCCATGATCAAACTCGACTCCCTTCGTCGGCACGACAGGTAAGCACCCTGTGAGCTCCCGCTCAGAACGAAAGCTCGCCCGCGCGAAAGCCGCAAATTTCGCCCTGAGATCATGCCTTTGTGTTTGTGTCTCCTTAAAATATGTACCATTCCCGATATCGCCGCCACCGAAGCCGGGGACCTATGTAAAAGCGAGTTCCTCACACGCAAGGAACTCGCTTTCATAATTGTTCAGGATTCATTTTAAAATAATCTCCTCCAGATTAATTATTTTTCCCCGAACGCGCATCTCTTGTCGGCTGAAGATGTTCTAAGCCGACCGAAGCCAAGATGGCCTCAATGACCTTCTTTTCGTTTTGGCTCATGCGTTTTCCTCCTTTCTTACACCATTCCTTTCACGGTAATATTAGTATTATATCTGACTTGAATCCGTTTAGCAAGAGGTTTCTTGCAAAACCTTGTTATTTTTTCCTCTTTGTCCCATGAGATGAATACGGCATTTTGCGCCACGTTCTGGGTCAAGCCAGCATTGTCCACCACACAAGTATTCTTTGAAAGCTTGCGGATATAGTATGGGGAAGGGGTACCCCTTTGAGTTTCGAGGCACTCCTTCCTGACTATACAGCACCTATTTTGTGGCGGCCTTCTCAGCTCCCTTGTCAATCCACATGGTCAGATAATAGAAATACGGGTAGGCGGGATTCAATTCCGCATTATGGACCCAAGGTTGCACAAGGTAGTACCCTTTGGGATAGTAGAGCGGCGTAATCGCGGCATCGGAAAGGATTTGTTTTTGCACCGCCTGATACCCCGGAATCGCTTTCTGGAGATCTGTTTCCGAAGCGAGCGAATTGAGTTGTTTATCCACAGCCGGGTTACTATAGCAGACATTGTTGTTGGATGGAATCTGGTTGCTATTGAACAGGATGTTCAGAAAATCGTCAGGATCTGGGTAGTCTTGTATCCAATTTCCGAAAAATAGGTCTGCGTTGCCCTTTCCCTTCACCTCAAGATATTTGGGGAAAGGCGCGGCGTTCAATTTGATTTTGATCCCAACCGCAGCCAACTGAGACTGGAGATTGGCTGCCAAGACGTTGCGCATCTGAATCTCCCCATGGCTAAAGCCAGGGGGTTCTAAGAACCTACAATTGACTGCGCTCTGATTGGCTCTCGCTCGAAAGCTACAACATCCAAACTCTTACGCTCAACCAAGTCCTCTTTCTCGGACGACTCGCTCTGACTCCGAAAGACTCCGAAGGAGGCAGGGACGGCCCTGCCACTCGCAAGTTGTTGTGAATTCCTCCACGCCGCCCGCAGGAGCGATTCCGCACCTGACCAAGCCAAACTTGCCTCGGTTGCGTGGAGAACATCGTCTTTGACAAACCGGGCGAGATACGCACTGTAGAGATCCCGTTGCATCACGACCCCGCACGTACATTCGTGGACTCTCTGCTTCAGCGGCTTCTTGTGTTTCTCTCCACAGTGGCACATTTGAGATAATGCGGTTGTCCGGGTGTTGAATGTATAAACTCCGCCGCCAGCACTTTCAGCCTTGCGTTGAAGTATTTCGACAAACATGCCCGGAGCACGCACTCCCACTGATTTGCCAAAGGTTTTTTGGAAAGCTCTGTACGAGAGCTTTTCGGTATTTATGTTAATCCCCACGGACAGTATCTGATTCGCTAACCGTCCGTGCAATGATTTACGGTAAGCTGCTTCTTTGCGAAACATCTCTGATAGTTTCCCCAGAGACGCTTTCATACGGCGACTCTTCTTGCTGGGATGTTGGCCCTTGATGGCCCGGCCTTTCTCATCGTAGCAATCCGGATTATTAGCCCGCCGCTGCCGATCGATATGCCGCTGCTGCCGCCGGATCTCCCGGTGATTACGTACAATCGGTTCGCAAAACATTGTGAGCGCCGCTTGTGTCTCGCCCACATGAGCAAGGGTCGAAGGCCCGATGTCTAGGCCCACAATCTCTGTCCCGAGTATGTGTTCCGGCTTTTGATACGGTTTGCCCTCTAAAACTAGTTGAGCATAAAACCGGTCTTTGCCGTTAATAACCCGTCGAACAAGTCGGACGTACTTTACCCGGTGGGACAACCCGTAAGCGATGACAGGATCTTTAAGAGCATCTTTTACTAGGGGAAGACTGATTCCAGACCATACGACCTGATCCTCTTTCCACTTTATCGCCGAACCCTGGCTTTTCCCCTCGACCGAGTGCAGCCTGCGTTTCCCTTTGAACCGAACTTTCTTGGCCTTGCCATAGGCTACCCGTGATACAGCGCTGAAAGCCCGCTTGGTTAACTTCTGAACGGTATGGGCATCTAGGTGCTCACCCAACCAGGAATCCCGTACTTGGGTTGCGTACCGTGAAAGTGCGTATTCCGAGAACCCATAGGTATCCCTGGCTTGCTTAAAGAGATTGGAACGCTCATTCTGCCGTAAGGAATCGGTTGGAGGGATGGCCCTGGCTCGATTATAAGCTATGGACTGACGCATGAGACTTAACCGGCGCAGGCCTTCGCCTAAAAGGGCATTATACATCTGCCGAGCCGCTTCAAAGCGGGCATTAAGGATTTTTGCATGGGTCTCAGAAACCCGTAGGGGGACTTCGCAGACGAATGATTCAGACTTTTTGATATTCGCCTTCATTTCTATTTCACCTCCTTCATCGAATATAAGTTCTACCTAGATTATATTACCAAGTTACCTGTTATGGAAGACACTTTTTAAGGATTCATGTATTTCCGATGCCTTACCCCATGGATAAATCCAGGGGCATGCGGCTAAGCCTTATGGTCAAGGAAGGTGCGGGTCGGTTGGTTCAAATCAAACTCAACAGTGTACTCACCTTTCTTGACCACACCTGAGACCGTCGTCGCCCGGCCGTTAAACACGTCGTCCATACCTTTAATCATGGAGTAGTAAGACTCCCCTTCGGAAGCGATACTCTTTGAGGCCAGTCTGTTAATCGAATAGACGACATCGTCCGCCGTGAATGGGTCTCCGTTCTGGAACTTAATCCCCTGACGCAGCCGGAAGGTATAGGTTAGGCCACCGTTGCTGACTGTTGGCATAGCCACCGCGAGGTCGGGAATGATCTTTTGACCGGATTTATCCCACTTTAACAATCCGTCATAAATATTCATCTGGATATCCCATGACGGAATATCTCCGCAGTGAGCGGGATCCAGACTCCTGGGATCATCTTGCATCCACGTCTTGAACACTCCGCCTTTTTGAGGAGCCCGATTGCTGTCGGCTGATTGTTGGGAAGAAAGAGTGTTGCTTTGTCCGCACCCGATTAGCGCGGTGACGATCACCAGAGAAACCACCAGCATTTTGATCAGAGCTGACCTTTTTGCCTTGAGCTTGTCCATTCTTGTTCCCCCTTTTTGTTCCCGCAGGCACACGTACACATCCTGACCATGCCGTTACTGTTCCTTAAACTAAAAATTCCGAACTTTGAACATAGTGCCCAAGGAGGATACAGTTAAAGGTACCCCTATTTGGGCCTGCCTTGAAAACCTTACTTTGACGCATGTAGATGAATTGAGGTGGAATATACGGCCCCCGGCTCCTACGCGTGTGAGGCTAAGCTGGTTATCGTACGAAAAGCGCGGTAAGCAACCAAAATGTCCGGAGCGGTAAATTGCACCGTCGTGGATCCGACCCTTTCCGCACCCGGCATAATCTGAGCCGCATCGGCCATGGCGCCGTTTTGTAAAGCAACTTCAATAGTTACCGGTCCTTCAATCTTAACCGGTTTGATGCTATTCCTGGAAAGTATCGCTTCATACATTCTATCTGCAATGAGTCCCCTAGCCTCTGCCAGATTCCGGCAAATAGCAGCAAACCTTCCCCTAGCCTCCTTGACTTCAGCTGTTTTAACCCCGGGCACAAAGGCCTGAGCTTCCTCAGACAGTTGGTCATCACCGGAAACCATTACCACAGGGACGTTAAAATACCCGGCAATGTAAGCGCTTAGACCCAGCTCCCCTGTCTCCCTTCCATTAAGTTTTAAGCTATAAACTGACAAGCTGCTGAAGGTATGGTTTAAGACTCCCGTGCTGTTCATCATCGCGTGATAGCCGATTAAGGCCACACCGTCGCAAGTTGAGTCGATTCCCTCCATCATACTGTTCATTTTTGGTGCCCCCGACAGGAGACTGGCAGGAGCCAGCAATTCTTCGAGAAGGATGTTGTTCATCGAATTGTGGGAGTCATTGACGATAATTTGATCGGCCCCGGCGCGCACAGCCCCTTGGATTGCCGCATTCACATCACCGGTCATCAGCTTGCGTGCCCGGCTATAATCATACCTTTCGCTGGAAGTGTACTCCCAGTCAACAATACCGGAAATCCCCTCCATATCGGCGGAAATGTAAATCTTCATACCGTCCCTCCTGTTTCGCCACATCCGTTTGGGCTCACTTCTATCAGGTGGATACTCCTGCTTAGTCTCCTCGGCAGGGAAAAGAATCCCCGCTGGGCCCCACGGCTGCTCGCCGAAAACATGAACACTGTTGACCGCGCTATCTACCACAGGCCCAAATAGCGACCGATATTGGCTTTCTCATCAATTCTAGGCAGGATGTTTCCTTCCTTGCTACTCATAAGCGTCACAACCCCCGGTCCATGTCCGGCGAGAATACAATCGCTGTGCACTATCACACCTACGGTAACCGCTCCCCGAAGGTACCCTCTGCCATAGGTATTGTCGCAATCGCTCAGCAGTACCAAGTCGCCGAATCGCAGTTTGTTTAACCCCAACCTCTCTATGGTCCCCCGGTCCTGGGTCATAATATCATAGTCTCCTTTTTGAGAAACCCCCGCTCCTATTCCGGATCCCATCAAATAAGCGGGTACTGTCGCCACAACCGGCACCTCCAAGCAGCCGTTGCCCTCCGTGATCTGCATGGCTTCCAGGAGATCCGGGTCTAAGCTCATCATTTTGATGTCCGAGTAGTCCGGAAGCTTGAGCCCTAACCCAAAGGCCTTGATCTGGACTTTATCGCCTACAGACAAGTTCCCAAGTTCCTTTTTGTCAAAATAAAGAATTGTATTGTCTCTGCCGGCATGAGCTCCGGTTACAAACCCCATTAAACCTTTGCCGTCGCCGCTGATAACTTTTGCCTCATTACCAATGCAAGCCAAGGTAAGTAAGGCCGTGTTCTCAATGTCATCAGGGTTTCTAATTGAAACACCCGGCTCAACGTGATCACATTCCCAACCGAAAACCAGATCGCCAAGGCCGATATTATAGGTAATGGCACCAATCCCCGGCAACACCTGAGGAATACCGTCCTGCCCCACTAAGAAGGGATTCTGCATACGAGGATGGGCTATTTCACCCATAACCGATTGGATAACTAGGTGGTCCTTATTTGTCCTCAGCATTGTCGTCCCCCTTTTTTTCTGTCAGGTCACGCCTTTTCATTGCCAAAAGTTACCCTTGACTCCCCCCTCCATTTACTACGTGTCACCTCACCCAGATTAGGAGCGTGTCAAAGTTCTCTTGTCAAAGTTCTCCACTCCTGGGCAAATTTCCTGCCGCCAGCCTGAATTTTCGCGTAAGCTCTTCAATTTCGAACCATTTCTTCACTGAAAACAGCGGGGTGGAACGATATTAACCATAGTTCGTAATCCCGCGCGGGCCTCGACTACCGCCGGTATGGCGTTGACAAGAATGGCACACGTGCCCACGTCGCCATTGACACCACCTTTTATGACCAAGTCAATTGCCGGCGTGCCATCGATAACAATCCTGTCTCTGGCATTCGGCTCCCCGATGGCAGCACGAAATACTAAAGTGATTATCGCATCACCGCCGACCAGACCGCGACCAATTTGCTGAACACCAAGTACTTTATCGGATTCGGCAGCTTGAGCTTGAGTTTCAGTTTCAGTTCCGGTTTCGATTTGGCTTTGGCTTTGTCGTTCGGCCATGATGGGCGAAATAATATCCTCAGTGCTGTCTAACTTCCAGCCAAGGCTCCCAGCCATCATTTGGACAGATTCACTGAGACCCACATGGCGCAGCGTGCCCTCTTTAACTCTCTCGTTAAATTTGCGAAGGGTTAGGCCGGCTCCGATCTTTTCCCGGAAGGGAAGACGTCTGGACGACGCGTCTTGGATCCGTTCAACAACCACCTTACGGACATTGCGGCTGAGCCCCGTCATAACAATCGGCAGAAAATCCATCATAAAACCCGGGTTTATACCGGTCCCCAAGACCGAAGCATTATGTTCTTTCGCCAACTCATCGATTTTCCTTGCCAACTCCGCGTTGCTCTCCCATGGATAGCTTAATTCCTCACATGAGGAGACCACGTTGACTCCGTATGGCAACAGTTTGACGAGCTGATCGTACGTCTTAGCCAAGCTCGAAGTCGTGGTTAATATAACCGCGTCAACGTCCTTCGCACCCAAAACCTGATTCACGTCTGACGTGACCTTGATCCCCTGTGGTGCTAACCCTGCCAGGAGACCGATATCCCGACCTTCCTTCGCCGGATCGCTGTCGATGGCTCCAATGATTTCAATGTCGGACCTTTCCGCTAAAATCTCCGTCACTCTGTTTCCGATAGGACCCAGTCCCATCTGGACGACCTTTACTTTTTCTGCCACTTGATGCCCCTCCTATGTAGTGCTGGTAGTGCTGCCTCACGAAAAACACGCTCACGAAAAACGAGCTTCTATCTCTTGTTACCCTCCTGCTATTACCGCCCCCTGCTGTTACCACCTCCCGACCCAGCCAAAACGACAAAAAAGACCAAGAGTAGCAATCGTGTTGCAAATCTTGATCTTACATATCTCAGTATTCGAAGAGATCCTTCGAGTACCAATAAATAAGATTCTCACTTATATGAATAATACTGCATGATTCCCCTCCTGTCAACAGCTAAAAATCCCCTTTAATCCCCTTCTTCTTAATCATCACGTACCGGTTGTGCGCGTCTTTCAAAGCCACAACTAAAGGTTTTTGTACCAACCCAAAAAATCGGCAGCGAATATCCCGCAGTATGTCATCAATTCCGGTTATCAAGTTTTGGCCAACTATCAACGACCGGATAAAGTCCG
This sequence comes from Peptococcaceae bacterium CEB3, assembly GCA_001029295.1. Lineage (GTDB taxonomy): Bacteria > Bacillota > Desulfitobacteriia > Desulfitobacteriales > Desulfitobacteriaceae > Acididesulfobacillus. The sequence goes on along the minus strand of LDXJ01000064.1, from coordinate 348,595 downwards.
TCGTCATATCTCGGATAGTGTTGCAGGTTACGTCCAAAATAATGTCCGTTTCGCCATCTACTATGAGGCTCACGAAAAATGATTCGTAGACAACGGAAATGACGTCTTCCTTACTGGGTTTTGCCTGGCCCGTAATGAGCATTGTGCTCGGTCCAAACTTCATGTCCCTTACTCCTCCCCTTATCTCATTCCGCAAAAATCTTCTTCCACTCTCCGACATCCATTTCTCCAACATCCATTTCTCCGTCTTCGCACAATATCCTCTCGTCCTACGCCAGTTTTCGCTATTATCTTCTTCCTTCCCTTCTTCGGCTTCTTCCATGATCTATGAAAACATGTGCCTGAAATAGATGGGCGAGGTGTGTAACTTCTCATATATTTTCTTAGTAGTGGCTTTACCCTCCATTCGAAAGAAGACAAGCGACAGTGCCTCCCACAGAAATACCCAACCACCAACCGTCGCCCCTTGAATTAAAGTGTTAACAAGAACATTCCCGGCGTCATTCCTTATCAAGAACGACCCTGTTAAAAACATGAATGAAGCCATTATATACAACAGTGTTTTTTGGTAGGACTTGTATATTTTCTTGCCCTCAGTATAGGCATAGAATCCATAATATGTGTCGATACAGCTAGTGATAACCTTTTCTTTAGCTCGATCCCGCTCTTCGGTCGGCAGATAAAAACATATTTCTACAGCGTGATTTAGAGGTATTTCACTAAAACATCTTTCCAAGAAAAATGTGAGCTGGGGATCAAGATCCCTTTTTTTATAGTCAGCGTGGTCCCACCCGTTGAAAACATCTTCGTATTTGCTGAGGGATATTTCCACGACGTAGTTCCCAGTTGTAGGGTTTTTTTCGTAAATTCTATTGAGGTAATTAATTTCCTTGTCCATCCTCTACTCCTGTAGATAAAAAGCTTCCGCTCGTCGATGTTACGGTCCCAACGGGGTGAATTGTCAAGTCAGTGACGGCAAGCGCCTGCGTCAACCTTATGATTGTAGGTGAGAAGGCCCGTCTGCCCTTGGGAACCCGAGAAATTTCCCCAACAATTTGGTGCTCCAGACAAAATGTATCCTGTAACTGCTCTCCCCAGCTTCTCATATACTGGATTAGTAGTCAATGGGACACTGCTGTGAAAAGAACATGAGCAACTGAGTCGAAAGGAAGTCACGTGGCAGCCTATTGACACTAACGGCTGGGAGCTTACATAGTCGGGGGACCGATTCCAAAGCGCTCCTGGCGTTCCGGGGATATTGCAGTGGAACTCACAACCTATACCGCTCCGCAGTTCCCTTTTGTGTAATGAAAAGGGTTCTCTTCATGACATGCAAAACCGCCCTACAAACTGAAGTCCGGGATGGCGTGTCATGGCAGACAGGCGAGCAAGCAAAATCGAACCGGGAAAAGGGGGTTAGAGGGTTGCGAATTCTGATACAGAAATTTGGCGGAACCTCCGTGGCTACGGCACAAAGAAGAGCAATAGTGGCCTCAAAAGTTTCTGACGCGGTTCATAGCGGATATTCTCCAGTTATTGTCGTCTCTGCAATTGGTCGCTCCGGGGATCCATACGCAACTGACACTTTTCTAAGTATAGTAAGAGGAATCTGTTCCGAGTTATCCAACCGTGAATCCGACCTTTTAATAAGTTGCGGGGAAGTGATTTCAGGGGCTATTTTGGTAAGTACATTAAGTAATCTAGGATATGATGCAACACTTTTTACAGGATGGCAGGCCGGGATTATTACAGATGATAAGTTTGGGGACGCCAGAATTATAAGAGCAGAGCCCGGTAAAATCATGGATCAACTGGCCCAAGGCAAAATAGTGGTCGTCACCGGCTTCCAAGGTATAACAGAAGACGGCCAAATCACGACTCTTGGCAGAGGCGGGAGTGATATTACTGCGTCCGCCCTGGGAGTCGCCCTCAATGCGGACGCAATCGATATTTACACCGATGTTGAGGGAATTATGACGGCGGATCCCCGAATTGTAGAAGATGCGCAGACAATAGATACTGTGACCTTTAATGAAATATGCCAAATGGCCTACCAAGGGGCAAAAGTCATCCATCCACGTTCTGTCGAAATTGCAATGCAACGAAATATCCCGCTGAGAATCAAATCGACCTTTTCAGATGGACCGGGAACATTGCTTACACACATATACCCGGCTCGGGAGACGGGACAGGGCATTACCTCAGACCGTACCATTACAGGAATAGCGCATACACCTAATGTCGCGCAACTTCGGGTCCAGAAAGGAGATGGTAAAGATCATCGTCTGATGAGCGAAAAGATATTTAAAGCGATGGCCCTTGCCGATATTAGCATTGACTTCGTCCGTGAAGAACGTACCGCCGTACTCTATACTGTTCAAGGAGAGGCTGCCTCCGAGGCTCTCGACATCCTACGGAATTTAGGCTTTCAAGCAGGAATCGTTACAAGTTGTGCCCGGGTGTCCATCGTCGGTTCGGGAATTAGTAACGTCCCCGGTATAACTTCACAGATGGTAGATGCGCTTGCCGAGGCGGGGGTAACGATTCTCCAACTGGCGGATTCACACACTTCTATCAGGGTGTTGGTACACAAGGAAGACATGGTAGCGGCCGTCCAAACATTACACAAGAAGTTCTGTTTACGTGTTTGACTGGCTTTAAATACTCGGCTCGGCTGCACTCTCCTTAATAGAAAGCGTACAATTGTCTGCATCAAGAATTGCTTCTACGCCAAACGGAACGGTCATTTTTGGCCGGCAATGCCCGGCTTTCAAATTGTAGATAGCAGGTTTTCCAAAAGGGGCAATAATTCCTTCGAAGAGATCCATTAGGGACAAACTAGGTTTGCCTTCTTCAGGAACACAGTGATTCCAATCACCAATTATCACTCCGCTGCATTGGGCAAACTTCCCCGCCAATCTAAGCTGTGTCAGCATTCTATCCACACGGTAAGGATACTCATCTATATCTTCAAGAAGTAGAAGCTTGTCCTTAGTATCTATCTCATAGGGAGTACCCATTAATGCCGAAATAAGTGAAAGGTTGCCACCGACGATGGGACCGCTTGCCTTTCCTCTCGTGAGACATTTGATCGGCTCACCTGGAGGATTTGCCACCATATCCAGCGATTCGCTTGTGGTAATTGCCTTCAGAAAGCTATCCTTCGAGAAATCATCGAAATCAGTAAGCATGTCGGTCGTTACCATAGGCCCATGAAATGTTACAAGATCGCACATTTTGTTAAAGGCAACGTGAAGGCTGGTGATATCACTGTAACCCACAAATACCTTAGGGTTTCTTGCGATAGTCCTGTAATCCAATTTATCGAGAATCCTCGGCGCTCCATAACCACCCCTCACACAGATAATACCAGAGATTACTGGGTCGGCGAACATCGCGTTTAGATCATTAGCCCTAAGGTCGTCACTGCCAGCCAGATATCCATAAGTCTCGCGGCAACTTTTCCCGACCTTTGCGTTAAATCCTAATTCCTGAACCTTAGCTACCGCGCTGTCAACTATTTCCGGTTCAGGAATCGGACCGGATGGGGCAACTAGACCGATCGTCTCTCCTTTTTTAAGCGCTCTCGGTTTGATCATCGTAGTAAAATCAGCTCCTTCTGATATTAAAGTTAATGAGCGAGTTTCCTCGAATACGCGTTATATTTGCTTCCCGCGCGTCGGACCACCCCTTTTAACGAAAACTTCCTCTGGCAGGTATATCAAGCACAAGCTCGGCTTTACCATTACGCAATGAACTCTATCTTGTCTCCTGGAGAGAATTGACAATCTGGTTCACACTTGAGGACAGAATGTTCCTCCGACATCTTAACAATTTCTGTGCTTGACTCACCGATTAAAATTGGGACAGCATTACTATCAAGGGAAATCTCAGCCCCTGGCACTGTTTTGCAGGTATGCCGTGGCAATCTGCGCCATCATCGCGGCGCCAACCGGCAGAGCGTCCTCATCGATGTCGAACAGGCTACTGTGGGCGGGATGGACAATGCCCTTTTTTTCATTCTTGACTCCCAGGCGGAAGAAGGCGCCCGGCGCCTTTTCCAGGAAGTAGGCGAAATCCTCCACTCCCAGGCTGGGCTTGCTATCTAGAACGACGTGGTTTTCTCCCAGCACCTTTTTACCGGTGGCCACTACGAGATCGGCCATGGAACGGTCATTGATAAGGCACGGGTAGCCGCGGGTGAGTCTGACTTCGGCGCTGGCGCCCATGGCCCCGGCCACTCCCTTGATGGTCCGTTCCACCCGCTCCCTCACAATTTCCCGGGTGACGGGAGAGAGCGTCCTGATCGTTCCGGATAGTTCCGCCCGGTCAGCAATGATATTCTCCTTGTAGCCTCCCCGGAGCATACCGATGGTCACCACGACCGAGTCAACCGGGTCCACGTTGCGGCTTACAATACTCTGCAAGGCATTAATAACCTGGGCCACCACCACAATGGCGTCGATTCCTTCGTGTGGTGCCGCCCCATGGCAGCTTTTACCGTGAATAATCACCTCAAAGGTGTCGGCGGCGGCGTTTGTCTGACCGTGAGTAACTCCGACCTGGCCAGCCTCGATGCTCTCATCGCAATGGAGGGCGAACACCGCGTCCACGTGGGGGGACTCCATGGCCCCCTCCTCGATCATGGGGAGGGCGCCACCATCCGTCTCCTCTGCCGGCTGAAAAAAGAATTTGATATGACCGGGAAGTGTTGCTTGATACTGGGTCAGGAGCTTCGCCGCCACCAGGAGGCAGGCCGTATGGGCATCATGGCCGCAGGCATGCATCTTGCCGGGAACACAGGAGGCATACTCCACTTTCTTCTCGTCGGAAAGAGGCAGGGCATCCATATCCGCCCTGAGGCCCACCGTCTTTCCGGCGCCCACGCCACCGAATATTCCGATAATCCCCGTGCCTGCCACTCGTTTCGTTTCCAAGCCCAACGATTGCAAGTATGCTTCCACCAGGGCGGAGGTCCTGTGCTCCTCCATACCCAGTTCGGGATGCATGTGGATGTCCCGTCTTATCCTTACCAGTTCCTCTTTAAGTTCCTTAGCTTGCGATAGGTAATCGATCTCCGGCAAGATGATCTCCTCCTCTATTTTCAGCACGTCCCTTTGAGATTTTGACCATATGATATTTCTCCAGGTTGCTTAGAGCTACTCTAATCTTTTGCTTGGTCAGAAAAATACCCTCTCTCCCGGTATGCTGTCCAGGTCTTACCGGAATGAATGGCCTCTCCATTTCTATAGGTTGCAAGTGCCTCGTCTGGCATGCCAGCCGGACCTTCTTTGAAAGGATCCTTGTCCCACAGAGAAAAGTCGGCAGCATATCCCGGCAAAAGGCGGCCACAATTCTCAAAGCCTCTTACCGCGGCACCAATCTCCGTATAGCTCCTTAATGCTTCGGTTAAAGATATACATTCGTCACTGGACAGGGCCACACCCGTGCTTGCACGCCGGCCTGTGGCCATCTTGATCCCTAACCAGGGATTTGCCGGGTCAGCGTGAGCGGTGGAGGGGGCATCTGAGGACAGGGCAACTCTGATGCCTTGTTCTTTGAGGGATCGTATCGGGTAGGAGTTAAACGTGCGCTCGGGTCCGAGTCCATTTAAGTACGATTCAATCTCGGCATACGTGAATATGGGTTGCGTTACTACCCCAATCTTATGTTTGGCCATCATCTCCCGCGCATACGTCGTCGGCAAGGCAGCGTGTTCTATTGTGAAGCTGTCACCACCCTGACCCCCCCATCTCGATAATGCTGTGACGACCTGATCAATGGCCGCATCCCCCATGGCATGGACCGCAAGTTTCAGCCCGTGACTTAAAGCCGCGCCCGCCGCTTCAACGATTACACTTTCGCCCAGCCGCATTATCCCCCTGCCCCCGTCATGTAAATAGGGTTCGTGTAAAGCCGCCGTATGTCCCGAAATGCTCCCGTCGGCAAACAATTTCAGACCAAGCAGTTTCAAGTCTTGCCTGACTTCCGGCTCGATGAGCGGTAACTGGCCGCTGGCCTTAAACCACTCGAAAACTATGAAAATGCCGACTCTTTGCTTCCAGCTGCCTGTGCGTAAGCCTTCACTATACAAATCCCATTCCCCGTGCGAGCCATCTCCGCATTCCATGTCGCATACGCTTGTTATACCGCGAGAGGCAAGATAGTTACTCGCATCGACAATGGCACTCGCCGCAACCGAAGGGTTTGGCTCGGGTACACACCGGCTCACTAATTGAATGGCGGACTCTTGCAGTTCTCCGGTTAAGACCCCCTCATGGCGAACTATTTTTCCTCCTTGAGGGTCGACGGAGTCCTCCGTAACACCCGCCAATTTAAGGGCCAAGGAATTCACCACCGCGATGTGTCCACAGGCTCGCATCATCAATACAGGATGTTCTCCTGAAACGCGATCCAACTCCTGCCTCTGCGGCAGCCGGGGTAAACTCCATTGGGACTCATCAAATCCTCCGCCCAAGAGCCACTGCCCCTTCGCAACCCCTCGTGCGCTTTCGCCTATTACACTTAGAAATTCGTCAAGACTATTCGCAAAAGGGGGATTGGTGCGGATCTGTTTTTGCAAGAGGCCAAGCCACAGAGGGTGAGCATGGCTGTCTACAAATCCGGGCAGCATGGTAGCTCCAGCCAAATCAACTGTTTCCCTGGGTATCCCATGCACCCTTGGGCCAACATAGACAATCTGCTTGTCCCTCACAATCATCGAGTCGACCGGCTCACTCCCCGTCAAGGTGTAGATCTTGCCTGTGAATTCAAGATCCATTCTTTCCTTCCCCTTCCACAATAACGCTTTCTCAATTCTTCTGCACAGAAGGGCAGTTTTCCTGCTTTAACACATGAGCTCAAAAAAAACAGGTCCCTCACGGGACCGTTGCATTAGATGCGACTTGTTGGGCTAGCCTAGACGCGATATCCCCTGGGGAAGTCCTCGGAAATGTGGACTGGCAACCGGCCCTGGGCTCCCTCGCCGAAGAGAGACCGAATGGCTGCTTCAGCCATCCAAGGGGTATCTTCGTAGAGTGCGTAGAGGTTCGGCGCGTCTTTCACATGCAGGGCATCGTAGGGACTTCTCAAGAGCAGCGTGGCCTGGCGAATAGGCCTTGCGGCCAATTCTTTGACAAACTCCAGGTAACGCGTATTGCGTGTCCCGTTGATGCCGGCCAATACGGCATCATATTGTGCCAACAACGCGGATAACTGTTCCTCAGACTGGCAGTCAAAGACCGAGGGGAACAGAAACTCCTGCACTTCCAGTCCCGGAAACACCGTCGCGAGGGCATCTTTGATTAAGGGATGGTGGCCGCCTCCGCCGGCTGCCGCCATCAGCGGCGTGGTTTCGTCGACCAGCACCGCGATTTTTTCGAGGCTGTCCTTGGTCGGCTGGGCCGCGGGCGTCAGCCGCAGGGCGGTAACAGCGTGTTGAGACAAGTCGACTTGTACCGCCTTGGCTGCCTGAAGCAACGGGGCCCATTCCTCGCGGGCGGTCGCCCCCAGCCGCTTGGCCTTCAGAGCTTGAACACGTTGATAGGCTTCTTCGATGCGAGCTTCCGCCAGATCTCCCTGTCGAACCGCACTGACGATGGCGTCGATGGCCGCGAGTTGCCGATCGAGGTGATGCGAGACCATGACCATGTCGGCACCCGCCCTTAAGGCCTGCACAGCTCCGGCACCGATCCCAACCGTCGCGGAAATGGCATTCATTTCTAGGCAGTCCGTAGTCAGCACGCCGGCAAAGCCAAGTTCGTAGCGCAGCAGGGAAGTGAGGACGCGGTAGGAGAGAGTCGCGGGAATTTTCTCCGGTTCCACCGCCGGGAAGACCACGTGAGCCGTCATGATGGAGTCGATGCCAGCCTGAATAGCCGCCTTGAACGGTACCAATTCCACACTCTCAAGACGAAGCCGGTCATGGGCAATACTGGGCAGGTCCAAGTGCGAGTCCACGTTGGTATCACCATGCCCCGGGAAGTGCTTTCCGCAGGCTATGATTCCTTGGGACTGCAGGCCTTGCATGAACCGGACGCCCAACTCCGCCACCGTCTCCGCGACATCGCCCAATGACCGAACGCCAATCACCGGGTTGGCGGGATTGTTGTTAACGTCCAGCACCGGAGCCAAGTCGAAGTTGATACCCAAGTTGGCCAGCAGGCGCCCAGTCAGGACACCGGATCGATAGACGTCCTCCGGAGAATGGGTGGCCCCCAACGCCATATTGCCGGGAAAGACGGGAATGTCCTCTGGCAGGCGGCGCACGATGCCGTTTTCCTGGTCGGCAGAAATGGTGAGCGGCATCTCCTGACCGGATTCCTGGGCAAGACTCTGAAGATGATCGGTAAGTGCGCTCAGTTGCTCCTTGGTGGAGACATTACGGGAAAAGAGAATAATGTTGCCCAGATAATGAGTGCGAATTAGATCCGCTACATATTCCGGGACCGTGAGCCCGTCAAACCCGAAGACCAGTAATTGGCCAATCCGTCGTCTCAGGTCTTCTTCGTCCGTCATGAGACATCCTCCTGTCGTTTACCGATTGAGCAAATATGTCATGCTAACCTCTTTCCGCAATAGAGTTGAGCCGCACCTGGCGGGACCAGACAGGGCGAGCAAAGACTTCTGCGCGGGGAAATCCGTGCGGCAAGCCGCGCACGTGGAAAAGCGCCTTGTAGTATTCAAGGAATTGAAAGCCGGTTTCACCACGAGCATAGGCATAATGGGATGCCGCTTTCAGCCAGAGTTCATAGGCTTCCTCACGAATCCCGACAAACACATCGGGGTTGTAGCCAAAGGGGTCCTCCCAGTTATCCGCATAATAGGTGCGGCCCACTCCGTGCGGCGGCTGACTTCGTTCAAAGGCCTTGATTTCTGCATAAAATACCGCGTCCTCCACAATCTGGTACGTGTTGGCATGATCTTTGTGGATGCTATTCTTCCAGTGGGTGATGAGCACCTGAGGCTTCTCTTCCTGGATCACATCCACCACTTGGAACTTGACTTCGTCGTTGACCGGCAATTCGCCGTCCCCGTAGTCCAGGAACCGCGCTTTGGCGCCAATGCTGGCGGCGAAAGCCTGCGCCTCCTCAATTTTTTGCTTGGCATAATCTTGAGCGGACAGTGTAGGGTGTCCCTTTTCCCCCAGGGTTAGGTGAAACAGCACCACCTCGTGTCCATCCATCACTGCCTGCGCAAGTGTTGCGCCCGCCGTAAGATCCATGTCGCCGGCGTGGCCGCCGATAGCCATAATCTTCATCTTCACCATCCGTTCTCCGTCTTTCACGCTAAGATTTTCTTCATCACGTCAAATCGCCGGGTCACGGCAAAACCGGCTCGGAGGTACAAGTGCCCAGCGGCCTCTTTTTCGCCAGTCCATAGGAACCAGGCTGTGTGAAGCCCGACGTGCCGCATTTGCTCAAGGCAACGGTACAGCAGCACTTTGCCCAATCCAGTGCCGCGCAAAGATTCGGCGACCCCAAAAGGTCCGAAGCGCTCGCCCACACCATCATATCCACCAAAGATGCAGAAGCCCACTACGGTTTCGCCATGACGGGCAATGAGGACGTTCGACAGGGGCACTCCGCTCTTCAATGCCTCGCGGATGGCGCGGGTCCAGTCAGGATCAAATTCTTCGTCGGTGAAGCCGATGAGGTTGGATACATACGGTAAAGCAAGGTTTTCAATCACGTAGCCCTCTTCACGCCGTGCGACTTCTACCCGTCGGACATCATCCTGGATGACAAATCCCACCAGATTTTTGTCCATGGCTGCGCATTGATAGAGTTTGGCAAATCCGACCGTCTCCAACAGCACGGCACCCGCGGGATATTGATCTCGATCGATGCCGGGCACGAAATAGTTAGGAGTGTAGGAGGCAAAGTAGACGGTTGTGCGGTGGCGGTTCCGAAAAAACCCGTCTGCAGCGTCCATGAGGTCCCGCCCAATACCGCGCCCACGGGCATCCGGCCGCACGAAAAAGGCCGTAATCCAGCCACTTGCCGGCTCCAAGTCGGTCCCCGACATGGGGGTTTTGCGGACAATGGCCACCAGGCCCCCGACAATGCGGCCCTCTTCCTCGGCAAGCAAGATGCCGTCGGGATCGAAGTTGGTATCAACGAGAATGCGACTGATGAAAACCTTTTCCGTAATGCCGTCCGCTGGCATGGACTCATTCCATGTCTTGATGAATGCGGCTTCATCACCGCTATGGTAGGTGCGAATCATCACAATCCTCCTGTTGTGACAAGTTTTGGTCGAAGTATTCTCTGTGCGCGCGAACACGCGGTGCCAAAAGCCTGCTAAAGGTCCTAAATGTAGTTCAAACCTTCCGGCCACAGGCTCGGCAGTGGCCAAATCGCCTCCAAGGGTACGGGCCGATAGGCGGTCTCCTCACTGAACACCCACTCGGTCAGTTCCGCGGCATTAACTACCCAGCGCTGGCCGTTGAACTCAACCGCATAGGTATCCGGCGCCGTGAGCAGCACGCGGGGTGGCTGAGCTGCCTGTTCGGTCCCGATAGGGGCTAAGTCTGAGGCAAGTCCCACACCGTCAATCACTTTGACGAGCCAGGAAACGGGGCCCCGTCGGTCGGGCTTTAAGGGATACAAGGTCCCCTGCATGGCCAAATCTTCCCGAAGCACGGGAATGCGGATCCCTTGCTCCGGCCAATCGCTCACTTGCGTGAGCGCATGGAGCACCCCTTTGGGATCCCCGGCCCACTCGCTCAGCCGACTGGCACCGACCCCCTGAAACGGGCGATGGTTCAGGATCAGGTAGCTGACGGGGACGCCGTCACTCAACACCAGGAGCGCCACTTTGACCCCTCGTTCCACCTGGGTGATAGGCTGGGCGACGAGCATAGCGCGCAATTGGGCCAGTGTCCGCCCAAACCGAGTCGAACGGGTTTGATAGAGACGAGCGACGATTGCCGCGTCGTCCTGCGGGTCGATCGGACGGATGCTGTAGCGGCCAGCGACCGCCAGATTGCGCGGAAGAGCATACCAGTCGACGCGGCCAATCGACCGGGCTCCAAATTTGAGGTATAAAGGCAGGTCACCCGAGATTAGCATGAGGCGCACCGCTTCAGCTGCTAACTGCGACTGCGCGAGGTACAAGAGACGGCTCGCGAGCCCTTGACCGCGGTAATCGGGATCGGTGGCCACGGAGCCGACACTGGCTACCCGCGTTCGGGCACCGGCAATGACAGCTGGCCACACCATAGCACCGATAATGCTGCGTATTTGGCCGCCGTCCTCCGCCACGAACCAATGACGGGCGTTGTGCGGACTGTAAAGATGGGGAAATTCCTCCGCCATATGGGTAGTGCGCTTGGATCGGAATACGCGGTCCGAGAGCCTAGCAATCTGATCTAGGTCGTGGGGTTCTGCGATTCGTACGGTAAAACTCATTACGAATTCACCTCCAACGGTTCCGCAACCACCCGCCGCGCGACAGGGAAGTGACACCTGTGCCTGTGGCCACCATTTCCATACGGCACGGTCCGCGGTTTTTCCGTGCGACAGCGCTCTTCGGCATATCGGCATCGCGGAGCAAACCGGCAAGCTGTGCCTTCATCCTGCTGGAACTCTCCCAGCGGGATGTAGCGGTCCGGCCCGGGAGCCTCCAAGCCCCGCAGGACCGGCACTGCGCTGAGCAAGGCTTGGCTGTATGGATGTACCGGCGATTGAATGAGGTCATCTGTGACCCCCTCTTCGACGACTTCTCCCTGATAGATGACACAGACGCGTCCGTCCTGTCCTACGTAGCGAGCCGCTGCTACATCGTGGGTGATAAAGAGTATCGCAATGCCGTGCTTGTTGCGAAGTTCCAGGAGCAAACTCAAAATGCCCAGCCGCAGCGACACATCGATCATGGACACGGCTTCGTCAGCCACCAACACATCCGGCTCGACGGTCAAGGCGCGGGCGATGACCACCCGCTGCCGTTGACCCCCCGACAGCATATGCGGGTACTTAGGCAAAACGACCTCGGGGTTCAATCCCACCAGCGCCAGGACCTCCCGTGCCCGCGATGCCATCCACGCCTTGGACTTTTGCTGACGCTTGGCTTCAAGGGCCAAAGGAGCCATCAACGTTTTGGCGATCGTACGTGACGGATTCAAGGCTGCATACGGGTCTTGCTGAATCAATTGCACCTTTCGCAACTTCTCCCGGCGCTCGGCCGACGGCAACCGGGTTAGATTGACTCCGTCATAGAGAACTTCCCCGGAATCATAGCTTTCCAATCCCGTGAGAATGCGGCCGATGGTGGTCTTTCCACAGCCAGACTCGCCAATGAAGGCCACAGCGCCGGCATCGGGAAGAACAAAGCTTACGCCTTTGACCGCCTGCACTGGCTTTTGTTTTAAGATCCCACCGCGGGCAGGATAAGTTTTGACCAAGTGTTTGACTTCAATCATGCGCATTCACTCCATGACAAGTGACTAACCCATCCCCATGGGCAGGTTGAGCCAGAGGTTCGACGAGATCGCACACTGGCCGGCGCAGCGAACAGCGATCTCGAAAGACGCATCCCTGTGTGGGGACGGTAGCCAAATCCGGCGGGCTCCCAGCGAGTGGCTTGGCCTCGGCCAGATCTCCGGTAATGCGGGGAATGGCGTCAATGAGGCCCTTAGTATACGGATGCCGCGGCCGCTGGAGCAAATCTTGGGTTGGACCTTCTTCGACCACCCGGCCCGCGTAGAGAACCACTACGCGCTGAACTATTTCGGCCATCACCCCCATGTCATGGGTGATAATGATGCTGGTCAGGCCACGCTCCTCATGAATCTGACGGATGATTTCGAGCACTGCCTGCTGTGACAGCATGTCTAAAGCGGTGGTGGGTTCGTCCAGAATCACCACTTTAGCCCTCAGGACCAAGGCAAAAATAATGCCAGCCCGCTGACGCATACCACCTGACAGTTCGTGTTGATACGAAGTTAGCACGCGATCTCCGTCCATCCCCATGCGCTCGGCCAGGGCCCGGGCCTCTTTCAGCAATATCCGAGGATCCTTGATGCCGTGCGAGCGGCCCAAATCGAGGAGCTGGGCACCGATGCGCTTGAGCGGATTCAACGAGTTGGAGGATGCCTGGAAAACGAAGCCAAAATGCTGACCGTGGACGCGCCTGAGACTTTCCCCTTGTAGCTTCAGGACATCCCCTACTCCGTCCGTGTAAATCGACCCACTGGCAATGAGTCCTGGGGTGCGGATAGCGTTCATTATCGCCATGGCCAAGGTAGTCTTGCCCGATCCGGATTCTCCGATAAAACCCGTGATGGTCTGGGGCCGGATGTCCAGAGAGACATCCTTCAAGGCGGGGAATATGCCGCGATCGGTGTGGTAGGTCACCGTCAAATTTCGGATCGTAATCCCGGCACCGACGGCAGCACTGTAAGGTTCTGAGGCGTTCATTATGCGGCCTCCCTTAACCGTGGATTAAAAATCTCGTCCAAGGCGTCTAAAAACAGCACGACGCCTAATGTCAAGAGTAGAATGGCAACCAGCGGGGACAGCAAGTACGGGAGCGCTTTGGCGCTCTCCATGGCACCTCCGGTGAACACCGCCAGGTTCAACATGACGCCCCAGTTGTTGACGTGGAACGGTACGACTCCGAGGTAGAACAAGCCTACTTCCGCATAAATAGCGCCTGTGATGGAGACCAAGAGATTCATGGCAATGTACGGTCCCATATTGGGGAGAATCTCAAAGAACACAATATGCCACCCTGGGAGTCCCAAACCGCGCGCAGCTTCAATAAACCCGCGTTCACGCAGGGACAGGGTCTGTGAGCGTACGGCCCGCGCCAATCCGCCCCAGCCGGTGATTCCCAGAACGAACCCCATGGCTACCGGCTGTCCAAAATTCCATACCGTCGACAGGACGACCAAAAGCGGGAAACCGGGGATGGTCAGGATGAAATCGGTGATGCGCATCAAAACGGTGTCAGTAGTTCCAATGAGATACCCTGACAAGAGGCCGATGCCAGTGCCAAACACGACCGTGAAAAGGGCCGCCATGAGGGCAGCAAACAGGACATAGCGTGCGCCGGTAATCACCAGCGCCAAATTGCTGGTTCCCTCAAAGTCGGTGCCTAACGGATACCTGAGGCTGGGCGGCGCATAGATGGCATTGGGGTTAATGGGCAAGTTGTGCGGATAGAGCAGGGGACCGAAGATACCCATCAAGGCGAAGACGACGATAATGACCAGACCGATCACCCGTGTGGGCTTGGCTTTGATGACCCGCCAAGACATTCTCAGAAAGGACTCGCCATGGATGGGCGGGATCTGGGGGGCCGCATTATTTTTTGGTGTGCGTGCAGTCATGCTAGGGCCTCCGAATCCTGGGGTCGACAGCTGTGTACAGGAAGTCGGCCACAATGTTTGACAAAATCACGGCGATGGTGATGAGCAAGAAGGCGCCAGTCATCAAAGGATAGTCGCGGTTGTTGATACTGGTCAAAAGCAAATTGCCGAGGCCGTTGTAGTCAAAGATGTTTTCGATGAACACCGACCCGCCGAACATAAAACCTAGAGACAGCGCGAAGATGGTGAACAGCGGAAGGATGGCGTTTCGGGCAATATAGCCAAAGCGAATGGAGGGTTTCAACCCGCGCAGCTCCGCAGCCAGCACAAAGTCATCGCCCATGACGGAAACGACGCTGGATTTCATCGTCAGGAGCCAGCCACCGTAGCTGGAGAGCGCGTAGGCCACCACCGGCAGGACGGCATGAAAAGCCAAGGATCCGATAAACGGCAGGTTAAAGCCCGGGGTCAACGCCCCGCCGTAAGGCGCCCCAAAGGGAAATATCGGCCACAGAGTAGTGAAGACAAAGGCGAGCAAAAGCGCCATCACGAATTGCGGGATGCCGTGCAGCAGTGACCCGCTCACGGTGAGCACACTGCCCATACCGCTGGAACGCTTCATGGCGGCCACCACGCCTGCGGTAACGCCCAGAAGGAAACTGGCCACCACGCCGGACAACACCAAGGTAATGGTCCAGGGAGCCGCGCTAAGCACAATGTGGAGGACACTGACGCCCTCATAGGAAATGGACTGACCCAGGTTGAAGTGAATCAGTTGATTCAAATAATGCACGTACTGTGCCCATAGCGACTCGTGCGGCATGAATCCGTACATAACCCGAACTTCATTGGCAGCCTGAACGGGGGTCATTCCGCGGGTAATCAATGTGTTATATGCGGCCTGCACCGGATTGCCCGGCATCAGACGCACTAAGAAAAAGGTAAAGGTAGCGACGATCAGCACCATCAACGCGCCGCCAATCAGCCGCTTAATGAGGCGTATCGCTTCACGCATGGGGTTTCCTCCTAAAACCGGAGCCGGTCTTGGAGACCGGCCCTGTTCGAACTACTTGGACGTGACGTATCCTTGCGACATCCACACCCCGGCAGGATTGTCCATCAGGCCTGTTTGGTGCACGGGGAAGTTCTTAAACCGCGACGTACTGATGAACTGTACGTTGGTATAATCCCAAAGCGTAATGACGGGCACATTCTGATCGGTAACTTCCCCCAGTTGGGCCACGATCGGCCGCTCCTGGGAAGCCGATGACATCTGGGTCAGCTCCTGGGTGAGCACGCCCGGCGTAATCATTTGGCCGCTCGCGGTGGGAATTTCGGTCGGCAAGTCGATGAAGTTGCCCTTACCATGAGCGCTCGGCGGATAATGCACCAGGTTTGTGCCCACCAAGTCGTAGCCGTCCGCCTTTCCGTAAATGCGGCTAAAAGCGTTTTGAGGGATGGGTCCCAAGGCGTCCAAGTAAAACGAGACAGCATATTGCCCATCGTCCTGGTTCTGGATTTCCTGCGAGTAACTGGAGACAATGCTGGGGGAAGCGGGGATGCCGAAGTTGGTTAACTCGCTCGAGATGACCTTGGCGGCCGCGATCCAGTCACTAAATCCGTTCACGGCGTAGATGGTGATGGTCCAAGGCTTGCCGTTTGGCATCCGCCATTGGCCGTTCACTTTCTTGAATCCTGCCGAGGTCAGCAGTTGCGTGGCTTTGCCGAGGTCGGTCGGGTAGGTATTCAATTGGCTAAGCTGGGAGGGGCTCATCCATTCCTTCGTTGCGGTATCAATCATGCCCGTCTGGTACTTGGCTGGAATGCCGCTGACCGGCTCGGCCACTTTCTGCACTTGGCTGCGGTCAATCACATAGGCCAGCGCTTGACGAACTTTCGTCATACTGTAGGGATAGATGTTCTCGTTGAAGGCGAGCGCAGCGCCGACCACAGACGGGGTGACGACTTTCTGGTTGCCTTTGGTCTTCAGAATCTGGTCGAGGATGTTGGTGGGCATGGAGGTGTATGGGCCGTAGTCCAATTGGCCGCTCTCGAGATAGTTCCAGATCTGCTGGTTACCCGTGTAGTTACGCATTTCCACCTCTTGCACGTGGACGTTCTTGGCAGCGTAGAAGTCAGGATTTTTTTCCAAGATGGCTTCACCCGGATTGAGGCTCTTCAGCACAAAGGGACCCGCGGACAGATCTTTTGAACGGGGAGGCGCGTAGGCCGTGACGCGCTTTCCGATCGCCGTCAGCTGATCGGCGGCCGCCTTGGCTTGAGACAATTTGGTAGAATTCGTGCCAGCATATTGCGCCGTGTTGATGATGGACCAAATGTTTTTGGGCAGGATAGGCGCGAATTCTGAGGCCGGCACCATAGTCTGCTGCAACAGCTGGTGGAGAAAGAGGTTGTAGTGGTCGCCAGGCAGTTGGCTGAATTGTACTTGATGGCTGTTGAGCACGGTAATGGAGCCCAGGTCAAAGGCTTGGGCGTTGCCCTGGGTGAAGGCGAGTGCAAACGACGCCTTGACATCCTCCGCCGTCACCGGCTGACCGTTCGACCACTTGGCATTGGGCTGAAGGGTGACGCTGACAGTGGTGCCGGCGGCGTTGGTAGTCCAGGACGCCGCCAAACCCGGAATGAAGCTGTCAGGATTGGTGACCGAGTTGGTGAACCAGGCGAGCTGCCATTGATCGTAGCCCAACCACGTGTTGCCATTAGGGTTGTAAGGATTGTACGGAGCGCCCGCGCTGATGGGGTGATACTCATCCACGGTCGTAAATGTGCTGGTGCTGGATGTCGTTGTTGTGGAGCCACAGGCAGACAAAGCCAATGAGAGGGCTGCCACCCCAACCAATTTGACCAATTTGATCCCATAACGTCTCACGAGTCATCCCTCCTTATCGCATTTAACTTTAATTCTCGCGATTCTGTTAATTCCCATTACTTTCTAATCGCTGCTTATAGGCTAAATTCTTCTTTCTTCCTTCAAAAAGACTCCTGGCATATCCTTCTTCCTAAGTACCCGTTTCCCCCTAAATATTCAGCTTCACCACTCTCTGACCACGCAGGCCTGCAACTGAACACCGGTCGAAACCCTAATCCTCCCTTCCCCGTCCGGTGATCTCAAGGCCTCTGGAAATCACCTCCTTCATTCCGAGTTGGTCGATATCCCTCATACGGGTTCCGGGCCGGCCAATCGTGAAGAATTAAGTTCATAACTACTCCACCTTGTGTCGTACTATGGCATTTCTGGTTGCTTCTAAAGCAGAGTAAACCCTCTCTTTGTCCTGGTTGACAACATCCATGAAGACGATGTCTACGATCACCAGCGCACAGATTCTTGAGGCCGTTGCCGCTACTCGGACTTTCGGTTCTACGGCACTAACACAGAGACAAATGTCAGCCAGCCGACTGAGTGGCGTGTTACCGAACCGCGTGAGCGCGATAATTCTCGCTCCACCGCTTTTGGC
Organism: Peptococcaceae bacterium CEB3; assembly: GCA_001029295.1. GTDB lineage: Bacteria > Bacillota > Desulfitobacteriia > Desulfitobacteriales > Desulfitobacteriaceae > Acididesulfobacillus. The sequence continues at coordinate 330,808 of LDXJ01000064.1, read as the reverse complement.
AATCTCAGCAACTTCGATTACATCGGTAGTAGTTCCTGAATATGACACAGCGAGAAGAACGTCCTTTTCATGAATCTGCGCTGCAAGTGTGGCCCCCTGGTGAAAGTCGTGGGCGGCGCTCACGGGGAGGCCAATACGCATTAGTTTTTGCGCTATGTCATCCGCGACAACTGCTGAGGCCCCCACACCCATCGTCACCGTCTGTCTTGCGGTTCGCAGTGCCTCTGCAGTCGCTTTCACATCGGATTCGCGCAGGAGGCGGAGAGTGTTCTGAATGGACTGGATGTTGCTGTCCTCTACAGAATGCAGGATGCTGCCAAAGGAATAGTCGCCAGACAGCTCTACGTATTGCACTTGGGGATTGGTTTGCAAATCGCTCGCCACACGCAACTTGAAGTCTTGATAACCGTCAAAACCGAGAGATTTCCACAAGCGGACAACGGCCGCAGGGCTGCTGTGGCTGGCCCGAGATAGATCTTGCACCGCCATGTTCACGAATTCGGCCGGATGGTGAAGAATGTATCGGGCTATCTTGGCCTCTGACTCTGGCAGCCCATTTACTGATTCCCTTAATCTTACGAGGCCGCCACCAGGCATATATAACATGGAAAACACCTACTTTTTGCTGAGAGCTTAATAGCAACTAAGTTTTTGCTAAGTTTTTGGTAAATCAATGATACGCAACCCCCAAGCCAATACCGCCACCAACTATGAGTTTACCATTTCGATATTCGGGACCACCCGCAGCTTCCTGGTTCCCAAGAAAATAGGCGGCGTCCAAGTCCTTATAGCGACTATCGAAGGCGACTGCCAAGGTCGCTGCCGCGACAACAGATGCCGGCCCTTCCATCATACTGCCGACCATCCAGTCAAGACCAGCCTCTTGAATGGTCTTGATCATCTCCTTTGCGGGGTAGAGACCGCCAGTTTTCATTAGTTTTAAATTGATAATGTGCGCCGCCTGGAGAAACAGTATGTGGTTCAAATCGTAAGCATCGAATACGCTCTCATCTGCCGCAATGGGAAGAGCACTGTGCTTGGTCACCTCGCGAAGGCCCAGCAAATCTTTGCGGTAGACGGGCTGTTCGACAAACTCCACTCCGAGTGGGGCTAACTTATCGATGTATTGAAGGCTTTCCTTGACCCCCCAAGCTTGGTTAGCATCGACGCGAAGAACCGCGTCCCTGCCTAGCGCCTGACGTATTCGTTTGACACGCTCTATGTCCCGGTCATCCCGGCCTCCGAGCTTTATTTTTAGGGAGCGAAATCCCGCCCCGACCAACTCCAGTGCTTGGTTTTCCATAGCAGAGGGCGTATTCAGACTGATGGTTGCGTCCGTTTCAAACTCGGACAAGTCGCGGTGATTGAGATACTGTGCCAATGACACCGCACGACGCTTTGCGTAAGCGTCGTGCAAGGCAATGTCCACTGCCGCTTTTGCAGCGTTATTTAGGACGATTGACTTCTGAATGGCTTCGAAGGCAGCCACTTCGTCATCGAGATCGATGGATTGAAGCGCTGGCAACACAAAGTTAGAGATCGCGGCTTTAATAGATTCCGTAGTTTCACCCGTAATTTTTGCCGTCGGCGACGCTGAGCCTACACCTCGAATCCCATCATCAGTTTCTATGGTAACGCGGACATCGATCACAGAATAGGCGGAGCGCAAAGACGTGTGAAACGGTGTGCTTAGTGAGAGTTCGACGGTCTTGACTTCGGTTTGAACAATGCGGCTCATCTTTCGACCTCCTGACGTGCAATCTTACGACCGATTTCTTAGAGTTTAACTCTAGATAGGACCCCATTTTTCTTCGTTGGAGAATTTCGGATACTCGCAGCTTGCGGCTGCGCGCTCCTCAGCTCGGACGGTTCGCTCCGCTTGTGCAGCCTGGCAACTATTTGCATGCTCTGTCGGTGACACTTTTGCGGCATGAGGATCTACGTCTGAATAGTGACCTGCGCGCCCTTCTTAGGGTTATTCACTTCGCCCAAGGCAATTCGAAGTATGCCGTCCGCGTCGGCGAGTTTGGTTTCGGCCGTGGCTCTGTCGACGCCTGTTTTGGCCATGAGGATGGCCGTCTTCACATGACCATTTGCTTGTTTCAAGACGCGCTCCGCTACCTGGCCATCCACATCTGCCGTCGTCATTACCATGTGCTTGGCTCTCTCCATGAGCTTCGCGTTGGTAACCTTCAGATCTACCATTAGGTTGTGATAGACCTTGCCCAGCCGGAACATACTTGCGGTACTTAGCATATTGACTATCAGCTTCTCTGCTGTTCCCGCCTTGAGACGGGTGGAACCGCTCAGCACCTCAGGCCCCGTCGAGACCTCGATTGGCACGTCCCCATGCTGGCTGACGACAGCATGGGGATTACAACTCACCGCAATCGTACTACTTCCGACACTCTTCGCATACTTGAGCCCACTGACAACATAGGGTGTCCGTCCGCTTGCGCTGATGCCCACCACCACGTCATCCGGAGAGAGGCGAAGCTTCTCAAGGTCAGCGCGAGCGTTGGTTGAGCTGTCTTCAGCCTCCTCTACCGCTTCAAACATTGCCTCGCGTCCGCCTGCTATCAAGCCAATGACCTGGCCCGGAGGGGTACGAAAGGTCGGTGGGCACTCGGCTGCATCCAATACACCGATTCGACCGCTAGTTCCGGCTCCGATGTATATTAATCTTCCGCCGCGTTTAAGGTGGGTGACTATCAGATCTACGGCACGTTCGACGGCTGGTAGAACTTGTGAGACAGCCATTGGAACCGTCTGGTCCGCCTCGTTCATCATCATGAGCAGATCCCGGGTTGTACGGATGTCCAGGTCAGCGTACTTCGGATGTGATTGCTCAGTCTTTAACTTCCAAATGCCTTCCACGTCAACACACTTCCTAATTCGATTCTTAGATAGTTCACTGCTCTGGTCATAGTTAAGCTAAGCCAGACTGACAGCCGTACAACATCAGTCTTCCTAATGGTGGTGTCCTTCGCTGCAGCAGTCTAATACGCTCCACTCATTTCTTAAAATACCAAGACACTGTCTGTTGAATCTCATCCGCAGCTTCTTTTGGCGTTATTTTACTGGTAAGAAGCGGCACCAGCACCTTCTGTTCCGCCGTGAAAATGCCGTTAGTGTTAGCGACTCCACTCTTACTCAGTTTGTTAATCGGAGTCGGAGGTTGCGTATCCATTGGGCTGCGAATCCCAAACAAAGGATTGATTGGAGCCGTTTGATACCAGTGGTATGCTTGCACAGACAACGGATACTTGGCAGGCACTTGAACACCTGCAATCGGCGAAATTTCACCGGCAATATCGGTAAAGTCTTGACCAAACTGTTTGGTCGCCGTGAAGGCAATGAGTTCTTCAGCTGCTTTCTTCTCGGCAGGGTTGGCAATCTTGCTATTCAGGCAAATGTCGCCATCTAGGTACCAATCAATTTTCTCTGATTGACTGGATGTTGCCGGCGGAATAAGAAAAGCGCCCATGTTGATGTTAGGGTTAAATTTCTGAATGGTCGGCACGTCAAAAATCCCGTCCATTACCATCGCGGATTTTCCCAAGGCAAACTGAGTTTCCTGCTCGTTCCCAGCCGAACCAACTGCTTGGAAATTAGGTTCAAAATAGGGGGCGAGTGACTGGTATTTGCCAAGAGCGTCAACGAACGGCTGGTCACTGTAGTTTACTTGCTTGTTGACCAGTTGTTGAGTGAATGTGTCACCCAGCATAGTCGCGCCCACTTCATCAAAATTGAGCGCCAACATCCAACCTTGGAGCCCCATAGTATAAATTGGGGTGACGCCTTTGCCCTTAAGTACCTGGCAAACGTGGATGAACTCCGGCCAAGTCTTTGGCACAGATAAACCGTATTGCTTAAAGATGTCTTTGTTATAGAATACCTCCATCGTTTGAATTGCAAAGGGAACACCATAAGTCTTGCCATTCCACTGTACCCCGGAGTGGAGGGATGCAGAATTAATGCTTGAGAGGCTGACGATGCTATCCAAGGGCTTAATCATATCGGCTGCCGCATAATCGAGAGTTTCTGTTCCAGCCCGGGCGTAGAAAACATCTGGCCCTTGCCCACCATCCATGGCGGTTTGAAGAACTGCGTCGTAATTTGTTGAATTGATGGGCCGAAATTGGATGTTAACCTTCTCACCTTTGGCATTAAGACCTTGCTGAACCTGTTTCCACAGATTTGCGTCCTGTGAACGCCAGGACCAAACGGTGACAGTTGGCAAACCACCACCTGCTCCGCAACCCGTAAGAACCCCAATGGCTGCCATAGCGAGTGCGGCGGCAGTTAAGACCAAGGACTTCCCTTTTTTCATAAACTTTCTCCCCCTTAATTGTAATCCGGACATTGAGAGATTCCCAAGCCGGTAATAACCTTACATCTTGACGGCACCAGCAGTAAGATTTCGAATGAACTGCCGAGATGCGATAGCAAACACGATGATGGTGGGTAGGATTACAATTACGAGAGCGGGCAGTAATAGATTCCACTGAGTTGAATATTGACCAACAAAAGAGAGAACACCAACTGCCACTGTCATTCGATTGGGATCATTGAGTAAAATAAGCGGAAAAAAGAACCCATTCCACGCGGAAATGAAGTTGAGAATTGCCACTGTGCTCAGAGACGGACGAATTAACGGTAAAATTACGTGCCAATAGGTCTGGAAATATGAAGCACCATCCAGAAATGCTGATTCCTCGAGGTCTTTAGGTACACTGCGGATAAAGTTCACCAGTAAGAAAACACTGAACGACAATCCGCTTGCGGAATAAATCAGTATTACGGACAACAGGTTATTCAGAAGGTAAAGCTGTTTCATAAGAATGTACAGCGGAACAGCCATCATTTGGATGGGAAGAGCCAGACCCGCCAGAAACATCAGGTAGATCAATTGGTTGCCCCTAAATTCGAAACGAGCAATAACGTAGGCAGCCATTGACGAGAAAAAAATGACAATGATCACTGATGCTACAGAGACTATCGCGGTATTAATTAAGTACGAGAACAAGTTCCCTTGAATCCACGCCGTGGAATAGTTGTCAAAGTGCCACTTTGTCGGCAAGCTGAACGGTGTAGAAACAATTCCGGGGAGGTCCTTAAAAGACATAAACACCATGTCAACCAAGGGATACAGTGCCACGATTGCAAACATAAGCAGAATGATATACGCAATGTAGGGGCGCTTGAACCGCATATTAACACCTTCTTTACAAATTTCTAGATGCACTGCGTTGGAGTAGCACGAGAATGGTAGACGCAATCATGACAATGAGAAATCCCAAAAACGCAAGCGCGGTGGCCAGGCCCATGCTTTGCGCTGTCGTTCCGAATCCACCAAACGCTGTTCGGTAAAACAGAGTCCCAATTACGTCAGTGGCGTAGTTGGGGCCGGCTTGTGTTCCCTCCATGATGAAGATATAGTCAAATGCGCCAAAGGCACCCACAAAAATCAGCGTGGTGATCGTTAAGAAAGTCGGTTTAATAAATGGAAAGATGACAGAGACAAAGGTTCGGAAACGTGTTGCTCCATCTACCCTTGCAGCTTCTATCATTTCTTCGGGTATATTGATCATCGCGGCAACGAAGATGAGAATCGGTAAACCCATGCCAGCCCATGCTGTGATTACAGCAATTGTTGGGATGGCTAATCCCGCACTACCTAAAAACGGAACATTTAACGCGTTGAGGTGAAGTGCTTCCAGAAGCTGTGGAAGCACACCGTAATTCGGCTCTAAATACATGCTCCATACATAGGCAACTACTACAGGCGGGACGACCATTGGAATGAAATAAATAACCTGAAACCATCTTGATGTCCGTTCGTGAACGGCAACTAACAAATACGCCAACAGTACCCCAAAAACGGAGGTTAGAATCATGGTAACAGCAAAGAAGTATAGATTGTGCAATATAGCTCGCCAAAAAAAAGGTGCAAAATTATGTGAAAAAAGCGCATAAGCAAAATTTTTCAATCCGACAAAATCAATAAGTGGCCCCACACCATTCCAGTTGTAGAAGCTATAGCGGATACTGGAGAGGAACGGATAGATGATAAATAATACGTACAGGACGAACCCCGGGGCCAGAAAACTCACAATGATAGTCCAGCGTTTTTTCCGCAAAGATTGCCACCCCCATTACTTCAATGCCCACTATGACTATGGGCCTTTGTGCCCGCCTTCATGATATACTTTTTCAACTAGTTTATCAATACACTGAAATCAAAATTCAGAATATCACCGGCAAAACAATGGACGACGGATGCTCCGCATCGTGGTAGATTCGCTGGAGAGCCGTTTCGATATGACTGCTCAAGCCCAATGGCTCGCCTGTATTTTGATTACGGTCGTACTTGGGAAATGCGCTTGAAGCCACGTGCACGCAGATACGGTGCCCGGGCAGAAACACGTGAGCTGTGTTCCAGCAGTCTATTTCATAGCGACGAACGCTGCCCTGTTCGACAAGTTCGGGAACATCCATGCCCTTGAAAAAGCGAACCCTGACCATTCCGTCACACAAGCGTTGGGTATAACCATCTGGCCAGACGTCATGTAACTGTACCATGAAATCGGTATCCGGAGCGGACGTAGACGCGTAGAGGCAGGCTTTGACAGGCCCTGTTACCTCCAGTTCCTTCGTCAGCGGTTCACTGGTGTAAACGAGCAGGTCGTCTCGCCTATGGACAGCGCTATAGTCGTCTGGACCTCCGATTTGCGAGGATGTCGGTTCCGTGAGAAACGGGACAGGCCGGTTGGGATTATAAAGATAACTATCCCATTTTTCTGTCATGGGTGGCTCCATGGAAAGGGTTCCGTTGCCGAATCGACTGTTAGCACTTCCGCTGCTGTGAAGGTACATAGGCGTGTAGACTGTACGGGCCAGGGGCCATTCCGCCTCTTCACGCCACTGGTTCTTCCCCATGATGAAGATGGATACAGGGCGTTCTTCATCGATCCCGTTTGTCTGACCTTTCAACCATCGGTCAAAGAAGCGCAGTTCTCTGCTTCGCAGGTCGATAAGGGCCGCTTCCCCGAAATCGATCTCCCCCAGTCGTGTCGAGAGATTGACATTGTGCCCCCACGGTCCCATGACCAGACGCTGCGACCTTCTGGCGCCTTCGCTTGGCGCTTGATTGGTCATACCGGAGAAGTTTAAGGGGGTGCCAATTTGTTCGTCATCATACCAGCCTGAGATATGCAGGACAGGCAGATCGATTTCATTAAACCGGTTCTGATAGCAGGTTTGCCGCCACCAGTCGTCCAGCTGACTGTGATCGAACTGCTCCCGCCAGAAAGGCATCTCTCTGCCCGATGCTTCATCCATGGTGAGCAGCGGCAAGTGCGCATACACCTGTTCCCAATTCACCTGGCTTATGTTTTGTGACACCCTGTCTGATACGAGAAACTGCCAGCAAGCGTGCATGGGGCCAGGAATACCTGTTGGCCATTCCACGAACGGATCCGACGGCGATACGATAGGTACCATGGCCTTTAGGTGGGGTGGATGCGTCAATGCCGTCAACCACTGGATTTTCCCCAGATAGCTTCCTCCGAGCGTCCCAACATTTCCATCGCACCACGGCTGTATCGCTGCCCACTCAATCGTATCGTAGCCATCAAGGGCCTCTCCACGATATGGTGTAAATGTACCTTCACTATCTCCGCGGCCGCGCACGTCCACCACGAGTACCCCGCACCCGCGTGCGGCAAACCAACGCCCTTGCTCAACGTTACCATCACTGCTTCGGCCGTATGGTGTTCGAATGACAATGGCGGGTACTAATTGTTTCGTATTTGGTATGTACAGGTCAGCCGCTACAGAGGTACCGTCCCGCATGGTAATACGTTGACCCCAGCGACTTTTCACGTCGAACATCGAATCACAACCTTTCTCTCACTATTCTGCCATCACTCTGTCATCCATCAGGGAATCCGTCAACAGGCCGGGCTCGCGCTGATGAATTCCGGGCTTAGCGTTGGGTTCACGAGGCGACGCGCCCGCTGGACCGCACCCGCGGAAGGGCGTTCAGCAAGCCTCTCTGCCTTCGCCAGTGGAAACACGGATTGAAGTGAAAGCCTTAGACGATCGTAAAGCATCTCAGACTGAGTCAACAAGCTGCCAGAGAGCACCACCCGATTCGAAACATCGTCATGCAATTGGTGCCGTACGGACTCCACCATCCGAGCCAAATTCTCGGCCCCATTCCTTACGACACCCTTCGCTACTTCGTCATAACGGGCCGCCTCTAACACGTATCTGGCGAAAGAAGCCACTGTTCCAACCGGATGTACGGAATCGTAGACTCTTGGAATGAGATCTGAAGGATGACGCAGCTCAAAAGATTCAGACGCAAGATGCCATAAATCCGTTTTTTCCCCACGACCTTCAACGTACTGGACTGCTGCCATTAACCCCTGTCTTCCAATGTCAAAACCACTCCCCTCGTCACCTACGAGATTTCCGTACCCGCCCGCGCGAGCCGTATCCCCCCTTCGGCCCTCACCAACAGCAATACTCCCCGTACCGGCAATCAAGACAATGCCAGATTCACCGTGCGTACCGGCACTCAGCGCAGCGAAGGCATCGTTTGTCACTTCCACGCTGGTTTCAGGGTACTTTTCCTGAAAAAGCCCATGCAGTATTTGAGCTTGCGAGGGGCGATCGACCCCTGCCATGCATAACGACAGCCCTCGAATTCGCTCTGCGGTGCTGTTTAACTTCCCGAGCCCTTGGTTGATAAGCGACGTCACCGCTGCCACCGAATTCTCGGTTCCTACCGTGTTTGGGTTACTCGCGGGACCCGACGACAATGCCATCTGTCGCGATTCGTCGTCAAAAATCATGACTTCTGTTTTGCTTCCTCCACCATCGACACCGATATATAATGCCACATTTATCACCTCAGTTGAACATAGGACCAAACACTGTGTGATGAGACTTTGTCATGAGACTTTCTGGACAACTCAGCCTCCGCTAGGTTTAACTTGAGATTATACTACCGCGGCCCAGGAGACTCGTCAATATCTCGTTTCACTGATGTGACTTATCTACCGAAAACATATTTCAAAACGCACCGCTTTGTTCTCAACAGAGAGCCAGAGAGCAGGTGTTACTCCCGTCAGGTTTGCCCGATGCTGAGTGGAGCTACAGATTGGTCAATGCTGCGGCGACGAGATTGTGAACGCGCCCTCGCAAGCGGACAATGGTCTTATTTTCGCGACCATAGTGGACATCGTTCGTCAATAGAACCATCCAAAGCTTCGAGACGGGATCGAAAGCTAAACTTGTACCGGTAAAGCCAGTGTGTCCAACCGTCGTGTCCGGCCACATGTCCCCTGTATGGTCATAACCGTCACCTCTGCAAACCCACCCCAGAGCACGACGGCCGTCCAGGTGGCGTGTGTAACACTTAACCGCCGCCTTGCGAACGGCTTCGGACAGTACCGGGTTATCTTTCAACCACATTTGAATATACGTCACCATGTCGGATAGGGGTGCAAACAAACCTGCATGACCTGAAATACCTCCCATTGTGTACGCATTTTCGTCATGCACTGTGCCGACTTTTACGCCTATGTCGGGAAACTCCTCCGTCGCAGCTATCTTTCCACATAACTGTGATGACGGGCAGTAAGTGGTTTGATCCATACCCAGAGGACGAAAAATGTGGTCGTGTGCATACCTATCAATTCGCTGACCAGTCACTGCCTCCACCACTTGCGCCAGTAGGATAAACCCAATGTCGCTATATACGACTTTGGTATCAGGTGGAACCAGCGGTGACTCCGCAAGAACGAGGTCCAAGATTTCAGCACGCGACGAAGCTGATTCGTAGTACTTGCGACCTGAAATCAGCCCTGAGGAATGGGTCAGCAAGTGCCGGATGGTGATTCCTGCTTTCTCACCGGTGGCGAACTGTGGAATGAAGAGCCCGACGGAATCGTTCAAGCGAATTTGGCCGGTATCTATCAACTGCAAAATGCTCGGCAAGGTCGCCGTGACTTTCGTGAGGGAGGCTAGATCGAAAATAGTATCGGAGCGCATTAATCGGCATTGGCCATTGCGATTCTCGGCGTACCCAACCGCGTTTTGGTGAACTACCTCCGCACCGATACCTACGGCGTAAGCGGCTCCGGGTAGCCGTAAAGCATGAACTTCTCCGGCGAGAAAATCGTCAACCCGTTTCAACTTAGATTGGTTAAAATTCATTGCCCACCATCCTGACTACTTTTAATAAATCTGAAACTGTCGAACTTCTTGGTTGAAAACCTCCAATGACTCGGCTGACTCTGCCAGATAATTCAACACGTGGCCTTGTTGGATAAATTCACTGATTGGTCCTCCGGCAAGCAAATCAATAAACGCACGACCCAGCCTGTCATGACCCAAGAACTGAAAGTTGTCGGCGTACAGTTCTGCAACACCCTGCAGTAAAATAAGGCCGGTTTTCACTGCCTCAAACGTCCTGCGATTGGTGATGTGTAAAGCGATACCTTGGCATAACTCCCCCTTATACTGGGAGTAGTAGGGGGAGAAATAAACAGGGCGTCCTTTGACACCCGGCAACCCCTGCCGATTAAACCAGTCTGTAATCTGATTGGCATCAACAAAAGGAGCACCGATGTATTCAAAAGGGTGTGCAGTTCCGCGACCGACACTGAGGTTTACGCCTTCAAAAAGACACGTCCCCGGGTATAGTAAACACATGTCTAGGCCAGTAGTGTTCGGTGACGAAGGTACAAACGGAATTCCTGTATCAGAGAGCAGCATGCGTCGTTCCCACCCGGTCATAGGCACGACTGTTAAACTGCAAGGTTCGACGAGGAGATGATTCATGAAGAGAGCAAGCTCGCCCATGGTCAACCCGTGTCGATTCGGAATTGCATACATACCGACAAAGGATTTGAAGTCCAAGTCGAGGATATTGCCTTCCCTGGTAATACCATCTATTGGATTAGGTCGATCCAGTACGATACACGGCAGCCCCACCTCCGCACAAGCCTCTATGCAATACGCCACGGTGTTCATGTTCGTGTAATATCGGCAGCCAATATCATGGAGGTCGACGACCAGTACATCAAGGTCCTCCAACATCTCGGGAGTCGGTTTCTTGTTTGGACCATACAAGCTAATTGCGGGCAGACCCGTAGCCTCATCTACCCCCGTATCGACATTCTCTCCTTCCCGCGCACTGATTCTTACGCCATGCTCGGGACCAAAAAGCTTGCTCAACTGCCATCCGGTGGAGCTGGCCAAAATACGAATCACCGGCTGGAGGCAAACATCCGTAACCGCGTAGTTCGTAACAAGACCGACCTTTTTTCCGTGAAGCAAATCTACTCGTTTAGTGAGTAATTCCTCAATTCCCAGCCGAACCATCGTCCTCTCTCCTTCTCTTGGTCATTGAGACTCAACGTGCCCGTTTCTCAACCTTGTTGACAATTGTACCACCTAAGTTCTGAAGACGCACTCCGTACTTGAAAACAGTCTGACAGATCTCTGGGCCGCTGTCGGTAAATATTGGTCATGCTGCCAAATGACTGCCTAAACAAAGAGCACGTCCGATTCACCTCAAGGGATCCGGCGTGCTCGCGTCTATAAAGTTCAAGTTGCGTTCTGAATAGTACATCCGATCTGCCTCCAACAGGCCTGTACCCGTTATCCCGTTCTGATCCGAATAATCCACTTTCACCGAGTGGCAAAGGCGGCCGGCTCCGGTTATGAAAACACTCTATGTCAGTCGGCTCCAGTATTTCCCTACATCATCGATCAGTCCTTGCACATGATGGATCATTGCTTGTTCGGCACGATCCGGATCATGGGCCTCAATGGCCTTGACTATCTCCGCGTGGTCCACAACCAGCTTGCCTCCTACCTGGCAGCGAATATATTCCAGAATGGGTGAGAGCTGTGCATCATGCCTGATAACATCCATAGCCACCGCCAAAACCTTATTTCCGGCGGCTTCTCCAAGCAATTTGTGAAACTTAGTGTCATGCTCCGCTGACAGCTTCTGTTCCTCTGAATACTCCTGCTGTTCCCGCAGGATCCCTTTCATTCTACGGATGTCCTCTTCAGACGCGTTGACAGCCGCCAGGCGGGCTACCTCACGCTCAATGGCTTTACGTGCGACAAGTACGTCCAGAAGATCCTCCTTTTTTCTCGATCCCAGGGTTTCAACAAACCGGTTCCCGTCAGCTAGACGTCGATATTGACCCCGCATCTGCTCCAAGCGACTGCGACCTTTGTCTGTGATCGTGCGGCCCTGAAAATTGAGCTTTTTCGTCAGTCCTTGTCTATCCATACTACTGAGGACCCGCCCGACGGTAGCTTCGCTCAGCCCGTAGCCCTTCTCACGCAACAATTGACTCAGTAAGCCTGAACCGAACGGCTGCGTTTTCTCCTCTAAGATCGAGAGAATCTCAAAATAATACTTTTCATCATATTCATCCGGCAACAAAACCACTCCATCTTGACATCGACATGCAACTTACTTTACAAACTATTACATAGTATTAATACTCTGGGTCAATCGCAGACGCTCATCATGGATGAGCTACCTTGATTATACCTCTATTGTTTCTCCAGTTCAATACTTCCTTTCTCTTTGCCTTCTAATCATGAAAATTCAATTCCCTTGATCACTTGACGTGCCTTTCGAGTTTTTCCTCCTGATTTTGAAGCCTGTTGTCTATACGCTTTATGTCCTCCCACACATAGTCCAAGTTGTGCTTAATGTCCTTAGTGTTCTTCTTTACAGTCTTCATGTCGGCCTCAAGTCTGTCAAGCCGTTCATCTGTCCTTTTTTGCCCTTCTTGCAGCTGCTTTTGCCCTTCTTCCAGCTGCTTTTGCCCTTCCTGCAGTTGCTTCTGTCCCTCCTGTAACTGTTCAAGAAGGGCTAGGATTTTTTCTTCATTAATCATGCCTACTCCCTCCATATTCTTCCTCTCAGATTCATCTTACCATGTTGAACCTCTCTTTGTCCATTTGAAGAAGTGGGAGTCTTAAGTTTAGAAAAAATAGAGGCCGTTTTGCGCTGGCAAAACGGCCTGACTTCTAAAAATATAATCCCGCAAAGCTCCTCCACCACTGATAGATGAAAAACGAACCTTTGGGAACCTTTAACACGGTGATCCACTGAGTCCCAAACGGGGCCAATCTGAATCGCTGAATGGAAACTCGCTCCTCCGGACGGAGCATCGACGCCAACGGGATTCGTTAAAATCTTGTCAAAACCCTCAAGACTGAACTGATTCAACTTCAACCGAACCTGGACAGACCTCTCGCTTAATTCTACAGCTTCCTCCTACTGAATTGAAAAACCACCGAGAGCCATGAAGAAGACTAACCGGCTTTTGACATCTCCCACGATTGAACGAACGCGTCACAGGACAGACTGACTTGGAGGAACTTTGCGGGAAAAGACTCTGTATAACTTCTTCACTATCTGTAATCCTATTATCTCTCCGCCAAACCCCATTGTCAAGTGGTATACAAGCTATCGTAACAATATTCTTCGTCTTTCCTTTGAGCAAAAAGCTTAGCCGCATCCCCTGGCTTCTGTCGGTTTCTGCCATAGGGAGATTAAGCGTCTGCGCCGGTCCGGGCAGCTTGCCAAGAGAGCGGATCCCCTATATGCTATGTTATGTGCTTCACTCTCCGCCATTACATCCTAAAGGGGGGCTTTCTGCCGACCGGGAAAAAATCATGACTCAGAAGTCGAGGGAAGTAGTCTCCCAAGGGGAACGGGTTATGACGGGTTATGAATTGAGTGGTTTACAAGTTATCTTGCAACAAAGGAGTGCTCTTACGTGTCCAAACTCGAGTTGATCGCCACCTCGGCTTTCGGGGTGGAGTCTGTCGTCGCCCGGGAGTTGCGGCAGCTGGGTTATGATCAATTGTCCACCGAAAACGGCAGAGTTACCTTCACAAGTGATGAACTGGGCCTGTGCCGTTCCAATCTCTGGCTGCGCACTGCCGAAAGGGTCTTGCTCAAGATGGGGGAATTTTCCGCCCGGACTTTCGAAGAGTTGTTTCAGCAAACCAAGGCCCTGCCTTGGGAAGAATGGCTGCCTGCCAATGCGCTCTTTCCCGTGGAAGGAAAATCAGTCAAGTCTCAACTTCACAGTGTTCCCGACTGCCAGGCCATTGTTAAAAAAGCCATCGTGGAAAGGCTCAAAAAAAATTATAAACTAGAGTGGTTTCCCGAAGACGGCCCCCGCTACACGGTGGAAGTCGCTTTACTGAAGGACACAGCCACCCTCACCCTTGACACTTCCGGAGCCGGCCTGCACAAACGCGGCTACCGCCAATTAGCCGGCCCGGCGCCCTTGAAGGAAACATTGGCCGCCGCCATGGTCCTCTTGAGCCATTGGCAACCCGAACAGCCCTTGCTGGATCCGTTCTGCGGCAGCGGCACGATTCCGCTGGAAGCGGCCTTGATAGCCCAAAACCGGGCTCCGGGCCTAAAACGCAGTTTTGTCAGCGAACAATGGCCCAACTTGCCCAAGCAGCTATGGCAGGAGGCCTGGCAGGAAGCATTGGACCTGTGGCAGCCTTCCTTGCCGCTCCGTATATTCGGTTCAGACATTGACCCCGATGCCCTGCGCTTGGCTCGGATTCACGCTCAAGAAGCCGGACTCGCGGAACAGGTTCATTTTCAGCGTTTGCCGGTCGCTCAAGTGCGATCGCGTTTTGATTATGGTCACCTGATCACCAACCCTCCTTATGGAAAACGGGTGGGGGAAAAAACAGAAGCTGCTCTTCTTTACCAAGAACTGGGGACTGTTTGGCGCAATCTCACCACGTGGTCCCTGCACTTTCTGACCACTGAGCGAAAACCCGAACAATACATCGGCAGGCGTTGGGACAAAAGCCGCAAGCTCTACAACGGGCGTCTGGAATGCCACTACTACCAGTTCTTCGGGCCGCGCCCGCAAAGCCAAAGGCGCACACAAGATTCCGGCCGGGTGTCCCCCACTGACCAGCGGGGCTGAGTTCCCGGATCAAAGGGGCCGCCCCCGAGGCCTCCGGCAGGGGACAGTTCGCAGCTGAGCAACAAACTCTTACATCGTATACCGGGCTTGTCTCAGGCCCCTGTCCGCTGACCTCCGTCCGCTGTCTAACCTAAGTACCTCACTTGGGGTTCCCCCTTGAAGCTTTTGATGTCCTCGAGAGCCCGCCGGACCTCGTTCTCCGGCCCTTCGACCGCAATGGTAACCGCACCCTCCGAACCCCCTACGCCGCCGGCGGCAATGGCCTGCGCCTCGAGACCATAGAGGAGACCGAGAGCTGTGAGTTCCGTAACCACGGTCGCGCCCAGCATGGGAATCAGACCGACCTTTTGCCCCAAAGCCTCATCCAGGGGCGGAGTCAAGAACTCAAGGGCTGTCCGCACGTCGGGCACCATTTTCTCCAAGCCGATGGGTACGATTAGCGGGATTCCCCGGGCCAGCAGAATCCCCTGGGCCAGACCTATGGTTCCCCCGGCGGAGTCGGAGACCATAACCGCCGCCAAACCGGTGTGGTCGAGGGCGTTTCCTCCCTTGATAAAGACGTCACCGGCCTGTATGTTTGGCAGGTACTCTTTCCAGTGCATGGCCAAAGGCTGGCCTTTCTGCACGACAAAAGGATGGGTAGGATTGGGAGCGGAACTCAAACCGGTTTTACCCTCAGTGACAATTCCCACCGTGTAAGCTGTCTTGTCCGCTACCTCCAGGCTGAGGAGTTCTTCCGCCACAAAAGCATTGGTCGTGCCCCCGGCAATAATGACCGTATGTTCGGCTAAAGCCTTGTTCACGACCGGCAGAGCCTTGACCCCTTTAGCAATTAAACGTTTTGATTCACTGGATGTGAGGGTGAATAAAGCTTTCATTGTTATTTTCTTACCTCCCGGTGATTAATCAGACGGTACTCATCTCCCGCCTTGGAAGCGGAACTCCTCTGTTGAGAGTTGCCACACTCATGAAGAGTTCCCACCTCACAAGCTTTCTTATAGCACAATCCGGCTCAAGACGCAACCAAGAACTACCCCTTTCACCAGACCAACAGAGACCCGCTCCTCTGCCGCTTCAGGTTGGGTGCAGCTGCGTTCTCAGACAATGACCACGAGCAGTTCCCCGGCCCCAACGCCCTGCCCCTCTTTGACCAAGACTTCCTTGACAACCCCGCTCCTGTCCGCCGGAATTTCA
This sequence comes from Peptococcaceae bacterium CEB3, assembly GCA_001029295.1. Taxonomy (GTDB): domain Bacteria; phylum Bacillota; class Desulfitobacteriia; order Desulfitobacteriales; family Desulfitobacteriaceae; genus Acididesulfobacillus. The sequence continues at coordinate 314,597 of LDXJ01000064.1, read as the reverse complement.
TTCTCCATTTTCATAGCCTCCAAGGTTAGGAGAGGTTGCTCGCTCCGGACCAAATCTCCGGCCTTGATCTTGACGGCTGTCACCACACCCGGCATCGGGGCCACAATATTTCCGTTCCCAGCCGAGGGTTGGGACGAAAACGGCTTGGGAGACGACCCTTGCTTCGGCTTTTCCTGGCCGATTTCTTCCACTTCGACTTCATATTCCTGACCGTTGACTTTAATCCTGAATTTTTTCATATCTCTCTCCTCCGCCACCCATTTTTCCCGCCCTATTTGGAAAGAAATCCCCCGCCACCGCGGTTTTTCAAATGCCTCCCATGCGCTCGTAAAGCCCCGCCAAACGCCACGAAGAACAGTTCCTGCCTGTGGGGCGGATTTTTCGTAAGACCCACCCTTCCCCGGTGTTGACCCCGTACATTCTCAGAGCCGCGCTGATAACTGCCACCAGTTCGGGTTCAGGGTTCATCTCAGATGACGAAACAACATCGTCCGCGCTTTCCGTCATTTTCTCGGCAAGGAAGCCGGTATCGAACTCCCCGCTTTGGAAATCGGGGTGAAGCAATATTCTGAGATGAAAAGGGATCGTGGTTTTGACGCCGCGCACGTCGAATTCCTCCAGCGCCCGCCTCATCCGGCGCAAGGCTTGGTCGCGGGTCCCGGCATGAACCAGGACTTTGGCGATCAAAGAATCGTAAAACGGGGACACGGTTTCGCCCCCAAAGACAGCGGTATCTACCCGTACGCCGAACCCGCCCGGCAGACGGCAGAAACTGATTTGGCCGGGGGAAGGCAGGAAGGTTACCGGGTCCTCTGCGTTAACCCTGCATTCCATGGCCCAACCACTGAGACGAATGTCCGCCTGACTGTAACCCAAAGGCTCTCCGGCGGCGATCCGGATTTGCTCCTTGACCATATCCAACCCCGAGACCAGTTCAGTCACCGGGTGCTCGACCTGGATGCGCGTGTTCATCTCCATGAAATAAAAATTCCGGTTCTTGTCCAGGAGAAACTCGATCGTCCCGGCACCTTGATAGCCTACCGCTTTGGCAGCCGTCACCGCGACCCTGCCCAACTCTTCCCTCAAAGCGTCGTCAACGGCCGGGGAAGGTGACTCTTCAAGCAGTTTTTGATTGCGTCTTTGGATGGAGCATTCCCGCTCACCCAGGTGAACCGCATTACCGTAATTATCAGCCAGGATTTGCACCTCAATATGCCGGCAGCCGCTGAGGTATTTCTCCAGGTAGAGCTGCGGGTTGCCAAAGGAGGCAAGGGCCTCCGAACGGGCCGCTGCCAAGGCCGCTCCGAGTTCTCCCTCCCGCAAGGCCAGGCGCATCCCTCTGCCTCCGCCCCCGGCCACCGCCTTGACCAAAACGGGAAAACCGATCCGGCGGGCCACGCGGAGCGCTTCCTCCTCGCTTTCCAGCACTCCTTCCGTGCCCGGTGTAACCGGGACCCCGGCCGCGAGCATGCTTTCTCGTGCCCGCGCCTTATCTCCCATCCGCTCCATGGCCTGGGCCTCCGGCCCGATAAAAACCAGTCCGGCTTCCCGGCAGGCCGTCGCAAACTCCGGATTTTCCGCCAGAAAACCGTAACCGGGATGGATAGCCTCGGCTCCCGTCTTGAGAGCGGCGGCCACCATAAAGTCGATGTCCAGGTAACCGCGCACCCCCGGGGTCTTCACGGCCTCATCGGCCAGCCGCACGTGCAGGGCGGCCTGATCGACTTCCGAATAGACGGCAACGGTTTTAAGACCCATTTCCCGGCAGGTCCGGATCACCCGGACGGAAATTTCCCCCCTGTTGGCCACTAAGACTTTGCTGAACAACTGCCTCATCTCCTAAAAAGGAATGTTGCCATGTTTTTTTCTGGGCCGAGTTTCCCGCTTTTGCAGCGACATGTGCAAACTGTCGATCAAACGCCGCCGAGTTTCCCGCGGATCGATCACGTCGTCCACCAGTCCGCGGGCAGCCGCCACATAAGGGTTGGCGAACTTCTGCCGGTATTCGTCCGTCCTTTGCCGCATCATAGCCGCCGGATCGGCGGCGTTCTTGATCTCATCCCGGAAAATAATGTTGGCCGCCCCGTCCGGACCCATGACCGCAATCTCCGCCGTTGGCCAGGCCAGAGCCACGTCGGCTCCCAGGGAACGGCTGCACATGGCCACGTAAGCGCCTCCGTAGGCCTTGCGCAAGATCAGCGTGATTTTGGGAACAGTCGCTTCGGAATAGGCGTAAAGAATTTTGGCACCGTGGCGAATGATCCCCCGGTATTCCTGGTCCGTACCCGGCAGAAAGCCGGGGACGTCTTCCAGAGTAATTAGGGGAATATTGAAACAATCGCAAAAGCGGACAAAACGAGCGATTTTGTCCGAACCGTCAATATCCAGACAACCGGCCAGGTATTTGGGCTGATTGGCGACAATTCCTACGCTGATGCCGTCCAGGCGGGCAAAACAAGTCACCACATTCTGGGCAAAGTACTGGTGAACCTCAAAAAGATCTCCTCCATCCACTGTCAGGCGGATGACATCCCGCACATCATATTGCCGGGTCGGCTCCAGGGGTACGATGCGCAGAAGTTCGTCCTCCTGGGCGACCGAAGCCACCGGCTCCACCCAGGGAGTCTCCTCCATATTGTTTTGAGGAATATAACTGAGCAGTTGCCTGACCATTTCCAGGGTATCCTCTTCGTTTCGCCCCATAAAACTGGCGACCCCGCTCACCCTGTTGTGGGCCAGAGCACCTCCCAGTTCTTCCGTACTGACATCTTCCCCCGTGACCGATTTGATCACCTGGGGTCCGGTAATAAACATCTGGCTGGTTTGTTCCACCATGAAAACAAAATCCGTGATGGCCGGGGAATATACTGCCCCACCGGCACAAGGCCCCATGATAACGGAAATCTGGGGAATCACCCCCGAGGCCAGTGTGTTGCGGTAAAAAATATCCCCGTAAGCCGAGAGGGCGTTTACCCCTTCCTGAATCCGCGCCCCCCCTGAATCGTTCAGGCCGATGAAGGGCGCCCCGTCCTTTACCGCCAGGTCCATAACTTTACAGATCTTTCGCGCGTGCAGTTCGCCCAGCGCCCCTCCGAACACCGTAAAATCCTGAGAAAAGAGAAAAACCAAACGCCCCTGAATCGTGCCGTAGCCGGTCACAACCCCTTCTCCCAGATTCTCCACGTCCGGCTTAGTAAAATCGCCTGTTTCCCCCTTCATAAAGGCATCGGTTTCCACAAAGCTGTTTTCGTCCAGAAGCAGCTCTATCCTCTCCCTGGCCGTGAGCTTGCCATTGTCGTGCTGTCTTTTGATGCGCGCCTGTCCCCCGCCCAGCTTCACCGCTTCCCGCAAGTGATTCAGTTCCTCCAACTGCTTTTCAATGCTCAAAAGTATTCCCCCCATTATCTCCGGCCCGCTGCACAGGTTTAAGAACGTTGTACCAGCTCAATCAGGGTCCCCAAGGTTCCTTTGGGATGCAGAAAGGCGACTTTGCTTCCGCCCGCTCCCGGTCGCGGCTCTTCATCAATGACCCGGAACCCCCGCTCTTTCAACTCCTTCAGCTTCCCCTCAATGTCTTCCACAGCCAAGGCTAAGTGGTGCACCCCCGGTCCCCGCTGGGCTAAAAACTTCCCTATTGGGCTGTCCGCCCGCGTAGGCTGCAAAAGTTCCAAACGGGTCTCGCCCAGCGGCAGGGCAGCGGTACTGACTCCCTGTCCGGGTACTTCCTCGCGGCCTTCGCAAGTTAAGCCCAGTCTTTCATAAAGACTGAGGGCTTCCTCTAAATCCGCTACGGCGATTCCGATATGATCCAGATGATCCGGTTTGAACTGACCTTTCTCTTGCACGAGTACTCCTCTCCCGTCAGAAAACGATGTCATTTTTCGAAAAAATTTAGATTTGGCACGTATTTTACCAATACTCTGCGCATAAAGCTCCGACCCCTACGGTCGAGATGAAGATGTTTGGACACTCACCGCAAAGCGGGGAACGTGTGGAGTATCCCCCAGTGCCTATCTCAGTTTTCTCTTGCAGCAATGTTCTGAAATCAGTGATAAAGGCCAATTCACCCCTGCCGGGCCAGTTCCCGGACAAAACGGACGATTTCAGTAGTCGCGGTTCCGGGGCTGAATATTCTCCTGACCCCAGACTTCTCCAGGAAAGTGCGGTCTTCATAAGGAATGACCCCTCCCGCTATGACCGGGATGTCTTCCGCTCCTTCCGCCGCCAACAACTCCGTTATCTTCGGCAGAAGGTGGTTGTGCGCTCCGGACAGAATACTGATCCCGATCACCTGCACGTCCTCTTGCAGGGCCGCTTCCACGATTTGGGCCGGCGTCTGGCGCAAGCCTGTGTAAATCACTTCCATTCCCGCATCCCGCAAAGCTTGAGCGATGACTTTGGCCCCCCGGTCATGCCCGTCCAATCCCACTTTGCCGACCAAAACCCGAATTCTTCGCTGGTTCTCCATCTTATGCCCCCCTAAGCCCTGACAAAACTATCCTTCTCATAGGAACCGAACACTTCCCGCAAGATGCCGCAGATTTCTCCCAATGTGACATAATCGCGCACCGCGGCGATCATGGGGGGCACTAGGTTTTCTTCCCCTGCCGCCGCCCTCCTCAGCTGCTCCAAATGGGCCTGGACTACAGCCGGATTCCGTCCTTTTTTCAGAAGAGCCAGTTTTTCCTTCTGATCATTTTCTACCCGGGGATCGGTTTGCCAAAGCCCCTGAGGAGGAACTTCCTCACCGGCAAATTTATTGACTCCGACGACCACCTTGTTTCCCTGCTCAATATCCATTTGATAGCGGTAAGCGCTGGCCTGTATCTCCTTTTGTTGGAAACCCAACTCGATGGCCCTCACCGCCCCCCCGAGTTCGTCGATCTTGGCCAGATAACGCCAGACCTCTTCCTCCAGGTCGTTCGTCAACTTTTCCAGCAGGTAAGATCCGGCCAGGGGGTCCACGGAATCCGCCACTCCCAATTCGTGGGCAATCACCTGCTGGGTGCGCAAAGCCAGGAGGGCCGAACTTTCCGTCGGCAAAGCCAACGCCTCATCCCAAGCATTGGTATGCAGGGACTGTGTCCCGCCGAGAACCGCACTCAGAGCCTGAAAGGCAACCCGGACCGTATTCACTTCCGGCTGCTGAGCAGTCAAAGTCGAACCGGCGGTTTGGGTGTGAAAACGCAGCATCAGGGATTTCGCATCGACGGCCCCAAAACGTTCTCGCATGATTTTGGCCCAAATGCGCCGGGCAGCCCGGAACTTGGCAATCTCTTCGAAGAAATTAGCGTGGGCGCCGAAGAAAAAGGAAAGGCGCGGGGCAAAATCATCCACCTTCAGTCCGGAGTCGACGGCCGCTTGAACATAGGCGATTCCGTCCGCCAGGGTAAAAGCGACTTCCTGCACGGCGGTGGCTCCCGCCTCCCGGATGTGATAGCCGCTGATACTGATCGTGTTCCAGTTGGGCAAGTTTTCAGCGCAGTACTGAAAGGCGTCGGTGATCAACCGCATAGAAGGGGCCGGAGGGAAAATATAAGTTCCCCTCGCCATATACTCTTTCAAAATGTCATTCTGGATCGTCCCGGCCAGTTTCTCCTGCCCTATCCCCCGCTTTTCCGCCAAAGCGACGTACATTGCCAGCAGGACGGCGGCCGGGGCATTGATGGTCATCGACGTACTGACTTTATCCAGAGGAATCCCGGCAAAGAGAACCTCCATATCGGCCAACGAGTCAATCGCTACCCCCACTTTGCCCACTTCTCCCTCTGCCAAAGGGTGATCCGAATCGTAGCCTATTTGAGTCACCAAGTCGAAAGCTACGCTGAGACCGGTCTGACCCTGCTCCAGAAGGTATTTGAACCGACTGTTGGTTTCCTCCGCCGTACCAAAGCCGGCGTACTGACGCATTGTCCAGAAGCGGCCCCGGTACATGTTCGGGCGAACTCCCCGCGTGTAGGGATACTCCCCCGGAAAACCCAAATCCCTCGCATACTCCATCCCCTCCAGGTCTGACGGGGTATAGACCCTGGCAATGGATAAGTCCGAATCCGTCCGGAATGTCTCCTGTCGTTCAGTGTTCTTTCCTCCCCGGAAATGGCGTTTTTCCCAAGTCTCCTTGTCTTTGGCTATGCCCTCGCCGCTTTCTTCCATCTTCCTCCCCCTCCCGCTGTCGCAGGCCCTTTTTGCCGAGTCGCAAACGGCCTTTGTTTTTTCGCGCAAACAAATAGATTGTTTTTTCTATCATACCAAAATTTTGCGTCAACGTTAAGGGGTTTATGTGAGAAACATTCGAACATTCCCGACAACACCGTCGACCATAGGTTCGTCAGAACATTCCCGCCGCCCTTGCAAGGGTAGCCCGCCCGGGCACAGGCTGCCACCACCCACAACGTGATCCTGCTCGGCTGCCTCAGGCACCATCCACCCATCGGCAACGCGGGGCTCGCTCGGAGCGGCGGCACGAGCAACACAGACCCGCCCAGCCGTGCTTCGGTTATCCCTTGCGCCTGTGAGCCCGCGCCGCTTTGGCGCCGTTGTGGCCACGCTCCGGCCCCGGCCCAGCGCGGCGAGTCTAACCTCGCTCCCTCTTTTCTTTTCGCAGCATGGCACGCAGGGGCGCTGCGGGAAGCACCACTTCCCGCTCCGGCCCAAAGGCGTAGAGTGTGACCCGATTCACTTCCACTCGCAGAAGTTTCTCCGCGGCAGCCAGGTAATAGGCCATTTGCAAACTATACCGTTTAGTCAAGATCTTTCTCACTTCATCGTTTGTCTCATCGTTTGCTTCCGGGGCAGAGCTCAGATCGCCACTGTCCTTCGCGTCCGTCTTACTCTGTCCGGCAGCCGGCAAGTGATCGGTCTTATAGTCGACCAGTTCGACCTTCCGCCTCCCCGAACCGGGCTCAGGGTTCGCCGGAAAGAGAAGGGCATCCATAACCCCTTGCACCAACTGGGGCAAACAGCCTTCTGCCGCCGGCAGCGCCAAGGTGAAAGGAACTTCCCGTCTCACCTCCGCAGCGGTGAGCATACGTTCCCCCAAAGGACCGCAAAAGAAACGGACGATACTTCCCCAGGGCAGTGAGACCACCTGTTGGGGGTGAAGGATTTCTTCCTCCGCCAAAAAACGCCCGTAGTCAGCCACAAGTTGAGCTAGGACGGATGTTCTTTCCTCCGCCCGCCTGTCCACCAAACGCTCCGCCCAGAGCGCGAGTGGAATATGCTGCATAGCGCTGTGCAGGGTAATTCCCCGTTCGGCGGCTGTCGGCTCTTTTTCCCCCTGCAGAAATTTAGGTCTTAGAGCTGGCTGCGCCGCTCTCTGATGAGGAGACGACTCAACCGCGTCCGCAGACTCCTCAAATTGACGGCGTTTCAACTCACTGACACTGGTCTTAGCCGGTCCGGCCGCTTCTTCTTGCCACGGATAGACCCAGGCCAGCCGCCTCGCAATCTCCGCCTCATAATCCTTGACGACCTTCTCCGCGCATTCCTCGTCGACTGTCTCAGCGTATTCCTCGTCGACTGTCTCCGCATACTCCTCGTCGGCTTCCTCTGCGTCCTCCTCGCTAGCTTTCTCGGCGTCTTCCTCGCCGGTCTGCTGCGCGTACTCCTCCTCTGGTTCGTCCCCGGCCGTCCCTTCGTTCGCTCTTTTCTCGGACCCGCAAATGACCCCGTCGAGAGCCTCGCTCCCTTCCCGTTCACCCGCCGCGACCGTCTTTCCCGCTTGGGCGTCCGGCGCGGCGGCGTTGACGCCCTCGCTCAAGACATTGGCTTTCGCCGTCACTTCGCTCAAAGCCCGTTGCTCTTCCTCGCAGCCCCGGTGAATGAAGACCTGCCAGAGGGAGTCCTCCTCCGTCAACGCGCCTTCGGCACTTTCCGCCGGCGCTGACCCGAAAGGCTGTTGAGGATGCCGGGCCAGGGCCGGCCCGATCCAATCCAAAAATCGGCGAGCCCCACGCAAACGGCCGGCCGGCAGAGGGCCTTCCCCGTCTCCAGCCTCAGAACACCATTGCGCCAGAGTCCGGTCCGGGTTGGCAATGCTGCCGTAAAGAAGGAGTTTCTCCTTGGCCCGCGTGAGAGCGACATAAAGAAGCCTCAGTTCTTCAGCCAGGAAATCCCTGCTCAAACGTTGACGAATCGCCTGCTGGATGAAAGAAGGATAGCGCACACGGCGTTCAAAATCCAGAATCGGCAGGCCCAAGCCGAGATCGGGATGAATGAGTACCGTCCCCGCCAGGTTGGCCGTATTAAAAGCCCGGCCCAAACCCACCACAAAAACCACGGGAAACTCCAAACCTTTGCTGGCGTGAATTGTCATAAGCCGAACGACGTTTTCCTTCTCGCCCAGGTTTCTGGCCTGCCCCATATCCTGCCCCTCTTCCCGGAAGCGCTCAAGGAAACGCAGAAAGCGGAACAGTCCGCGGTAATGCGTTTGCTCAAATTGGCAAGCCCGGTCATAGAGAGCCTCAAGGTTGGCCAAGCGCTGGGCTCCGCCCGGGAGAGTACCGCAATAAGCGGGATAACCCGTTTCCCGGTAAATGAGAGAGATAAGATCCGCTAACGAATTGTGGACAGAGTAGTCACGCCAACTTTGGAGGCGACGCCAAAATTTGACCGCCTTCTCTTTAACCTCCCGGGGCAAGCGGTGCGACCGTTCCAACAGCACGGGCCAAGTGGACTGGTGAGCCTGGAGAATATCTTCTATCTCTCCGCTATACCCGGCATAATTACCCATCCCCGGGCTTCTTTCCCTCCCGGAGCCGCTATCCGGGTCAACCTGCGCCCGGGATTGCCCCGGTTCCGGATTTCCCGGCCCGGTGATCTCCTCCGGCTCTCCGGCCCAAGCCGCCAATGTCAAAGGTTCGTAAAAGTCCCCCTCGGGCAAAAGGGCCCGCAATTTGCCGAGGTCGCTGCCGTTGAAGCCGGCGAAAGCCGACCGGAGCACCGCTGCCAGCGGAATATCCTGCCTGGGGTTATCAATGACCCGCAAGAGGGAGACGACCGTTTCCACTTCCCCGGCCGCGAAATAGCCGCTTCCGGTTTCGGCGAATACAGGAACGCCGGCCCGGTTGAACTCTTCCACATACAGAGGCCCGACTGAGGCCTGGGAACGCTGCAAGACGACGATGTCGCTGTAGCGCACCCCCCGGTAGCTTTTCAACTCGGCGTCATAGACTTGGAACTCGCCGCCCTGTTCGACCATGGCCCGGATTCTTCGCGCCACCAGGAAGGCCTCCTGACGGTTGGCGTCCCTTTCTTCCTCTTCGGGAGGTTCCCCATCCCCTCCGGCAAGGGTTTCGGCCGCGCCGGTTTTATCTGCGGCACAGGTTCCCACTGCGCCGGTTTTGTCTTGGGTCCCATTTTCCGCAGTGCCGGCCTCATCAGTACCCCCTCCGCTTTCCTGCTGCACCTGTTGTACCGGAGACAACAAGTGAACCTCGATCGGACCCTCCGCCGTGGTTAAGCCGGGCGCGCTCCCGGCATAAGCCGCTCCGTACCGCAAGGCCGCCCGCTCATCATAGGCAATCTCTCCCGCTTCCTCCGTCATAATCTGCCGAAAAACGAAGTTGACGCCGGCTAAAATTTCCCGGCGGCTGCGGAAATTCTTAGCCAGGTCGACGACCAGAGATTGAGACTCCCTCGGCAGGCCCGGACCCCGCCAATGGGGAAAAGTACGGTATTTGGCCAAAAAAAGGCCCGGATCGGCCATGCGAAAGCGGTAAATACTCTGCTTCACGTCGCCCACCAGGAAAAGGTCCTTCCCTGTGCCGGCGATACACCGGATGATCCTTTCCTGGACCGCGTTGATGTCCTGATATTCATCGACCAAGATTTCCGCGTATTGCTTCCGCAAAGTCTCCGCAACCCCATTGCGGTCTGTCAGGAGACGCAAGGCGAAGTGTTCCAGGTCATTGAAATCCAGGATGTTGCGTTGACGTTTAGCCTGGGCAAAAGCCGCGGCAAAAGAGCCGGTCAAGCGCACCAGCCCCTCTGCCGGACGGGCCATTTCATTTAGGCCCCGCACCTGGCTGGACAGTTCCCAAACCCTCCCTTTTTTCCAAGCCTCGAAGCTTTTCTTAGCGGCGTCGCGCCAGTGTTTGACCTCTTCAGTCAGACCGGCATTTTTGTTCCCGCGCCGCCCGGGCAGGCGCCCGAAGCGCACACCTTCAATCGCCTGGGCGAGAGACCCCCATCTCTCCTCCGCGACGATCCGCGTGAGTTCCCGCATTTGCTCTAGGTCTTCGGCCAGCGTCTCCCGGTAATTGGACGGGCCATCGGGGCTTAGGGCCAAATTTTCCGCCTGGCTTAACAAGGAAACGATCTCCGCTAACTTGTCCCGGATGCCCTCTTTCACGCTTTGGCCCCAAGGGCTCTCGAGCAAGGCAAACTCATCCGCCCAAGAGTAGGCCCGGCGCAGGCCGCCCAACCAGCCTTCCGGCTCAGGCTGACTGCGGGCGAACTCGTAAAGGCGCAGCACCTCCGCCATCAGGGGCTCGTCCCCCCGGTCTGACCCAAACCCTTCGACCAACTCAAGAAAGACGGGGTCCTCCGCCTCATAGCCGGCCTCGAAAACCGCGGCCAACACATCCTGCTTTAAGATCCCGATTTCCTCCTCGCCGGCCACCCTCACATCGGGATCCAACTCTAAGCAGTAAAAATAGCGACGGATCAGATCAAGGCAGAAAGCATGCAAATTCGTAATGTCCGCTCTGGGCAAGAGATTTAATTGACGCTGCAGGCGTTGCGAATCCTCCGGACTACTCTCGGCAAAAAGGCGATCTTCCAGAGTGAGGCGTATTCTGGCGCGCATTTCCTGAGCAGCCGCCTTGGTAAAAGTTACCACCAAAAACCGGTCCACGTCTACTGCCTCCGCCCGGTCCAAAATACGCCTCAACAACCGTTCCACCAGGACTGCGGTCTTACCTGAACCGGCAGCCGCCGCCACCAGGATTTCGCCCCGCTCCCCGATGGCCGCTTCCTGCTCCGGTGTCCACTTTTTCTCGCTCATTCTCTTGTCTCCCCTAACCAAAACAGTTCTTCGGCATCCGCTGAGGCCGGCTGCCCCGGGCTGGGTTCTTCGGCTGCTGATGAAGCCGGCTGTCCCGGGCCGGGTTCTTCGACGGCAGTCTGGTCCCGCAGCCTTTGCCAAATCTCCGCGTTTCCGAGCTTGGGCAGATTGCGGTAGCCCTCTTCAAAATGGCACACCGGCCGGTACGAACAATAGCGGCAAGCGGTTGCCTGTCCCAGCTTGAACGGACGGATCCCGATCTCACCCGCCAGAATCCGCTCTCCCCCTTCTCTGACAACCCGCCCAAGATGTGTGCACAAGAGGGCAAACTCTTCGCTGCTCAAGACTTTGCTTCCCTGCCTCAGACTGCCGTCCTTATTCATTTTGAGACGCAAAAGCTCTGATTCTCCTTCGGCCAGGCGTCGATCCATGGCTTGCAATACCGCCTGATCCGCCAAAAGGTAGCCGTCAACTTTAATAGCCTTCAGCCTGCGTTCCTCCAACTCGCCGTCGGGCAGCGGCAGTTCATTGTCAAGCATGGGATCGATCACCGGGAAATAGAGAAAACCCGCCGGCAAAACTTCCGCCGCTTGAGCCGCTTCCGGCCCCAGAATCTCCCCCGCCCGGCGCAAAAGCACTTCCGCGCCTTGGAGAGCGGCATCCAAATAAGTGACCAACTGGATATTCAACCCGTGATAGACTCTCTCCAAGCTCAACACCTGCTCATGCGACTTATAGTCGAGGACGCGCAGGTAAACTTTTCCCTCCAGACAGGCTGCATCGACCCGGTCGATCTGTCCCACTAAGCGCAGTGAATTATTTCCGGACAAAGGAATTTCGGTGGTCGGCAATCCCGCCTCACCGAAGGGCAACTCCAAGCTCACTGGCACGAAACGACCCCGGCGGGCATGTTCCGCCAAGACTAAGACCGCCCGGTGCACGGTCTTTTGAAGTCTCCGGGTCAAGAAGCGATAGCGGGCACTGCTGAGCAGAATTTCATGCTGGAGGTCCGGAGCCGCCAAATCCGTCAACCGGCCGAGTATTTGCCGGGATTCCTCTTGACTGAGCCGGCCCCAGTCCAGTCCCTCCCGACGGACCGTCCGGGCAAAGTCGTGTAACAGGCGATGGAAAAACTGCCCCAAGTCCGGGCCGGCTAAACGATGAACCGACCGTTCCCGCAGACGCAGCCCGTAACCGGCGAAATGGGCAAAGGGACAGCCGTTAAACATCTCCAGGCGGGAAACACTGAGCCTGAGCTTGCGGCCATAGAGGGAGCGGGCCAGGTCCCGAGGAAGGTTTTCCTCCTTCCGCCTCTCCGGCTTCCCCGCTTCCAGCATCCCCGCCAAAGGTGCCCATTCGGGCTGCGAGAGGAACCAGCGCTTGGCCGCTTGCCAGAAAGGCGGCAGCTCCCCGCCGGCTTCCCCCAGCTTGAGCGCGTAAGTCCGAAAAAGCGGCTGCGCCCGGCCTATGTCCTCCGGGCCTTCCTGCTGTTGCTCCCACAGTTCTTCGCGAAGAAACGGAAACATGCTCTGCAAGCGTTTGACGATAGGTGCGGCTAACATCCCTTTGCCGTCTTCATCGCTCAAAGAGTAGCTGAGCACAACTTGTTCCCCGGCCCGGGTCAAGGCGGAATAGAGAAAAAACTGTTCATCCGCCCAGCGCACCTGCCCTGACGGAGCCAGCTCCAATCCGTACCGTGCCAGTTCCTCCCGTTCGGACTCCACGAAGATCCCATGTTCTTGGGGACGAGCCGGGAGCACTCCCTCGTTGGCACCCAAAAGGAAGAGCACCCTCACTTCGGGATTGCGCGAGCGTTCCAAGGCTCCCGCCAGAACCTGGTCAAGCGTGGGGGGAATCAAGCCCAGTTGCAGGTTCTCCGTGCCGGAAGCCAGGATCTGCGCAAAGTCTTCCAGACTCAAACATTCTTCGCCCAAGCCGGCAACCATTTCGTCGAGGACGTTGAGCACTCCTTCCCACATCTGCAACTGCAGCTGCCCCTCCTCAATCCGGCCGCACGTTTGAGAAAGGGCGGCCCGCTGGGCCAGCTGGTCCGGAATCTCCATTTCTTCCAGCAAAGCATAGACCTCTTCCGCCAGGCGGCGAACCGTCAATGGTTCCTCCCCACTCAGGTGTTCATAGAATCGGGCCAAAGAGCCCAGGACCGTCTGCCGCGCTCCGGCTATGCGGGCGGAAGCTACGTTGTCAGCTCTTTCGATTTCTGCCATATGAGCAGAGACTTCGTTTTCAGCCCTCTCAACTTGTGCTATATGAGCGGAAACTTCGTCGTCAGCCCTTTCGACTTGTACCGTGCCCTCCGGGTCCGTCCCGCTCGGCGGGGATGGCCATTCTCTGTCCTCGAACCAGCGCCGGCCGGAAATACCCCGTTCTAAACAATAGTTTTCCAGACAATCCACCGCATCCCGGCTCAAGGGGAAGAATCCGGTCTTGAGACAGCGAAAGACCGCTTCAAAGTTCCAATCGCTGCGCACAATCTCCAGGGCACTCTGGATAAACTCCGGCAGCGGATGGTGAGCCACGTTCCTTTTTTGATCGAGAAAGAGCGGAATATTATATTCCCGAAAGACATCTTCAATCATGCGGGCATACCCGGACATGTCCCGGGTGAGCAGGGCCATCTCGTCCCAGTGCAAACCCTCGTCCCGGGCCAAGCGAAGGATTTCACCGGCGGCGCCCTCCACCTCCGCCCGGCGATTAGGGGCGGTCGCGATCCGGATTTCCCTTTGGCCCGGGCCCCCGTCGGGTTGGACATAAACGTGAGCGGGGTAAGAAGTATAATATTGTTCCACATGCTTCAAAATCGGGCCCTTGAACCTGCGGCCTCCGAAAAGATGAACAGCGGCCAGGATTTCCGTACCCTGGGCCAAAGCGATGCGTTGCAAAGCCAAATAGGTTTGCCAAGGTGTCGAAAACAGTTCCTGCGCCGGGGCCGGACCTTCGCCTCCGAGCAATCCCGGTTCCAACGGTAAACTGACAGTCATCCGGGAACACACCCGCAAAAGCTGTTCAATAACCATAAGTTCCTGGGGCGTAAAACCCTTAAAACCGTCCAGCCAAACTTCGGCTTGGCGCAGGCCGGGCATTTGAGCCAGTTTTGCGCTCACGAGCACCAGAGCGTCATCCGGGTCCCGCAGTCCCCGGCTTAGAGTCTGCTCGTATTCCCCGAAGATCAAGGCTAGGTCTTTGAGTTTCTCCGCCAGTTTCCCGCTGGCCGCCTCTGCCGTCCGCTCCAAGTCCTCCGGCTTGAGCCGGTATGCTTTGCATCCGGCAATGGTGCGCGCCAAAAGGTCTGCCATTCCCTGCCGCTTGGCGGATGGGGCCAGAACACTCAACTCCCCTTGCTTCTGCAAGAGGATCCGGCGCAGAACCATGCGCTTGCCCATTTCGCCCAGTGCCGCCCCCAGACCGCCCCCGCATTCGGAAAGCACCCGCCAGCCCAAACGGCGAAAGCTTAAAACCTGAGCCCGCAGCATCCCTCCCAGATCGGGAGTCCCCGCTAAGCGCAGTTCCATTTGATAAGAGGCCTGTTCCGGAACGAGCAGGAAGAGACCGGGACCCCCGGGGTCTTCCCGCAGTCGAGCACGGATTTCTTCCAGACAAAAATGGCTCTTGCCGCTGCCCGCCCTTCCTAAAACAAAACGCAAAGCCAAAGGCCCGTTCCCCCTTCTCCTTCTTGTTCTGATTATAACACACGCGGGCGGACAAGGCCGTGCTCTGCCGGCCGCATGCGCCACATTGTTGAACCTGGAAGGGAAAGGCAATATAATCAATGCGAAGGGGTGCCCAAACAAGAAGCCTGCTGCAAGCCCAGCCCCGTCAATCGGAACAGAGACCGGAATAACCGCTGAAAGGAATGGTTTTCTTGGAAGACACGCTCATTCGCTCCGTCGTGGACACCTTTAAAAACCGAGTCCATGCGGTCCTGGCCACCATCGTCCGCACAGAAGGCTCAACCCCGCGTGAACCCGGCACGCGCATGCTGATTTTGGCCGACGGCCAAACAGTCGGGACAGTCGGAGGGGGAAGCACCGAACAGTCGGTGCTGGCCAGAGCAAAAGTGCTCTTAAACACAGGCGGGACCTTTGCGCCCGAAATCCGCCATTTGGGGGTCGACCGCAAGTCAGGCCTCGAACTGGTGCCGGTTTGCGGGGGCAGCCAGGATGTTTTGTTGGAGGAAATGCAGGACAGCGACTTTTGGCAGCTGGCCGGAGAGCTTGCGGCACGGGGCCGGGAAACTGTACTGATCACCGCTCTCTTGCCGCCTTATGCCAAAAGCATCTGGGACTCACAGGGCAACATCCTTTGGGGCGAGCCGCAAGCCGGCTTAACGGTTACGACCCTTAACCTGCCGCAGATCTGCGCGCACAGAAAAGCCTTGGTCTGGGAAACCAAGGCTTTGAGCTGGTTGATCGAACCGGTTCTCAGAAAGGAACGGCTCCTTATTTTAGGCGCGGGACATGTGGGGCGGGAAGTAGCCTACTACGCCAAACCACTCGACTTTGAGGTCACCGTCATCGACGACCGGGTGACCTACGTCCGGCCTGAGTTTTTCCCCGGGGCTCAGTCCGTGCTGGGCGCGGAATTTGTCGACGGGATTAAAAATTACCTGCCCCAAAGCGACACCTATGTCGTGATTGCGACCTGGAGTCATCGCAAAGACGAGGAATGCCTGGCAGAGGTTTTAAATTACCCCGCCAAATACGTCGGCATGCTGGGAAGCACAAAAAAGGTTCAGCAAATCGTCACAAACCTAAAGGACCAAGGATGCACGGCCGCCAACCTTGCCCGTCTGCGAGCACCCGTCGGTTTGGACATCGGCGCGCAAACCCCGGCCGAAATAGCCCTCAGTATTTTGGCCGAAATCATCTCTATCAAGCGCACAGGACAAGCCCGGCGGGAGACGATGGGAATGCATTAATCCACTGGCCTGAACGTCCCTTGTTCACGGCTTAACGCGGTTACGTTTCAACAACGTTTACTCGATGGACATAAACCCCTTGCCGACGACTTCTGAGGCGGTTTGCACGATCAAGAAAGCGTGAGGATCAACCTCCCGCACGATGCGCTTCAAATTGCCCAATTCCGACAGACTGATGACACAGATGATGATATTCTGGGTTCGGTCGGAGTAAGCCCCTCGGCCGGACAGGAAAGTGGCCCCCCGGCCGATATCGCTCAGGATAGGCTGAACCATCTCAGCTGATTTTTCCGAGATAATGGTCACCGCTTTGGCGGGAATCCCGCTTTGAATCACATCCACCGTGCGGCTGTAGGCAAACATGGAAACCAGGGTATAGAGCGCGATCTTGGGTCCCAGAATGGCCCACGAGAGCAGCAAAACGACAATATTGAGCATGAGCGAAGTCGTACCCATGGCCCAGCCGAACTTTCGCTGCAGCACTTTGGCTACGATGTCCGTTCCGCCCAGACTCCCTCCCAGACGGAAAATGATGCCTGAGCCTATGCCGCCGACAACCCCGCCGTACACCGCCCCCAGAAACAGGTCGTCAAGGGCCAGGGGGTGAATGCCTTTGAAAAGATCCAGCAGGACCGAATAAACCACGACACCGTAAAGGGTCTTGAAGACAAACGTCTTATGGACTTCTTTCCAGCCTAAGACGAAAAGTGGGACATTTAACACCAGGGTGACCAAGCCTATCGGCAATCCCAGGGTGTAGAAGAGCAGCAAAGCAATGCCGCCCACTCCGCCCCCGCCTAATCCTGCCTGGACAATAAACGCCTGCACACTGAAGGCGAAGATCCCCGCCCCCAGAGCAATCCCTGCCAGCTCCGCCCAAAACCGCACGGAACGCCACTGCTTATTCAAAACCTCTCCACCTTCCGTACCTGAACTCGTTGACCTGGCACCGACCCGTTGACCCGGCAGCGTACCGAATACGGTCGAAGAAACTGCCGGACTTCATTATAAGCCCTGGCAGACCTTATTTCAACGAGATCGGGTCGGGGGCGCAGACCTCACTTCAGGGGTAAAAGGTTCGTGACACTCCATGCCTCGACAATCACTTTTTCCCCTGATGATACTTCTTCAGAAGGCGGTAACCCAGCCAGCCCAAGACGCCCAGAAGCAGGTAGGGTGCGGCATACCCCAAGCCAATGATCAAATAGTTGAGCAGGTTCCAACTCCCGGTCAAGGTTTTACTGAAAGCGGCCACCGCCGCCTGCCAGGTCAGGCCCCAGGCCACCGGCCGCCCGGGTGTGCCCACCTTGACATTGGGGTTCGGCTGGGGAACCAGCTGCAAGTCGATTGTCGCATAATCCACCTGGTTATTCATCAGCTTCAGTCTGCCCTCCAGGACTTGAATCTGGCCGCGCACGTTACTCAGGGCGCCTTCGACTTTGAGGACCTCGTCCACCGTCTTCGCCTGCCCCAGTATCTTCAAATACTGTTTTTCTTCCGCCTGCCAGTTCGCCAAAAGAGTTTGCGTATCATAATACTGGTCCGTGATATCGTTGCTGTTCAGGTGTTCATTCAGAACCTTGCCCAGGCCCGAAACCCGTCCCTTCATCTCCTGCATCCGCCCGGCCGGTACTTTGACTGTCATGTGACCTGAGGCGCCGGCAGCCGCATTCGTCTGCTCCATTTCCACGACATACCCGCCCAGTTCTTGGGCTTCCGCGCCGACCTGACTCAGCGCCGTCTGAACCTGGGCCACTTGGATGACAAGCGAGAGGTTCTGCGTGATTTTGCGGGGGAACGCGTTTTGACTGGTTCCCGTCTCACCTTTGCCGGCTGTATCGGGCACTGGCGCAGATGCCGCAAGATTCCCCGCAACAGAGCCGGGTGGATTGGACGCCGTTTTAGGCGCAAAGGAGGAATTTTGCTTTTGGTCAGGAGCACCTCCGGCAGCGGGGGGGTGCGCGGCGCCCATCGGCGTTTGCGCTTGGGAGCCATTGGCGGAGCTGTTTGATCGGGAGGGACTAAGCATCTGCCAGCCGCCCCACAGCAAGAGCACGACAGCCAGCGGCACAGCCGCTTGCCAGCCCCAACGACGCAGAAGAAGGGCGGCTCGTTCACGCAGGTTCCGGGCTGCGTAGGGGACCGAAGCGGGGAAGTTGGCCGCACCGGGTTTTCCCTCGGACGGCGATTTGCCCGGAGGAAAATAGGAATCGCCCGACTCGGCGTCCGACACGGTGCCTGACTCAGCCGTATTCTCAACCCTGGGTTTCTCCGCGGGCGCTAACCGCACGACCCCATCGGCAGACGGCTGGGCGGATATTTTGGCCCAGGCCTTTTCCTTGATGCGTTCTGTCTCTTCGGGAGTAGGGTCAACCCTCGCGAAAAACTTTCTGATTTGAGCCAGCCCCCTGTCTTCGCTCCATATTTTCAGGGGATCTTTGCGTCTCATTTCTGTTCACCCCCTGCTGTCTCAAGATCACGATAGATCTTACGGAATCCTTTTTTTGCCCGGTAAAGCATGCTGTCCACCGCTTCATGGGTAATGCCCAGGATTCCGGCAACATCGTCGGCACTTAAACCTTCAACTAAACGCAGTTGAATGACAGCGGTCTGCTTAGGGGGAAGCCCTGCCAAGACCTCACCGATACGTAAGACGGCCGCCGTCTCTTCGCAGGGATCACTCCCCGGCAAATTATCCTCCAAGGGGATCAGGGCGGGGATTCTCCGACTCCGGCGGTAATAGTCGGCAACGTGGTTATAGGCGATGCGCAAAGCCCAAGATTTTAGATTGGGACCTCTGAAAGACGGCAGAGCCCGCCAAATCTTAGCCATAATCTCGGCCACGACATCTTCAATATCCCGCCCCGGTATTCTCACCCTGACAAACCTGTAAACCGAGGGAAACAACTGCTCATAAATATCATCAAAGGATAAATGACTCTCCAATTCCGGCGGAACCTCCCCTCACCCGTTCACGTCTCCCGGAAAACCTCTCCGCAAGCCCGCACCCTCTCTTGCCGGCCCGGACCCCACTGACACAGCGGGGGTTCGCCGTCCGTCTGTAAAGACGCTTTTTGCCGCTCCCATCTGACGCCCCGCTCTCACTGAAGCGGAAAAAATCCCAAGAGGGGCTATATTTCTGCCCGTTTCCGACAATAATAATAGTTGATAAAATCTGCCTGCCAATTTGCCGCTAAAGATGCCGCTTGACAAAAATAAACTACTCATTAATATTAGTAGTAGAGTTAGCACTCGTTCTAAGAGAGTGCTGATAAATTAAGAGGGGTAGCCTGATTTCAAGAAAAGGAGGGAAAAGATTATGGCGGTCACCGTTTATTCTACCCCAACCTGCTCATTCTGCACCGCAGCCAAACGCTATCTCAAGGAGAGGAGCATTCCTTTTCGCGACGTGGACATTTCCAGGGATGCCAAAGCTGCCGCGGATATGGTGCGTAAAACCGGACAACAGGGTGTACCGGTGATCGATATCAACGGTAAAATCATCGTCGGTTTTGACAAACCGAAGATCAACTTGGCTCTCGGCCTACGCGGTTAGACCCTTAATTATCAAACTTATGGGAGGCGATTATCTTGAAAATCAAACCGTTAGACGACAGGGTCCTGGTCAAACCCGTGGATCCGGTGGAGAAAACCCAGAGCGGGATTTACCTGCCCGACACGGCCAAAGAAAAGTCTCAAGAAGGTCTGGTCATCGCCGTCGGTACGGACGAAGATCTCCAAAGCAAAATCAAAGAGGGTGACAAGGTCCTTTTTACCAAATACGGCGGTACCGAAATCAAAATCGAGAACACGGACCACATGATTTTAAGCCGCAGCGATATCCTGGCTGTGATTGAAGGTTAAGCTTGAGAAAACAGAATCGGCAAGAGGGACCCCTTTGTCTTTTCCGGGGTTCCTCTTCTTTTTCGCTTGGCACCGGAGACCCTTCCCCTGGGCGCACGCTTTTTTTCCGCGTGAAGAGGAAACTTCGACCTGATGCAGAATACTAAGGCATAACGATCGACTCCGGACAAAAGCGGACAAAATTCGCGGAAAGAAGGTATGCCTGTGGAATTTGAAGTCGAACCCTTTCAAAACTTCGTGCAAGGCAACCATTTGGTCATCGGGACTCCCGGCATCGGCAAAACCCGGTTGCTCCTGTCCCTCTTGGAAGACGAGCATTTTTGCGATGAGAACACGATCCAGCTTGTTTTGACCGATTCTCAAGAGCGCCTGAGCCAGGCTCGCTCTCCGGTGCCCCTAACCCACGTCGATCCTTACGGCACCGACATGCGTTGGATCGCTGAACCCTCCACCCCGGGAATCCACTTTTCCTCCTGCAACTACGTTCCCCGGACCACGACATTTGTCGAATGCCTGGCCAATTTTGCCCGTCAGAGAGAAGGAAACATTGCCCATCCGGTGCGAACCTTTCTTGACTTCTCGGAACACTACTGGAAAGACGCTGCCTTTGTCGAGCAGTTCTCCCGCTTGCATTATGTCAGTGAATCCATCACTACTGAAAACAGCCGGCCGCTCAGCATTTGGACAGTCCTCACGAGCCTCTCTGAGCTGCCTTTGACGGCCCAGGGCATGTTGCCGCACGCTCATGTGATTCTGATCAATCCCCTGGCTCCCAACGTCTTACAAGAGGTGGACGATTTCCTCGGTCGGAATCTGGCCGGGAATCTTTCGTTGCCGGCTGCTTCCGGCAAAGACGCGGGCGGCGGTTTCTTCTACCTCCCGTGTGCCTCGCAAACGGTTTATTACAGCAAAGGCGGCCCGGCCTGAACGGCCCCGCATTCGAAGAACCGGTGAACCTGCAAGCCCCCTGCCGGCGACAGCCGCGGGGGGCTTGCTTATGTTCATAGGTCTATGTTCACAAGTCAATATTCATAAGGCTTTGCTCTAAATCAGACTTTAGGACCGTCAAAAAGGATTAAGGAAGTTAGGACTAAATCAGAATCCCCGGTGTTTTCCAAAGCGTGGTTTTCCCCGTTGCGGGTCAGCACCATGTCCCCGGGCCCTACCAAAGATTCTGCTCCGTCGTCATTGATCGTTCCCGTCCCGCTCAAGATGAAATAGACTTCGAAGTCACCCACGTGTTGGTGCAACCCAATGGAAGCCCCCGGTTTGAGGACATTCTTGGCATAGAGCCGGCCTTTACCGGCAAACTCGCCCTTCTCTTCTTCCAAGATGTGGGTTATTTCGACATTCCCTCGACCTCCGCGCAGGCCCTGGACGGTGGCCCGGCGCATCTCACTGGCTTTTCTGATCATCTCGACATTCACTCTCCCTATATCCCGCTTTATTCAATACATTCCCGGGCATTCCCTGGTGGGAGTGAGTCCCCCATACCCGGACACCCTGCCTCTTTACTTCACTTGTCCTTTACTGTAGCCGTGAATACCGACCTTTTCCTGTAAGGCCCAATACTCGTTCCCGCAAAACCCGTAAGGCTTGATTTTGTGAAAGTCAGGCCGCCCATTCGCGTCAAGGACATCTTCATTGTAATGAACCGACAAGACCTCCGCAATGAAAACATCATGGCTTCCCAGGGAAACAACCTGCTTAACCCTGCATTCGATATTGACTGGACATTCGGCGATGAGCGGAGCTTGAACCTCTGTGGCCGGCAGCGCCGTTAAACCGGTCTCGGCAAACTTATCAACGTTCTTACCGGACACAGTCCCGCAATAGTCCGTGACTTCCGCTTGCTCCACCGACGGGATATTAATGACATATTCCCCTGACTCTTTAATCAGCCGATGAGAATGCCGGATCGGATTGATCCCGACATACACCATGGGGGGTACCGAATTCATGATTCCCGTCCAAGCAATAGTGACGATGTTGCTCTCACTTCCCAGGCGGGAACTGACGAGAACCGTGGGAACCGGGAAAAGCGCCGTGGAAGCTTTCATTTGAATCTTGTTCATCATTGCCGTCTCCTTCCCATTGAGTTCCTGACAACTACTCCTTATTATATCCGTTAGGTTTCCCAAATCAACTCTTTCCTGCCCCGGAGGCGGCCCATTTGCGGGCCGGGGATCCGTTTCTGAATAGTTTCACGGAGCCCGCCTCCGGCTGCGAGACTTTGCGGAAAGTAGATCTGTTATATAACTATACTGGCAATCAACAACTTTTATGTAAGAACTGGTTGATTCCTCCAAGGCCTCTGTATTATAATAGTTGAAAAGAGATGTGTCCTGGTCGATAAAAGATGATGAAGAGGAGGGATTGATGTGTCTGATTTGGCGCCGAAAGACAATAGCCACGATGCCCTCATACCGCCCCCATCCTGTTCTGAGTGTTCCGACCGCGATAATTGCACCCAGTGCATCAGTTTCTGAGGTCCGGAACAGGGGGAATCTCAGCCAAACAACGCAAAGAGGCCTTGCTCAGCGAGTGACACCGCCAGAGCAAGGTTTTTTTTGTCAGGCGGCGAACCGCGTCTACCCTAGAGGCCGGGGATAGAACTTGATGCCGTATCTTTCGCTCATCCAATCCGCCTTCCATTGGTCGAGAAGCAGGATTGCCGGATTGTCGTCTTTGTCTAATACCACCAGGCTCATGTTGGAATC
The DNA here is from genome assembly GCA_001029295.1 of Peptococcaceae bacterium CEB3. Classification (GTDB taxonomy): domain Bacteria; phylum Bacillota; class Desulfitobacteriia; order Desulfitobacteriales; family Desulfitobacteriaceae; genus Acididesulfobacillus. The sequence continues at coordinate 292,072 of LDXJ01000064.1, read as the reverse complement.
TTTGAGAAGTTTGAGATTGGGCTCCTCCGCGGCCACCCAGCGCACCAAGCCATAGGCTAAATGGTTAATGCCGACGGGAACACCGTACTCCTCACGCAGGCGGTAAGCCAAGACGTCGAATTGCAATTGGCCGACGACTCCGATGATCGGAGCTTCCACTCCGAGGTGCGGATCCCGGAAGACATGAATTGCCCCTTCCTCCTGCAGTTCCTGGATGCCTTTAATGAATTGCTTACGTTTAAGGGCATTGGCAATGCTGACCCTGGCAAAGTTTTCGGGGCTGAAAAAGGGCATGGCTTCAAATTCCAAGCCGTCTCTTTCCGCCAGGACGTCGCCAATCCGCAAGGTCCCATTATCATGAACGCCGATGATGTCCCCGGCGTAGGCCTCGTCCAGGATCGTGCGCTCTTGAGCAAAAATCTGCTGCGGCTGCGCCAAGCGCAAGCGCCGGTGCGAACGGGTGTGAACCACGGTCATTCCCCTTTCGTAGCGGCCCGCGCAGATGCGGATAAAGGCGATCCGGTCTCGATGTGAAGCATCCATATTCGCCTGGATCTTGAAGACAAAGCCCGCGAACTCGGCGGAGTCGGGCTCGAGCCGGCCCAAATTACTCTCGCGCGGCTGAGGCCCCGGCGCCAAGTCCAAAAAACTCGCGAGAAACTGGGGCACTCCGAAATTATTCAAGGCACTGCCGAAAAATACCGGGGTTACCTCTCCCCGGCTGACCCTACCGCGGTCAAAAGTGTTCCCGGCCAGATCCAAAAGCTCGATCTCTTCCGCCAAGGCCGCGAGCAAATCGGCCCCAATCCCTTCCCGCACCTCTTTATCCGTTAAAGAGCCGGAGAGAGCCGTCTCCGCGGTCTTATGACTGCCTCCGGGGCGGAAACGCTCCACTGTTCCCTTCTCCCGGTCATAAATTCCCTTGAAGTAGCTGCCCATGCCAATCGGCCAGTTCATGGCGCAGGCTTCAATCCCTAAGACTTTCTCCACCTCATCCATCAGGTCCAGCGGGTCTTTGGCCGCGCGATCCATCTTGTTAATGAAAGTAAAGATCGGAATCCCCCGCCTGCGGCAAACCTGGAACAATTTAATGGTCTGGGCTTCCACCCCTTTGGCTCCGTCAATGATCATCACGGCACTGTCGGCTGCCGTCAGGGTACGGTAGGTGTCCTCACTGAAATCCTGGTGACCGGGGGTATCCAGGATATTGATGATATGCCCAAGGTATTCAAACTGCATCACACTGGACGTGATGGAGATACCGCGCTGTCGTTCCAACTCCATCCAGTCCGAGGTGGCATACCTTTCCGCCTTGCGTGACTTGACAGAACCCGCCAGGCGGATTGCCCCGCCAAAAAGCAAGAGTTTCTCCGTCAGAGTCGTCTTGCCCGCATCCGGGTGGGAAATAATGGCGAAAGTCCGCCTTGAGTCGATTTCCCGTTTTAATTCAGTCTTGCGCTTGGCGGTCTCCCTGTCCTCCGGCAGCCGCCCGCTCATTTCCGCATTTAGATCGCTTGCCTTCAAACTCCTTGTCTCCTTCAAACAGTTCTTCCGAACAGTCCTTTGCAAGTCTCGCAAATTATTATTATAGCATGAATGACGCCAAAGTCACAGACCTCTGGCTAAGATTTTTATACTTAACACGGGCCCCTTTTATTCCTCAATTGGATAAATATGAGGTTACGGACAACAATTACCTGAGTAATCTTGACCCAACGACAGATAATAAGAACGTCTCCAATACATCCACTATTCACTTAAGGAGGGAACCACTAATGGCAGGAGAAAGAAACACAAACCAACCCGCATTGCAGGGGGCTTCTCAAGCCTTGGATCAGTTCAAGTACGAGATTGCCAATCAGTTAGGCGTTCAGCTCGGTGGTGACCGGCCCAGCCGTGAAAACGGATCCGTTGGTGGCCAGATGACCAAGAGGATGATCCAGTTCGCCGAGCAGAATCTGCAGAACGGCAACCGGCTGTAAAGAAAGAGCCGGAAACTCGGAAAGGGATGTCCGCAAGGACATCCCTTTATTCGTCCGGGCGTGAGATCAGGGGAGTGTTCCTTCTTCCTCCGCCAAGAACTTCTTTTTGGCGGCCAAGTGTTCTTTTACGTCTTTCAGTTGATGGGGGGTCAACTCCCCCGCGTTTTCCTCCAGAAACTTTTCGTTCTTCCGGATATTGTGCAGGGTCTGTTCAATCTTTGCCACTTCTTCTTTGCGCATTTTATTGCCATCGTTTCTGGGCATATCTAATCACCTCAGTCCTAGTGTAACCAGGGCCTGTCGTTTCATCCCGAGAAAAAAGTTGAACAGGCCGCCTTCATCCCACAACCATGGGCTTTCGGCCCTGTCCGCGTTTCTGTAATGTCCTGGCCGGCCGCGCTAAAGGACGGGGGCCAAAAGTTTGGCCGCTGCTTCACGCAGGCGCTCACCCAGTCGTCGCTGTTCAAAAACCTCCGGGTTTATCGCTTCCGCGTCTTGGACATCCCGGGCAAAACCGTCTTCCAGTCTCGCCACAACCTTGCGCTCGTAAATGAGAGCATTGATCTCGAAATCTAATTCAAAACTTCTTATGTCGAAGTTGGTTGACCCGACCATCCCGTATTTGCCGTCTACCAAGACGGCTTTGCTGTGCAGGATCCCTTTTTTATAAGCGTAGATCTTGACTCCGGCCCGCAGGAGATCGGCGAAGTAGGAACGGGAGGCCCAAAAGGTTATTTTGTGATCCGGAACCCCCTGGGTCATCAAACGCACATCGATCCCGCTTAAGGCCGCCGCTTCCAAAGCCATCATCGTTCCGGCGTCCGGAATGAAATAGGGTGTCTCGATATAGATTTTCTCTCTGGCTCCGGTCAAGAGGGTGAAGAAAAGCTGCAGGGAGGGCCTCCAATCCTGGTCGGGCCCGCTGGCGATGATTTGAACCCTCGCCTGCTTCGCCTGATCAACGCGAGGAAAATACGGCTCCGCTGTTAAGCGCTCCCGGGTGGCAAAATGCCAGTCATTGAGAAATGCCGCCTGGAGAAAATGAACGCTCCGGCCCCGGAGCTCAAGGTGTGTGTCACGCCAAAACCCCACTTCCGGACGAGCGGAAAGATATTCATCCCCAACATTGAACCCCCCGATGAAGCCCACTCGTCCGTCAATCACCACGATCTTGCGATGGTTGCGGAAGTTGAGATTGCGCAGGAGGCCCGGAAGCCGCAGAGGCGCGAAAACTCCGGTTTTCACCCCGCCTGCTTTGAGTTCGGCAAAAAAAGCGCGGGAGAGAGCGTGACTTCCCATCCCGTCCACCAAAAAGCGGACTTCCACCCCTTGTGAACATTTTTGCAGGAGCAGGTTCTTAATTTGCCCTCCTATGACGTCGTCGCGAAAAATATAGTACTCCAGATGGATATGGTGTTTGGCGCCCGCCAGGGCTTCTAGCAGATGTTTGAACTTCTCTTGCCCGGTCTGATAGACCTTAACACTGTTCGCCTCCGTTAAGGGTGCCAAAGCGCTGTTGAGGAGGAGACGGGCAAGTTTCTTCCCTTCTTCCTCGCTCAACTGTTCCTCTCGCTCCGGCCTCGCCCCCGCCGCTCCGGCGATCTCCTCCAGGGTGGCCAAATTGAAATGCTTGTCCCGGAAACGGGCTCTTTGAGCGGAGAACAGCACGTAGATAAAAAAACCCACTCCCGGCAACAGGGCCAAGATGAGTATCCAGGCCATAGTCCTGGCGGGATCCCGGTTTTCCCGGAATAGAACAATACCCACTTCCATGATCGCCAAAAGCACCGCCACCCCACCGCCGACCCAAAGCATCTCCATTCCTCCTCCCCGCTCTCTCTGCACGTCCTCGATCTCCCGACCTGTCGAGTATAATTTTAAGGTCTCGCCCAGACCCCCATGCGTGCTTCGCGAGAACCCCTACAGCGACGGAACATTTGACCAGACTGTCCCCCTATGCCTCACTCGCCGTCCTTTCCGTCTTCCTGTCACCTCCCAGCGAAACACCTCATATCCTATAGCGAAATTCGCTGAATACCTGCCAGCTCTTTTTGTGAAAGGATGGGAAACATATGTGTGGCATCGTGGGTTGGGTCGATTGGGAGCGGGATCTCCGCTCGGAAAAAGAAACGTTGGTGAAGATGACTCAAAAGCTCACTCCAAGGGGGCCGGACGATGAGGGGCACTGGGTTTCCCCGCATGTGGCCTTCGGGCACCGGCGCCTGGTCGTCATAGACCCGGAAGGGGGGCGCCAGCCCATGCTCCGGCGTCAAGGGGAAAACGCCTGCGTCCTCGCCTATAACGGCGAACTCTACAACACGGAGGACCTGCGCCGGGAGTTGTCAGCCTTGGGTTACAGTTTCCGGGGACACTCAGACACCGAGGTCCTGCTCACAGCGTACTTAGCTTGGGGCCCCGCCTCTGTCGAACGCTTTAACGGGATTTTTGCCTTCGCGATTTGGGACGAAGCGCGGGAAAGGTTGTTCCTCGCCCGTGACCGGCTGGGCGTCAAGCCGCTTTTCTACTATGAGGACGGAAAGCGCTTTCTTTTTGCGTCCGAAATCAAAGCCTTACTCGCTAACTCCCAGATTCGGCCGCGCGTGGACAGCCAAGGGTTAGCGGAAATCTTCCTCATTGGTCCGGCGCGAACTCCCGGCGAAGGGATCTACCGGGGAATGCACGAACTAAAACCCGGCCATCTCCTCTTTTTTTCCCGCCAAGGACTCACGACTCAACCCTACTGGGTCCTCCCCAATCACGCTCACCGGGATGACCCGGAAACAACCGTCCGCAAAGTGCGGGAACTCTTCCTGGACACAGTCCGGCGCCAGCTAATCTCTGACGTTCCCATCGGCACCCTTCTTTCCGGCGGCCTCGATTCCACCGCCATCACGGCGGTCGCCGCTCAAGTACAGGCTGAAGAAGGAAAAGGCGCCTTGAAAACATTCTCTGTGGACTATGTCGACAATGATAAGTATTTCCAAGCCAATGATTTTCAACCAAACCCAGACGCCCCATGGATTGAGCGCGTCGTCCGGCTTCTGCGGACCGAACATCACCCCTCCTGCTTCGACACCCCCGAACTCGCCGACGCCTTGATTTCAGCGGTCCAGGCCCGGGATCTTCCGGGGATGGCGGATATCGACTCATCCCTCCTTCTCTTCTGCCGTGACATCAAAAGTCAGATCACAGTCGGCTTATCAGGTGAATGCGCCGACGAGGTTTTCGGCGGCTACCCCTGGTTTCACCGGGCGGAAGCGCTTCAGGCCACAACTTTTCCTTGGTCCCTCCACACCGACAACCGTTTGGAGGTGCTGTCTCCCGAGCTCATACAACTCCTCCGCCCTGAGGAATATTTGGAATACCGCTATTCCCAGGCCCTGGCCGAGATCCCTCCTCAGGAAGAAGACGGCACAAAAAAACTCACCCCGGAGGAAAAAGCCCGGGAACAGCGCCTGCGCGAAATTTCTTATCTCACTCTCACCCGCTTCATGCCGACTCTGCTCGATCGCAAGGATCGGATGAGCATGGCCACAGGGCTGGAAATCCGGGTTCCTTTCTGTGATCATCGCTTGGTCGAGTATGTCTGGGATATCCCCTGGTCAATCAAGATGCTGGCGGGGCGGGAGAAAGGGCTCCTGCGCCAGGCCTTGGCCGGGTTGCTTCCGGAGGACATTCTTTGGCGTAAGAAAAGCCCCTACCCCAAAACCCATCATCCCGCTTACCTTAAAGCGGTCAGCACTTGGTTGAGCCGAATTCTGGCCGACCGCAGTTCACCGCTCTTACCCCTGGTCAATGTGCCCGCCCTGCGGGCCTTAATCGAGATCTCGTCCACTCTTCCTTCCGGGCGTCCCTGGTTCGGACAGCTCATGGACACCCCACAGATGTTTGCTTTTCTCATTCAAGTGGACTCTTGGCTGAGGACAAATAAGGTCGAGATTGTGTGAAAGCGCGAATATTTAACAGAAACTTAACATTGGATTAACATTATTTTAACGGGGGCAGGTTACGGTAAAGTTGATAGAATTTGCGAAATCGGAGGTGTTTTTTTGCCTCGAAAAACGTCGTGGACTTCCGTAAATGATCAACTTACCCGCTACTTATTTATCGGCTGTGCCGTACTTGTCTCCCTGGTTATTCTTTCAATCCTCTGGTTTGTCGGCCAACAGGGATTAGCCACCTTCCGCCATGTCACTCCCCTGGAATTCTTCACCTCGAGTCGGTGGAATCCGGACCGAGGGCAGTACGGCATTCTCACTTTTATCGCGGGGTCGCTTGGGACAACCTTTATCGCTATCATTCTTGGTGCGCCCTTGGGCTTAGCCGGTGCCGTATTTATGGGCAAAATTGCTCCCCCTTCCCTCCGCTCGGTGCTGCGTCCGGTCACGGAACTGTTTGCCGGCATTCCGTCGGTGGTTTACGGTTACGTGGGGATTGTCGTCTTCGTCAAAATAATCCGCAAGACGACAGGCTCGGCTACAGGATTCGGGCTCCTGGCGGCCGGCTTGGTCCTGGCTGTCATGATTTTGCCGACGATCATCAGTATCTCTGAAGATACCCTGCGTGCCCTGCCGGACAGTTATGAGGAAGCCTCTGTGGCTTTAGGGGCCACGCGCTGGCAGACCATTTGGCGGGTGCTCCTGCCGGCGGCCAAACCCGGCATTCTCACCGCCGTCATCCTGGCGATGGCCAGGGCGATTGGCGAAACCATGGCGGTGCAGATGGTCATCGGCAACTCCCCTCTCTTTCCTCACTCCTTAGTCACACCTACATCCACCTTAACCAGCGATATTGTCATGGAAATGGGGAATACTCCCTATGGTTCGACTTGGAACGATGCCCTTTTCATGATGTCGGTGGTTCTTCTTTTGATTTCTTTGGCTCTGATCATCCTTGTCCGCCTGGGCATACAGAAAGGAGAAGCCAAGTGAAAGCGAAACAAACAGATGCCCTTGCGACTCTCCTCCTTTGGTTGGCGGCTCTCGTGATCGTCGGAATTCTGGCTTGGTTCCTGTTTTTTATCTTGGGCCGGGGTCTGCCGGTCCTAAATCCTCAGTTCCTTACAGGCCCGAACGGAGTCGGGGGGCAGTTTTTTAATTCTTTCTACATCCTTTTTCTCTCTTTGGTCTTTTCCTTGCCGGTGGGAGTCGGCGCCGGAATTTACCTGGCGGAATACGCCCCGAAGAACAAACTCACGGACGTCATGCGTTTAAGCACGGAAAGTTTGGCCACCGTCCCCTCCATCGTACTCGGACTTTTTGGTATGATCATCTTTGTCAATGTGTTCAAACTCGGTTTTACCATCTTGGGCGGAGCAGCCACCCTGGCACTCTTGAACCTTCCGGTCCTGGTCAGGGTGACCGAGGAATCTCTCCGGACTGTTCCGGCGAGCTACAGGGAAGCCAGCCTGGCTTTGGGCGCCACCATGTGGCAAACCCTGCGTAAAGTCATCCTGCCCACCGCCCTGCCCGGCCTGGTCACCGGCACAACCCTTGTGGCGGGACGAGCCCTGGGGGAAACAGCCATTCTCATTTTTACGGCGGGGATGAGCGTCTCGCGCCATCTCTTTGATCTGCGCCTGACGGCGCCCGGCGAGACTCTCGCTGTCCATCTCTACGCCGTCCAAGCCAACCCGTTGCCGGGAACCCACGCCGGCCGCGTCGCCAACGGCACCGCCGCCCTGCTCGTACTGGTGGCTCTGGCCTTTAACCTACTTCTGGCTTTACCCAGCCGCTGGCTGCAGCACCGTTTAAGCGGAAAACGCGGCTAGGTTTTTCTCGCCCCGTTTTTGCGGGGCGCCCTTAGTGTACGTTGTGTAGATATGCGGAGTGTTGATAAAGGAGACGGCATTAATTTTATGGAAGATAAAATTGTCGTAAAAAATCTCGACTTATACTACGGTGACAACCAGGCTTTAAAAGATGTCTCCATCGTCATGCCGGAGAAGAGCATCACGGCTTTCATCGGACCGTCAGGCTGCGGCAAATCGACTTTCTTGCGAACCTTAAACCGCATGCACGATCTCCTGCCGAATGTTAAAATTCTCGGCCGCGTTTTAATTGACGGTCAGGAAATTTATAGTCCTGACATGGATGTGGTACAATTACGGAAGAGGGTCGGGATGGTATTCCAGCGGCCTAATCCTTTTCCCAAGTCCGTTTTTGAAAACGTCGCCTATGGCCCGCGTATCCACGGCGAGGTCCGCAAGCACCGTCTGAACGAAACGGTCGAGAAGAGCCTGCGCGGCGCCGCCCTCTGGGATGAAGTCAAAGACCGTCTCCACAAGTCCGCTCTGGGGCTTTCGGGCGGACAGCAGCAGCGCCTCTGCATCGCCAGGCTGTTGGCCGTGGAACCGGAGGTTCTCTTGATGGATGAGCCCACATCCGCACTCGACCCGATCTCCACGATGAAGATCGAAGAATTGGTAACGGTCCTCAAACAGAAGTACACCATCGGTATCGTCACCCACAACATGTATCAAGCATCCAGGGTCTCGGACCACACGGCGTTTTTCCTCAACGGAGAACTTATCGAAGCGGATGATACCGGGGTTTTGTTCACACGCCCGGCAGATAAGAGAACCGAGGATTACATCTCCGGGCGCTTCGGTTGATCTTGCAAGGAGGAATTAAAGTTGACCACCCGCCAGCAATTTGACACTGCTTTGGAGGAACTCCGGCAAAGAATCGTAGAACTTGGGCAGTCCGTAAACCGTCAAATCGGTCTGGCCGTCCAATCGCTGAAAGAGCAGGATTTGACTCTGGCTCAGACGGTCGTCACGGGAGACAGCCGGATCAACGATCTTCAGGCAGAGATCGAAGGTAAATGCATGTTTCTGATCGCGACTCAGCAGCCCTTCGCCCGGGACCTGCGCAAAATCGTCTCCGGCTTTAAAATTTCCATCAGCTTGGAACGCATGGGCGACCTGGCCGTGGACGTCGCCAAGACGACCAACCGCATCGGCCAAACACCCTTGATTAAACCCCTAATTGATATCCCGCGCATGAGCAATACGGTGCAGAACATGATCGAAATCGGCTTGGAGGCCTATGGTCAGGAAGACGAAAAGATGGCCCGGGAGATGTCCCAGATGGACGACGGGGTCGACCATCTTTATCGCCAGATTTTCCGCGAACTCCTCCTCATTATGATGGAAGACCCCAAGACGATCACGCAAGCGACGTATTTGACCCTGGTCGCCCGCTTCTTTGAACGCATGGGAGATTACTGCACAAATATCGCGGAGGAAGTCGTCTACCTCGTCAGCGGCCGCCGCATCGACCTGAATCAGTAAAGCCGGTTGTGAAGTCGGCTCACAAGACGTGAGAGAAGTCGTTTCCCTCTACCGTCCTCTGCAGGGAGGGGATGAATCGCGCTGAAAAAGTCTCCGGAACCCCGTTGTCCCAAAGGTAGATCTGTGTTATGCTTAGGGCAAGTAAATATTCTGGATTCTGTTTCAGGTGCCCTTCGGGGAGAATAGGGAAGCCGGTTCAAGCCGGCGCGGACCCACCACTGTGTGCGATGAACCTGCGCAAAGCCACCGGTCTTTCGGGCCGGGAAGGCGCGCAAAGGTGAAGATTCGAGAGCCAGGAGACCTGCCTGAAACGCAAGAGACTCCCCGGGGAGTGGGGAGCAGCGGAGATGACGGAAAAATCCCCGTCCACAAAACAATGTGGGCGGGGATCTTTTTTATCCCATCCGAAAACAAAATGAAAAGGAGAAATGCCACATGAACCGATCCCTGCCACCCTTGAAAGAGCTGGAAGAAAAGTTTGATTCCCTCCTGCGCCGAATCGAACCCTTGGACACCAAGGCCATGGCGAAGATCCAGGAACGTCTCGATTCACTGACTAAACCGCAAGGCAGTCTGGGGCAATTGGAAGAACTGGCCCTACGCCTGGGGGGAATTCAAGGAACCGCTCAACCCCAAATCACACAGAAAGCGGTTTTGCTCATGGCAGGCGATCATGGCGTCGTCGCCGAGGGCGTCAGTGCCTTTCCCCAGGAAGTGACACCGCAAATGGTGTATAATTTTCTCCAAGGGGGCGCAGCCATTAACTCCCTTGCCCGCCAAGCCGGGGCGCAAGTGATCTGCACGGATGTCGGAGTCGCCTTTCCTCTGGAACCGGCCGATTTGATGCGCCACAGGGTCGCCAATGGGACAAAGAATATGGCCGTGGGGCCGGCGCTGACCCGGCAAGAGGCCTTGCAAGCGCTTTTGGTCGGAGCGGAGGTGGCTGGGGATGCCATTCAAGCCGGAAATAACCTCTTGGCCACCGGGGACATGGGCATCGGCAATACGACTCCCAGTTCGGCCATTGTCGCGGTGTTAACGGGGGCACCCCTGGCCGAAGTCGTGGGCCGCGGTACCGGCATCAATGACAGCGCTTTGGCCAAAAAACGGGAAGTGCTGGGTCGGGCCCTGGCAGTAAATAAGCCTGATCCCGAGGATGCCCTCGATGTCCTGACTAAAGTCGGGGGCCTCGAGATCGCGGCCATAGCGGGGGCCATCCTGCAAGCCGCGGCCGCCCGGACAGCGATCGTCATCGATGGCTTCATATCCACTGCCGCAGCCATGATCGCCGCCCGTTTGTCTCCCCTCTCTGTTTCCTACATGTTCCCCTCCCACGGTTCGGTGGAACCGGGCCACCGCAAAGCCCTGGCCTTTTTGGGCTTCGAACCTATGCTCAACCTCAACATGAGACTGGGAGAAGGTACCGGTGCCGCCTTGAGCTTTTATCTCATCGAAGCCTCCCTCCATATCCTGAACGAGATGGCCACTTTTGCGGATGCCGGGGTGAGCGAGAAAGAAGGTTGATGTATTGAGATGTCGCGTTTAATTCTGGTAACCGGGGGAGCCCGCAGCGGCAAAAGCCGCTTGGCGGAAGATTTGGCCGTTCAAGCGGGCTTACCCGTCACTTACCTGGCCACGGCTCAAATTAGGGACGAAGAAATGGCCCGCCGGGTCGCCAAACACCGCTCGGCGAGACCCACCCACTGGTCCCTCATCGAAGAGCCTTATGAACCTGCCCGGGCTTTACGCTCGCTGGCGGAGGCCCGGGAATCCGTGGTCCTCATGGACTGTGTCACCCTTTGGTTGTCCAATCTTCTCCTGCGGCTTTGGCCCGGAGAGGAAGTGATCGGCCGGGACACCCTACCCCCGAATTTCCAGGCACGGGCGGAGGCGGAGATCCTGCCGAAAGTCGAGGAACTGGCGGGGATCGCCCGGGAACTTCCCGCCGGCTTCATCTGTGTAACCAATGAGGTAGGGCAAGGGATTGTGCCCGATCAGCCCTTATCCAGACTCTACCGGGATTTGGCCGGTCAGAGCAATCAGATTCTGGCTCAGGCGGCAGACGGGGTCTATCTGGTTGTGGCCGGTTATCCCCTGGAAATCAAAAGGAGCGGGACAACTTTGCTATCCCGCCCCAAGGCCCGGGAGTAAACCGTGCGCGGACTGATGATCGCCCTGACTTTCTTAACCCGCCTGCCCCTCCCGGCCCCCGAGAACATCGACGCTGCGGAGCTTAAACACAGTCAACACTATTATCCTTTGGTCGGCTTGATCCTCGGGGGCTTCCTCTGGCTGGCCGGACGCCTCACCGGCCCCTACTATCCTCCCCTGGTTGTGGGGGCAATTCTTCTGGCCCTGGAATTAGCCCTGACCGGGGGAATCCACCTTGACGGTTTCATGGACAGTATGGACGGGCTTCTGTCCGCCCGCACCCCGGAACGCAAGTTGGAAATTATGAAAGACAGCCGCGTCGGGGCTCACGCCTCCATGAGCCTGGCGGCTCTCCTCCTCCTCAAGTTCTCCCTGCTGGCCAGCCTCAAACCGGCGGACATGGGAATCCTCCTCCTCATGCCCATGATTTCCCGCTGGGCTTTCCTCATTGGCGTCATCGGCTTTCCCTACGCCCGCAAGGAAGGCGTGGGGCAAGGGTTTCATGAAGCCTCCCGCTGGCTGGTGTTCGCCTCGGAGGGCCTGATCATCCTGGCCTTCGCCGTTTGGTTTCTCGGCCCTGCGGGGCTGGCGGCTATGGTGGCTGCCTCCGCTTTGGCCGGGTTATTTTCCTGGCGGGTCTCCAGGCACCTGGGAGGCCTCACCGGTGACATCTACGGAGCCACCATTGAGCTCGCCGAAGTTTTTGCCTTACTGGCCGCTTTTCCCTTCCTGCACTAGACCGGGGCCGCAGACCGGGACCGCGGCCGTCCGGAGATTCTCCGGCGCCTTGCGCGGCTCTCTCCCTCTCCCCGCTCGCCCCCCGCTCGCTGCAATCCCGGTTTCGCCCCGTGTGCCACAATCCTCCACTGCGCCGGCGCCGTAAGCCGCACTTAGGACACCTCCGGAGAAAAGAGATGACTCAGGGCCAAATTCCCTGAGTCATCTCTGCTTGAGTCATCTCTACTTGCTATCTTGTTTTGTTTCTCTGCTCTGTACTTTGTTTCCGCTTCTGATCTCCGTTTTGTCTTCAGGCTTTGTCTCTCCGCTGTCTGCCGGGTCTATTGTTCGTCGCCCCGGGCCAATCTGGCCACTTCCAGGGCATCTTCCTGGTAGATATTGGCGAGAACCCACTTGTCATCTTGCCAGAAAAATTCCCAGAACTCCGTAAAATACAAGCGGTGGGTATCATCGCCCGAAACCCGGCGTCCCTGGGCGTCAGTGGTATAGTCAATCAGACTGGCAAAAATCATGGCCATGAAATGCTGACTGTTTTCGTCCAAATGGCTGTGAACAAATTCCACTTCGTCGGGTTCAAGGATGGGCTCTTTAATCATGTTGCGCTCGCCGCGTCCCCGCATCGCCGCCAGTTTTTCCCGGTAGTCCGCCGCCAGCTTCGGGGTCAAGTAATCCTCACCCCCCGAAAGATCCCCCCGGCTCCAGGCATCCTGCAGCCAGAAGAAGACCTGCCTCACCCTGGCCACTAACAGGGGACGATCCCAGCGGGGAAACGTCTGAGCAAAATACGCCATGTTTTCCCTGGTAAACGAAATCGCTTTGGCAAAACGTTGCAATTCCTCATGGTTGCTGATCGGGCGGCCTGTCAAATCGACCGGTTCAACCGATTCCTCCCGCCTCAACGGTCTGGGGCCTCGATTGTAAGGATTGCCATTGCCCCGATTGTAAGGCCGGTTTTGCCGGTTTTGCCAGCCTCCCCCGCCCGAGCGCATCGCTTTGAAAACGAGATAGAGAACAACCAAAAGAAAAATCAGGCTGAAAAGCCCGCCGGAACCGCCTCCGCCAAAGCCACCGCCCCCCAAGAAAAAGGGCATGAAGTTGAAGCCGCCCATGCCGCCGGAAAACCCACCGGAGAATCCTCCCCCGGAGAAACCCCCTCCGGAAAATCCTCCGCCGCCGAAACTGCCCCCGCCCAGACTTCCGCCCAATCCTCCCCCTCCGCGGGCCAAGGCTAAGTTGGCTTGGACCGCCAGCAGAGCCAGAGTTGAGCAGAATAGAAGAACTCTTTTCGTCCCTGTCCTCATCTTATCACCTTGCAATTTCACAGATAGGCTGTCAAGCCCTTACTCTTCAAGAATCCCGCTCTTAACCTTCTCTCGGCACCGGAGTATGAGCTGCCCCGCTTACGCGCCGCCAAGAAGCCGGAACTTCTAGGCGAAAACTTAGGCGTTGGCTTCCAGTCCTCTTCTTAATAGTATACCGGATGAGGCCGATTTACTCCTCTTTCTTCCTTCCGTATACTTCCTGTCTTCCTTCCGTATACTTCCTGTGAAGCTTCTTCGGAAACTTTTCTCGATATGCGGTAGAGCTTCGGCTCTTTCCGTATGCTCCCTGTGAACTTTCTTCTTGCGGACAGACAACCGCATGCCCTCTGTCCGCATCCTCTGGCCGGAACCGGCCGGGTCCCCGTCTGTGTACTTGCTTCTATAGGGAGCGGCCGGTTCTTTTCCCTTTGGTTTCGTCCCTCTTATTGTTCCCTATCCCAGAACTTGCTCCTGGCGATTTCCTTCTTTACTCGTCTTTTTTTAGACTGGCCTTAAGCTGCGCCAACTCGTCTTCCACGGCCGCGGATGTCTTTCCTTTCTCCAAGTCCGCAAATTGATCCTCGACACTATTGGACTCTACCATAGTCCGGGAAGCTTTAGCCTCCGCCTCCATACGGTCCACGCGGTCCTTCATCCGGTCAATATCTCCCAGCGGGTCGCGGCTCGACAAACCGGAGACCGCTTCGTTGGCCTTTTTCATGGTCTGCGCCCGGCGTTCCCGCATGACCAGATTGTCCCGCTCTATTTTGGCCTTACCCAATTTCTCCGTCAGCAGGCGCAGATTCTCCTGCAAATCGCTGACCGCTTTCTCTTGGTCACTCAGCTGTGCCTGATAGTCGGCCAGGCTGTTCTCCGCTTCTTTCTTCAAAGTTAGAGCGGTCCGCGCCAGATCGTCCCGGTTCTGTTGCACCGCCAAGGCGGCTTGCTCGCTCCGTTGAGAAATTTCTTTGTTCAGAGCCTGAATTTTTTCCTCAAGCTGGATCTTGTCTGCCACTGCGCGGTTAACCTGAATCTGGAAATTGCGCACTTCTTCGGTGGCCCTGTCGACATAAAGGTTAAGCATCTTTTCCGGATCTTCCGCCTTGTTCACGATATCCATAATGTTCGCTTGCAAGAGGTCCCTGACTTTGCTAAATACACCCACGGTTAAACGTCCCCTTTCTTTGCTAAACCTTTCATAAATACATGATACAACGGAATACCTTTCCTTGGAATACGTTTCTCGGAATACCTCTCCTTGGAATACGCTTCTCGAAATACCTCCGCTTCTCGGAATGCGCTTATCCCCAACTCCTTGGTGAATACGCCTTCCGCAACGCACTGCGGAAACCATTCTTCTTCGCTTTAACTACGTTTTGACAGGACCTTTTGTTACAGATTGAGAGCAGATTTGTTGTCACTGCGAAGTGCTCTTTTGCCTATTCCCCCTTCCCCGGCCCTTTGCTCCTCGCGCCTGAAGGATCGGCCTCTACCGGAAACTAGAAAAGACCTCACCCTCAGGTAAGGTCTTGCAACCAAGATTCTTGGGGATAGGCCGGGTTGAAATTTCAACCGTTCTGACGACCTATCCACGGCACTCCTGCCGCTCGCTACTCCCCTTAACACGCGTTAAGAGCAATATGCATGTTACAAAGAGATATTAGTTCCAACCCGGACAATTGTCAAGGGGTTGTCGCCGGAAAACAAAAAAATAGTTGAACCTAGCGGTTGCCCATGTCGTGTTCAGGCCAGAGGCCCGGGACGGGAGTGTCTCGGTCGCATTGCCCCCCCGATTGTATACGGCCCCCGTTTGGCGTAAACTATAGCCAACATCGAAGATGAGGAGGAATCCATGATGATCGTCGGAAATGAAAAAGATCAATTGGGCACCCGCCTGGACAACGGACAAATGAGGAATGTCGTAAAAAAGGTCTTGGTTTCACCCCGCGAGGGTTGGGAAGGCTGGGTTATGCGCCTCTTTGCCCTAGGGGAAAACGGCTGCTCCCCGCGGCACAGCCATCCCTGGCCCCACATCAACTACGTGATCTCGGGAAGCGGAGTGTTGCATTTGAGCGGAAAAGACTTCACCCTTGAGCCGGGTTCCTATGCCTATGTTCCGGCGGGAGAAATGCACCAATTTCTTAACGGCGGTGCGGAAGACTTCCGTTTCCTCTGCATCGTGCCGGAAGAAGGCGATCAGTGAAAGTCCCGCTGACACGACATATCCATCTCAATCATACCCTGTATTAGCTATATTAGTTCAAAACGCATGGCAAATTTTGGTGGTGATCTGTCAATGACTTCGCTCTACCTCGCCTTGGGGGACTCCCTGACCGCCGGTTATGGCGTGGGACCCAAGCGGGCCTTCGCCTCCGTCTATTACAGAATGCTGCGGAACCATAATCCTGCTCTGGCGTATGCCAACCTAGGGACAAACGGGCTGACGGCAACGGGTCTCATCACCATGTTGACCGACCGGACCATCCGGAACCAAGTGAGTCGATCCACGCTCATCACCTTGACTATCGGTTCCAATGATCTTCTCACAGAGACCCGGCCCGAAAATCTGACGGCGCAGAACTCCTCTCCCCTCTTGCTGCTTAAGCACAACCTGGACGGACTCGGCGAAAGCCTGCGCCGGCTGAACGGCTTGGCCGCCATTAAGATCGCGTCACTCTACAACCCGCTGCCGGGCGGCCCTTATGCCCCATGGAGCAGGCTGGCTGAGGATCTCTTGCTGGGAGCCAACCGAATTCTCGCCGCCTGGTGCACAAAATACCACGGCATCCTGGTACCGGTAGACCGCGCTTTCCGCGGCCAAGAAGAGATTCTTCTCGGGCCCGACCATTTTCACCCCAATGTCCTCGGACACCGGGTCATGGCCGACTTATTCGCCCGTACGAACCTCTGACATTCTCCTCATCTGCAAATGCGTAGTGGAGCATTGGCTTGGATATACTAATCGCGAGTGAACTCGTTCAGCTTAAGCTGAGCGTCGATAAAGGCAAAAAGGAGGTGGTGCCCATATGACTATTATAAGTAAACCCAATAGATTATCCAAGGAAAAATCACCCTATTTACTTCAACATGCCAATAATCCTGTTGACTGGTTCCCTTGGGGAAAAGAAGCGTTTGATAAGGCGAAAGCTGAGAACAAACCCATTTTCTTATCTATTGGGTATTCTTAGTTGTGAAAATAATGCTTGTTGCCATTGGTGCCACGTCATGGCGCATGAATCTTTTGAAGACGACTCTGTAGCCGGATTGTTAAACGCCCATTTCGTTTCGATCAAGGTAGACCGCGAAGAACGCCCGGATGTCGATCACCTCTACATAGAATTCTGCCAGGCCCTGACCGGGTCCGCGGGCTGGCCCCTGACCATTCTCATGACCCCGGAGAGGGAGCCCTTTTTCGCGGGGACTTACTTTCCCAAGGCCCAACGCTGGGGCCGGCCGGGACTGATCGAAATCTTGGGACAAATAAGGGACCTGTGGTCAAGCCGGGAAGCGGACCTGAGGGCGTCGGCCAAGGAAATTGTGTCCGCCCTGCAAGGTCGGCAGAAAGGACCTGCTGACACTGATACCCTCCCAGTTGAGCAAAAAGGTCGGGGCTCCTTGGTCCAGAGTGAAAGCCCATGGGAATCCGAGGATCAGGATGCCCTTTTCGACCGGGCCTTCGAAGCTTTAAGTCGGTCTTTTGACCCGGAGTGGGGCGGTTTCGGGCGTCCCCCCAAATTCCCCACTCCCCATACTCTCACTTTCCTCCTCCGCTACGCCCTGGCCCACCCCACAAGTGGGGCCTTGGCAATGGTTGAGAAAACCTTGGACGGGATGGGCCAGGGAGGAATCTATGACCATATCGGCTTGGGCTTTTCCCGTTACAGCACGGACGAGCGCTGGCTCATCCCGCACTTTGAAAAAATGCTCTATGACAACGCCCTGCTGGCGATCGCTTACGCCGAAACGTTCCAGGCAAGCCACAGAGATCAGGATGGACGCAAAGTCGAGGAGATTCTGACCTACGTCCTCAGAACGATGACTTCTCCTGAAGGAGGCTTTTACTCCGCCGAAGATGCCGATTCCGAAGGGAGTGAAGGAAAATTCTACACCTGGTCCCCCCGGGAAATCGCAGAAGTGTTGGGAACTGAGGCGGCGGAACTGTTTTGTGCCGCATACGGCATATCGGAAGCGGGGAATTTCGAAGGCAAAAGCATTCCCAATCTGATTGGGACGGATTTTCAGCGACTGACCCGAGAGAGAAACCTCGACTCAACCGAACTCGAACGCCGCTTGACCGAGTCCAGGCAAAAACTTTTCGGAGCGCGCGAAAAGAGGATTCACCCTCATAAAGACGACAAAATTCTAGCCGGTTGGAACGGGCTCATGATCGCCGCCCTAAGCAAAGCGGCCGGCGTCTTGGACCTACAAAGCTACCTTGACGCAGCCGAGAGGGCCCTGGACTTCATCATGACTCGCCTGCGCCGGCCGGACGGGCGGCTCCTGGCCCGCTATCGGGAGGGTGAGGCCGCTTATCCGGCCTACCTGGACGATTACGCTTATCTCATCTGGGGACTGCTGGAAACCTACACGGCCTCCGGTGAACCGTCCCGCCTTGAAGCGGCCATTGAGTTCCAGACGGAGCAAGACCGGCTTTTTCGCGACACGCGGGGAGGAGGCTACTTTTTCACCGGTCTCGACGGTGAGGAACTCCTCTTTCGCTCCCAAGAGCTGTACGACGGTGCCCTCCCTTCCGGCAATTCCGTCTCAGCCCTAAACCTGTTGCGCCTCGCCCGCTTAACCGGCGAACCGCACTGGGAAGACCAAGCCCGAGAGCTGCTGCTCGCCTGGCGGGAAAGCGTGAGTTCTCATCCGGAAGGTTACACCGCCTACCTGCAAGCCCTGCAATTTGCCCGCCACGGCGGCCAAGAACTGGTCCTCGCCGGTTCCCTGGAAGCTCCCACCCTGGAAGACATGCGCCGGGTGTTCTTCCGCGGTTTTCATCCCTTCGCCACCCTCCTTTACCGGGAGGGGAGAGTTGACCGAGTCGTCCCCTGGCTCAAGGACTATCCCGTGCCGGATGAAGCCACCGTGGCTTATCTCTGCCGGGAACACGCCTGTCTCGCCCCCGTTGTCCGCACGCAGGAACTTCTTGCCCTGCTCAATGATTCGGTCTAACGGTTGTCCACCCCGATGATGAATAAAGACGGATGCTCCATCAAGTTATAGTCGATCGGGACGCTCAAGGGCTCTTCTCCCTGATAGAAAATACGCACATAGGGGCGGCCGGGGAAACATGGGTTTTGTTTAATGACATTTCCCCTTTGCCCGTTGTTCAGCTTAACTCCGGTACCGCTGGGATAGACTGAGATATGTTTGGCAAAAATGCTGAGCATGGCGGGCTCAAAGTGAGTCCCCGAATGGGCGATAATGTACTCGTAGGCCTGATAGGGCTCAAGCGCAGACCGGTATATTCGCCGGCTGGTCAAGGCTTCGTAAACGTCGGCTACGGCGGCCAAACGACCGAATTCCTGAATTTCCTTGCCCTTTAGGCCCCGGGGATAGCCAGACCCGTCCCACTTTTCCTGATGCTCCAGGGCCACATGAGCGGAAACCACATTAAAGTCCCTGTTGCGCCGCAGAATTTCGTATCCGTAGACGGTGTGACGCTTGATTTCGTCGAACTCCTCTTCAGTCAGGGGAGTTTGTTTATTTAAAATCCCCGGCGGCACTTTTGTCTTGCCAACATCATGCATTAGGATACCCATGCCGAGTTCCAATAGTTTATTTTTCGAATAGCCCGCGGCGATACCCAGAATGAGGCCCATCACCGTCGTATTGACCGAATGATGGAAGGTGTAATCGTCATAGCCCCGAATTTCGGACAAATTGGTGATGACATCCCGGCTGTAGAGCAGGTCGCCAATCATCTCCTCGACTGTTTTCTGCACCGCGTCCAGACCCAATTCGCTCTCTCGACCGCTTTCAACGTTCTTCAAGATCGAATGAACCGTTTGGTAGGCCATCTTCCGCGTCCGATTGCTCAAAGCGATATGGACTTCTATATCTTCCAGCCTATCGTCCTTGACGAAAACCACATCGAAACCCAGTTTCTTTAACCGCTCAATGTAAACGGACGTCAGCATGACTTCCGCCCGCAGAAGAACCTGCCCCGCGGCGCTCACCACCGGCCTGGCTAACACTGCCCCCTCTTGAACATACCGCGTGTTGACCAATCGCATACGAATACTCCTTCAGACAAAGCTGCTGACCCTGCCTTATTTTAGCTTTTGAGCTTCATTTTAGCTTTCGATCTTCAAAAAAGCGCTATTTCTGCCTTCCAGACTCATAGAGAAAAACCGTTTGCTGACAATTAATCGCTCTTTTCCGCCAATTAACCGCTGTCGTTTTGCCTTATGTCCTTTTTCGTCATACTTCTTTCGTCATACTTCGCCGAAACCCTGCCCCCGCTCAACCGGCCCCGCAAATTTTCCCTTTGGTCCCATGGCCTACGGGCTGGGCTCAATCGCCGCGCATACCCCCGTTCCAGCGCCGGTAAAGAGTATGCTCAATTCCCAATTGGTCAAGGACTCTCCCTACCACATGATCCACTAAGTCCTCGATTTTTTCCGGATGATGATAAAAGCCGGGTGAAGCCGGCAAGATGATGGCTCCGGCACGAGCCAAGCGCAGCATGTTCTCCAGCTGGATAATATTATAGGGCATTTCCCGGGGAACCACGATCAGGGGCCGGCGTTCCTTCAGCGTCACCTGAGCGGCCCGCAGGAGTAAACTGTCCCCACTCCCCTGAGCCATGAAGCCAAGGGTGTTCATTGAACAGGGAATGACGATCATCCCCTCCGTCCGGAAGGAACCGCTGGCCAAGGAGGAGAACAAATCATCGTTCGCCTGCCAATGCACCCCGGCCACAGCCCGCTCCGGGGGTACACCGCATTCATATGCAAAAACCCGCTTCCCCATAGGAGTGACGATTCCCTCCACAAGCCAATCCAAGGAGACTAAAGTCCTGAGCAAAGAGTAGGCATAGAACGAACCGCTGGCTCCCGTAATGCCAACGACTAGGCGTTTTGTCACATCAACCGACTCCTTTTCCCATCCGGATGCCGACGGTTTCCGGCTGCTAGGAACTCCTGTTCTAATTATAGAGTAAGAACCATCTTTTGGGAAGTGTTCCTCAAGTTTTTAGCCTGATTACCGCCTGATCCCCATGATACTTTTTCCCGAAGAAGGACTTTTTGTTCCTGTTTCGAATTATATATTAAGTGGCGAAGGAGGCGTAGAACTTGTTTGAACCAGACTTTTGGCGCGAGGGGTTCACCCAGTTACTCAATCATGTGAACGAAGGAGTCCATATCGCGGATCGTAATGGGATCACGCGTTTTTATAATGACTCGGCCGCCGCCATTGACGGTATTGAGCAAACAACCGCCTTAGGCAAACATATCTTGGAGATGTTTCCTTCCTTGACTGAGCAAACCAGTACCATTTTACAGGTTTTGCGCACGGGAGAAAAGATCCTGCACCGGGAACAGGAAATCCGCAACCTCTATGGTGTCCCAGTCTACCTGGTAACCACGACAGTCCCCATAAAAGTGAACGGTAAAATCCTGGCTGCCATGGACATCTCGCAAAACCTCACCCAAGTAAAAACGCTGGCCGAAAAAGTGGTAGGCCTACAAGCTGATTTGAAAGCAAAACACAAACACACCCGCGCGGAACAGGCCATTTATACCTTTGACAATATCTACGGAGAACATCCCGCTTTGCTGGACGTTTTATCGAGAGCGCGCAAAGCCGCTCGCACCGATTCCCCCATCCTCGTCTGCGGAGAAACCGGAACCGGCAAAGAATTGCTCGTCCAGTCCATCCACAACGCCGGCCCACGCCGCCAAGCCCCCTTCATCAGCCAAAACTGCGCCGCCCTGCCGGCCACCTTGATGGAAAGTATTCTTTTCGGCACCGCCAAAGGCAGCTTCACAGGCGCCGAGAACCGCCCCGGCCTGGTGGAGTTGGCCGATGGCGGCACCCTGTTTTTAGATGAAATCACCTGCTTGGATCCGGACCTCCAAGCCAAGCTCTTGCGTTTTATCCAGGAAGGAAGCATCCGTCGGCTGGGAGAAACACGGTTGAGGAACGTCAATGTCCGGATCATGGCTTCCACAAATATAGACCCGCTTCAGGCGGTGCGGGACAATCGCTTGCGGGCGGATCTATACTACCGTTTAAACGTCGTTAACCTGTCCCTGCCCGCCCTGCGCGACCGCCGCAACGACATCCCCCTTTTGATCTCCCGTCTGATTTCCGATCTCAATCAAAAGCTGGGCTGCCAAATATCCGGCATCTCGCCTGACGTGCATGAAATCTGCCTGCGTTACCCTTGGCCGGGTAACATCCGGGAACTTTATTGCACTTTGGAAGGAGCCATGAACCTGGCCGATGCCGGACAACTCGAAATCAGCCACCTGCCACCCTATCTCCTGCAGAAACTCGTCCAAAACCCTCCCGTCAACCTGAAGGATGTGGAGAATTTGCCCCTGCAAGAGGCCCTAAGCAAAGTAGAAGAAACCCTAATTCGCTCCGCCCTCGGCAAATCGGCCTGGAATATCTCCCGAACCGCACGCATTCTGGGCTTGCCCCGGCAAACCCTTCAGTACAAAATCCAATCCCTCCGGATTGAGCGAGACTCGCCTGAGGACTGAAGAACTCTCCCAAGGTGTCGGCTCTTCCCTCCGCCCGATTTCCGGCTGCACCTGCCCAAGAACCGGCAGTCCATCTCAGCGGCGGGGGTCGTCGACCGTCTCTGCGGCGGATGTCGCCGGTCGTCTCTTCACTTTCACAGCGGTTTCAATTTCTCCAGGTGATGAGTAGCCCCGCCACGGCACCTCGCCGCTTGGCTCTCTTTTTTTCTTAGTCTTCTTAGCCGCTCGGCTCCCTTCCGTCCCGCCTTCTTCGCCGCTCCTCCCTCTTTTCGACCCGACCCTCTTTTCGCCCGGCCTTCTTTTTTCTTGGCCTTCTTTGCCGCTCGGCTCTCTCTTTCGCTTAGCTTACGTCTCCGCTCAGTCCTCTCTTCGGCCCCCTTTTCGCGCGGTCCTCTCTATCGCTGAGCTTGCGCGCAACGCTCCTTCTCTCCTCCTTCTTTGCCGTTATCTTTCTTTTCCGTTCGGCTTTCTCTTCCCTTCTGTGCTTCTCCGACCTTCCGCTTCCGGCCTTCCCGTGCGCCCTCCGCTAACCCCGTCCTCCTGGCACGACTCTTGCAGTAGCAATTTTACCATACGATTACCACGCTACTTCGTAAGTGCTGAGGAGGAAGAGTTCATGAATTCACGCAGTAAGATTCCCCTATGGGCCGACGTTCCCGACGAATTATGGCAAGATTGGCATTGGCAGATGTCCCACCGCATCACTAACGCGGAAGAACTGAACAAAGTCATTCCCTTAACGGAAGCTGAAAGCACAGGTATCACCCGCTGCCTGGAAAGTTTGCGGATGGCCATTACCCCTTATTATAGCACCCTGATCGATCCCCAAGACCAAAACTGCCCCATCCGCAAGCAGGCTGTCCCTACTTCTCTGGAACTCCATGTCGGAGAATACGATCTGCGGGACCCCTTGCATGAAGACACTGACTCCCCTGTGGCGGGTCTCACCCATCGCTACCCCGACAGGGTCCTGCTCTTAGTTACCGATCAGTGCTCAACTTACTGCCGGCATTGCACGCGGCGGCGTTTAGCCGGCCAAACCGATGAGGCGCTCCCTTTAGAACAGTTCAAAAAGGCCCTGGAGTACATTCGGTCCACTCCACAAATCCGGGATGTCTTGATCTCAGGGGGCGATCCTTTAACCTTGTCCGACGAGCGTTTGGAGTATATTATTTCCAATCTGCGCGCCATACCGCACGTAGAGATTATCCGCATCGGCACGCGCGTTCCCGTGGTCCTGCCGATGCGCATTACCGAAGCCCTGGTCCGGATGCTGCGCAAATATCATCCTCTCTGGATCAACACCCACTTCAACCATCCCAAAGAACTCACGCCCGAATCAACGGCTGCTTTGGCTCGCTTGGCTGACGCCGGCATTCCTCTGGGAAATCAATCCGTCCTCTTGCGCGGGGTTAACGATTGTCCCAATGTTATGAAAAAGCTGGTTCAGGAACTCGTGAAAAACAGGGTCCGGCCTTACTACCTTTACCAGTGCGACCTCTCGCGCGGTATCGAACACTTCCGCACCTCTGTCTCCAAAGGCATCGAGATCATCGAAAGCCTGCGCGGGCACACCAGCGGCTATGCCGTACCCACCTTTGTCATAGATGCGCCCGGAGGAGGGGGGAAAATTCCCCTCAGTCCCCAGTACCTCATCTCCATGGGACCCAATAAAGTAGTTCTCCGCAACTACGAAGGAGTCATCACCGTGTATGACGAACCGAATTACCTGCAAGAAAAATGCGTCTGCGAATATTGCCGTAAAAAAGAAGAAAGCGTGGGCGTACTGGAACTGCTAAACCACAAAAACCTGGTGTTGGAGCCCGCTAACCTTGGCCGTCGCCACCGGCACGCAAACTGACTTCATCTGTCCCCGTTGTTCCGGCCGTCGCGGCAGTTCCGGCTGTCCCGGCCGGCATCTTTTTACCGCTGCGGATAACCTGGATACCCACAAAAATGACCGCCGCTCCGAGAATTTGGAGGGGGTGGATTCCTTCCCCCAGCATGACGGCGGCAGTAGCCACAGCCACTACCGGGACCAAATACATGTAGGCCATCACCCTGTTCGCCCCGACCTTGCTGATGCCGTAATACCAGGCTACCAGTCCGAAAACCGTGACCGGGCCAATGGAATAAAGCAAAGAAGCCCAGGACTGCCAGGGTACACCCGGCCAAGAAACCCGCAGGAGTCCGGGCAGGCCCGCGGCGAGAAGAAACAAGGCGCCAAACAGGGAGGAAACCGCGACTGTCTTCAGGGCGGAATACCGGCGCAACATCTTATGGGTCAGGACCGGATATAATCCCCACACCCCGGAGGCCAAGAGGCCATACATGTCGCCGAGCCAGGCACCGGAGCCCGCTTTCAATTTGGTGGTTCCGAACACGAGCACTAAAACCACCCCGCCCAGAGCCAGCACACTCCCCCAGCGTCCTCGCGCGGGCAGGGTCTCCTGCCTGGCCACGCCGGCGAAAATTGCCGTAAAAACCGGCGAAGCCGCCAAGAGCAGCGAAGCATTGGCCGCACTGGCGTATTTAACCGCCGCCATAAACACCGTTTGGTAGATGGCCGTACCAACCAGCCCGATCAGCGCCATTTGGGGCAAATCGCGCAGGCTCACCCGAAGATCTCTTTCCAGAAGGTAGAGCATCAACAGGAGCAGCGGAGCCGCCACGGCAAAGCGCAGCAAAGTAAAGTTCAATGGACTGAAACCCAACATGCCCCACTTTCCCACTGTATAATTGGCTCCCCAAAAAACCACCACCAAGAAAAGCAATAACTCTAACGATTTCCCTTTGGCCATTAAGTCTTGATTCCTTCCTTTACTGAAAGCAGTCATCTATTAAGCCGCGCCGCGGCTTAGCCCTCTTCCTTCTCCAGCCCATTATATCATCTTTTTCGGCCGGGATGGCGGCTTCTTTTTCCCTCACCGCCGCACCAAGCCTAAGTAGCGATGAACGCACGAGCTGCACTCGCGCACCTTCGGATTCTGCCCGCGCCCGATCACTCCACCCGACCAATTCAGTGCAAGCGTGCGAGCGTGCACGGTGCAGGGCGGGTTTTCTTGATTTTTTTGCCTAGACATATTGACAACCTGACACGAACTTAATATAATAATGGCTGTCACGCGGTCGTGGCGGAACTGGCAGACGCGCTAGATTCAGGTTCTAGTGGGGGCAACTCCATGGAGGTTCAAGTCCTCTCGACCGCACCACTTGCAATTAAGGGCCTTCGGGCCTTTTTTGTTTTGTCTTGTGATACTCAGACATAAGCAAAAGTAGCCCGCCCAGCAAGCGATAGCTACTTTTGCTTCGTAACCCCTATAGGCCGCCCATTGACGGCTGTGAGTTGTGCTACCGGGATGTTTACCGCGTCCCGGTGCTTATTATGCCGTTGACAGGCCCGTTATACCACATACTGAAGAAAACGCTATAATGATGCTTGAAATGATCTCTGGCCACGTTCTCAGTGTTGTGTAAATGCTTCCATGTTCTTTTGTTGTCTTTAATAGCTTCCCTATGGAGTCTTAGTAATGGACCCAATCATCCAGGGATCCCCAAGAGATTCCTTAACAACCGTGACAAATATTATCTTACCATTGCTAAGTTTGACATTGTACGTCCTCTCTGCATACCTAGGATGAACATAAGCTATATCTTCTCCGGAGGCCAACGCGTTTTTTTCTCCCCATGTGGGCAGGGAAGCAATGGGTGTGACAGCACTAACCTTGACGCCCGACAGTTCCTTGAAATAGGCACCCCAATATGACTTCGGATCCACATCCCGGCTGACTGATCTTTGCATAGGCGTTATCGTAAGCACGGCTGAATCGATATGGCCGCTTACCCCCTTCTCGAAGAAAAATCGAATGACGTCTTCGGGCTTCTTGCCTACAAGCTCTTTGAGAGGAGGCTTCTCTGTGGCGATCCAGCCTGATTTGTGCAACCACTTGCCAAAATCCTTGAACTGCTGTGGAATCTTCCCATTCAAGGAAAACCCAGGCATGTCAAAAGGTCCTCTGTCAGATAACCACGCTCCACGAATTTTTGCCCCATATACGATGACTGACAGATACTGGTCAGCCAGCCTTGATCCTTGGGACCGTACCCTGTGGGTGGGATAAGCCCACACCTGCACTTTTTTCCCCACCAAGCTCTTGAAAGGCAAGCCGACACTTGAGCTTAAGATTTCATTAAATTGCCATATGGGGCCTAGACCAAACTGATCTGTCCATAACTGATTATTTAGATCAACATATTGAATAGAAGGGCTCTTACTATTTAACACCCATCCATATTTCTTGACCAGGTCATTCGCTTGACTGTATACTTTTCCTAATTCTTGTGGGGCGGGCGTTTGAGTTTGCTGGCTCGCCGGCGCTCTTACTGCACAGCCGGTAATTATGATGAACAAACAACCCAACAGTAAACTTGTTAGGCGACCCTTCATGGGGAACTCCTTTCTCTAGCTGAGTTTCAGCCAACCAGGCGGCAAACTCCGCCGTTTCCGAATACCTTGTCTCTTTCGACTTTTGGAAATCTTCGACCATATTGGAAAATGTCTTGCGCAATATTGGAAAGGATCATCACCTGCCTTCCTGTCAATATTATACTAT
Organism: Peptococcaceae bacterium CEB3; assembly: GCA_001029295.1. Classification (GTDB taxonomy): domain Bacteria; phylum Bacillota; class Desulfitobacteriia; order Desulfitobacteriales; family Desulfitobacteriaceae; genus Acididesulfobacillus. The sequence goes on along the minus strand of LDXJ01000064.1, from coordinate 265,276 downwards.
AAGGCTGACCCGGAAACTACAAAGAGAAAGCGTTCAGGAAACGAACCCGTCCAGTTCACGGTATCAGTGTCTTATATACTTGACATTTGGTCGTATTTATATTACAATGCATATGGGTGATAACAGACATGGGAAAAAACCTACGGCTTAAAGCCGCGAGAGCCGCCAAAGACATGTCTCAAAAGCAGTTGGCGGAAGCAGTCAAGGTTACAAGGCAAACAATAAACGCCATAGAAAATGGGGATTTCAATCCCTCAATCCGTCTATGCACGTCGATTTGTAAAGCCCTGGACAAAACCCTCGATCAAATTTTTTGGGAGGATGAGCATGATGCCCAGTAAAGGAACTCAAGGCACGGATCTTTTTGATGAAAGGCAGGTCCAGGTCCGCAACAGAATAGGACATCATTCCTATTTCTTGCTCTACTTTTTACTGATGCTCAATTTACTTCTCCCGGGATATGGAGTTCGATGGGCTGGCAGCCAAGAAAGCATCTTGGCTGCCATGCTCTTATCCCTTGCTTACTACCTGATAAGGGTCGCCTGGGCGGGAGCATATACCCCCGCGCGCGACAATAGTCCAATACGTCTGTATGTACTGGTCGGTGTAGTTATGGTTGTAACCACCTTACTGGGAATTGCTAAACAAACAAACTTCTTCAAAAAACCCTTTAGTATTACGGGTGGATTCTTGCAGGTACTGCTATTTCTCTTGGTCTTCCTCTTAATCATAATTGTGTCCCGCAAAATATCAATGCACAGGAATGATAAAGGAAACGACTGACAGGCTGTCCTGGGGAACTGCTCATCGCAATCGCCGAAGGCGCAGCCAGTGATGATTACGGTCGCGGCGAAGGCGACATTGTCGGCCAAAGGCTGAGTCTACCCCCACCGAAGCAAGGTACGGGGGAACCACTCCCACTTGTAGAAGCTATGCTTGTAGAAGTGGGAGTCTCACGATTGGATGAAAAGGCGAAAGGCGGATCGACGCCGGCGGAAGAAAGCACGGGAATACTTGAATAAATTCGGCATCTGTGCTACCTTAAAGGAGGGATAATGGAATATTGAACGGGAGCCCAAGGAATTGGGCTGAGAGGGTGGTTAACGTTACCGCCGACCGAACCTGATCTGGGTAATGCCAGCGGAGGGAAGACTGGGCTAAAAAGCGACACCGTTCATATTCTGTGAGCGGTGTCTTTTCTGTACAAGTTACTTTTCTGTACAGGTTGTAATCAAGCGGTCGAATCAATATGTCAAGGAGAGTGACCAGTAATGAGTAACAAGATCATGATGGCTTTTCAAGTGTTGCCCAAAGTGGAGGAGGAACGGCTGTTCGAAGTGGTGGACGAGGCGATCGCCGTCGTGGCGGCCAGCGGAGTGAAGTATGAAGTCGGTCCGATGGAAACGACGATGGAAGGAGAACCGGACCAACTATGGGCTATTATTCGTCAAGCCCAAGACGCCTGCGTCAAAGCCGGAGCTTCCCGGGTTCTGACTTATATCAAGATGGATTATAACCCCGGCCTGACGACGATTGACGAAAAAATCCATAAGTACCGGGCGAAATAGTTTATGCCGGCGCACTCTGAGAAAAGACGCTCCGGCCAAGGAAAAGGCCGCGGAAACTTTCCTGACCCGAGCGGCGCAACAGGAGGAACCAAACCCGAAAGCCGAGTTCCCGTACAGGCCCTCCCACCCGGCAACCGTTCCCGCAGGAAATGGCAAAACGGCATTCCTCCACTTCTGTTCGTTCTCGTCTGCTTGACCGTCTGGCAGGTGAGTGTGAACTACTTAAAAGTGCCCCTTTGGCTCCTGCCTTCGCCCGTTGCTGTGGCCAAAGCACTTTGGCGCACCCGCGCCTTGCTCTGGACAAATACTCTGACCACTGTCTGGGAAACCACGACCGGATTCATCCTTTCCGTAGCCCTGGCTCTGGTGGCAGGACTGGCCATGGTCCTTTCACCGTTGCTCAAGCGGTTGTTTTACCCCCTGCTCATCATTTCCCAGACAGTCCCGTTAATAGCCGTGGCTCCCCTCCTGATCCTTTGGCTGGGGTATGGTCTGCTGCCCAAAATCGTGACCGTTATCCTGGTCTGCTTTTTCCCGGTCACCATCAGCCTGATTGAGGGGCTGGAAGTGAGTGACCCTGACCTGCTCAATCTTCTCAAAAGCATGGGGGCCACGCGCTGGCAGATCCTTTATACCGTCCGCTGGCCCAACGCCCTGCCCTCTCTCTTTGCCGGGCTCAAGATAGCCGCGACGTACAGCGTGATGGGAGCGGTCATAGGGGAATGGCTGGGAGCCAGCTCAGGCCTGGGCGTCTATTTAACTCTTTCCTCGCACTCCTTCCTGACGGCTCAGGTATTTGCCGCCATCTTCGCGATCACGGTTCTCAGCCTCGTTTATTTCGTCCTGATTGCCGGTATCAGGCATCTTGCCTTGCCCTGGCTGAACACAAAAGATAACTGATTCCAGTAAAAACTAGTAGGGAGGCACACGACATGGCGAATTCCGTAGAACAACACGGCATTCCGGAACAAGCACACCACATTCCGAATCAAGCGCAAAAACGCGGGGTATCTCACCCCGGGGAGGGACACAAACGATCCCGCGGCAGGGCTGTTCTGAGTTCCACCCTAGCGCTCAGCCTGAGCATTTTGTTCTTGCTGAGCGGCTGTGGCACACAGAGCCAAGGGCAGACCTCCGGTACTCAGACCAAAGCCGCCGCGCCGAGGGACAAAGTCACGATCATGCTGGACTGGACGCCCAACACGAACCACACCGGACTCTATGTGGCAGAAGATAAAGGATATTTCACCCAGGAAGGGCTGGATGTGCACATCGTCCCCCCCGCCAGCCAAGGCACGGTGGAGCAATTGGTAGCGACAGGCAAGGCTGACTTTGGCATCAGCGCCCAAGAGCAGGTAACCTACGCCCGTGAACAAGGCTTACCTTTGGTCTCCATCGCCACCATCATCCAGCACAACACCTCGGGTTTCGCTTCCCTCGCGAGCAAGAACCTGCGTACGGCCAAGGACTTTGAGGGCAAAACCTACGGCGGCTGGGGTCTTCCCTCCGAGACCGCGACGATAAAAGCCTTAATGGCCAAGGGGCACGCGGACTTCAGCAAGGTCAAAATGATCAATATCGGCGACGCCGATCCCATCGCCAGCATGACCAAAGGGGATATTGACTTCACCTGGATCTTTTACGGATGGGAAGGCATTCAGGCCCAGCTGGCCGGAATACCACTGAACATGATCTGGGTGAAAGACATTAACCCGGCTCTGGACGACTACACTCCTGTCATCGTCACGAACCAAAACATGATTCAGCAAAAGCCCGATGTGGTCCGCCGTTTTATGAAAGCGGTCAGTGAAGGGTATGATTATGCCATCAAAAACCCGGCTCAGGCAGCCGACATCCTGATTAAGTACGCCCCGGAAACAAACCCGCAGCTAATCAAAAAGAGCCAAGCCTGGTTGAGCCCCCGCTATCAGGCGGACGCTTCCCAGTGGGGCCTGCAAAAGGCATCCGTTTGGCAAAACTACGCTCAGTGGATGTATGATAACAAACTCCTGGGCAAAATGATCAATACGAACAAGGCATTTACGAACGCTTTTCTACCTAAGGGCTAAGCTATGACTTTACTGTTGCGCGATTTATCCCTCACTTACCGGGACTACGGGTCGGCAGGAGTAAACGTCCTGGAAAATATCAACCTGGAAGTCCCAACGAGCTCCTTTGTCTCCATCATCGGCCCTTCAGGCTGCGGCAAAAGCTCACTGTGCAACCTGATCGCCGGTGTGGAGGAGCCGGACCGGGGAGAGATTCTGCTCGACGGCCGCTCTATCCTCGGCCTAGCCGGCCAAGTTGGCTATATGCCCCAAAAAGACCTCCTTCTCCCTTGGCGGACTCTGCTGGACAATGTGTCCCTGGGCTGTGACATCCGACGGGAAAACAAGCGCGAATCGAGGGAAAAGGCACGCCTTTGGCTCGACCGCTTCGGCCTGGGCTCTTTTGCCGGGCACTATCCCCAGCAACTTTCGGGCGGAATGCGCCAGAGAGGAGCGCTCTTGCGCACCTTTCTCTTCGGCCGGACCACACTGATTCTGGATGAGCCTTTCGGCGCCCTTGATGCCTTGACCCGGCGCGATATGCAAGAGTGGCTTCTGGACGTATGGAGTCAAAGCGATCCCACCGTTGTCTTCATCACCCACGATATCGAGGAAGCGATCCTCTTGTCAGATGAAATTGTCGTCTTCAGCCAAAGGCCCGCCCGCATTTTGGCAAGGATTGCCTTGCCTTTCTCCCGACCGCGGAATCCGGACCTTCTCCTTTCGCCTGAGGCCCTAGCCGTAAAAAAACAACTCTTGGGCTTGCTGCGCGGCCGTCCCTGACGACAAGAGCTTAGCCGCGTGCCCCCGGATTTATATTTCCTCACGCGATATTGCTGCTTTTCCTCCCCCCGGAAACGCGATTCATCGTCTTTGCCTATGGTTGCGAACACTTTTTTCGTCCTCAGTAAGGGAGGTTTTTTTGTACGTCCGTCGAACATAATAAAAGTTGGATATGATTAGCATGTAACTTCGAAAATTTCGGCAAAAGCTTGGAGGAGAATATCATGAAGACACAAATAGAGCGGGCTATCGTTAACCGCGATGGCCAACCCTTAGCCGTCGTTTCCGTTCATTCCTTCGTATTCCAAAGCGCGACCGACGCGACCAACATCATCAAGTCTTTACTCCCTTCTTTCGGCGGAATTCCGGTGGTTCTCATGACCCTCAACGCCAAAGGGGAACCCGGTTATTTCGGCCGGCCGGACCTTGTCAGCTTTTTGGAAACCATCCCCGTTCAAGAAATGGCCTGGGAGCCACTGACCGTCGATTTAGACCTTTATAAGCCCCAGTCATTCGAAGACATCGAAATCTAAGCCCCGGTAAAAAGAACTACAGGCCCCGGTAAGAAAGACTAAAAGCCCTGGTAAGAAGACACCGAACTCTAAACCCTGTAAGATGATTGAAGAGGGGGATATGATCTTGGCAAAATTTCTATTTGTACTGAGCAGGGGTCTTGAGGATCCCACCCGTGCGACTCGGACGTTTCAACTCGCCAAGGTGGCCAATGAGCAAGGCCACGAAGTCAACATTTTCCTATTGGATGATGCGGTTGCTTATGCCATTGCCGGGCTGGCTGGCGGCGTCATGGCGCCGACCGGGGACACTGCCCGTCAATACCTAGACTATTTGACCGCGCAGAAGGTTCCATTCTTTGTCTGTACCCCCTGCGCCCGAACCCGGCAACTGAACGAAGCCCAGTTCATCGAAGGAGCACAGCTATCCACGGCAGCCCATCTGATTGACCTGGCCGCCGAATCCAAAGTGTTCACGTTCTAAAGCGAAAAGTGACTGCGACGACAACGAAACCGCAGCCAATTAAGACACCAGTGTCATCAACCCGGATCCGGCCGAATATCCGCAAGCCCATAAGCCCTCCTCCCAGACAGGGAGGAGGGCTTTACCTTGCAAAGCGAAAGCGCGTTTGCGTTGAAGGGCGTTTGCGTCCCGAGGGTAGTTCACGATACCTGATGGGCAACCTCCTTATTATCATAGCGGCCAAAAACGACTTGGAAAATCGCGGCATTAATAAGCTGCAGAGTAGCTGTCAAGTAGAGGGGCAAAGAGAGAAAACCCATGTCAAAAAGGTAACCGGTAATGCTCGGACCGATAGACGAAGGCAGTCTCATCGAAAGAGCATTAATACTGGTTGCCAAACCGCGCCTCCGGTCTCTGGTCAGGCTGGCACTCAAAGCGAAGCGGTTTCCGGTCGTTCCCCGGTTAATGGCGTTACGAATGACGAAGATGACGGACGCCAGGGTGAAATTCGGCATCCAAGGCAAGGTCAGCATAAAGATAGAACCCAGAACACGCATCCAGGTGACAGACTTTACCACTCCCACGTGCTGGGCCAAAAACCCGTTCATTACGGAGGAGATACCCGTGAGTAAGTAACCCACTGACAATGTCATGCCGATGGCTGCCGGGCTTACGCCGTAGCGGATGCTGAACCAATAGGCCATCATGGGCCCGGTTAGGCCAATGGCGAGACCGTTCAAGGCGTTGACCAGGGCTAGTTTCAGCATGGAGGCATTCTCCTGTTTTCTGACGGCCTTTTCTCTTGCCCAGGCCTTCACTTCCTCCGTATCCTCCCGCGGTACTCCTATCGCTTTGACCGCGACCGGCCCATCGCCCCTGTTCTCCTGGGCCTTGAACTCTTGTTCACTTGCATCCTCCCGCGTGCCTAGCAGAATCAGCATGCAGACTAACGATACCGCCCCCACCATGAGAAAAACCGGGCGATAAGCGGTCAAAGGATCCTGACCCGGGAACAGAGCGGGAATTCCCCCGATCACCGCGCCTACTGCCATCCCGATGAACCCCACGGCGTTGTTCAAACTGAAGATCAAGCCGCGCTGGGCCGGATTGATCAGCCTGGCCAGCCAAGCCTGTTCCGCCGGTGAAAAAGGCCCGGCCGCACCGCTTTGACCCCGGCCGAAACCCGCAACAACGATGGCCAGGACCAAGACGAGCGCGTGGGTTGTTATGCTGGCAGCCACTGCCGCCGTGATCGTCAGAAATTCATAGGTCAGTAAAAACGGTTTACGCCCTTTGCGGTCACTGAGGATCCCGACCATGAGGATAAGCACCGCTCCCACCAGGCCGGCGGCCGAGGTCACGCCGCCGATCGCCGCGCCGCTCCAACTCAGGTCTTTCAAGTATAGAGTCAGATCCACCACCATAGCCCCTTGGCCGAGACTCCGTAAACCACGAATTAACACTAAGCGTTTAGCCGCACCCTTTAATTCAATCTTCACTAAAGTATTCTTCCTTTACCCCCGGCCAACCGACAGTCAGCCGCATGAAAAATAAATACCTCCGCCCTGTATGACGTCCGCCAACCTGACATCGGTAACCCTCCATATTGTAACGCCGTTTCGGGCCGGAGTAAATATCGCAGTCTAAAATTTCGTAAACGACAGTTAACCGTCAGAGCCTTGAGCCTCAGAGTCTTGGGCCTCGGAGCCTTGAGCCCTTCGGCATTCAGAACTTTAAGTGTTTACTCTTACGCCTTACGGAATTCCTCGCAGAAATCGTGGCCTTTCTGAACGCTAATTTACAGCCGCCGCCGCAAGTTCCAGTTCCATAACGTAACGATCATGTCCTGGGCCGTACTCATCCTTCCTGTACTGAACCAGGCGAAAGCCTAACTTGTCGCGATAAAGCCTAATTGCGGGTTCGTTCTCGGTATCCACCGTCAGACTGACGCGCTTGAAGCCTTGATCCCTCAGATTTTCGCAAATACTGTGCAGAAAATAATAGCCCAGTCCTTGCCCCTGCAGGTCCTCGGCAATGGCATATTCGAACAAGTAGGCTTTGTCGACATCATCCCAATCTCGCATGAGGAGGGCCACCCCGCTAATCGTCCTCTTGCCCTCCTCTTTCAGCACAAAGACATTACCATGCCGGATTTGAGGCACGAGGCTCCACTCCCCTGTCCCCGACTCCCCAAAAATGCCCGAACTGAAATCTACCATCCTTTTCAGAAGTTCCAGATTAAAGCCCTGGACTGAGTAGATTTTGAGAATATTAACTTCTCCCTCCGGATTCTGCACAGCTTTTTGCGGCACGTCTTTTACTTCTTCCAGCACAAAACTCACTTCCCCGCGCTTAGTTATGAGCCGTTGCGTGAGCAAAAATTTCTCCCGCCCGATCATAAGTATGCGCAACAGGAACGCGATCCATTCCGGGACCGTCCGGGGAAACCGCTCCCGTCTCCGGGCAGCCCCTGAAAACGGGAGTCCGGCGCCCGAGAACCTCTACGCGCCTTTTACGTCTTAAACTGGGCTCTCAGCTTTTCCATGGTTCGTTGCAGGTCTTCCTTCATGTGGTTGATTTGGACACCGAGATTAACCAAGTCCAAAGCTCCCACGACGGCTCCGCAATCGGCACACTGCACAAACAGGACCGCCCGGGTCGTCCCTTCCAAGGCATTGGCGTGCACCACTTCGAAATGCGAGCCGCCACAAACGCTGCATTTTGATTCCGCCATCACAGACACCCCTGTATAGCCTATGTAGGGCGGCACCTAAAGGTAAAGTTTACGCATCTTCTTTTTCTCAGAAAGCACTTTCACGCCGTCGCTGGAAAGGTGCCTTTTACTCCCCGGCAGAACCATCCAGCGGTTCTCTGCACTTATTTCCTTAGCAGACATGAAAGATGATCAAAAAACAAAACAAGGATGCATAAGTAGTCGAAAGCCGGTTTCTCCTCAAAGAGGGAAAACCGGCCTTGCGCTTAAGCCTTATCATTGCCGCCTTTGTCTTCTCCCTTGCCACTCGTGGCGGACTTAAACTCGTTGATTCCTTGGCCCAAGGATTTACCCAGTTCGGGCAGCTTTCCCGGTCCGAAAATTATCAGCGCAATAACTAACACGATGACGATTTCCATAGGCGACAAAAAACCGAATGTACTGAACATAGGCGTCCCACCTCCTCGCTTTTTTGGCTTAATTATCTAATAAATTACAGCGATTTAACTATACCATAACATCGTTTTTAACGCCAGTCCTAAGTTTTTCCTGACATTCTGCTACCGGGAAGTGGGATTTTCCACGTTCGCCCAGTGAGATAAGGCAGTTCCATCCCGCGTCTTAGTCTTCCTCTCCAACCAGAAAGAGCTCCTCGTACCCCAGGTAAAGTTCCCAAATGACGTCCCATAGTTCCCCGTCCGCTTCAAAAACCTTCAATCCCAGCTGTTTTGCTTCCTGCCGTCCGATGGGATAACCGTGGGAAAAATACCCTTCGGTCAAGACTTTGGTCACTACTTGAACCAGCTCCGGATTGTCACGCAGCATATAGCGGGACAACAGAGCTTCCGCATACTGCCGGGAGGCTTTCAGAGCCTTTTCATAATCCCCGATCAACCAGGGATCCAACTTGTTCAGCACAGGTGATAAAATAGAAATGGCCACATCCTGATCAGGACTGTCAACAATGGAACGCTGCAGATAATCCAAACAATGCTGGACAGCCTGAACCGGCACCCAGAGGTCTTTGTAAACGGGGTGCTTAACCAGGGGATCAATCGGACCGAGTTCGGAAACCGGACCCATCACGACCTCGTCAGCTCCCAGTACCACCATGGATGCCGCCGATTTGGCCACGAAAGGGACGATCACGGAAAATTCATCGCAGAATTCCCGGATTAACATGACAATCTTGAAAGGGGTGTCCACAGCTCCCCCATAACTGTGCAGGAGAAGATCAATACGCTTTGTGTGCCCGATTTCTTTGAGCTGTTTATAGAGAGGAACCAAGATCGTATCATCCAGAGGCCGATAAGAAAAATATACCAGAACCTTAGAACCGCGTAACTCCCCTAGGCGTTCCAGGTAGGCAATGCGCTCTTCTGCATCCACCTTCTACCCCCCTCGCGCTGGATCATATCCCACTATATTCCAGCACAGAGGAGGAAGTGCCTTTCCCGTCTTCATGAATCCCGCCTCCAGGCCCTTTTACCCCCGCAAAGCCTTGAGCGCGGCCCGGGCTTGCTCCAGAGTAAAGTCAATTTCCCGCTCCGTATGAGCCGTGGATACGAAGACCGCTTCAAACTGACTGGGAGCCAAATAGACCCCGCGCTCCAGCATCCCTCGGAAATAGCGGGCGAAAAGCTCCGTGTCCGCCCGGATGGCGGTGGCATAATCCTTCACCGGGGCTGGCGTGAAGAAGATGGAAAACATGGCCCCAACGCCGTTGACCTGAAGCGGGATACCGAGCTCCCGGGCCAATCCGGCCAGGCCGTCGGCCAGCCGGCGGGTCTGGGCATTCAACCGTTCATAAGTCCCCGTTTCCTGCAACAGCCGCAGAGCTGCGAGACCCGCCGCCATAGCCAGGGGATTGCCGGAAAGGGTGCCCGCCTGGTAAACCGGACCGCTGGGGGCAATCTGTTCCAGATAGCGCCGTTTACCCCCGTAAGCGCCCACAGGCAGTCCGCCGCCGATCACTTTGCCCAAGCAGGTTAAATCCGGGTCGATGCCAAAGTGAGCCTGGGCTCCGCCGTAACTGACCCTGAACCCTGTCATTACTTCATCGAAAATCAGCAAGGCGCCGTAGGACTGGGTAATAGCCCTCAGCCCCTCCAAGAAGCCGGGTTCCGGCAGCACGACCCCCATATTTCCGGCCACGGGTTCCACGATGACCGCGGCGATTTCTTCCCCTTGGACCCGAAACATTTCCTCGAGCCCGTCCAAATCGTTATAGGCCGCGGCTAGAGTTGTAGACGCCGTCGCCTCCGGTACCCCAGGGGAAGTGGGAACGCCTAACGTCAAGGCTCCGCTTCCCGCCTTGATCAACAGCTGATCAGCATGCCCGTGATAACAACCTTCAAACTTGACAATCTTAGACCGACCGGTCACGGCGCGGGCCAGGCGCAGAGCGGACATCGTCGCTTCCGTTCCCGAATTTACCATGCGCACCATGTCCATCGAAGGATAAGCCTTGAGCACTTCCTCCGCCAACTCAGTCTCAAGCAGCGTGGGAGCCCCGTAACTCGTTCCCCTCTCCGCCGCCTGTTTAACCGCTTCAATCACTTCCGGACGGGCGTGGCCCAGGATCAGCGGCCCCCAGGAACCCACATAATCGATGTACTCATTGCCGTCTATGTCCCACAGGCGCGGTCCCAGTCCCCGTTCAATGAACACCGGGTGCCGGCCCACCGCCCGAAAAGCCCGGACCGGGGAATTCACCCCGCCCGGAATGACCTTTCCCGCTCGCTCAAACGCTGCCCTGCTCTTAACATCTTGAAATGACACCCTGACGACCCCTTTCACCGGCCGGAAAGCGGCGACCGCCCTCCCCGCCTCAATCTTCACTAAAATATTGCATACTGCTCTTTTTCAGCTCCACCGTGCTAAAAAGCATTCTGTATCCTTTAAGTCCGGTTACCTGGGAGATTTTCTCCATCACCCGGCGGCATTCTTCCTCGGTACGCCCGTGAACCATGGTGAAAATGTTGTACGGCCAGTCAGGTAAAGTCGGGCGCTGGTAACAATGGCTTACTTCTCGAAATTTGGCCATTTGCCTTCCCACCTGCGCCGCCCGGTCCTCCCCCACCCGCCAGACGCCCATGGCATTAGCCCTAAACCCGGCCTTTTGATGCCTGAGGATGACCCCAAAACGGCGCATAATCCCTTCCCGCAAAAACTCTCCCGCCCTGGTCAGCACTTCCTTCTCGCTTCGTCCCATCGTCTCCGCTACAAGAGCGAAAGGACTGAGGGCACGCGGCAGGTCCGCCTGGAGCGCCTTGATCAAAGCCCGATCCGCTTCCGTTAAGCCCGCGCCCTCGGCTGCGCCGGGGGCAGAAAGCTCGGAGCGTTCCCTTTCGGACTCCCTTTCCGGTGGAGACTCCTCCCACCCTGCGCCATGATCCGCGGGTCCGGTCGGCTCTTCGGGCATCTCGGCAACCTCGTCGGCATTTAAGTCCAAGTCCACCCGGATCTTAAACAGACGCACGGCCGGCAGGCTGTAAATGTCCGGTGTTCCGGCTTCCTCGCGCACCCTGGTTAGGATCCTTTCCGCCTCCTCTTCTGAGGGGGCGATGAGAGTAAACCACATGTTGTACTCATGTTCACGCAGATAGTTGTGGGTCACCCCTGGGATGTCCGCCAGAAGGCCCGCTACTTGCGCGACTTTGTCCGGTGGGATTTTGGCCGCGCAGAGGGTGCTGAAATACCCCAGACGGCGCGAGTCAAAAACACCGCCGAGACGGCGGATTACTCCCAAAGCGTACAAACGGTTCATGTGTCTGAAGGCTTCCGCTTCTTCGATCTCGAGCAATTCTCCCAACTTCCGATAGGGCCGGCTCTCCAGGGGAAACTCAGTTTGCACGATGTTGAGCAGGCTGCGTTCAACCTTCTCCATCTTCAACCCCCTTGCGCCCATGGTACAGGCACCAGGGCTCTTCCGCCATATAGTCGCCCTCGTGATAATAGGCGGCTCTGGCCCGGCAGCCACCGCAAATCTTGTTATATTCGCAGGTTCCGCACCCTCCCTTGTATTCCAGGGTGCGCAGAGTTTGCAAGACCTCGTTGCTGCGCCAAATTTCGTCAAACGGCGTCTGCCGCACATCTCCCAACGGGATGTTAAGGTAGGCGCAGGGTTGGACGATACCTTTCGGCCCGATGATACAATAAGAGGTTCCCGCCAGACAACCGCGGCCAAAGCGCAGATTGATCCCCATCTGTTTGGCAATGCGCATGAACTGCGGGGCGCAGGTCGGTTTCAGTTCTATGTCCACTGTTTGTTGTTTGCGCATAATCCGGGTTAAGACCTCTTCATACTGTTCGGCCCGCAAGGACTCCTCTTCGATAGTCACAGCCCGGCCTGTCGGAACCAGAAAGAAGAAATGATGAGCAACCGCCCCTTGAGCCACGGCAAAATCCGTAATCGCTTCTAATTCAGCGGCATTCCAATCCATCACCGTGGTATGAATCTGAAAAGGGAGCCCCGCCTCACGGCAATAACGCATCCCCCGCACGGCTTCCTCCCAAGCCCCGGCATAATGACGGAATTGGTCGTGCTTTTCCCGGTCCAGAGAATCGAGGGAAATACCCATACCCATCGTCCCAGCTTCTTTCAGCTCCCGTGCCAATTTCGGGGTCAAGAGAGTACCGTTGGTACCAAATACCGGTCTGAGTCCGACCGACCTGGCGTGGGCCACCAGCTCGACGATATCCGGGCGCAGCAGGGGTTCACCCCCGCTGAAAATCATAATCTTAAAGCCGGCCCTGGCAATCTCCCCCAGCATCTTCTTGGCCTCGGCCGTGCTCAGCTCTTCTTCGGCCGGACACCCCGCGTCCCGGTAGCAGTGCTCACAGTACATGTTGCAGGCGTTGGTTGTATTCCAAGAGACGATCATCCACACTACCCCCTTTCCGGCATGGCCGCAACCCTCCCGGCCTCAGCCCCGGTTCAGCCAACGAGCCGCGTCCAAAGCATGATAAGTGATTATTAGATCCGCCCCGGCCCGTTTCATCCCCACTAGGGCTTCCATGACCACGCGCTCCTCCTCGATCCAGCCGTTGGCCGCGGCCGCCTTCACCATGGCATATTCTCCGCTCACATTGTACGCGGCCACCGGCAGGCCGAAGCGCTCCTTGGTCCGGTAAATGATATCCCCGTAAGCGAGTGCCGGCTTGACGATGATCAGGTCCGCCCCTTCCTCAACATCCAGGGCGGTCTCCCGCATCGCTTCCTCCCCGTTGGGAGGGTCCATTTGATAAGTGCGCCTGTCCCCGAATTGGGGAGCAGACCCGGCAGCTTCGCGAAACGGCCCGTAAAAACCGGAAGCGAATTTGGCCGCATAAGACATAATCGGCACCTGCTCAAATCCGTGCTCATCCAGGGCCTGACGAATAGCCCCCACCCGTCCGTCCATCATGTCCGACGGGGCCACCATATCCGCCCCGGCCGCCGCGTGGGAAACCGCCGTGCTGGCCAGGTAATCGAGGGTGGGATCATTGAGAATCACACCGTCTCGAACAATGCCGCAATGGCCGTGGTCAGTGTACTCACAAAGACATACGTCGGTAATCACGTAGAGGGAAGGATAGTGCGCTTTGACCAAGCGCACGGCTTCCTGGACGATCCCGTGTTCGTGATAGGCTCCGCTGGCCAGGGCGTCCTTGCTCTCCGGAATACCAAAAAGGAGAATGGCCGGGATCTTGAGCTCGACCACCTCACCCAGGGCCCGAACGAATTCGTCCAGGGAGTACTGACAGACACCGGGCATAGAAGCCACTTCCGCTTTTTGGCCCCTGCCCGGCATGACAAACATCGGATAAATCAAATCGTCAACGCGCACATGGTTTTCCCGCACCATCCTCCGGATCGCTTCGCCGGCCCGCAGCCTGCGCGGGCGTTTCAGCAGATTCACTTTAGATTCCCCCCGTCCCTATTCCTTCATCCACATTTCATTATCATTATCATTATCCTTATCCTTGGTTCTTCATCCGCGTTTCTTTTACCTTAGTTCTTCATCCACATTTCTTAACTCCCAGTTCTTTACACCTAATTCTTCACTCCTATTTCTTCATCCGTCAAATAGCAAGCCGGATCCGCTCCCCAGAAATCCCCAGTCACCGCTTCCGCCCGAGTACGGAAATTGCCGTTGCAAATATCCAGGAAACGGCAGCGCGCACAGCGTCCTTGCAAGAGGGGTTTGCGCTCTTTCAATCCCGCCAGAAGCGGCTGGGACAGATCCGTCCAGATCTCGCCAAACGGTCGTTCCCGCACATTGCCAAAGGACACATGTTGAGTAAATTGATCCGGGTGGACATTCCCGTAAGGATCCACTTCCGCAAAAGCCATCCCGGACCGGTTTCCCCCGTTGAGAGCTATCAAGTTGTAAATCCTTTCCGCCTGGGCCGGGTCTTGCTTGAGCGCGCGCAAATAGAGATACACCCCGTCACAGTGGTTATCGACCGTGAGAATTTCCTTTTTCAGTCCCCGCTTCTCATAGTCTTCCGTCCTGCGAATGATGATATCCATAGCCTCCCGGGATTCCTCGGGCCTCAAGTCCTCGGTCACCATTTTCTGACCGCGCCCGGAATAAACCAGGTGGTAGAAACAAACCCGGTCGATTTTTTCCTCTTCGATAAAATCAAAGATCTTATCCAATTCCTCGTAGTTGTGCCGGTTGATCGTAAACCTCAGTCCCACTCTTTGTCCGGCCGCGACACAGTTTTGAATGCCGTGCATGGCCGCCTCAAAAGCGCCCTCTTTGCCGCGGAAGCGATCATTGACATCCCGCAAGCCATCCAGCGAAATCCCCACATAACCCACACCGATCGCTTTCAGGCGCCGGGCCACCTCCGGAGTAATCAATGTTCCGTTAGTCGAGAGAGTCGCCCGAATTCCTTTTTTGATCGTATACTCAGCCAACTCGAAGAAATCCGGCCGGATCAGCGGCTCTCCGCCGGAAAAAAGGAGAACCGGCACCCGAAAATCGGCCAGATCGTCAATAAAGCGTTTGGCCTCTTCCGTATTCATTTCTCCGGCGTACTTCTCGGCGTTGGAGTCCATATAGCAGTGCCGGCATTTCAGGTTGCAAGTGCGGGTGGAGTTCCAGACCACGACCGGCCCGGACCCCAGGGTGGTCCCGTGCATCGCTCCCCTGGAGCTCTTATTGTAGCGCAGAGTGTCGCCGAAATATTCCGTGTCGAAAAGCAGCTTGGTAACGCTGATCATTCCTTAACCCCCTTCACCAGGGCTTGAACCAATCCCTTGATGGTATACTTCTCCGCTTCGCCGTCAATCGTCAGGCCGAGATCCCGGGCTGTGGCACTGGTGATGGGACCGATAGAAAATAACTTGATCCCTGCCAAGAGGCTTTTGTCCCCGTCGACCATCCGCATGAAGTTTCGCACTGTCGAAGAACTGGTGAACGTCACCGCCTGCACCGATTTCTGAGCCAAGAGACCCTTGAGCATATCCCGGTCCGCCGGACCCAAGACTGTGCGGTAAGCGGGGACGTCCCAGACGTCCGCCCCCAAGGCCTTCAAAGACTCAGGCAGGATGTCCCTGGCTTCCTCGGCCCGGGCCAACAGAACGCGCTGCCCTCTTAAGACCCGACCGGCCAACCCGCTGATAATCGCCTCCGCCCGATACTCCGGCGGCACAAAGGACACGCGCAGGCCCCTGTCTTCCAAAGCCGCCTGAGTCGCGGGTCCGATTGCCACCAGGTCAATTCCCGCCAAGTCGCGGATATCTTTGGCCTGCCGCTTCAACTCGCCCAGAAAAGCCTCCACTCCGTTGACACTGGTAAAAACCAGCCATTCGAAACTCTTGATCTTCTCGACGGCCAAAGCCAAACGGCTGGGGTCCGTAGGAGGCGCAAAATCGATCGCCGGAAACTCCCAAGCCTCTCCGCCAAACTCCTCAATCGCCCGGGCCAACGCACTCGCTTGCCGGCGAGCCCGGGTGACCACAATTCTCTGGCCGAACAGGGGTTTCTTCTCAAACCACTGCAGCCTGGTTCTCAGGGAAACGACATCACCCACTAAAATAATGGCCGGGGAAGTAAAACCTCCCTCTTCGGCCAAGGCAGAAATCTCATCCAGACGCCCGGTAACCACTCTCTGTTCAGGCCGGGTCCCCCATTGGATGACCGCGACCGGGGTCTCGGCCGGCCGGCCGTACTCTCTCAGCTTCTTGGCAATGAGTTCCAGGTTCTCCATGCCCATGAGAAACACGAGGGTCCCCGTTCCGGGCGCAATCTGCTCCCAATTGAGCGATGATGTGTTCTTATTGGGATCTTCGTGGCCGGTGACGATCGTCAGACTCGAAGTCAGGTCCCTGTGAGTCACCGGAATGCCGGCATAAGCGGGCACCGCAACGGCCGACGTAATACCCGGCACGATTTCGAAAGGGAGCCCGGCCTCGATCAAGGCTTCGGCTTCTTCCCCGCCGCGCCCGAAGACGAAAGGATCCCCGCCTTTGAGCCTGACCACGGTTTTTCCTTCCGCACCTTTGCGAACCAGGAGAGCGTTAATCTCACCTTGGGTCAACGTATGCCTTTCAGGGGATTTCCCCACATAAATCAGCTCGCACTCCGGCGAAACCCAACTCAGGAAACGTCTGGAAGCCAGACGGTCATAAACCAGGACCTCCGCCCGGGCCAGGCAGTCCGCCCCTTTCACCGTAATTAAACCCGGATCCCCGGGACCCGCACCCACTAGATAAACATAACCTTGGCCCAATCTATACACCCCAATCTAATTCAGAAGTCGGAAGTGGGAAGTCAGAAACTGGAAACCGGAAGTCAGAAGCTGGAAGCCCGTGAGGAAGAAACTCGAACCAAAACGGATTTAGAAGCCGATAGATAAACCCAAGAATCGAGGAAAGGTGATACCTGTAGGCGGCATATAAAATCAGGAGGATCAGCCGGAGAATGGACACGCAAAAGGCGGCAAAGGGAATCCGGGAACTTGGAAACCTTGGAACCCGGTATCCGAGACGGCATCCTGGTTACCGGGTTATTTGGCTCCCCATGTTAACGGAGTCGCCCCCGGTGACCTGTCCGCTTGCGGCAGCTCTACCTTAGGGAGGCTAGGATTTCCCCAGCTCCCTGTTCGAGTAGTCTTTCGGCTGCCTCCAAGCCCACCGTGAGCGGGTCCCGGCCGCAAACTTCCGCGCGCAAGACTCTCGCGCCGTCCAAACCCGCCACCATTGCCTTCAGCCGGATTTCATCCCCCTCCAACCGGGCCAACGCCCCGATTGGCACCTGGCAGCCGCCCTCCAACTTGCGCATGAGCGCGCGTTCGGCCAGGACGGCTTTTTCCGTCTCCCGGTGATTGAGAGGATCCAGCTTCTCCTTCATGTCCTCGCGGGAGACGGAGATTTCCACCGCGATCGAACCCTGCCCCACGGCCGGGAGAATGATTTCCTCCGGTATGACTTCGGTGATTCTCTCTTCCCAGCCCAGCCGTTTAACCCCGGCGGCCGCCAGGACAATCCCGGCCATCCCGGACTCTTGAAGTTTGCGCCAGCGGGTCTGCAAATTCCCTCTCAGGTCGGAAAAGCGCAAATCTGGCCTGAAATATTGGAGCTGGGCTTTGCGGCGCAGGCTGCTGGTCCCGATGACCCCTCCCCGCGGCACATCCCGCAAGCCTGCTCCCCCGCGTCCCAGAAAGACATCCCTCGCTTCCTCCCGCTCGCAGTAAGCGGTGATCAGCAAACCGTCCGGCAAGACGGTCGGCAGGTCTTTCAAACTATGCACGGCTAAGTCTATCTCTCCCCGCAGCAGTGCCGCCTCCAGTTCTTTGGTAAACAACCCTTTGTCTCCAATCTTCGCCAGCGGGACATCCAAAATTTTGTCTCCCTTGGTCTTAACCGGAACCAAGACAAACTCCTGCTCAGGATAAACACTCTCCAAACGAGCCCGAACCCACTCCGCCTGCCAGAGAGCGAGGACACTGTCCCGCGTCCCGATCCGCCAAATGCTCATGACGACTCTGTCCTTCCCGGTTGTGTCTGGCCTGTGGCAAGCACGCGCAGAGGCCGCTCTGTCTCCTCGTCAACATCCAAGTCAAAAAGGTTTTGTAAAATTTCCGTGTAAAGGTGGCCCTGCCGCGTGTTAGCGCATTCTTTCAAATTGGTTATCGGCGTGTGCAGGAGCTGGTTCACAATAGAATTGGCCAGGGAGCGAATCGCTTTCTCCTGTTTCGGCGTCAGCGCCCCCATCCGATCCAAAGTGCGCGCCAGCAACGCCTCTTTAATCTGCTGTCCGCGCTCCTGCAGGGCCACGATGGTGGGAATAACAAACAGGGAATTGTGCCATTTGGCAAAAGCCGCCATCTCTTCGTCGATGATCTTTTCGGCCGCCAGGGCCGCAAGTTCCCTGGCCTGACGATGCTGATCGACGACCTCACGCAAATCGTCAATATCGTAAAGCGTGATCGCGGAAATTTTCCCTACATCGGGATGAATATCCCTGGGCACCGCAATATCGATCAGCAAGAGGGGGCGCCCCCCGCGTTCCCGCATGATCTTCTCCATCCGCTCCGGCATGAGGATAAAGTTCAAGGCGGACGTCGCCGTAATAACAACGTCCGCTTCCGTCAACCCCTCGTCAAGGCGGTCAAACGGGAGTGCCCGGCCTCCCGAACTCTCAGCCAAACCCAGAGCCCGCCCATGCGACCGGTTAGAAACGATCACTTGCGAGGCCCCCGCGGCCGTCAGGTGCTTGGCGGTCAGTGCGCTCATTTCTCCCGCTCCCAGCAGCAAGATCGGGATGTCCGCCAAACTGCCCATTTTCTGTTTGGCCATTTCCACAGCCGTATAGCTGATCGAAACCGGATGCTGATCAATCAAGGTCTCGGTGCGGACTCTCTTGCCCACCGTGAGCGCATTCTGCACAAACACGTTGATGACTTTATTCGTCACCTCCGCCCCCACCGCTACCTCATATGCTTTGGCAACCTGTCCCAGGATCTGGGTTTCCCCCAGAACCATGGAATCAAGTCCGGACGTCACCCGGTAGAGATGCCGCACCGCGTCGTACAAGGTGTGGACATAGAGATACTGGTGCAGCTGCCCTTCATCCAGCCCGGCGTGACGGGCTAAAAATTCCAGAATGGACTTTTTCCCGGTTTCCACATCCGTTGTCGCCGCGTAAATCTCCAGACGATTGCAGGTATTTAAGATCAGAACGCCCTGCATCCCGGGATAAGCCAGCAAGTCCGTCAAAGCGGCGGGGAGTTGGCTATGGTGAAAACTGACTTTTTCACGGACTTCGAGCGGCGCCGTGCGGTGATTTAGACCAACAGCGATTGGAAACACTGCTCAACCACCCCTTCCGCCAGTTTTGCCTGTCCCTCTTTAATCAGGGTTCTCACCTTTCCATCGGTCACACCGGCCCAAAATTCCGCGCGTTTTTCCGGCGGCAAACTGCGTTTTACCTCCACGCGCCATTTCTTCAGCAAGGCCAAGTATTCTGCCATCTCCTCCCCATAAGACTGCTCTATCTCAGCGCGGATCTGCCGGGCCACCAGCGGGCTGCTGCCGGCAGTGGACACGGCGATCGTCAAATCTCCCCGTTCCAAAATTGACGGTACGATAAAACCGCACTTATCCGGGTCGTCCACGACATTGACCGGTCTGGCCATGGCCCGGGCATCAGCGGCCACCCGGGCATTCACTTCTTCTTTTTCCGTACAGGAAAAGACCAACCAGGCGTCGCGAATATCTCCGTCCGCATATTCCTTCTCCTCCCACAGGCATTGGCCCTCGCGCACCAGACTGAGAAGCGGCGGGATCAAGGCGGGCGCCACGACACGTACCCGGGCCGAGTGAGCCAGCAAGGTTTCAATCTTGCGTTCGGCCACCGCTCCGCCGCCGACCACGAGCACCTCTTTCTCCTTTAAATCCATAAAAACCGGATAATACTGTGACATCTTTTCTCACTGCTTTCAGTTCGCCTAATCTCTTGCAGGCTTTCATCCACCTAGGCATTCTTAATCCAATGAGCCAGTTTTTTGTTTGTCGGTCCCTGAAGCCCACTCTTTATATTCGACCCTGTACATAACTTCCCTGCAGAAATCGACTTTATTCGTCTAAATATCAAAACTTCCTCACCCTGATGAACTCCGCCAGTTCCCTCAGCGCTCTGCGGGTTGTGACATCCGGCAGTTCTTCCAGGTACCCCACCGCTTTAGCCACATAGCGTTCAACCCATTGCATAGATTCCTCGATAGCCCCCGAGCGCCGAATCAATTCGATCGCGGTCGAGATTTCCTCCTCGCTCTTATCCGGTTTTGCCAGCAGCTCTTCCAATCGGCCGCCTTCGGCTGAAGAGCGCAAGGCTAGGATCATCGGCAAGGTCATAATCCCTTGGTGTAAATCGCCCCCTACCGGTTTTCCCAATTCCGTAGGTCTGGCCGTAATATCGAGGACATCATCTACGATCTGAAAAGCCATGCCCAAGGCATGCCCATAAGCACCCAAGGCCCAGACCTGCCGAGGCGGCGCCGAACTGGCAATGCCCCCCAGCTTACAGCTGGCCGAGATGAGCAAAGCCGTCTTACGCTTAATGCGGTAATAGTATTGCTTCAGCGTCTGTTTGGTGTCAAAGCTCGACTTAATTTGTTGAATTTCTCCTTGACACATTTCAACACTGACCCGGGCCAAAATCCCGGAAATCACCGGGTGATCGATTTGGGCAATCAGGACGAGGGATTTGGCCAGGAGATAATCTCCCGTTTGCACCGACACGACATTGCCCCATTTGGCTTTGACCGTTTCCCGGCCGCGCCGGGTCAAGGACGCGTCCACCACGTCGTCATGGACAAGGGTAGCCATATGTATGAGTTCGAGAGTCATAGCGATGGGTAATAACTTTTCCAGAGAATAGTCATAGAATTTGCCGGCCAGAAGGGTGAACGCTGGGCGCAAGCGCTTACCCCCGGCTGCTAACAAATGAACCGAGGATTCATCCAGCAGCGGATAATCTGTTCCCACAAATCGTTCGAGTTCTTGTTCCACCCGCCGCAAATCCGCATTAATCTGATTGAATAACCACAACTGCTTCAAAACCGGTTCACCTGCTCGCGTCCTTTTCTTCTTCGTACGATACAACGCCCGCCGGCAGTTTAGCCAAAGGATCGTCGCTCTGCTTTTGGCTCACCTCTTCACCTTCCCCGGCAGCCGGCTTGGGGGTGCCCTCCGGTTGCACCGGATTGCCCTCGTAGTCCACAAGTTCTTCCTCGGAGTCGTCGGCGTTTTTCCCGGCCCCGGGGCTCTCTGTTCCACTCTCCGGACCGTCCGGGGCCCTTTTGCCCGTCTCCTCAAACGCCTTGTTCAAGGCGTCTGTCGGATTCCGCACGATATCTGAAAATCCGCCGGTGAGTTCCCCGGTGGCCTTGCGAATTTCATAGACGACCCGGCCGAGGGTCCGGGCAATTTCCGGCAAATCCTCAGGGCCAAAAAGAATCAAGGCTATGGCCATGATCAAAATAATTTCACTGAAACCCATCCGTCATCCCTCCCCGCGTCAAAATACAATTCGAACTTCAAGTCCCGCCTTCTTTCTGGGCCAAGGCTTTCTTCCGCTTGTGGGCCACCAAATATCCCAACCAAATGCTCACTTCGTACAACATATACATAGGCACTGCCATCAGGCCCTGGGTGAACAGATCCGGTGTCGGCGCGAAAGTCGCCGCCAGCACAATAATAATCAGCAGCGCCCAGCGCCGTTTCTTGGCTAAAGCCCGCGGGGTCAGGACCCCGACGCGTATGAGAACCAGCAAGATGATGGGAAGTTGAAAAACCAGGCCGAAAGTGAGCAGAAACGTGAGGATAAAATTAAGATATGAAGTCTTGGTGACAAAAGGGGTCGCCGGCACAGCGTGCCCCCCAGCGTAGATCAAAAATTTGATGCCGATGGGCAGAACGACAAAAAAACAAAAAGAAGCCCCGGCCAAAAAAAGTACAATCGAACTGGGAACCAGCAAATACAGGTACCGGCGCTCGTTTTTTTTCAGGGCCGGCAAAATAAAAGCCCAGAGCTGCCACATCAGAACCGGAAGCGCGATGACGATACCGATGACGACCGAGACTTTTATCTTGACCAGAACAGGCTCCAGCGGAGTTGTGGTGATGAACAAGGTCCTGTTCACATCGAGCAGCGGGCGGGCCAAAAAAGCGAAACCCTGATCGCTCAGAAACCAACCGATAACCGTACCGGCCGCAACGGCATAGGCCGCGATGATCAGCACCCGGCGCAAAGCCTTGATGTGTTCCATCAAAGGCATGTTAAGATCACTCCGTGGCCTCCTGCGCACCGGTCCTACACTTCCTTTCCATAGACACGCAGTGTCTCATACTGCGTGTTTCTTTGCACGGCGGTGTAACCCGCATCCTCAATACAGCGCACAATCTCCTTCAAGGGGACCCTTGTCTGCACCCCGGCTGCCCGAACGACGTTTTCTTCCAGCATGGTACTGCCGAAGTCATTGGCGCCAAAACGCAGTGCCACCTGAGCCATCTTCGCTCCCTGAGTTACCCACGAAGCCTGGAGGTTCGGCACATTGTCCAGCATAAGGCGAGCAACGGCCAAGGTCCGCAAATAGTCCACCCCCGTGCTCCCCTCTCCCCCCAGTTCAGTATGTTTCGGTGCAAAGCTCCAAGGGATGAAGGCTGTAAAACCCTCGCTCACGTCCTGCGCCTCCCGCACGCGGACCATATGCAGCACCCGCTCGGCCGCGGTCTCCACATGGCCGAACATCATGGTGGCCGTCGTCTTCATGCCCAGCCGGTGCGCCGTGGTCATGACATCCATCCAGGCTTGCCAGCCGATTTTGTTGGGACTGATTTTCCCGCGCACCCGGTCCACCAAGATTTCCGCGCCGCCGCCGGGGATGGAATCCAACCCGGCCTCTTTCAGGCGCCCGATTACTTGCTCAATGGTCAAACCGGATTTCCGGGCCAGATCCCAGATTTCCGGGGGACTGAAGGAATGAATGTGAATGGCAAAACGTTCTTTTATTCTTCTCAACATGTTCTCGAAATACTCAAGGGAAAGGTCCGGGTTTAATCCCCCCTGAATGAGCAACTGGGTTCCGCCCAAGTTCACAGTCTCCCTAATTTTATCATGTAACTCCTCTTCTGACAAAACATAGGCATCCGGATCGCCCGGCTGCCTGTAAAACGCGCAAAAACGGCAGCGACAGGCACAGATATTGGTATAATTAATATTTCGGTCGATGACAAAGGTCACAATCTTCTCCGGATGCATTTCTTCCCGGACGGTATCGGCAGCCTGGCCCAAAGAGAGCAGGTCCGCCTCTTGGAGCAGTGCCGTCCCCTCCTCCCAGCTCAGGCGTTTTCCCGCCAGCCGCTTTTCTAGGATCGCCAAAGTCTTTGCTTCCATCACGGCTTCTCCTTTAATCCATAGGATTTCCGGACACGGTAGAGTGTATCCCGTTCAACCGGAACGCGTCCCGCTTTCTGAATCAGGCGGATGAGAGTCTCTTTGGCCATAACCTGCCCTGTCTCCGCCCCGGCCGCGTGGATAATGCGCTCCTCCACTACCGTCCCGTCCAGGTCATCCACCCCGAAATTGAGAGACACCTGGGCCAATTTCGGGCCCAGCATGATCCAAAATGACTTGATATGGTCGAAATTGTCCAGAAAAATGCGCGCCACGGCCAGCATACGCAAATCTTCAAAACCCGTGGTGCTGCCGACCCCCATATTTCCCTCCAGCTGGGTATTCTTCGGATAAAAAGGCAGAGGAATGAAGGTCAGAAAACCATGGGTTTGATCCTGCAGCGTTCTCAGCCGCAACAGGTGGTCAATTCGCTCCTCAGCACTCTCCACATGCCCGTACAGCATGGTCGCGTTCGTGCGCATTCCCAACCGGTGCGCCTCTGCCTGGATTTCCAGCCAGCGGTCACCGGAAATCTTCTTCTCACAGATCAGGGCGCGCACCCGGGGCGAAAAGACCTCAGCCCCGCCTCCCGGCAGCGAATCCAGCCCCGCCCGCATCAGTTGCCCCAGCACTTCCGCCACACTGAGACCGGTGATTTGGGTAAAATAATCGACCTCAACCGCGGTGAACGCTTGCAGGCACACATCCGGCAGAATCCGTTTGATCCGCCTCAACATCTCCAGATAATAATCGAAGGGAAGCTCCGGATTAAGGCCGCCCACCACATGCACTTCGGAAACGTTCTCGGCGGCCGCTTTTCTTGCCGCCGCCTCAATCTCCTCCAAAGACAAGGTAAAAGCCTGGGGATCCTCTTTCCCGACTCCATAGGCGCAAAACTTACAAAGATTGACACAGACATTCGTGTGGTTAATGTGCCGATTGACGATAAAATAAGTAGTGTCTCCGTTCTTGCGCTCCCGCACCTGATTGGCCATGTAACCCAGGGCCAGGATGTCCTTGCTCCGCATCAGGCGCACTCCCTCGTCAAAATCCAGGCGTACACCCCGGTCAACTTTCTCGATCAAGTCCGCAAGCTCACTGCGGGCGAATAATCTATCCACAGAAAACATCTCCTTAAGTTTTTCGCGAGGGGCGGTGGGCCGGGTTTACCGCCCCTGACTCCCTCGCCTTACCACCTGAAGAGCAGGACATCCGCGAGGGAAAAAACAAACATGAGGACACTCAAATAGCCGTTAAGATTAAAAAAAGCAATTCCCACCTTCGACAGGTTGTCCACCGACACCATGCGATGTTGCCGGAAGAGGAGGATGACAGCCACGGCCACCCCAAGATAATAAAGCACATGCAAGTGCAGGACAACACCGACCATGACGAATAACAGCGGGGCCACTACATGCAGCAAAGCGGAAATTTCAAACCCCCGCTTCAAGCCAAAGACTGCCGGAATGGATTTTAACCCTTTCTTGCGGTCAAATTCTATGTCCTGGCTGGCATAAATAATGTCGAATCCCGCAACCCAGCTCATGACACCCAAGCCCAAGAGCACCGGCGCCAAGGCCCAATGCCCGGTGACCCCGATCCAGGCTCCCGGCGGAGCCAAACCGAGGGCCAGACCCAAGGCGAAATGGCAGGCCCAGGTAAAGCGCTTGGTATACGAATAAAAGACCAAAAAAAAGACCGCTATGGGCATGAGCTCCAAGGCCAGGAGATTAAGTCTGTAGGCGGAGTACCCCAGCAGGAGAAAGGAAAGCACGGCGTAGAGTGATACCTCGGCAACACCAAGGTGCCCTGCCGGCAGCGCCCTCCCGGCCGTCCTCGGATTCAAAGCGTCAAGGCGCCTGTCAATAAGGCGGTTCAACGACATAGCCGCGGTTCTGGCCCCCACCATGGCCAAGGTAATCCAGAGAAGCTTGCCCGCGGGCGGCACCGTCCCCGCCGCCAAAAAGCCCCCCATATAGGCAAAGGGCAACGCAAAAACCGTGTGTTCGAATTTAATCATTTCCAGGAACACTTTGACCTTATGCATGGCGCAACATTCCTCCATCCATCAGGAGTTCCCCGCCCATGAAATCCACCAGTTCATAGAGTGCCTTGAATTCCAGCGTCTCCGGAAACTGCCGGATTATCCGCCGCGCTTTGGCCAACTGCGTCTGCACGAGAGACTCACCCAGTCCTTGTTGGCGCGCTGCCCAAGCCAGCCCAAGAGCCTGGCCCAAACACGCGGCCGTTTCTTGGACCGTCTCCGCGGTTCCGGCCAGTCGCGCGCTAAGACGGCCCGCCAGACCCGTCAGGCTGGCGCGTTCCTGTTCCAATACGCGAAGCCACTCCCGGGGGGAGAGCTCCCGCTCACGCGCCAGCCAGCGGGAAATGCCGCCCTCACTCATCGTGATGATCGCTTCCGCCAAAGGCTTGAGAAAGGGCAACAACCCGTCGCGGCATAAGTCCAGAAAAAACCTGCCATAAAGATAGTCCCCCACGAGAACGGGAAACTGGCGTCCTTCTTCACTGAGGCTCTCATCATCTTTCATGAGAGCGTGGACTTGATCCGCCAGGAAAATGAGCTCAATAATCGTCGCCAACTTTACCACACTCGGAGCCGAAAAACCGCATGCTCGGCTCACCGCTATCACGATAGCGGGACATGCGTCAGCCTCCAGCACATCCGGCGAATACTCCACCAGTTCGCGAAAATCCGCCGCTTTGAAGCGGATCTCGCGTCTCAGCTGTGATTGGACTTCCGTTAATTCTTCACGGAAACTCAGCGCCTGCGGCACGTTTTTATCTCCCCTTGTTCCGAGACTAACCTACAGTATATTCTAGATTTCTTCCCGAATTCCTGCAGTCGCATGCCTAAGTATTCCCCTAAAATTTGAAACTTACCAATGCCGGACTAGCGAAGCCCCGCCAACGCCAGCGCGTCCCACGCCGGGATAAAGTGTCTGCTCAGCCCAACGACGTGCGAATCGAAGCCTAGTACCAAACCGATCAGTTGGCTAAAAAAGAAGACAGGGATTTTTTTGCGGACAGGCGCTCCTTGCGCGCCGGTGAACTGGTTAAAAAGCTGAAACTGATGGAGGTCGAGGTTAGCCTGACAAATGGGGCAAGCCGTCACAATGCACTCCGCTTCGCATTCGATTGCCATGTCCAAAATGCGCCGCACCAGTTTTTCTGAAATGTCGCGCTTAGCTAAAGATAAATTTCCGCCGCAGCATTCCGTCTTCAAGGGCCAGGGAACCGCCTCTCCGCCCAGAGTCTCGACAATCTCATCCAGTCCGGTCGGATTTTCGGGGTGGTCAAAATTAGTCAGCCGGGGTGGCCGCACCAATTGGCAGCCGTAATAGGAAGCTACTTTGAGACCGCTCAGGCTTTTCACGGCGTAGAGCCTGATCTTCTCCAAAATCTCCGCTCTCTCGATCACTTGCAAGGCATTGTAAATTGGCGGCAGATCTTCAACGGGATGTTGGAGCTCATTCTCCACCCTCCGGCGCATATCGGGATCGGACTCCACCCTCTTTTTCCCGGACATAAGGCGGTGGTAACAATGGGCACAGGGTACGACCAGACCGTCACCCGCCAAAGGCTTGGCCTGGAGGAGGTTGCGAACAGCCAGTGTCACAGCCAGTTGTTCATCCAGCGACACGGCGGAAGTGCCCCCGCAGCAGTTCCAATCCGGTACCTCCTCGTAACCGATCCCCAGGCGGTCCATGACCAAGAGGAGTGACTGACTGCTCTCCCGGGCAGTGGTATGCAGAGAACAACCGGGATAAAAGGCATAGTTAGGCATCTTTCTCCCCCTCCTGTCCGGCTTTTACCCGCTGAAAGAAACCCCGAACAACGAGCCTCCCCCGTATACGCGAGGGCCACACTCTCAGCTTTCCCCGTTTTAAAAGGGCCAAGACTAAGCGAGCGTCCTTTTTGCGGCTGCCCAGGCCCAGATTACCGGAGGCCGCAATCCCGGCTTTATAGACCCTACCGTGGCGCTCAAGCGAGCGCAGGACCTAGTTGTGAAAAGCGCGCTGGCTCCTTCCCCGGCCGGACTCCCTGCGCAAACCTGCCCGGCGCAGTTCCTCTATAATGGCCGGCAAATCGACACCGCGCGGACAGCGGGTGGAACAAGCCGAACAAAGGGTGCAGAGCCAGATCGACTCACAGTCCAGAACTTGGTCCACTTCCCCGATCTGCAGCAGCCGGAGCATCTGATGAGGCAAAATGTCCATCGCAAAGTACACCGGACAGCCGGCGGAACATTTGCCGCACTGATAACAAGCATTGACATCCATTCCGTTAACGAGCCTTGCCATCCCTTCCGTCCTCCCCCCACGCTTGGCACCCTGCACTTTCCAATATTTCTTGTATCTCTTGTACCTCTCGTATCTCTCGTATCTCACATACCTTGGCAGGGTCTCGTCAAAGTTAACGAGCGAGCGTTGCAAGTGCTTAGCGAACCTTTCAGGCAAAGGAGCGTCCGCGCACGCAGAAGGCGCAGCGTTAGAACGCGCCTCAGACGTCAGTCCACGGTGCGGACTGACGCCAAATGCGCCCGACAGGGCGGCAGCATTTGGATTCCACTGCTTAAATACCCAGAGGTTAGGCGCGTTAGCGGAGCCTTCGAGTACGCAGCTCCGGCGCCAAGGTGAGCGGGCACTGCAGAGCCGCTCGTGGACCCAAGAGTGCTGTAAAGTGCAAAGATAGCCACAGGACTTTGACGTTTCCCTGCATACCTTTGTATCTCTTGCTAAGTATTTCGCCGGCAACGCCTAATTTCCTTTGCCCGTTCTATAAATCAACAGGCCTTGCCCATCTCGTTACGAGATTGCAAGGCCTGCTAGCCTACCCACATCTTAGTACGGAATAAAATAAATATCCCTCCTAAAGATTTACTGCTTCCTTGGGATCTTCAACGATTCCTCGTTTCATTTCCGTAGCAGTCATGTGACCGGACTTAAAGTGCTCCGTAACGTAATTACAGGCATCCCAGGGATTGACACGGTCCCCGCATGTGAAGACGTCAACAGCTGCATACCCCAGTTCAGGCCAGGTATGAATCGCGAGATGGGATTCGGAAATCACGACCACCCCACTCACGCCCTGGGGACTGAACTTGTGAAAAACCACTTCCCGGATCTCTGCACCTGCCTCCAAAGCTGCGTTGACCATGATGCGCTCGACTTTCTCCCGGTCATTGAGAATGTCAAAGCTGCACTCGTAAATCTCAGCCAACACATGACGTCCCAAAGAATTGCTCATCTTGTCATCGTTGCCCCCTTTTTGCTGGCAAAATATGAAGGAATCCGAGCCGGACCCCGCCAGGTCCGGTGACCCAAATTCCTATCGAGTTAAATTGTAGCATAAAGTTTGCGCTTGTCAACAAAAAAATACAAATGAGCCAATCCTTCAGACCAGTATCGGATTTTCCGTAATTAATTCCGGCAAAGTCCACCTTTCTCTATTTTCCTCGTTAAACCGCTACCTCTTGCTAAACCATTATATTAGGGACGGAATGTTTTTGACATCACTCCCAGCAAAGAAAACTCCCCTCACGTCTCTATGGCTGTGCGCTTAAAGCTCTTCCGGAAGTGGAACCCATAAATTGACAGGGTAACCGCCAAAGGAAAAACGTCCGGCCGCTTGAACAGAGACCAGGTGATCAGCCGCCAGTAATAGCGTCTCTCCTTGCCGATGATGCCCAAGCGTACCACCGACTTGGCAAAGGCCATCACATGCTCAAAATTTATCGGGATCTTGGCGGCTTTCACCGGGCTGTACTCCTGAAGGAAAGTCAGCACCCGTTCGTAGTATTTCTTAGGCGAGTAAATCGTCTCAACAATCCGGTTATAGCCCTTGACCAACAGTTCCTTGTCCATTTTGGGAATGAAGTTCATGCTGAAGTCCGTATTGCTGCCGCTGAATCCCTCGATCAGCCGGCCCTCTCCGGCCAGCCGCTGATAAAGCTTGGTCCCGCGAGGCGCGTTGAGCAGCCCGACCATGGCGGCGGCTATGCCGCTCTGCTGAATAAAGTTAATCAGGCTGTCAAAAATCGATGAGGTGTCATTATCAAAGCCGACAATGAAGCCCCCGTGCACCTGGAGCCCGAAGCGCTGAATCTTTTTCACGCAGGCAATGAGATCCCGGTTTTTATTCTGCATCTTGTTGCACTCGACGAGGCTCTCTTCATTCGGCGTCTCGATCCCGATGAAGACCGTGTCAAAACCCGCTTTGACCATCAGCCGCATGAGCTCCTCATCATCCGCCAGATTAATGGAAGTCTCGGTCAAAAGCGCAAACGGATGGTTTCGGGCGTCCATCCAGTCAATCAGGGCGGGCAAGACTTCTTGCATCAACTTTTTCTTGTTGCCGATAAAGTTGTCGTCGACAAAAAATACGCCCTCCCGCCAGCCGGACTCGTACAGGGTGTCCAACTCGTGGATCAGCTGAGGCACGCCCTTGGTTCTGGGAATGCGGCCGTACAGAGTTGTGATATTGCAGAATTCACAATTGAACGGACAGCCGCGGGAATATTGGATATTCATGGTAGCGTAAGCTTTCTGCCTGATAAGGTTCCATTGAGGGGCCGGTGTCTTTTCCAGGTCGGCCCATTCAGTTGATGTATAAAGGTGGGCCGCTTCTCCTTTCTCCAGGTCCCGGAGAAATTGGGGAATGGTCAATTCCCCTTCATTCAGGACCAGATGGTCGACTTGCGCGAATTCCTCCGGCTCGGATGTGAACAGAGGACCCCCTCCTACCGTTTTGACCCCCAAGTCCCGGCAGCGCTTGACAACTTCCAGGACCGACGCTTTCTGCACCACCATGGCACTGATGAAAACATAGTCAGCCCAAAGAATGTCCCGGTCCTTGAGGGGTTCCACGTTCAAATCCACCAATTTCTTCTCATCGTCAGCCGGAAGGATGGCCGCCACGGTCATGAGACCCAGCGGCGGGAAACTGGCCCGTTTGGAGACGAACTTCAAGGCATACTGGAACCCCCAGTATGTAACAGGATATTCGGGGTAGACCAGAAGAATCTTCACTGGATATCACCTTTCCTTCTCAATAATAGTTCTCAATCATAACTCCCAATCATAACTCCTAATCATTGCTTTCCAAACCCTTTTCCCGCTCCCCTCCGATCACACGGAGAAGGCCCAGAGATACAAGGATGCTACCGAACCATAGGGTGAATAGTTCTCTCTGAAGTTTTGGAATGTCTCCCGGGGAAGTTCCGTCAGCCCGTATAACTTCATCATGCCCCTCCGGATAGCCAAGTCCCCATAACTCACCACATCGGGGCGGCAGAGCGAAAAAATAAGGAACATTTCGGCCGTCCACACCCCCACCCCCGGCAATGCGGACAATGTCTCTATAATCTCCCGGTCAGTAAGCTCAGACAACCCGGCAAACTCGATTCTCCGCAGGGCGGCCTCCGCGATCCCCTTCAAATATCCGACCTTTCTGTCGGAGAGACCACAGGCACGAAGCCGCGCCGGAGCGACCCCGTCCAACCGCTCCGCTGTCACCGTCCCAAGCAAGGCGCACAGCCTGTCCCAAACAGTTTGAGCGGCTTGTTTAGAAATTTGCTGATTGACCACGCTCAAAATCAACGCTTCAAAAGGATCCGGGACAATGTCCCGCCGGATCGGACCTATCCGTTCAATCACCGCCCCAAGCTTCTCATCCCTCTCTTTGAGGTGGTCCGTTTCCTTCGTGCCGTAGGGAAAAAACGCCATACTCGCCAATCTTCTCCGTCCGCCAGGCCAAAGCCTTCGTCAAAATTTCCATTACTTTCTTTGTAAGTATAGCATGCCGTCAAGTGCAATTCAATTCCGGCGAACTGTTTGAACTGTTTGCGTCCGCCGCGGATAGGGCAAAAAATCCGCGCCGGGGCCCCGGCGCGTGACACCTTACGGCGGACGCGAAAAGACTCCCGGCCCCCGGCCAAGAGTCTCCGGCTCTATTCCCAACTGTGACCGCGAGCCTAACCGCGCCCGCAAGCCCGAAGCGCGACCGCGGTCCCGAACACCGTTCCTACTGGTTCAGCGGCTGGTTCATGTCATTGTTCTCACTGATATACTTAAGGCGGTTGTTGAGTACATCTACGTGGCGCTGCATATCCTTAGACATGTCTTTGAACATCTGTTTGGCCGACTGATCCTGGGTAGATTCGGCAAACACGGAGTAAGTCCCGAGAGACGACTGAGCACTGGCTACCGCTTTCTGCAAATCCTGTTGAACCGTCATACTGAAATTCCCCCCTGTGATTTTTGGCTTAACAGGTCTTAGTGTGGTTCAGAAAGCGAATTTTTATAACATTGAGCTCAATGAAGATCCTGATTTCTCACTCCCCGGAAAAACCGCCAGTAGAGAACCGTGTTTACCGCTTGGAAGCCGGCTGCCAAGACAAGTGGCAGGCCAAGCATGCCTTCGTCCATCAGTAAACCTCCCAAAGGCGGACTCAGCGCCGAGGAGACTTGCATCGGCAGATTACTGAAAGCGGCCATGGTAGAGCGTTCCCCCTCATTGCTCATACCCATAACCATAGACTGGCGCAGGGGATTGCCCAGGGAATTGAACACCATGCGCAAAGCAAACAGAGTCCCCGCCACCAAGTAAGTCGGTGAGAAAGCCATGACCCCGGTCAAGGTCACCGCGATCGCCCGGGTGGCTACAACGGTGCGCACAACGCCGAAACGATTTCCCAAGTAGGCGGAAATAAGATACGGAAGGGCCGTCAACAGGTTGACAACAGTAAAAAGAACCCCGATGGTGGCGGTTCCCGCCCCGAAACGCACGTAGAACCAATAGGTAAGCAGAGGTCCCAAGAAACCGATGCCGAAGCCGTTAAAAATATTCGTCAGGGAAAACTTGCCCAGGAGGCGCCAAGAGAGTTGCAAGGGCTGCCTCTTCACGGTGCGTTTACGCTCTGACACCGGCAAAACCACCGCAATGAGCAAGAGAGAGCTGAATACCGTCAGGGCGAAAAGAAAAAGGTAACCCGTCCGCCAGCCGAACGGCCCGCTCGGCCAAAGCTGAGGCACAGCTGCCAGAAGTGACCCGACGGCTCCCCCCAAAACGCCGAGAAAAGAGAGAAAGCCAAACACCTCATTGCGGTACTTACTCTCGGCGTGCTCACTCAGAAGCGGTTGTTCTGCCGGGTAAAAAGGCCCAAAAGCCCCCCCGCTGCCGGCACCGCCTCCCCGACCGATCGTACCGGCAGCGCTCGAGAGGGTAAGCACGGCCAGATTAGCGCTGAGAACAAAGCCCGCTGCTCCCAGGGCCTGCAGAGCAGCCAAAACGATCATAGCTCGCTTGCGGCCCCAACGGTCTGCCCCTATACCCACTGCCAGTATAAGCAAGGCACCGCCTATCGTCGTCCCCATGAACAACGTTCCTATCTGCACCGCACTGAACCCCAGTCTCGCCAGATAGATGGGCACGACGATCACGAGAAAAGCCTGGGTAATACTGCGGATCACCCGCGCGACAAAGAGCAAGGCCAAATTCTTATTAAGCCAGCGACCCAAACGGACTCCCCCTTCTAGTCTATTTATCCTTGGAATCCACCGAGACCCACCGGGACCCAAGGGGACCCGACGCGGAGTTCTGCCACCAATCGCCGCGAGCGGTGATTCCAGTGGCTATCGTTCGAACGATTATTGTTCGAGCACTAAGTATTGTAAATCTTTTTCAGATAAAAAAAAAGACCCCCGTTGACGATTCGGACGATCGGTCTTGGGGGCGGCCGGGGTAAACCGGCTATGTGGGTGCGATATTGGAAATTAACCGTTGTTTACAATTAACCGTTTCGTCTTCCCATCTTCGGGCGCAGAACCCCGGGACGGCCGCGAATATCCGCGAACGGTTTGCGCAGCACGACGTCGTCCAGGCCGTTTTTCCACTTGAAAGGAAACAAGGGCCAGAAATAAGGAATTCCGAAAGACTTGCGGGTAATCAAAAACACTAACAGGAGAGCCAAGGAGACTCCGAAACCCAAAGCGCGAAGATGGAACGCAAACCCCAGTTGGGTGCACAGAAGGATAAAGAGGCGGGACATCAGGTTGGCTGAGGCCAGATCATAGGAGGTGAGGGAGAATTGGGCCACCATGACCAGGGCCATATAGACCAGAACCTCAGGCTGTAACAAATGTATTTGGGCCACAAACTGGCCGAAGATGACGGCCGCCATAATACTCACCATCGAGGCCAAGGTCACCGGCGAAGTCGTGACGGCCACCCTGAGAAGATCGATGGTCACCTCGGCGATGACTAATTCCGCCCAGAGCGGGAGCGGGTCACTTCTCTTCGCCTTGAAAAACGCCAGTTGCTTAGGCACGAGATCGGGGTGAAAATTCGCCAAGAGAAACAAGCCCGGCAAAATAATCGTAGCCAGCATAGCAATCAGCATGGTCCAGCGCCGGTAAGTCCCGACCATCGGATATTCATGATATTCCTCCGGATGCTGCAGTAACTGAAAAAAAGTGATCGGCGCGATGATAACTTCCGGGCTGGTGTCCACGACTATCACCACATGTCCCTCCACCAGCGCGGTTGTGGCGACATCCGGTCTCTCCGTATAGCGCACAATCGGGTACGGGTTCCACTTCACCTTGCCGATCAGTTCGACGACGCTTTGTTCCGCCATAGCGATCGTGTCCACCTGAATGCCCTTCAAACGCTCGCGGATCATATTGACCGTTTCCGGATTGGCGACATCCTCCAAATACATCAAACTGACGTCCGTCTTGGAGCGCAGACCGATCTGCATCAATTCCGCCCTCAGGCTCGGCTCCCTGAGGCGGCGCCGGATCAAAGCGGTATTCATGAGCATCGTTTCCGTAAACCCGTCCCTCGGCCCCCGTACCACCCGCTCGACCTCCGGTTCCTGAATACTGCGCATGGGGTAAATACGGGTGTCGATGAGCAGGGCGGCGTCATAACCGTCGACAAATGTGACCATCGGACCGGAGAGAATGAAGCGCACCACATCCTCCATCTTCGTTACCGGCTGTACCTGGACAAAGGTCACATTGGTGTTTAGATAATTCATTAAGTCCGGCAACGTGTATGTCTGATGTTGGCTGACGAATGTTTGAATGCATTTCTCCACATCGTTGAGAATGAGCACCATGTTCATGGTCAAAAAGTAGCCGTTTAGAACATACGACATCATGTTGAGATTGGAAAAGGCGAAGGGCTTCGCCATAATATCCCAACTGTGTCCCGCTCCCTCGCCAACTCCCAGCAACTCGTTCAGGTATTTGACATTATCGTCGAGCTTAGCGGAGATCGGCGGGAGAGGTTGACTGTAAGGTTCTGTCATTCCCACTCTGTTCGGTTCCTCCTTCCTTCTTGTTTCCTTGTTCCTTGTCCTTTCCTTGTTCCTTATTCCTTATTCCTTATTCCTTCCATGTTCCTTGGTCTTCCCTTGTTCTCAGTTCTTTCTTCTTTCCCTGTTTGCCCTCCTTTCCTTGTTCACCTCTTGTTCCCCTGTTTCCGTGTTCTCTCTCTGTCCGTCTGTCCCTTCCCTGTCTCCCTCGCCTGTCTTTCCCTCACCTTTCTTTCCTCTCTCTTATGTCGTTCCCGCTTGCCTGCTTCTTCCAGCTTATTTTCTGCCGATCGGCAGATAAATATTCCCATAATCCGCCGTCCCAGTACACACTCTCCGTA
Source organism: Peptococcaceae bacterium CEB3 (assembly GCA_001029295.1). GTDB lineage: Bacteria > Bacillota > Desulfitobacteriia > Desulfitobacteriales > Desulfitobacteriaceae > Acididesulfobacillus. The sequence goes on along the minus strand of LDXJ01000064.1, from coordinate 230,112 downwards.
TATCCGCCATCCGAATCCCCTTCGTCCGAATACCTTTCGTCCGAATACTTCTCGTCCGCGCAGCCTTCTTCTTCGCTCAAACGGCAACGGCCCCGCAGAGAATCCACTCCGCGGGGCTAACTGTTTAGAGAACATTCTTATAGAAAACGCGCGAGAAAACCTAGAAATCCGATTCCGGAGATAGAACACATCCTAAAGGAACAACTAAAGCGGCGGCCTAACGGCGACACTTTACTATTCCTAAGCCAAAAATCCCTTTAGGATAGTGTCTTCCGCTTCTTTTTCCGAAAGCCCCAAAGACATGAGTTTCACCAATTGTTCGGATTCGATTCTGCCAATGGCCGCTTCGTGGATCAGCTGCGCTTGGGAATGATAGGCGGAAACCCTGGGCGTGGAAAGAACCTGGGCCGCGTGCATGATGATAGCGTCACATTGGATATGGCCCCTGGCGCGATTGCGCCCCACCAAATCAAAATAGAATTCCTGCCTGGATTCATCCTGCGCGACGGAACGGGAAATAATCTGGGCCGACGAATCCACCCCGTTAAGCTCAACGGTTATTTTGGACTGCGCTTCCTGGCCCAAGTAGGTCAAGAGGCGTTCCGTCAGCACCAGCTTGGCTTTGTCCCCCAGTCTGACCTCCGTCTCCCTCAGCGTATTGTCAATTCCCTTGATCTGCACCATCTCCAGCTCTACAACCGCTCCCTCTTCCGCTTCAATGATGGTCTTGGGATTGAGGACCCTCGCCCCCCGGCCATCCCCTTGACCATAATGCTTTTCCACGTATTTAAGCTTGGCACCCTTGCGCACGAAAAAATTATGAATGCCATCATGTTGGGACTTTTGGTCTCCGCAATTGTGAATCCCGCAGCCGGCAACAACCAAAACGTCCGAGTAAGCTCCAATCTCGAACGTATTGTAAACCAAATCCGTGATATTCTCTTCCGTCACTATGACAGGTATATGGACACTTTCGCCCGTGGTGTACGGCTTAACAATCACGTCAATCCCGGGTTTGTCTTTCTTGGTAACAATGTCGATGTTGGCCGTCGTGTTTCTCTGAACCCCCACTCCATTCCTTCGGATATTGTAGGCACCCTGGGGAATTTCATGCAAATCGGCGACTTTTTCCAGCATCTCTTTATCCAGCGAACTCAGCATCCTGAATGACTCCTTTCTCACACTGACTGCTGCAGCAATCTTCGTTCTTTAAAATCTTGTTGAGAATCTTGTCCTTGGCCGACTGCTCACTGACTTCGCCATTAGCTATAAGGATAATTTCGTCCGCAAGGTCGAGAATCCTTTCCTGATGTGAAATAATAATGATAGTTGTGTCATACTTTTCATGAATGAATTTGAAAGTCTCCGCCAACCTTTGAAAACTCCAAAGATCGATCCCCGCTTCCGGCTCGTCAAAGACCGCCACCTTGAGTTTGCGCGCCAGGACCGTGGCGATCTCGATCCGTTTCATTTCCCCACCGGAGAGGCTGGCATCCGCGTCCCGGTCCAGATAATCCTGGGCACAGAGTCCCACGTCATGGAGAAGGTCGCCAATATTCAACTTATCCGGATTGGTGGAAGCAGCCAGTTTGACTAATTCCTTGACCTTAAGTCCTTTGAACCGGGGGGGATTCTGGAAAGCATAGCCCAAGCCCAAAAGCGCCCTCTCTGTGATCGTCTTGGACGTGATATCCTGTCCGTCCAGCAAAATCTTGCCCTCGCTCGGCGGATAGACCCCCATGATAACTTTGGCCAGCGAGGATTTTCCCCCTCCGTTCGGTCCCGTGATAACGTATATTTTTTTCTCGGCAAGTCTAAGATTAATATGCCTTAAAATTTCGGCCGTCTGACCTTCTTCCATGGTCAAAGAGACCCCTTGTATTTCCAGCACGATCATTCCTCCCTGTTCTTTCTAAGCTTTTCCGTCAGAAACGGCCTCTCGGTTCCACTTCAGACCAGTTCCACTTCGTCCCCCACCCTGACCTTGCCGCCTTTGAGGACCCGTCCAAAACGGCCTTCCCGGCTGACAATATACGGTCGCCCATGCTCTTTCCATTCATCCTTGCCCACGTGGCGTATCTCCACTTCCGCCGCCCCGAATCTCAACACCGCCCGGGGTACCAATAGGTTCAAGGGCACCCCACGGATCGTGATATTTTCGGTATAGCCGTCATTTAATACTTCCTCCCGCTTCTCGGCCGGCACTTTTGCCAAGGCCTCGAGAGAAAAAATGCTGACCTGGCGGTCCCAATCACCGCCATGACCATCGCCTGCAAGACCCCAGCCCATGACGATCTCGACCTCAGCGACATCGTTTTTTGCGGTTCCCCGCAGCGGGCTGGTATGCAAAGAAATTACTATTCCCAAAGGTATCCTTCCTTTTCAGGGTATGTCTCAATCAAGAGCATATCACAAACGCGCAAAGCTCTCAACTCCCACACCCGAATGTCCCAAGAAGCGTCGGAACCTGGCCGCAGACCGAATACATCATATGAGATGAAGAGTTTTAAGCCCGTATGTAATAGATAAAGTCCGCTTAGACGACACTCCGAGTATCTCAAAAGGACGTCTAAGTCCTTGAAGTCATCATGGCAGAGTCGTAAGCCGGCGCGAAGCACGCGCAAAAAGCCCTTCCGTTCGATTGACGAAAGGGCTTCTTCCGGACCGCCGCTATTCCTTTGTTTCCCTTTTGAGAGAGTTCATCAGGCTTAAAGCAACGCCCGCGAAAAAGATGAGACCGGCCCACGGCCTGGCCGACGCCAGGGCCGGCAGACGCTCAATTCCCTCGATCACGACGACGGTCAGGGCAATGCCCCAGAAAATGAGCCAATCGCCGCAGAAGAAATCAAAGATTTCCTGTAAAATCCGCACTGCCATTTTCATGAGCGGCTCCCTCCCACTCCGGGTTTCTGCCTCTCCCGGGCTCTGCCGTACGGTTTGAGCCAGCGCACGATCAACAGACTCGCAACGAAATACGCTGCCAAGAGCACCAACAGAAACAGGTCCGCGAACGGCCAGGCGATCCCCAGCCCTTCCCCGCCCCAGAAGGTCCCGAAAGTGACAAGCATTAGACCGACAATATACTTAAGGGTATTCTCCGGGATTTTGGTCAGCGGACCACGGACCGCAAACCCGAGTAAAACGACAACCACGAAGGCCAGCAGAGCCCCGACGGCCGCAGCCCAGAGCCCGTCCACTTTATGGGTACCGGCGCTGGCCCCGAAGGTAATGACGATGAAGGCGACTTCCAGACCTTCGAGCAACACGCTTTTGAAAGAAGTGAGAAAGCCGAAACCGTTAAATTTACCGGCATCAATCTCACCGCGTGCTTTCAATTCACGCAATCTCTCCTCGTAGATTGCGCCTTCGTCGTGCAGCGCTTTGAGGCCGCTGTAGCGGAGCAAAGCCTTCTTGAGCCACTGCAGGCCGAAAAGCACCAGGATGATGCCGACGACCAGCCGCAAGACCTCAATCGGAATGAAGAGAACGATGGCTGAGCCAAAAATAAGGACCAAAACCCCCAAAGTGAGGGCCGCAGCGGCCGCTCCCAGCAAACTGCTCTTCCAATTAATTGTCACACCAATGACCAAAACGATAGTCAATGCTTCCACGAACTCCACCGTTGAAGCAAAGAAAGACGGTAGGACAGCCGACCAAACCATCAAGGTTCTCCTTTCTTTCCGCGGGTATTAAATTCCGCTGGTATTAATTAGTCTCCGTAGGCAAGCCGGAATTCAGAGTGATTTATCGGCCGCTCCTTTTTCCAAGGCATGTTGAAAGTAGGCGTACAGCGCATCGTAGAGGACAAACTCTTTCTCCAGCGTCTCGTGGTCGTTCACGCTAATATAACCATACCCTCTGGCTAACAAATCGAGAGCCTGCGCCAGGGGTTCCTCTTGCCCACGGCCGGTATCGGCCAGGCGGACAATTCTCCGGACTTCAGCCAAAGCGGGATCTGAGGTCAGTTTAAACTTATGGATAATGGCGTCGAAAGAGCACTCATCCCCCATATGTCCCAGTTCAACCCCTTTCATGTCGAAAGGGATGCCCTCCGTAATGCCCGCCGGGTCTGTATCAGCCGGCACAAAGACGAATTCCGCCTCCGTGTCCACGAATTTCTTAATCAACCAGGGACAAGCCACCCGGTCCACATGTACGTTCTCTCTGGTCACCCATTTCATCAGGCCTCACTCCTTTTCAATTTAGTTAGACACGACCGCCCTAACTCATGACTGAAGTCGCGAGTGTACGGCCGCTAGTCATCAAACCCCACACGCTCTTGCCAATCTGGAAGGGTAGGGCTCTGCTCTTTTGAGTCTATCTCTGTCCGGCACTCCACCCATCTGCCGTTTGCCCTTTCCTCAGCCTCGCGAGCTCAAACGAGAGCCTCGGCCCTGACGTCACGGGCGCAGACGATACCCTCGGCCCTGGCGTCACGAATTCAGACGATAGCCTCTACCCCGACGACCGGTTGCTTTCCCCTTAGGGGCTCCTCCGCCCCGGCGAGTGACTGTTCGCTCACAGGCCGACAGCAAGCCGCGGGCAGCCAGAGCTCAACAGCATCACTCACCGTTCTTTCGGCTGTGTCCCACACCTCCAGACAGATATCAGGCGCCTCCCGCAACGCTAACTTGTATTGCCAGTTGACCCCTTGAAACGAGCGCTGGGCGACCACCGCGTCGAGCAGTGCGCCCGGGCCGGGATCCCGCCTGTCAAGCATAATATCCGCAGGGCGGACCATTATTTTCGCTCTTTGTCCGACAGGGAGCGAGCCGCGGCTATAGATTCTGAATCCCCCGCATTCCACAGGCGTATATTCTCCCAGCCCGGCCAAGGCCCGGCCTTCCAGGATGTTGGAACAGCCGAGGAAATTCGCCGCAAAAACAGTCGCCGGTTCCCGGTAGAGGTCAGTGGGACTCCCTGCCTGCTCTATGTGCCCTTGGTTCAATAATACCACATAATCAGCCATACTCAAGGCTTCAGCCTGATCGTGAGTGACATAGACCGTGGTTATGCCCGCGTCCCGGATAATGCGCAAAAGCTCCCAGCGCATCGTTTCCCGCAACTGAGCGTCCAGACTGGACAGGGGCTCATCCATCAGCAAGAGGGAGGGCTTGGCGACCAAGGCCCGGGCAATCGCCACTCTCTGCTTTTGTCCCCCCGAAAGCTGATGGGGATAACGGTTCTCAAAGTCTGTCATCTGTACGGTCGCCAGTGCCTCGGCTATCCGCCGCTTGATCTCCTGGCGGGGCCGCTTTTTGATCTTCAGACTGAAAGCCAGGTTGGCGAAGACATTCATATGGGGCCACAGAGCGTAATCTTGAAAAACCAGACCCACATTTCTCGCCTCAGGCGTCAGGTTATACCCTCGGGCGGACCAACGCTTCTCCCCGCTCATGATCACTCCGCCGTCAATGGCGATCAGTCCGGCCAGCGCGCCGATCAAGGTCGTTTTGCCGCAGCCCGAAGGCCCCAGGAGGGCGACATACTGACCCTCCCGGATTTCCAAGGACAGGCTGTCCAAGACCAATTTGTCGCCGTAAGATTTCCTGACGTTTTCCAAAATGATAGGACTCATAAAACCCTCCTTCTTGGCTGCCGGTATACTCCGTTCCTCCGCCGCTTGCCACATCCACGTCTTCTTCGTTCGCCGCTTGGTTCCCGCACGTCGTCCGCAACCGCAGCTTGGCCCCTGCACGTCCTCCGGAACCACTGCTTGCCCCCACGCCTCTTCTGCAACCACCGCTTCCGGCTTCATGAACTTTCCGCCCAGCTGCCTGCACCACCAAAACGTCTTCTTCAGCCGCCGGCCGCCGCGACCACGTCCCGGTCCGCCCGCTGCGCCTTTTCGACCCGAACCTTGCCACTGTAATGAACCAGATAGCGTCCCAGGCCATAGGCAGCGAACACAACAACCAGCCCGATAACAGTCAGCGCGGCTCCCCCGGACCAATCAAAATTGTCGAATTTAGATTGAATCAGTACTGAAAACGTCGGTTCTCCCGGGGGGTAAAGCAAAGACGAAGCAGGGAGTTCAAACATGACGCCGGTAAAGGTCATAAAAAACGTCGAGATGGCCGTTCCCCGTACCAGGGGAAGCACAATCCGCATGATCACCGTACGGTTGCGGGCCCCAAAAGATTCGGCCGCTTTGAGAATGTTGGCGGGCAGCTGACTCATGGCTCCCACCTCAAGCCTTATGGCGTATGGGAGGCTGGAAGCAATATAAGCCATGGCCAGACATATGGGGGTTCCGTACAAGACCAGATGAATGGGAATGAGCCAAACCGCGTTCCAGGCAAAAATGAAAGATGCCGCCAAAACGATACCGGGTACAGCGATCACCGACATGGTCAAAACATTCAACAGGCGGCTAAGTTTCGAATCCTTGAACGACATCTGAAAACCTACCATCAAGGCCATGGACATGGTGAGGAAAGCTGTCACCAGGGAGTATTCAAGCGAACGCCTCAGCGCTTGCCAGCCGCTCCCCCCCAGACGCAGAGCCCGGACGTAATGACTCAAGGTCCAATTGCTTGCGCTCATCCCTCCGCTCCACGTCTTCCAAAGGGAAGCGCAAAGAGTCGCCCCCAAAGGTAAAAAGAGAGCGATGAAAAGAAGCGCGGCCACCCCGATCGCCAGAGCCCGATAGCTTTTGCCTTCCGACGGGTCTTGGCTAGCCCGCGATGACAGCGTATTGTAATTTCTCTTTTTCAGCCACCAAAACTGAAGCACAATGGCGGCGGCTGTCACGAGCACCACGACCATAGACATGCCCGCGGCGGCCGGGTAATTGACGGGGGCTTCACTGAGTGAGGCATAAATCTGGTAAGTCGCCATCGGGATGTGGGCCTGCGGGGTAATGGCCGCGGCAATCCCGAAATCCCCGAACCCCTCGGCAAAAGCGATCGATCCCCCGGCCAGCCAAGCCGGAGTCAAGAGCGGTAAAATGATCTTGGTCATGATCTGCCGGCGGCCGGCCCCGGCAACGCGTCCGGCTTGCACCAGATCCTCGTTGATGTGCAGCAGGGCCTCTTGCATACCGAAATGCACGTAAGGAAAATAACGCAGGCCCATGATCAAAACTAAACCGAAACGGGTGAAAAACCAAGCAGACCAACCGTTGGGCAAGCCGGTCAACTGGGCCAAAATGCCTTTGTCCTGCATGAGAATCACCCAGCCTTGGGCAATGACATAGGACGGAACAAAAAACACCACCCAGATCAGAGCATCCAGAACCGCTCCCAACTTCCGCGGCACTCGGGCCAGGGCCAGAGCGCTGAAGGAACCCAGGACAATGGCCAGGACGGCCTCGGCCAAGCCGATAGACAATGAATTTACAACCGCCACCAGATTCAATTTACTCCCAAATACGCTCCGCAGCGGCGCCAAAGAAGGGATCAGGCTCATCGGCTTGCTGAAGAGATGAGGCAGAAGAGCCTGCCCCAAAAGGGTCGCCAAAGGATAGGCTATCAAAAGCGAGAGAAGTATGGCCCCCGTCACGTCCCCGGCACCGGATCCCCAGTGCCGAAGACGTGAGCCGATATGTTCTGCCTTGGTGTGTTCCGCCTTATTGGACGATGTTATCATGGAACCACTTCTTCAAACTGTTTTCATCTTTCGCAGCCTTGATGGGGTCGACTTTAACCCAATTGATCCCGCTCTGCTTCCGGGCTGGATTCGGTTGTATGCCATTGATCACAGGGTTAAAATAGGAATCGCCTCCTCCGTTTTTCACGTCGGCCATGACTTTTTGCCCGGCGGGAGAAAGCACGTATTCTACAAACTGTTTGGCGGCGGCCATATCGGGGGCATTTTTATTGATGGCGATCACGCCCGGCAGGGTGAATACCCCCGACGAAGGATAGATGATCTTAATGGGGTCTCCCTTGACCTTCGCCGCTACCAAGGCGGAATCCTGAATCGTCACAGCCTTAACCTGACCGGCGAGAAGTGCCTTGAGGGTGTTATCATTGGTCGGAAAAACCCTTAAACCGTTGGCCTTGAGGTCTTGAAAATACTGCTTACCCTGCGTTGTTCCCATGATATCCATGATGCCGGCCACGTAAGGGTAGGTGGGACCGGAGATGCTGGGGTCATTCATCGCCAGGGAGTTCTTAAAGACCGGAGACAAGAGGTCGCGCCAATCTTTGGGATATTGGTCGGGAGACAGCAGTTTTGTATTGACCCCGATCGCCGCCGCCGCTGTCACAGACGCGGGATAATAGGCTTTGTCCGCAGGAACCAGGGACTGCCCCAAAGTCGTCAAATTGCTAACATCCTTGGGGGTCCAGTTCTGCAGCAACATACCTTCATTGTCCAAACCTTGCATGGTCGAATCCCCGTCAAACCAGGCGACATCCCAGTGGGGATTGGAGCGCTCGGCATCGATCTTGGCTACAATTTTTCCGGTGGAGTCATCTACCAGCTTGACCTTAATCCCTGTTTTCGCTTCAAAAGCCTTAGCCATCGCACTATCGTAGCCTTGAGCCGAATAGAAGACCAATTGTTTAGCCGGCGCGGCCGACGCACTGGCCGCGGCGCTGGTAGAAGTGCCGCAGCCCGTAACAGTGGCCGCGACGATCACCGAGATGATAACCAGCAGCGGTAAAATCCTAGTGCAAGTTCTCTTTCCGTTCACCTGTCTCAAGAATAGACCTCCCTTTCCACAACTTAAAATCAGCTCCAGGACATAATAACACCGAAGTGTAAAGGCTGATTTCCGGTTCTGTTAAAGGTCTTCCCATTCATCGTAAACGGTGTGTAAGATTTTGTTTTTCGTCATCTACTTGAAAACATTCAAGCAAGTGTTATAATGTAAGCACACGATTAATGAGGGGGCAAGTATATGACGAGTCCCGACTACCACCACCGGATCTGTGAGACGCCTTGTCACCCTCCGGAGCGCTTGAACGAACTGAGGCGGGCAATCGAGCGGACTGACGGTGTAACCCCAATCTTTAAGGCCCTGGCTGATGAAACTCGCGTCAAGATTATCTACGCTTTACTGCAGGAGCCCGATCTCTGCGTCTGTGATGTGGCTGCCATCACATCCCTCACCGCGGCAGCCGCTTCCCACCACTTACGTTTGCTGAAAAACATGGGCCTCGCTCGTTCGCGCCGCGAAGGGAAGTCGGTCCACTATTCCCTCAATGATGAACATGTACGCTTAATCCTGGAGAAAGCCCTGGAGCACAGTGCCCATCTGCGGGCTTAACAACCTCGTGCCTATGGGTGCCAACTAACCAAAAAGCTCACCCGCATGCCCCCGGCTTTAGCCGGCTTTAGCAGCTTTAGCCAGGGGAAGAATCACAGTCTGCGGTTTCTGATGAGAAAGAGGTGCTTGGATATGTCTGACAACAAAACGACTCCCTTTCCCACCGCCAAGAACCGGAACGAGGAAAGCAAAAGAAACACTGCCCACGCCGATACCCTCCGACCCGCCGCGGCTCCCGGCGACACATCGGACTCCACCGACCGCGAGTCCGCTTCCGCAACAGAGCATAACCACGGGCACAAACATAGTGGCAGCCACGGCGACGGCCATACCCACGGGGGATTGGGCGGGCATGTGCACGCGAGCGGAGACCGCCTGAAATGGGCTTTTTGGGCTACCATGATCATCCTGGCCGTCGAAGTCATCGGCGGCAGCCTGGCCAACAGCCTGGCCCTTCTCAGCGATGCCGGCCACGTCCTCACAGATGTCGCGGCCCTGGGCCTGGCCTGGTTCGCCGCAGTTCAGGCGCAGAAATCTCCGACCCTAAAGCACACTTTCGGCTATCATCGCACAGGCATCCTGGCGGCCCTGGCCAATTCCGTAACCTTGATCGTCATCGCGCTCATCATCCTGGTGGAAGCTTTCCACCGCCTGCAACATCCGGAACCCGTACAAAGCACGATTATGTACATCAGCGCCGGGGTCGGTGTCCTGGTCAATTTGGGCATAGCCCTGGGCTTCCGTGGAGGCGAAGGCAACCTGAACATCCGTTCCGCTCTGCTCCACGTCCTGGGAGATGCGGCCGCCTCGGCCGGAGTCATCTTGGGCGGGGTAATCATGCAGGTGACCCATTGGTACATTATCGACCCCATTCTCTCGGTGCTCATCGCTTTCCTGGTCGCTTGGGGAGCCTGGAAGATCGTCAGGGAAACCGTGCACATCCTCATGGAGGGAACGCCCGTCGATTTTCAAGCTGAGCCACTCTTGGACTATGTGAAAACCCTCCCGGGAGTTTGCGGCTTGCATGACCTGCATGTCTGGAGTGTCACGCCTGAACGGGTAGCCCTCAGCTGCCACCTGGTCATTGAGCCTAACAGTTCCCTCTCCTCAGGCCTGCATTTGATCGAGCAGATAAAGACCTATCTCCGGCAAACCTTTAACATCTCCCACGCCACCATCGAATTGGAAACTGCCCAGTGTCCCTGCACATCCCTGCTCTGCCAGGATACGCTCTGGGAAAGGCAGCCGGCCGATCAGAAACATACGCACTGAAGCCTTCACTTATTCGACTTGTATCTTCCCCACGACTTCCCTTAAAGCCTGCGCCGACTTTCTGAACATCTCCTCCTCCACAGGGCTCATACTGACCTGAAGCCGACGCTCGATCCCCCCTTTGCCCAGTACAGAAGGGACGCTGAGCGCGGTGCCCAACTCGCCGAAGGAGTCATTCAACCAGCCGGATACCGTCAAGACACTATGTTCGTCCCGCAGGACAGATTGCAGGATATGGGCGCTGCTTAAGCCGATGCCGTAATAAGTGGCCCCTTTGCGGTTTATGATTTCGTAGGCCGCCCGGCGGACTTGCGCAGTCACCTCTTCCCGCCAACTCCCAGAGTCTGCACTCATATCCCGACCGCACATCAGACTCAGCGGACTTCCCGCAATGCTGGCCGAACTGAACAGCGGAACTTCCGAGTCCCCGTGTTCGCCCACGACATAGGCATGCACACTCGCCGCACTGATTCCGCACCGCCGGCTGAGCAAGTACCGAAAGCGCGCCGTATCGAGCACGGTACCCGACCCAATAACGCGCTCACCCGGAAACCCGTGCCGGACGGCGAGGGTCGTCAACACATCGACGGGGTTTGTGACAATCAAAAGAATAGCGTCTCGCTCATATTTCTCTATTTCCTTGAGAATGGAGCGGAGTATCCCGGCATTTTTCTGAGCAAGGTCCAGGCGGGACTGCCCCGGTTCTTGATTCGCTCCGGCCGTTATTACAATGATTTCGGCCCCGGCGCACTCCTCATACCCGCCGGCCCGAATTTCCAGCGGCTGGACAAAAGGAAGTCCGTGACTCAAGTCCATGACTTCTCCTTCCGCTTTTTTCCGGTTGATGTCCACCAGGACTAACTCCGTACACAGTCCCCGGATCATGGCGGCATAGGCGATACTGGCCCCCACAAATCCGCTGCCGATGATCACGACTTTACTGTCATGAATGCTCACGCCAACCACCTGCCCTTTCTTCGTTAGGATGCCCGCGGAAACCGATCATAATCAAGCGAAAATCCATTCCTCTCCAACAGCCTGATTGAAGGCTCGTTGTTCGAAGCAGTGGTGGCATGAATTTACCCGTCATATCCCGTGTGGCAACCCCAGCGCGCCGTCAACCCAACCACGGAAGTTTTGCTGATAAATATGCTTGCTCTGCATTTCTTCTCATTACAATCATTTCCATCCCGCGAAATAGTTATCGATAAACTCAACCTTGAGCTTCTCTATAGACATTAAGACCGATTTTTATCTCATCTTTCTCGGGTATAGACACATTTCCTTCAGTCGAACCAATAACAATGCTTTTTCCTGAAGATGATTTGCCAAATTCCTTGGAAATGTCGACCGCAAGGCACAAGTGGCGGGGTGATTTAGGATCGGGGATGCTCGTCACTTAATGCAGAACAATTTTCCCTTCATCACCGTCCACCTCTACCATCTGACCCCCTCTAATTAATTTCATTACATTGTGGACGTTCACTACCGCGGGGATGCCGTACTCCCTAGCTACAATAGCGCCATGAGATATAATCCCCCCCGTTTCCATAACTACCGCAGAGGCTCTTAAAAATAACGGTGTCCAAGCAGGGTCAGTTGATGGAGCCACTAAGATATCGCCGTATTCCAAGTTTTCCCCCTCATAGGGATGCAATATAAGTCTGCCTCGACCAACAGCTCTTCCTGAGGCTACCCCAAACCCACTCAATATACTGCCCTCACTCAATTTTACATGTTCAACACGTTTAGGAACTTCCCCAACGATTACGTCTGGTAAAGAGATTTGCTCCATTTTTCGTCTTCTCTCCTTTCGCTCAACCACCAACTCGATTAATCCTTTACCATCCCATTCTTCCTGCAAAACAGAAATAATTTCTGGCCAGGCAATGTGAAAAATATCGTTTTGCTGCTGAATAATTCCTCTTTTTTCAAAGCGCCGGCCTAGCTCTAGAGCTAGCACCCGAAAAATCCCAAAGACCTTAACTAATACCGACTTAGACATTTCCCGCATTTCCGATCCTTTGGCAGCTCGCTTGAGCCAATACTTTAAGAGCGGACGCCGATAGGCTGGGAATTTTTCCAAGATCTCCTGCCATGCCCGTTGGTGTATTTCCTGTTGCCGGGCTTTCAATCCGCTGACATCAGCAGTATTCATGCTGTTTCTGATCGTCTGTAAAAGATAATCAGGGTTTTCCCGCCAACGCGGATTAATAATATCAAGTTCCCCGGTCCCCCGATGCCCGAATTTGTTCAAATATACGCGAAAGGCTTGTTTGAACGGAGATTTGTCCTTCAATTCTTTATCCCATGACATGGAATCAAACCTACTAGTAGAAAGAAACCGTTGGACTTCTTGATCACTCTTAGCGAGTTCTGCCATTTCTAACAGGCAATAACCATGTTCAGCACTGGTGATGTTGGCGTTTCCAACCATCAGAGCATTAACCATACTGTTTCCCCGGCCCGGGAAATACCTATTTAATTCTTTGGTCAATATCATGAGAGGAATAGTGGCAGAAGCCATCATTACACTGAAAACCAGCGTCGCTTCCTCAATCAAACCAGCCAACTTGTTATATAAATCAGGGAAATCTTTATCCGATACTGTGTAGAAACCGTCCCCATGCCAATTTTCGGTTAAGTGATTGATCCGGGCATAAAACCGCTGAGCATTCCGCAAACTCTTGACGGTTTTTACAATTAGCTTTATCAAATGCTGTAGCCTTTTAATTCCGGCGATCCCCCGGAAAGGGTTATTACCCGTAATTTGAAGTGGCACAGAAAACCCAAACATTGATTCTACGTCATTGGCTATAATACCCACTGCGTCATAAGCAACCCATTGAGCGGCGGAAATATTACCATACACACGTCCTTCGAACAGTCGATGATATTGGACACCAAGAAGCAGCGGATACCCAATGTCCTTATACGGCGCTAGTCGCATGGCATCAACGTGCAGTTTAGCCAGCCGCCAATTGAGCGTGGACTGAACCATAGAGTTGGACTCTCTGTAACCGGTATCAGACCAGACATCCGGTTGGTCCTTTATTTCGGCATAGGTGTACCTCGGCAAAATGGTAACAGGGCGAGCTTGAAGTATCATAAACCCTTTCCCATCAAAGACCCACTCTACATCCTGATGTTGCTCCCCCTGCCCTAAGGCTTCATAAACTCTCAACATAAGTAGGCCCAATTGAGTAATTTGTCCGTCCGTTAGCACCTGGTTTCCTTCGGATCTGTCCAAGTTAATAAGTTCGGTACCTCCACCCTCTTTAGCAACACTTTGGCCCTTCTTTGTTCCAATTCTCTTTTCTATTACCGTTGGCAATGCGGGCGTGGGATCTAACCGATATTCGTCTGGTTCTACGATTCCACTAACCACCGATTCACCCAAACCATAATTGGCGTTGATCAACATGATATTCTGCCGCCCCGTGCGTGGATCACAGGTAAAGCCAACACCTGCAGCTTTGGCTTCTGCCATTTCCATTATCACCACTGCCGCCTGAACTTCATCATCTTCGATCTTCATTTTTCGACGGTAAGCCAGAGCTCTCGTGGTCCAAAGGGAAGCAAAACATCCCTTTATAGCAGACAAGAGGTATTCTTGCCCGCGTACGTTTAAGAAAGAATCGTGCACACCAGCGAAGGAGGCTCTCGTAGAATCTTCAGATGTTGCCGATGAGCGAACTGCTAGCGGTCTATCTAAGATACCACTTTCTTTTAAGCCGGCTAATAACTGTTCCTGAATGTCTCCAGGTATGAAACCGGAATTTATTCGTTCTCTAAGAACTTTGAGTTGATTAGATACTTCTTCTTCGCAAATATTCGTTACTGTGACCGATTGTGCAAGCTCTGCATAAACGGCTTTAATCCGTTCACTTCAAGAAAATGCACGTAAACAGCTGCAGACAAAACCCCTCCCCGAGGAATTCCAAACCCGTACCTATCGAGCCTCGCTAGGTTCCAGCCCTTTCCCCCAACCGTCTCTGTATCAGTAAGAAAAGCTTCGGGCCAACTGAAAAAGAACGCTTGATTAGTCCTCATTATCGTCCCCCCCATCAACGTACTCCCCATAAAACACTTCTTCCCGATCTAAAGATGAGACCATTAAATCAGGACATACTTCTCGCTCCGTTGAGAAAAATATCAATGTTCTTGGAAATGCTTTCTCGTGACTCAAATTTCTCCGGGTTGCTTAACCTGCTGACCGTCACAATCATTTTCAGGTAATTAGCTAACTCTTTTTCATTTATATCCGATCTGAGTTCTCCACTTTCCTGGCCTAGCTTGATGATATGGCGATAAATGTCACTCAAACCACTTCTTAGCCTTTGATCTTTAAACGATTGAATAAATGTATTTAAGCGGTACTCTCGGTAAGCTGCAATAACATCTTCTGAAATGTCTAGTTTAGACCACTCCTCGCCTTTAGACATTACTGCGACCAAACGGGAGCAAGTGTCTGGTAAGTCATCGAGGAATTGCGGAAAATCTTGTAAATATCCCTTCATGTATTCTCCGACAATAGCCTCCTTATTGGGGAAATAGTTGTAAAGAGTTTTGCGCGAAATATCGACCTCTTCAGCGATCTGCTCCATTGTTGTTGACTTAATACCCTGACCTCTAAATAGACCCATTGCTAGAGAAACTATCTTAATTTTGGTTTCTTCCTTTTTCCGTTCTGTCCTACTCGTACTGTTGTCAATCATTACCTTGATCTCCCGTATCTATACACACGTGTATTATTACACATGTGTATTATTTACTTTAGTTTAACACTACACCCTGCGTTTGTCAACACTGCCGTTTGAGATTTTTAGGTTTTTACAAACTAGCCAGGGAAATTTTGACATGACATATATCTCTTACTTCATTCGGTCAAAAATAGAACTTTATTCTTGACTGTGGGATCTTTTAGGAATATAATGAACTATGCCATATGATGTATGGTGTATATAAAGTGGCATGTGTACATCGTTGTTTCCAGTCAATTACGTCTACAATTGAGGTGAAAGATTGTAATGAAATTAAGAGATAAACAAAAGGCGGAAGTTAAATCAGCCCTCGTACGAGCCGGTGAAGAGCTTTTCAGGACTAATGGGTTTAAGGAAATCACAATTGAGGAGATCACTGGCACAGCCGGGGTAGCAAGGGGGACCTTCTATAATTATTTTCAGACAAAAGAAGATTTAGCACTTGAGATATTTTACGGGACAGAAGAATTAACGGCAAAGCAAGTTGAGGATTTTTTTGCAACCACTTCAGGAACAGAGAATCAAATTCAGGCAATCATCGCAAATGCCGTCGAGTGGACCCAAAAGAGACCGGAACTCTTCTTGGTCACCCTGCTCGAAAAGATGAAACGCGGACATACACCAGAACACCCGGGCGGAACTCTCTTCCGAAGGATGATCACAGAAACCTTCGAACGTGGTCAGATCGCTGGAGTTGTAACGAGAGAACGACGTCCACAGGATCTAGCTCACGATATTGATGGGTTATATATGGTTCACATGGTGAGATGGTATCATTATGGTAAACAAGACGACCTCTTATCCGCTCTCCTATCCGCGGTTAACACCTACTTAACAGGTGCGTTGATAAAACAGTGAGAATCAATCTAAAAATTGGGGGGGTAGAAAAATAATGTCTCTTTGGGAAGCTAAGGAATTCTGGATGCGAGATAATATTCATTGGCCGAGACCGGTACACCCACTTTTTGTCTCTTATGGACTCATTCCTGTCGAAGTCGGGTCAGCTCGTGCTTTTGAGGAATGGTCTATGCCTTCTCTTAAATATGCCTACCTTGTTCTCCATGGATATGTCTTTCAACGTATTGAACCCATTGGGGGAGATGCTCCGCCAATTATGGAGCGGTTTCCGTTTCTCTTTCATTTGTGGCGGATTAATCCGAAGCTCCGCAGCCGGGTCTTTGGTTTTGGTCGGTTTCTTAATGAAAAAGGGTTTGAGAATCACGTCCATGCATGGACGGAAGTATGGGAACCGCAAGCTCAGAAGCGTCTCGAGCCGATTCGATATTTTGATCGCGCAAACGCGAGTTTAGAAGAACTGGCCAATCACCTTGATCAATGCTATGACTTTTTATGCTGGGCCTGGAATCCACATACTAAAGTTGTGATGATCGGTATGTACATTCGTGAGCGTTGGATGCAGGTATGTAAAAAACTCCTTAATCTAACAGAATTTGAAGCCTACGAATTAGTTCAGATTAGTGATCCAGCGGTATTTAACACGATGAATCGTCTCTTAACCTTGGCACGACGTACTGCTGCAGACCCAACGATTAGCGAGATTTTGTCTTTACCTAGTGAAATAGCACTCGATCGGCTATCCAATACTTGGTTTAAGCAAGAACTCGATCAATTCTTGGAAGTTGAAGGAGATCGGCCCGCAGACGGTTTCGAATTCGAACCCACGTGGAAAGAAATGCCAGAGATGGTGGTTGGGATTATTAAGGGGTTAATGGACCTAGATGACTCCATGACCGAAGACTCTGATTTTCAAGTGTACCGGCTTCAGCGGATTAATGAACTTCGTAGCACTTTAACGGGAGAAGAGCGGCAGAAGTTCGACGCTTGGCTTGAATTAGCAGAGCAAGCTCACCCGTTATCCGAAACCCACGACTACCTTTTAATGAATGTTCCCCTTTCCCATACGCGTTATGATGCAATTGAGGCTGGCAGAAGATTGGTTCAGGATCGTGTTCTTGATGGTCCGGAGGACACTCTATTCCTATACCGAGAAGAATTACTCTCAGCTCTGAGAGGAAATTACAACCTTGCTAGCTTAAAGGGATTGGTGGCTGAGAGAAAGGCGGAGCATACCCAAAATTTCTCGTTAGTGCCTCCACAAACAATTGGGGAAATGCCCATCGAGCCCCCTTTGGATGTATTTCCCTCTATTGCAGCGGAGGGAATGAAGATTTTCGTGAAACAAGCTTCCCATATTGAAGTGCAACAGGAAGCTTCGTTGGATCTATCTCCTGAGGGAGAGTTGTTTGGTACCCCAGGTTCTCCAGGAGTGGCAGAAGGATCCGCGCGTATTATTCATACGGCTGAGGAGTTCCACTTGGTTCAAGAAGGGGAGGTCTTAGTCTGTCCTTTAACTACCCCAACCTGGACGGTACTCTTTCCACATGTGGCTGCCTTAGTCACTGACTCAGGAGGAATGTTATCCCACGCGGCAATTGTTTCTCGAGAATACAGACTCCCTTCGGTAGTCGGGACGATTAATGGAACCAAAATATTGCATAATGGCCAACGTGTCCGTGTGGACGGAGCCGCTGGAAAGGTTCAAGTTCTTAAGAATAGCTAGAGGAATAGCTAAATGGAGCATAATGAAATGAAATATGTACGGTTACTTCATGAATTAACAAGAGAAGATCAATCGTTAGCTGGCGGAAAAGGGGCTAATCTAGGTGAATTAGTGTTAGCAGGAATGAAAGTACCCCAGGGCTTTGTTTTAACCGTTGAAGGGTATCGTCGTTGCATAACGAATGTCCATTTACCGAAAATTAACGTCTATGACTTACCAACTTTAGAAGATGTAACTTCTAAGATTCAGATGGAAATAGAAAATGTTTATTTGCCTGATGAAGTAACGATAGAAGTCCTTAAAGCTTATAGAAGGATGGGAAACCCTAAAGTTGCTGTTCGTTCCTCGGCTACGGCTGAAGATTTACCCAGTGCAAGTTTTGCAGGTCAACAAGAAACTTATCTTAATATCCAAGAGGAAAGTGCGGTTCTTGATGCCATAAAAAAATGCTGGGCTTCACTTTGGACGCCCCGAGCAATGCAGTATCGGTCATTACAAGGATTTGGAGATAGTGAAATCGCCCTTGCTGTGGTCATTCAGGAAATGGCGCCGCATGAGGTCTCGGGAGTGGTCTTTACAGTTAACCCTCTTTCAAATGACTCAAGCGAGCTGATCATTAATGCTGCACATGGTGTCGGGGAGGCTTTGGTTCAAGGAGAAATCATTCCTGATCAATGGCTTGTCAGACGTCCTGATGGTGCAGTTCTTAAATTCACTCCTGCTCCGAAGAAGGTACAATTCAAATCGCCTTCGCCCTTCATTCGTACACAATGCCCTGTCCGAGGGTGTTTAACCTCCCGACAGGTTCAGGAGTTGGCCCGTCTATGTCTCCGGATAGAAGAGCATTTCAATGGAGTTCCTCAAGATATCGAGTGGAGCTATGGCTTAGGGGAGTTTCACCTGCTTCAAAGCAGGCCCATTACTACCTTTATGTGACATGATTAACTCCCAATCACTCCTGAGCATCGAATAATGCAATTGATCGTATCTTCTCCCTCTAATCCAAAAGTGTTCACGCAGCCGGCCATCAAGCGTAAAGCCATTCCTCTCCAACAGCCTGGTTGAAGGCTCGTTGTTCGAAGCAGTGGTAGCATAAATCTTGTTTAGACGATTTTCTTGCCCAAATACCCTCTCCAACAACAATCCCATCATACTCCGACCTATCCCCTTGCCCCGTAGTTCAGCCGGTATGTAATATCCAAATTCAGCACTGTGATTTCTTGGGTTAAAATCGAAAAGGGTGATTCGTCCTAATGGCTTACTCGGTGCTTGCTCCATTACCATTACAAAGATCTGCCGAACTTCCTGAACAATGTCTTGCTTTAACTTTCCAATGAATTCGGACTCGTCTGGCACAGCCTGCACGGGGCGGCATGTGTATAAATCATAGTTTCGCTCATCTGACCTCCATTCATAAAGAACATGCATCTGATCACTGGATAATGGACAAAGCAAATATGACACAGCACCCTCCCCCTCCTATCGATATGTAGCCAAGTTCTGTGGCAGGACACCAGCACAACCAAAGAAAGCACGTTCCGGATGTAGGCGTGGAGCCTTATCCCTAAACCTCTCTTTTAGTCAGTGAACTCGTTCAGCTTAAGCTGAACATCGAGACTTCGGTAGGGGAGTCTACCCCCACCGAAACAGGGTACGTGGGACCCACTTTGTATAAGTGGGGGTCTTACGATTTCGGATAAAGCTTCCGGATAGCTAACATATTGCACACGTTTCCCTCACCTCCTTCTAACTGCGAAAAAGAAAGACCATTCCAAACGATCTGGCTCTTTGGCCTGCCATGATTTAGCCCGAGACTGAACCGCGACAAAATAACCACTGAGTGCTGATAAATCCGGTGTCGGCCTTGACTATGAATCGTCTGCAATGTATACTACGTTATACATCGCAGACGATTCATCTCGTAATATGTACCATCCTACATCCGGAGGGATGCGTCACGAAGAAAGGAGCAGGCCATGGATCCTTCGACATTATTACAGGACGCGGAGTTCGTTCGCAAAACAATCGAACATCTGGAACGCCACTTCGCGAAAAGCGTTCAGAGAAAGGCTGAAGAGCAAGGTATTACCGAACCCCAGATGCGGGTTATGACAGAAGTTGTCGCCCGCCCGGGTGTCAGCATTAAAGAGATTTCTTCCTGTCTGGCGATGACTCAGAGCACAGTGTCCGGCGTCGTCGAACGCCTGATCAACAAAGGCATCCTCACCAAGCGGTCCAACTCGCACGACAAACGCGCCGTTCAGATCTACCCTACGGAGGCAGTCGTTCATTTTTTGCGCCAGGATCGTCTGGAATTTGTCAACGAAGCCGTACTGGCTGCTCTTGGCCGCTTGACTCCCGCTGAACAGGCCCTCGTCATACAAGGGCTGCATTTACTCGCCACTGCGGCAGACCTGCCAACCGCCTGACTCAAACACGTCAAACCCTCTTGGCAAGGAGCATTCTGAGATTAACTGCCTGCCCAAAGAACTTTAGCGTCATTTGCATTTAAGGAGGAAACGACATGACCGCCACCTTCATTAATTGGCTTAATTGGTTCTGCTGGGGCCTCTTCGGCCTGGTTTGGATTGTGGGAGCCTTCTATAACTCCTACAAAGCCCCGAAAACCACGAAAAAGCGTTTTCGCTACGATTGGCTCATTTTGGCCGGGCTGGCCTTGTACCTCGGCAGCCATTACGCCCCCCATTATCCGAGTTTTTTCCAGTTTCGCCTTCCCTGGCACCTCCCCTGGCTGACATGGCTCGGAACGATCCTTCTCCTCGTGTCCACGGTGTTTACCCTGTGGTCCCGCTGGACTCTGGGCAAAATGTGGGCTACGAACGCAGCGGTAAAGACAGAGCACCGCCTGGTGACCGGCGGGCCTTACCGAATTACGAGGCATCCCATCTACACCGGCATTTTGGGCATGATCCTGGGTTCCACATTTTCCATGGAAGAGACTTTCGCCTTGATTTTTATCCTCGTCCTGATATTCTTCTTTAACCGAATTCGCCTGGAGGAGAAGTTGATGGTTGAAACTTTCGGGGAAGAATACTTGGCTTACCGGAGAAGGGTGCCCAAACTCATTCCCGGACTAAAAGCCCGCTGAGGTTCACCTTCTCGACCTCAGGCCTACCAACCCGGACAGAACACAGTCGTTCGTCCTCCCAGCTTCTCTTACGCATTTCTCCCAGCATAAGCCTTAATGTATTCTTTAACTGCAATTCACAGAATGGTAACAAATTTATTCATCTCCCTCATTCCCCTCCAACCGAGGGGATTTTTCTCTTAGTCGATTATCTAATCCCTTCAATTTCTAAAGTCAGTCTTTTGAAATATTCATCCATAAATTTCAATCTATCAGTACCAATTTCTTTTGCCTTTTGAGTATGTAGCTTTTCCGGAATCTCTTTAAACTTAACTTCGTATTCAATCATTGGTGAATGCTTTGACACATCCTTTAATCTTCCATTTTCACTGGTATTTTGGGTCAGATAGTCATTTAGCTCATCTTTTCTCGATAGACTTTGCCCAAATTGTCCGGCCAGCATAAATGAACGGGCAATTCCAACCGAACCTATTGCGTCGAGCTTATCTGCGTCAAATAGTATTTTGGCTTCAATTGTTTGCGGTTCATTTCCACTTCTAAACCTGTGAGCAATAATGCAATGTTTGATGCCTTCAATTTTCTCCTTTTTATAATTTAAATCATTGAGTATTTCCTCCGCTAGTATGCTACCTAAAACGGCATGGTCAATTTCTCCCGTTTTGTCTTGACTTTCCTTTACTCTCGCGATATCATGCAACAACGCGGCTGGAATAAGAACATCAAAATCAACATCTCTTTCATATTTCGCTAATTCTATACACAGATTGTGAACTCGAAGGACATGGTCTAAGTTATGAGCCGAACAAGATAATTCTTTTTCCATAATCTCTTTTATTTTTTCGTATTTCGCATTCATAGCAATTATTAGTCCCTTTCTATGTTTTCAATTCAAAGTTCTTTAACCCCGACCATACAGTATTAAATTTGAGCACCCGCTCGGCAATCTTTGAAAGGCACCTGCTACTCACGCCAGACCCCCCCGACGCGACCCTATAATGTCGCCGGTGCTTGCTCCGAGCACAATCACCCCCGAAAGAGTAAATCTTAATCGCAAATGAACTACCAACTCACGCCGAACTTCTCTTGCGCCCAAGCATACATCAAGCGTACATCTTGGCGTAGAACGTCGGCTCGATTTCCAGAATACATCCTGATTCCCTCTTCGCTCCAAGGATGGCACAGCTACTTATGGACCCGTACCAATGCTAATTATCTTCCAAGGAGAATCCTTTTCCTTTTTGCCAACATAAATAAACCTGGTTTGTTTTCCGCTATTGGATGTGATTACCTTTTTGAACTCTGCTACATATTCAGCAACTACTTGAACTTCCTCATAATTCTTGCCATAGAGTTTAATCGGGGCAGGAGAAGAAACTTTCAGGTTCGTTAACTGTTTGATATTCTTAAAGTCGGAGTCTGGGGCACTTAAATACTGCTGGCCAATGTCATCGGCAAGGCAAGCTTTTGCCGTTGAGTAGTCGCTTGATGCTATACTCTTGTAATAAGTTTCGACCACTTGACTTGGGGTAAGTTTCGATAAATCGATTGTCGTAGCTGTCCCTCTAGGAGTTCCGCACCCCGAAACAACCGTCATGATCAGCAAAACTAGCCACAGTAGTTTCTTCACTATTTAGACCTCCAGCATCACAACAGTGTTCATAATGTTTGTTTTACGGCACATGTCGCCAAATCCTACGATTATAAATGATACATAAAAACTACATCCACAGTCTCAGGGGGCCTTTACACTGAATCATAATTTCTGCGTATTTTACCCCTGAAAGATGTTCCCCTGCACATCAACTTTCTCCTGAACACATCTCGCAATCCTAATACGCACATATTTGAGCCCGCAAACCCGCTTGTAAAGCCACTTTCAACTGTCTGTTTTCTTGAGACAAGCATTAATCACTAACAAACTGATGATTCACACCAAATCCATAAATGAGCTTAAACATATAAAAAATATAGATAATAGAAATCACCGACGGCAGTCCAAAATCCATCAAAAAGAAGAATGAAATCGCCACGCCGAATAGTGCAGCCGCTAAAGTGCGTTGAAAAGCCTTTCCCTGAAATATATTTACGAGAAACGTGCTTAACATCGTATATCCCCATACGAGCAAGGCGATCGTTATTGAACTTCGCAACACCCAAGAAAGCAAAAGCGGCTGTATGTGTATAGCAATAAATATCCACCGCATCCTGGGTTTGTCAACGTAATACTGATTTGTCCCTGCGGAAAGATTAGCAACAACTCCACCGGAAATGTCAATATACAGCAACAACAGGACCAGTGATTGATACCATTTTAAGCTTTGCCAATAGTCTCTTGTTACAACACTTATGATTGCCAAAGTGCCTATGGAAAAGATTACTGTAATCAATAGCTCCATTGGTGTCTGTTCTTCACCGAATAATTCCTTTAAGCTTTTTGGTACACGAATTTTCCT
The DNA here is from genome assembly GCA_001029295.1 of Peptococcaceae bacterium CEB3. Lineage (GTDB taxonomy): Bacteria > Bacillota > Desulfitobacteriia > Desulfitobacteriales > Desulfitobacteriaceae > Acididesulfobacillus. The sequence goes on along the minus strand of LDXJ01000064.1, from coordinate 206,717 downwards.
TTTCATCATGCTAATCTCCTTTTTGTACTTGGGCCACATTCTGAGGTCAAATAATTGCCAATAAATATCAATTCAATGGTAATCTATATCACACCTGACTGTCAAGAACTCACGGTCACTCGGTTACAATATTGCCTAACAGGTGTCGGCTCACTCACAGCGAAATCTTACCGAGGGGATGTGAAATAAGAATGTCTCTGAGCAGTTGCCGCCAATACTTAAAGTCTTTCTCCACTAGTTCGTTCCGAGCTTGCCCTAATGAGCCGCGCGACCCTAGCCCGCCGATTGGCAGTCTGGCACCCCCGTAGGGCCAAACGAATCTTACCGCAGCGCAAGACTCTTTCTGGACTTCGCTCCAGGATTCCAATCGACCATTATGACTGGGAAAAAATCGTCCGGGAGCTTTGGACATTGACATGGTGCCCCAATATCCACTCTGCAATATCCTCCAAAACTTTTGCGGACACCTTTTGCGCGATTTTGTACTCTTTCTTGAAGTCTTTGACCCTACCAAAAACTGAATTCATAAACAGATGGTTCAATCCGGGGTAGAGCTTGAAACTAATATTGGCCTTACCACGGCAGATCTGCTGATAGAGCGCGAAATCCCTTTTAGCGGAGACCTGAAAATCCTTGTCTCCCTGCAATATCAGCACGGGTTTTTCTATTGCGATCAGGTAATCAACTGCGGGATGTCCGGCCATCTCCCTGAAATACCATGCGTAGGTTTTACCAAAAACCTTTGTCTCTTTTGCTTTTTCCTCACTCATACCTGGAATGGCGTCGAATTTGGCTCTCAGGCCCGCGATTTGCCTGTTCCCTATTTTTTGCAGGAGTTTTGGCAGCTGAGTGAGCACATCCTCACTTTGGCTCATCAAAATATCACTCAGAGGTCGAGGCGAGCCTGCACAAATAATAAATCCCGCAAAGTTACCCCCTTCAGCATCAATTCGTGGCGCAAGCATACCCCCGAGGCTGTGACCTAAAACATACACCTTATCAGGGTCAATTCTGCTGTCAGTTTTGAGCAGTTTGGCGGCAAGGATAGCATCCTCTATTGTTTCGCCTTCCGCCGTTACACTGGCGGGGCTTTCTTACAGCATCTGTTTGCCGTAAATCTTGGTGCGCTTGTCATAACGCAGTACGGCAATTCCTTTGGCGGACAACGCTTCGGCAATATCGCGGAACGGCTTATTTGCGCCGATGCTTTCATCCATATCTGCAGGGCCGGAGCCATGCACCAACACAACAGCCGGAACCTTTGAACAACAGTTATCCGGCAACGACAAAATCCCATTCAGCGGGTACTTCATTCCTCCGCCAACGATTATCTTTTCGTTCATGTCCGTAACCTCCGATTAGAGCAATAATGGCGCTATTACATGCGGAATAATTAGATGCAGCACAACGTCGGTAGAAAAATGGGCAATCATTGCCGACTCCAGCCCCTTTTTCCAGTAGAGCCAACCATAAATAACGCTGAGAGAACCGTTTAGCAATACCGCCCGGAGGATTACGTCGTCAGTAATCGCGGTTATCGCGCTCGTGATGTCCAAATGGCCGAGGCCAAAAATCACGCCTGTTATGATGATGGCCAACCACACGCCGATTTGAGTTGGGCCTCCGTCTTTCGTCTTTTTAATTTTGGCAGTAATCCAAACCAACAGCGTCATCAAAAACAGCCGGAACAATATTTCTTCCGTGGTACCGCCGTAGAAAATCGCAAGTGCGGATTTCCAAACCGGTACCGCCATTTCCGCCTTCATCAGTTCAATGGACATATTCCAAAACGGGATACACAATAAAACGACGAGCACACCACCCCCAATGCCCCAGAGGACGGATGAGCCGAGTATAGACTTCAAATAGCCCTTTCGCTGCTCGCCACCTGTAATTCCCTCCAGAATCGGTGCACCAAACCCAACGCGTCGTGACAAAAGCAATCCGAAAAAGCTCGCTAACGCACTCAACACAAGCGTCTGCGCAATCTGCGTCAGTATGATGATCTGCATAGGCGTGTTGTCCGGTAACGGCGCCAGCGCGTACGCAAACGGCAGAACCAGTGCACCCGTCACACCGGACACAGCGATGAGTACAAGGAATAGTTTCCAGTTGATAATTTTTTTCATTTCAGCTTCCTCCGATGAAGTTCTTCATTTTCTTAATTATTCGTTGATATTCAGGGTGATCTCGTAACGAATCGAACGCCGGATTCAACAGTACATCCCGCATCATACTTTCCTTTACTATTTGCTCGCTGCGGAGCGCGGCTGCGTCACAATCCTTCAGCCATGGGTCAATCAGGTCAAAGAAGGAATCTCCATGAAGATCAAAGGGGAAGAATCCTGCCACGCAAGTATCCACATACTTTCCAAGCAGTTCTACCGCCTTTTCGGCGAGATTGTTCGTGCAATACATATGAGCGCCCAGTGCGTAAAGCAGGACGACATTGTTTGGGTTCAGCCGCTTCATATGAAAAATCTGTGCCAGATTTGACGCCCTCAGAAAGGTCTCTTCCGCTTTTCCGAAGTTGTCCACATTCATTTCCAGAGCGTTCAGCAATCCTTGAAAGACCGCCATCACGTTCTGATACAATTCAATCTGTGAGATTTCTTTGGCTTTGCCAAAGTCGCCCATAGCCTGCCACGCCCGCGAAATCAACACACCCTCCGGTATCATAGGTCGGATTCCTTCCCCGAGCAAAGCCAAAACCCGTTGCGGGCTTTTTAGCGTCAGATAGCAAAACGCCTCATATAAAACCGCTTCTTTGGCCACTTGAACATCGTCGCTTTCTGCCCGAATCCGCTGACACAGGATCACCGTTTCGTTCAGGAGCGCCTCTTTTCCCTCTTGAGTTCCCGCCAGCATGAAATGATTTGCGTACAGTTTGGCCATTCGCAAAAGAAGCGGGAAACAAGCATAATATTTTTTGATAATAGCCGCACACTCCGTGATTACATCTTCAAAAGGCAAGGAAGCGAAATCGGAGGCCAACCGGGTGTAGAGTTTCGCGATGTCCGCCCGCTCCATTTGCGGGGAATAGCCCATCAGTTCGTCAATGCTGATGTTAAAATAGGCGGCGAGCTGCGGAAGAAAGGTGATATCGGGATAGCTCTGTCCCGTTTCCCACTTTGAAACAGACGCTTTAGAAACGCCAATATATACCGCGAGCTCCTCCTGCGTGATTCCTTTTTCTCTGCGCTTAGATATGATGACTGACGCAAGATTGATTTCTTTCACCAACGTCACCTCCGCCCATTATTATACGGTTTACAAGGTAAACTTCCAAGCGACTCGCAGTTTACTTTTCAGGGAAAAGTAAACTGCAGCGAAACAAAGAAGAGCCAAGCCCTACATGGACTTGACCCTGAATCTCCCCTGGCTTCGGCCGGCTAAAGCCGGTGGCACGCGGCCGAGCAAAGACTGCCTCTGGTGCGGGCCATTTTAGGTATTTCTAATTCTCGCCATGACGTATTCATCAATATATTCACCATTTCTTATTGCGGCTTTACGCTTTGTTCCTTCTATGTCGAATCCTAGTTTCTTATATAACTCTATTGCTTTTAGATTATCAACGAAAACTGACAATTCCACTCTCACAAGCATAAGCCAATTGTCGGCAATATCCAATAGAGTTTCCATTAACTTGCGTCCGATACCATTTCCTTGATATTCTCTATGAACCATAATACCAATACCAGCCGAGTGGCGTAAACGACTATTTCCGAACACGGTAAGCCCAGCCATACCAACTACTCTTTCTGAGCCAGATTCGTCCGTAATAATTGCAACAAATTCATGTGTGTAATTATCCAACTTAGAAATCCAATCTTCAGTTTTTTTGAGTCTCTCGGAAGGAATCCCAAGGATATTTTCGAAAACGCCAGGCATGTGGCGTAACTCGTTAATATCTTTTGCATCGCCTAAACAAACTGGCCTAATTCGAAACTCCATAATATACCGCCTCCGACCCCCACAGACCCGATACCCCCACTACTGGCTAGCCTCCGCCAAGGCGGCTTCATGATTTAGTAAGGCAAAGCCGTTTGTGATTTTCCCTCCCGAAAGAGCAATCTTACTCGCAAATCAACTGCCAACTCACGTCGAACTTGTCCTGCACCCAAGCATACATCTTGGCGTAGAACGTCGGCTCAATTTCCATCAGCACCTTACCGCCATCCGCTTGCAGTTCGCCGTATATGCGCCGGACTTCCTCCGGCGTGTCAAGCCGAACCATCAGCGACATGAAGTGGGTGGACTGGAAGACTTGGTCGCAGTCCGAGATGGAGAAGTTCGTGCCACACAGTTCAATTTCGCCGTGAAGCACCCACTCCTTTTTCATTACGTCCACAGGGTAATGAGGCGCGGGCGGAGCGTCGCTCCAACGCATAACGCGCTTGTTTGTGCCGTGGAAGACCTTCTCGTAGAAGTCGATGGCTTCCGAAGCCTGCCCGTTGAACATAATGTAAGGTTCTATCATTTCGGTATCCTCCCTTGTTCTTTTTCGATTAGTGCCAGTGAAACCTTCAGGGCTGCGATTCGCCGTTCAAGCAAAGTCCGCTGTGACTTGCCCAGCTTCTCCACATCCATCTTCTCGCACTTGTGGAGCGTAGACAGCAGGGCGCGGTGGGCTTCGCTTAGTTCCGATTGGCTGAAGCCAACACCGCCTCTCTCGTTCTTGCGAACCGAAAAGATGACGTGCGGCATATCCACTCCGCGATAGTGCTTGACGAAACGCCCTCGGATGGTCATGCCCATCCGGATGGCTATGTTCATCGACGCTGTGTTTGTGTCGCGGATAATGGAGTACACCTCGTCAGCGTTCAGAGCTTCAAAGGCGTATAACTTACATCCTTCGGCGGCTTCGGCAGCGTAGCCTTTGTGCCAGTATGCACGGTTCAATAAGTAGCCAATTTCAAGCACACGCTTGCCGTCGGCATTCTGCCATGACAAACCGCACTGACCCATCATCTTACCGGTTTCTTTCAGCACGACCGCCCAAAGGCCAAAGCCGTCTTCTTTGTAACGCCAGAGTTGCCGTTCGAGCCACTCCTGCGTTTCGGCATCGCTCATCGCACCCTCGTAAGCGTACATCGTCTGCTCGTCCTGCAGGATGTCCGATAGGGCGGGCAAATCTTCTATTGTCATTTCTCGGAGCGTCAGTCGCTCGGTCTCAAGAACATTCTTTACTGACATTACGCAGCCCCACTTTCGGTTTTGTCAGGTCGGCGCCGCTGCCGCGAGTTGAGGAACAGACCCGTCATAATTGTTTTGCCGGCGCCGGGGTCGTCTGCCAGGATGTAGCGGAGCGGCAGGCGCGCGAGCATTTCCTGATAAACCGCCGCAATCTGATGCGGCACCGGTTCAATCGCCGACGTGTGCACGGCGAGATAGGGGTCAAATATGTGGGCAAGGTTGATGCGGTAGGCCTCTGACGTGAGGCGTAGCAAGTCGGCGTCCGCATCAAAACTCCAAGGCAGGCTGCCGTCCGCTACGGAAAGCCGCTCCTCATCTTCCCTGTATAAAAGCTGGCTGGCGAGCTGCCCCTTGGCGTTCTTGAAAGTAATCTCCAGGACGGAGTTGCCGTACCACCAAGTAAACCGTTACTCGCCCTACAAATCAAAAATACTCATCTGCTGATTCAGTAACGGCATCGGCGGGTAGAACGCGCCGATTATGATGAATGGGTTGGGGGCGACATTATGGAACTGCTTTGTGGTGCCGAGAAAAAAGTGAAGGTCTCGCGCGACGAAGTAGTCGAAGTATTTCTCCCTAACCTTGGATACAGCCACGTCTTCATCACCATTTGCCCTTTTCAAGCAGTTAAAGTACAGCATGCCCATCTCCCAGTCCTCAATCATCATGGTGGACCGCCTACCCGAATCGTCTTCCAATTTGTAGGAAAACTTGTACGGCACTTTGGGCACGGCCTTGAATTCTTCAGCAATCTCCTCTGGGGTTTGGAACAGATTCAACTGTTGTGACAGTCCTTTCAAGATTGCCAGCTTGTTTGGGTCCCAGTCGCGCTCGACTTCCTGAACAATGAAATCAAGCACCTTCCTTGGCTTAAATATAGCGAGGGAAGTCCCATCTGATTTTGCCTTGCCGATTAGCTCTTCCAGATTCATGTAAACCTTCTTGTTCTTGAAAATAATTCTGCGCCTTTCGTCCCAATCGGCTTTAGTGGGTCTCGTCTCAACCGAGATGGTGGATAAGTTGGGACGATATGTTTCGGGACGAAAATCTTTTGTGTTACGCGCCGCCTCAATCTGAATCCATGTGTACTTTGGGTATTTCTGGTCAATATCAAGCTTCCGAAACGGAACCGGGTAGAGGCGAATCCACGAGCCGTCCTCAAGGACGCCTGCCGTGCAGACAAGCTCTGAATACTCTTTTGAGATTGTTGGGTATGTCTTTACGACAATGTAGATTCGCTTCTTATCCGGCACTATAAATCAACGCTCCTTATTGTGTGTGTACTTGCGATGTAGTCCCTGATGACGTGCCGATGGCACATCTCCGGCTCTCTTTCATAGCACATCAAGGCGATCCGCATATCGGAACACAACAGCGAATAAACCCGCTCGAGCAATGGAGTAAGGTTCGGGAGCGTCCTTGCGTAATCGCTGAACAGACATCTATAGTCCTCAATCGTTTCAAGCGAACCGCGCTTGGCGGATTCAATCCCAAGGCCGGGGATATGAACATACTTAATCCCGACTGTTCCCGTAATGTGTTCGAGCTTGCCTTTAGAAAACCCGAATTTGCGGCTTAACGGGTTTTTGCGCACATCACACAACAATCGAATGTCGTTCTGAATCAAGCCATTAATAAACGCCTCGATGCTTTTGCCTTCATAGCCTAGCGTGAACAAGACTTGCCCAGTCTTGGCGTAGGCTTTTTTTCTGTTATTAAATCGCTCCAATTCCTCCCCGCGAAAGAGCCGTCCTGTAATTTCGCTGTTAATTGCGTAGTACGGATATTCGCGGTACGCCTTGCGAATAAGAGCGTTGCCCCGCTCTGCTGCTATTCGAAAGGGAGCTTCTAGTGGATACTCCCCGACGGCTTTAATCCGTGTACTCTCCGGTGTGTACTCAACGGACAAGTACCCGTCCCTGCGGAGGATATCCAAGTCCTCCGCAAGCCGAAAGGAATACGAGCCGTATCTATATGGAATAAACTCGTAGAAATCTAAGCCTTCCGACATCATCTGGAGGAATACCAACTTCTGTAAGTCGGTGGATGTTACGCCTCCCTGAAGCTGGCGGATAAATGCTAACAGGAATCGCTGCCGTTTGTATGTTGGCTGACTGTGACTTTTGCTCATCCCGTTACACCTCCTCGTATGCCCCTCATACGTCACCAGTCCGGAATCTCTCTCCTCCCGAACACAATATATCATAACCGCAAGACAACCGATTGCATCGGACGCCAACGCCCAGTCCCCGGGGAATTCCCCCAGCAGTCACTCATTCGACGCGCTTTCTCCATTTCCTGCCTTCAAAGATTAATGACCCTAAAGAAAACTTGGCTTGCGCCAAGCCTTAGCGCAGGCGGAAGCCTTAGTTGCACTTATAAAGAATTCTCGAAATCTCTGATTTCGCAAGAATTCTTATGCCCTATGGGTATGCGCCGTGAAAGTTATACTTTCTGATTAGCCGAAAAAAGGCGCCGCTACCGCGGGCCCCTCTCGTCCGGCCACTCAAATATCGCAAATCATCACGCTTGGGCGCTTGTCTCCAACGTGCCTGGTCTGTGGCAACATGTTCGTCCGGTGAAGCGGGCAAACAAAAACCACCTGCCGATAAAACTCCTTCTATCAATAGGTGGTGGATCTTCTGGTAGCCCCAAGGGGATTCGAACCCCTGTTTCTGCCGTGAGAGGGCAGCGTCTTAGGCCTCTTGACCATGGGGCCAAACTGTAACCTTATACAATTATACACGAATCTGCCAAAAACACAAACCCGCCCAGCCTCATTATCCCGACTTTATCATTCTGCCAGCGGTGGATGCCAATTGCGGTTGTGGCCGCTGCGTATAAACCGAAGTCAACCCGAGGCGCCATCCCAGCGTTGTCATCACGGCCGCGACCGACGCCGTCCTTTGACGGCAGGACCGAGCAATCAGGCACCCAAGCTTATGTCCGTGCAAGACCCTATACTATACTTAACAATCTCCAAAGGCAACACCCGTCAATACCAACTATTCTATCATTAGCGGCATTTTTCGACGTTTATCTGCCGCAGGCTTTCTCTTTCTCAGCGTTGTACAATCTAATATCTGCCTATCTGCCTCAGGTTTTCTCTTTCTCAGCATTGTACAATCTGATGAATTTGACCGCCTGTTCAAGACGGTCCAGGCACCTCTCCCGGCCGAGGACGGCCATGACTTCGAACAGACCGGGGCTCACGGTGCGCCCCGTCAGGGCAAGTCTGGTTGGGTGAATGAGTTGCCCGCCCTTGATCGCCAATTCCGCGATCAGGTCGCGATAAGCTCTCTCTGTGTTTTCCGCGGTGAAGACCTCAACCCCGGCCAGGCGCTCTCTCCCCCGCGCGAGCAGATCAGCCACGCCCGGTCTGCCGAAGTATTTCTCTTGGCCTTTTTCCTCATATCCCTCGATATCCCGGAAAAAGTAACGACTGGCCTCCGCCAGTTCCCTCAGAGTCTTAACCCGGTCCCTGACAGTCCGGAGGACAGATAAGATGTACTCCTGGTTTTGTTCCGCCTCGAGTGGGGACAGGATCCCTTCCCGCAGGAGAAAGGGCACCGCCTGAAATGCAAGCTTCTCTAAGTCGTAATCCGTAATGTAGCGGCCGTTAAGCCAGAACAACTTCTGGAGATCGTAGATGGCCGCCGTCTTAGAGACCTTCTCCAGGGAAAACGACGAAACAACCTCCGCCGGAGATATGATCTCCCCCTGCTCTTCGGTCGGAGACCACCCGAGCAGTGTCAAGTAATTGGCGACGGCTTCCGGCAGGCAACCCATCTCTTTGAATTCGCTGACTGAAGTCGCTCCGTGTCGCTTGCTCAGCTTGCTGCGGTCAGGGGCAAGGATCATGGACAAATGGGCAAATTGGGGGATCTCGTAACCCAAAGCCTCATAAATCAGTTGTTGCTTAGGAGTATTTGACAAATGTTCTTCAGCCCTTATGACATGGCTAATCTGCATAGCGTGATCATCCACCACGCAGGCAAAATTATAAGCCGGTAAACCGTTCGATTTTACGATAATGAAGTCGTCGAACTGGTCCCGCGCAAAGCTGACGGTCCCGCGTATAATATCCTTCACTAAGACCCGATCGCGATTCGGCACTTTGAGGCGAATGACCGGCTTCAAGCCCTGCCTAAGTCGCTCCCGGACTTCATTGGCGGCCAGGGAACGGCATTTCCCACTGTATAACAGAGGCAAACCTTCCCGGCGCCGCTCCTCGCGCTCTTTCGCCAGTTCCTCTTCGCTGCAAAAACAATAATAAGCTTTGCCTTCTTCAACCAAGGTTTTGGCCGCGGCCGTATAGAACTCCTGCCGCTGTGATTGGTAATATGGCCCGAAATCCCCTCCCTTTTCCGGCCCTTCGTCCCAATCCACTCCTAACCAGCGAAGGCTGCTGAGAATTTGCGCGACCGAATCTTCTTTCAGCCTGTCGCTGTCCGTATCTTCGATGCGAAGGACTAGTTTACCACTGTTGCGGCGCGCGAAAAGCCAATTGAATAACGCCGTCCTCGCCCCGCCTATGTGCAAATACCCGGTGGGGCTGGGCGCAAAACGTACTCTTACTTCTTCCATAATCAATAATCTCCTTGAAGACCTAATACCTAACCCTAATACCTAATCCTAATAACTAATACCTCACCCTAATACCTAATCCTAATTTCTCTCATTTCCAAATTTCTCGCAACATTACTCGCATCGCGGCAAACGCAATCCCATAATAGGGACCTGTACGATTATAGCATACGTCGAAAGATAGCGAAAGCACCGCTAACCTCACTCTTCCTGAACGCTCCGCATGGTCAACCCTTTGGCGATCACCGATCGCACTACTGCGGAGCATCAGCCACCGGCGGGATTCTTGGTGAGGCATTCATGCCCGGTGTTCGCCCCGGTATGTTTCTGAATATCCTCCAACGTAGAACAACATTGGACCTCCGCCACATGGTGGAGAATTTCCTCCTCCGTCACATTCAGACAATAGCAAATTGGAACCGGGGACGTAATTTCCTTGAACCATATCTTGTTTTTCAGCCGGTCCTGTGTGTAAACTCTGCCTTCAGCCTGGAAGTAGGCTACCTCACACTTCGGGTTGCGGCAGAGAAAATACTGTTCGTCGTCCCCGGGCAACTCGATGTCGGGCAGCATCTGATGAGCGACCGTAACCTTGCGCACCCGTTGAGCAGGTGCGCCACAGCGCGGACATCCGGCACCCGTCGGTGCGGTCGACTTTTTAACATTCAGTTGCATCTGAACCTCCTTCTCTTTCGAGGGACTGGCACCTCGCCCGCGGACCTTCTACCCTCCGCAGGCTTCCTCTCCCCCATATTCCCAGGACATGCTCACCGCCGCCGGCTGAACGGAGAGCACCCACTCTCTCTATTGCCATAAATTCCCCTGCCAGAAAATTTGGATAATCACCTTTTACTGTGATCTGTGTCACACACCAAGGCATAACTTGCTGTTACTATATAGTAACTATATAGTAATCGCTTTTCAGGAATCGCTTTGCGCTACCACTTTACAGAAATCACTCTACCATAACCACTCTAGCGCAACCACTCTACCGTAACCACTTTAGCTAACTTTAACCACTTTAGCCAACTTTCATGCGGAGGCACTCGGCCGCCACATGAAATATATCCGTTCGATAGCGAACGGCAAAATTTTTAAGAGGGAGGCAGAAATCATGCTCGAACCTGACCATTCGATCATCTGCAGCGCCTGTGACATTTGCCACCAAGAAAAACCTGCGGAACTGATGTGCACCTTTGTCGTCGAAGGAGAACCCGCGGAAAAAACCGAGAAAACCTGTTGGTGCGTCTGCGAGGATTGTCTGCCCGTCCTCGAAAAGGTGAATGCCTATTATGAGGATGCGGTACGCTGAGAGGCGGCTCCGCGCCTTGACATCCCGGGCAAAGGAAGACAGCGGTGCGGAAAAGCGCATCGCTGTCGTTACATTCCTGCCTGGCCACCCTTGTCGTATGGCATGGCGCTTGATCTCGCCTCATAAACAGCGCCTCAGTACTCAGATCTTGCGACCCTTCTCACGGTTTCAGCCTCGCTCTCCCTTAAGCGTGGCGATCGAGCATCTTGACCAGATCCCCTTTGGAGCGGAAGCCGATGATTTTGTCCACCATTTTTCCGCCCTTAAACACACCCAAGGTGGGGATACTCATGACCCCATATTGGCTGGCCACCGAGCCGTTGGCGTCGACATCCAGTTTACCCACGACGACCCGGCCCGCGTATTCACCGGACAGTTCTTCCACTATCGGAGCCACCATACGGCAGGGTGCGCACCAAGCCGCCCAGAAATCTACCAATACCGGTTTTTCCGATTTTAACACGTCCGTGTCCCAGTTGCCAGCCGTTAAAGTTTTAATGTTTTGCCCCGCCATGATACATTCCTCCTCATACCGCGTGTTTTAACTAACTTACTTAACGAATTTCGTGAGCACCCCAATCAGCTCCTCGATGGCACCTTCCTTATCATTGTTTTCGACCGCCTGGAGCAAACAGCCACGCGAATGATGTTCAAAGACGATCGTCCCCACTTTATTGATCGCCGCCCGTACCGCCGCGACCTGCACCAGGACATCGACACAGTATTTGTCATTTTCAACCATGCGCTGCAGCCCTTTGACCTGTCCCTCAATTTTACGCAAGCGTCGAATAAGGTCTTCTTTAGCCTCAGAATAAGGAGCTGGAACCATCGTTTAGCCCTCCTCGTATACCCTATGGGGGTAATCACACTACCATTATACAGAGATCAAGCGCTTTCTGTCAAAGGGATTCTGCCAAAAACCGCCGATTCTCTAACCGATTTTTGCCCGGACAATGTCCGTCTTGAGGTGCAGTTCATTAAGCTGCTTAGCTGAGACAGCGGACGGAGCCTGAGACATAAGATCCGCCGCGCTCTGAGTTTTGGGAAAAGCGATCACATCCCGGATATTATCTTTTCCCGTTAGGAGCATTATTAAGCGGTCCAAACCGAAAGCGATCCCACCGTGCGGCGGAGTACCATATTCGAAAGCTTCCAGGAGATAGCCGAACTTGGCTTCGGCATCTTCCCGCGACAGGCCCAAAAGGCGAAACATCTGCTCCTGCACTTCGCGGCGGTGAATCCGGATACTGCCGCCTCCTAATTCCACGCCGTTGAGCACCAAGTCATAGGCTTTGGCGCGCGTGCTCAGGGGATTCGTTGCGAGCAAGGGCTCATCCTCATCCATTGGTGAGGTAAAGGGATGGTGAATCGCCACATAGCGTTTTTCGGTCTCATCATACTCCAACAAAGGAAACTCCGTCAGCCAGAGAAAATTCAATACCCCCACCGGAATGAGGTTTAGTCGCCGGCCCAATTCCAGGCGCAGATGTCCCAAAGCGTCGAAGACCACCTGTTCTTTATCCGCCACAAAGAAGAGGATGTCTCCCGCCTTGCCGCCCATGCGCTTAATCAGGGCCTGAAGCTGCTCTTCCGTAAAGAATTTGGCAATCGGCGACTTTACTCCCTCTGCCGTCAGGACGATGTAGGCCAATCCTTTGGCCCCGAAGGTCCGAACAAAATCGGACAAGCCGTCAATCTCGCGCCTGGGAAGCCCCGCTGCCCCTTTGGCACAGATCCCTTTAACCCTGCCGCCTTTGGCCACGGCGCCGGCGAACACTTTAAACTCCGTGTCGGCCACGAGGTCTCCCACTTCAATGAGTTCCAGCCCAAAGCGAGTGTCAGGTTTGTCGGAACCGAAACGTTCCATCCCTTCACGGTAAGTGAGCCTGGCAAAAGGAGCGGCGATTTGTCTCCCCGTCGTGCCGGCAAAGATCAGGGCCATGAGCTCTTCCATTAACGGCAGAATATCCTCCATCTCCACGAAAGACATTTCCACATCGAGTTGGGTAAATTCCGGCTGACGGTCCGCCCGTAAGTCCTCATCCCGGAAACAGCGCACGATTTGAAAATACTTTTCCAGACCGGAGACCATCAACAACTGCTTGAAAATTTGCGGGGATTGCGGTAAAGCGTAAAATTCCCCCGGGTGAACCCGGCTGGGGACCAAATAATCCCGCGCCCCCTCGGGGCTGGATTTGATCAGCATAGGAGTTTCAATTTCCAGGAAACCGTGACCGTCGAAAAAGTTGCGCATGATTTGAGTGACGCGGTGCCTGAGCATGAGGGTCTCCTGCATTTCCGGGCGGCGCAGGTCGAGATAACGGTATTTCAAGCGCAGGGTCTCATCCACATCGAGATCATCTTCAATATAAAAAGGAGGAGTTTTAGCCCGGTTTAAGATGTCCAGGGTTTCCGCCACCACTTCAACGGCTCCGGTAGCCAAGCTGCCGTTCTCCGAGCCTTCCGGACGGAGCCTCACCCGTCCCCGAATGGAAACGACATATTCCGAGCGCAGGCGTTCGGCTTGTGCAAAGCCATCTCCCGGCATGTCCGGGTTGAAGACCGCTTGAACCAAGCCGGAACGGTCGCGCACATCGGCAAAAATCACCCCGCCGTGGTCGCGTCGTCTCTGAATCCAACCCAAAAGCCGGACTGTTTCTCCCGCCTGCTCCGACCGCAAGCGGCCACCCGCTGTTCTTTCTCCTAAAAGTGTCATCCTATTTCTTCTCCTCCTCGTACTTACCCTTCACCGTCGCGAGAATGTCCGGCCACGGAACCTCCGTCTGTTCCCCGAGGGTCAAATCCCGTAAAATCACGACCTTCCACTTCAGTTCCTCGTCCCCTAAAATGAGCGCCAATCTGGCGCCTTGGCGGTCCGCCTGCTTAAGCTGGGCCTTCAGACCCCGCCCCAGGAAGTCCATCCCGGACGGCACCCCCGCTTGCCGCAAAGAACTCAAGAGGGCAAATCCCTGCTTTTCCGCTTCTTTGCCTAAAGCAACCAGTACCGCGAACGGTCCGTGCTCACTTTCCGGAAGGACCCGTTGCAGTTCGAGTGCCGCCAGTACCCTCTCCAGCCCCATAGCAAACCCGATAGCCGGTGTCGGCGGCCCGCCGATTTCCTCCACCAGTCCGTCATAGCGGCCTCCGCCGCAGATCGCGCTCTGGGCGCCGATTTCTTCCACCATGACTTCAAAAGCCGTCCTGCGGTAATAATCCAGTCCCCTCACCAAGCGGGGATCCAGCCGGTAAATGACACCGGCCGCCGTCAGAAATTCCTGAACCTCCTCAAAGTGCTCCCGACAATCCCCGCAAAGGGTATCCGCCGTGGTGGGGGCGCCGCGGCTGACCTCCTGGCACCCGGGATTCTTGCAATCAAGGATGCGCAGGGGATTGCGGTCATACCTCTCCTGGCAGTCACGGCAGAGTTCTCCCAGCCGGGGAGCCAAAAAATCCCGCAACTGCCGGCGGTGTTCCGCCCGGCACGTAGGGCACCCCACGGAGTTGACATGAACTTCCAGATCTTTCAAGCCCAGCCGCCGGTAAATGTCCCAAACCAAAGAGATGACCTCGGCATCGACCACCGGCTTATCCGCCCCCAACACTTCCACCCCGAACTGATGAAACTGCCGGTAACGCCCGGACTGCGGTTTTTCGTAGCGAAACATGGGACCGATATAGTAGAGTTTGACAGGCAGGGCCTGAGCGTACAGTTTGTCTTCCACATAAGCCCGGCAGACAGAGGCCGTGCCTTCCGGACGCAGAGTCAGAGAGCGATCCGCTTTGTCCAGGAAGGTATACATCTCCTTGTTCACGATATCCGTCGTTTCACCGACACCGCGCTGAAAAAGTTCCGTGGCTTCAAATATAGGAGTTCTGATCTCCTCATAGCCGTACTCCCGGCACACGGAACGGATAATCTGTTCCAGGTGATGCCACTTGCTGATCGGCCCGGGCAAGAGATCTTGAGTCCCTTTCGGGCGTTGAATCGTCAAAGAAAACCCTCCTCTTTCAAAATAAAAAATCCCAGTCTCTTGCTGTCAGGCAAGGGACGGGATTCCCGCGGTGCCACCCTTTTTGACGGATTTACAGAAAACCCGCCCACTTTACGGTTTATAACGTCAACCACCCGAAGCAGCATCCCTTGGCCTCCGCTGTCCCGTGGAACATCTCCCGGTCCGGTTCCAGTCTGGCCGGCCCTCCCTGTAGAGAGATCTCCCGTTCCACCTTTTCAGAGGCTTGAACCAGGGTATGGCTCTCGCTCTTTCGACATTTTGTTGTATAACATCATAACAACGCAGCCGGGCTTTGTCAACCTGGCTCCGGGCAGGCGGCGACCGCTGGCGCGCGACGTCGTCGTGGACGGCTTCCTGCCGGGGAGATTCAGTATTCCGGCGCTGAGAAGTTGGCCGCAGGCATGGCGTAGATCTTGGCAAATTCTCGGGCCCGCTTTTCTTGCAGCCGAGGCCAAGCCTTCATATATACTTGCCAGTTGGACGGGTGCTGAAGGTTTAGCAGGCTGTAATCCGCAGGATTGACCACTTTGGTCGAAGCCCCGGCTCCCAGACCGATGATGCTCTGCCTTTCTTCCATGATGGCAATGTTGTAGCGAGATTCCGTACCCGGCCGGGCATAGCCGATGTTTTCGGAATTCCCCGCCGTACGTTTCTGCCGATAGAGGTAGTACGGCCTCAAACCCCAGGAACGGGCACTCGCTCGCGCTAAGGCCTGCATCTGTGGTACCGGGGAATTCTCGGCATGTGTATATCCCTCTTCGGTTTCTCTCGCCCCGCGTTTCAAAGCCAAGGCGTGGACTGTCAGATGATCGGGCCGGAGTTCCGCCAATTGGTCGAGGGTTGAGCGCACCTCTTCCAACCCTTCACCGGGTAGACCGAGAATAATATCCATATTGATGACCCAGGGGGCTATTTCCCGGGCCAGGCGGTAAGCTTCCGCCACACTGCGCACATCGTGCGCCCGGCCTACGCGCCGCAAAGTTTTGTCCTGCATGGTTTGCGGATTGATGCTCAAACAGGTAGTGCCCAATTCCGCCAGAAGTTCCAGCTTCCTTGCGGAAAGGGTGTCCGGCCGGCCCGCTTCGAAACTGAGCTCAAGTTCTTTTCCTAAAGGAAGGTGGGCGCGGCAGGCCGTCAAAAGTCCCGCAATCTGCCTTTCCGTCAAAATGCCGGGTGTGCCGCCGCCGAAATAAAGCGCGTCTCCCTCCAAGCCCAAGGCTCGCATCAGCTGCCCGGCTGCCTCGATCTCCTCACTCAGCGCCCTTAAATACTCTTCCAGCCAAAGTCCCTCCTGATCGACGGCATACCCAGGAAAAGAGCAGTAGCTGCAGCGGCTGGGGCAAAAAGGAATCCCCAAGTAAATCCCTACTCTTTCCGGATGAAGCCTGAACCGGTCCAGATAAGGAGCCTGCACGGCGGCGATGCCCTGCAACAGCTCTGTCTTGTCAGTCCGTACCGCATAGAGCGCGCGCAAAACCCTCATTTGTCCGTCTTCCCCCACACCTTGCTCGCGCAGGCGGTGCACCAGCTTCGTGGGGCGGATGCCGGTCAGAATACCCCAGGGCAATTCCTTTCCCGTCACAGTCGACAATAACCTGAGCAAGACGAGTTTGAGTGCCATGCTCACAAGCGTCTCCCGACCCCCACGCGGCTGGCACAGCATGTCCCTGAGTTCCGCCAGAGAAAGCTCCGCCCGGGCGGGTGCCAAGGGTGCAGAAGGCGCCAAGCCCACGGATTGCGCGCCCGGGCCGGCAATCAGCCCGCCCTGGGGCCGCCAAACAGCCGATACCGCGTCCCCGTCCGCCGCGGCCACTCCCCTTGACAACTGCTTCCTGTCAGACCACGGCTTCCTCTCGGACCACGGTTTCCCCTCTGACCATGGTTGCTCGTCGGACCGCGGTTTTCCGCCGGACCACAGTTCACCCTGCCCGCGCTCAGAACTTTCTTCCTCCGGGCAAGCTCTCTCCCTTCGGAACCGATCTACCGGTCGTTTCCCAAGGTCCCGTCCGACGCCTCCATCCCCCGCGTTCCCCAGCTCCCCGCTCAGAAGCGCTCCGGCCGCCGATCTTTTCCCGGGGTCCCGCCCTGCGTCTCCATCTCCCGCGTCCGCCAGCTCCCCGCTCAGAAGCGCCCCGGCCGCCGGTCTCTTCCCAGGATCCCGTCCGGCGCCTCCATCCCCCGCGTCCGCCAACTCCCCGCTCAGAAGCGCCTCGGCCGCCGGTCCCAGCCTGGCCTCGATCACAATACCGTCCCCCGGCTGCCGCTCATCCGCCCGGACCTCCACCCCAACCCGAATGGCTGCCCAGGGAAAAAACGAGAGTACGAGACCCCGAGCCGCCTCCAGAGCTTTCAGAGGGAAAGTCGCGCTCACGAGCGAAATATTCGGTTCACCCTTTGGCCCAGCATCCCTCGCACTCACAGGAACGGGTTCTCCGCCCGTTCCCGGCCTATCGTCGTCGACTCGCCGTGCCCGGGATAGACAGGTGTCTCATCAGGCAGGACCAGGATTTTTTCTTCCACCCCGCGCAGGAGCTCTTCCAGCGAACCCCCCGGAAAATCCGTCCTGCCGATGGAACCGGCAAATAGGGTATCCCCGCTCAAAAGGCCGTCCGGGGTCAGGAAACAGACGCTGCCCGGCGAATGCCCGGGCGTGGCCAGGACCTTTAAGGACTTCTCTCCCAACGCTATGATCTGCCCGTCACTCAAGAAACCGTCAGCCGCCCGGAAGACCAGGCGGGGACCAAAATAGGCCGACATATTCTTTGTCGCGTCCGTAAGCATCTCCGCGTCTCCCGCGTGAATGTATACCTTGGCAGACAACAGCTCGCGCAGTTCGTCCACAGCCCCAATATGATCGAGATGCCCGTGCGTCAGCAGAATGCTTTCTACTTTAATACCCTTCTCCAGGACCCAGCGGTAGATGCGCTTCGCCTCACCGCCGGGGTCTACCAGTACCCCTCTCTTTGTCACATCACAGGCATATAAGTAACAATTGGCAGCCATGCTGCCCATCGCCCGTCCTTCCAGCATTATGCCTAACCTCCCTTTGTCCCGACTCACGGCGCGTCCGAGCGCCGCTACCGCTTAGTGAACAACACTGCGGCAGGTTACGGTTCTGTCAAGCACCGCCCCTAGAAGTTTTTCTCACTGTCCAGGAGCAGTGTGACCGGACCGTCGTTCACTAAACCCACTTCCATCTCCGCTTGAAAAACCCCGGTGGCCACGGAAATTCCTTTCCCCTTCACCGCCGCGACGACATCCTCAAATATTTTCTTCGCCCGTTCCGGGGCCGCCGCCCGGGAAAAACTGGGACGCTTCCCTTTGCGGCAGTCGCCAAAAAGCGTAAATTGGGACACCAGCAAGACTTCTCCGTCACTATCCTCTACCGAACGGTTCATTTTACCCTCTTCGTCGGCGAAAATGCGCAAACCGGCTATTTTCTCCACCATCCAAGCCAAATCGCTTTCCCCGTCATTTTCACCCACCGCCAACAGGACGAGGAGCCCCGGCCCGATCGCTCCAACCACAACCCCATCCACTTTCACCGAGGCCTCTTTGACCCTTTGCACTACAGAACGCATCAGCCACCCCCTGAAATTCTTTCCACTTCCAACACATCTTTGACCCGCCGGACTTTCTGGATGACATAATTGAGATGCTCCAGATTCCGGATTTCCAGCCGCAGCTGGATATGGGCGACCCTGTCTTTACCCACATGGGCATGGATCCCGAGCATATTCGTCCGGGTATCCATCACCGCGTTCATGACATCTGTCACCAGGCGGGCGCGATCCCCAACTGACACGTGAATATCCACCGAATAGGTCGTTTCCGTGTTCTCATCCCACATCACTTCGACCACGCGTTCCTGATCCTCCAGGCTGCGGGCCTTGAAATTCCGGCAGTCCCGCCGGTGGACCGAGACCCCGTGCCCTCGCGTAATGTAGCCGATGATCTCATCGCCCGGCAGGGGATTGCAGCAATGGGAAAAGCGAACCAGAACATTGTCGATACCCTTGACCAAGACACCCTGGGAGGGCTTCCCCGAAACCTTCCCCGAAACCTTTCCCTCCCCCTGTGTCAGGGTTTCCAACTGAACGTTCTCCCGCTCCTCCTTCGTCATCTCTTCCCGCAGGCGCGAGATAATCTTATTCGTGCTGAGCGCACCGTCTCCGATGGCCGCGTAAAGGTCTTCGACAGCCGTAAAGTTATATCCTTTGGCCCACTCCAAGAGCCGGTCCGGCTTCAGTGTCGTCAACGGCTCCAGTCCCAGCTTGCGAACTTCTCTCTCCAAGCTTTCCCGCCCGCGCAGGATGTTTTCTTCCCTTTGCTCTTTCTTAAACCACTGTCTGATCCTATTCTTCGCCTGGGACGTTTTCACGAAATTCAGCCAATCCCGACTGGGGCCGTTAGCCTGTTTGCTGGTCAGGATCTCAACGATGTCACCGTTACTCAGCTTCGAATCCAAGGGGATGATGCGGCCGTTAATTTTCGCCCCTACGCAGCGGTGCCCCACATCCGTGTGCACGCGGTAAGCATAGTCGACCGGGCAGGAGTCGGCCGGGAGCTCCACCACATCTCCTTTGGGTGTAAACACAAAAACAGTGTCCGCAAATAGATCGATCTTCAAGGATTCCATAAATTCCCCGGCATCGCGCGAATCATGCTGCCATTCCAAGAGTTGCCTCAGCCAGGAGAGCTTTTGCTCAAAATTGGTGTTGATCGACTTTCCGCCCTCTTTGTATTTCCAATGGGCCGCGATACCGTATTCACAAGTGCGGTGCATTTCCCAGGTGCGGATCTGAACTTCAAAAGGTTCCCCGTGGGCACCCACCAAAGTCGTGTGCAGGGACTGATACATGTTGGGCTTGGGCATGGCAATGTAATCCTTAAACCGACCGGGAATAGGTTTCCATAAGGTATGGATGATCCCGAGGGCACCGTAACAATCGTTGACAGAATCCACAATTACCCGTATGGCTGTCAAATCGTAAATTTCGCTTAACTCTTTGTTTTGGATGACCATCTTACGGTAGATACTGTACAAATGTTTCGGCCGGCCGGAGATATCCGCTTTGATCCCGACTTCCGTCAGACGCTGGCTCATCTGGTCGATGACCTCGTTGATCTGGGCCTCCCGTTCCCTTCTTTTTAAGGCGATTCCCTCGACCAGATCATAGTATTCCTGCGGTTTCAAATAACGAAAGGACAGGTCCTCCAGTTCCCATTTAATCCGGAAAATTCCCAGGCGGTTGGCCAGAGGAGCAAATATCTCCAAGGTCTCCTGGGCAATCTCTTTTTGTTTCTGCTCCGAATGGTATTTAAGAGTGCGCATATTATGCAGGCGGTCTGCCAGTTTTATCAGAATGACGCGAATGTCCTTGGCCATGGCCAGAAACATTTTGCGCAGGTTTTCCACTTGGAGTTCAACCTTTGACTTGTATTCCAGCCGTCCCAGCTTCGTGACCCCATCCACCAGCAGGGCAATTTCCGCGCCAAACTCCTTCTCTATGTCCTGACGCGTGCAGGAAGTGTCTTCGATCACATCGTGCAGCAGACCGGCCGCGATCGTCGGCTCGTCCAATTCCAGCTCGGCCAGAATCATGGCGACTTCGAGGGGGTGCTCGATATAATCCTCCCCCGAGTTGCGCAGCTGTCCCCGGTGAGCGTCGGCGGCAAACCGGTAGGCCCGTTCAATAACCTTGGTCCGTTCCGGTGGAATGGACTTCCGGACTTTTTCCATAAGTTCATCAATGGACATACCTGGGCCCCTCTCCTACTAGCAGTCGGATTCCCCCGCCACACGCCGGCTCCCCGGCTGAACCGGCCGGCACCGGCGAAGAAGCGGAACTTCAGTCATACTGAACCAGCGAAAAAACCGGATAATCACTGAGTTTATCCCTGCCTTTCAGAAAAGTCAACTCAATCAGGAAGCCCATGCCCGCTACCTCCGCTCCTACTTTGCGCAGCAAATTGGCCGTGGCCCACATGGTCCCCCCGGTAGCCAGCAGGTCGTCGACGAGCACGACCCGTTGTCCCTCGCGGATAGCATCGGCATGGACTTCCAGAGTATCAAAGCCGTATTCCAACGCGTAAGTCTGGGCTACCGTTGCGGCCGGGAGTTTGCCGGCTTTCCGAACGGGAACAAATCCCAGCCCCAGGGCGTAGGCCACCGGCGCCCCGAGAAGAAACCCGCGCGCTTCCGGACCGACAATCAGCTCAGGCTGCCAAGGTCCGATCGCTTCCACCAAAGCCTCAACCGCTTGGTGATAAGCTTTTCCGTTCTTAAGCAGGGTGGTAATGTCTTTAAAAGATACCCCTGCTTTGGGAAAGTCCTCTATGACCCGGATTTCTTGGGCAAAGTCCATCACTATCACCTTTCTTTATCCATCCATTCTTGTCTGAGAGCCCAAAGCGAGGTTTCCGTCCAGCGGCGCTGCAGGATGAGGACCTTTTCCCAGCGTTTCTCGGCACAATAATAACGCAATGATCTTCGTAAATCAATTTTTCCGGTGGGAGACAGAAACTCGACCAGCCACGGCTCCGTTCCACCCAGACAACGCAGAAAGCCGAGTTCCTCAAATATTCTGAGGGCACTCAAGGATCCCTCTCCACCCCAGAGAAAGGGATTGTGCTCCCGTCCCAACCTTTGCAGTTCCCGGTAAATGTCCGCCAATTCCCCTCGCTCCCAATAACCCAATTCTCGTTTGAGGGCTGCCAGGTCGTGAAACTCAGCCAAAGCTATTTGCCGCACCCCATAGGACGCTAAAACTGTCAACGCCCGGTCAAGCTCGTCTTCCGTTTCCGGCAGACCGGCCACTACACCCAACGTCTCAAGCGGCTCCCGATCCCGGGCTTTCCCAGACAAGAACGGACTCCGGCTTTCTCCTCCCACCACTGGGACCGCACTCCCCTTGCCGCCCCCGAGAAAATCCTCCAGAGCCAGCAAGCGGGACTGAAACCAAACCATGACCCGTTTTCCCTCCGCCTTGGACAGCCAAGCGGAACGATTCAAGCCACGCCAGTCGAGCCATTCAACCCGTGGACGCGCGACGAGGGACCCATCCGACTCCCGAGGCCCCCTCTGGGCAGCTTCCGCCCCGTCCCCCGTTACCGCTACTTCCGCCTGCGCCGTCCTCGCCACCGCTTGCGCAGCACCCGCTTCCGCCGCCGCGGGCCAAGATTCTGCTGCCGGGCCCCCGACTGGCCACGCTTTCCCGGATATCCCCGGCTCAGAGGCGCTTATCTTCTCCACCCCCGCTGCGGCAGCCGTTATCTCCTCTTTCCCCGCGGCGGTCCGTCTCTGCCACAGGGCCCGGCACTCAAGATCGCGAATCACCAGCTGGAGCTTCCTCTGGCCCCGAAAAGTATTCATATCTAAGCCAAAGGCCAGATCGAGCCGATCCTCTTGCTGCAGTTCCGCCGAACGCCCACCCTGCCGGTAAGCGATCCCTTCCCAACTTCCTTCGGGACCCAGACGCAGTTTTAGATGAGCCCCCTCTTTGCCCACAGTAGCCAGGCCGACAAGCGGCACCTCGGCTGCGCCGAGCAGTGGTCCGGGATTTCCGCAGCCGAAAGGAGCCAGTTGTTCCAGTTCTTCAAACAGCTCTTCGTTGAGGTCCTCCAAGGAAACCTTTCCGTCGATCATCAGAGTTTCCCTGAAAATATCCTGGGGAAGCGTTTCCGCCCCCCGGTTCAATCCCGCCCGCAAAAGCTCGAGGTTCTCCGCAGCCAGGGAAAAACCGGCCGCTTGGCGATGCCCGCCAAAGTGCCGCAACAGGCCGGCCTGGGTCTTCAACTCCTCCAGGACATGGTACCCGGGAATTCCCCGAGCTGAACCTTTGGCTTCCTCACCTTCGACCGCCGCCAGAAAAACGGGCCGGTAATAACGCTCCACCAGGCGGGAAGCCACGATCCCGATCACCCCTGGGTGCCAGCCTGAGGCAGCCAAAACGATGACCCTGGGCAAGGGGCCCTGCTCAAGCTGCGTCACCGCCTCGGCTAAAATCCTCTTCTCTGTCTCCTGGCGCACTTGGTTTTCGTGGTTCAGAAACCTGGCCAACTCCCCGGCCCGCTCCTCATTGGCGGTGATCAAAAGCTCCAAGCCCGCCTTGGCGTTGTCCATGCGGCCCGCGGCATTGATTCTGGGAGCTGCCATGAAAGCAATCTGACCGGCTTTCAGGGGCTTGCCGGCTAAGCCGCATTCTTTCAGCAGAGCCGTGAGGCCGACGCGGGCGCTTTCCCGCATCTGCAAAAGTCCTTGCTGCACAATGATCCGGTTTTCTCCCACCAGAGGAACTACATCCGCGATGGTCCCCAGAGCCACCAGGTCGAGCAATTCTCTCTCCGTCGGCAGTTTCTGCCCGGATAGGCCCTCCTTTAGAGTGCGAAGCAAAGCCTGGGCCAATTTGAAGGCCACGCCGACACCCGCTAAATCCGAGAAGGGGCCTTGTTCCTCCAGTTTCGGGTTAAGCACCGCCTTGGCTTCGGGCAGGGTCTCCGCCGGTTCGTGGTGATCCGTGATGATGACGTCCAGGCCCAATTTCCCGGCGTATTCGACCTCGTCAACCGCCGTTATCCCGCAATCCACCGTGATGATGACACTCACTCCGGCCGCCGCGGCCCGGTCGATCGCCTCCCGGTGCAAGCCGTACCCTTCTTCCAGTCTATGAGGAATGTAGGCAACCCCTTTAAAGTCCAAGCTTTTCAACACCCTGTAGAGTAAGGCCACACTGGTGACTCCGTCGACATCGTAATCCCCGTACACCAACACTTTTTCCCCCGCCTGCCGGGCGCGCCGTAAACGCTCCACAGCCGGCGACATCGCCCTAAAGCGAAAAGGGGAAGACAAATTAAAAAGGGTCGGACGCAGGAAATCCGCCGCATCCTCTACCCTCACCGTTCCGCGCTGAACCAGAATTTGCGCCACCGCCGGGGAAATCGCCAGAGTTTCAACAAGTTGCGCCGTTCCCCCCGGCGCGTCAGGCAAAGACCAGGTCCGTCGCACACTGTTTACCTCCAAGTTCATGCTTTTGGCCGCTTGCGGCGCAGACTATTTACCTCCAAGTATGTGCTTTGGGCCGCTTCCGTCGTACACTATTTGCCTGCGGGTTCATGCTTTGGCCCGCTCTTGTCGCCGGGCCCCTCCCCCTCGGCTCCGCCCAGGCCCTCGCCGGCTTCCGCGGCAGGGTTTTCGGCCGCCTGGCCTTTTCGTTTCCCGCGGAACTCTCGCCATAACGCCAATAGCACGGTCACAATCGCGCCGGCGAAAGCGGAACCCAAGATAATTAGAACCAACGGGACCCTGGCCTCCGTCCAAAAAAACCGGATCGCGACCGGATTAGCGTTCTGCAGGGCAAATACGGCTACCAGTAGAGCAAACGCCAATGAAAGGATTAAGATGACCACTTTCAATCTCCTGCCTTCTCCCGCCTTCTACCATCCCTAAACATCCTGCCTTTTAATCATCGTTAAACACTTTTTCGCTCTTGGATGATCGGATTCCTGCCCTGGGGCAAGTTTTTTTATCCCGGCAATAGTTGCACACTCCGTCCTCCGCCATCTCTTGACATTTGTGACAGCTATCGTCAACTTGGGTGCAGGGCTCCGCGTGAATCAGAACGGAAGCGCCTGGCAAGGCCGCGTTGATTTCCTGCTCGATGGCATCGCACAAAGCGTGTACTTTAGCCACTGAGGCATATTTCGGCACCACCAAATGCAGGTCGATGTAGCGTTCCGCCCCGGCCTTACGTGTCCGCAGATCGTGAAAATCAACGAATTCCTGCGCGTGCCGGTTAATGATGCCCTGAATAACCCTCTGTTCCGTTTCGGGCAGACTGACATCCACCAAGGGCATGAAAGACTCCTTGGTCAGGTTATAAGCTGCCTTGATGATCAGCAAGGCCACCAGGATAGCCACCAGCGGGTCCAGCCAAGTCCAGCCCGTCACTTTGATCAGCACCAGACCGAGAAAAACCCCGCCCGAGGTATAGACATCAGTGCGCAAATGGAGCGCATCGGCTTCAAGAGCAATGGAATCCGTTTTCTTCGCCACCCTCATGAGCTGGCCCGAAACGATAAAGTTGATGACCGTCGACCCTCCCATGATCAGAAGGCCCCAGCCGTAATTGTTCACCTCAACCCCGGTGCTGATTTTCCGGATAGCCTCAAGAATAATCCAGAGCGCCGCGAAGAAAATCAAGGCAGCCTCAATGGTTCCGGAAACATTTTCTATTTTCCCGTGCCCGTAAGCATGCCGCACATCGGCCGGCTTGCCCGATTCCCGCACCGCGAAGAGGGCAATCACGGAAGCCAAGAGGTCGATGCCTGAGTGAATGCCCTCGGAAATAATACTGACAGATCCGCTCCAAAGACCGACAAACACTTTGCCCAACGCCAAGACGCCATTTGAAGCCACAGACAGCGTTGCCACACCGGTCTTGTTCACACGCGTCACTCCCCGTTTTTTCCCTGAAAGCCCGCAACATACAGAAAACTCATTTTCATACGAAAACTTGGCTGGTGCGATCGCTCAAGCGATCGATCGGTTGAATCAAGGCGGCCGACGCAAGTTTTCTTATCCTGCGAGAGATATACGCTTTTATGTAGGACAAAATAAAGGACCTCCACCCTGAGGAAGTCCCACGGATATTCCGTTGCCCAACGAGAGCCCAGCCTGCAAGCCTGACGATTCACTTTATGATTAGAGTATCAAATTAGTCTTGCGAACGCAAGTGTTTTTTCGCTTATCCCCTCACGAGATCATCAGGTTCCCCAAAAGGATCCAAGCCAAGCTGAGAATGATCCGGCACAAAGACGGCATCAGACTCCAAACCACCTGCTTACGTTTTAGTTTGGGAATGAGCCCGGTACCCACCAGCAAAGCCCAGGCCAGAAGCCCCAGCACCGGAGTGAAAAACACGCCAAAGAGGACAAGGCTGATCAAACCCCCTGTCAGTCCCTGGACCACCCCTTGTTCTCCGATTTTATGTCCGACAAAGTAGAGGAGAATAATTCCGCTGCCGCTCCCGACTATTAGGATGGCTTCCCAAAACCAAAACCCCGGATTCCCGTTCATCAGGAAGTTCAAAACCGTTACCACCACGGCCGACGCCAAAACTCCGCGGATGCCGCCAAAAAACGTTAGGCCGCCCGCCCAAACCAGAAGGCCCTCCACCAGTATCCATTCGCCCAGCCCCATCGCAAGCCCCCCTCACGCCCTAGTATGACCCAAGGGCGGGAAGGTCATCCATGCCTGCCATCCGGTGCGGCAGACAGCGGCCGCATAAGCCTGCGGTCACCTCTTTGTTCTATGTCTGACAAGGCGCCCTTCCCTGAAAGTCCAGGAATTTTAGCTTCATCCAATCGCGAGACTTCCGCTTCTATGAAGTGGGAGTGGTTCGAAGTCCAGCCTGGTAATGTCTGATCGACCCGGCTGCTCCGACTTCCATAAGTGGACGTGGTTCCCGGTACTTTGCTCCGGCGGGGGTAGACCCCCCACCGGAATCTCGATATTCAACTAAAGTTAAACGAGCTCACTCAGCGGTTTTTAAAAGAACAGACGATTGGATCCGCCGAAGCCTCCGAACCCGCCGAAGCCTCCGAATCCGCCGCCAGCAGGAAACGCCTGCGCACCGGGAACGAAGCCCCGATTGACCGTGACATTCGTCTGCAGCGGCTGAACCACATGCTGAGGAACACTCACGATATTTTGCCGGTTGATATTCACGACAGGGTGAATGACCGGAACTACTTGTGGCGTGTAGTAATCATGCACAACATACCGAGGGGGACAAACGATGGGGCAACCACACATCTTGGAATCGCCTCCTTACACTCATAGTCGCCGTTTCGGCACTGCCGGGTTAATCAGGCCCTGTCAGGGGCAGCCCTTGTCTTTGACAAGAGCTGCTGCCTTTTCCCTGTTCTAGAAGATTACACCCAAGGCGATGAGGATCAGAATGGCGATGGCAATAATCCCCGCTCCGATACCGTGACCACCGTAACCTCCGCCGCAACCTCCGCCGTAACCGTATCCGCCGTACACAATCTCACCCCCGCTTCAGCTTTAAACGTGATCCAGTTAGAATACAATACCCAAAGCGATGAGAAGCAGGATGATAACGACTACGATAGCAATTCCTGCACCCCAACCACCGGCTGCTGCACCTGCACCAAATGCCATTTTAATGAACCTCCTTTATCGCTTTGTTCTGAGTCAGGAGTCACGTCAGCTTTCCCTCTTAGAAAATCACGCCCAGAGCAATCAGTATAAGAATTGCAATGGCGATAATCCCGACGCCGACACCCCAGCCGGCTCCACCTGTGGCCGGAGCGGCCATGACCGGAGTCGCGCAGCAAGGATTCGCACCGTAACCCCCGTAACCACCAAATCCACCACCGTATCCGTACATTCTATTTCCTCCTCTCAAATTACGTTAATTGGACTTACGTTAGTTGGACGATTCGTTTCTTAGAAAACAATACCCATCGCGATTAACAGGAGAATAATCACCACGACGACCGCAATTCCGGGCAAGAAGTTCGGTCCGCTTCCGCACCCATCTACACCGTAAGCCATTATACCTCCTCCTTTCTCATTCACTCCCTGGACCTAATACAGAATATGGCAAGAGGCCCAAATTTGTTATTCCTCTGGGAAAATAATCCTGAGTTCATGAAGGAAGCCGCCCTGTCCCCTGAGCGGGACGGGCGGCCACAGCGATTTTCCTGCTTAGTAATCCGGATTGATGAGCGGGATTAGTATTCGGGCTTAGTATTCGGGCCCAATATCGGGTTTAGTAATTCGGATTCTCAAGCCGGCGTTTAAATTCCTTCATGCCCATGTCGGCATAACAATAAACCCTGTGAATCAGGAAGGGATCACTCCCGCGGGCGGCCCAGCCCCGCTCAGTTGTAAACGCGAGCTGATAGCCGGCTTTTTGCAGCTGCCCGATTACCTCCCGGTCATATCCGCCATAAGGATAAGCAAAATATAAGACCGGCTGCCCGGTAATCTTTTCAAGAAACTTTTTCGAATCTTCCAGCTCCTTGGCCTGCTCGGCGGGAGCCAGTTTGGTCAAGTCGAGATGGTGCACGGTGTGCCCGCCAATACTCCAACCGGCGGCAACCAACCCTTGCAATTGCCGGCTCGAGAGATAGCCCGTCCCGTCCACATAACTCGACACCATGAAGACCAGGGCCGTAAACCCGTATTTTCGGAGAATAGGCATAGCGTTTGTATAGTTATCCGTATACCCGTCGTCAAACGTAATCATGAACGGCTTTGAGGGCAAGAGCCCCTGTCCGTGGAGAAACTCTTCCAGTTGTTGCGGTGTGATGTCATGATAGCCGTGGCTGGCCAAGTAAGCCATCTGCTCCTCAAATTGAGCCGGGGGCATACGCAGAGGATTCCCGGCTTGAACCAGAACGGAGTGGTAATAAAGCACCGGCACCGCCTTGACCGAGGGATCCCCGGCCACCGGCGCACTTGGACTTACCGCCGTCTCCGGGCCTTTCGGGCCTCCCTTGGCGGCAGTTTTATCCTGTGTTTGCTTGGGCCCGGAAACAGCCTGGGCCGACCCGGTTTGCTGACCGGAGCCGATTTTCCCCTGACTCCCCGGCGGGGCACCCAGCCCAAAAATCCCCTTTGGGGAACAGGACGTCAAAACCAGCACCAAAGCCAAAACTCCCAGCAAAACAAGCACTCGTCCTTTCATGTTCATCCCCCTTCACCTTCAGCTTAAGATTTCCCTCCACACGGCTCCTCCCGTTACTCAGTCATGACTTTCACGCCATTCTCTCCAGATTGCGATTTCTCTTCACACAGCTTATCCAGTTACTTTTTCGCGCCCGGAGCCAAAATTCCTGCAAACAAAAAAAATCAGGGCTTGTTCCTCACACAGCCCTAAGCATTTTCTCTACCCTTTTCTCATTTGGCCTGAATCTCTCCATGGCTTTTTCGTGCCCTCAACCAGGCGCAGGAATGCAAGCGGGAGTCTCCGTTCCCCCTCACCCCGCGGCAGGCCTGTCTTCCTCAGCCATTGCGCTGATCAGGACGTTCTTCAACCTTTCTAACCCTACAGCCCGTCCTTCCAAAGGAATGGACGCCCAATCCGAAAAGTCGAGAATTTCTTCCACATGCTCCAGCGCATATTCATCAAAAAAGCCGATCGGATCGAGCAAGATTCCCCCGCCGGTGTACTGGGGGAAATTCTCATTGGCATTCGCTTTGTCCCAGCCTTTAAAGACTTGATCTCTGTACTTCAGCCAGCCGGCCGTGCAAAACCACACCTTTTGTCCGTCCGCTATGGCCTCTCTTTCCTCTTCATCAGCCATCATATCTACGCAATTCTCCACATCGGTTCTGGCAATATAGAATCCTTCTTCCCGCGTTTCGTCAATGACTTTGTCGATGGTACGCAGGGGATCGCGGATATTGATATAACAATACTTACCCCCATAAACCACAATGATTTTCTTGGCCAGTTTCTTAGCCGCTTCAAGCTGCTTCTGCAGCTGCTTTTCCAGTTCCTCGGGAACCTGGTGCAGCCCCGGAGCTGTGTAAATGATCTTGGCATCGAGAAAACCTTGTTCTTTGAGGTAATTCAGTTCCGGGATCAAGGTGCCGCAAGCCACAACGGCATAATCCTTAAATGAAGGCGCAACCAAACAAATCCCCACCTTTCCACTTCTCTCAAGTTGCGAAGATTGGCAACTTTAACACTCTGACACCTTACCACCTTTGATATTGTATCTTCGCACTATTTTCCCTCAATCTCAGTGTAATACCCCTTACCGGTATCTGTCAATCCACAATATTAAAAACCCCCCACATTATTGGCACGCAGGGGGATATTCCGCTTGATCCGACTAATCCGCAGCCCGCGGCAAATCCCACCGTGGCCTTACCACGGGGACGGAGCGGATTCGCGAACGGGACTTCAACTCGCAAGGCTTCAACTCGCAAGACACAGGACGGCAGTTAGGGCAGAAAACCCGGGCCAAGAAGCCCCGCTCGGAGGTCCTTGGCCGGAAGCGGGCTCTTTCCGGGCCACCCGCTTCCGTCGAGACCGCCAACCGGTTGCATCGAGACTGCCACCCGCTTCCGCCAAGACTCCCAACCGCCTCCGATGGTGAGTCCTCTAGAGATCCTTGGCCGGAACCGGTCCCCTGGACAAGGCTACCTTGCCCGTCCGGACGATCTCGATGATCCCGTGGTCGGCAAGAACTTCACATAGCGCGTCGATTTTCGTTTCTTCCCCGGTCAGTTCGATAACCATGGTCTCGCGATTGACGTCCACGATCTTGGCCCGGAAAATATCGACGATGTCCACAATATCCGAGCGGGTCTCCGAACTCGCCTTGACCTTGATCAAAGCCAATTCGCGGTGAATGGCGTCAATACCTGTCAAATCCGTAATCTTAATCACATCCACCAGTTTGGAGAGTTGGTTCACTACCTGCTCCAGTTCCAGGTCGTCCGCTTCCACGACGACTGTAATGCGGGTCGTCTCGCTTTCTTCCGTATACCCCGCCGCAATACTCTCAATATTGAAGGCCCGGCGGCTGATCAAGCCCGAGATATGGGTCAAAACGCCGGGACGGTTCTCAACCAGTACAGCCAGTGTGTGTTTCATCTCAGCGTCCTCCCATCACCATTTGGTCCAAACGCGCTCCCCCCGGAACCATCGGCAGGACATCCTCATCGCTGGGAATGCGCACCTCCAGAACAGCCGGGCCGGGCATAGCCAACACTCTCTCAAGCGTCTCCCTCAGCCCTTCCGGCTCCGTGATCCTAAGGGCCGGTACGCCCATGGCCTCCGCCAGTTTGACAAAATCAGTCCTTCCCGACAGATCGGTGTGAGCATAACGCCCTCCGTAGAACATACGCTGCCATTGCGCCACCATCCCCAAGACCTGATTGTTTAAGATGATGACTTTGACGGGCAAGCCGAACTTAGCGATCGTATCGAACTCCTGACAGTTCATCATGATGCCGCCGTCCCCGGCAAAGACGACAACGTGTTTCTCCGGGCATCCGACCTGGGCGCCCAAACCCGCCGGCAGCCCGTAACCCATGGTCCCCAAACCGCCGGAAGTCAGCCAAGACCCGGGGTGCTTAAACCGGTAAAACTGGGCCGTCCACATTTGGTTCTGCCCCACGTCCGTGACGACAAGGGCCTCTCCTCCCGTAAGGTCGCTCACCGTTTCTATGACCGCCTGCGGCATGATCACATCGTCCCGCCGCTCATAAGTCAGAGGATTCTCCTTCTGCCACTCCTCCAACAGCCTCAGCCAGGGAGCGATCTTTTCCCCCCATTCGGCCGTCTCAGCCGGATCCAGTCTCCGCAGGAGCGCCGGCAACGACCATTTCAAATCGCCCAACACCCGGATATCGGTGCGGACATTTTTGTTGACCTCCGCCGGATCGACGTCAAAATGAATCACTTTCGCCTTGGGCGCGAAATGCTGCAAAAGCCCCGTCACCCTATCGTCAAAGCGCACTCCTAACCCGATGAGCAGGTCACATTCCGTGGTCGCCATATTCGCCGCGTAGGTGCCATGCATTCCGACCAGCCCGAAGTTGCGGGGATAGGCTGAAGGTACCGTTCCCAACCCCATGAGACTCAATATGAGCGGAAAACCCGTTCGCTCGGCCAGTGCCCTCACTTCTTCCGCCGTCCGCGAAAGGTTGACCCCGCCCCCCACAAAAAACAACGGGCGCCTAGCCCGGCTCATCTCGTCGACGACCTGGCCAAGGACCGCCTCATCCCCCGCCCAAAGGGGATGATAGCCGCGCAGTTCCACCTTTTCCGGATAAGAGTAGTCCAGCTCCGCGGCAAAGACGTCTTTGGCGACATCGACCACCACCGGTCCGGGACGTCCCGTGCGGGCGATGAAAAA
The DNA here is from genome assembly GCA_001029295.1 of Peptococcaceae bacterium CEB3. Classification (GTDB taxonomy): domain Bacteria; phylum Bacillota; class Desulfitobacteriia; order Desulfitobacteriales; family Desulfitobacteriaceae; genus Acididesulfobacillus. The sequence goes on along the minus strand of LDXJ01000064.1, from coordinate 174,704 downwards.
CGCCTCCTTTATCACTCGGGGCAGCTGTTCCGCTTTCTTGACCAAATAGTTATGCTTGGTGATCGGAGTGGTGATCCCCCGAATGTCCGCCTCCTGAAACGAATCTCTCCCGATCAGGGAAACCGCGACTTGGCCCGTGATCAGGACGAGCGGAATGGAATCCATATAAGCGGTGGCGATCCCTGTCACCAAGTTCGTGGCCCCCGGGCCCGACGTGGCCATGACCACTCCGACATCCCCCGTGACCCGCGCGTACCCGTCGGCGGCGTGAACAGCACCCTGCTCGTGCCGGGTTAAGATATGCGGATAATTCGCCGCGTAAAGCGCGTCGTAAAGAGTGAGAACGGCTCCGCCGGGATAGCCGAAAATAACCTTAACACCCTCGTTTTTCAGGCTTTCCACAATAGCCTCTGCACCTGTTATTTTCACAGCCTGACCTCCCCTGCTCCTTTCTCTGTATTATAGTACAGAATGCCGTTCTTTGCACTATATGAGCACTCTTTTTTTGTTTGTACGCCTTATACTTTCCGGTGCGCTATTATTGAAGGCTTGACAAAGCGACATATGTGTTGCATAATTATAAGAGCGACACAAGTGTCGCTAATGTGCAGGAAAGGTGTTATCTGCAATGTCAACCAAAGGAACTAATACTAAGCAAAATATCATCGGCGCATCAATGCAGTTATTTGCTAAAAAAGGCTATCTTGCTGTTACGATGAAAGACATTTGTGATCGCTGCGGTTTGAGCAGAGGGGGGCTATATCGTCATTTCTCTTCCACGAAAGAGATCTTTATAGCTATGCTTGACAGAGATATAGATGATGACAGAAATGCTGTGAAGCGAGCGATCAGTCAAAGGGTACCCGCCAAAGTAATCTTTGAGCATTATTTAGCTCATGAGAGAAACGCCATTTTCAGTGACAATAGAGGGCTGTTTCTCGCTACACACGAATTTGCTTTTGTCGAACCTGAACAACGTGCTTACTTTGATAAACGGGTAGAGTTATCAGTTGAATTACTGAGTACTCTACTGCTATATGGTCAAGAAGCAGGAGAATTCAAGAATTTTGATGTTTCTGTTGTAGCAATGCATATTATCTATTTTTTTGATGGCTTGAAGACCTCTTCATCAGTTCTCACAATAACCGAAGAAATGGTAGATCAGCAGTTAAATATCATAAAGGAGATGGTTATATGAAAATTTCAGCTTTTAACGGCAGTCCTCGAGGCAAAAACAGCAATACAAATGTAATAGTGCAAGCTTTCTTGGCAGGCGCACGGGATGCAGGTGCGGAAACCGAAAATATCTTTTTGATTGACAAAAACATCAATCATTGCACTGGGTGCTTTTCCTGTTGGTTCAAAACACCAGGAAAATGTATCCACCAGGATGATATGAATGAACTGATGGAAATGTATAAGTGCTCAGACATTGTATGTTTTGCTACCCCGGTTTACCTTTGGAATATGACAGCATGCCTCAAAAACTTTTTAGATAGATTAATTCCAATAAAAGGCCCGAATGTTGTGGAAAGTGACGGCAATTTTGATATGAAGAATAGCCTGTCACAATTTCCAGATGTTGTAATTATTTCTAATTCAGGTTTTCCGGGAGAAAACAATTTCCATAACATGCACGAAGTGATGAAATCCGCAAATCCGATACTGGAAATATACCGAAATAACGGTATGCTTCTTCAAATGAGTAGGGATGACATACAGTCAAAGGTTCAAGAATATCTCTCCTTTGTTAAGCAAGCCGGATTTCAAATTGCATCAAAAACTAAATTATCAGATGAAGTAATACCCGGGCTAAATTCAGAGCTATTAACTGTTGAGGAATATATCCAGGTAATTTCGGGTGACAAGTAACAAGCTTGAGCAATTGGTACACTGTCCTGACCAGGTCTCGCGCAAACCTACGCAGCAAAAAACCGGGCGAAAGCCCGGTTTTTTGCCTACATTTGTCTATACTTAGGTTGCGGATGATCCTTCCGGTTTAGCACTTAGTGCCGGCCGGCACCTTCTCAACCCGCACATACGGAGACTGCATTGACAATGGTCGAGTGCGCGTTGGGCCGCGCTGCGGACGCTAAGCCCTGGCCCTGCTTGGCTTACCTTTGGGGGAGTCACTTAGGCGCGTTTTAATCTCGACCAGGATCTGGCTGGCATTGAAAATCGACGAATACGCCCCGCTGAAGACCCCGATCAACATAGCCAAAGCGAAGACTTTGGTGGAGGCACCGCCCAGGATATAGACGGAAAAGAGGGCAATGAGCACGGTAACGACTGTGTTGATGGAGCGCCGCATCGTCTGCCAAACCGACTTGTCCACCATATCCTCGTAGCTGTCCCCGCGCCTCATCTTGGCCTCGTTCTCTCGAATCCGGTCAAAGATAACGACGGTATCATTGATCGAATAACCGAAAATGGTCAGAATGGCCGCCACGAAGGTTGCGTCAATCTGCCAGTGGAAAAGGGAGAAAACTCCCAGGGTCACCAGCACATCGTGCACCAGGGCTATGATTCCGGAAATAGCGTAACTGAACTGGAAACGAATCGTGATATAGAGGAGCATCAGACCCATGGCGATCCCCAAAGCCAGCAGAGCGTTCTGGGTCAACTCTTTCCCAATCTCCGGAGAGACTTTTTCCTCCTGCAGTTTTCCCGAGTCATAAGCCCCGACTTTAGACTGCAAAGCCGTCATTAATTTATTGCGCGTCTGCTCATCCAAGGCTTGGGTTCTGATCAACACTTCCTTACTGCCGTTAGACAGTTGCACGCTCCCCGACAAACCCACAGAGCTCATAGTACGCGTGATCGCGCCTTGCGTGGTTGGCTTGTTAAAGATAACGTCCAGCATCGTCCCGCCTTGGAAGTCAATACCTAGGTTCAGTCCTTGCGTAAACAGGGAAATCACTCCGGGTATAATGACCAAAAGGGAGAGGGCAAACCAAATATAGCGTTTCTTGACGATATTAAAATAGAGGGGGTGCATCTTCTGCACCTGCGCATAGGAGGCTCCTTGTGCCGCGGGAATCGGCGAGCCGTTGCCCTGACTCCGGCCCTTAGGGCCGGCCTGGACCTTAGAGGCGTCCGTCTGACCCGGCTGACCGCCTTTCGTTATCTCTACGCTCACAGCGCTCACTTCCGGCCGCCCGCCCGTTTCTTTCAGGTCATTGCGAGCCTCGGGGCCGTTTCCTTCTCCTGCGCCGTTGCTAGGATCAACCTTGCCTTTGCGCCGGTCGACATCTTTGCGTCCCACTTATGCTTCCCTCCTAACGCCATACCAGCGAGTGTTGGTCTGCGGATTGATACCGACAACCCAGCGCAAAATAGTCCGGGTAAAAGTGATGGCCGTAAACAAGCTGGCCAAGATACCAATGCCGAGTGTCAAAGCAAAGCCCTGAATGGTGCCGGTTCCCAGAACATAAAGGGTAACCGCCGTAATCAGGGTGGTCACGTGGGCATCAATGACAGTGATGAAGGCCCGGCTGAAGCCTGACTCCACTGCCGCCCTGAGCGACTTACCCAAGCGGATCTCTTCCTTCACCCGTTCATAAATGATAATATTGAAGTCCACTGCCATCCCAATGGACAAGATAAAACCGGCAATTCCCTCGAGAGTGAGAACCGCGTGGAAAAGCCAGAGGACCCAGAGGACAATCAGGGCGTAAACAATGAGGGAAAAGTCCGCCACAACGCCCGGCAGGCGGTAGAATACGAGCATGAACAAGAAGATAAAGGCCAAACCGTAAATCCCGGCACTGATGCTTCTATGCAAGGAATCCACACCCAAAGAAGCCCCCACCTGCTGCTTCTCCGCAATCGTCATGCTGACCGGGAGTGCGCCCGAACGCATGAGGACGGCATCATTGGCCGCATCCTGCAAAGTGGAATACCCCGTGATTACGGCCTGACCATTGCTGATGACGGAATCAACCTTGGGATCGGTTAAAAGTCTGTTATCCAGATAAATGCCAATCCGCTGCTGTAAGTATTCCTTTGTAATCGCGGCAAACTCCTGCCCCCCCGCGGGGGTAAAAGTCAGGCTGACCACGTACCCATACTGGGGGTCCTGGTTAGCTCGGGCATCCTTTATTTGGTCACCTTGCATGAGAATTTTGCCCTTCGGATCTCGGATCGTCAGTTGAGCCGTGGTCTTTAAAACCTCCACCGCTTTGTTCGGGTCCTTAATCCCGGCCAGATCGACAATGATCCGATCCTTCTGGTAGTCCGCCTGGACGACAGGCTCGGACACGCCCAGTTCGTTAACGCGTTTGGCAATGATCGCTTTGGCTTTATCCATATCGTCCTTCGTAATGGGCTTACCATTGGCTCCAGGCTGAGCTTGCAACACTAAGTGAACGCCGCCACGCAAGTCAAGTCCCAACGGAATCCCGCTCGTCGGATTCGACAGTTTCGGGATGGACAAAGCCACAGCTGCCGCCACAGCAAGCACTAAGACGATCAGCTTCAGGATGTTTCTCCGTCTCATCGATTTTCCTCCTTTTAATGTGTATGGGACTTGCCCATGCCAAAGTCTATTATAAAGCCCTGCTTGTCCGGGTGTCAATTACTGCTCAGAGAAGCTTGACCTCATTAATCAGGAGTTCGAATTTCGTTTGGAGAAATTCCGCCGCTTTCCGGCATAACAGCATCCTGGCCAAAAAAATCTCGAAATAGTCCATGACCGGGCAGATTTCCGTATCAATTCTCAACTCCAAGGTAATATGGCGCTGCTGAGGATGCACCCGCAGAAAGGAATGCTCGACCGCGTAATTCACCCGGTCATGGATATCGAAGGTAGCAGGATCGCTGTTCCGCACCCGGGAACGGTGAACGTCCGATTTGTCCGCCAGAATCAGGGCAGCGGAAACCGTGTTAACAGGGTTTCCGTCTCCTTCGTCGTGGTTCCCGATCGCTCCCATGATCATGGCGATTTCCTCCGGCGGCAAGCCGTGTCTCTCCAGGATGGAAGCCGCCAGGACGGCCCCGCTTTGAGCGTGCCCAATCCGGTTCACCGCGTTGCCGATGTCATGGAGATACCCCGCAATGGCAGCCAGCTCACACTCCCGGGCCGGGCGTTCCAGTTTCTCCAAGGTATTTTTGGCAATGTTGGCTACCAATCCCACATGCCTAAGTCCGTGTTCGGTATAACCTATCGCTCCCAGATGCTTATTACCGCCTTCGATCAGTCCCTGTACCAGGGCATCCTCTTTGATTTCATTCAGTGTTACGACTTTCATTCCCACCCTCCGTGCAAAACTTTCTCCTCAATCTCTCCCCACCGCTCCCGTCTCCGTACCTAAAAACCCCCGTCCCAGTCATCCGTGCCGCCGCCAGCATCGTACCCTAGCCGACTCCCCCTGTCGGGGGGACTCGCCCCTGTAATCCGGACCGCCGCACGCATACCTTCGTCCAGCCGTTCCCCGCAACAGCCCCTGACCTCCGGCGTGGGGTGCTGACGCTAGTTTTAGGCTTACTTGCCTAACCTATTCATCCCAAGCGGCAACAATGCCACGTTTCATCCACCGCCCGGCGCGGCACCCTTTCACCGGCGTTCCTTGGTCCCGGTCAGATACCGTTCTCACCCCTGTCCCCCGTGCGGATGCGTATCACCTCTTCCACCGGTATGACGAATATCTTGCCATCTCCCACGCTGCCGGTACGGGCCACCCGCTGAATAAGATCGAGGATGAGGGGCACCTTGGCATCCACAGTAACGATTTCGATTTTCACCTTGGGCAGCAGCTGAGGAAGCACTTCCTGTCCCCTGTAGATCTGGGCGTGTCCCTTTTGCCGGCCGTGGCCGAGCACACTGCTGACCGTAATCCCCTCCAGGCCGGCTCGGGAAAGTTCTTCCTTAAGTTCTTCCAGCTTTCCGGGCCTGATAATCGCTTCGATCTTTTTCACTCTTAATCCTCCCTCAAATAGGCTGTTTTAATGAGCACCGCGCGCGGTGCTCATGGAACATTCCTCAATTCCTGATTTCACTTTGAGTCCGGTGTCCCTCATCCCTTTGCCCGCACCCGCTTGATGGGGTATAATCAAAGCATAACATCCGCTGATTTTATGGGGGCGAGTCGCTTGATAAAATTACGATTTTAGGAGGTGAGTCACTTGATTAAAATTGAAGCCTACGTCCGTCCCGAGCGGCTGGAAGCCGTCAAAAACGTCTTGGGAAAGTTCGGCATCCGTGGCATGACCGTTCTGGAGGCCATTGGCTGCGGCCTGCAAAAAGGTCATACCGAAGTAGTCAACGGTCATGAGTATGATCTCAACCTACTGCCCAAAACCAAAATCGAAATCATCGTAGCCGACTCGCTCAGTCAGGATGTGGTCAAACTGATCGCCGACCACGCCCGCACTGGGAAAATCGGAGACGGCAAGATTTTTACCTACCCCGTAGGTAACGCCGTGCGGATCCGGACCGGGGAAACGGGCGACAGCGTTATCTGAGCGCCGCCCCTTGCATCCCGTACACTTCTTTACTTTGGCACCCCTAAATTTTGGCACCCCTGAGGCGGACCCGCGGGGTGCTTTTGCTATTTCACTTACCATAGAAAAACGAGAAATAGGCAAAGAATAGAGCCAAGACGATTCCGGCGACAACGGCGGCGCCGACAGTGAACCAAGGCGTGCGCCTGTCCGTGAGCACCGCAACCAGAGGCGGGTCCGGCTTATCCAACCAGGCAAGGTCCGCGTCCTCGGGATGCCGCAGATCGTCGGCCATCGCTTGGGCAGTCGGGTAACGTTCTTCCTTGCGGCGGCGCATCGCCCGCCGGATCACCGCCAGGACGCCGGGATCTACTTTGGGAACCAATTCTCCGAGCGGACGAGGCTCTGCCGTCAAGTGCTGATGCATGATGGAGAGCGGGTTGTCGCCCGTAAAGGGCGGTCTGCCCGCCAGCAAGTTATAAAACAGGCAGCCGACGGCATAGATGTCACTCCCGGCCCCACCCCTCTCTCCTTTAATTTGTTCCGGCGCCATATATTCGGGAGTTCCCATGAGACCGGAAAACCCCCGCCAAGTCACTCTTGGCCCCCCTTCCATCAGGGCGATGCCGAAATCCAGTATCTTTAAGTGTCCGTCCGTGCTGAGGAGAAGGTTCTCCGGCTTCAAGTCCCGGTGATAGACCCCTTGCTCATGGCAGTGCTGCAGAGCCTCCAACAAATTCGCCACCATATACCGGGCCTGATCCACCGAGAAGCGGCCTTGTTCCCGCAGCACTTGGGTCAGGGGCTCCCCTTCGACATATTTCAGGACCAAATAAGGAGGACTTCCTTCGGAATAGGCCAAGGCTACCGGCAAATCGGGATGGTCGAGCAGCTTGCCAATGGCCAGCTCGCGCTTAAAGCGCTCATAAACCGCCGGGTCACCCAGCTGCGAAATATCGGGAAATTTGAGGACGACCTTTGAGCCTGTTTGCAGGTCCTCCGCCAGAAAGACGCCGGCAAACCCGCCCCGTCCCAGGGAAGCCTGCAGTTTATAGCGCCCGTCCAGACAATCACCAATTTCCGGCAGCAACAATGTTAACAAACCTCCGTTACTTTTACGGTCAATATAGTCATATTATCACAACCGCCGCGTTCATTCACTATATCCACGATTTTCTTCTGGATACTATCCATGCCGGTCTTTTTGAGAAGGGATTGACGGAGTTCTTCCTCCGTCAGATGCTCAAGAATTCCGTCCGTGATCAGGCAAAAAATATCCCCGGGTTCGCTGCTGCCGCTAAACATATCGATCTGCAAGAGGGGACTTTCTCCCAGGGCCCTGATCAACATGTGTCTATATGGATGGGTTTTCGCTTGTTCAGGCGAGACCAGACCCATCCGCACTAGCTTGGCCACTAAGCTGTGATCTTTCGTCAATTGGGTCAGGGTCCGGTCACGCAGGAGAAAAGCTTTGGAATCTCCGGCGTGGGCGATGAAATACTGACCCTGCCTGAGGAGGAGCGCCGTCAGCGTGCATTGCATATTGGCAAATCTTTTGTGATGACTGGCCAAATCAAAAATATGCAAGGAGGCATGAGCAAAGGCGTCTTTCAAACGTTGGGACGGTTTCTCCGCGTGATCGCCGAAATAATACTCTTGCAAAATGACATTGACGGCCTCCGCGCTGGCCACTTCGCCGGCCACATGGCCTCCAACCCCGTCAGAGACGACAAACAGGCTGCCCAAAGCGTCGACAATTCTTTGGTCCGTGGGGATAAAGTAAGAAAAATAATCTTCATTGCGCGGGCGGATTTGTCCTTTATCACTGTGCCCGTGTACTTCAAAACACGTTTGGCACCGGGTACTTCCTTTTAGATTCAACATTGCATCAACCCCCCAACCAGCAAGGGGGCGCTCGATAAGCGCCCTGATGCAAGTTTATTTTTGGCAATTTGTTGCGCGGATTCCCCGCGGAAATCCGGAAAACCAGTCTCTCGCTTTAGGGCGACGTTGTCGTTCCCACGAGGATTTTGCGTTCTAATTTCCGGCTGTTGTACACCAGATAAACGAGACCGAGCACCGCCCAGACGACCGTACCTACAATCGCCATCAGCGCCGCGATCCGGGTATCCCCGCCTCCCAGAATACCCAGATAAATGACCGCCAGGAGCATTCCCACATTAGCCGCCGTACCCAAAATGGGCACAAGCACATGGAGAATCTTGTTGTGCTTAGGATGGCGCAGATAAGCGATCAGGGAAATCAAGTTCGTCATCCCGTACAGGATGAAGGTACCGACATTGGAAAGAAGGGTGACCGCCGTAAGATTGCGAATGGAAATGACCCCAAAGGCTCCTATCAGAGCGGACGCAATCGTAATAACCCAGACACCGGTATGAGGAGTGGCATGTTTGGGGTGGAGCAGACCCAAGGCGCCGGGTGCTTCCCGGTCTTTGGACATGGCGTAGGTGACCCTGACCCCGGTATTCATACAGGCCAGCGTGGAACCGAAAATCGCGATGCCCACGGTTACGGCGACCGCAACCATCAAGGCAAATCCGCTGTGGTTCAACAAGACATTTCCCAGGTTTCTGACCATGTCGCCGATCGGAGCCCCGGAATTGGCCGCCGCGTTGAGTCCCCTATAGACGGTCCCGCCGTTCTTAACGGTATAAGAAGTGTTGATCCAGGCGTTGGCCCCAAAATACTCGAACAGGTAGAAAATCAAACCCTGCAAGATCAAAGAGAGGATCACGCCCCGGCTCACATGTTTGGGGGACTTTGATTCCGCCGCCAAAGCCGTCGTCGACTCAAAACCCACCAGCAATAGGATGGCAATCGTAGCTTGAAACAAAACATTCGAGATGCTGTGGGGCAGCACGATGTCACTCAGAGAAGCGTGCACGAACCGGACATGTTCCGGGTTGGTCAGGCGGTAGACGAGAGCCAGCACCGTGATAAACACCAGCGTAACTATCTGAATCACATTGATGATTACGGCGGAGGCGGTCGAACCGTTGATTCCCCGGTAAGCTACGGCACCCGTGAGGAAAGAGATGCCCACCGCGATCAGGACTTGCGCGGGGACGGACAGGTTAAGGCCGAATTGGCCGGCGATATACGTGATCATCGTGGCAAACATAGCCACCATGACCCCGGGATAAACCCAATAGTAGAGGTGTGAAAACCAACCGACCAGAAACTTGGCCAGCCTGGCGAAACGGGGCAGTTTCTCCTGACCGGAAAGAAAAGCGTGTTCCGCGAAGTAATACGAACTCCCCGTCCCCGCCTCCGGATACAACTCGGCCAGAGTAGCGTAGGAAATGGCCGTCAAAAAAGCTAATAGCAGCGCGAAGACCAGACCCGCAAACATATCGCCCCCGGTTGTTTTACCGGCTGTATTCACCTGCGCGGCCTGGACCTGATATGTCAGCCATAAAAAGGCACCCGGCGCAATCAGGGCCATAGCGTTGACCGTAACGCCGGTGAGGCCCAGCGTCTTCTTCATAGTCGTCTCACTGGCCATAGTGTCTCAACTCCCTCTCTCAAATTCCTGTAACGGGCAGTGTCTCGTCAAACTCGAATTTATCCGCTGTATATGGGTAAAACAGTGCGTCAAATCCAAATGTGTCAAATGCAGGGGACGAAGGGAACCTGTCAGTTTAAAAGACAGGCCAAATCTGCTATACTATACATGTCACTCTTGGGAAGGGCATTTCGGACTTGCTTTGCGGCTTACCCGCCAGTACCGCCGCAAAGAGTTCTTTGCTTCTTCCCTTCTCTATGAAAATCCGGACATGTGCCCCACCCCCAGACAAAGAAACGGCGCCTTAGAAAAACCTTCTAAAGCGCCGCTGCTTTTCGTAATATAGCTGAATCGATGCAAGCATTCTACGAGATTCTGCTATCAATACCCGCATCTTTCAATCAAGATTATAGTCTCTTCCCTCCGCGAGTTCAATCCCCTTATGTCATGAATACATGATTCTTCCCCGCCTTATCCTTCTCCCGAAGTCGTCTCGGCCGCCCCCTCTTCCGTTTCCGCTTTCCCGCTCTCCGGCGCGTTCTTTCCCTTGCCGTCTTTGCTCTCCTTACCGTCTTTGCCGTTGCCGTTTTTCTTGTCCTTATCCTTTTCCACGACAACCTCCCGGTTTTCCACAGAGGCGATTCCGGCCCGGGTCACCTCGACCTCAAGCTTGTCCGCAATCTGCACCATGACGGACTTCTCTTTGATTTTGGTGATCTTGCCGTAAATCCCGCCGCTGGTGATGACTTTGTCTCTCACCCTGAGGCTGTTCAGCATGGCTTGGCGTTGTTTCTGCTGTTTTTGCTGCGGCCGGATCATGAGGAAGTACATGATACCGAAGAATACCACAAAATAAAGAACAATCGTTAGGGTACTTTGGCTTGGCATTGTCAAATATCCTCCTTTTTTCTGCTTTCCCTCCCGGGATAAGCATGCATGGCACTAGATATTCACCGCGGGTCCTCAAAAATCCTGCACGGTGGTTCCATTTTAATCACCTAAGTCGATGCAAACCATAAAGAAATCATAAAAAATTACAAAGGATAACCGTATCCGGCAAAAAACTCCTTCCGGTATTCCGGCAGCCGATCAGCCGCAATCGCTTCCCGGATCTCACGCATCAAGTTCTGGAGAAAGCGCAGATTGTGGATGGTCATCAGCCTCAGCCCCAAGATTTCATCCGCTTTGAGGAGATGCCGGACATAAGCCCGGGAATAGTGACGGCAGGTGTAACAATCACACGTCGGGTCGATGGCCGAGAAATCGCGGGCCACCGTGGCATTGCGGACCACAAGCTTGCCAAAACGGGTCAGGGCGGTACCGTTGCGGGCTATCCGGGTGGGAAGCACGCAATCAAACATGTCAATTCCTCGCATCACCCCTTCAATCAAAGCATCCGGTGAACCCACCCCCATCAGGTAACGGGGCTTGTCCGCGGGGAGCAGCGGGACGGTGTCATCCAGGATTTCATACATCACTTCTTTGGGCTCCCCCACACTTAAACCGCCCACCGCGTACCCCGGCAGGTCGAGAGCGGTGATCCCGGCGGCGCTCTCTCGGCGGAGATCCTGAAAGGTTCCCCCTTGCACGATCCCGAAAAGGGCCTGGCCTTCCCTCGCGCCCAGGGTCTCCTTACAGCGCAGAGCCCAGCGGGTCGTCCTCGCCAGCGAATCCCGGGCATATTCATGTGAGCAGGGATAAGGGGCGCATTCGTCAAAGGCCATGACGATATCCGAACCCAGAGCCATTTGCGCCTCAGTCGCAATTTCCGGACTTAAGAACTGCCGAGATCCGTCCAAATGGGAGCGAAATTCCACCCCCTCCTCAGAGATCCTGCGCAAATCCCCCAGGCTGAAAACCTGAAACCCCCCGCTGTCCGTGAGAATCGCTCCCCGCCAGTGCATGAAGGAATGCAGTCCCCCGGCCGCTCGGATCAGTTCCGGACCCGGCCGGAGAAAGAGATGATAGGTATTGCTGAGGATGATCCCGGCTCCGATCTCCTCCAATTCTTCCGGTGTCATGGTCTTGACCGTGGCCTGAGTCCCCACCGGCATGAAAACCGGGGTTTCGATGATTCCGTGCGGGGTGTGCAGCCTGCCCAAACGGGCCCGGGTCTTCAAGTCTTCTTTCAGTATCTCCAAATGGACGGCAGCCAAAACCTCAACTCCCAGCTCACAAAGATAAAGCCGACATATTACGGCAAGGGGGCAATCCCTTACGAAAAAGGGGGGCAGTCCTTTACGGAAAAGGGGCGCCCTCTCAAAGGGATGGGCCTGACACCCTCGCAACCCAGGCGGGACGAACAGTCAGGACACCTTCGCCTATCTTAAAGGATGAGCATGGCATCTCCGAAACTGTAAAAACGGTACCCCAGCCCCACCGCCGTTTCATACGCCCGCAGGATAAGCTCCCGGCCCGCGAAAGCGCTCACCAGCATGAGCAGGGTCGATTTGGGAAAATGAAAATTAGTAATCAAAGCGTCCACCGTTTTGAAACGATAACCCGGATAGATAAAGATATCCGTCCAGCCATCCCCGGCGGCCAGCATACCATCCTCCCCGGCGCAGGACTCCAGAGTCCTGGTTACCGTGGTGCCCACGGCAATAATCCGCCTCTGTTCTTTCCGGGCCTGATTGATCCTCTGGGCCGTCTCCCGGTCAAGGCTGAAGTACTCGGAATGCATCACATGGTCCCGCACATTCTCCACCTGAACCGGACGAAAAGTACCCAATCCCACGTGCAGGAGGATCTCCAGAATCTCCACTCCCCGCTGACGCAGCCCTTGCAAGAGTTCCGGCGTGAAGTGAAGACCGGCCGTAGGGGCAGCCGCCGAACCGCTCTCCTTGGCATAAACCGTCTGATAGCGGCCCCCATCCGCCAACTCCGCTGTGATGTAGGGTGGCAGGGGCATGCGGCCGAGCCGATCGAGAATTTCCTCAAATACCCCTTCGTACTCAAAGCGCACCAAGCGGTTCCCGTTCGCTAAGACATCCAAGAGTTCCCCTACCAAAATTCCCTCCGCGAATACCACTTTCTGGCCCACATGCCAACGCTTTCCCGGCCTCACCAGAGCCTCCCAGACATCTCGGTCCCGGCGTTTCAGGAGGAGAGTCTCGATGCGAGCCCCTCCCCCCGCTTTTTCCCCGATTAGGCGAGCGGGGATGACCCGGGTGTTATTGACCACCAGGACATCACCCGGGTGTAACAATTCAGCCAGATCTCGGAAATGTCGGTGTTCCAGCTCGCCCGTATCCCTGCGGACTACCATGAGCCGCGAAGCGTCGCGCGGTTCCACAGGCGTCTGCGCAATCAGCTCCTGGGGCAAATGAAAATCAAAATCCGAAACTTTCAACCTTACTTCTCCTTTTGAGCCCTTGACCCCAACGCCAAGGGTAGACGCGCGCACCGAACTACGGCATGCGAGCCAAAACCATATCCGCGTAATAGAAATTCAGGATTTCTGGGTAAGTGAAACCCAGCTCCGCCATATGATAGGCTCCCCATTGGGACATGCCAACCCCATGGCCCCACCCGTGACCCGAGAAAATGAACGCCCCGTCGGGCTGGTCGTAAGGCAGCGTGCCGGCGTTCGAACTGATAATCTTTCCTACGCGGGGTCCCGGCAGGACGGTCAAAGGATTCCGCAGGGAAAGCAGGCGGGTCAGCGGGGTCGAGGTCCCGGTTGACACGAACCTGTCGGTGAACAGAGTGCCCAGGAAATCATCCGCTTCGATCGGTCCGGAAGGATAAAACTTTTGCACAAAAGACCTGCCTCTCACCCTGAGTTTTTTTCCGCTGTCATCTTCCAAGCGAACGCTTTTCACCCGGCCGGAAGGAAATTTGTCCAGCTGTATTTTCCGGACGGGCCCCAAACCGAACGTCTTACCCAATTCGGGGGCGGAAATAACAAAATACCAATCGGCCGTCGGCCCCCCGACCCCGACGGAATAAGGATCCGGTTTCGCCACATAATGAGGGTCAGAGTTGCTCCAGACATTCTGCGCGTCCTCAGTATACCCCCCGTCATTGGAAGAGTAAAGGGCATCAATCGGCTGATGCGTGTGAGCGTCAACCATGATCACCCCGCGGGTGGCGTCGACCGCAGCGCTGGCGGCACCCTCCACGCTTTTGCCCAAGTAAGCCTGATCCTTGTTGGGAGAATCCGTGATCGAACTTCCGTTTTCGGTGTGCCTGGCCAGATACGTGCGCGCCGCCACCGCTTGGGCCTTGAGCGCTTCCAGCCCGTCCTTGGCCCAGGCGTTACTCATCTCGATCGGAACGACCCCTTTCAAATAGTCCTCACTGTCCAGGACATTGGTAAAGCGCCAACGGTCACCGGCCCAAGCCATGATCAGACTCCCCCGGTAGACAGCCTTGCTCCCCTCCGCATTCATGAGAAAGAAACTGCCGTTCCCCTTCAACTCAAATGTTTCCGGCTCAGCCCATTGAAAAGTCGCCTGATCGAGCCGCCAAACCGGGGCAAAACCGGCCCAGCCCAGTTGCAGACTCTCCCCCGGCTTCAGTTGCCAGACTTGGGAACCTTCCCGCAGTTGATAGGTTCCCTCCTCAACCGTCACTTGGGCCCAACCCGTCTGGCCGAATTTCCAAACCAGCTGCACGTCAACTGTCTTGGCCTGCAACGGAAGGGGACGCAAAAAGACAAGACACAAACTCAGAAGGCCCAGCAAGAAAACTCGCTTGGCTCCGCGATCGCTCAAGCGAGCGATCGCGTGAATCAGTCCGAGGCAGGTTTTCTTATCCTTCGAGAAAATACTCTCCGATAGGGAGAAAAAAGCCCCCCGGCTCGTTTTTCCCAGCATACCGGCACCTCACTCTCTGAGAACAGAGTGCCCGTTTTCCAGGTACCCTATGCCAAAAAGGACCATTGAGAGCCACAAAGCGGCTGTCACGGTGGACCCCGGAAAATATGGAGGGCTGACCGTCAAGCGGTCTCCGAGCCTACCGCCCACAGCGGTTATCACGGAGGGCCCGCTAAGAATGCAAGGACTAAGCGCCACCCCCTCCTGAGCTTGCCGGCGGAGGGAGATGTATGGAACCCTCCACACGCCGCGCAATGCTCACCCAGCTAGGACTCGGGCGGAAAAAGTCCTCCCTCCTCACGAGCCGGCAGCGGGATATGCAGGTGTTCGTAGGCCTTTGAGGTTGCCACTCTGCCCCTGGGAGTCCGCTGCAAGAAGCCCATTTGCAACAAAAAGGGTTCTACCACATCCTCCAGTGTCTCGCTTTCTTCACCGATCGTTGCCGCCAAAGTTTCCAGACCCACCGGCCCGCCGCTGAAAGTGTCGATGATAGAGCGAAGCATCCTTTGGTCGATCTTGTCAAGCCCGGATCGGTCCACTTCCAAACGATTCAGAGCCTCGGAAGCCAGTTCTTTCGTGACAATCCCGTCTTGCCAAACCTGGGCGTAGTCCCTCACCCGTTTGAGAAGGCGGTTGGCGATTCTGGGGGTTCCCCGCGAGCGGCGGGCAATTTCCCCGGCTCCCTCCGGCGTAATGGTCAGGCGCAGGATTTCGGCGGTCCTGAGCGCGATTTGCAGAAGTTCCTCCACTCCGTAAAACTCCAGACGGGCAATCACCCCAAAACGATCACGCAAAGGGGAAGTAAGTTGACCCGCCCGGGTCGTGGCTCCCACCAAGGTAAAAGGAGGCAAAGAAAGCCTGAGCGAACGGGCGCTGGGTCCCTTGCCCAGCATGATATCCAAACATCCGTCCTCCATGGCCGAGTAGAGAATTTCCTCAGTCGTGCGACTCAAACGGTGCACCTCGTCGATAAAAAGGACATCTCGCGGCTCCAGACCGGTGAGGATGGCCGCCAAGTCCCCCGGCCGTTCGACGGCGGGCCCCGACGTCGTGCGAATGCCGACTCCCATCTCCGCCGCGATAATGTTGGCCAGGGTCGTTTTGCCCAGCCCCGGCGGACCGTAAAGCAAAACGTGATCCAATGCCTCTCCCCGCGTCGAAGCGGCCTGGATGAAAACCTTGAGGTTTTCCTTAACGGTACTCTGGCCGACATAATCAGCCAAACGACGCGGCCGCAGGATCTCGCCTCCCTGGTCAGCCGGCTGCTCCTGCGGCGCGATAATGCGTTCCTCCATCCCCATACTGCCCTCTCTCTCTGTAACACTCCCCAACGGCTGAACCTGAATCTCCCCATGGCTGAAACCGGGGCCATGCGGCTAAGCTTCTTGGTCAGAGGTCGGCGCCGGCTCTGCGCCCGACTTACCCGCTATACCCGACTTAACTGCTACATCCGACTCGCCCGTTATGTCCGACTTACCTATTATGTCCGACTCACCCGTTATGTCCGACTTACGCGTTATGTCCGGGCCAGCAGCTTGAGAGCCCGCCTGACGCGCTCCTCGCTGCCCGCTTCTTCGCCCTCCCGGACCGTTTCCCCCAAGGCCCTGCGAGCTTCGTCCAATCCGAAGCCCAAGGCCAAGAGAGCATCCAAGGCCTCTTCGCCCGCGCCGGAAACCCTGAGAGACTTGCCGGTTTCGCCCGGATTCCTGCCGCCGAACTTGTCTTTTAACTCCAGGACCAGCCGCTCGGCCGTCTTTTTCCCAATACCCGGAACTTTGGTCAAGAGCTGCACATCCCTCCGGGCAATGGCATTCTCAGCTTCCCGGGCTCCAAAAGTCGACAAGACGGCCAAAGCGGCCTTAGGACCAATCCCCGAAATGTTCAGCATTTCCAGGAAAATCCTCTTCTCGGCGGCGCTGGCAAAGCCGACCAAAGACAGTTCTTCCTCCCGCACGATGAGGTGAGTGTAAAGCGTTATCTTTTCGCCCACCCGAATCTTGCCGAGCAAACCCAAGGGCACGGCCAATAAATAGCCGACGCCCTGAACATCCAGGACTACTCTGTCGTTTTGAATTTCCCAGACTTCTCCGCGCAGCATACCAATCACCGCAGATCCCCCATTCGCCGTTGCCAGGTGAAACTATGGGCATGGCAAATAGCAATCGCCAGGGCATCTGCCGTATCATCGGGTTTCGGCACCGCCGCTAAACCCAAGAGCGAACGCACCATCTGCTGCACCTGGGCCTTCTCCGCCTTGCCATAGCCAACCACCGCCTGCTTCACCTGCAGGGGAGTGTACTCGAAGACGGGGAGGTCATGCTGAGCCGCGGCCAAAAGCACCATTCCCCGTGCTTGTCCCACGGAAAGCGCGGTGGTGGTATTGCGATTAAAAAAAAGTTCCTCCACGGCCACGCAATCCGGCGTATATTGTTCCAGCAGGCGGTTGAAACTGTCATACAAACTCAGCAGTCTGGCAGGCAGAGGAGAACCGGCCTGGGTCCGCCAAGAGGCATAAGTCACCGCCGTCAGCCTGCCATGGCTCTCTTCGATCAGGCCGTACCCCATGATGGCTGTTCCCGGGTCGATGCCTAAAATTATCATACCACACCCCCGTCTCCCTCACACACGATATCTCTTGTCTTTTTGTTAACACTCCGCAGAAGGCTCTTCCGTTCCTTCTCAATTATAGCAGTATTCCAGGGGTAAAGGAACATATATTCTTGTATTCTTGTTTCCTCCAAAATTAACAGCCCCCTCCCGGCTCGTCGTTAGCCACACTCGTCGTCAGCCACGGCCTTACCGGGAAGGGGCTCTTTACCAACACCTTTAACCCCCCTGACTGAAGTCGACTGAAGTCAGAGGAGTGGTGCTTTGGTTCTTGGTTAGAATTGGTCAGCAATGGATTCCGCCAACTCAAAGTTGGTGTAAACCCCCTGCACGTCGTCATTTTCTTCCAAAGCGTCAATCAGGCGGATAATCTTACCTGCCTGGTTCGCGTCATCGATCTCGATAGTGCTCTCCGGAATCAGGTTAATGGCCGCCTCCTCGATAGGTAAACTCTGGTCCAAAAGGGCCTGGCGAACCGCCTCCGTATTTTCGGGTTCGGTATAGACCTGAAAACTCTCCTCATCCGTATCGATATCGTCTGCGCCCGCATCCAGGGCCAGCAGCATGACATCGTCCTCACTCAATTTCAGATCCTCACGCGGGACAGTCAACTGGCCTTTCTCCTTAAACATCCAGCTGACACAACCGGTCTCACCCAGGTTACCGCCGTGTTTGGAGAAGATATGGCGCATCTCTCCCGCAGTCCGGTTACGATTGTCCGTGAGGATGTTGACCATTACCGCCACGCCGCCCGGTGCGTACCCTTCATACCGAAGCTCTTCGTAGCTGTCACCCTCGCCGCTTCCCGCTCCTTTTTGAATGGCTCGCTGTATGTTCTCATTCGGCATGTTGGCGGCCTTCGCCTTGTCAACGACCAGTTTCAAGCGGAAATTGTTAGCCGGATCGGCTCCGCCCACTTTCGCGGCGACCACCAGTTCCCGCCCTATTTTCGTAAAAACCTGCCCCTTTTGCGAATCGGCTTTGGCCTTTTTGTGCTTAATGTTTGCCCATTTGGAATGTCCTGACACGACGACTCCCCCTTATCTAGTCCAAAAAATATTTTAGCATAGGATATTTTATTTTGTAAAGGGGAGCTCAGGGGGGCTGCGGGGAAACATCAAAGTCCTGCGGCTATCTTTGCACTTTACAGCACTCTTGGGTCAACGAGCGGCTCTGCAGTGCACGCTCACCTTGGCGCCGGAGCTGCGTACTCAAAGGCTCCGCTAACGCGCCTAACCTCTGGGTATTCCTGCATGCGAACCCTTAGGCGCGTTCTAACGCTGCGCCTTCTGCGTGCGCGGACGCTCCTTTGCCTGAAAGGTTCGCTAAGCACTTGCAACGCTCGCTCGTTAACTTTGACGAGACCCTGGAAGGGACGAAGGGAGCCAGTTTGACGAGGCTCCGCAAGGGGGCCTCTGTCCTTCTCACAATCTAAACATTTCCGTGCTCAAATACCTTTCCCCAGTATCAGCCGCTAGGACGGCCACGGTTTTTCCCTCACCTAAAGAGGCCGCCACCTGCAGAGCCGCCGTTACCGCCGCTCCGGAGGATATGCCCACCAGGAGACCTTCTTCACGTGCCAAACGGCGCCCCATCTCCAGAGCTCCCTCATTGCTGACCGTGATCACCTCGTCCAAGACCTGTCGGTTCAATACCTTGGGTACAAAACCCGCACCGATACCCTGAATCTTATGGGGCCCCGGTTCCTCGCCCGACAGAACGGCCGATGCTGACGGTTCAACTGCCACCACCCGGACTCCCGGCAATTTAGCTTTCAGCACTTCGCCCACACCGGTAACCGTGCCGCCGGTTCCTACCCCGGCCACGAAGGCGTCAATCTCCCCCAGTTGTTCCAGCAGTTCCAGCGCGGTCGTGCGCCGGTGCGCCTCGGGGTTAGCCGCGTTCTCAAATTGTTGGGGTATAAAATAGCCCGGATGTTCACGGACCAAACGCTCCGCTTCCTCGATGGCACCGTTCATTCCTTTGGCTCCCGGACTCAACACACACTCAGCGCCATAAGCCGCCAGCAGCATTCTCCTTTCCACACTCATCGTTTCCGGCATCACCAGGATGAGTTTATAACCCCGGGCCGCCGCCACCATCGCCAAGCCGATACCCGTATTCCCACTCGTCGGCTCAACGATCGTTCCCCCAGGCGGCAACAGACCTTGTTCCTCCGCCGCCAACACCATACTCAAGGCAATCCGGTCTTTGACACTTCCGCCCGGGTTGAAGGATTCCAGTTTGACGTACACATCAGCCATGCCGGGTTTCACGACCCGCTGCAAGCGAACCACAGGGGTTTGTCCAATCAGATCAGTAACGGAATCAGCCTTTTTCAAATTAATCACCCACATCCCTATCAATTTAGTATGCTTTATGATAGCACTGGATTTACCCTGTGTCAAGCACAACATTCAGCCACGACAATTGGCCTTGGTCCAGGAATCCTCCATGGCTGAAGCCGGCTAAGCTGGGCATGCGGCTGAGTTTAGCTGCTTGGTCAGGTGTCTGCCTCGGATTCCGCGAGTGTGCCCTTAAACACTGCGTTCCCCTGCGGGGGTCAGGCTTTCCCCCTGCGCTCCACTTCGTCCACCAGGGCTTCAATCTGGTGAGGCAAAGGAGCTCTGGTCACCCCTATGACTTGCACGTTGCCTCTTTGAACCGGCAGCAAAAGTTTCGGTTTTGAGCAACCGGCCAACGCAGCCGCCATTTGGGGTGTGACTTCCCCCAGCAGACCGTACACCGTTATAATGGCCAGGGAGCCGACAATCAAATCCACCTTCTCCGCGTTAAAACAGATGGCAGACTCGCCGGACGCTCCCTCTGAGGCCCCGGCGCGCAACATGGCGCCGGTGGCCAGGGCATTCGTCCCCAGAGCCAGAATGTCCAGACTGGGAAGCCTCTTCCGCAACTGTTCGACGATATGCTTGCCGATGCCGCCACCCTGCCCATCGACCACAGCTACTCTCATTCCTTCACCATTCCCCTTCATGACAATCCTATCTTTGATCCTCAGCGGGAATATTATACCATATCCCGCAGATCCCTAAGTGCCTGCCAAAGACCCCGGACCACTTGCGGAGGCCCCGAAGCATGTGCCGAAAGCCCCGAAGCACTTGTCAAAAGCCCCGGAGCACTTGCCGGTTCCGCTTTGATCGCGGCCCCGGTCTTTTTTTGCCATAGGA
Source organism: Peptococcaceae bacterium CEB3 (assembly GCA_001029295.1). GTDB lineage: Bacteria > Bacillota > Desulfitobacteriia > Desulfitobacteriales > Desulfitobacteriaceae > Acididesulfobacillus. The sequence continues at coordinate 154,122 of LDXJ01000064.1, read as the reverse complement.
TAATTTAATGTTCAAACATAAGAAAAAGGCTGGTAAAACTTTGCGAAATAGGTTACAATCTAGTTGTGAAATGCACCACAACCGGTGTCATGGACATCGGTTACCTTCTCATCTCACTCCTCCTCAATCTAACCCCTCTGCTCTGGCTCAACAATTTGTTGAGCTTTTTCTTTTCTCGTCTGGTTGCTGTTGTTGAAGTATAATCGTCGAAAATCCGGACATCCTAAAAAAGAACCGAGTTCGCACTCACTACGCACCTTGAAGGAGGAAAGGATCATGAGCAACAACAAGCCTGAAATCCCTGAATCCGAAAAGCAGTTGGATGAGCTAAAATGGGAAGTCGCGGAAGAGTTGCAACTCGATGACGATATCGAGGAAAAAGGTTTTGAAAACATGACGACTCGTGAAGTCGGCAAAATCGGCGGCAATATGGTCAAGAAAATGGTCGAATTCGCCGAAAAAGAGATGGCCGAGCATGGCGAGGACATTGTCGAGTAGACTGCGAGCTTCAGTTACGGCATATTTCCTTTTCTGTAGAACTTCCGTGTCGGCCAACGCGGGTTTTCTATAGAATTCTTCAACCGGATTGGTAACGCCAGTTTGGGAAAAGGGGAGAGACTTAATCATAGTCTCTCCCCTTTTCGCGTTTTTCTCCTCTGGGGACAAGGCTCAAATCTCCCGGACTGTGCCAATAGCAGGGATTAAAATATGTTTCTCCTAAGAAATCTACACCAAGAAAAGAAGGGTTTCGAATTTTCAAGGCCAATATGGTATACTTTAGACGACGATTTCTGCGTCGTCGTCGCGTTTAGCGGTGGATCTTATGGATCCCGAAGTGAGAATGGCTAAATGTTGAGTGGAGGAGTGATTGTCACGAAGGTTATCGCTTTGGTGGGCCCAAGCGGTACGGGCAAGAGTCACAGGGCACTCAAAATAGCTTATGAAACGAATTCCAGCTTAATCATTGATGACGGACTTCTAATTCAAGATGGACGAATAATTGCCGGAATCTCGTCTAAAAAACAGCCTACCAAAATAGGTGCTATTAAGACGGCTTTGTTTACCGATCTTAAACACAGAACGCAAGCTCAAGAAGCCATTGCCAAAATCAGCGCAAAACAGATCCTTGTCTTGGGTACATCATGGGAAATGGTTGTCATAATTACACAGCGCCTGCATCTAACTTTACCAGACCAACTCGTAAACATTGAAGATGTCTCCACCCCTGAGGACATCAAAAAGGCGCATTATAATCGCAACAAGTTAGGCAAACATGTCATACCCGCCCCGACTCTCGAAGTGAAAAAGACTTTCCCCAATACTTTAATACATTCACTGAAAGTAAAGTTAACGCATAAAGATTCGACTCAACAAATTATCGCGGAACAATCGATTATCCGCCCCACCTATTCCTCCTTAGGGCACTTCACCATTGCCGAGAAAGTGCTCTCAGATATAGCCCGAAAAATAGCCAATGATTTCGAGGGTGTGCATCTGGTTAAAAACGTAAGCATTACCTCGGGACAAGGTAATGCTATAATTGATATCGAATATGTAGCGATATATGGATATAACTTACCTCTTCTTTCGCGGGAGATACAGATGAGGGTAAAAGAAAGCGTTGAACATCAAACTGGCCTGAACATTACGGCTGTCAACCTTTTGGTTTTGTATGCTTTAGGTTCAATTTCTTAGACACGGTTCGAAAGCTCTGGCATTGGCGAAGAAAATCCGCACGAACACTGGGTTCTTGGCATAATGTGGTGAGAGTTGGCTCAGCAGCCCGGGTTCATCAACCTAGGCTGTCGCTCCAATTCCCCGGTTGTAGGCGTGCGATCGCTCAGTCATAGCTGTTGCGATATCCGCTAACCCAATTCTGGGAAACCCCTGATAAATTTACTCAGCTAGTCGTTTATAACCTTCGAATCGCAGTTGCGCGTATTTTTCGGCCTGAGCGAATAATTCATCCGCCATCTCAGGGAAAGTGGCCATCAGTGAGCCGTAACGAACTTCGCCCAGGATAAAATCCTTAAAAGAAGCCGTAGGCTGTTTGGAATCGAGCACGAAAGGATTCTTGCCGTCTTGCGCCAGAACGGGGTTATATCGATATAGATGCCAGTATCCAGCCTGCACAGCGTTCTTACCCTCAGTGATGCTCTTTTCCATCCCGGCTTTAATTCCATGGTTAATGCACGGCGCATAAGCAACAATTAGGGACGGTCCCGGGTAACTTTCTGCTTCTTGAATGGCTTTGAGCGTCTGCGCCATGTCAGCCCCTAAGCATATTTGAGCAACATAGACATAGCCATAGCTCATAGCCATCATGCCAAGGTCTTTTTTCTTGATTCTTTTGCCAGCTGCCTGAAATTTGGCGACCGCCGCCGCCGGGGTGGCTTTCGATGCCTGCCCGCCGGTATTGGAATAAACCTCCGTATCCAGGACTAAGATGTTAACATCCTCCCCGGAAGCCAGAACATGGTCCAAGCCGCCATAACCAATGTCGTAAGCCCATCCGTCTCCCCCTATGATCCAGTGGGATCTTTTGGCCAAGTAGTCCTTATGGCGTAGGATTTCCGCCAGCGTTCCAGTGCTGGAAACTTCTCCCGTTAAGAGTGTCTCAATTCTTGCAGCAGCCGCTTTGGCAATCTTCGGATCGTTAAAACCGTCCAGCCATTCCTGACAGGCCTCTCTCAGTTCCGGCTGGACTGGCAGCTCTAAGGCCTGTTTGATTAGGTCGACCATTCTTTCCCTATTCTGTTTAGCCCCGAAGTACATACCGAGACCAAACTCGGCATTGTCTTCAAACAGAGAGTTGGCCCACGCCGGACCCTTACCCTCAGCATTGACGGTGTATGGGATCGAAGGCGCGCTGCCGCCCCAAATGGAGGAACAGCCCGTGGCATTGGCAATCACCATGCGGTCCCCGAACAACTGCGTTAGCAGTTTTACATAGGGAGTCTCACCGCATCCCGGACAAGCACCGCTGAATTCTAACAAAGGCCGCACAAACTGCGTATTCTTGACGGTATGCAAATTGGCTAAGTTCTTGTCTTTGACTAACATTGCATATTCCCAGTTATTTACCTCGTTATCCTGTTCCACCGCCGGCTTCATAAGCAAAGCTTTTTCCCGTGCCGGACAAATCTCGACACAATTCCCACAGCCGGTACAGTCCAAGGGACTTACTTGGATTCGAAATTGAAAATCCCTCAAACCTTTACCCGTAGACTGCTTGGTGGCAAAAGCCGCCGGCGCTCCCTTTATTTCCTCCTCGTCCAATAATAACGGCCTGATCGCGGCATGTGGACAAACATAGGCGCACTGGTTGCACTGCGTACACTTGTCGGTTTGCCATTCGGGAACGCTCACGGCAATACCACGCTTTTCAAAAGCACTGGTTCCAAGAGGAAACGTCCCGTCCTCCCGGCCGACGAAAGAACTGACCGGCAATGTATCCCCCTCTAACCTAACCATCGGCCGTAGAACATTCGCGATGAATTCCGGTTCTCGTTTGTTCACACTCTCGTTGGCGACCACATCCACCCAGGCGGTCGGGATATCCACTTTGACCAAAGCTTCAATTCCCTTGTCAATCGCATTGTGGTTCATGGTTACGACCTGCAACCCCTTTTTGCTATAAGCCTTCTGGACGGACGCCTTGAGATATCCAATTGCTTCTTCAACCGGAACGGCATGGGACAAATGAAAAAACACCGCTTGCATAATCATGTTGATTCGACCGCCCAACCCAACCTGCTGAGCGATTGATACCGCGTCAATAACATAGAAATTGGCTTTATGCCTGGCGATGTAGGCCTTCATAGACGGCGGTAGTTTTTCCCCCAGTTCTTCCAGCCGCCATGGACAATTCAGTACGAATGTTCCGTTTTCCTTCAAACCTTTTAATAAATCGAACTGGTAAACATAGGCCGGATTATGACAGGCTATATAATCCGCACTGGCCACCAAATAGGGAGATCGAATCGGATGTTTGCCAAATCGCAAATGAGAGATCGTCGCCCCGCCTGATTTCTTGCTGTCGTATTGGAAATAAGCTTGCACATGGAGGTCGGTGTTATCACCGATGATCTTGATCGCTTCCTTATTGGCCCCCACTGTGCCATCCGAACCGAGACCCCAGAACTTGCAACTGACAGTTCCGACCGGAGTAGTTTCGATTGCCTCATCTTCGCGCAGTGAAGTATGTGTCACGTCATCGTTGATGCCAAGGGTGAAATGGTCCTTAGGCGCATCCTTTGCGAGATTTTTAAACACAGCGGCAATCTGGGAAGGGGTCACTTCTTTCGAACCCAAGCCATAACGACCTCCGACTACCACCGGTTTGTTCTCGTACTTGTAGAACAAGTTATTTACATCAAGGTACAGAGGTTCACCTAAGGCACCGGGCTCCTTCGTTCGATCCAAAACAGCGATTCGTTTGACCGTGTCAGGGAACACCCGGAAAAAGTACCCGGGCGCGAAAGGTCGGTAGAGATGGACTTTTACTAGACCAACCTTTTCACCCTTAGTCACTAAATGGTCGACGCTCTCTTCGATAGTGTCACAGACCGACCCCATAGCGACAATGATTCGTTCGGCATCCTTGGATCCGTAATAGACAAAAGGATGATATTCCCTTCCGCTAATTTGTCCGATTTTGCTCATATAGTTGTCGACAGTATCCGGGACTTGCGCATAAAACGTATTTGCTGCCTCACGACCTTGAAAGTAAATGTCCGGATTTTGCGCAGACCCCCTCAGGACTGGATGCTCAGGATTTAAGGCCCGATCCCGAAAAGCTTGGACAGCTTGCCAGTCAGTAATTTTGGCAACATCGGCATAGTCAAGAAGCTCGATTTTCTGAATTTCGTGCGAAGTCCGGAAGCCGTCGAAGAAATGCAGGAAAGGCACCCGGGCCTTGATCGCGCTGAGATGGGCAACAAACCCCAAATCCATCGCCTCTTGCACATTTGCGGCAGCCAATAGCGCAAAACCAGTCTGCCGGACCGCCATCACATCCTGGTGATCGCCGAAAATTGATAGGGCATGGGAGGCCAGCGCCCTAGCGCTGACATGAAACACTCCCGGCAGTAGTTCGCCCGCAATTTTGTACATGTTGGGGATCATCAGAAGCAAGCCTTGGGACGCCGTGTACGTTGTAGTCAACGCCCCCCCCTGCAGGGCGCCGTGCACAGCTCCCGCCGCACCTGCCTCGGACTGCATCTCGATAACTCGTACTGGCTGACCGAACAAGTTATGTTTTCCATGTGCCGCCCATTCGTCAACGAGTTCCGCCATCGGTGATGAGGGAGTAATGGGAAAAATGGCAGCCACCTCCGTAAATGCATATGAGGCATAGGCAGCCGCTTCATTGCCATCCATTGTTTTTCTTGTCGCCACTATTGCTCTTCCTCCTTCTAAGATACATTACGCTCCAGATTAGCGGCAATGACCCCTACTCTTCCTTCGGCCACTTACTGTCGAATATTCGTAATTAATCTTCACTCCCATTTAGCTTGGCAGCCCGCACTAGATGGATATATTTGATCGCCTCTCGACTATACTTCGCGGCCACTAGACCGGAAATGCGATGTTGTTCCGCAGTCAACTCCCGAATGACTCTGGCCGGATTACCTACAGCTAGCATACCAGGGGGAATTTCCTTATCCTGAGTTACCACTGACCCTGCTCCAATGATACAGCCAGCCCCAACCCTGGCCCGGTTCAGGATAATCGCCCCCATGCCAATCAAAGTTCCATCTCCAATCGTACATGCGTGCACAACCGCATTATGCCCAATAATCACCCTGTTCCCGATCTCGACCGGTGTCAGATCAGGAAACTCGGCACCGTGAATCACTGTCCCGTCTTGAATATTGGTACCTTCACCAATACTAATCTTGGCTACATCGCCCCTCAGAACACAGTTGAACCACACACTGCTGCCATCCCCTATGGTTACGTGCCCGATGACGTGACTGCCTGGAGCCAAAAAAACATTCTTGCCTATAACCGGAGCGTGTCCACCGTAATTTAGAAGCACGGTTCTCACCAACCTACTTAATCAATTTTGACAACTCCTTAAACCCAGGCGTGCCGGCTATTTTCATCAGGTCGAAAAAGACACTCTCGGTATTTGTGACAACCGCGCCCATGTCACGCATCAAGGCCAACCCGTTCCGGTAGTTTTCCTTGGTGCGCGAACATAGGGCATCCGCTACCGCAAAAACTCTATATCCCTGTCCTAATAAATCCCGCACAGTTTGAAACACACAAACATGGGTTTCCATGCCGGTCACAATGACCTCCCGCCGGCCTTGGCTGCCTAGATACGCGATTAGCTCGGGTGTGTAGGCCGAAAAGGTTAACTTCTCCACGTAAGTCGCTCCGGCAAGGTTCCCTACTACTGCGTCTGCCGTCTTACCCAGGCCCTTAGGATACTCTTCAGTGAAAACAATTGGCATTTTCATCCGACCAGCGATTTTGATTAAAATGTTGGTCTTCTCGATGACCCTCTCACCATAAGTCATGGCCGGCAGCAAGCGTTCCTGGATGTCGACAACCATTAACACCGCATCCTCATAGTGTAAAGTGTACTTATCCATAATTTCTCCCCCCGTACTTAATCGACACCCATCCCCCAAATTTGAAGTAAAGTCAGCAGTAATATTCCAAACCAACCGTCAGGACTATCCATCTGTTAACAGTCTGCCACGTCTACTTCCCAATATAAGTCATTAATTTTTAGACGAAAGGTGCGATAATTGCTACTACCGTCATCGTCAACCGGGACCTTCTGACTGATCAACCCAATAATACCGTATCGGGCAATAAAATCAGTATCAATGTCGCCCGCACGAAAAGCAGGATGCTGTAAAACCGTCTTATGGAATGGGATGGTTGTGGCTATTCCGCCGATCGTAAATTCGTCCAAGGTCCGGTACATGCGGTTAATAGCCTCGTCCCTGTTCTCACCCCAAGCGATTAGTTTACCAATCATCGAATCATAATAAGGTAAAATCGTATAGCCGCTGTGAGCAATGCTATCCACTCGCAAGCCGAAGCCACCGGGCTGATGGTAATCGGTTATAGTCCCGGGACTTGGCATGAAATCACGGCAGGGATCTTCGGCATTGAGACGGCACTCAATCGCCCAGCCCCTGATTTTGACGTCTTCCTGCCGGTACCGAAGTGGCTCTCCGGCAGCCACCCTGATCTGCTCTTTAACCAAATCAATGCCGGTAACCAGTTCCGTAACAGCGTGCTCCACTTGAATGCGGGTGTTCATCTCCATGAAATAGAACTGTTGTCTCTTATCCAGCAAGAATTCCAGGGTACCAGCCCCTGTGTAGCCGACAGCCTTGGCTGCTTTGACTGCCACTTTTCCCATTTGCCGACGCAATTCCTCAGTTACGGCCGGTGAAGGAGCCTCCTCCAGCAATTTCTGATGGCGGCGCTGAATCGAACACTCGCGTTCGCCAAGGTATATAACCTTGCCGTAGTTATCAGCGAGAATCTGGATTTCCACATGACGCGGGTTTTCCAAGAACTTCTCTAAATATATCGCTCCATTGCCAAAGGCAGCTTTCGCTTCTGAGGTGGCAGCCCGAAAACCCTTGATAAGCTCATCCTCATTATAGGCGACCCTCATCCCTCGTCCACCGCCGCCTGCCGCAGCTTTCACCAGTACCGGATAGCCGATCTTTTCAGCTATTAGGCAGGCTTCTGCCTCATCCCATAAGACCCCGTCACTGCCGGTAATAACTTTGACACCGGCCTCGGCCAAAGATTTCTTGGCAAGGACCTTATCCCCCATGGTTTCGATGGCAGTTGCAGTAGGTCCAATGAATTGTATACCGTTTTGTTGACAAAGACGTGCGAACTCGGCATTTTCGGCCAAGAAACCATAACCAGGATGAATGGCCTCGATCGAATGAGCCTGGGCGACAGCCAGGATTCTCTCCATATCTAGGTAACCCTTAATACCGCCCACGGAGTAGGCTTCCGCCGCCTTTTGCACGTGAAGTGAATTTTCGTCAGGTTCGGTATAGATGGCTACCGGACGGATGCCTAACTCGCTGGCAGCCCGAATGACACGCAAGGCAATTTCTCCCCGGTTGGCTATTAATATTTTTTTGAACATGTCCAGCCCACCTGCCTGTATCTTTTACTACACTCTACCAACTGTGATTTTCCAAACAATCTAGACAGGAATATTGCCGTTTTTCTTCCAAGGCAGACTCTCTTCTTTTCCTTCTAACAGCTTAAGAGCACTGATAATCCGGGGTCTGGTCTCCCTGGGATCGATCACGTCGTCTATATGCTGCTTAAATGCCGCATCATAGGGATTGGCAAACTTCTCCCGGTACTCGTTGACTTTTTGTTGGCGAACCGCATCCGGGTCGGAAGATGACCCAATCTCCTTTTTATAAATGATATTAACGGCCCCTTCGGGACCGATGACAGCAATTTCCGACTTTGGCCAAGCCAGGACCAAATCTGCCCCCAGGTGTTTGCTGCACATCGCGATATAGGCGCCGCCATACGCCTTACGCAGAATTACGGTAATCTTCGGTACCGTTGCTTCTGAGTACGCGTAGAGCAACTTGGCTCCGTGTCTGATAATCCCTTTGTATTCCTCTTGCACCCCGGGCATATAGCCCGGAATATCTACCAAGGTAACCAACGGGATGTTGAAGGCGTTACAAAAACGGACAAACCGTGCCGCTTTATCCGAAGCGTCACAATCCAGGACTCCGGCATTAACCGAGGGTTGGTTGGCCACGATTCCCACCGTTTCGCCGTCCATTCGTCCGAATCCACACACTATATTGCGGGCAAAATTGGCTTTAATCTCAAAGAATTCCTCATTGTCTACCAGAACATTGATCACTTTATGGATATCAAAACTACGCCGACTACTGGATGGCAATATATCAGGCAACGAATCATCCAGTCTGAGCGGATCATCAGTCGGTTGTACCCTTGGAGTCTTGCTCTTATTATTAGAGGGTAAATAGCTTATTAAGGTTCTGATCTGCCCCAGACATTCGTCATTATCTCCCATGAAAAAGTCGGCATTACCTGTCATTTCCGTGTGAATATGAGCCCCGCCCAACTCTTCTTTTGTAATTTCTTGACCGGTCACCTCTTTGATCACAGCAGGGCCTGTGATGAACATTAAACCGCTGCCGTCAACCTGAAAGATGAAATCAGTGAGAGCCGGCGAATAAACTGCACCTCCCGCACAAACTCCCAGAATGGCAGTGATTTGCGGAATGACCCCGGACAGCCGGGTATTGCGGAAAAATATCTCGCCAAAACCACTCAAAGCATCGGTTCCTTCTTGAATTCTGGCACCGCCGGAATCGAGTAATCCAATCACCGGTACTCTGGCTTTGGCCGCCAAATCCATTATATTGCAAATCTTCTTGGCATGCGCGGCGCCTAACGACCCGCCCATAACCGCGAAATCCTGAGCATAAACAAAAACCTGCCGCCCGTAAATCTCCCCATAACCGGTCACGACCCCGTCACCTAATACCTTTTTTTGGTCCAGCCCAAAATCATTACAGCGATGCTGAGCGAACATGTTGATTTCCACGAAAGTATCACAGTCCAACAAAGTCGTAATGATTTCTCGCGGCCCGGATCTGTCGGCCTCATCTGTCGGGCCAACACGGCAGGCACGTTGTCGCAAATCTACAAGTTTTGATAGTGCCTCATTCACGTCAGCCACTTCCTTAATTCTGTAAATAAGCTCTAAATCATGCGTTCCTGACTACGCCAGAATGGCTCTTTGAGAACACGTTTGAGTACTTTTCCCGTGGCGGTCCTGGGAAAATCGGCGACGAAATCAATACTGCGTGGGCGCTTGTACCCTGCCAGTTGTTCCTTACAGTATTCCTGCAACTCTCCCTGCGAGACAGCTTGGTTCTCCCGCAAAATTACAATGGCCTTCACTTCCTCACCCCATTGCTTATGTGGGATTCCGAACACGGCGACTTCCGCTACCGCCGGGTGCTTACTGATCACCTCCTCAATCTCGGCCGGATAAACATTTTCACCCCCGCTTATGATCATGTCATTTTTGCGATCAACCAGGAAATAGTAACCTTCTTCATCCATGAAGGCCATGTCCCCGGCGGTAACCCACTCGCCGCGCCGGGCCTGAGCTGACTTTTCCGGTTCCTTATAGTAGCCCAGAAAGGCAGACTTAGCTTTGGCCCACAGGACACCGACCTCACCTTGTTTGACTTCATGACCATCCTCATCAAGCAACTTAATCTCAATCCCAGGATTCGCTTTCCCGATACTGCGAACCTTACGCAATTGATCCCGGTGACGCAAGGTCGTCAGTGCCCCTGTTTCCGTTGACCCATATCCTTCACTGAAACGGGCATTTTTGAAAAAGAGCAAGGCGGCTTCTTTCGTTTTTGTCAGCAGGGGAGCTGAAGAAGACCCTAATGAAGTCAATGAGTCAAGGTTATATTTGGCCTTTACCGCTTCCGGTAATTCGACAATCCTGGTAATCATGGTAGGAACCATGGAGGTAGTGGTTACGCGTTCTTTTTCTATCAACTGCAGCACTTTTTCCGGATCAAATTTGCCGGACGGGAAAATCACATTCACGCCACCCACCCAAAAGGTGATTAATGTCGCCCAAATGGAGTTCGAATGGCAAATGGGCATAATGGCCAAAAATACCCTCTGACTCATGTCCACGTCAGCGCGGCCAGCCGTTCGCAGCATGGCGTTTTTTACCACATCTAAAGTTCCCTCGGTTTGAATTAAAGCGCCTTTGGGAAAGCCTGTTGTGCCTGAGGTGTAGCCCAGATAGAAGACATCCGCCTCATTCAGATCTACCGCCGGTTCATTGACCGGCATGTCTAGCAATAATGATTCATAATTCGCAAAATTATCCGGTGTATCTTCCTGCCGGCCGACCAAGATATACCCGTGAGGCAGCAATTGTGGAAACTCAACCCCTTCGAGTTCAGGCACAAACTCGCTTTCAGTAATGATTGCTACGGAATCGGAATTGTTAATGATATAGGCCTTTTCCCTTGCCACCAGCCGAAAATTTATGGGCACGGAGACAACGCCGATTCTGGCCAAACCATGATAGACTTCTAAGAATTCAATACAGTTGGTAAGGACTATTGAAACCTTATCTCCGCGCCGAAAGCCCCTCTTTAACATAGCATGAGCGAATTGGTTGGCCCTGGCATTCATTGTGGCATACGTTACCCGTTGATCACCGAAGACCGTCGCCGTCTTACCCGGAAAGCGCCAGGCATTTATACGTAAACCGTCAGCTAAGTTCACTGATCTCCACCCCTCATTAATCGCCAATTTCAAATAGTTCTCTGGATACCGGACTGATGATTTCGTAGCCCTCACGCGTAATCAAGACAGTATCCTTAAGATCAAACCCGCCCACGCCGGGAACAAGCAATTTGGGTTCGATAGCCAAAACCATGTTTTCCTCCAGCGTAACTCTGGTATAGGGATCGATGGTCGGTGGCTCATCCAATTCGAGGCCCACTCCGTGCCCGACGTATCTGCCCTTCATGCCATCATACCCTTGAAAATATTCGTAACATGAACTCTCGATGGCCGCGCTTTCAGCTTCCTCATATAGAGTTCGGGCCAACACGCCGGGACGAATCTTCGCCAATACCCGTTCTTGGATCGCCTTCACAAGGTCAAAAATCTCTTGCTGGCGCGAATTTGTTTCTCCGACTATATAGGTCCGGGCGATGTCCGCATGGTAACCATGCTTATTGATCCCGATATCAGCAACTAAGACATCCCCCCTCTTGATCTGGCTTGCGGAAGAACCCCAAGCCAGTGAATTACTCAGCCCAACACCGGTGACAGTCATGGCATATCCTGAGATATGCCAGGTGTTTTCTCCCGCGCAGATAATTCCTTCCGGGTGTAAAGAAGCATCCCAGCGCCGGTTTCTGGGTATTCCTTCCGCTTGCGCACTCCGCATTGCCGCGTAAACCTGTCCGGCCAACTCAATTTCTTTTACGCCCGCAACTCCGTACTTCATGATTGTTTCATGCACCGATTCGAATACCTTGGCACTAACCCGGATAGCCATAATCTCATAGGGGTCTTTAACCATTCTCTGTTCCAAAACAATTGCTGACACATCCGTGATTTCTGCCGGTGCCAAGGTGCTCTGGATCTTTTTATAGATGGCTGCCGGAATATTGTCCTCAGTAACTCCCACCAATCCGTCCGAAATCTCTAATTCCTCAAAAACATGCTTGACGTTCCTCAGGCTTGCACCCACTCTATTGTTCTTCACCCAAGTCTCCCGCCGCGCAAATTCTTCCGCACGCCGGATTAGCAAACAAGGTTCCCCGCGTGCCGGAATGATTAAGTTGCATGGCTGAGCCGTACCCGCGTAATAGTACACATCCAGAGGATGCATGATTAAAGCCGCCACCAGTCCGTTTGCCTGAAGTGACTCCTGCAACTGTTCAATACGTTCCAATCCCATGGTAAAAGCCCTCTTTCCAACAAACACACCCCCAAACCACTAGGCTTCTACAACCATAGCTGTTCCCATTCCGCCGCCGATGCATAGGGTGGCTAAACCCAATTCGACACCTCTTCTCTTCATTTCGTAGAGCAGGGTCACCAAGATCCGGGTTCCACTGCAACCGATAGGATGACCCAGAGCAATAGCCCCCCCGTTAACGTTGGTTTTTTCGGGGTTCAGTCCCAACTCGCGCGTGACCGCCAGAGCTTGGACTGCAAACGCTTCGTTCGCCTCGACCAGTCCTAAATCCGATACACTCAACCCCAGTCTTCGCAGTACCTTTTGGGTAGCCGGAATCGGTCCTGTGCCCATGATGGCCGGGTCCACACCGGCGGAAGCGTACCCTTTAATCTTCGCCAACGGTTGAATCCCTAAATCTTTCGCTCTCTGGCCGGACATCAACACTACGGCGGCTGCCGCGTCATTGATCCCAGAGGCGTTGCCTGCAGTGACAGTGCCATCTTTTTTGAATGCGGGTTTCAATTTTGCCATGTTAGCCATGTTGGCGCCTGCTTTGGGAAACTCATCCGTACTAAACTCCACATTGGGGCCCTTGCGTTGCGGTATCTGGACTGTTACTATCTCAGCTTTGAATTTGCCGGCCGCAATCGCCTTTTCGGCCCGTTGCTGGCTTTCGACGGCCAAAGCGTCCTGCTCTTCCCGGCTGATCTGAAAACGTTCCGCCACATTCTCAGCTGTAATACCCATATGGTAGGAGTTAAACGCACATGACAAGCCATCTTTGATCATGCTATCGACAACTTCTCCATTGCCCATGCGCTGCCCCCAACGGTTGTTCGGAAGTACATAAGGAGCTAAGGTCATGTTCTCCATGCCGCCTGCTACCACAACGTCTGAATCTCCGGCCAAGATGGTCTGCGCCGCCAGACTAACCGCCCTAAGACCAGACCCACAAACTTTGTTAATGCTTAGTGACGGTATTTCCACTGGGATTCCTGCTCTGACAGCGGCCTGTCTGGCCGGATTTTGTCCCAGACCGGCTTGCAGGGTATTTCCCATAAACACCTCGTCCACATCAGCTCCGGTCAGGCCAGCTCTGTTAAGAGCTTCTCTAATTACAACCTCACCCAGTTGGACAGCTGGAACGACTCCCAGAGTACCGTTAAAGGAACCAATCGCCGTGCGGACAGCGCTAACAATCACAACTTCACCCATCTTAAAAGACCCCTGCTTCCTTATTTCTCATTTTGCTTCCTGCAAATTGGCAAACTCTCTCCGTTTAACTTCGGCAATCTGCTTCTCTTCACCGAACCGTCTATCTTCGACCACCTTACTCGTATGAGCCTGAGAAACGGTCGGATAAGCCCACCAACCACGACGATAAGGAGGAGTGGCTTGCCATGCCGTAGGTCCCTTCGGAATCCGGCCTGTTTTCGTCGTGTACGGACGTAATTCCTTACCCAAGCTCCATTCCAAAACCCGTCCCAGTTCCAAGACTGCGTCGATATCAACCCCAACATCAATGCCCATTTCGTCCAGCATGACCAAAGCATCTTCGGTAGAACCGTTACCGACAATATCACTGGGGCAATAGTTGGTTCCGGTTCCGATTCCCGGTACTCCGTCCATGATAAAGGCCGGCTGACCCCCTAACTGGCCGAGCGAAGTTTCAATGTGCGTGACTCCGGCGTAAACAGCCGTAAGATAATTAGCCATCGCCATGCCCCGCGAGTCGTGAAAATGAGCCACGTGAACATCCGCGTTGGGAAATTTTTCTCTCAGCCTGGTGTAAAATTCGAAGACCCGGTTGGGCGACGCCTCGCCGGTTGTATCGCACGGTGTGGCACTGTCAACACCCATTTCCAGCGCCCGCTCGAGAATCTCCAAGGGCCGGTTCAATGGCACCGGTCCTTCTATGGGACAGCCAAACACACCGGCCATCGCAAAGTCCACTTTGATCCCCACACTGTGCGCCATTTCGATCCAGTGAGGAATCTGTCTCCAGTATTCCTCATGGGTACGCCCGGCGTTTCGCTTGCTGTGGGACTCGGTCATTGAAAAGGTGAATGCCAGCACGTCCGGACCATACCCTTCTTCCTTGGCCTTAACCGCCCGTTCAAATGCTTTGTCAGACATACCGTAGCACTTGTAGACGACACCCGGGCGTCTGGTAATGCGTTTTAAGACCTCCTCCGCATCTCTGAACTGAGGCATGTTCTTGGGGTGAGCAAAGTTCGTTACCTCGACGCACTGAAAGCCCAATTCGGAGGCCTTGTTGATGAAGTAGATTTTAGCGTCGGTGGGGAAAAAAGCGGTTTCGTTCTGCAAGCCGTCCCTGGCAAAGAGTTCAGTAAAAGTCACCTTTTTCGGTAATAAAAGTTTCATGACGCCACGTCCTTTCAAAAACATTTTAGCCCTGGATGGGCAATACCATCTTGACTTTTACAAAATTCACGATCCCAGACTACTATCCCCCCTCCGACATGCCTACTTTTATAGCCCTATAAGTCTGCAAATCTTATAATCGCTGAATCCCCCCCTTGCCAATCCGGTTTTTCAAATAATCCCAACATTTCCACAGTGTATTTTGCAAATAACATGCCAACATCCAACTCAACGTCTCTCTCCCATCTATGAGCCCTATGAGCTATTTTTTATGCCGGTTCAGCACTGAGTGTTGCAAAATCTGCCGCTACACTGTAGCAAACCCGCTACGCCGTCCTTTGCCTACAGTCTCTACTAAAAACCCGCCCGAACTGAGTGGATCTAGTTCACGAACCGCACCTCTTTAATCTTCTGACTATTCTTCCGGATGAATCCGCCGGCACACAGTGTCGCGGAAATCGCTGCGACAATTTTGGCATCCAGCTCTTGTTGACCCACCCCGGGTAAAGTAGCGTCTTGCACCCTTTCATCAATCTCTGCCCCTTCACTTTGATCCATTCCCTCCAACTTTGAATCAGGTATCGAATCAGATATCACCTGACTCTCCAGATGCAAACGTCCCATGTTCGATGATGGTATCTCCGCATTTCGTCTGGATGGTGGCAATACTGGAGTAAATTCAACGCCAACACCCATTCGTTTTAGAAACGCGGTGAGAAACCCCATGGCTAGGAACAAGGAACCTATTCCGATCACAATCCCGCCCAGTAGAACAACGCCGACCAGCGCAAAATCAATCATCTTTCTCACCACCATTTATTAATCTATTTCGGCCAGAAGATCTCCGACATTAACGCCCTGACCCGTAGAAACATAGAGCATCCCGATAACTCCGTCTTTAGGTGCCACAATATCATTTTCCAATTTCATCGCTTCCAGCAACATAATCGTTTCGCCGGCAGCCACAGAGTCTCCGGCAACTTTCATAATTTCTCCGACCATGCCCGGCATAGGCGACACGATCTGGGCATTGCCTCCGTTCTTCTTCGAAGCTTCTTTGGCGGCTTCTTTAGGGGCTTCTTTAGGGGTTTCTTTAGAGGCTACTTTAGGAGCTTCTTTTGGAGCTTCTTTACGATTTGTCGGAACCACGGCCAGTTGCGGTACCACTGATGGTTTCGATACTTGCCCGTTCCTCTCTTTAGCAGTCATACCCTTAGAAATTTCCTCTACCTCGATATTGTAGTTAACACCATTTACAGCCACTCTAAAACACTGCATATGACCACCTCTAATCCAATTCTTTCATTTATCTTAAAAGGGCTATACAGTAATCTTCACAGTTCTCGTAAGAAATACTAAAAAGTATTCAGTTCCAAAAACAAGTCATCCGGATCCAGTGCCAATCCCAGTCGGTCCCCTGTCTGCCATAACACTCTACGCAAGCCCGAATCCAACAAGATCTGATGAACCTCTTCCATTCCTTTCGTACTTGTCGCCGGTAGGTCACGACGTCTGAAAGCGGGTTGATAATCAATCAAACTAATACACACATCAGGGTTAAGGGCAAAAATTCTTCGCGCGATTTCCTGGATTTCCTCCATCCCTATAAAGGCGGCGTGATAAGGTATCGCTAAAACGATGAACATTTTTTGCATATACTCTTGAAGCAAATATTCCACCGCCTGCCACGATGTCTTCACGTTCAGTTCAGCTAATTCCCGGTCATGCCCTCCGGTAAATCTCATATAGGTGTCCAAATACAATCCTTTAACATCCGGAGAAATATCTGTTATCCCAGCTTCAAATAGTTGATCAATATAATCCGGAGACAAAAAACTCGCATTGCTGTCCAACTGAATAGTCACCTCCGGGAGACTACAAAGTGTCTTGAATTCCCGCAAAAACTGCATGAGCCAAGGGCGGTTCAAAGTTATCTCTCCCCCGGTCAGCGAAATTTTGGATACTCCGCTGCGAACTCTGCCTCGTTCCATGATTTCAGCAGCCTGCCGCGGCGTACAGTATTTACCGATACTGGAAAAGGTTATATCCCAATTGTGACAAGCCGGACAACGCAGATTGCATCCCTGAGCGAAGAAAGCGTATTCAGTCACTCCGCTGGTTCTGATGGGAGCCGCTCCGATTATCCCACCTTGATAAGCGTCAAAATGGTTGGCCAACCGAATGGGTTCCTTTAAAATGATCTCAGCCGGCTCTGTGCGGATGTCCATACCCTCTTCCGCTTCCGTCGTGCAACTGGGCTTAAGCTTCCCATTAACAAGGACGGCGCAGGCTCCGCATCCACCCATTTGACAAGGGGCCAGAATGTCACCGTCCTGCTTTGGGTGATTGCTTACAGTGTACCCGACAAGCTCCAGAGCCTTCAGGATCGTAATTTGCTTCGGCACCTCCACTCTTTTTCCATCGACCACCAGCCTAATCCTTTCGTTGCGGCGGATTGGAAGCATTACCCTGGCTTCGTTAGGGCAAGCTGAAACACACTGACCACATCCGATGCATCGCTGTTGACTGCAATTGAGCATAAATTTGCAGAAATTGCATTTTGTACAGTTTTCGGTCTTTCCTGCCACCGAAGCTCTCATTTCGCCCACTCCCCAGTACATTTCAGTGTGTCAGAACACCCTCCCGTCATTTTGAAAGCGGCAAGGAGCCTGCATGAGCAGTGCTCCATGCCATCGTATCGGCTAATCCTTCCTAATCGGAATTTCGTCATCTGTCAAAGGCTCCCAGTTGTCGGGAACGGTCATCTTCGGGTAATCGACCAAGCCTTTGAAAGCCCGCTCCTTGCCCCAAATAGCACGGCGCACCGCTCTTCCTCTTTCCGGCAAATCTACCCACGGAATATGCTGGTACATCAAGGCGTAAACCGGACTGTACACTGCTTTGTTGACAAGGTGTTTATCCATCATGCAGTTCAGAACAGCCGGCTGCCCCTTTTCAGCCGCCTTGAAGCAACGGTCCAGAGCTGCCGGGTAATCGTCATGGCTGGTGACGGTTTCGCCATAGCAGCCCAGTTCCTGGGCGATTTTATCATAACGGATAGGTAACCTTTCCTGACCCATTTGTTCAATTCCGTTCCAATCACTACCCAACGCATCTTGTTCACCCAGATTTTCCCACTTCTCCCCATACCACACATACTTCATGCCAGGCATCCAACCATCATTGTTGGTAACCTGGTAAACGATCGGTAATTTATATCGGGCAGCCACTTCGATATCCATCATGGCATTTCCCATGCCGGAATCGCCCATCAGAGCAAGAACCGGAGTCTTGTCGCCCTGTTCCATCTGCGCGAAGGCCACGCCGATGGCCTGCCCTACCCCGTGACCGACGCCGGCGTAGTCTGAAGCCGTCAATATTTGGGCCGGTCTGGTGCATACGAGGTAAGTCATGACGAAATCGGACATCGTGTACCCGTCGATCAGAATGCGAACTTTATTATCATAATGTTCCGCCAAATAATCCTGGGTCGCTTGGGCTAAATAGCCAAAATGCATAAAGGGGTGTTCCTTGTAGCGCGGATGGTCCTTAAACTTCATGGCTTTCGCCCGGCGCTTTTCAGTTCCGTCAACCTGGGAAGCCTGACATTTCTTGACCCATTCTTCGCGCCCGGCCGGCGGGGTCAGCCCGTTCGCCTTGATATAATCGATCATTTGTTTCGCGACAAGCTTCGGGTTCCCAACCACCGTTGCCATAGTATCGATATAGGTGTAAATCATTTCCGCCGACTCGGCGACTTGCACAGCGGCCGGCCATTTTCCCGCATAGCCGTCAAAGAAGCCGACCTCCACCCCCACCGGGAACATTAAATCAATTTCTTTGCGGAATGGCGGTACACCGCGATGACACATCGGGTGGGTCTCCGGGATCACACCGCGACCGAGGCGCCGGGTCGTAAAGGGCACCCGTGCAAGCTCAAAAAGTTCCTGCAGTTCGGCCCCGGCATCCGCCCAATGGGCGCCGTCACCTATCATGGCGAACGGTTTTTCCGCTTCATAAAGGACCTTGACCGCACGGGCGATATCATCCGGATTACCTGCTGATGTGATGGGCTTCGTCGTCTCATCACGCCGCCAGTCAGGTATCCACGTCGCATGGTCGCCCCAGGACCCGTACCAGATCCGGTCGTTGGCATCTTTAGGTGTAAACAGGCAGCTAATGCCCAATTCCATTAGAACCGGTCCGTAAGGGAATGTCATGGCAGTTTTTAACCCTCTGGCGAAAAACTGTTTGATTGTATTAGGATAAACCACCCTCTGGGCCCACTTGGTAATACTGGCAGTCATCTCAGCAGCATAACTTTCCTGAATGGTATTCCATAATTTATCATGTTCTACTTCATGTCCACCACAGATAAAGAAGAGCGGGGTCCGGCTGAGCCAGGCTTGGTGAATGGGGCTAATCGAGTTGCCTACCCCGGGGCCCACTGTACCATAACAAACGCCGTGTTTGCGGGAGACTTGAGCATAGGCTTCCGCCGCGTAAACTGCGTTTTGTTCATGGGCAAAGGTGACGGTCTTAATTCCAATCCGGCTGATCCCGTCGATAAAGTGCCAAATATGCCCTCCCGGTACACCGAAGGCAATGGTAACATCTTGTTCTTTCAATGATTCCGCCACGTACATCCCGGGATACGGGTACATCTCCCGTTCCCCCAACGGTACATCAAGCTTCTTCTGAGCCTCTTTGTCGAACTCAATACCGAGTTTTGTCACTATTACGTCTCCTTTCAGTTAACTTAATTGAACGAGTTCACTGTCCTCCGACCACTTCTCCTCAACTTCAGTGGTTCCTGACCCCCCTTTTTTGATCCAAATTTTATTATTTCTTTCCTCCCGGACAATATGGGCAAAATGCAACTTTCATGCCAAGCGGCTGAGCCAAATCCTTTTAAGACGCAAGTGCCATTGTGGGAGTCTTTTGACTATTCCCATAACCTCAAGAACGCAACACTCGGATGAGACATTGTTGCAAAATGGCTACACGTATCAGGACACTGTAGCACATTATCTTGAGTGAGCACATTATCTTCCGTGCTGGGTTGTACTGGCCGGATTCTTGCAAGTGATAAACAGTTTACGGTCTACTATCCCCTCCAGGCCCTCGGAGGAATATTGCCTCTTGTTATGTCTATCACTTGATTATTGTCATCCACTGGATTCCCCGAGCCTATTGGATAATGAGGAGGTTGCCCCATGGAAGCAGTTACGGATAAAATATTCAAAATCAGTGTGCCCCTACCTGATGTAGGGAAGGTCAATATTTATTTCCTTGAAGGTGACATGCCCACCCTGATTGACACGGGTCTATGTTATCCCGGTGTTGAACAAGGAATTGAAACGGGCTTGAGAAGTGTTGGAAGGCGTTTAAGGGATATCCGCCGGATCATCATTACCCACGGTCATGTCGACCATTATGGTCTTTTGGAGCACCTTCGCCAGATCAATGGGGCGGACGTATTCATGTCTGCCCCCGAGAAACAAAATATGCTGGATTTTCAGCAGGATCTGGCAAGTGACATGGTCCGGGAACATTTGGCGACATCGGGAGTCCCGGGGAAACTCAGCAAGCACATTCTACAGTATTTAGAAATTCTCCGGGGGTTAGGAGGTGAAATAACCCCTGCTAGCCAGATTGGGACCTTGGCCCCTGGCTCTATGATCTTTGCCGGTTTTCAGAATTGGCATGTTCAATGTTGCGCTGGACATTCCCCGGCTGGTTTATGTCTCTATGACGAAGGCGGGTTAATTTTCACCGGAGATCATATTCTGTCCAAGATTAGTCCCAACCCAGACTTAGATTTGACTAAACAACGAACTCACCAAGGAGGACTACGGGAATATGTAGATTCTCTCAGTGCTAATCTTTCTCTTCCTATCCGACTATGTTTACCTGGGCACGGTCCCTTAGTGTATAATTACGCGGAGCGCATTAGAAGCATATTGAACGGAATAAACGTCAGGCGAGCCAACATCTTGGCTATGGTTGGTGTCCGACCCAAAAGCACCTTCGAAATAAGCGAAGACCTTTTATCAGATCTTGGACGTAAGCTCACAGCCCCACAACTCTGGCTGGCTATGAAAGAGGTAAAGGCCCACCTGGACATTTTGGAAACAGATCTGTGTGTGGAAGCTCTTCCAATAGCCGGAGTCCACAATTATAGACTACGTAACCCTCAAGTTGCCCCAGAACTCCGGCAATGACTCACAAAAGACTCTACCTATACTAATGGAGCATTTCCCACCACGGCTGTACCAACCGCTCGGAATTGATTTACAGCATTTCGGGGGTTTTATATTGTGGGAATATTGCCACTACAGTATAATTTATTGTGTGCTACTACGTGCTGTGTTGCTAGAATTATTTGGGGGGTCTTCGCCTTGAATATTTCTCCACTCGCTGTTTCGGCAACGAATGAACCCGCAAAGGTAAGCAGGGAATTAGCCAGAATGTGGGACGCTTTTCTTGCCAACGGTAAAGTACCGGAAAAAGACTTGCGACCTTTGGTCAGTGAATCGTGGAAACGCAGCAGTTCGTATGGGGTTAATCCTGGTTCTATTAAGGCTCAAATCGTGCTTGGTGAGGAAGACGTGTACAACATCAAAACAGAGAGTGAAATGATTGAGTCGGCTGGGCCCATCCTCAAAGACTTGGCCCGGATAATTACCGACACCAAACATGTAGCTTTTCTCTGCAATAACCTTGGCCAGATCGTCGAAGTCATAGGTGACTCAGACATTCAGTATCGCGCTGCTTTAAACCATTTAAGCGCGGGTGCTGACTGGAGTGAAGAAAGAGCGGGTACTAATGCCATTGGTACGGCCCTTAAACTTAATAGTCCGGTCCAGATTTTTTCTGCCGAACACTTTTGTGAGGGTTGGCATACGTGGACCTGCTCCGCTACGCCAATCCACAATCCGGTTACTGGGGATATTCTGGGGATCCTCGACATTACAGGATCTTGGAACTATCATCAGTCCCATACGCTTGGACTCGTAGTCGCTCAGGCCAGAGCCATTGAAATGTCTTTGCACCAAAAGGAAATGATCCGGCAGCAGAAATTAACTGATCAATATTTGGCCGTGTCCACTACCCCTAACGCCGACGGTAGTCTCGCGATCGACATTCATGGGAGAGTATCCCATATTAATCAGCGGGCGGCCAGACAACTCGGTGCCGAACCCGGATTGATTATCGGCCGGAATTTGGCTGGCTTTCCCAGTCTACAAAACGCGATATCGGAAATCTTGTCGCGTGGAGAACCGAATCGTCAATATGAAGCAACCATTATGGAGACTAAATTGTCGCGAGAACTCCACATCGCCGGAACGCAAATGGTGGAAAATGGCAAGCCCATCGGCGTATTGGTCACTGTTCGTGCCGCCTCCCCTCCTGACAAGCATAGGAATCCCTATTTGGAACCTGAGGGTCTGCCACGCGAAACCGACCCGGTTGACACGTTTTGGAATAGAGCCAAGGTTAAGTCTCACAACAGGGCGGCAGGCAACAACACCCGGAGCGAAGCCGGAAACAGTGCTGCACGCTATAGTTTCGCCAGTATCTTGGGCCACGATCAGTCATTCCTCAAAAGTATTGAAATGGCCAAACGCGCAACATTAAATGACTCTACAGTTCTCATCCAAGGCGAAAGCGGAACCGGCAAGGAACTGTTTGCCCAAGCCATTCACGTCGGCAGTCAGAGATCCGCAGGGCCGTTTGTCACCATTAATTGCGGTGCTTTGCCCAAAGACCTGATCGTCAGCGAACTATTTGGCTATGCCGAGGGGGCTTTCACGGGAGCCAGTAAAGGCGGAAACCCCGGCAAATTTGAATTGGCCTGTGGCGGAACCATTTTCCTGGATGAAATCGGTGAGATGCCACTTGATCAACAAGTAAATTTATTGCGGGTTCTAGAAGAACGGACGGTCAGCCGAATTGGGGGTCGCCATACGATCCCAATCGATGTGAAGATTATTGCAGCTACCAATAAAAACCTTTTTGACCAAGTTAGAAACGGTAATTTCCGCGAAGATTTATTCTACCGATTAAATGTTATTAATATAAGTTTACCACCTCTGCGGGAACGACTCGAAGACATTAGCCTTTTGGTCTCTTCCTTTCTGGAAAAAGCCCGGCGAGAATTGGGCAGACCGGACTTGCAGATAAGCGACGAGGCTGTGCGAATACTAGAGTCTTATCACTGGCCGGGCAACATCCGGGAATTACACAACGTTATAGAACGTACCATTCAGCTGAATTGTTGTGACAGCGGCTATATTACCTCAGACTGCCTGCCACCGGAGCTCTCCGAACCACCGAACAAAAAAACCGCTGTCCATTTCAGAGACAGTGTGTATTTGCATTTGACGGACCTAAAACAAAATCTATACGAACCCGAGCCCCGCTTGGGCGTAGTACAAAGCGCCGAACGGGATTTTCTGCTCAAGACTCTCAGTGAATGCAATTACAACATGACAAAAGCAGCGGCTGAATTAAAAATGGCGAGAAGCACGCTTTACCGCAAGTTTAAGAAACTTCACTGCGAACCAAACTGACTAAATACCAGGGCGAGCCAAAACAATCCCCCTACGAACACGTAGGGGGATTTCCAGATCGATGGTTCGCGCAAAGCCTCAATCCATCGCACCCGGCCCACGCCATGGGTCTATTTAACAGTATAGGCGCAGACCGAATGAGCCGCATCCTTCATCGCTGCCACTAATTCCTCCCTTTTTGTGCCACTAACGCAAACCTTATAAAATCCCATGTCCTTAAGGATCTTGATATCATTCGGGGGTATAACGCCGCCCATGACAAAGGCTATGCTTTTATCAAGCTCTTTTTGTTTCGCTAATTCTACGAGGCGTTTCCCCGTGCGCAGATGGGCTCCCGACAGTGAGCTGACCCCGATTACTTGCACATCTTCCTCTGTCGCTGCTTTGAGCGCATTTTCCGCAGTGGTGTTACCCATGTATACGACTTCCATTCCTTCTTCTTTCAAAATAGTACTCACTATTATGATTCCACGGTTATGCGTCTCTGGTCCCAGACAACACATGAGCACTTTGGTTTTCTCGTTCAACGTCGTCCTCCCCTTTCGATTAGAATATGCTAGGTCCTTTCCACAGGCCAAAAACTTCTTTGAATACTTTCCATTGCTCACCGACCGTACAGCCCGATCTGGCGCAATTAACTGTATATTCCATGATGTTCCCGCCGTCTTTGCAGGCTGTCCTTAATTCGTTAAGGGCGGTCTCAACTTTGGCATTGTTTCTATTCTGTTTCTGTTCATGCAGTCTTTTTAGTTGTACTTCTTCACATTCTTCCGGATAGCGGAAAGATTCGAAGTCTTTCCCTTCAGCACTCTTCTGGTAATTATGACCCACAATATTTATCTCGCCTTTTTCAATTCTCATTTGTTCTTTATACATGTAATTGAATATTTTCTGAGATAAATAGCCGTTGGCGATTGCTTCAACATAACCACCGTGTTTTTCTATCTCCGTAATTTCGGCTAAAATTCTCTCTTCCATCTCATTGGTCAGGGCTTCCACATAATAGGCCCCTCCTAATGGATCCACAACGGAAGTAATTCCCGTTTCATGTTCAATAATTTGCTGTGTGCGCAAAGAAATCAGGGATGCTTCCTCGGACGGAACCGAAATAGCCTCGTCATAAGAATCGACATGCAAAGATTGTACCCCGCCCAGGACAGCGGCCAGGGCCTCATACGCTGATCGAACGATGTTATTATACGGTTCTTCCCTGACCAGACTGATGCCCGAGGTCTGCAGATGACATCTCATCCAGGTTGACCGATCACTCTTTGCCTTGTACTTGAATTTTACGATTCTGTACCACAGTCTTCTCATGGCCCGAAGTCTGCAGATCTCCTCAAAGAAGTCCATACCGCCCGACCAGAAAAAAGCCAGCCTTTCAGCGACCCAATCCACTTCGTAGCCACGGCGAATCATTTCGTCCAAAATTGCCATACCATGAGCGGCAGCCACTGCCATTTCCGTAACGCTTGAGGTGCCAAATTCCCGGAAATTGTAGCCGTTAATCGTAATAAAATTCCATTTCGGTACATTTTTCCGGATGAACTCTATATTGTCACACTCAATCCGGAAGCAATCCTTGGGCGGAATATATTCGGATGCATTGCGAACAAGTTCTTCCAACGTCATATCGTTTTGTACACTACCCTTTAATTGATCCCACGAGATCCCTCTTTTCTCAGCCATAACCAAGTACATGGGAAACAGACAGGCCGTATTTGAGGGATAGTGTGTTACTATGGAAGAAGTTTCTTTGGCTATATCAATACCGTCATAAAGCAGTTCCCAGTCCTTGACGTGGTTGACACTCACTCCGCAGGAACCCACTGAACCCGTGGCCATGGGGTCGTCACAATCATACATCTGGATCGTAGGCATATCGAATAAGAGGTTTATACCTGTGGCTCCATGATTCAGCAAATACTTTATTCTTGAATTCGTATCTTCTGGGCCGCCAAAGCCGACAAGTTGCCGCTGGGTAAAGGTTCTGCCACGGTACATATTACTATGAATTCCCCGGGTAAACGGTGCTTCGCCAGGATTACCTAATTGTTCCTCATAATCGTTATTTTCGATACTTAATGGGCTGTAGACCATTTCTCGCGGAATCTCTGAACCCAGAACCGTTAAAGGCACGGTCTCCCAATGCTTTAGATTATCCGGTTTAACACCGTGTTCTTTCCAACGATCTTGACCTCCCTTTACTCTTTTCAGATAGGCTGGATCATAGACCTGGCTTTTCCCTAAATTTTTCGTATTCTCTTTTATTAATTCTTCCGTTGTTTTCTTCTCTTTTTTCTTTTCTTTATCATTCGAATTAGACATCGTTTAATCACCTTCCATTAGTGTCTTTTTTGAATTGAATATTATTTTTAGGACTTCGTCCGCTGCTTTATAGGGATTAAGGCTTCCTTCCCGAACAACCTCAAAAATGTTTCTTACCTCCTCTATCTCTCCGAAGCTTTTTTCCATATAGTTTTTGAGCACTTCTTGGATTGCGTAATGGCAAGTTTGTTCCCGTCGTCGCTTTGTCTGTAATTCTCCCCGTCCGGATTGGGACAAATAGTCCCTGTGTCTTTGAATCGCCTGATATAAATCCAGGATACCCCGCTCACTCTGTGCCTCCGTCAACACGATTTCTGGCGTCCAGTCACTGTCTTTTCTCAAATACAACATCATTTGCAGGTCGTCGGCTACATCTTGCGCACCCTGGAGATCCGCTTTATTCACGACAAAAATATCTGCAATCTCCAGTATTCCGGCTTTTAATGCTTGCATTTCGTCTCCCAATCCCGGAACCGAAACAACGATTTTTGTGTCTGAATATCTAATGATGTCCGATTCCATTTGACCCACACCGACTGTTTCGACAATGATGATATCGACCCCAAAAGCATCTAGAATTTTTATGATTTCACTGGTCCTGGGCGCTAAACCTCCCAGCGCCCCACGCGTGGCTAAACTGCGCAAGTACACACCGTCGTCTCTATAGGCCCACTCCATACGCACCCTATCGCCAAGGAAAGCTCCCCCACTGAAAATGCTGCTGGGGTCCACACACAGAACACCGACCTTCTGACCTTCATGACGAAACGTACGGATCAGCTTGTCAACAAGTGTACTTTTGCCCGCCCCCGGGGGACCTGTAACTCCTAGCACGTAAGCGTTACCTGCCATAGGTTCAATAGCCTTCATAATTTCCAGCATGAAAGGACTATTATTCTCGACCATTGTTATCAATTTGCTTAGGGCTAACCGATCTTTTTGCCTAAACCGTTTAATTAACATTTCCATATTTCGCGTCTCCATTGGCACTCTCGTGTAACGTATGCATGTCGGGTTAAATCAAATATCCCCCATTAATATCGAGGACTGCGCCTGTAATATACGCGGACGAGTCCGAAGCCATGAACAAAACCGCCTCTGCAATCTCCTCCGGTTCTGCCAGACGGCCTGCCGGAATCTTTGCGATGAGCGCCTGAAGTTGTTCCTCCGGGTATTTCAGCATCATATCCGTTTTAATATAACCCGGAGCCAAGGCATTACAGGTTATTCCCTTTGTGGCGTTTTCCGCGGCCGTAACCCTTGTTAACCCGATTAAGCCGGACTTTGTCGTTGCATAATATCCGGTCCCGACAATTCCCATGCGAGCAGTAAGAGATGAGATGTTGACAATGCGGCCATAATTGTTTTTTCTCATGCTGGGTAATACGGCTTTAGTGCAGATGAAAGGGCCTGTCAGATTGACATCCAATACGGCGCTCCAGGTTTGCAGATTCCCTTTGTGGACCAGACCATCCCTGTTAATCCCCGCGTTGTTCACGAGAATATCGATCCGTCCATAACGTTTTATAACCGTATCAACCATCGTATCGACTTCGGCCTCTTGAGTCACATCCGCCAGAAAGACCTCAGCCTCTGTCCCCATGGCCCGCAGTTCCTCAACGGTCTCCAACGCCTTTTTTTCATTGAAAGATAGATCGTTAAGCGCGATTTTGGCGCCTTCCCTTGCTAAAGCGAAAACGACCGCTTTTCCCAGCCCTTGCCCACTCCCGGTTACTAAAGCAACTCTGTCTCTGGTCTTCATGCGCAACATCCTTCCATTCATGTTATTAGATAGATCATCCCGAATAATTCACGGGGCGATGCGCGTGTCATGTTTCAATTTCTGTGATTTCTAACCCCCTTTTTTTGAGCCAGTTGTACCCCTCTCTCATCCCAAACATTATGGACATTATGCAAATATCATGCCAAGCGGCTGTAGTAAAGCCTATTAAGACTCAGGGTCCGTTGTTTGAGTCTTTTGACTATTTCCATAACCTTAAAGCGCAACACTCATATGGGACATTGTTGCAAAATAGCTACACGTATTAGGACAGTGTAGCACGCTGGCTCCGTTGCTTATTCGTCCTAAATTCAACGATTTCCGGAATCCAGTTCAATCCACGGAAACACATAGAAGCGGGCTTTTCTCGAGCCCGCTTCTCCTAAGGCTTTTCCGATTGTGCGTCTGTTTTCACTCCCTACTGGTAGCGCCTGAGTGTTAATCCGGAAAGTCGGCCAGCACCGGTTTTCTGCAGAACTCTTCTACCGGATTGGCAATAACGGATTTGGAAAAGGGGAGAGACTTAGCTAAAGTCTCTCCCCTTTTCATATTCCGGGCCGCGGTATCTCCTTCACATTCCTTTCAGTTCTCCGGTTGCCGCCGCCAACTCGGATTTCAGTTCCTCTTCACCCACCTCATAGGCGAACTTCTCTTTACCGTTGATGGAAACCACCGGAATCGAATACTGATACTTTTTCCTCAGCCCGTCATCGTCGGTAATATCCTTTTGCACCAGGGTGAAAGGCACGAACTGCCGAACACGCAGCAGCACCTTGAGCGCCTCGGAGCATAGACAACAACCCTCTTTGCCGTAAAGGACAACCACCGGAACCTCTTGAGGAGTCTGTGCCACATTTCCACCCGCCTTCCAGTTTCGCTCTCGGCCCCCCCGTTTAGCAGTCACTTCATGTCGTAGCTGCTCCTTCTTTCACACAATTTGCCCGCTGCCGTAAATCATATACTTCGTAGTGGTAAGTTCCCGCAAACCCATCGGCCCCCGGGCGTGGAGCTTTTGCGTGCTGATCCCAATCTCCGCGCCAAAACCGAAACGCCCGCCGTCCGTGAACCTTGTGGAGGCATTGACATAGACCGCCGCCGCGTCCACTTCCCGCAGGAACCGCTGAGCCCGGGAATAATCTTCCGCAATGATTGTCTCCGAATGTTTCGTACTATAGCGGAAAATGTGATCTAAGGCCTGGTCGAGACCTTGCACCACCCGGACGCTCAGGATCAGATCCAGGTATTCGGTCGGCCAATCTTCCTCTGTGGCCGGGACCGCCCCAGGCAGGATAGCACAGGTTTTCCGACACCCCCTGATTTCCACCCCGTGCCGGTATAACTCTTCCGCCATGAGCGGCAAAAAATTCTCGGCAATGCTTTCGTCAACCAGGAGGGTCTCCAGGGCGTTGCAGACCCCGGGATTTTGCGTCTTGGAATTGATGACGATCGGAATAGCCTTGGCAAAATCCGCCGTTTGATCAACATAAGCATGACATACTCCGGTTCCCGTCTCGATGACTGGGACGGTCGCGTTCTGAATGACCGTCCGGATGAGTCCGGCCCCACCCCGAGGGATTACGACGTCAACATAATCGTTCATTCTCAGTAACTGCTGAACCCACTCGCGTTCTGTTCGTTCGAGCAGCTGAATCGAACCCTGGGGCAGTCCGCGCTCTTCGGCGGTCTGGGCAATCACCCGGCTGAGGACGATATTGCTCCGGATCGCCTCCGATCCCCCGCGCAAGATCACGGCATTCCCAGCTTTCAGGCAGAGAGCCGCGGCATCGACTGTGACATTGGGTCTCGCTTCGTAGATCATGGCGATCACCCCCAAGGGTACCCGGGTGCGTTGAATTCTCAAACCGTTGGGCCGGGTCCAAAACTCCCCTTCACCCACCGGATCCGCCAGTCCCGCCACCTCCCGCAACCCCTCGGCCATCTGCTCAATCCCTGCTTCCGTCAGCCTGAGACGGTTAACCAAACTCTTTTTCAATCCCTTGTCTTCTGCCGCTTCGACATCCCGGGCGTTGGCCGTCAAGATTTCTTCAACGTTTTCTCTCAGGGCGTCAGCCATCGCCAAGAGAACCGCGTTCTTCTCCGCGCTTCCCAGGAAAGCCAGTTTGCGGGCGGCTGCCTTTGCTCTGCGACCCATCTCCGCCAGTTCCGGAAGCTCCATACTTAAAGTCCCCCTAACCTGCTGTTTCTCAATTTCCTCGCCATATCTTGCCGATAGCGACTATAACTTATCCCCCGAACCTTCTGCTGCTCCGCTTCGCCGGCGTATATTCCCGATAGGAACGATACTTTTTCCGCCGAACGTTCTCTTCTTCTGGTTCCCAGGCACACCCTTCCCGATAGCAACTATGCTTTGTCCCCCGAACATTCTCTTTTTCCATCTCCCCGGCACGGTCCCGACAGCAACGGCAACCCGTCCCTGAACGTTCCCTTTCTCTATTTCCCCGATGCTCTATTCGTGATGCCGACATAACTTGTTCGCTTAACATCCTGTTCTAGTATGCCGCCTTTCGCTATCGACCATCAGAGTCAGATTATCTCGATGCACCACTTCTTCTCCGTCGTACCCGGACAGCACCGCCCACATATCTACCGAGTGCATGCCCCTGACCTTGCGCACTTCCGGGCTGCTCAGTTCCGCCAAGCCTCGGGCGATTTCACGCCCCGCGCCGTTTACAATCCGCACCAGTTCTTTCCGCTCCCATTCTCCTTCCACGCCGGTGATCCCACTGGCCAAGAGACTTTTGCCTTCTTCCAGCAGAGCCCTCTCCGCTCCCTCATCGACAATAATGCTCCCTTCCGACAGTCCCGCGTAAGCGATCCAGCGCTTCCGACCCGACAAACGGTGCCCCGCCGGCGGAAAATAAGTCCCGTAGGGCCTTTCGCCCCGGGCCAAGGATCCCAACTCGGAAATGCGGCTGGAATTGAGCAGGAGCATACCGATCCCGAAGCGGGTGGAGATCTTGGCCGCTTTCAGCTTGCTCGCCATTCCGCCGGTACCCAACTGTGACCCTGTTCCCCCTGCCGCCCCGGCGACGGCGGCAATATCCCTGACTTCCTCAATCAGCCCGGCTGAGGGATCGGTCCGGGGATTGGCACTGTACAACCCGTCGACATCCGTCAAGATGACGAGCAGATCCGCGTGGACCAAGCCGGCGACCAAGGCCGAAAGGCGGTCGTTGTCGCCAAAACAGAGCTCTTCCACCGCCACCGTGTCATTCTCGTTGATGATCGGAATGGCCCCCAGGTGCAGGAGCCTCTCAAGGGTATTTTGGGCATTCCGGTAACGGGAGGCTTCCGCCAGATCCATTCTGGACAAAAGCACTTGGGCACTGGTCAAGCCCCGCTGTTCAAAGGCAGCCGCGTACTTTTCAATCAATACCCCCTGCCCCACAGCCGCGACCGCCTGCTTACCGGCAATATCCCGCGGCCTCCCGTCCAGGCGGAGTTTCCCCATCCCGGCGGCCACCGCGCCGGAGCTGACCAGGACAGATTCCACCCCAGCCCTTTTGAGTCCGGCGACAGCGCCGACGATTGCACCCAACGCTTCCTCGCTGACCCCTCCTTCCGGATGGTTCAAACTGCTGCTGCCTATTTTCAGGACGATCCGTCGACACGTCAGACTCACCCCGAATACTCTCCTTCCATTTCCACACCCCTGCGGGCACAGGCTTCGGCCGCTTCCTTGACGATACCTTTGAGGTTGGCGGCCCAAAATACCTGCAAGGCCTCTATCGTCGTGCCATTGGGCGAAGTGACCTCCTGCCGCAGGCGTCCCGGGGACTTGCCGCTCTCAGCCATCATTTTACCCACTCCGATCAAAGTCTCGCGTGAGAGCATTTCCGCGTCCTCTTCTCTTAGGCCCATCTCCACGCCGGCTTGGACGAGGCACTCCGTGAAGAGGTAAAAATAGGCGGGTCCGCTGCCGCTCAGGGCCATCAGGGCGTTCATCCGACTTTCCGGAAGCCAAAGGATATGCCCCACTGAGGAAAAGATCTCCTCAGCCATGTGCACATGCTCCTCATCTACCTCATGACCGCGTACCAAACCTGTAACGGAGTGGAGGACGGCGCTCGAAGTGTTGGGCATAGCCCGCACGACCGCCACCCCCGGCAAATATTTCTCCAGGGTCTCCACTTGAATCCCCGCGGCTACGCTGATGATGAGTTTGCCCTCCAGCCCGCCGCTTAATCCCGCGTCAGCCAGGGTTTGCAACACCCCCAAGACGTCTTTCGGT
Organism: Peptococcaceae bacterium CEB3; assembly: GCA_001029295.1. Lineage (GTDB taxonomy): Bacteria > Bacillota > Desulfitobacteriia > Desulfitobacteriales > Desulfitobacteriaceae > Acididesulfobacillus. Next base: position 122,281 of record LDXJ01000064.1, on the reverse strand, counting down.
TTGACGGCGATGAGAATTACGTGCGAAGACCGCAGCAAATCAGTCAAGTCCGTCGGGATGATTTGATAGCGTTCCGCTAAATCGGCGAGTCGCGCATTGTTGGACCGGTTGGTCACACACAGATTGTACTTGCCGCCGGCTTGCCGCAGTCCGAAAATGATAGCCTCCGCGATATTCCCCGCGCCGATAAAACCGATATTTTCCATAAAATTCACTCCTAACACAGTCACTTGCCCGACTGCACTCGATGGCGGGAGGCAACCGCCTTTTCCCGTTAAAAAAAGGCGTCTTCCGTCCTCTTGTAAGGACGGAAGAGCCTTCCGCGGTACCACCTTGATTGCCTGCACCGGAAACCGAAGCAAGCCAACTCACGCCATTTTTATGGCTCCCCTGCTAACGGAGGGTTCCGAATGATTCATCACCATCACCTCACGGATGGGTTCGGAGGGCTTAACGGAAACCTCACACCTAACGTTTCCTCTCTGCTGGCGCTCTCCTACTGGACCGCTCATCGGCCTTTTGTCACATTTCAGCTGTGTTTCTGTCGCTCGATTCATCTGTATTCCGGATTCCATCCATCAGTATTCCAGGTTCCATCTGTATTATAGTAGTATATCCTGACTCGCTGGAGATTACAAGACCTGAACAGGCCTAAATTCCTTCTTAACCCCACATTGCTTCTCTTAGGAGACCAACGGGTTACGGTTCTGTCAGGCTCCTAGTACTGGATCCCAGCGCGACGCGACCTTATCCCCCTAGGGCGGCCAGGACCGCATCCCCCATTTCCTTCGTACCCAAAACCTTGTCCCCCGCTTGGGCCAGGTCACCCGTGCGGTACCCGGCGTCGAGAACTTTCCCTACGGCTTCTTCAATAGCCAAAGCCTCTTTTTCCCGGGCGAAGGAATAGCGGAGCATCAAGGCCCCTGAGAGGATCGTCGCCAGGGGATTGGCCAAGTTTTTTCCGGCGATGTCCGGCGCCGAACCGTGGGCCGGCTCGTACAGGCCTTTTTTGCCGTTCAGGCTGGCCGAAGCCATCATGCCGATGGAACCGCTGAGCATGGAAGCCAAGTCTGTGAGAATGTCGCCAAACATATTCTCCGTAACTAGGACATCGAATTGCTCCGGATAGCGGACGAGTTGCATGGCCGCATTGTCCACGTACATGTGGGTCAGCTCGACCTCCGGATAATCTGCCGCCACCCGAAGGGTCACTTCCCGCCAGAAGCGCGAAGTTTCCAAAACATTGGCTTTGTCCACGGAGCAGAGCTTCTTGCGTCTAAGGCGGGCGGTCTCAAAGCCCAAGCGGACGATCCGTTCCACTTCTCCCTCCGTGTAAAGCATGAGATCGTAAGCCGCCGGCGGGTTGTCCTTACGCCCTTTTTCCCCGAAATAAAGGCCTCCCGTCAACTCGCGCAAGACCACCAAGTCCGTATTTTGCACGACTTCCCGCTTCAAAGTGGAGGCGTCCACCAAAGCCGGCAGCATCCGGACCGGGCGAATATTGGCGTAAAGCCCCAAGGCTTTGCGTAACCCCAAGAGCGCCGCTGTCTCCGGGCGTTCCGGCGCGGGCAGGGTATCCCACTTCGGGCCTCCGACCGCTCCCAGAAAAACGGCATCCGCCTCCCGGCAAGCCGTCAGCGTCTCCTCCGGCAAAGCCCGGCCCACCGCGTCGATGGCCGCCCCGCCCACCGGATATTCCTTGAACTCCAACTGCAATGAAGCGCCGGCTAAAACCCCTCGCAAAACCCGGATCGCCTGGGGCACAATCTCTTGACCGATTCCGTCCCCGGGCAGGACCGCTACCTTAGGCATTCTTTAACCTCCCCCGCACATACGGAACTAGCCCACCGGCCGCGATCAGCTCCCGCATAAAGAGCGGAAAGGGCATGGCCTGGAAAGAGGTCTTCCGGGTCAAGTTCGTAATCTTGCCGCTGACCGGCTCTATCTCGACTTCATCCCCGGCTTCGATTCCTGCCACCGCTTCCGGGCACTCCAGGATCGGCAGACCAATGTTCAGGGCGTTGCGGTAGAAAATCCTGGCAAAGGACTCCGCGACCACGGCCTGAACTCCACTGGCTTTAATCGCCAAAGGAGCGTGCTCGCGGGAAGAGCCGCAGCCGAAGTTTTTGCCGCCGACAATGACATCCCCGGCCTTAACCCCCCGGGCAAAGCCCGCGTCCGCGTCCTCCATGCAGTGTGCCGCCAGATACTCCGGCTCCGACCTATTCAAATAGCGGGCTGGAATGATGACGTCCGTATCGATATCATGTCCGAATTTCCAAGCTTTACCCATTGCCGACCACCTCCCCCGGATGGCTGATTTCTCCGCGGACCGCCGAAGCGGCGGCTACCGCCGGACCGGAAAGGTAGACTTCGCTTTCCGGGTGACCCATACGCCCGACAAAGTTACGGTTGGTCGTAGCCAGGGCCTTCTCGCCCTTGGCCAGGATGCCCATATGCCCGCCGAGACAAGGACCGCAGGTGGGGGTGCTGACCGCGGCTCCCGCCTCCAAGAAAATATCCAGCAACCCTTCGCGCATCGCTTGGCGATAGATTTCCTGGGTGCCGGGGAAAATCAGCGCGCGCAGCTCGGGGTGAATTTTCCGCCCGCGCAGGATCTCAGCCGCGACGCGCAGATCCTCGATCCGCCCGTTCGTGCAGGATCCGATCACCACTTGATCCAGTTTGATCCCCGCCGTCTCCTCTACGGATTTAGTGTTTTCCGGTAGATGAGGCAAAGCCACCTGCAGGGGGATCTCACTCACCTCAAATTCCATGATCTCGGCATAACGGGCCTCAGTGTCACTGCCAAAGACTTTGTAGGGGCGGCGCGCTCTTCCTTCCAGGTAAGCCGCCGTCTTTTCATCCGCCGCGATAATCCCGTTTTTGCCCCCGGCTTCGATGGCCATATTGCACATGGTGAAGCGCCCAGCCATGGAAAGCGCGGCAATACCATCCCCCGCAAACTCCATGGCCCGATAGCGGGCACCGTCCACCCCAATCTTCCCGATAAGATAAAGAATGAGATCTTTGCCGCTCACCCAAGGCTGGAACTTCGTCCCGTGAAAGACGAACTTCATGGATTCCGGAACCTTGAACCAGCCCTCACCGGTGGCCAGACCCGCCGCGCAATCCGTACTCCCCACGCCCGTGGCAAAAGCCCCCAGGGCTCCGTAGGTGCAGGTGTGACTGTCGGCCCCGATGATCATATCCCCGGGCAGGGTCACCCCTTGTTCCGGCAAAAGACAATGTTCGATCCCGACCCGACCGATTTCCCAATAATGTTCTATCTGCTGCTCCCGGGCGAACTCCCGCATGAGTTTCGCTTGCTCGGCCGAGGCAATGTCTTTGTTCGGCGTAAAGTGATCCGGCACCAGGGCTACCTTTCCCGCATCGAAGACCTTCTCCACCCCGAATTTGGCAAACTCCCGGATGGCGATCGGTCCGGTCACATCATTGGCCAGCACCAGATCCAGTTTGGCCGTAATGAGCTGACCAGGGACAACCTCAGGCAAACCGGCGTGATCCGCCAGAATCTTTTCCGTAATCGTCATGGGCATCTCTGTTCAGCCCCCCTTACTTATTGGCCGCGCTTTTTCAGCCAAGGCATCATCTCTCTCAGCTCTTTGCCCACTTTTTCGACCTGATGTTCCGCCTCCGCCCGAGCCATGGCGTTGAAAGCGGGCCGGTTGACCTGATTTTCCAAAAGCCAGCGTTTGGCGAACTCTCCGTTTTGAATCTCAGTTAAGACCTTTTTCATTTCCTTGCGCGTCTCATCCGTGATGATCCTCTTGCCCACCGTCATATCCCCATATTCGGCCGTGTCGGAGATCGAGTAGCGCATCCAGCTCATCCCACCTTCGTAAATGAGGTCGACGATCAATTTCATCTCGTGCACACACTCAAAATAGGCGCTCTCCGGCTGGTATCCCGCCGCCACCAGGGTTTCAAAACCGGCCTTCATCAGTTCAGTCACACCCCCGCAGAGTACAGCCTGTTCTCCGAAGAGGTCGGTCTCCGTCTCCTCTTTGAAGGTCGTTTCCAGAACCCCGGCTCTGGTCGCCCCAATCCCTTTGGCATAAGCCAAGGCCAAATCATGGGCCTTACCGCTGGCATCTTGATGCACCGCGATCAAACAAGGCACACCGGCGCCTTCCTCATAAGTTCTCCGCACCAGATGCCCCGGGCCTTTCGGCGCCACCATAAATACATCCACATCTTTCGGGGGTACGATCTGCCCGAAATGGATATTGAAACCGTGAGAAAACACCAGGGCTTTCCCGGCCTTAAGATGAGGTTCTATTTCCGCCTGATAGACGGCGCTCTGCCGCTCATCCGGCAAGAGAATTTGAATCACGTCAGCTTTGGCGGCCGCTTCGGCAACCGTCATGACTTCGAGTCCCGCCGCTTCCGCCTGGAGCCAGCGGGCACTCCCCCGACGCAGACCCACTAGGACCTTTAGGCCCGAGTCTTTTAAATTCTGTGCCTGGGCGTGTCCCTGGCTGCCATAACCCAGCACCGCAATCACTTTGTTTTGGAGAAGTTCCAGATTCGCGTCCGCGTCGTAAAACATTCTTGCCATTTTCTAACACCCTCTCATTTTTTTGAAGCTAAAAGTTTGATTGCCCCCGGAATCTTCTCGCACCTGAAAACCGAGGACCTTCTATCAAAAGCCTACTTCTCATCCCGCTGGAATTTTCGTCACCGGTAATCAGAGGCAAGATCCGATGTCCTCCTGTTCCAGTGGGATGTTCGGCGTTGACAGCGTCAGTTATCTGAGCGCAAAATGGCAATTTTTCCGGTGCGAACCAGTTCCATCAGGCCATGATGACGCACCGTGCGCACAAAAGCATCTATCTTCTCGCTGTCCCCCGTGAGCTCTACGATCACACTGGAACGCCCCATGTCGACAACTTGACCCCGGAAGACATCAACGGTCTGCAGAATTTCCGAGCGGCTGTCCGCGTTGACTTTCACCCGGATGAGGGCCAACTCCCGGTTTACCACCGCCTCAGAGGTGAGATCCACCACCTTATGCACGACCACCAGTTTATGCAGTTGTTTGGTCACTTGTTCAAGCACCCGGTCGTCCCCATCCACCACGATCGTCATGCGCGAAATGTCGGGATCTTCCGTCTGGCAAACGGAAAGGGATTCGATGTTGTAAGCCCGGCGGGCAAAAAGACCCGAAACCCGGGTTAAAACCCCCGGATGATTTTCTACCAGGACCGCAAGTGTGTGCAACATCCTCCCTACCTCCCCAACATTTCCGTAATGGCTTTTCCGGGCGGAACCATAGGCCAGACCCACTCATCCGCTGAGATCAAGAAATCCATGAGCACAGGACCCCGGTGCTCAATCGCTTCCCGGACGGCCCCCTCTACTTCCGCCTCCGTCTTCACTCGCATTCCCAAGATGCCGTAAGCCTCAGCAATCTTGAGGAAATCCGGATTGGCGTGCAGCTGAATCTCACTGAAACGCTCGCCGCAAAAGACCCCCTGCAGCTGCCTGACCATACCGAGGACCCCGTTATCGAGCAAGGCGATCTTAACTGGGAGGTCGTACTGAACGATAGTCGCCAACTCCTGCATCGTCATCTGCAAGCCGCCATCCCCCACGACCAAGAAAACCAACCCTTCCGGCTGGGCCAGCTGGGCTCCGATCGCGGCCGGCAAACCAAACCCCATGGCCCCCAGTCCGCTGGAGGTAATAAAATGACGCGACCGCCGCACCGGGTAAAACTGGGCCGCCCACATTTGATGCTGTCCGACATCGGTCGCTACAATCGAGGTTTCGCCCGCCAGCTCTCCGATCTTTTCCATGATCAGCCGCGGACTCAGGTCTGTCTGAGAATAGTTGAGAGGATGGTCTTCCTGCCAAAGCCTGATTTGCCTCCACCAATCCTCTATCTCGGGGGCTTCCACTCTTTCCAGAATGCTCTCCAGAATCTGGCGGGCGTCTCCGACAATGGGAATACCCGCTCGAACCACTTTCCCGATCTCCGCCGGATCAATATCGATGTGAATGACCTTGGCTTTCGTCGCGAAGCGGTGGCCCAGCCCACTCGTCACCCGATCATCAAAGCGCACCCCGACGGCGATCAAAAGATCGCAGTCGTCCACGGCATAGTTGGCAGTCACAGTCCCGTGCATCCCGACCATGCCTAAGAGATGGGGATGTTCATGGGGAAGGCTCCCGATCCCCATTAGGGTAGTGACGACAGGCAAGCCGGTTTTGCGGCACAATTCACGCAAGGCCCCGTCGGCGCCGGAAGAGATGACCCCGCCCCCGGCGTAGAGAACCGGTCTTTTGCTTGCGCTGATGGCCTTAGCCGCTTCGATGATTTGTCCCGCGTTTCCCTTGCCGAAAACTTTATAACTCTTTAAGTTCAGGCTCGCCTCCTCGGGAACCGTCGTCGCGGCCTGGATGTCTTTGGGCAAATCAATAACTACCGGACCGGGACGGCCGCTGCCTGCAATATAAAAGGCCTCTTTGACGATACGCGGGATCTCCCGGACATCCTTAACCAAGTAACTGTGTTTGGTGATCGGCATGGTGATCCCGGTGATATCCACCTCCTGGAAAGAATCCGTGCCCAGCAAGGTGGTCGGGACCTGTCCGGTCAGAACGACCAGGGGAACGGAGTCCATATAAGCGTTGGCGATTCCCGTGACGAGGTTGGTGGCGCCCGGACCGGAGGTGGCCAGGCAGACACCCGGCTTGCCGCTCACCCGGGCATAGCCGTCGGCGGCATGGGCCGCCGCCTGTTCATGGCGCACCAGGACATGACGAAGCGGACTTTGCAAGAGGGCGTCATAGAGAGGAAGCACAGCCCCTCCCGGATAACCAAAAATGAGTTCAACATTCTCCGCGGCCAACGCTTTCAGGAGGATCTCCGCTCCGGTCAGGTTTGCCCCGGATTCCGGTTCCATTATCAGATCGGACTCAGCTTCCATCATCAGATCACCCCTCCCCCACCGGTTTGAACGCCGCTCCTTGGGCCGCGGACTGGACCGCTTGGGCATAACGGCCCAGATACCCTTGGCGTTGCGAAACCTTGAGCTTTGTCGTCTGTCGGCGCCGTTCCTCTTCTTCGGGGGAAACGAGCCAGTCCAGACGGCCCCGGGGCAAGTCGACCCGGATACGGTCGCCGGTTTCGACATAAGCGATTGCTCCCCCCAAGGCCGCCTCCGGTGAAACATGTCCGATGGAAAGACCGCGGCTGGCGCCCGAAAAACGCCCGTCTGTCAGTAAGGCTACGCTGGCGTCCAAGCCCATACCCGCCAGCATGGAAGTGGGACCCAGCATCTCCCGCATACCGGGCCCGCCTTTGGGACCTTCATAGCGGATGACCACTACGTCGCCCGCCTGAATCTCCCGCCGGGCAATGGCCTGGGTTACCTCCGCCTCTCCGTCAAAGACCTTGGCGATCCCTTCGAAGACGAGGTCTTGCTCGGGCAAGGCTCCTTGTTTGATCACCGCTCCTTCGGGAGCCAAATTGCCGAAGAGGATTTTTAAGCCGCCGCGCTTAGAATAGGGATGGCTGAGGGGGCGGATCACCGTCTCATCCAAGACCGCGGCTTTTTGCAGTCGCTCCGCCTGGGTGACCCCGGACACCGTCTGCACGTCCCCGTCCAACAGGCCCGCGGCCAAGAGTTCTTTCAGCACCGCACTTACCCCCCCGGCCTCATGCAGGTCTGAGAGGTGATGGGGTCCGGCCGGGCTGAGCTTACACAATTGGGGAATGCGTTCGCTCACTTGATTTACCTCCGCCAATCTCCAGGGAATCTGCCCTTCTTGGGCAATGGCGGGCAAGTGCAAAATCGTGTTGGTCGAGCAGCCCAGGGCCATGTCGAGCGCCACCCCGTTCTTGAGTGTCCGTTCCGTGACGATGTCCCGCGGCCGGATATCCTGCCAAAGAAGGTTCATAAGCTGGAATCCGCTCTCCTTGGCCAGGATGATCCGTTCGGAGTAAACCGCCGGAATCGTCCCATTGCCCGGGAGGGCCAAACCCAGCGCTTCCGTCAGGCAGTTCATGGAGTTCGCCGTGAACATACCGGCACAAGAACCGGCCGTCGGGCAGGCTTTCAGTTCCAGGCCCGCGAGCCAGGACTCATCCGCCAAGCCGGCGTGCACTTTCCCGACCCCTTCGAAAATAGTGCTTAGGCTGACGGCATTCCCCTCAAAGCGGCCGGGGAGCATGGGACCGCCGCTGACAAAGATGGCGGGCAGGTTTAAACGCATAGCCGCCATCAACATGCCGGGAACGATCTTGTCACAGTTGGGGATGAAAACCAAAGCGTCCAGCTGGTGCCCTTTGGCCATCACTTCGACGGAATCGGCGATTAACTCCCGGCTGGCCAGGGAAAAATGCATTCCTTCGTGCCCCATAGCCAGACCGTCACAGACCGCCACGGTGGAAAACTCAAAAGGAGTTCCCCCGTTTTCCCGAATGCCGGCCTTGACCGCGTCGGCAATTTGCCGCAGGTGCATGTGCCCGGGTACCAATTCGGTGTAAGAATTCACCACCCCGATAAAAGGCTTGGCGATCTCGCGCTCCGTCAGCCCCAGCGCTTTCAGCAGGGAACGATGCGGAGCCCTGTCGACACCCTGCTTCACCGTATCACTGTTCACTTTCCTCCATCCCCTCTCTTCTGTTCTGCCCAGTGGCCTTTTTTTATGTGCTGTGAGATGTCGGCTGACCAAATAAGGGTCAGCCTCCTACCCGACGCCTGAATCGGAGCTCACGCCGCGGACTTCACGGTGTTCCTTCGCTCGGGCCCTTCGCTAAGGCTGTGTTTCTCTTCTTAGTGGAATATTTCCGGCCCGTCCGTCAGGGTTGTTTCCCTAAACTCCTTCAGCAGACCCTTGAAAGTCTCACCGGGGGTCCCCTGACCGATCACCCGTCCGTCAATCTTGACCACGGGCACCAGTTCGGCCGCCGTCCCGGTCAGGAAACACTCATCCGCCGTGTACAGGTCATGCCTGGTAAACAACTCCTGAGAAGTCTTCAAGCCGCGCTTTTCCGCCAAAGACAAGACCGTATTGCGCGTAATGCCTTCCAGAATACCCACGTATCCCGGAGGAGTCTTGAGAACCCCATTCTGCACGATAAATATGTTGTCTCCGGTGCATTCCGCGACATAACCTTCCTGATTAAGGAGTACCCCCTCCGGAACTCCGGCTAAATTGGCCTCGATCTTGGCCAAAATGTTATTCAAGTAGTTCAAGGATTTAATTCTGGGATTGAGCGAATCAGGATTGTTACGCCTGATGGCGACCGTCCGCAGCTCCATTCCTTCTTCATAAATACTGGGCGGATAGAGCTTGATCTGGTCCGCAATACAATAGGTGGCCGCCCGGGAACATTTCAACGGGTCGAGTCCCAGATCCCCTTTGCCCCGCGAGACCACCAAGCGGATGTAACCGTCCCGGATTTGATTCAAGCGGCAGGTCTCGATCACGATCCGCTCCATCTCCGCCACCGGCAGCCCTATGTCCAGATGGATCGAACGAGCCGATTCGTACAGCCTCTTCAGATGGTCGGCCAGTTTAAACACCCGGCCGTGATAGGCGCGGATCCCCTCAAAAATCCCGTCGCCGTAGAGGAAACCGTGATCGAAAACCGAGATTTTGGCTTCTTCTTCAGGCACAAACTCCCCGTCGCAAAAAATAGTGAGTCCCATATTTTTTCTCCCTTTCCCTCCCCGCCGGAGTTTTCCGTGCGAGAAATTCTAAATTGGGCGGGGCAATTCACCCCTGCCTCTTCTAACATTCTAAACCAATCCTTTCCTAAATTAAACGGGACTCTTCATAATAATGCAAAATACAATGGATTATACAATTTGCCATACGATTAACAAAGGTTATCATATAATGAAGACAAAACCCAAGCGCCGCTTCCCCAACTGGAACCTGCCGCTCGGGTTTTTTTACCCACGGTGCAAATCCGCACGGCATCAAGCCGCCACCGGATCCTGTACCGCTTGGACCAGACAGAAATTTTTCCCCAACCTCCCGGAACCCTGGGTACACTTCCAAAACGCTATGATTCAGTGTTGTTTAGTGTTATAATACATTATCTATTTATCGATAGTGTATATGATACAGATTAACCTGTCAACCCTTCGCAAAGAAAAAGAGGTGGATTTCTCACCTCAGGCCATCTTTTCCTTGTCAAGCGAAGCCAAGACAGCGTATAATGTCCACTACGGGGATACAATTGTTCACGCTGAGAAAACGGAGGTTGCTGCAGTTTATGAAGACGATTCACTTGGGATTTCTCGGTTTTGGTACCGTCGGCAGCGGTGCCGCACAGATCCTCGAACAAAACGCGCAAGACATCGAAACGCGCACGGAAAGCAAGATTCGGATCAAATCGGCTTTGGTCCGAAATCTTGACAAACCGCGCCCCTTTGCCGAAAACATCGCTTTCACAGACAAGGCTGAAACGGTTCTGGAGGATCCCGAAATCGACATCGTCGTCGAAGTCATGGGCGGGATTGAACCCGCCCGCACTTATATTCTAGAAGCACTCGGGCGGGGAAAAAACGTCGTGACCGCCAACAAAGACCTCCTCGCCCTGCACGGGGAAGAGTTGTTTAATACGGCCAAGCAAGCCGGCAAAGACCTTTATTTTGAGGCCAGCGTAGCCGGCGGTATCCCGATTATCGCCGTGCTCAAGCAATCCCTGGCCGCTAACAAGATCAGCGCCTTGCTGGGTATCATCAACGGCACGACAAACTATATCCTTACCGCCATGTCAGAGCAAGGCCGGAATTATGCCGAGGTCCTGGCTGAAGCGCAGGAACTCGGGTACGCCGAGTCGGATCCGTCCGCCGACGTGGACGGTGTGGACGCGGCCCGTAAACTGGCTATCCTCGCCTCTCTGGCTTTCAACTCCAGAGTCACACTTCCGGATGTCTTCGTAGAAGGGATTGCCAAGATCACGCCGGAGGATTTACAATATGCCTCAGAGCTTGGCTGCACCGTCAAGTTGTTGGGCATTGCCAAGCACCTGGACGGCGGGGTGGAGGTGCGCGTTCACCCGGCCTTCCTGCCCAAGAGCCACCCCCTCGCCTCTGTCAACGGGGTTTTCAACGCCATCTACGTGGTCGGGGATGCCGTCGGCGAGACCATGTTTTACGGCAAGGGCGCCGGCTCTCTTCCCACGGGGAGTGCCGTCGTCTCCGATATCATTCAGGTAACCCGCAACATCCACACGGGCTCCACTTCCTCCATTAATTGCACCTGCTATCACAACCTCCCGCTGACAGAAAGCCAGGATTTCACTACAGCTTATTACGTCCGGCTCCTGGTCAAAGACGAGCCGCGCGTTTTAGCGACTTTGGCTCTCCTTTTCGCTGAGGCAAATATAAGTTTCGCCTCCATTATCCAAAAACCGAGGGGCCATGAGCAGGCGGAGATCGTCCTCGTCACTCACCCCTGCCGCGAAGCCCAACTCCAGGACGCGCTCGACTCTGTAAAAGCCTACAGCAAGACCTTGACCGTTTATAATGTCATTCGTTTTGAATCCGGAATCTAGTCAGTTGAGACAGGAGGCAGCTATGTCAATCCGGGTTAGCGTTCCCGCAACTTCCGCCAATCTGGGGCCGGGATTCGATAGTTTCGGCCTGGCCCTCACTCTGCGCAATACACTCTCTCTGACCCTCGGCAACCCGTTTGCCATCGAGCTGACCGGCCGCTACAGCGCGGGAATTGCAACGGATGAGACAAATCTCGTCTGGCAAACCATGCTGCACCTGTGGCAGTTGGCGGAGTTCCCCGTTCCCCGGGCTTCTCTCCTCTTGGAGAACAACATTCCCCCGGCCCGCGGGCTGGGCAGCAGTTCGGCCGCCATCTGTGCCGGCCTCCTGGCCGCTAACGCCGCGGCCGGCTCGCGCTTTTCCCGCTCGGAACTTCTCCAAATAGCCGTCGGCTTGGAAGGACACCCGGACAACGTGACTCCGGCCTTCTTCGGAGGGGTTACTTTTTCCGTCCAAACACCGGAGGGCATCTTGCCCCGGGTCATTGCGGAACGCCCTCCCCTGACAGCCGTGGCAGCCGTACCCGACACTCAACTCAAGACTGAAACAGCCCGGGCTGTCCTCGACGGCAAAGTAACCCGGGCAGACGCCGTCTTCAACATCAGTCATGCCGCTTTGGTCGTTGAAGCTTTCCTGCGCCGGGATTACGCTCTCTTGCGGCTGGGAATGGAAGACCGGCTGCACCAAGAACAGCGCGCCACCCTCATCCCCGGTCTGAAACCGGCTTTAGAAGCCGCCTTGCGCGCCGGGGCTTACGGAGCGGCCTTGAGCGGCTCGGGTCCAACCCTTCTCGCCCTCACGGGCACCGACACGGAGAAAAGGGTCGGCCAAGCCATGGAACAGGCTTTAGCCGCGGACGGGTTGAGCGCTGAAATCTTTTTCCTCTCCATCGATCCCGAGGGTGCTACGGTGACACTCCCAACGGCTAAGATCTGAGCGCAGCTCGGCCCGAAGGTTGTAAACCGCGTGCCGCGATGAATCGCACGCTTACCTGGCCACTCATTTCATCCCCCTTTTTCTTTTCGTCTTTTCTTCCTTATGCTTTTCTTTCTTCGAAACTTTTATCCGCGTTTAGCGGAAGACTCCCACTACTGAAACTGGGAGATAGATGCCGGTTCACATCGCGCTTTGCTAAATAGGCCTTGAACGACAAAAATACGGCTGGGACGTCCTTGCGAACGCCCAACCGTACGACTCAAGCCACTATGGGGCAAAGCTTTTGCTTATTCTACAGGCTTCTTGACCACGGTCAAAAGCATTTTAAACCGTTGACGGGCTTCCAGGCTATGGGGTACATCTGAGGGCATGATCACTGTTTCGCCCTCTCTCACAGTTAGAACCTCTTCCCCAATCGTGATCTCCGCCTCTCCGTCCAGCACCTGCACCATAGCATCCCCGGCCGTGGTGTGGGTACTAATCCCTTCGCCGGCATCAAGAGAAAATAAGGTAATATTGACCGCCGGAACTTGGGCTATGGTCCGGCTGATCACCTGACCTTCTTGGTAAGAAATCTGCTCCTTAAGGTTGAGAACGCGAGTAAACTCGATGTTTTTCATCATACTGACCATGTTTCTAGACCCTCCTTTTAATCCTTACATTGACTAAACCACCCTAGTGGTAGGCTTTGACGAATCCCGAAATCTATTCTAAACCCGAGTTTTCGGTTTTGCTGTGACTAATATCACTTTACTGATTTGAGGCTGGACTGGCCATTGAAAAATGGTTTGAAACCAAATAAGCAGGAAGCCAAAACACAAAACAGTGATTGGCTTCCTGCTTTCCTCGTAGCCGGATTGGCCCTAAATTTCCTGCTGTAGGCTCAAAGCGTCGACGAATTTCTCCTGGAAGTCGCTCCGGCTGGAAAGTTCGACGTGCACGACCTGACGCGCGACCTCTATGGAGTGTTCACGCAGGGAGCGGGAAATCAAGGCGAGTTGAGCCCCCGCCCCCGCGGCGTTGCCTACGGACTGAATCTTGGCAGCCGGTACGGGAGGCAGGAGACCCATGGCAAGTGCGCTGTACTTGTCGACATAATTCCCGAAAGCTCCCGCCAGGAGCACCTGGTCCAAGTCTTGGTACCCCAGTCCGGCAGTGCTGAGCAGGATCTCAATACCTGCCCTCATCGCGGCTTTAGCCAGCTGGAGTTCCCGCACGTCTTTCTGGGTGAGCACCACGGCCTCCTTCCGTCCGGCACTTGCCTCGGCTAGGACGAAACTGTTGCCCGAACCCGTCGTGCTGAGTCGTGCCCGCAAAGCGGGTGCGAGTGCGTCCCCTTCACCCGCCCCCAACATCCGCCCGCTCTCTTCAATGACCCCGCTGCGCACGAGTTCTGCCACCAGGTCCAACAGGCCCGAACCGCAAATACCTTTGGGTTCACTGTCCCCGATAACTTGAAGCTGAAGGAGACCGTCTTCCGTAATTTTTACTTTTTCAATCGCGCCGGTGGCCGCTCTCATGCCGAACTCGATCTGGGCTCCTTCAAAGGCGGGTCCCGCTGCCGTCGAACAGCTCCAAATCTTACCGTGGGCAGCCAAAACAATTTCTCCGTTGGTACCGATGTCAACCGCCAGGTTGACACCTTCCTTCCTATCCAACTCCGTGGCCAAAATAACCCCTACGGTATCCGCCCCCACATACCCGGCAATATTTGGCAGCACATAAACCTGGGCTTGCGGAGCGGTGTTTAGCCCCAATTCCTTGGCCTTCAAACGCACAAGGCGGGAAAAACCGGGGATAAAAGGTGAGGGCGCAAGGTTCGCCGGATCAACCGCCAGGAAGAGATGGCTCATGGTGGTATTGCCGACAGCGGTGATCTGGTAGATCTCCTCCTCTTTCACCCCGGTCTCAGCAGCCAGGCGGGTGACAAGTTTACGGATGACCTGCAAAACCCGGTGTTGCAGTTGTTCCAGACCCTTGGTTTTTTGGGTCGCGTGCTCGATGCGGGCAATGACGTCGGCGCCAAAGATGTTTTGCGTGTTACTCGCCGACGCCGTGGCCAACGTTTCCCCCTGCCCTAGATCCACGAGGGCGGCCACCACGGTCGTGGTTCCAATATCCACGGCCAGGCCATACAGACGTTCCGTCGTGTCGCCCGCTTCCACCGCCAAGACCTCGTCTTCGCACAAGACCGCGCTGACCAGTCCGTCAGCCTGGCGCAGGGCTCCCGGTAAAGCGCGCAAAGCCTCCAATGAGAGTTTCACATTTTCCCGGCCCAAAGCCTCCAAAAAACGATCGGCATCAGCCACCTGATGCTCAAGCGAGGGTGAGGCAACTTTCAGTTTTACTTTCTCGACGCCGGAGGCCAGATCGACGAGGACCGCCCGCCGGGAAAGGTCGCTTTTGCGCTGAACCGAAACCTCCGCCTGGGGGATCTCCACCACCAGGTCACGATTCACCGGGGTTTGACAGGCCCGCACCCATTCTTCTCCATCTTGTTCAACGAGCTTTACCCGGCATTTACCACAAGTGCCCTTGCCCCCGCAAGGACCTTCCAACTCGACACCGGCTTCCGCCGCGGCAGCCAAAACGCTCATGCCGGCCGGGACTGCTAACTGAATCTTATCCGGCAAGAAGGTAACCTGATATTGCACTGGTTTTTCCATCCCCGCTGGTTTGTCCGTCCCCAGCATTTTCGCCATCCTCTCCATCTCCTCCGCTTAATCCACCTTCGCCGTGTTCCTCGTTCCTAACCCCATCTTGCTTTATCGGTCGTTCTGCCGTTAACTACTGCGTCCTGTTACCCCGTCTTAGGGAAGTGGGGATTCCTGAATCCCGGGCCTTCCCGGTCTCTTATTCCTCACACATTCCCTATACAGCCCAACGACTAAATAGTCCGGCGGACTATTTGTTCGCTCACACATTCCGCCCAGTAAAATCACGGACAAGGATGCCACTATTCCTTATCTCTTATTCCCTGGTAACTTCGATATCGGCTTTTTGAGGAAGGGCCAATCCAGCCGCCACTTCCACCGTCTTAAGAGTCCCCGATAACCCCGGGCAGCTGGGGTGCGGGCTGTACTTGGCAAAACTCTCATAAACCTTACCCATATGCAGTTTCTTGAAAAGTTCCTGGAAAGCATCCACTTCCTTCAACTCGGCGGCTATTTTCTGCCAGTTTGGGCACTCGGTCTCGATATCCAACCGCACCGTTTGCCCGTCCGTGCAGTCCGCTTTGACCGTGATCGTATAGCCGCAAATACCGCTGTGAATTACTCCTGTCGCCATCTTAGTCCCCTCCTCCAATGATTGTCACACGCTTTCGACATTTCTCGATACTCTGCCTGCGTTCCAACTTAAGTTATCCCACCAGAAATTATAGAACACTTAAAATTATAGAACAAGCTCAACATATTTCCAACCAAAATTTCTAACCTGACTGCGACAGCGCGCCAAAATTTCCAACCTCACTGTGTACAGCGTGCCAATGTTCAAAGGCAGTACCCCGGAATTGCCGGGATACTGCCCCAAGATTTCCGTTTCTGTTTCCAGGCGTATGCCTTTAGCCGGAGAACGCCATTGGAATCCTGGCACGACTTTGCCTTACATGTGTCTCTATCCGGAAACCCTTTCGAGTAGCGGTGGAGCTCTCTTAAGCTTTGGAGTTGGGTCGGAATCCCCTTAAGCTTTGACTTTTCCTGCCCGTACCCCGGCAATGTAGTCCATGCAGTACTCATCCTGCCCGGCCAAAGCCCGTGATGCCGCCAAAAACGACATCATGACCTGATCCAAGGGATCAAGAATGAAAGCGTCCATCCCCATGGCGACGCTCATGGTCATAAATGCCCGGTTGATCAGCCTGCGTTCGGGCAGTCCGAATGAAACATTGGAAAGTCCGGAAATGATATGGACCTCAGGATAACGTTCCCGCAGGAGCCGGGTGGTCTCCAACACCTCCACCCCAAACTTATGATTAACCCCGAGGGGTTTGATCAGGGGGTCAAGGTAGATATCGGTCTCCGCCACACCGGCGGCGGTCAGCCCCGTGACCAGCTTCTCCGCCACGCGCAGCCGGTCCTCCGTGCTTTCCGGCATGCCACCGTCTTCCATGCACAGGGCAATAACCCCTGTTTTGAACTCTGTTACCAAAGGCAATACCTGCTCCCAGCGCTCCTTCTCCGCCGTGATGGAATTCACTAAAGACTTTTGCCGGCAAAGTTGCAGACCGGTTTGCAAAGCCGCCGCACTGGGGCTGTCAATACAGAGGGGAGTATCTGTCACTTCTTGGACGAGCTCAACCACCCATTTCATGTTCTCGATCTCATTGCCGCTGGCTGCCGTGTTGATGTCGATGAAAGCGGCACCCGATTCAGCCTGGCGTTTTGCCAAATCCTGCAAATAAGGCTTGTCCTTTTGTTCGATTGCCTGGGCAACCGCCTTCCGGGTGGAATTGATCAATTCTCCTACGATGATCACTACAAATTTGCCCCCTTCTGAATTTCTCCGCAAAATTATTTTGCAGGGTCGGAAACGTACTTTTCCAGACCGAACCACAAAACCACGAGTATATTCTATCCCGATTCCGCCCTTTTTGACAAACATTTTTTCGCATGACCCGACAAGTATATTGGATCCACATCGCAAATCCGCCGGCCAAGGAATGAGTCAACGTAGAATACACAAATTGACAGCCCGGCCAATTCCTCCTTATAATGGTAGTGGCGATAGAAATCGTTAGCAGTACTACGTTGGAGGTGAGGGTTTGACTTGAAGAAAGCTTTAGTAATCCTTGTCCTGGCCACCTTGTTTCTTTTTGCTTTGATCAAAGGTGGCATTGAAAATCCTCCTGCTAACACGGACAGTTCACAACGGCCCAGACAAGTAATAGAAAATTATTTCAAATTCTACAATGAGAAAAACAGGCAGGGTTTGCTGTCCACATTAACCCAATGGCATAATAAGCCTAACATGGTTTTTGGTTTTAAGGATCTTATATTCATGAAGCTTTTGAGTATCGGAAATGACGACTTGACCGAAGTTAACGCTTATTTGGGGTACGGTCGCGGGAGAATTAACGGAATTAAACCGAATAATGTTGTGGCGTACAAAGTCACTTATATATCCCTATGTCGCGGTTATCTATTGCCCAGTGGAATCCAAACCGAAGATTTTGTTTTAATTAAAGAAAATAATCATACACCTTGGTTGATAGATGACATGGGTCAAGGTTAAGGATGGTCCGCAAAAATTGGCCTACTCACCGAGGATAACGGTCCGGTCATAGGCAACACGCTTCTTATACCTGGCAAGAGACTCCGTACCGTTCAAAGCAATGGCGGAGCCCGAACTGGTGCCCCGAGAATCAGCCAGCCCCTTTTTCCGCGCCGGTTGAACGCTTGCAGCCTTTTTTCCTGCCGGCTTAAGGCTTTCCGGCATGGGATTTCCCTGCTCAACTGCTTTGGGCCTATGGCTCTCCGGCTTGTGGGTCCGCTGATAGCGGTTCAGTTGATACCTCAGTTCACGCCGGCCCCTGCGCGGATTGATAAGCGCAACTCTGTGCGCAGGCCGAATGGGGCTAATCGCTTTGATTGCCTCAATTCGTTCATCTCGGTCATCCTCGCCCATCGTTCTTTCACCCCGTCATCTACAGTTTCTTCCCCTCGTCCCACGGATCACTCAAATCGTCCCGGCGATCATTCCAACTGAGGCGGGCAGTTCCGCTGCCGTTCGCCGCCAATCCATGTTCCGCCCCATCTATTTTTCACCTTTTGGCGCATTATATCATGGCAGATACCCTGCTTCAACGCGAGCGTCATCCAAAGTGACGATCGTGAACTTTTTTCTTTTTGCTCTGTCACAAAACGCGCGGTTTAATTGTTGTATAGGTGTGAATGACTTCTTGAGGGGGTGCCGCTGCGGCGGTCAGATGAAGCACTTGACAGCAGACGAATTCAGAGAAATATTCCGTGTTCATTACCCCGGTCTCTGCCGCTTGCTCACCGGCATCCTGGGCAATCAAACCGCCGCGGAGGACATTGCCCAAGATGCTTTTCTCAAGCTCTTTCAACACCCGCCTCAGCACTTCTCCAACATCTCCGGCTGGTTGGCCCGGGTCGGAAAGAACCTGGCTTTTAACCAAATCCGGCGGGAAAACGGTCGGGTAAGGCACGAGTCTCAGGTGGGGATGTCGGGGATCTGTGAACCCGAAGACACCCTTCTTCAAGAAGAGGAAATCCTATTCACGCGCAAAGTTTTGGCCGGACTTCCCCCGCGGGACAGAACCTGCCTTCTGCTGCGCTCCTCCGGGCACAGCTACGCCGAAATAGCGAAAATCCTTGGCATACGAGAGAGTTCGGTAGGCACGATCCTGGTCCGGGCCAGGGAACGTTTCCGCAAAGAGTATTTGTTACTTACAGGGAGTGATGACAATGTGCTATGACCAAGGAACGTTAACAGCCTACTTGGACGGGGAGCTGACAAACCCTGCCCGTCAGGAGGTGGAGGAACATGTCAAATCATGTCCTTCTTGCCGTGGCCGAATCGAACAACTCACCCGGGATCGAAACTTTGCCTCGGCTAAAACAGAGGCTTACCTGGATGCTGTGACAGTGGACACAGACGCCGCCTGGGTCGAATTGGATCAGGGCTTATTCCCAAACCCAAGCAATTTCCGACGTGAAAAAGGAGTGATCTTTATGTTGACAAAATATCGCAAAGTCGTGGCCGCCGGGGCAGCCGTGGCAGTGCTCGGATTTGGCCTTACTTTTGCTCCCGTGCGGGCCTTTGCCGACAATCTCTTAAATATCTTCCGGATCAACCAAGTACAGAGCCTCTCTTTAAATCCCGGAGACATTGAACAGATTCAAACGGCTCTGCATCATGGCGTGGGTAAAGTCACCCTCGGCGATTTAGGACAAGTGCAAATGAGTAAAACAGGACGACCCGGAACGGTGCCACTGACCGAAGCCGGCAAAATCGCGGGGTTTCAACCTCTTCTGCCGGCAAAGCTTCCGACCGGCTATACCCAAGGCGTGACCCGGATTACCGCCGGGGGAACAATTAACTTTACCCTGAATACGCAAAAGACCAATGCGGTTCTCAAGGAACTCGGGGCGACGACCTTTCTCCCCTCTTCCCTGAACGGGAAGACGTTTACAGCCAAGATTCCGGTTTTAGTGCGGACCACATATCAAGGCGCCAATCCTCTCGTTGTGGCCGAAGCCCGCAGTCCGGAACTCACGGCTCCCGGGAATGCCGATGTCGGAACCATTCGCGATGCCATCCTCGCACTGCCTTTTCTCCCCAATGATCTGCGGCAGGAACTGCGGGCCGTCAATGATTGGCAGCACACGCTGGTCATACCTTCTTTAAGAGGCACCTCTCAGAACGTGACGGTCGCCGGCGTGCCGGGTGTCTACATGACCACCTCGCAGGGGCTCAGAGGTGGAACCGATCACCCCCGAAACGCTTTAATCTGGCAAAAGAACGGAATCGTTTACGGGCTCTTGGGTAATTTTACTGTCGAACAAGGTTTAAACATGGCTGATTCCATGCGGTAACCCACAATGCGACCTCCGCTGTCTAGGTGCCCGGTGCGTGGCCGTCCGGTGCATGGTGCCCTGTACGTGGCTGCGCTGCGCACGCCCGCGAACAGGGCGCCTCCCCCCGAAAACGAGACACCGTTTACACGACACGGCACACGGCCCGGGACAAACTACAAAGAATGGAGTCACAGGTCAATGCTTCTTGAAACGCAACGGTTGACAAAAATGTACGGTTCCGCCGTAGGTTGCGCCGAAGTCTCCCTAGCTCTGGAGCCCGGGCAGATCTTCGGTTTTTTGGGACCCAACGGAGCGGGCAAGAGTACTTTCATCAAGATGTTGGTTGGCCTCCTCAAACCCACCTCCGGAACGGCCACCGTCTTGGGGCAACCTTTAGGCAATAGCCAAGCCAGACGGAAAGTCGGCTTTCTGCCGGAAAACTTCCGCTATCAGGCCTGGTTAAGCGGACAAGAGCTTCTTTCCTTTCACGCCGATTTATCGGGTTTGAGCCGGTCGGAAAAGAGCGAACGCATTCCCAGACTGCTGGAGGAAGTCGGCCTGGCCGACAAGGCCCGAGCAAGGGTCGGATCTTACAGCAAAGGAATGCAGCAGCGGCTCGGCCTGGCCTGCGCTCTCCTGCCCGATCCCGACCTCATCTTCCTGGACGAGCCTTCCTCCGCGCTGGACCCTCTGGGCCGGCGCGAAGTGAGACAACTCATGCTCAATTTGCGGGACCGGGGCAAGACCGTCTTCCTCAACAGTCACCTCTTGGGTGAAGTGGAAATGATTTGCGACCGGGTAGCCATCGTCAACAGGGGACATATTGTGCGCCAAGGACGAATGGCCGACCTCCTCACCCGTGAAACGGAAATCGAACTTTCGCTCGAGAAAATGAGCGACGAACTGCTGGCGGACTTGACTCGGCTCTGCCCGTCTCCTCGGCGCCAGGGGCCGCATCTCATCTTGTCCGTACCCAACCGTGCCATGATCCCCCGGGTTGTCCAAACTATAGCCGCCCATGGGGCCGAACTCTATTCTTTGCGGCCGCTCCATGTTTCCTTGGAAGAACTCTTTGTTGACCTCCTGGAAAAAGGCGACCGCCAGGATGCGGGCGAAGGGGGTGAGCGGAAATGCTGACGATTCTCCGCCTGACCATCAAAGAGGTCGTGCGCCGTAAAATTCTCCACGTCACCATCCTCCTCTCTTTGCTCTTTCTGGCCCTTTTCGGCATAGGCGTCCGTTTCGCCTATACCAATCTGACCCGGAACCTTGACCCTTTGCGTTTTCTCATCGTGCAACAATTCTTTGTCTTGGGGCTCTTCTTCGGCAGTTTTCTCGTTTCCTTTCTCACCGTGATGACGGCGGTCGGCGCCATTTCCGCTGAGATTGAAAGCGGCACGATCTTGGCGATTTTGCCCCACCCCATCCGCCGCTCAGACGTCATTCTGGGAAAGTTCTTCGGTTACGCCCTTCTCCTCGCCATCTTCTCCTTGCTCTACTATACCGCGCTGTCGGCTCTGGTCACCGTCTTAACCGGCCTACCGCTGCCCTACCGCCTCTTTCCGGTCCTCCTTTTCACCTTGCAACCCCTTATCCTTTTGTCCGTGACAATCTACGGGACAACCCTCTTACCAACCCTCGCCAACGGAATTGCGGTCTTCATGCTCTACGCCGTAGGCTGGTTAGGGGGGATGATCGAACAAGTCGGTTATCTGCTGAAGAACGGCACCCTGATTCACCTGGGTATCCTTTCCAGCCTGATCATGCCCGCCGACGCCCTCTACCGCAAGATCATAGCCACCGTCCAGTCCGGTGCGGCACGGTCCTTGACCGGGAACTTCTTGGGCCCCTTTGGCGTTCAAGCCGAGCCCAGTGTCTGGATGCTGCTCTACACCGGCCTCTATATCCTCTGCTTTGTCCTCGCCGCGGTCGGGCGCTTCAACCGGCGGGATATCTGATTTTTCGCAGTCTCATCAGGCCTAAAGCTCCTCAACCAATTTCTTTTGTTCCATTTAGCCACTGAGTAGTTCCAAATAAGAACAGCTGAAACCCGCTCAATGAACGATTCAGTGACTACTGAGTTTTGCCAATAATAGTTATAGAAACACCGATGCTGGCTAGGCGTACAGAAGCTGCCCCCTCATCCGCTAACGCGAAGAGGGGGCTTTCTAGCTTCCATCTTGTATTCGTATTTAGGTGTTAAGATATTTTAACAACTCGTCTGGCGATTTCAATGGGCCTAGTGGTCCATTTTGGATAGGCAAAACAATGAGCCAATCTCGCCTAGTACCATCTAAAGGAAAAATTAGCGAATTGTATACGAGCCTGTATTGGTATTGAGTTTGTCCGTTAGCATGCGGCTTCCAAAATACTTCAACATTATTGTCATAAACGAATTCTAGTAAATCGGTTTTTTCTTTTTGGGCACTTACATCTGACAGAGTAATGACAGATTTATAGATGTCAATACTGCCGTCAAGTCTTGCTTTTGTCATGTTGATAAGATTATTGAATCTCGGATCATTATTGGGTATGACAGTAGATTTTCCTTGATGATAATATAATATCTTATTCGGTATTTTTACTAAATCAGCAGCATTATTTTTGGTAATAATTCGTTTCCCCTCGCTTTCTGAACTGATATTCATTTGGGTCTTGACGGTATTTATCTTTTTGCCTGTCGAGTCGGAAGTTGAATTACAACCAGAAACCAAAAGGAATATAACACAAATTACCGGAAATAGTATTCTGTTCATTATGACCACGCCCTCCCATTATAATATATCTATACTATATAGACGACAGGGGGCGAGAAAAGCTAACGGTTTCCCCTAGGAAAAGTTTCCTTTTATCCGAGCACTTCCGGCCGCCTCCCCTAACGCAAGGCCTCCTCCCAGGATCAGCGAACCAACTCTAGCCGAGGAGCAGTCACTCCATGAATTGTCGAGTACTTGACAATATTTAGTTAAAAAAGTAGTCTTTGGGTAGATGGTTTTTGGGATTGGTTAGAGCTTACAAGGGGGTTGTCGATAATGCGTACGGAAAAGGCCGGGACCGAGAGGTTGTATACCTATGAAGATTATTTGAAAATAGACGATGATAACCAATACGAGCTGATTGGGGGGAGGTTAATTTTGGTTCCCACGCCAAGAACGATTCACCAAGAGTTAAGCGGAGAACTATATTCCAATCGGGGTGCGCAAGGGCCAGGGAGTGACGTCATCATTACTTCCTCCCCGCGTTGAAACGCGAGGATTCTCAAGTTCCAGCACTCAGCTCCTACTGAGTGCTGGACTGGCAGGCTGCCCTCCCGTCAAGCGACAAATGCCGCGCACGTTTCCACGGCTTCCCCGGCGTCTGCAGCAAAGCCATCGGCTCCGATTTCCCTGGCATACTTCTCCGTTACGGGTGCGCCACCGACCATAACCCGAACCTTATCCCGTACCCCGTCTGCTTTCAACAAGTCGATCACCGCCTTCATGTTGGGCATGGTGGTCGTCAACAGCGCGGATAAGCCCACAATCGCCGGTTTGTGCTCTCTGACCGCAGCCAGGAATTTTCCCGGAGAGACATCCACTCCCAGATCAATCACATCCCAGCCGGCGCCTTGGAGCATGGTGGCTACCAGCTTCTTGCCGATATCGTGCAAGTCCCCTTTGACTGTGCCGATCACGACTTTCCCCAAATACTGCCGGCCCTGCTGCAGAATCAGCGGTTCTAGGACATTCAGGCCAGCCTGCATGGCCCGGGCGGCGATGAGCATCTCCGGAACGAAAATCTCGTTGCGCCTGAACTTCTCTCCCACCACAGCCATGGCGGGCACCAGTACTTTCTGAATAATTTCATCCACACTAACGCCTGCGGAAAGCAGTTCCCTCACTCCGGTCTCCGTTTGGGCAGTGTGGCCGAGAATCACATGTTCTTGGATTTGTTCGCGTTCCATCATTTGTCCTCCTTCAGTTGCTGCTTAACTATTCCTGTCATTTGCTGTTCTCTTTCTAATACCTGAAGACTCCCCGGACGTCCTCACCAAAGGAAACAGCTGTGCTGCCTGTATCGAGTCCTCGATCTTTCAGGTTCTCGCGGCTCAACCCGTTTCGCCGTACCGGCAGCCCATGTCAAATCTTTGTCGGGAACGGAACCGATTTTCGGGTCGAATCCCGAATAACCAACTCCGCCTGAAAGAGTTTTTCTCCCGCTACATAATTGGGATCAGCGATATAGGCTAACAAACGCCGCATCGCCTGAACGCCGATTTGAAAAGTGGGATTATGCACCGTCGTCAACCCGGGCCGCATAGAACGGGCTATCTCCGTATCGTCGAAACCGATCATCTGAACATCTTCCGGAATCCGGTAGCCCGCTTCCAACAGTACATTCATAGCCCCGGCAGCCATATAGTCGTTGGCACAGAAGATCCCGTCAAAGTCAGCGCCGCGTCGAAGAAGTTCCTTCATCGCCGTTGCCCCGCTGGAGGTCGTAAAGTTACCGTTGACGAGGGAGTCCTCCCCTATTTCGAGCCCGGCCCGAGAGGTTACGTCCAGGAACGCCTGCTTGCGCACCACGGCGTCAAAGTGGTTCTCCGACCCGTTGATATACGCGGGCTTCCGGCAGCCGCTCTCAAGCAAGTGTTGAGTCGCGGCGGCGGCACCGGCATAATTGTCGAGGGAAACTGACTTGCCCCGGTCAAAGGAAGTTGAGGGATTCACCATGACATAAGGAAATTTGAGTCGTTCCAAGTCCGGCAGGAAACTGTAGGGGTGAGTGTACTGAGGCACGATGATCATGCCGTCACAGGATTTATTCTGGGCGCTTTGAACGAGGACATTGCGCTTCTCCGCGTCGTCCCACAATTTCACCGCAAAACTGAGGGCGTAACCCGCCTTCTCCGCCTCACCGAGGATGCCTCGCATGAAGGGATAGAAATAGGTGCACTCCCCGGTTAAATCCGGGTTGTCCCTGTCATTCAGAATATAAAGGGCAATCGTGTAACTGCGCCCGGTGATTAGACTTCGGCCCAAGGAATTCTGCACGTAATTCAATTTTTTGGCTGCTGCCATCACCCGTTCAATTGTCTCTTTACTCGCTCCCTTATTGTTTAAGGCTAAGCTGGCCGTGGCGACAGAAACCCCGGCCAATTGAGCCACGTCTTTAAGGTTAACTCTCATTTTTAGACTTGACCCCCAATGGGATAACGTCCAAACTCATATCCGGTATCGAAGAGCGCCAGGATATTTTCCGGGGGACAGTTCGGCTGGATATTATGCCCGGAAGAGAAAATATAGCCGCCACCCGGTGCCAGGGCCGCAATCCTTCGCTTGGCATCTCTGACTACGGTTTCTTGGTCGAGATGAAACGTTCCCTGATTGTCCGTGCCGCCGTGCAAAACCAGGATACCGCCAAATTCGCGCTTAATTCTCTCGGCATCGTCCATCTCGGAGGCAGACGGCTGCAGAGGTTGAACGATGTCCACGCCCATTTCCGCAAAATCCCGCAAAGCCCAGTAAACGGAACCGCAGCTGTGGTAAGCTATTTTGGCTTTTGTCTTAGATTTAATAAAAGCATGCAATTGGGCAAAGCGGGGCTTCACCGTTCGGCGGAATGAGGCTGGACTGATGAGCGGACCGGATTGCTGGCCCCAATCATCACCCGTCCAGAGATATTCGATCTTGTCCCCAATGGCTGCCAAGTAACTTTCATAAAAAGCCATCCACCAATCGAGTAATTTGTCCAGCAAATACTCCGAAAAAGCCGGATCGGCCACCGTATCGAACATAAATTGCTCATACCCGCGCAAGTCCCAGGCGGGAGCGTACAGGGCCCCTATTGTACCCCCAACCAGAGCATACTCCGTCTTCTCCGACAACTCTAGGGCTTTTTCGCGTAATCCCGCAAAACGCGCGGGATCCTGAGGATCCGGAAACTTATATGCCTTTAGATCCTCCAAACTCATACCAGCCAGAGGGTGTTCGACCGAGTCGGCATAATAACCGACATGATGATGTTTCACTCCCCACTCGTCAGTCCAGAAACCCTCCTCATCTTCCCGATATTCCCAATCCGCACCCGCATTGGCATACAGATAACGGGTGTCCACGTGCAAGCGCTCTAAGATTGGCTCCTCGACAGTGACCAGCCTTTGGATAGGATCGTAGACAGAAACCTGTGCTTCAAAACCGAGAAACTGCGCCAGTTTGACGTACGCGGCTTCGTGCATACCCGACACGATTCCGCCGTTATCGATCGGAACCCGGTCCGCTTCGCGATGGGCTAGTGCCAGCCTTACCCTCTCCCTTGAATTCACCACAGCCACCTCCATTTTAACCCATGATACTGCCGGACGGTGCTCTCCACTCCTCCACTGACTGAGGTAACAAGGCCGGAGGAATTCCACAAATGTCCCACGATCGTCACAACCGCATGAGGCCGCGACCTGGGCCCTGATGCGTCGTCACCATACGAATTCCTGCCGTCTCTAAGGGGCGGAGCCGCGACCGCTCGGTGCCGTTTGAACTGGCGTTTCCCGCGGCCGCGACCACTCCATCACCTTAGGCTAGTGTACCGTTAGCGCCAGCCAACCTTTCCGTCCCTCCCCACGGGGCAAGTCCTCATTGTTTCAACCAATCTTTCATCTGGTTGGCATAGGTGTCGAGATTGTTCTTATCGACGAAAACTGTGCCGGAATCAATGATCGGCGAAGACGGCTTCTTGCCATTGCGGATATTATTGACCAGAATTTGCGCGGCTTGATAGCCCATACGGTAAAAATTCTGAACCTCGCTGCCGTAGACCGTTCCGCTCTTGATCGCGTCAGTGGTCTGCTGCATGTCGTCGATACCCATGATCAAAACTTTACCCTTCAGCCCCATCTCGTTCACAACTTGGGCCGCGGCCGGAGCCACTTCCGCCGCTACACCGATAATCACATTCGTTTGGGGATAGGTCCTAAGCAGGTTTTCAAACTTTTGAACCGCTGTCGTCATATCGCTGTTGTCGGGCTCCCGGGCCAAAATCTTCGTGCCGGGCACGGTCTTTAGTTCTTTGATATAGGCCTCTGCCATCTGGTTGGCCACCGTTGCGTCCATCGTGCTCTGCATGATAATCACGTTGGCCGGTTTGCCGTTGAGCTTCTTGATAATTTCTTTGGCGCCCGCGGTACCCAGATTGGCATTGTTGGTCCCTACGTAAGCAAGGCGCTGCGCGTTTGGCGCGTCTGAGTTGACCAAGACCACCGGAATGCCGGCTTTAGTGGCTTTATCCAGTACGGGTTGAAAAGCCTGCGGATTGAGAGCCATGGTAATAATACCGTCGGCCTTCATGGCAATGGCATTTTCGATTTGCTGAATCATGGCATTGGCGTCGATTCCCTGTGGTCCCACCCAATCGCCCGTGAAGTTGTACTTCTTGGCGGCATCGTCAAACCCTTTTTTCGCTTTAAGCCAGATGGGGTGCCCGATCAGTGGGGTAACAAAAACTAGATGCAAAGGCTTGGCGGCGACTTTGCCGCCGTTTGAGTTTTGGGTTCCGCACCCCACCAAACCGACCATGACGATCATGGCTATCATTGTAAGCAATGCCACCGGTTTTGTCCATTTTTTCATCGACTACTTCCCCTTTCATCCAAGCGTAAGACTTCAACTTCCATTAAATGGGTGTTGTCCCTTGCTGATCATTTGCTGATCATTCTTGATCATTTGTTGATCATTCTCGCTGCCGTTCTCCCATCTCTCCTGCCGGGAAGGAACCTTTCAATGGCTCGCTCTCCGCTATGCTCCCTTGGTCCACCCTCATCTTTCCTGTCTTCCACCTTCATTGAACGAGTTCACTTTTCTCTTTACCTCACCTCCCTTCAGCGCGCCAGTCCGGTGGCCGCCTTCATTATCCTCTCTTGGCTGGCCTGCCCGCGGTCAAATTCATCCTGAATGTGTCCTTTGGCCAACACAAGAAAACGATCACACACGGAAATCAATTCGGGTAATTCCGAGGAAATCATGACAATTCCCACACCCTTTTGGGCCAGGTCATTAATTAGGCTGTATATTTCCACTTTGGCCCCGACATCAATTCCCCGGGTCGGTTCATCGAGAAAAAGCACTTTGACATCCCGCATCAACCATTTAGCCAGAACAACCTTTTGCTGGTTGCCGCCGCTCAAAGCTAAGACACTGTCTTCCAGTCCGCGCAACTTAATCCTGAGTTTATCCGCATATTTCTTTACGTCGGCCCGCTCCTGCCGACGCTTGACAAAACCGTGGGCAGACAGTCTTTTCAGACTGGCTAGGGATATATTCTTGTCGACCTTGAGCGTACCGACGAAGCCTGATTTCCGCCTATCCTCGGTAACCAAACCGAGCCCGGCCTGAATCGCATCCAGTGGACGAGAGATCTTCGTCAATTTTCCCTCAACGTAGATTTCCGCTCGTCCTCGGGTGGGTATGGCACCGAAAATCGCATTGACCAACTCGCTCCGGCCGGCGCCGACCAAACCGGCCAAACCCAAAACCTCACCCTGGTGAAGGCTGAAGCCAACATTTTCCACGATGTTTTTTTGGGGGGCCAAGGGATGCGGGACAGTTAAATTCCTCACGCGCAGGACCTCGGCTCCCTTCTGGGCTTGGCCCTTCGGGTACATATTTTCAATCTTGCGCCCGACCATGTCCTCGACCACTTTCTCCGGGTCTATCTTTCCCTGCTCATAATTGGCGACGATATTCCCGTCACGCATCACTGTCATGCGGTCCACAATCGCGAAAACTTCGTCCAGCTTGTGAGAAATGTAAATACTGGCGATGCCTCTATCCCGGAGTCCGCGCAAGAGGCCCAATAAGGTCCGCGTTTCAGATTCCGTCAAGGCCGACGTGGGTTCATCCAAGACCAGGATTTTAGGGTTTCGGACCAGTGCTTTGGCGATGGACAATAGTTGCTGTTGACTCGTACTCAGGCTCCGTACCCGGCTCCGGCTGTTAAGATTGAGCCCGACCAGAGCCAAGGCCCTGTCTGCTTCCGCGTACAGCCTCTTCCAGTCTACCCAACCCCGCCTCTTCTGCGGCAGGCAGCCTAGGTAAATGTTCTCCGCCACCGTCAGGTCGAGATGTAAACTGATCTCCTGGTAAATCATCTCGATACCGGCGTGCTCCGAATCGGTTTTACTGTGGAAACGCTGTGCCACCCCGTTGACCATAATTTCGCCCTCGTAACTGTCACAACCGTAGGCGCCGCTTAGGATTTTCATCAGGGTCGATTTCCCGGCCCCGTTTTCTCCCACTAACCCCAAAATCTCCCCAGCCGCCAATTTCAAAGTCACGTCTTTTAGGACGGGTACACCGAAAAACTCCTTCTTTATATTTTGCATAACCAGTATTTTCTCACCGCTTGCCACAGGTCTCACCATCCCCGTTTCTAAAATCCGCCTCAAGCCATTTTGCGTCGGCGATACTGGTCAATGCCGACCGCGACTACAATAATGACACCCACGACCAAGTTCTGCCAATAAGCCGAAATGCGCATCATAATCATTCCCGTTGAAACCACATTCATAAACAAAACCCCCAGAAGTGAACCCAAGATACTGCCGGAACCTCCGAACATACTCGTACCGCCGATGATGACCGCGGCAATCACCTGCAGTTCCCAGCCCGCGCCGGCACCGGGTTGGGCGGATGCCAAACGCGACGCCATGAGCATGCCGACAAAGGTCGACGCAATCCCCGTCAGGATATAGACTGACAAATTAACAAAGTTTACGTTGATGCCGGAAAGGCGCGAAGTTTCGGCGTTGCCTCCGGTCGCAAAAACCATTCGTCCGTAAGTCGTCCGGGTCAAAACAATGTGAGCCACAATTCCGATGACAGCGGCAATCAGAATGACATACGGTATGCCGGCAAAATTACCCTGCCCAATGGCATTGAACGCGGCCGGCAACGGATAGACCGGGGTTCCTCGAGTCACGACCAGAACAGCTCCTTGACCGGCATACATCATACCCAGGGTCACGATCAAGGGGGGAATGCCAAATTTTACTACGACAAAGCCGTTGATAAAACCAATGGCTGCCCCTGTCAGCACACCCACGATCATGCCGAGAATGATGGGGGCACCGGCAGCGATCACCATCGACCCCACGATTCCACCGAAGGCAAGCACGGAACCCACCGAGAGGTCCAGCCCTGCCGCAATTAGGACAAACGTCATGGCCGCAGCCACAATAAACATAAAGGATGTATTGCGCAAAACGTCGATAATATTTTGTGGGTCAAAAAACAGGGGGTTCACGAGGCCGATAATGATAATAAGGAGTACTAGAGGAATGGCCAAACCCGTCTCCTGAGCTCTCAACCAAGCCCACCTGGGCGATGTTTTCTCCGGCATTTTCTTCTCCTCCGTCTCGGCAGAATTTCGTTGCGCTCGATCGCGGAAAACTGGGGCCTCTTTCGACGCATCTCCCAGAGGCGATTCCGCTTTAGCGGCGGTATGTGCCGTAAGTCTTCGCCGCTTGCACCAAAGCGTGAACATTTTCGTCGGGCGTATCAGCCGCCATGGCGCAGCCGGGTCCCAAGATCAACCCCCCTCCGTCGCCGGCGGTGTCGATCGTTTTCTTGGCCAACTCCGTGACGGTTGCGGCAGACTCGTGACTAAGAGCTGTCGGCGAAACCTGTCCCAGCAAACAACATTTCCCCCTGGCATAGGTTTTAGCGGTGGCTAGGTTCGTCCTTTCATCAATCTCCACAATCTGCGCTCCTGTTTCCACCATTTTGTCCACGATCAAAGTGGTGTCTCCGCAGATGTGCAGAGCTATCAAGCCCCCGGCCTTTTGCACGGCTTCAACCACTCTCTTTTCATAAGGAAAAGCATACTCCAAGTACATGTCGCGCGAAATTAAACTGGGACCGGCCAAACTGTCTCCGATCGAAGTGGCGTCCGCTCCCGCTTCTAACTGGGCCAGAGCCAAGCGGATGACAGCTTCCGTGGTAAAGTCGAGCAGCTGATGAATTTTTTCCCTTTCCGTTCCGTAGGCCAAGTCCATGAGAAAATTGTTAATACCCCTGAGCATGGCGGCCAGGGAAAAAGGCCCTTGGTCAGCTCGCCCCATGACGAATACCTCTTTCCCGATCTCCTGTTTCACTAACCTGGTAGTATGCAGCAATGCCGGCAAGGTCGCATCTTTCTCCGGCTCACATTGCCGCAGGCTGCCTACGTCGCTTAAACGTTTTAAGGACGGTTCCGTCACTTTGGCCGGAGCATTGTCTGGGTAGACGACAGTGCAGCCAAGTGCCTCGGCCGTTGCCGTCGTGCCATTCTCCAACAAAATCACATCATGCCCGAAACGCCGCCAGAGTGCTATCTGGGCCTCTGCCATAAGTTCCGCGCTGTGAAAAAACTCGCCGAAGGGTCTTCCGGAATCCCTAGCCGCCAAAGTGAAGGCGTGCAAATCAACCGGGACCCGGTCCGGAATCTCCAAATTGATAGTCTTCAAGGCCCGTTCCTGTCCATTCATAAAGCGGTCAACTCCTCATCAATTAAAACGTTTTAAGTATTAATTCGCGACTTTTGGCAAAAATCCTTCTTCTCCCGATAAGTTAAAAAAGATTTTTTGAGCGTTGTGCCGCATAGACATATCGGCGTCAATATTGGGGGGGGGCGAGCGTATGAATTGCCCATCGGAGGCAAAAACTATGTCCGCATAATCCCCCTTGTAATCCCCGCGATAGGGAGTGGTGGCACCTTGAAATTACGGTCTTTCCTCATTCTGAGCGCTTTCTCCCTGGTTCTGTTCGTGGCGGTGACGCTCTTGTCGGCCCACTCGCCCGTTCCCATTTCTCTGCAGGCCGCGGCCGGAAAACGGGTCTGGCAAAGGCACAACTGTGTCAGCTGCCACACCTTGTTTGGCAACGGCGGCTATGTTGGTGAGGATTTGACTAACATTGTGACCAAAGTGAACCCGCCTCAACTGGTTCAATACCTCGTCCAGCCTCCTGTCATGCGTCCCAACCGCTACCGGCACCATCCCGCTTTAAATAGGACGGAGGCGGAGAACGTGGTCAGCTATCTAGAATATGTGCACACCATACCGACTTTGGGCTGGCCGCCGCAGCCGGAAAAGGCAGGAGATGAGCCGTGAAATTATTTCGTATGTTCTCTGCGGGCGCCTCCGGCCGGCACCCGGTTTTGACGCGCCCACGGCAACAGGTCTTCCTCGCTCAGAAGATCAGCCGCCGTTATTGCCTGGCCGCCGTAACTCTTTTCGCGATCCAGAGTGTGGTAGCCCTGGCCGGCGCCTTGGACTTGGTCATACCGGATCTTCCTTCGCCCATCCCCTTCGAGTTTGGGCGGGCCATCCATCTCGGGTTTGCCGTCCTTTGGCCCCTGATCGGCACCATGGGCATGGTCTATTATTTTACCGCCGCCGAACTGAACCGGGAGATCTTCTCTCCACGCCTGGCCCGCTGGCAATTCGGAGTTGTCCTGGTTTTTGCTCTTTCAGTCTATGTCACCCTGAGCTTGCGGATTGGCAATGGGCGTGAATATCTGGAGGGAATGCCCGCTCTCTATCTCGGCATCGGCCTGGCCCTTCTTCTCGCTGCCTACAACCTGGTCCGCACCCTCTGGGCTGACAAACACCACATCACCCCGGCTGCCGCCATCATGACGGTGGGCATTCTTTTTCTCCTCATCCTGCTTTTGCCTAATGTCCTCCACTACGATAACCCCACCTTGGATGAGGCGGCGAAATTCTGGGTGGTTCACTTGTGGGAAGAGATGGCCTTTGAGCTGACCACCGCAGGGTTCATCGCCACCTTCTTTATCGTTGCCGGCCTGGCTGTGCGGGAAAAGGTCGAAAAGTGGCTTTATCTCGAGGCCGGTTTGGCGGTCACCGGAGGCTTGTACAGCACCGGCCACCACTATTTTTGGATAGGAGTCCCCTCCCTCTGGTTGGTCCTCGGTGCACTCATCAGCCTGCTGGAGGTAGTTCCGGTCGTGATGTTGGTTCAGATGACCTATGTAGGTCTTAAAAGTTCAAAAGCGAACAACACCACCGGCATAAAGAGCAAACGGGAAAAGCTTACGCTCTGGCTGATCCTCAGCAGTCTGCTCTACCACGTCACGGGCGCTTCGGTCTTTGGCCTGATGATCACCGTACCCTGGGTAAACCTGTATGTGCATGGGACTTACACGACCTCGGCGCATGCCCACCTCGCCCTCTTCGGCAGCATGGGTTTTCTGGTTCTGGCCGGATGTTATTATGTCTTGAGCCGGGGGAGCGAACCGACTCAGGCCGGGTACAAGGCCGGGGTCCTGGCAGTCCTCCTGCTCAACATCGGGCTTATCGGGATGGGTACAGCCCTTCTCGTCGCCGGATTTCTGCAGACTTACCTTTGGCGCGTCCTGGGCCGGGACTTCATGCAGGTGAGCCTTCTTCTGACCCCCTATTTGCTGGCCCGGGTCCTGGCCGGGGGAATGTTTGCCCTGGGCGATTTTCTCCTCATCTGGCAGATTTACGCCGCTTGGTGGCGAACCAGGAAGAATCCCAGCTAGTCTCAAACACTGACGCTGTGACCCTGCTGGAAGCGCAAGCCACCTTTTGAAGCATCGGCCCTAGTCGAAACATCGGCCCCGCTTTAACATCACCCCCGTTTGGAGCCCCTGTTTGAAGTCCTCATTTAGGGCCTCAGCCCCTTCTTGAAACAGTAACCCCCGCTTGCACGGGGGTTGGATGGTGAATAAACTATGCAGATCACTCTCACAAGCTCAATATGGATCTTTCTCATCTTGTGCCTGCTCGTCTTGCAGCTCTGCCTAGTCCTGGTCTTTCTCATCAGACCGCTCTTCCGCTATATTCTGGGCAAAGAGATCGCGAGTTTCGTCAGCCGGCTGGTGGAAGACAAGTACACCCAAAACCTAATGGAACTCTGGGTGGCGGGTAAGCGGGTCTCCGTGCTCAACATTCTTGAGACTGACCTGCGGGCCGAGTTCGGTCAACCCATCACTCGTCCCATTGGCAGTCCCAAACATTTTCCCGGCTTTGATAACCTCATGTTTTCTCCCCACCAGATGTCAGGCCCTTACTTGACGCAAGGGACACCTGTCAACATGAAAGTCGCGCTCGGCCCCAAGGCTGAGAAGCCGCTCACCCTGCGCATCCCGATTATGATCAGCGCAATGGGCTATGGCGTTGCCCTGAGTGCGGAGGCCAAAATTGCTCTGGCCAAAGCGGCGAAAACGCTGCAGACGAGTACCTGCTCGGGAGAAGGACCTTTTTTGCCGGAAGAACGAGCCGCCGCCGGCAAATACGTCCTGCAGATTGTGCGCTGGGCTTGGGGAGCCAGAACCCCCGAGGAAATCGCCGCAGCCGACATGTTGGAAGTGCAAACCGGGCAAGGGGCGGACATGGGGCCGGTGCGCATCGAAGCCAAAGAGTTTCAAGGGAAAGCCCAGGAACTCTCGGGACTGACCCCCGGCACCGCCGCCATCGGCTTGGCCGCTCCGCCGGGGATAGCAAAGCCGGGTGACTGGCCCGCCTTTATGAGGGATCTGCGGCACAAGTCCCACGGCGTCCCGCTCGCCTTAAAATTGATGGCCACGGGGAACCTGGAGGAAGACCTGGCGGCAGCGTTGGAATTGGGTTTTGACGTCCTGGTCATCGATGGGGCTCAGGGCGGCTCACACGCCTCTTCTTCAATCAAACAGGATGATTTCGGCCTTCCGACCCTGCTGGCTTTGACACGCGCCCAGCGTTTTTTGACCCGACAAAAAGCGCGCGACAAAGTGAGCCTGATCGCGGCCGGCGGCTTCTTTACTCCCGGCGAATGCCTCAAGGCCCTGGCCCTCGGGGCGGATGCCATTTATATGGCCAGCGTGCCGCTATTCTCTTTGCCCCACAGGCAACTCGACAAAGTAATTCCTTGGGAACCGCCGACCACCCTGGTCTTTTATGATTCCCTCGCCAAGAATAAACTGAATATCGAGCAGGCGGCCAACAGTGTCGTGAACGCGATCGCTTCCATCGTCCTGGAAATGGAAGAAGCCTTGCGCGCGCTGGGCAAGACTTCCCTAAACGAACTAAGCCCGAATGACCTCGTGGCCCTCGACGCTTTGACAGCCGAGATAACCGGGGTTAAACTTCACCATAACTAAAACCACGCAGCTTCTTCACCGGCAACAGCTTCGCCCCCATGTTGGGAACCACCTTCAAGTCGCTTTTCCGCAGTGCCCCCATCTTGTACTCTTTCGCTGTTTTGCCTTCGTTCTGTCGGTGGACCGTCGTTCTGTCGGCGGACGAGCCTAAGCCCCCCGGTGGCCGCCCGCTTTTTTCTTCCCCGACTCGGGAATGAGGGCAGCTCGCTCCGCCGACCAACCCTGAGCGAGCATTTTCTGCATCACCAAGGCCGCGTTGACCGCGTCATCCAAAGCGGAATGGAGTATGCCCACCTGCTCCACCTGCAGATCGGTCACGGCCTTTTTCAGGGAAGCCGTCCGTTCCAATTGAGCAAAACCTTTGTAAGAGTCCGCCAGATCACAGTAATTTTCCCAGAGATAGGGATATTCGAACCCGTACCGTTCGCAGACCTCGCCGAGAACGCGACGATCGGCATCTCCCCAGGCGACCAGCCAGGTATCGGGATCCGGGCCCAACTGTTTCAGGCGGGGGAGAGCCTCTTCCAAGGGGATCCCTTGGTCCACATCCTCCTGCCGAATGCCCGTGATACCGTAACAATCCGGCCCCAGGCGCGGCCAAAAGCGCGGTTTGACAAAGGCGCCGTACCGTTCCGAACCGAGCGCGCCCTCGGCGCTGACCCGGACTCCTCCCACCTCGATGATTTCCGGGAACCAGGCCCGCGGACTGCCAAAAGCCCTTTTAACGGTAAATTCAAAATCTACACAGAGAAAATCCATCCTTCCTTTGCTCCTTCCTCTCGAAACTCACTCACCCAGCCACATGTGATAAGCCGCCACAGCCTGACCCAAGGACAAGCCCCCGTCATTGGCCGGAACGGCCCGATGAGTATAGACAGTAAAGCCGTTGGCGCTGAGAAGCTCGCCAGCCAAGTCCAGAAGAAGCGGGTTCTGCCAAACTCCCCCGCTTAAGACCACCCGGCGAAGCCCTGTTAGGCGAAAGGCCTCTTCCACTCCCGCCAAGACCATTTGGGCCACAGTTCGATGAAACTTGACGGCTATTTTTCCGACCGCCAAGCCATCTTGCCGGTCGGAGAGTATTCCCCGCAGAAGCCCATCTACCTCCAGAACGCCGTCCCTCAAGCTGAAGGGATAAGAGGTAGACTTTCCGGATACGAACTGCCCAACGCTGCCCTCTTGCCAGGCATCATCACAGCGATAAGAGGCGGGCTCTTCGGATCTAAACGGTACCTCGCATGGAGACGCGTCCGCGGAGAAACTTACTCGCGCCAATTCACCCAACTCCATGGCCGCCTGACCGTCGTACGTACTGGTCAGGCAAATTCCGAGTAAAGCAGCCGCCGCGTCAAAAAGCCGTCCCGCGCCGCTGGCCCAAGGGGCGTTGACCCGGTGTTCGAGCATGCGTGCCACCCGGGCCACGTCCTTTTCCTTGCCCGGGAAACAGCG
Source organism: Peptococcaceae bacterium CEB3 (assembly GCA_001029295.1). GTDB lineage: Bacteria > Bacillota > Desulfitobacteriia > Desulfitobacteriales > Desulfitobacteriaceae > Acididesulfobacillus. The sequence continues at coordinate 85,680 of LDXJ01000064.1, read as the reverse complement.
CTCGGCCAAGCTCTTCCCCTCTTCACCCAGATAAGTCAAAAGATAAGCTGTGGCGGTCAGCCAGGGATTGAGCACCGCTCGTTCCCCTCCGGGCAGAGGCACGGGGGCCAGATGCACCAGCCGGGTAAAGGAGCGGTAGGTACCCCTCAGGATCTCAAACCCCCAAAGTGTACCATCCGGGCCATAGCCGGTTCCGTCTAGGATGGCCCCGATGACTTCCCCTTCCAGGGCATTGTCTGCCATGGCTGAGACCAGGTGGGCGTGATGGTGCTGGACGGCGAAGAAGCGGACAGGCTCGTCTCCCTTTCTGCCCAGATTTCCCTTGATACCCCCGCTTCCCGTGATATCACCACTTCTCTTGATTCCCCCGCTTCCCTTCATACCCCCGTCCCTCTCCGTATCCGCGTTCCCTTCCCCAGCATTCGGGACTTCAAACAGCTCGCGCACGAGGGGAGTGACACTGTACTGGGGATGAAGATCATAGCCGACAATCCGGGGCGCAATTTCCAGCAGCCCTTGCAAGTGCCGCAGGGCCCGGCGGTAATTTTCCAAACCTTCCAGATAGGTCATGTCGCCCAGGTGCTGGCTGAGAAAGGCGTTTCGTCCCTTGATGAGGCAGAAGGTATTTTTCATTTCCCCGCCGCAACCGAGCACGTCGGCCTCTGTATCAAGGGCCAAAGCCACCGGGGCAGGCACATAGCCGCGGGAACGGCGGTAAAAGTGGACGCTGCCTTGGATCACGCGCACGACCGAGTCGTCACAGCGATTGACAATCTCTCGATCATGCACCAGAAAATAGTCGACGAAGGGCGACAAATCACGCAGAGCTTCCCCGTTGTCTTTAACGATAGGCAGACCTCGCGCGTTCCCGCTCGTCATGACCAAAAGATCGGTTTCTTCCGAAAAGAATAGGATGTGTAAAGGACTATAGGGGAGCATAACGCCCAGAGTCGGTTGTTGGGGCGCGAGGTTCTCCGGAAGTGTTCCCGGCTTGGTATCCAAGATGACGATAGGAGCCGCCGGGCCGAGCAGAGTTTCCCGCTCCAAGGGACTAACCCGGCAATACTTCTCCACTGTGGCCACATCCTTGGCCATCACGGCCAAGGGGCGAAAGGGGCGCTTCTTGGCCTCCCGCAAGCGTTGAACAGCGTCTTGGTTCAGGGCCGAACAGACGAGGTGAAACCCCCCGATCCCTTTGACCGCGAAAATTTTCCCCTCGCGCAACAAAGCGAAAAACGTTTCTTCCCAATTTCCGGCTAGAGGCACCCCTTCTCTGTCCAGAAGGGTGACCTGGGGACCGCAGCGGCTGCAGGCCGTAGGCTGAGCGTGAAAGCGCCGGTGCAGGGGATTTTGGTAATCCGCCGCGCACTCGGGACACATCTTGAAAGCCGCCATCGAGGTACGCACACGGTCATAAGGCAACCCTTTGACTACCGTAAAGCGCGGGCCGCAATAAGTGCAGTTAGTAAAGGGATAGTGATGGTAGCGCTCCCCGGGGGCCAAAACCTCCTCCCGGCACTGCGGACAAATGGCCAGGTCCGGAGGAATGAGCACCTGAGGACGGGAGCGCAGGACACTGGCCCGTATTTCAAAACCCGTCACAGCCGCCGGCGGGCGTTCTTGTTTGGTCAAGCCGTGAATCTGGGCCAAGGGGGGCTTTTCCTGCGGCAGAGCCTCCAAAAAACCGGCAAGGGCCGAGCGCGGCCCCTGAACCTCGAGTTCCACCCCTTCACCGTCGTTCAGTACCCAGCCCGCCAGGCCATAGTCTTGAGCCAAACGGTACAAATACGGGCGAAAGCCGACTCCCTGAACCATCCCCGTGATCCGAATATGCCAACAGGCCTGCCCCGACCCGGATGTTTCCTTCATCAAGACACCCCATACTTAGCTCGGACGAGCCCGACCAGCCGTTTGACCCAATCCTCGACACCTTGGCCGCCGCGAGCCGAAGTATAGAAAATTTCCAGGGCGGGATTGATCCCTGCCACATCTTTGGCCAGTTCCTCCCGGCTAAAATCGGTGTAAGGCAAGAGGTCCAGCTTATTAATCACCAACATCTGAGCGTCCCGGAACATAACCGGGTATTTCACCACTTTATCGTTTCCTTCCGTGGTGCTGAGCAGAACCAGGCGCAGGTCCTCGCCGAGATTGAATTCGGCCGGACAGACCAAATTACCGATGTTTTCGATCAAAAGAAGGTCCAATCGCGCCAGATCCAGCTTTTGCAGGGCTCGATACACCATCCGGGCATCCAGGTGACAAGCCCCGTCAGTATTGAGTTGCACCGCTTCCACCCCGTGGGCGGAAATACGGTCCGCGTCGCGCGTGGTCGCGATATCCCCTTCGATGACCGCCGTCCGCAGATCCTTTTTCAGATAAGCCAGACTCTTCTCCAAAAGTGTGGTCTTCCCCGCCCCCGGCGAACTCATGATGTTGACGATGAAGAGCCGATTCTCCGCGGCGAGATAGCGTATTTCTTCAGCCATCTCTTCATTGCGGGCGAGCAAAGGGGTTCCCAGGTCCACTTTAATTGTCATAACGGGTTTCCTCTTCTCCCTCATAGTTTTCAATGTACAGTTCCCGCCCCGAAGTGATATCGATTCTCAGTCCCTGACAAGACGGACAGATGAATAATGCGTTGTCCCGGACCGGAAAGGTCGTCCCACATTCGGCACAGTGCCCGATGGTCTCTTTTTCCTCGATCTCGAGGACGGCCGAGGGACTGAAAAGTTCCTGTTCTTTATACACGTCAAAGGCCATTAGCAGGGCATCGGGCAGGGCGTTGGTCATTTTTCCCACGATCAGCTTCACCTTATCGATGCGCCGCACCTGATGTTCTCTGGCACTCTCCGCCAGAAGATCCACCATTTCGGCCATGAGGCCCATCTCATGCATCTCTTCCGACTCCTTTCGCGAGGTTCAGCGTCCCCTTCGCTCCCGCGCGGAAACTCAACCTTTCGGAGCATCCGGTCGCTCGCGGCTTATGACTATTTTAACATTTTTCACCTAGGCTTGACCACCCTCAGCTCGCGAACGTGCCACCCGGTCTTGGTGGTAAGGGACCATGGGGGCTGTACGGGAAAAAATCCGCCCCCTTATTGTAGGAAGCGGATTTTACTTGAACCTATCCGGCCCGGCGTTAGCCAAGGTTACGGGCATTTTTCCCGTGCTCCTTTGATCACATGCAACCAAACTCGGCCGTTCAACTTTGCAGATCTTCCTTGCGCCGCCGGTATTCCTCGGCATCTATTTCTCCCCGCGCGTAACGCTCCTTAAGAATATCCAGGGGATCAATACGCACATATGAGCCCCCGTTCCCATTGGCGTTCCGGGGACCGCTACCCCGGACCAAACGAACTCCGAAATAAATCACCAGACCCCAGAAGAGAGCCTGAACCGCCAACATTATGATACCCATCCACCAATAACCGCCGAAAAACCCGTTTCCCGGGCCGTAGCCATAGCCCCAGCTCATCATCTTCGTTCCCTCCGTTTCTTACCCGAACTTTCTCCGCTTCGGCACTCCAACCCGTCACAGGACCGGACTTAGCAGAGACGTTTTGGTCAACATCGCCACCGTATGTTCGCAAGCAAAGATCCGCGAAAATGCCAGCCCCGCGCACAAATTGGTATGGTCTCACCGCCGCAGTTCTTCCCTGCGGGCCTGAAATTCCGCTCCATCCATTTCGCCCCGGGCATAGCGTTCACGCAAAACATCCAGCGCATCGCGCTTGCCGTAGGATGGGCTCACACCCGGCGCGGGCTGTCTCACCGCATAATAAAAGAGGGCGATGACCAGAATAACTGCCAAAAACATCATGACCGGTTCCTCCTTCTTCACACTTAAACTCTGCTTTTCTGCACTCCTCAAGTCTAAGCAGAGTTTAACCTAAGATTGTGCCTCGCTTATGAACAAAGTGTGAACATGTGATGAAGAAACCGGCGGGGAAAAAGGACGGGGTAAAAGCTAAGTATGGACCCCCTCATCTGTGGAGGACCTCCGCCCCTTTTAGGGGTACGGGGATGTCACCCTTTGATTTTGGCCCAGGTATCACGCAGCGGCACGGTCCGGTTAAAGACCAGACCCCCGGGACCCGCGTCTTTGACATCGAGGCAGAAATAGCCCTGGCGCAGGAACTGAAAATGGCTGCCCGGTTGCGCTTCCGCCAAGCCCGGTTCCACCCGGCAGGAAGAAAGCCGTTCCAATGAGTTCGGATTGAGATTGGCTTTAAAGTCCTCTCCCTCGCCCACATCGTCCGGGTTTTCCTTCAGAAAGAGATGATCGTAAAGGCGAACCTCGGCAGAGATGGCGTGCTCGGCGGAGACCCAATGCAAAGTTCCCTTCACTTTACGCCCGCTCGCCGGAGCGCCGCTTTTCGTCTCCGGATCGTAGGTACAATGAAGTTCTTTCACTTCCCCTCTAGCCTCATCCTTGAGCACAGCCACACAGCGAATGATGTAAGCGTGTTTGAGACGCACCTCCTGCCCCGGAGAGAGCCGGAAAAACTTCTTGGGCGGATTCTCCAGGAAATCATCCTGTTCAATATAGAGTACACGGGAAAAAGGCAGCTGCCGGGACCCCATCTCCGGATTCTGCGGGTTGTTCTCCGCCTCCAGCCATTCCACCTTGTCCGCCGGATAGTTGTCGAGTACGACTTTGAGGGGTTTGAGCACGGCCATGACCCGAGGTGCCCGGGCATTGAGGTCTTCACGAATGCAATGCTCCAGCATGGCGATGTCAACCATACTATTGCTTTTAGCCACGCCGATGCGGTCGCTGAAATCCCGGATGGCCTCCGGGGTGTAACCGCGGCGGCGCAGACCGGAAAGGGTCGGCATCCTCGGGTCGTCCCAGCCTTCCACATAACCCTGTTCGACCAGTTCGCGCAGCTTGCGTTTGCTCATGACCGTGTTGCTCAAGTTGAGGCGGGCAAACTCGATCTGTTCCGGCCGGGCCCCAGGTTTGACCGCCTCAATGATCCAGTCATAAAGCGGCCGGTGGTCTTCAAACTCCATGGTGCAGATGGAGTGAGTAATCCCCTCCAAAGCATCGCTGAGCGGATGGGCATAATCGTACATGGGATAGATACACCATGACTTCCCGGTTCGGTGGTGCTCCGCGTGCGAAATGCGGTAGAGCACCGGATCCCGCAGGTTCAAGTTGGGGGAAGCCATGTCGATCTTGGCCCGCAGAACCCTGGACCCGTCGGGAAATTCCCCGGCCCGCATGCGCCGGAAAAGATCCAGGTTCTCCTCTGGTGTACGGTTGCGGTAAGGACTCTCCGTTCCTGGTTCGGTCAGCGTGCCCCTGTGGGTCTTTATTTCTTGGGCGCTGAGATCGCAGACATAGGCTTTGCCTTCCCGGATTAACTGTTCGGCAAATTCGTAAAGCCGGCTGAAGTAATCCGAAGCGTAGAACCTGCGTTCCTGCCAATCAAATCCCAGCCAGCGCACATCTCCCTGAATGGAGTCCACGTATTCCACATCTTCTTTGGTCGGATTGGTGTCGTCAAAACGCAGGTTGCAAAGTCCCTTGAATTTTTCAGCCAGGCCGAAGTTAAGACAGATCGATTTGGCATGCCCGATATGCAGGTAACCGTTAGGCTCGGGCGGAAAGCGCGTATGCACTTTGCCCTCGTTTTTGCCCGCGGCCAAATCTTCCCGCACCCTGTCTTCAATGAAATTGGCTGCATTGACCGGAGCGGACGAATTTGACACTTCTGCAGCGTTCGATTCCCTATTGATAAGCTTGACCCCCTCTACCAATGTATTCCTATTCTACCGATTATCCTTCTATTTTAAGCGAGAGTGGTTAACCTGTCCACTTTCCAGCGCTAAACGTTCGCTAAAATCATCGTCCGCGATCCGCCGGAACACTCGCGCAATCTCCCCTAACGGCTGGAAAATGAGGGCAAACCACGGCAGCCTTCCCGAACGGTTCACAAGGTCAGACCCTCCTAAGAGGCCCCCCCTTCTCCCTACGGCTTAAGCGGCAGTTTCGCTCCCACCGAGCCGCCGGTTAAGACCTCGGCCTTCACCTCGACGTCAACCGGAGCCTCGACAAAATTTTCTCGCCAGTGGGGCTGGATCTTCTCCCACTCCGCCGGATCGGTGCGGTGCAGTTCCTGGCTGAAGCCCAGATAATCGGCGTGAAAGTCCTTGGCTTTCTGCACGGCTTGCAGGGCGATGCCGCGAATTTTATCAGCCGCCAAGGCTTCTATATTCTTCACGCTTTGCACCGAAAGCTCCTGCCCGGCGGAATCGAAGACTGCCCCCTTGACGTCAATCTCCACCCGGTAAGAAACCTGCCCATCCTGTAGTAATGGTATAACTTTGTGCCGGCCGGACATCACCTGGTAAGTGAAATACCGCCCGTTTTCTGACAAGGGAATGGCAATCTGAGCCCTATTGATCGTATGCACGATGAGTTGGGTTCCCAGGGCATCTTCCTTGTCGAGAAACCCGATCAACTTCGGCCCGCGGAAAACCGCCAGACCGCTGACGAGGAGGGAGCGGGAGACAGTTTTCGGTGTATTCTCCTTAGGATATACAGGTTGAACTTCGCTCGCCAGCGCGTCCCGGTCCGGGGACAAGAGCCACTCGGCAAACTGGGCCAAAGTAACCGGGAAAGACACCCCTAAGCGGCAGACCCGTTGCTCCACCATCTCTCCCAGTTCCTTGGATAGGGTTTTCGCCATTTCCGGCTCGGACTGCATCAATTTAAAGGCCTCCCCTTGGCAGACCAGGATGTAAGTTCTGGGTCTGGCCTGAGGGTGGCGCAGCAGGAGGTCGACGATGTCTCGCAGATTCTCCTCTGCCGCCCGCTCTCCGATGATGGCGCCCACAATATCGCCGTAGAAGGGCAAGCGGGAGGTCCGCAGGTTTACGTTCATCCCGGCCTGCTGGAGGGTTAGTCCCGTCCCTTTGAAAAGGGTCTCGCTGCTCAAACCCTGGGGTTTGCCCCCTTGGGCGGGGGCCAAGCCGCTTAAGATCCGGATGGACTCCTGCCACATCTCCTGTCCGTTTTGCATGATGCGATCATAGCCCACTAAAGTGACGATCCCAAGTTCCTCCACATCTTTGCTGCTCCAACACCCCCCCGCACTCAGAAGCAGGAGGAGGGAAAGGAGAAGCCCGAGGTATCTCTGCCCGCGTTGCATCTTAAGTTCCATTCCTTTCTGAAGTACAAAACAGCATAACATGACTCGCATGAAAGGGAACGCGTCCGCTACCATCCTGAATCGGTCACTTATCTCGAACCCGCCCTGCCTTGCTCAGGCGCGCCACCCCCAAAAGGAGGAGCGGAAGCCCTATCTCAAAGGGTAGGGCAAAGAAAGGAAAGACATGTTCCAAGATGGCCGCCAGCTGAATCTGCCCCCCGACGAACTTGCAGGCGCCTAAAATTTGCACCCCGCCCAGGATGCCGAGAACCCAACCGAAAGAGACCTTGCGCAGCCACTGCAAGCTGCCGACACAGGCTGCGTAATAGAGCAGGGCCACCTTCAGGATCATGCCGGCTTCCCAGAGAATGACGACCAGGGTCTCCAAACGGGAAAAAGACTTATGGAACTGGACAAAGCGGGCCAAGGTCCAGAAAGGGAAGGTCAGCTGCCCGGACAAATAGGGCCCGAAAACCAGCAGGGTAGCCAAGATATCCAGGGTGAGAAAGACCGTGATCCAGACCAGAGCCAGGACTCCTTTGCGCGGAAGCTCACGCGGTTTGTTCAAATGGGGCAGGATGAGCAGCAGAACCACGATCTCTCCATACCAGGCGGAGGGTACCAAGGAAGCCTTCACGACAGGCTGGAACCCTCCCTCCAGGAAGGGCAGAAGGCGCCTGGGCGCCATTTCGGGAATAGAAAGGAGCAGAAGCAGGGACAGGCTGGCGACAAAGAGGGGGAGGATGAACTGAGCCATGCGGGCGATGACCTCGACTCCTTGGCTGACGATATAAGCCGCCAAGAGGACCACGGCGATGTTTAAAACGAAGCCCGGCGTTTCCGGCAAGAGCGTGAAGGTAAGAAAGACGGAAAACTCCCGGATCACGAGAATGTTAGTGATTAGAAAAAATAGGATGTAAAGGAGCCCTACCCCTTTCCCTACAATCTTGCCCAAGATCAAAGGACTGTACTCGATCACGGTCTGGGCGGGAAAACGCCGCCCGAGCTTGTATATAGCCCAGAGACTCAGCAAACCGGTGAGAAGTGGGAGTCCCAAAGGGACCAGCCAGGCCGATTGGAGCGCCATGCGGGCTGTGATGCCGGGGACAAACAAAACACCGGTCGCCATGACCAGAATAAAAAGCACCGTGGAAAGCTGGCTGCCGGAAATTTTCTCCTGGGTCAAGACCGCTGTCTCCCCTTCCTTGTCCCGCTGTCTTCCGGTTTCTGCGGGCCCTGGTCCGGGTCCTGTCTCTGCGGTTCCCGCACGCCGTCCAGCCGGGGTCTCGTAATCATGGCCCACCAGGGAGCCCTGACAAAAGTGTCCTTCAGATCGGCCGGACTCAGTGGGGCAAAAGGAGACAAATAGGGAATGCCGAAAGAGCGCAGAGCGGTTAGATGGGCCAAAATCGCCATCAGGCCGAGCATAATCCCCACCCCGCCTAACATGGCAGCCAAAATGAGCAGGAAAAACCGCAGGATGCGGATGCTGGTCCCGACGATGTAATTCGGTGCCGTAAAGGAAGCGATCGCCGTCAGGGCCACGACGATGACCGGCAGAGGGGAGACATAACCCGCTTCCACCGCCGCTTGCCCGATGACCAGCCCGCCCACGGTGCTCACCGCCTGGCCGATGGTCTTGGGCAAACGCAGCCCGGCTTCCCGCAGGAGTTCAAAGGTTATTTCCATGAGGAGGACTTCGATGAAGATGGGGAGGGGCACATCCTGCCTGGTGTTGGCCACGGTGCTGAGTAGAGTAATGGGAACGAGTTCTTGATGAAAAGAGAAGACAGCCACAGTCACCGCCGGCAGAAGCAAGGCAATATTTAAAGCGACAAAGCGCAACAAACGAATGAAAGTGGAAAAAGGGGCAGTGACATAATAATCCTCCGAAGCCTGGAGGAGGCTGATAAAGGTGCAGGGGACGACCATGGTTGAGGGACTGTTTTCCACCAGGATTGCGACTCTCCCCTCCAGCAGGGCCGCTGTAACGCGATCCGGACGCTCCGTGGTCAAAACCAGGGGAAAAAGACTGATGGCTTCATCGGCAATGAATTCCTCGATATAGCCACTCCCTAGGACGGCGTCCACATCGATGCGCCGGAGGCGCCGCCGCACTTCTTCGACCATTTCCGGCTGGGCCAATCCTTCCACATAACAGACTGCCACCGCCGTTTTGGTCAGAAGTCCCACCTCCAGGGTCTCGACTTTCAAGCGGCTGGTGCGCAGGCGCCGCCGGATCAGGCTGATATTTGTTTTCAGGCTCTCGACAAAACCATCCCGCGGGCCGCGGATGTTCGGCTCGTTCTCCGGTTCATTAATCGCCCTGGCCTGTCCGCCCTGGGCCGGGACTACCACAGCCAGGGGACTCTCCTCGATCAGAATCCCGATATTTCCGCCCAAGACAAGTTTGGTGAGTTCCAGGAGATCCGCGCTGGTCTGCGGATGACAGGCACTGAGGACGTGTTTTTGCAATACCTCCGGGGCCGTGGCCGGGGAAACGCTCACTTCATCCGGCAATTCCAGCGGGCCTTGCTGCAGGGATTTTATAATGGTTTGACTGATCTGAGCCTGATCCGTCAGGGTCTCCAGGTACACGAGCAGAATCCTGAGCGGTTGATCGGCATTGAAACTCGTTTCCTGAAAGACCGCATCGGCACACTGAGAAAAGACTTCCCGCAGGTTTTTTTGATTCTCATCCCAATTAGTACTCAACGGTCTCTTTTCCTCAGGCTGAGGCATCCTCTCCTGGGGTGAACCCTTCTTCTCATTAGCCCAGCCCAGGGCTTTTTTCAAAAGCTCCTTACCCATCGCTCCAGCCTCGGTTTCGCTTTATCCGACTCTTCCGGAATCTAAAACCATTCAACTTAGCTTGCCACTTACCCCTTGATTTGATGCATCGCACCGACAGTCGCGGTTTGCCGGCCGTCTGCTTTTCGCGAGCACTCGCCGCATTTCCGAGCTGCTGACCCATCCCCTCCGCCGCGCCCACCCTTCCCGAATGCCCATCTACTTCCCTGCTGCCATACGCCCTAGGGGTTTCGCTCACCCGTGCCTGCGTTCTCACTTTTTTCCACTCTTACGTGTGTTCCCTGATTTGTTACACTCTCCCAAACCTCGCAGGCACCTGGGGAAAACTACGCTGGGAACCGCCCCAAGCGGCAGGAAATCGGATCGAAACGGCGAAAAGTTCCTCAGAGGAACGATGAATTAATGTAGCGTTGGGCACGCCATCGTATTACTTCACGTATTACTTCGTCCGGTGTCCCAAGTATAGGATAACTTTGCTTATTGGCGAAAGGAGATGTCGCGATGACTCCAGTGGATTTGACCCGGCCTTCCGTCTTAACGTCTGAACCGCACTTAAACAGAAAGAGAAAATGGCCCCGCTGGCTGCTCTGGGGAACGCTGTCCGCTCTCATCCTTGCTTTTCTCTGCACAGCGGGTATCTCAGCCTTCGTCGGCTGGAGTTTAACCCATCCGCCCCGCAAACCCCTGACCCATACTCCTGCTCAACTGGGCCTCAAATTCAGGAATGTGACTTTCCCCAGCCGGACCGACCACCTCCCCTTGTCCGGTTGGTATGTGCCGGCTCCTCAGGCAAAAGCGATCGTGATCGAAGCGCACGGCTATGACGGCAACCGCAGCGGGGATAAGCCGTCTTTACCCGTGGCTGAAGCCCTTTGGCAAAAAGATATTAGCACCCTGCTCTTTGACTTCAGGGATTCGGGCCTTTCTCCCGGCAACTTGGTCTCCGTCGGCGATTTTGAGCAGAGGGACCTCCTGGGCGCGGTTGACTATGCCAAAGCACTCGGCTACCGGCACATCGGGATCATCGGCTATTCCATGGGAGCCGCCACGGCCGCGCTCGTGGGCGCCAAGGACCCGGATGTCGCCGCCATGGTCTTGGATAGCCCGTTTGCCGACTTGCGCACGTACTTGGAAACAGGCATGCCGCATTGGACTCACCTGCCCAATTTTCCCTTCACTCCCCTGATTTTGACGGAGATTCCCCTCCTCACAGGGGCTAACCCGGCCCGCGTCAGCCCAATTAAAACGATCGCGCAAATGAAAGCGCGACCCGTCTTTTTCATCGCCGGTGATGCCGACACGACCATCCCCATGGTTAACTCCCTGGAACTCTATCACCAGGCCAAGAACCCCAAAGACTCCCTCTGGATCGTACACGGAGCAAAGCATGTCGGCGCTTACACGGTAGAACCCAGCGAATATCTCGCCAAAGTGAGCAGCTTTTTCGTTCAAAACCTAACTCCTGAACTCAGGGTACGCTGATCTTGTAGGTTTTCAGATAGGCAAGGATCTTATCCTTCTCCCCGGTTTCCACATGATAAAGGGATTCTGGCTGCCCGTTCGCTTCTCCGTTCCATTTGAGATAGATCGCTTGCGCGTAGCTCTTTTTGATAATGGGATCGCTGTATTTGAAGAACACGACGAGATAATGCGGTGCAATCGACCCCGCGTTAGGGCTCAGACTCCGTGGGGCGATTGAAATGAGTAAGGTAGATGTCGTATCTTTAGGGATGTCGTTAACAATTGTATGCTCTTTGGCGTACACCGGCGAGCCCCGGAAGCTTCGATCGATGACCAGGGCCCGGCTCCAGAGGTCGGTAGCCGGATGCTGCCCGACATTTGTGAACTTCAGTTCCAGATTCACACCTTTGTCGAGGGTGACGGTAGGCGATTCTCTAAAAGTAAGATAAGGACGGGCCGCCTCCCGCTGCACTCGCCAGGAGCTGATCGTGATGAAGACGGTGACCAGGGCAGTGCAGGCAAAAACGACGGTCGATATTTTGACAAGAATTTCCGACCAGTCCCGTTTCGGTTTATGATGCCGCATCATACCCCTCCCTGAATGTTCGTAGACGTCGGTGAGACAAAACTAGGCGAACTACTCCCCATTGAAATGGAGCAAGCTTTCAAAGAATACTTAGAAGCTGCGCTAACCGTTGACGATCTGTCCGCCGTTGACATGCAGGATTTGCCCGGACATATAGGCCGAATCTTGGCTGGCAAGGAAAACGTAGGCGGGAGCCAGTTCGTGTGGCTGGCCCGCTCGTTGCAACGGCACTGTAGAACCGAAGACAGACACATCCTGCGGCGAAAACGTGGAAGGGATAAGTGGGGTCCAAATCGGACCCGGAGCTACACCGTTGACCCGAATTCCCGTTTTCGCCAAGGATTCCGAAAGGGAACGGGTGAAAGAGACCACCGCCCCTTTGCTGGCCGAGTAGTCGATCAAGAGCTCATGGCCCGCGTAGGCCGTGATCGAAGTGGTGTTGATGATAGTGCTGCCCGCGCGCAGATGGGGCAAGGCCGCCTGGGTGAGGTAAAACTGACCAAAGACATTGGTCCGGAAAGTTCGTTCGAGCTGAGCCGCGCTGATGTCGGCCAGACTGTTTTGCGGGTGCTGTTCACCGGCATTATTAACTAGTATGTCAATTCGCCCGAATTCTTGAATAATCTCTTTTACGGCTTGCCGACAAAATTTTTGCTGCCCCACATCACCCGGCAGGAGAAGGCAGCGGCGGCCCAACTGTTCAACACGTTTCTTTGTCTCCGCGGCATCCTCGTGTTCGCTCAGATAGATGAGTGCGAGATCGGCTTCTTCGTGCGCAAAGGCGATGGCCGCGGCTTTCCCGATACCGCTGTCTCCGCCGCTGATCAAAGCGACCTTGTTTTTAAGTTTGCCGCTGCCCCGATAGCCCAGATCCTCAAAGACTGGCTTAGGGTTCATCAGGGATTCCAAGCCGGGGGGATCCTGGTGCTGCGCCGGGAAAGCCGGCTTAGGTATTTTCGTCTGGCTCATGGTGAACACTCCTTCCAAGATTGTGGTAATCCGCGAGACTTTTTCCTCACCTCTTCTTTGCCATTAGGTTTTAATTTTTTCCCACTTGGCCCAAATCCATTCCTCAAACAAAGAAACGGCCACAAACTGCCTTACCGCCAACAAGACTCTGATGCCGCTGACACTGGGGCATCAGAGCGTGAAAATCGCTGTCGAAAGACTTACACTTTCTCATGGGTTAAGAAATGGGTTAAAAAATGGCACACTAAGAAAACCGGGGCTGTCCTTTTGACAGCCCCGGTCCGAAGTCACTGCGGGCACGGCCTTAGGCCGCCGCCCGACCCCCTCAAACCGGGGGAGGCGGCATATCTTTTACCGCGAAATGCGCCTTGGCCAAAATCTGAGCCAGATACTCCGCTGGAGTCGCCGCTACTTCCCGGTACATCTTTTGGGTATAAAGGTGATGTATTCGCGGAAACTCCCGGTTAAACATTTTCCGCAGTTTGGCACCTGAACTGTCGGCGTCTACCAGCAGATAAGCCTCTTTGTCCTCCAGGTAGGCCAGCAGTTCTTCCAAGCGTTCGTCACTCAAAGTCCCGTTGGTGCAGATGATTTCCACCGGTTCATCCAGGACCAGCCGCAGCTTTTCTTTATCTGTGCGCCCCTCGACAATGATGATTCTTAAGTTCGTGTCATTATCCATACTTCCAGTTTGACTTCCTCCCCGCGTTGAAACGCGAGAATTCCCAAGTCACCCGCGCACGTTCTATAATACCACAGCCGTGATGTCTGCGCGAGCTTAAGCGGCCATCTGTTCCCCACCTCTCACTCCGTACTCCCGCTTTCCTCCCTTTCCACCGTCTCTCAGTCTCCCTTCCTTTCCTTCTTCCTCTTCGCCGCTTCTTTTTCCGCCGCCTGTTCCTCTTCTTGCTGCAGTTGGCGTTTAAGGACCTTGCCTACTATCGTCTTCGGAAGTTCACTTCGGAATTCGATCACGCGCGGGACCTTGTAGGCCGCCAGCTTACTGCGTGTGTATTGAATGATTTCCTCGCTGCTCGCTTCCTGCCCGGCCTTAAGGACCAGGTAGGCCTTGACGGTTTCTCCCCGGTAAGAGTCGGCAATTCCGGTGACAGCCGCTTCCCGGACCGCCGGGTGCTGGTAGAGCACCTCTTCCACTTCCCGCGGGTAGATGTTGAAACCGCCCGCTATGATGATATCCTTTTTCCGGTCGACGATGGCAAAATAGCCGTCTTCATTCATCTGGGCGATGTCGCCCGTGTAGAACCAACCGTCTTCCAGGGACATAGCAGTAATCTCGGGACGGTTCCAATACCCGATCATGACCTGAGGACCTTTCACTGCCAGCTCGCCGGCCTGTCCCGGAGCTATCTCTCTGTGTGTGTCCGAATCGACAATTCTGATTTCGGTGTCGGGCAAAGGCAACCCGATCGTGCCGTTGCGGCGGAGCTCGTTGAGCAAGGGATTGCAGTGGGTGACCGGAGAGCACTCGGAAAGCCCATAACCTTCCACCAGTCTGCCACCGGTCAGCCGTTCGAAGGTCTCCTGCACTTCCAGGGGCAAAGCGGCCGATCCGCTCAGACAAGAGCGGATCGAGGATATGTTGTATTTTCGCACATCGGCATAAGTGTTGATGGCAACATACATCGTCGGAGCACCGGGGAAGAAAGTGGGCCGGTATTTTTTGATCGCCTCCAAGGCCATTTTAACCTCGAACTTGGGGAGGATGATCAGTTGGGAAGCCAAAGCGACGCCGATGTTCATGGCGACCGTCATACCGTAGACATGAAAGAAAGGCAAGGCGCACAACATTCTCTCCTGGCCTGGCCTGCCGTCCATCATCCAAGCCAAAACCTGATAGGTGTTGGCCATGAGGTTCGCGTGCGTCAACATGGCCCCTTTGGGCACTCCGGTTGTTCCCCCAGTATACTGTAATACGGCCAGATCCCCTTCCCGAACTTCTACCTTCGGCGCCTGTTCCGGGGCCTGCCCCAAAAACTCTTTCCAGGAATAGACCCCCGCGGCGGCCGGAAAATCCCTGCTCTTCCCTTCTTTTTTCGTCTTGTGCACATAGACCAAGTTTTTAGGAAAGGGCATGTATTCCTCCAGGCCGGTGAAGATGACGCTGCGCAAAGGAGTGTCCGCCTTGACCTTCATGATGCGGGGATAGAGCAAATCCATGGCCACGATGGTTTCCGAACCGGAATCCTGAAGCTGGAACTGAAGTTCGCGTTCGACATAGAGGGGATTATGCTGGACCACAACCGCGCCAATGAGCAAAGCCCCATAATAGGCAATCACGGCCTGCGGGCAGTTGGGCAGCATCAGCGCGACTCTGTCTCCTTTTTTTACCCCCGAGGCGGCCAATCCCCCCGCAAAACGGTTAACCTGGCGCCAAATTTCCGCGTAGGTCAACTTGGCACCGAAAAAAACAGTAGCTACCCGATCAGGAAAATCTCTCACTGCTTGCTCGAGTAGGTGAGTCAGCGGAACTTTCGGGTAATCCAGCTGGGGTCTCACCTGAGAAGGATAAAACTTGAGCCAAGGTTTCTGTGCGTATGGGGATGGGTTCTCTTGAACGGCATCCATTGTTTTTCCCCCCTTCACTGTGAGCGAAGGCCATGTTCAGGAACGCGGGCTGCTTAACATGGCTTCGCTATTCACTTTATGAAGAACTGCATGAATATTGTGATATCCAAGGCCGGTCCGTGCGTCAATGAGCCGCGGCGCGGCCGGGCAGGCAGTGGAACGTGTGGTTTTCGCTCTGTTCTGCCTGAATCGGTGTCTGCCCGGCCCGACCCGCAACTCGGCACGGATCTCACTGTTCGCCCGTCTCCGGTCCTTAGCGGAGCGGATATTTTCCTTGCTCGATGGTCATCGCCGCTATCTCCCGCCGCAGCCCGATCATATCGACATTGGGACGGCGGGCGAGTTTTTTCACTCCGGCCAAAACGGTGGCCAGAGCATCGCCTTTTTCCACGGCGCAAAGGACTTCTTTAGCCTGCTGTTCCAGGCTGTTAAAGGCGGTATAGCTTGCCAGGGTGGCGGCCTTAGCCGCAAAGAGCTGATGCTTGGCCTGAACTTCCAGGCCTGCCAGCTTCATGGCCCGCAGAACCGCACTTTCCGCCGCATAGATCTGCAGGACCATTTCCGCCAGGGCCATGAGCACAAACTGGTTGTCTTTGAGGGCATTGCCTTCATTTTGAGCCGCCAGGCCCGCGGCCATCAGAAACAGCTTCTTCCCTTTTTGTACGAGCCTCAGGACGCCGCCTAGACCCTCTTCTTGGCTGGCGGGGCCGGCGCTCAAAAGTTCCTTTCCGACCGCCTGCGCGGCCTGAAGCAGGGGCAGTTCCCCGCTCATGGCCCTTTTCAGGAGAGTTCCCGGAACCAGGAGGCGGTTAATTTCGTTCGTCCCTTCGAAGATACGGTTGATGCGCGAATCTCGGTACATCCGTTCAATGGGGTACTCCTGAATGAACCCGTAACCTCCATGGATTTGGACTCCTTCGTCCGCCACAAAATCCAGGACCTCCGAGGCCAACACTTTGTTCAGGGAACATTCAATCGCGTATTCCTCCAAGGCTTTCCCCGCTTGCTTACGGCAGTCTCCCGTCAAGTCCAGCCCGCGAAACCCTTCTTCCATAAGACCTGCGGTGCGGTAGACCACACTTTCCGCCACATAGGTCTGGGTAGCCATCTCGGCTAGCTTGGCTTGAATCGCTCCGAAATTCGTCAAAGGGACTCCGAACTGTTTGCGTTCGGCCGCGTAAGTCAGCGCTGTCTCGAGTACCAGTTGAGCGCTCCCCATGGCGGCGGCGGCCAGTTTAAAGCGGCCCACATTGAGGATGTTGAAAGCCACCACATGCCCCCGTCCCAGTTCTCCCACCACATTCTCTGCCGGAACCGCCACATCTTCCAAAATCACCTGACGGGTGGAGGATCCCCTAATGCCCATCTTCTTTTCTTCCAGGCCGAAAGACACTCCCGGCATATCGCGTTCAACAATAAAGTTGGTCAATTTCCCGTCCACTTTGGCATAGACGAGGAAAATGTCGGCAAAGCCCGCGTTGGTGATGAATTGTTTGGTCCCATTCAGGATGTAATGTGTACCCTCGGCATTGAGAACCGCCGTGGTTTTCGCCCCCAAAGCATCGGAGCCGGAGCCGGGCTCAGTCAAACAGTAGGCGGCGATTTTTTCCCCTGAGGCCAGGGCAGGCAGGTATTTTGCTTTTTGCTGCGGCGTACCGAAATACACGATGGGCAGGGTGCCGATTCCGGTGTGCGCGGCATAAGCGACGGCAAAGGAACCCCCGCGCGGTACTTCCTCACCCACGACAACTGTCGAATATTTATCGAGACTCAGGCCCCCGAACTCTTCCGGGACCTCCAGACCCAAGAGGCCGAGGTCCCCCGCCTGACGCAAGAGGGATGTGATGACACCCTCTTTCTTTTCTTCCAGTTCTTCAATCCTGGTGGCAACCTCTTTTTCCACGAAATTATGGGTCATCCTTTTCAGTTGAAGATGATCTTCATTCAGCTCTTCCGGAATGAAAACCTGGTCGGGGCCGACATCCACCAGCAGAAAACCGCCGCCCCTCAGGGCCAAATCCGTTTCTGACGCCATTTCTCTTCCTCCTCATACCGACTCATACCAATTTGCCGACACTTCGCGCTAAGGGCGCAACCTATCCCACACCACAGTTTCTCGTGAAAACCCCTTGCTCCGTCATTTCCTTAAACCCTTCGCAACGTGTTTTTCCTGTTAGGACTGTTAAGGCAAAAGCTCGTAAATCCCGGCCGCTCCCATCCCTCCGCCGATACACATGGTGACCATGCCATACTTCAACTTCCTGCGTTTCATCTCATGCAAGAGCGTCGCCGTCAGTTTGGCTCCGGTGCAGCCGAGCGGATGGCCCAAGGCAATCGCCCCGCCGTTGGGATTCACTTTCTTCGGATCGATACCTAAAGTTTTGATCACCGCCAAGGATTGCGCGGCAAAGGCTTCATTGAGTTCGAAAAGGTCAATCTCATCCAAGCGCAGTCCCACTTGCTTGAGGACTTTCGGAATGGCCTTGAGGGGACCGATGCCCATAAGTTCCGGCTCGACCCCGGCTGCCGCGAATCCGCGCCAAACCGCCAGCGGGCTCAACCCGAGCTCCCGGACTTTCCCTTCCGAGCAGAGCAGGGTCATCGCCGCCCCATCGCTCGTCTGAGAGGAATTGCCGGCGGTTACACTCCCTCCGTTGCGAAAGACCGGGCGCAGCTTGGCCAGTCCCTCCGGACTGGTATCCGGCCGGATTCCCTCATCCGCCTTAAACCAGCGTTCCACACTCTGCCCGTAGGCCGGCAGGGGCACCGGGATGATTTCGGCGTCAAAGCGGCCGCTTTGTTGAGCCGCGTAAGCTTTTCGATGACTCTCAAGGGCAAAGGTATCCTGTTCTTCCCGGCTGATCTCATATTTGGCCGCCACGTTCTCCGCCGTCAGGCCCATGGACATATAGATTTGAGGATTGTTTTCCATCATATAGGGACTGGGCGCGGGTTTGTTTCCCCCCATAGGGACGAGAGACATGCTTTCCGCCCCACCGGCCAGCATCACCTCCGCCTCACCCAGGCGAATGCGGTCGGCGGCGATGGAAATGGCCTGCAAGCCGGAAGAGCAAAAACGATTGACCGTCATGCCCGGAACCTCGATGGGCAGCCCAGCCCGCAGGGCCATGACCCGTCCCATATTCATCCCTTGTTCCGCTTCCGGAAAGGAACAGCCGACCACCAGGTCATCAATGTCTTGCGGCTGAAGGCCGGGTACCTGGTTCAAGACATCTCGAATCACATAAGCTCCCAGGTCGTCCGGCCGGACCTGAGCCAGCGAACCGCGGCCAGATTTGCCGACGGCGGTCCGCTTGGCTTGAACGATAAAGGCTTCTTGCATCATTTTCCCCCCTCTTAATTGCGCAACGGCTTGCCTTTGGCCAGCATGTGTCGAATGCGGTCTTGGGTCTTGGCTTCGCCGGCCAGACTGAGAAACGCCTCCCGTTCCAGATCCAAAAGATGCTGCTCCGTCACCGGGCTGCCCGCCGGCAGATTGCCGCCGGTCAAGACGAAGGCGAGTTTTTTGCCGATGAGAAGGTCGTGCTCAGAGATATACCCGCCTTCTTTCATGCCGTACAACCCCAGTTCCAAGGTGGCCCTGACCCCGGGACCGCCGATCTTCACCATAGCGGGCAGGTTCGGACGGAAATTACGAGCCAAGTCTAGGACCCGGGCCTTGGCATCGGGAATGACATGTTCCCCGTTCAGACTGTAGCGATCATGGTCACGCAAGAACCCCATTTGGCGCGCCTTTTCGGCGCTGTTGGAAACCTGGGCCATGGCTACTGTTTCGAAGCGCTTGGCGAAAAAGTAATCGGGGGTAACCTGGACGCCGGGCAGAACCCCTTCCAAAGCCCGAACCGCCATTTCTTTTACCCCGCCGCCGCCGGGAATGAGGCCCACTCCGACCTCCACCAGACCCAGGTAAGCTTCTGCCGCCGCCTGAATGGCCTGGGTGTGCAGGCAGATCTCCGTCCCCCCGCCCAGGGCCATCCCGTGCGGAGCGGCCACCACGGGTTTCTTGGCATATTTTAAAGCCATCGTGCTGTTCTGGAATTCACGCACCATCAGATCGAGGTCATCCCAGTTTTCATCCTCCGCTTCCAGCAGAATCAGCATGAGGTTGGCGCCGACACAGAAGTTCTTACCCTGATTACCGATAACCAGGCCGAGATAATTCTTTTCCACTTCAGCCAGGGACTTGTGAACCATGGTCACGATGTCAGCCCCGATGGAGTTGTTGGGAGAATGAAATTCCAGGCAGGCTACTCCATCCCCTAAGTCGATAAGGCTGGCGCCGGCATTGCCGAAGATCTCGCGGCCGGCTTGATGGGCCTCCCGAAACGAGAAAGCGTAAGGGCTCGGGGTTTTTTCGCGGTAACCGCCGGCGCTGTAGTAAGCCACACTCCCGTCGGCGAGCTTGCGGTAGAAAGAGTCGTAACCTTGATCGAGGAGTTCCCGGACGAGGGCCGGAACTTCGTCCCCTTCTGCCTGGATTCGCTCCGCTGCAGCCTTGACTCCCAAAGCATCCCAGGTTTGAAAAGGTCCGAGTTCCCAATTGAAACCCCAGCGCATGCCATCATCCACGGACACAATGTCGTCCGCGATCTCGGGGATCAACTGGGCCGCGTAAAGGAGCACCGGTTTAAGAATGTTCCAGGCAAAACGGGCCCCGGGATCATCTCCGCCGACCAGAGTACGGATTTTTTCCGGTAGGCTCACCGCCGCTTTGGCCTTTTCCAGAGACGGGAAAACGACCGGCCGGGGAGGGGCATAGGTCATAGTGTTCGGGTCAAGGGCCTCGACCAGTTTCCCCTGCGGTCCTTTACTCTTTTTGTAGAACCCTTGTTTGGTTTTGTCACCGAGCCATCCTTTCTCTAGCATGGTTTGGACAAATTCCGGCAGAACAAATTTTTCTTTTTCCGCCGGGACATTCTCGGCCACATTGTCAGCCACGTGGACAAAGGTATCCAAACCCACCATGTCCACCGTCCGGAAAGTGGCGCTCTTAGGGCGACCCAGCACCGGCCCTGTCAAGGCGTCAATTTCTTCGACCCGCAAGCCGGAACGCATCATTTCCTGGAGCGTAACCGCCATTCCGTAAACTCCGATCCGGTTGGCGATAAAATTTGGGGTGTCTTTGGCCAAGATCACACCCTTGCCCAAAACCCGTTCCCCAAATTCCCTCATGAAAGAGAGAACTGCCGCATCTGTCTGCGGACCGGGGATGATTTCCAACAGCTTCATGTAACGAGGGGGATTGAAAAAATGCGTACCCAGGAAATAGCGGCCAAAACTCTCCGGCAGCCCGGCTGACATAGCCTTCAAGGAAATCCCCGAGGTGTTGGAGCTGACGATGGTACCCGGGCGCACCCGCTCGGCGACCTTGGCGAGCAGCTCTTGTTTAATTTCCAGCTTTTCGACGACGACTTCGATTACCCAGTCCACCTCCTGCAGGCGGTCCAGATCATCGCTGAAATTTCCTACTTCGATCCGCTCGGCGAATTCCGGCACAAACAAGGGAGCCGGGTTCATCTTAGCCAGCTTGTCTTTATTTTCCTGAGCAAATCGATTCCGGACCCGCCGGTCCGCCAAGGTCAGTCCCGCCGCTTGCTCCGCCGCGCTGAGGCCGGGCGGAACGATGTCCAAAAGGATACTGGGAATGCCGGCGTTGGCCAGATGGGCCGCGATGGTGCTGCCCATGACTCCGGAGCCCAATACCGCCGCTTTAAGAATCTGCAATGAACTTCCTCCTCTCACACTTGAGAACTCGGGATGGGATTCTGCCGCCGATAGGCCACCCCCACTTGAACCACTCTCACTTCCAAAAGTGCGGGTCTCCCGCTTGGATCAAATCGGGATATCTTCCGCCCCGGGATCCTTTGCCCCGGAAACTCATTCCTCCAGTGAGCCTGCTTCCCGCCGCGCACGCTGCTCCGGTTACACACGTGACTCCGATTCCACACGCGACTCCCGTTCTAAACCGAGCGCCCCTTCGAAGAGATAGAGCATCTCTTCGGCTTCACTCAGCAGGCTTCTCTTCGTTCGGGCCATGATCCAGTCTGTGGTCGCCTCGTCCAAGGCACCGAAAATCAGCTGCCGGGCAATCCGGACGTCGACCGGAGCAAGCTCTCCCCGTTCGATCCCGCTGCGGATCACCTCCTCAATCAATTTGAAATATTCCTTGAGCGGACCGTTGATGGCAGTCCGGATCTTAAGGTCTGACTGCCTCAGTTCAAGCTGAGTCACTTTGGCCAAAGAGAGGTTTTCCTCCATGTTTCTGAAGTGGGCCTCGACGATGGTCATTAAGCGGGCCCGTGTTGTCTCTCGGCCTTGAAGCTGGTTGCGAATGTCCCTGATGAATTCCCCCATGCGCTCCTGAAAGAGGCGAATAAGGATATCCTCTTTATTTTTAAAATAGAGATATATGGTTCCGTCAGCCACGCCCGCGAGGCGGGCTATCTTGGCCACCTGGCACTGGTGATAACCCACTTCAGCAAACGCTTCAACGGCCGCGTCGAGAATCCGCCGGAATTTGTCCTCACGCTGCGCGGTCACAATCATCCCCTCCTAGATTACTCTCAAGAACTCCATGAATGAGCCTTCATTCATTTCTCCTAGTACTTGTGCTCGTTTCCCTGTTGTTTCTCGTGAATGAATCGTCATTCATTTTCTTGGTGCCTTTATTATATCATTCCCCCTTATCGAAATAAAGGGATAATTTACAACTTAGCTATCTTTTTTCTCAATTCCAAATTCCTAATTCCGACAAGGGCATGGTTCGGCGAACTGCTGCGCCCACAAAATAGCGGGAGAGAAACCTCGGTCGGCCCTGGGACCCTTCTAACGCCGGAATTGCTTCTTCTATGGAGCAGTCCAGCAGGGTGGTCGGCGCGGGGGCCGGAGATTACAGAAACATCGCCGAAGCCCCGCGCTTTAAATCGCACGGTGAAGGCACCGGCTGACCGGCTGTGAGAAAAGCCAGCTGCCAACTGTTGATCCCCCTTGCCCCGCCCGGGAAATTGAGCTAAGCTAATAGGCAGGGACCCGAATCTCGGGTGCAGTCTTTGAACTTTCGACGAGGGGGTTAGACGGTGGACAACCTTCCGCTCGCTTTTAACAAAACCGCGACAAGGCGCGAGTTTCTTCTCAGTGTGGGAAGATTCACATTCCGCCACTGGCTGACCTCGTCTTTCCTGCTCGGTACAGGGGGGGTACTGGCCTGGTGCAAACGCCGCGCGACACCTCCGCCGGGGCCAGCGGACACCAAAGACCGGCGAGCGGGCTAAGCTTTTTGGTCAGTTTTGCGAACGGTTCCGCTCTGTGTAAAAAGTGAGAATAACCGCGACTCGGGTTATTCTCATCGCTTAATCTCACCAGGGACGATAGCACCCGGGATAATACCACGTATTCCCCCCGGGCCATGCTCCCCAACCAAGCCGTCCTGCCCACCAATAGGGCCAGGTCCAAGCCAAACCTAGAGTCGGCACAACTCTCCACCCCCTCTCCCGCATAACGAGCAGGCCAAATTCTCCGCAAAATTTTCTGGTCCTCCCTCAAACGCTGACCAAAAAGCGGGAATAGGCCATAGCCTGGTATACTCTACCTTATGTACCACATCCATGATTTGCCAGTCGCCAGATCTCGTCCCTTCCAAACATTCAACCCCCGGACAGGAACCTTTAGCGTGACTGTTCAGCGGTTAAAAATGTCCCGAAATAGTGGGTTGCCTTGCCACTCACAACACGCTTACCGCGAGCCGGAGCTGCGTACTCGCCGGTTTCGCTGCCGCGCGAAACCTCCGGGCAACACCCGTAGTCAACCCGTGCCTCTTGCAAACGCCCGGCGGTTAGACTACCATACGTGAAAGACAAATATAAGCGAGGTTGGAACTATAGATGTTTTTTACTTTCCGCGATCTTGCCTTCTCAGCCGGGAAACAGGCGCCGTTCGTACTTTCCGCGGCGGTCGAGGCGGGGGAGATCCTGGTCGTACGCGGTCCCTCGGGTGTGGGCAAATCCACCCTGCTGCGGATCTTAGCCCGCTTGCAGCCTGATTCAGGCGGCACTGCCTACCTGGAACAGCAGCCCTGGCAGAGTATTCCTCCTCCGCTTTGGCGGGCCTCGGTCCACTATGTCGCCCAAAGGCCGGCTCTCTTTGACGGCAACGTGGCCGACAATTTCGCCAAACCTTTCTCTGTCCGCGCCCTTAGCGGCACGTCTTTGGATCCAGGACGGGCCCGAGCCTTAATGAGAGCCCTGAAACTCCCCGAAACCCTCTGGGAGCAGGATGCCCGCACCCTTTCCGGCGGCGAGGCCTCCAGAGTGGCCTTCATCCGTGGCGTATTGATTGAACCTAAAGTTCTCCTCTTGGACGAGCCCACCGCGGCCCTAGATGAAGCGTCGCGCACAGCCTTCTATGCCGTCCTGGCCGACTGGCTGAAGGGACCCGGCCGGGCCGCGCTCCTGGTCTCGCACACGGACGATTACCTGGGCCTGCCGGGGTTGAACTTTCTCGACCTGACGGAGAGCCGAGTGAACTCACGCGGCTAAAGCTGAAGATCGTGGCTTCGGTGATGATAAAGGGGTTGTGAACCATGCAAACTTCGACATTGCCCATTTCCAATGCCCAGCTGGCCTTCTCGGTCCTGCTCGTGCTCATTACAGGAGGGATTGCCTCACTTTTGAGACTGGGCCTGCTGAAAAGCCTCATTTGGGGCACCATTCGTACCTTTGTCCAGCTCACTCTTGTGGGCTATGTCCTCACCTACCTCTTTAAGCTCAACAGCCTCTGGCCGGTTCTTCTGGTCACGCTCCTCATGTCTTTTGTGGCCGCCCGCACGGCAGTAAAACGCACACCGAACGTCCGGAAGTACCCGACGCGTCTCGCTTTTGCCTCTTTACTCGCCAGCACCTACCTGGTGGGCTCCATCGTGACCGGGCTCATCATCGCTCCCACTCCTTGGTATTCTCCCCGCATAGTGATTCCCATCTTTGGCATGCTCTTAGGAAATTCCATGAACGGGATCGCCATCTCCCTCGACCGCCTGTACGCGGATGCCAAGGCCAAGGCGGCCGAGATTGAGGCTCTCCTAACCTTCGGAGCCACTCCCTGGGAAGCGATCCAGTCCTCGGTCCGCGAGGCTTTGCGCGCCGGCTTGACCCCGACCATCAACTCCCTTATGGTCGTCGGCATCGTCAGCCTTCCGGGCATGATGACCGGGCAGATCTTGGGCGGGGCCGACCCCCTCCAGGCCGTCCGCTATCAAATCGTGGTCATGCTCATGATCGCGGCCGCGGTAGCCATCGGCTGTTTGCTCCTGGTAGGTTTTTCGTTTAAAAAGCTCTTTACGGCGGACGGCGCTTTGCAGCCTTTCGTTTGGCAGAGCGGGCAGTAGACTTTTGAGCCATCGCCACACGCCACGTTGTCCCTCTTGTCTCCAAATTGGTCAGGTTAGGCATATGGAGCACTGCTTTTTCTCTTTATGATGGTCTCGAAAGTCCGGGGGAATATTAGCCGCGCACTGTGGAGCTTTGGGCGGTAATGTTCCCTGTTGTCGCGCAATCACCGATAATTAAAACCCAGCAACTCTTCACCACTTGCAGCGTCTATGACATAGACTGTCTCATGATCGTAAACCGTGGTTTTCCTACTCGAGCTTGGAATCCTTAGACCCTGAAACGAAATTAGCCAGACTGGAAGGTCATTTATATATCCGTCTCTCTTTAATTTTGGATCTTTTGCTAATGCTATTTGAGAAAAACACCCGAATCCTGGATATGTCATGTGAACCAGTTCGTAATGGACATTTCCGTTAGGCGAGTATTCGGGTAAGGTTGAAGCAATTGTTTTGACTTGATCGGAACTAATAGCCGGATTAATCGCAGAAGCACGAACTGTCATACCGAATTTTTGGTGTAAAGCGTTGTAATCAATGGGCACATAGGTTTGTGCCTCACTTGCGCGGACACCAAGTAACGCAGAGCCAAACAAGATAATTAGGACCATCATCGGTATCGCTAAACGTCTCATCGTATAACCTCCCAAATAATTAATTCGTTCGTGCATCCCAACTCGTAAAGTCGTTTCCGACGGTCCATTCCACTCGCCCATCTGGATCTATTATGCGTGACAAATTGGGCACCGTCCAACGTCCTAGCCCTCCATCGTAATATTGAACACGACTAAAATCCACGTGGTCAGAGGTTTGACCCGGAAACATCTCGCTATAGTCGACTATTTCCCCGAAATACTCCACAGCCGTAGGGGGCGTCCACGGTAATTGAGAATCTGGCACAAAACCAATTTCGGCATTATCCACAATGCCCACCCAATTACCGGTTCCAAACGATCCATTTAACTCGACTTTCACTCTGATAGACGTAAGGACAGACTGGAATCTTGCGTACACCTTGAAAAAATCTCTGAATACAGCGGATCGACCAGCCAGCGACAAGTTTTTCGTTCTATCCTTTCACCAACCACTATTTACCATTGCCCGGCACGATTTCCGCAAGCACTACGTGCTTCGGATTTGCGCCTATGTCTAACCACTGAATCCACATAACTAAAGGCACCCAAAGTCTCACGGGTGCCTAAATCCCAGGGAAAGTATTGATCCCTACCCTTTGACTTCCTCCTCGCGTTGAAACGCGAGAATTCCCAAGTTCCAGCACTCAGCTCCTACTGAATGCGCGCACGTTCTATAAGTCCAGGTAAAGCTTAACAGCCGATCTTATCTGCTCTCGCAGACTTGCTGAAACGATCGCTCCGCACTTTTCCCCCAGTCTGCTTTTGGCTATCGAACGTATTTGATAGGCCATCGCTATGGAGTCTCTGGGCAGTCCCGTCTCAGACGCCGGTAGGAACACCTCGACAGGGTAGATTTTTCTGCCCTCTTTCAGGGATGTCAAAGAAAGGACCGTCAGAACTGGCAATACCTTGTTAACTTCTTCGACTGACACGACCAAAACCGGACGCACTCCCGCTTGCTCCGATCCCCTGGCTGGGTCCAAGTTCGCCCAGAAAACCCCCCACTGATAATCTACCATTCCTCCTCCCGCCCCAGAGGCTCTCTGTCAGAGGCCTCAAAAGCCTGCATATTCTCAGCTAAATCTCTGACGAATAAAGGATCATCAGCGGCTTTCAACATTTCGCGATAGAGTTTTTCTTTTTCAAGCTTTGTCACATACTCTTCGATAGCTTCTCTGACGCCGGCATTGACTGAGGGAATGTACTCTTCCTGAGCATACCCTTTCAGCTTATGAATGAGTTCCACCGGGAGAGAAAAGGTGACGTTTTTTAGTTTGGCGCCCATTCAGCCCCACTCCTTTGCCGGAAACTAATATTGCACATTGTTATTGTATCAAGTGCAATAACAATGTGCAATTTAAAAAGGCAAACGGTAAATTTTTAAATCGTCATTTGAGAGCCCGCTCCAGGATCTCGTACAACCTGTTCACCATCTCGCGCGGATCGACGATCAGACCCGCCGCGATCCTGGCATTTTCGAAGATCTGTTCCGCCGCGGTTTGAGCGAAAGGATCGTTCTGCTCATGCAGGGTCTGAAGGCGTTTAATCAGCGGATGGTTCCGATTGATCTCCAGAATTGCGGGACCCGCTTGGTTCAAATCCCGGTTCACAAGCTGCATCATACGCTGCATACTATAGGTTCCGTAAGGACTGAGCACGATGGCCGGGCTGTCCGCCAAACGCTTGGAAACGCGAACTTCCGTCACCTTACTGGCCAAAACTTCTTTCAGCCAGGCCGTGAGCGCGTTGAGCGCTTCCTCACTCAAGCTCCCTTCCCCCTCGGCCTTCTGTTCCTGATCCGGCAGGTCGAGATCGAGTTCCGCTTGATCGGCCGAAATCAGTTTCTTCCCTTCAAATTCACCCATAAGACTTAAGACGTAATCCTCAATCGCCTCACGCGTGTAGATGACATCCAGACCTTTGCTGCGGAAGACTTCCAAGTAAGGGCCCGCTTCGATGACCTCCCGGCTGGGGCCGTTGACATAATAGACGGCTTTTTGCCCTTCGGCCATGTTCTGAATGTAATCTGAGAGGGAGATGAATTTGCCTGCCTCCGTTTTCATAGACTCAAAGCGCAGCAGCTTGACCAGTTCATTGCGGTGGCCGAAATCGTTGGCCGCCCCTTCCTTAATGAAGACCCCGAATTTGTCGTAGAACTCCTTGTACTTTTCCGGTTCCGACTTAGCCTGTTCGTCCAAAAATTTAAGGAAGCGGCTGGTAACGGCTTTGTTGATCTTCTGAACCAAAGCGCTGTCCTGCATGGTTTCCCGGGAAATATTGAGCGGAAGTTCCTCGCTGTCAATTACCCCTTTGACAAAGCGCATCCACTCAGGCAGGATATCTTTGGACTGTTCTTGGATAAGCACCTTTTTGCAGTAAAGGTTGACCCCCGGGTCCAAGCGGCCGAACCCCCAATGCTCAAAGTTTTCCTTGGGGACAAATAAGAGGGATTGTAAAGAGATGGGAGCATCGGAAGCGAAGTGCAGCCGAAAGAGAGGCTCATCATAGGCATCAGCGACGTACTTATAGAATTCGTTGTACTCTTCATCCGTAATCTCATTTTTGTTCTTGGTCCAGAGGGCTTGAACCGTGTTTACCTTTTGGCCGTTGAGGAGAACTGGATAGGGCACAAACCCGGAATACTGCTTAACGATTCTTTTCAGGGTCTCTTCCTTGGCAAAATCCCGGGCATCTTCTTTCAGGTGCAGGATGATTTTGGTGCCCCGCGCCAAGTCGGGGGCGTCCTCAACCGTATAACTGCCGCTGCCGTCAGAAATCCAGAGGCAACCCCCGGCCTCGGGACGATAGGAGCGGGTGTAAAGCTCTACTTTGTCGGCCACCATGAAAGCCGAATAAAATCCCACCCCGAACTGGCCAATCAGCTTAAAATCCTGAGTTCCTTCCGCCAGGCGTTTGATAAATTCTTTGGAACCGGAATGGGCAATGGTCCCCAGATTTTCCACCAGTTCCTCCCGGGTCATACCGATTCCGGGGTCGGCAACGGTTAAAGTATGGGTCTCCTCTTCCGCCGTCAGGGTGATTTCCAGGGGTAGATCCCCATCCTTGACGTCAGCCCCTGTGAGTTGAAGGTAACGTACTTTTTCCATGGCGTCCGCGGCGTTGGATATAAGCTCGCGCAGGAAAATCTCCTTATCTGTGTAGAGCGAATTGATGACAATATCCAGCAACTGCCGGATTTCCGTTTGAAATTCTTTCGTTTCGACACCGGTACTCATGGTCAATAACCCCTCACTTCTGATTTTTAATTAAAAAGGCTCTTTCGTTGGAAAAGCCCGCTCCCGACAATATTTTAGCCAAAACTGAGCCTCCTGTAAACGGCGCCAACGCTCTGCTCCCACTCGATCAACATAGGCCCCGGTTCACCTCAGCAAACCAACCCGAACTCTAAACTTAACGATTAAGACTTCGCTTCCCCAACACCGCCAATAAATAAGGCCATCGTTAGGATGACAGTCCGCAACGCTCACGGCCCGAAACGAACGGTAATTTCGACGATCTCCGGTCTGTTCCCCACCCGCAGAGGCGGTCCCCAGGTGCCAAAGCCGGAGGAAACGATAACTCGGAAATCGTCTTTTTCCAGCAATCCGAAATCGTCCGCAAACAGGCGCCGGGTAAGGAGCTGGATGGGGAAAAGCTGACCCTTGTGGGTGTGACCGGAAAGCTGAAGATCGACACCCGCCCTTTCCGCTTCTTCCAGATGACTGGGCTGGTGGTCCAGTACGATCACCGGCAAGGAGCGGTCCAAGCCTTCGAGCAGATCCGCCAGGGGCCGGCGCAAGCGGCCGGTAAAATGGCGTGCGCTCCGGTCATCCCGCCCCACCAGGTAAAAACTGTCGGCTACTTTGACCGAACTATCGCGCAGCATATGCACCCCGGCTTCAGCCATATAGGCCAGAGCCTCCCGCACATGCCCGCCCAGATATTCATGATTGCCCAGCACGGCGTAGACTCCGAAAGGAGCTTGCAAGCGGCTGAGGTTCATCCGCATGTCCTGCCGGATCACCCGCTCCACATTTTCATCGATCACATCCCCGCCCAAGAGGACCAGGTCCGGCTTCAGAGCATTCACGCTCTCCACCAGTTCAGCCAAACGGCCGTTATTCATAATCGCGCCCAAATGAATGTCGGAGATGAGGACTATGTGTAATTCTCCCAGGCTACCGGCTTTTTTGCCGATAGTCAGGTTATAATGGTTTACGATCGGGTGACGGGCATTCCGCAGGCCGTAGAGAACCAGTCCGAGCAGGACGAGAAAAATTGCCCACCCCAACCACGGCCCCCGTGACAGGAAATGAGGTGAAAAGCGGAATTTATCATTCAACCCGCGCATCAGGTCCACAGCGGCCAGCACCAAGAGAGCATAGAACATGATCCCCAACCAATAAGAACCGATCACGTTGAGAATGTGACCCACCGTCTCGGGTAAAACCCTTTCGCCCAAACGGCCCGCCAAATAAGCCATAGCCACTATCCAAAAACCAATCCAATAGACCGTTGGCGGGAGCAGGGGAAGATAGCTGAAAAAGAACTGCCAGCCGCGCAGGCCCACGTAGTAACAAAGACCCGCGTATAAGGCGAAACTGATGCCTGCGGCCGAATAGAGGAGCAATCTGATTCCTTTCAAGGCTTCCACACACCCCTTACCGGAAAGACTCGCCCTCTTGCCAAGCGAAGAGCTCTCATTCACCTTCCTCCTTAACCCAGCGGGGCAGGAAATAGATCAGGACCAAACTGGCGAAAGACAGGACCATAACCCCCCAGTAAACCGTGTGGAGAGAAATCGTCAAACCCCTCTGCAGTACTCGCAACATTTCGGTGGACAGGGATTGCCTTTTCTGGGGATCCAAAAGGGAATTCACAACATCCAGGTTGAGCGGCGCCCCCTTGCCCGCCGGAATATGTCTGAGATATGCGGTCATCCGGTTATTGAGAACCCCGCCCAGAAGTGCGGCCCCCACCGTGTTGCCCAAAATCCCGGTGAACATGTTGGCCGCCGTGGCCGCCCCGCGCATCTCCCAGGCCACACTGCTCTGAACCGCCACGATGAAGACAGTGCGCGCCAAGCCCATACCCACACCGACCAAGAAAGAACCGCCGGCAGCCCAGAACCATCCCCGAGCAGGTTGAAGGGTGACAAAAAAAACAGACCCGATGACCAGCCAGAGACCTCCGCTGAGAGCGGTGTTCCGATAACCCAGCCGCAGAATCATGCGTCCGGCCACCGTAGCGGACAAAGTCCAGCCTATGGACATCACAGCTAAAGCAAAACCGGCGACAATAGGACTTTTATTCATGACGCCCTGGACAAAAGTCGGCAGGAAAGTGTCGATCCCGACCAGCACGATCCCCGTGGTCAAAGAGGCCAAATTAGCCACGGCAATCAAGCGGTCGTGCCAGATTTCCAAGGGCATAACCGGCTCCGGCGCTTTTTTCTCCCTGACGACAAAAAGGAAACTTCCCGCCACGAAGACCGCCGAAAGCCCCAGAACAGGCGCCGATCCCCAGGACCAGACCGTCCCGGCCTGGATCAAGACCACCATCAAGGCACTGATGGCCACAAAGATCAATCCTGATCCGAGGTAGTCGACCTTATGTGCGCGTTGGGCCACAGTTTCCCGGAAGAAGAGGATAATGCCCAAAGCGGATAGGAGCCCGACAGGAATGTTTATCCAAAAGACCCAAGACCAGCGAGCATACTGCACGAACAGCCCGCCCACGGCCGGACCGATGATCGAGGCAAAGCCCCAGACGCCCGAAAGGTAACCCTGGACTTGAGCCCGTTCCTCGAGATTGTAAATGTCTCCGACTATCGTGGTGGCAATCGGCTGCACCGCCCCCGCCCCCAATCCTTGGATCAAGCGGTAAAGGATAAGCTGATTCATACTGGTCGCCAGCCCACAGAGGGTGGAGCCGGCTAGAAATACCACCGCACCCAAGACGAAGACGGGCTTGCGGCCGTACAAGTCGGCCAGCTTGCCGTAAATAGGAATGGTGACGGTTTGTGCCAGGAGAAAGGCTGAAAAAACCCAGCTGAAGAGGGTAAAACCGCCCAAGTCCCCGACGATGCTCGGCATGGCTGTGGCCACAATTGTTCCTTCCACCGCGGCCATGAACATAGCCAGCATCACGCTGACCAGGACAAACACCCTCACCGTTTCTCTCTTAAACAACTCTCCACTCCTCTCGCCGGCCCTGACAGCGAATCCGTCGGCCTTGACAACGGGTCCGCCGACCTTGATATCGAATCTGCCCGCCCTGACGTCAAATCCCGCCTTAGGGCCCCTTCTCCTTTTTCCCAGGAACGGCCGGGCTCAAAGGCCGCAAATCGTGCCGGGGCGACCTTGCTCCCGCTTTCCGCCTTACTTCTCGCAGCGGTCGGGTGAAAGCTGTTCTTATTTTACCCCTGTCCTTCGCCCGCCCGCAGTTCCCCTATCGCCCGCGCGATCCTGCCTAACCCTTCTTGCAAAGTCGCACGCGGACAGGCGATGTTCATCCGGGCAAAACCCGCCCCACCCGGCCCGAAAGTGTACCCGGCATTGAGCGTCACCCGAGCCGACTTGAGCAAAAACTCCTGCAGAGCCTCAGCCTCCAGTCCCAAAGCCCGGAAATCAAGCCAGACCAGGTATGTCCCCTCCGGCTGGACCACCTTGACCTGGGGCACCTTGTCAGCGAGATATTCCGTCAAAAACTTGACATTGTCCGCCAGGTAGAGCATGAGGTTGTCGAGCCATTCTCCCCCGTGTCGGTAGGCCGCTTCCAACGCGGTCAGGCCGAAGACATTGGGATGATGAATGCCGTTTAGCTCCATCACCTTGCGGAAAGCCTGGCGCCGGCCGGGATCGGGAATGATGAGATTCGAAGTCTGCAGGCCCGCGAGGTTAAAAGTCTTACTCGGGGCCGTACAGACGACAGCCTGCTCCGCTGCTTTTTCCGACAAAGTACCGTAAGAGACGTGCTCCTTCCCGGGATAAATCAGGTCACTGTGAATCTCATCCGCGATAACGCACACCTCATGAGCCAGACACAGTTCCGCCAGTGCCTCCAACTCGGCCCGCTCCCACACCCGGCCCACAGGATTATGCGGACTGCAGAGAATGAGCATTTTGGCCCCGGCCGCAAATTCTTTCTCCAGCCCCGCAAAATCCATGACATAGCGGCCCCTCTCCCACTTCAGGGGGTTATGGACCGGCTCACAGCCATTGTTTTCTATGGCTTTCTGAAAAGGCGGATAGACCGGAGGCTGGATTACCACTTTCTCTCCCGGTCGGGCCAGAGCCCGGATCAGCCAGTTCAGGGCAGGAACCACGCCCGGACTGAACACAATCCAGTCCTTTTCGATGCTCCAGCCGTGCCGCTCGGACATCCAGTCCCGCACCGCTTCGTAATACCCCGCCATGCTCTCGCTGTAGCCGTAAATACCATGGGCCGCCCGACGCGTCAATGCCTCAATCACGGGCTGGGGCGCCAAGAAATCCATGTCGGCCACC
This sequence comes from Peptococcaceae bacterium CEB3, assembly GCA_001029295.1. Taxonomy (GTDB): domain Bacteria; phylum Bacillota; class Desulfitobacteriia; order Desulfitobacteriales; family Desulfitobacteriaceae; genus Acididesulfobacillus. The sequence goes on along the minus strand of LDXJ01000064.1, from coordinate 52,564 downwards.
CACATCGGCAAGACATCTTTGGCTCCAAAGATCTCCTCGTTAAAATCCCACTTAACGGAACTCGTATTCCTGCGTTCCACCACTCGGTCAAATTCCCTGTCCACTTCCCTGTCCACCCATTTGCCCCCTCTCGCGCCCGCTTGTCATTCACGAAAATCCGCGGCGCGATATCATACTCAGAACAGCACGCTCGCCCTACCCGCTCATTGCTTGCCTGGGTCTCCGTTGCGTTCGGGCCATCAGCCGTCGCGGCCGGGCCCCGCCCGCTCATTTATTGCTCGGGTCTGCGCGGCCATCCGGGCCCTGGCATTCTCCACACTAACCTTCCTTCTCGAACGTCGCCCGGGTCTCCCGTCCGCCGGAGGGAAACTGCGGCCCCCGACAGGAAGAGCCCTCAGAACTTCTTTCTGAGAGCTCCCTGAGCTCAGCCAGCACCCTCTACACTGTGTATTCAGGAGCTCTCCCTAACCCGTACTTGTTCAAATCCACCCGCGCCCTCTGCGTTCCCGCCGTCCGCGAACGGGCTTCTATCTGAACTCACGCCAACTCTTCCGCAATTTTACGGCCGAAAGCCCGACAGTCTTCCAACACCGCTTCATCCGGAACCCAGGTGATTCTCAGACCGTCCGACAGGAGCGCAAGTCCTGCCTTTTCCAACTCACCGTTGATCAACTTTACGGCTTCGCCGCTCCAGCCGTAGCTGCCAAAAGCAGCCCCTTTCTTGTTTTTGAGGCCAAGTCCTTTAATCATCTCCAAGATTCCCGCCACTGAGAAGAGCACTCCCTTATTGATGGTAGGCGAGCCCACGAGGATGGCCCGCGATTTGAATACCTCGCTCAGGATGTCATTCTTGTCGGAACGGGCCGAATTGAACAGTTTCACCGTTATGTCACTGTTAACCGTTTGAATCCCGGCCGCGATAGCCTCGGCCATCTTCCGCGTGCTGTTCCACATCGTGTCATAAATAATGGTGATTTGGTTCTCCTGGTAATTCTGTGCCCATTCCAGATATTTGTGAACAATCTGGAGCGGATTGTCACGCCAAATGATCCCGTGGCTGGGGCAAATCATGTTGAGCGGGAGACCGAGCTTCACGACTTCGTTGACTTTATTCTCCACCAGCTTGCTGAAGGGAGTCAAAATATTGGCGTAGTACTTCAGAGCTTCAGCGTAGAGAGCCGCTTGGTCTACCTTGTCGTTAAACATGAATTCCGAAGCAAAATGCTGTCCGAAAGCATCATTGCTGAAAAGAATAGCGTCCTCCGTCAAATAGGAAAACATCGTGTCGGGCCAATGTAACATTCTCGCCTCGATAAAAACGAGTTCCTTTTTGCCCAAACTGAGGCGATCTCCCGTCTTCACCGGAACGAAATTCCAATCCTGATGGTAGTGCCCTTTTAACTCTTTCACGGCATTAGCCGTGCAATAAATAGGCGTCTGCGGGATTTCTTTCATAAGAGCCGGCAGGGCTCCGCTATGATCCCCTTCGACATGGTTCATGACGATATAATCGATGTCCTCCAGGGGAACTTCTTTCCTTAAATTCCGGATGAACTCCTCTGTAAAAGGCTGCCAGACGGTATCGAGCAAAACTGTCTTCTCATCCCGAACCAGATAAGAATTGTAAGAAGATCCCCTGTGCGTGGACAGTTCCTCCCCATGGAAAGTCCTCAATTCCCAGTCAATTTTTCCGACCCAGGTCACATTATCGTTAATGCGAAATCCCATGCCGATTCTCCTTTCAGTAATTCGTTTTCCCTCAACAATTCCTTTTCCCCCAACGCGGCTTTTCCGCGCGGACACGCCGGCCCGCCAGCGATTACACCCATTTTCAACATTTCAGCACAGCAAAACAGGCGCCCCGCCCGGGTGCCTTTAAGACTTCGGCCCGCCGTTGTTATGAACGGGATGCCTCCGCCCATCTCGGATGTGCCTCCAGGCAATGACCGGATGCCTCAAGGCCATACGCGGACCTGAGTAACGCATGACGGAACGAATCTGCTCACGCATCTGCGGGCCGTAACAATGAACGGAACAGTTGGCACAGGTCGGTTTTTCACTGCCGAAACGGCAGTGCTCAATGCGCCGGAAAGCATAATCCAAGAGTTTCCCGCAATCCGGGCAAAGACCGTGCCGCGTGTGATGCACGCGGCGGCAGTAAAGCCCGATCATCAGCTCGACCGTTTTCTTTTCCCTTTCAAGCCGATTTTCTTGAGCCACTTCGAGTCGATTTTCTTTAGCCACCAAAACCTTACTCCCAAAACCCTACACTTACTTGCCGCGGTTCTGTTCGGCCAGGACTTTACTCAACATCCGGCCGCCCTTTCCCCAGTTGTCCATTTCATTTTCCTTAATGAGCACTAAAAAAGCCTCGGGCGGGATCCCTAAAGTCGCACTGGCGACTTCCGTAAACCCGGCAATTAGCGTTTCCTTTTGAGCCTGGTCCATTTTTCCTGCTTCCATCTTGATAAACGGCACAGAAAATTCCTCCCTTATCGTTAGCATTACCAAAAAACAGCTTCGGCTTCCCGCAAACCCAGCCTTACCGGCGCAGCCGAATCTCTGCCCTGGGAAGAAAGGGAGCGGGGTTCAAGGAGATTATAGCACGGACAAGCCCGCATTGCATCTTTTTACCACCGTATTTCCTCATACTTCCTGGCGCATTTTTTTCCTGTCCGGCAGGAGGTTGTCCCTTTCTGTCGAATACAAATAATACATGACACTTGAGCACCTATGCAAAGTTGTCTCTTCGGTGTTGTCTCGCCGGCAGGGGTGTCCATCTGAAGCGGTTGCTCATCTGAATTAGTTACCCGTCTGAATTACTTGCCCGCCTAAATTAGCTGCACATCTGAATTATCCCTTCCAGGCCCTGTCCGTTCCGGAGCTGTGGTTTACCCGTTCCGGATTTTGGCTGTATCATGTTATCTTTTGCACACCCGGTGTCGGTAGAAACTTTTTAGCCGGTGTCGATTTAAAATACTTTTAGATTTGGGAGGAATCCGATGAATTTACCAAAAAAAACGCTCACTATTGAGAACCTTGCCCTAAAAAACCTTCCTACGAAAAGCCTTCCCGCAAAGAACCTTCCTTTGAAAAACTTTCCTTTCAAAAAAACAGCCTTGTTGTTCTGTTCCGCCCTGCTCACACTCTCTCCGGTAGCGGCCAACGCCGCCACTTTACAACAACAGCTGCACAATTACCAAGCCCAGGTCAATCAGTATAAGGGTCAGCTCTCCGCCCAGAAACAGCAGGAAGCCACCGCCACCAACAAACTGTTGGCCTTGCGGCAATCCGTTCAGTCTTTGCGGACCAGTATTGACCGCTACCAAAAAGATTTGACTCAACAGCAGCAAGCGCTCAATGATCTGACGGCTCAGGAAACCAAACTTGAAAATGAACGCAACCGGCGAGCCGCCGAGTTGGCGGGTTTCGTCCGTGACCAATATGAGGCGGGACCGGCTACTTACCTCAACGTACTGTTCCAAGCGACCAGTTTGTCCGATTTCTTGGATCGCTGGGATTCCGTTCAGGGCATCGTTCATGGCTACGACGCCCTCCAGCAGCAGGTTCAAGCTTTGACTCAGGCCGTCGACCAGAAGAAAGCCGCGGTTCAGCAACAGGCCTCCTCCCTTCGCAACGAACTGGCTGCCAAACAACAGACCCAAGCTTCCTTGCAAACCGCCTTGACTCAACAGCAGAGCGTGCTGGACCAACTCTCCGCCAAGGAAAAAGCCACTGTGTCGGCTACCGCGGATGCCCAAGCACACGCGGACAACGTCCAGCGCCTGATTCGGGAACAGGAACTGGAGGCGGCTATGGCTGCCGCCGGGCGCGAGGCGGGGATTAACCCCACGGCCGGTACCGGAACATCCGCTCCTGTTAAGATGTCCGGCAACGTTCAAAGCCTGCTCGGTTATGCCGCCCAGTACTTGGGAACACCCTATGTTTGGGGAGGAACCAGTCCTCATCCCGGCTTCGATTGTTCAGGTTTTGTCCAGTATGTCTACGCGCATTTCGGTATTCCCCTCTACCGGACTTCGGAGTCCCAGTTTACCGAAGGTCAACCGGTCGCACTTTCCGACCTGCAGCCGGGGGATTTGGTTTTCTACCACACCTATGCTTCGGATGCTTCCCACGTCGGCATCTACGTCGGCAACCACACCATGATCGACTCCGCCGCTTATGGTGTAGCCTATGATGACATGAACAATTCCTACTGGACCGCGCGCTATCTGGGAGCCAAGCGGGTTATCGCCAAGTAGGAAGGTCAGCCGCAAGACTGCGCTCAGGCATAGTGCTTAAAGACGAGGGGATACTCCCCTCGTCTTTTTAACAGCTACCAACTTCACTGCCGCGCCTCCGTTTGCTTAGGGCGTTGAGGTAAGCTTTGGCGCTTGCCTCCAGAATGTCTGTGCTGATTCCTTTGCCGACGACCAGGCTGCCATCAGGGTAGCGGAGCTTGACCGTGGCATCGCCCAAAGCCTCGCTCCCCCGGGTGACGGACTTCAGAGTATAGTCCTCTAAAACGGCCGAGACACCGATTATCCGGTCAATAGCGCTGAACAGAGCATTGACCGGTCCATTGGCGACAGCCGCGTCGGTTTGAACCTCCCCCGCGACATCCAAGGTCACTGTGGCCGTAGCCGTATTGACACCCGTCGTGGCAATCGACATGTTCTGCAAAAGGATCCCTTGCTGACCCGCGCCGGCATCCCCCATTAAAGCGTACAGATCCTGGTCAAAGACCTCTTTTTTTCGGTCCGCCAACTCCAAAAATCTGTGGTATACAGAGTCCAATTCCTCCCCTGCCACGTCATAGCCCAGCTCCTGCAGCCTATGTTGCAGGGCGTGCCGCCCGGAACGCGCACTTAAGCTGATGGTATTTTCCGGTACCCCAATCGTTTCCGGCCGGATAATTTCGTAAGTTTCCCTATCTTTGAGCACACCATCCTGATGAATGCCGGAGGCGTGCATGAAGGCATTGGCACCCACAATCGCTTTGTGGTCCGGTACCGGCACCCCGGTGATGCGGGAGACCAAGCGGCTGGTCGCCGCAATCTCTTTCGGACGGATACCGCTTTGGATGCCATACTCGTCACGCCGGGTATAGATGGCCATAATGACTTCCTCCAGAGAAGTATTCCCGGCCCTCTCTCCAATGCCGTTGATCGTCCCTTCGACTTGGCCTGCTCCGGCTATAATGCCCGCCAGGGAATTGGCAGTGGCCATACCCAAGTCATTATGGCAGTGGACACTGATCGTCACCCGATCGATATCCTTTACATTTTCCTTGACAAAAGAGATAAGCTTGCCATATTCCCAGGGATTGGCATAACCAACCGTGTCCGGGATATTTACGACAGTGGCACCGGCCTGGATAGCTGCCTCCAGAACATGCACCAAGAAATTCGGGTCAGCCCGGAAACCGTCCTCGGCATAAAATTCGACATCATCCACGAACTTCTTGGCATATTTCACGGCCGCGGCCGTCCGTTCAATCACCTGCTCCGGTGTGAGCATCAACTTCTTGGCCATGTGCACTGGGGAGACCCCTATGCCGGTATGGATCCGAGGGTGCTCCGCCGCCCGCAGAGCCTGGGCGCACAGGTCGATGTCCTGTTCCACGGCCCGCGTCAGACCGCAGATGGCCACTCCTTTCATCTGCCGGGCAATTGTGGCGACAGATTCGAAATCTCCGGGTGAGGAAGCCGGAAAGCCGGCCTCTATGATGTCGATACCCAGGAGAACCAGTTGCCGGGCGATCTCCAACTTCTCCTCAACATTTAAAGTGATCCCCAAAGACTGTTCCCCATCCCTCAAAGTCGTGTCAAAAACATACAGCCTGCGCATCTTGCCTTCCTCCTCAAAACTTAATCGCGAAAACTGTGAGCAGCAAAGTCCTACGGGACATCTGTGATTCTGCGGAACACCCGTAATCCCGCGGGAAACTCTTAATCCTGCGTATCGCTTGTAATCCTGCCAGAAACTTTTGATCCTACGGCAAACTCTTAATCCCGCGGGGAACTTATGCTTTTTGCGGGAACAACAAAACCCTCCGTCTCTCGCTTGAGACGAAGGGTTAATTCGCGATACCACTCAATTAAACGGCCAAGCCGTTCCCTCAGTAGATACGGGATCGCTCCGAGTCCTGCCTGTGCCCGGCATCTGTCAAACTGCACCGTCAGGCGGCCGGCTCCCCGGTAAGTCAAACACCTCAATCCGGTTCGCGTCCGATATCTCCTTCCTTCTAACGGCGGAAGCTCCGTCTGAGCCTACCGGCACCAAGTACGATACTCTGCCCGGGTTACGGTCACTCGCCAAACCCGGTCCACCATCGTCCCAACGCGTTCGGTCAGCTACTCAAGGGAGAGTTCCACTTCCACGCCACCACTGCCTTGCACCATCCGCCAGTTCTCTGACGCGGCTGAAGAGATGTACTGGTCCCTCTCATCGTCTTTCTCAGCTATTCAGTTCGGTTCGTCTGTTCGGGTTCAGTCCCACGGATAGATCCATCTTACCAATCGGGTTATCTTACCGGTTCGGTTCGTCTCACCGGTCAGGGTCATCTCGCCGGTCAAGTTCATCTTACTGATGGAATTCCTCTTACCGGTCGGATTCACCCGCAGATGCTCATGCTGTACTCCCAGAGGAATCCCTTTTATTCTGGCATTGATCAAAGGCTTTTGTCAAGTAGCAAACGCGATCTCAGAAGATCTTTTCCCGATTTCCCAATTTCGCCCTAATGAGTTGGGACAAAGTCGCACTTTCGCCTGTGAGAAAACTGTGTCTTTCCCATGATTTTTTCAAGAAGAGGATCCGCGCGGCAGGTGCGTCGTCTGAGAGCTCGCCGCGGTGAGGTCTTTTCCCTTAACGGGGCGCACCCGGCTTTGATCAACCTAGGTTACACTTGAAGATTAGGTGGGTGGATTGAGAATGGATGAGTCTTATGGTATCTTTTTCATGTGCCGCTCGATCCGCTTTTTCTTGCCTAACCCTAACCCTCTTTTTTCGTGCACTGAGCACTTACTGACCCTCTTATTTGTATACTGAGCACACGCCGTAAATTGAGTTTTGCGCTGCGGGCACTGAATTAAAAAAGATTCGGAGAGCAAAAACGATGAATGTGGCATTCTTTCTTATTCCGAAAAAAGATGTGGTTTACCTCAAATATCATTCCACCATGCGTCAAGCCCTCGAACGCATGGAATATCACAGTTATTCCGCCGTGCCCGTGATTGACGCGGAAGGACGCTATACGGGAACCCTTACTGAAGGAGACCTCCTCTGGAAAATGAAAAACACTCCCGGCCTTTCTTTTGCCGACACGGAACATATCCCGCTGGGTGATATCCCTCAACACACCGTGAATACTCCCGTACTCATCGATGCCCAAATGGAAGACTTGATCGCCCGGGCGGCGTCCCAGAATTTCGTACCTGTCGTGGACGACAAAGGGATTTTCATTGGCATCGTGAGGCGGCGTGAGCTGATCGAGTTCTGCGCTAAAACTTTTTCCAGCCCAGCCGGGGAACTTTAACCAAAAAGCTTAGCCTCATCCCCCATGGCTGAAGCCGGCTCTAGCCGGCTTCAGCCATGGGGAGGTTCAGCGGAAGGGAAAGCTCAAAAACGCGGAGGATGTCGAATCCGGCGCTTACCGGCGGCTTTGTGCCGGAACCCCCGCTTCCCCTCTTACATATTATGGATAAAGTTCAGAGTCATTGAGAGAGAGGGGGAAATTCGGTGGGCTTCTACACCGGCAGACCGTATCGAACACAGGGGCCGCCTTCTTACGGGCCCCCGTCCCAGCAATCCGTTTCCTGTCCTCAGGTCCAGCCGCCCCGCCCTCGCCCTTCTCTCTCCGGCTTTCTCTGGTTGGTGCAGTTTTACTGGCTTTTTTGGCTGGCTCTCTCCTTCCTGCTCTCTTTTGCTTTGAGCAATGCCTTTTGGGGGGGACTTTAGGATGACCTCCTTGCCCAGCACGTATTTCGGCCTTTTCTACCCGTACAACATCCTCATCGCCATCATCCTCGTCATTCTCTTTCGGATCCTCATTTGGCTGTATTTTCCGCCTCAGGAAAGGAGGACATGATGGAACAGGGAGCGACTCAGACTCCTCCGGTGTTTTCCCCGGGCGAGCCTCCTGCAGGCCTCAAGGACAGGCTTAAGCAACTGCCGGATCCTGTCAACTATCTCTCCACCGCCATGGAAATATTCGTTCCGGTCAGTAAGGATGGGTCGATTACCATGCTCGGGCTCTGGTTTGATGCCGTCGGTCTCTTGCATATTTATGTGCAGCAAGCCATCGTTCCCGATAATATCTTCACGCAAGTCAGGATCATCACCCTGAGGCTGCCCATTGCCCTCGGCTTTACGGTCTTCAACCTGGGCCTGGCCCTTTTCTTTGTGCGGGCTTTCGTCCTCGGTTTCCGGGCCGCGGTCAGCGAGACCGCCCACAAATTTCAAGACTTAATGGGCAAAGAAAAAGCGGCTCCCGCTCGATAAACAAGGCCTTAAGAACCCGGAGAGCTGACGTGTCATGTCAAAATGTTTAGGATGCTTCGAGTCTGAGACCAGTCGCAGCAACAGACACCGGCGCTATTTATCCCGGCGGAGGCAAAGGAGGAACTACCCCATGACCGGCTACATCGGTTACGCGCTTCCCTTTTCCTATGTGGGTCCCACCCTGGCCTTCACCGCCTTCGCGATCACGATCCTGATCATAACCGGTCTGCGGGATATTTTGAATCGCGGACAGATTCCTTGGTAGGACCGCGGCTGTCTGCGGATCCGCTCCGTACCGACACCGCTTGGCAGACAGAGCGATATTGATTCCGGCAGGATCCCAGCTATCCTAAGATCCTTTACGCTTCCAGCCGGTCCTGGCCACCGCCAACTCTCTTCCCGTGTCAGGGTCTTCGATGGTGTGGAGATAAGCCTGTCCGCCCGCCGGCAGAGCCGGAGCCCCTTCCGCCCCCGTTTCAAGCGCCAGAGTATCCACCTGAACCCGGCCGCCGTATCCGACTTCTTTCCGGTATTCTATTTCCAAAGACTGAAGCTTTGCCGAGTCATACATTTGCTCTGGCACGGATTCGAGCAGCCATTGGACATATTGGGCATTGTTAACGTGGTGATAACCGTCGAGGTCGGAGCGCCTCACCGCAAAAGTCCGCCTCTCGGCTCTGGGAAGATCCAACTCCCCCCTCCGGATCGGTAAGGCGGCGAAATCATGGTCAACGGCCCTCTCGGGATCCAAACCGTAGGCCGGAGCAAACCCCTCCGGAATGCGTAGGGGTCTCTTTTTTTCGACATTGAGATAGACCCAACGCGAAGTGGCGCGCGCCATCTGTGTGTCATCCCGCCCCCGCACGATGAATTCCCGCGTGGCGTAAAAACGGTCGAATGCGGCCGGCCAAGTCTCGACAAGTATTTTTTCATCCCAAACAGGATAACGGTCCACCATCAGATACCAGCGATTAAGGACCCAACCCACTCCCCGTCCTTCAAGTTCTTGCAGACTGTAACCCGCCGCCCCGGAATGGGAAACCGCCGCCTCCTCCAGGTAATGCAGCAAAACGACCGGACCCGCCTGACGCCGGGCGTTCAGTTCATAAAAGCGCGGTGTAAACTCCGTTGCAAAATGAGCAGTATAGCCCTCCAAAATCCTGCCCTCCCAACAATCTTCATATTTCCTTCATATTGTCTTTATTAAATTTGAACAGGGACCGACTAAGATCTCTTCCAGAACACTATAACGCGAAGGGTAAAAAAGATAAAGAGGAGGAGACAGACCGTGGACAAAGGTTCGGACAAAGATACCGATAAGCGTGCTGTTCCGGTCACACGCAGGCGCTTTTTAGGTTTGGGAGTGGGCTCTGTCGCCGGAGTAGTCGCTTTAGGCTATGTCGGCCTCGCTTTCGACTTTCTCAATCCCCCGCCTGCCGGTGCCGAGCCGCTGCGAGAAGTGGGTCAGACCGGGGACTTCAATGTGAACGAACCTCGTTTAGTAACGTATAAAGGAAACGGGATTGAACAAGGGGTCTATGTCATTAATTTAGGGGCAGAAGGCTGGCTGGCTTTGGATTTTCACTGCACCCACCTGCAGTGTGCCGTCAACTGGGTCGGGTCTGTCAACAAGTTTATGTGTCCCTGCCACGGAGGAGTATATGATATCCGTGGTCATGTCCTCTCCGGCCCGCCACCGAGGCCTCTCTATCACCGGGTCATTAAAATTCAGGGGAATTCCGTAATGGTTGGGGGGCGTCAGGCATGAAAGGTTGGCTCGATGAACGTCTGCATACATCGTCCCTGTTTCAGTCTCTTTTTGCCCACCCCGTACCCAAACGCAGTAACTTTTTGGACTACTTGGGCTTTGCCACCTTATTCGCTTTTATTAACCAAGCGGTGACCGGGATCTTGTTGGCCACGGTCTATCATCCGTCAGCCAGCGGGGCTTATGCCAGCATTCAAACATTGCAAAATTCAGTCGCCGGTCATTTCGTCCGTTCCCTGCATTCATGGGGAGCGAACTTCATGGTCGTTCTCGTCGGGCTGCATTTATTGCGTGTTTTTTTCGCGGCGGCCTACAAACGCCCCCGGGAATTGACCTGGGTCATGGGCGGGATCTTACTGATCGCCACTCTGGGCTTGGCTTTCACCGGGTATCTTCTCCCCTGGGACCAGAAAGGGTATTGGGCGACCACGGTGGGAACGGCCATGGCCGGCTACGTCCCGGTCGTGGGAGACTTTCTCGTGCGCCTTTTGCGGGACGGCACCCAGGTGACGGGGGCCACTTTGACCCGCTTCTACGCCGTCCACATGCTCGTCTTGCCCGCCCTCTTGCTCCTGGCTTTCGTGCCTCATTTCTTCTTCGTTTTGAGACAGGGTATGGCTGCTACCGACGAACTCCAGGAAGCCGAAGCACGCGGAGAGGATGTCCGCAAAATCTCCCGGCCCTTCTGGCCAGATGTAGCACTGCGCATGGCCGCATTCGTCCTTCTGGTGGGCGCGGCCCTGTGGCTGATCGCCTCTCTCTATCCCAAAGGCCTGGGCGCGGCTGCCGACCCCTTGAACAAAGCGCATTTCACGCCGGAGCCGGCTTGGTATTTCTTTGGCATTTACCAACTTCTCAAATACTTTCCCGGCAAGCTTGACGGTCTGGCAATGGTCGGGCTGCCTCTTATCGGAATCGTCGTCCTCTTTTCCCTGCCCTGGCTCGACCGCAATCCCAGCCGCCGGGCGAAACGACGTCCTTTGGCTCTGGGCCTGGCGGGAGTTCTGGTGCTGGGATTGGGTCTTCTCACCTATCAAGGAATGAACTCCGTCCCCAAAGCCTTGGCTGGCACGGGGGTCATTGCCCAGCCTAGTTACAGTAAAGACATTCAACCGATTCTCCATAACAGCTGTCTCCAGTGTCACGCCAACATTGCCACTTATCCCGGAACATTGAAACGCGTTACGCCTGGAAATCCCGAGACAAGCCTCCTTTACCAGCACATCACGGGCAGTGTGCAACCGCAAATGCCCTTCGGACAACCACCGCTGCCCAAGACTCAGATCCAGACCATCAAGAACTGGATCCGGGCGGGAGCCAAGAATAACTGATTCTGCCGTCTCACCGCGGTGAGCAGGAAGCCGGGATCTCCAAACGGACATCCCGGCCTCTGCGTTTTGGAGCTGGGAACGTCCGCCTGGTTCGTGGCTTCGGCTAGGGGGGATTCGGTGGGCAAAGTTCTCTGGAGCTCCGTTGCCCTCTTCCTTATGGCCCGGATAACGAAACCCTATAGAGCTTTTGTTGTCCTCTTCCTTCCCAAGCGTTAAAATAAACCTGAGAACAGCTTGAAGGAGGACATGACCATGGTTCCTTACCGAGTCGTCGTACACGTCGATGAGATGGCCTGCTGGCCCGTGGCTCTGACCAATCTGCGCAATTTGCTCAATGATGTAGGCCAAGACCATCTTCAGGCGGAACTGGTAGCCAACGGCCCCGCCGTAGCCTTTTACGCCGATCTTCCGGAAACCGCGGAGAAATTCCCCCCCAATTGGCAAGAAGGCGTTTACAGGGAATTGATCGAGGAGATGAGCGGGCTCCACAGCCAGAACGTGCGGTTCATCGCCTGCGCGAACGCCTTAAGAGCAAACCATCTGGATCCTGCTCAACTTCTGCCTTTGGTGCAGGTTGTGCCCGCCGGCGTCACCGAAATCGTCCGCAAACAGCATGAAGGCTACGCCTATGTCAAACCCTGAAGACGAGCCCGTCATCCTAACCGGTCAAAGCCGGACCCACCTGGCGAACTTGGAACCTCTGAGCCGCAAAGTATTCCTGCCTTTATCCGCGCCGACACCTCAGGACAACCGGGCCGTTGCGGACCGCATCCGACAGGCGCTGGCCCCGGTCTATGGTCCAGTGGTCTTCCCACTCTCCCTTCTGGCGGAGCTTCCCGGCCTCTGCTTTACGAATAAAGCCCGGGGGCCGCTGACCCTAACCCTGGCGGAGACGGAAAACGGCTGGCGCCTAATGGATATCGAAACGGGAGACACCCGGCACAAACACCTGGGGCTCGCCATCGACATCGGCACCACCACTGTCGTCGTCTATCTCGTCGATCTGACAAGCGGAGAAATCTTGCGCCACGCCGCCGACTACAATGGCCAGGTTCCCCTGGGAGAAGACATCCTCAGCCGGACCCGCCATGCCGCCGAACCGGGGGGCTGGAAAACCTGAGGCAAGCGGTCTTAGGAACTCTCAACCGTTTAATCAGACGACTCTCTCCTTCCCCCGAAGACACACGACGCATCAGTGCCGTCGCCATCGGGGCCAACACGACGATGGTCCATCTCTTACTTGGACTGAACCCCGCCTCTATCGTCAGAGTACCCTATACCCCGGTAGTCAATAACCCGGGAATCCTGACCGCCGCGGAAATCGGGCTTGAGGTGCACCCCTTAGCCCCGGTTTACTGCCTGCCCAGCGTGGGCAGCTTTCTGGGCGGGGATGTGGTGGCCGGAATTCTCGTCAGCGGTTTGCACCGCCAAACGGAAGTTTCTCTGTTTGTCGATATCGGCACGAACGGCGAGATCGTTCTGGGCTGTGCCGACTGGTTGGTCGCCTGCGCCGGGGCAGCTGGACCCGCCTTGGAAGGAGGGGTAACCACTTTCGGTATGCGGGCCGAACCCGGAGCCATCGAGCGCGTCTCCATCCTGCCCGGCCGTCAAAAGGTCGCCTACTCAACTATCGGTGGTATTCCGGCCCGCGGAATTTGCGGTTCCGGCTTGGTCGACACCCTGGCCGAACTCTTTCTGCACGGCCTCGTCGACCGCAGGGCTCATCTGCTAAACGGACAGGAACAATTCCTCCTCGTACCGAAGGCGGAAACGGATCCCGCACTCGGCCGGGACATCACGGTCAGTCAGGCAGACCTGGACAATCTTATGGCGACTAAGGGGGCGGTAAACGCCGCCATCGACCTTTTGCTCGAAAATGTAGGCTGCTCCTGGCGGGAGATCCACCACTTTTACGCGGCCGGGGCTTTCGGCCAGTATCTTCCTGTCGAGTCCGCCATTGCCATCGGCTTGTATCCGGACCTTCCCCGCGCTGCCATCATCCGTCTGGGCAACAGTTCGGGCGAAGGAGCGCGGCAGGCACTCCTCTCCCGCGCCAAGCGCTTGGAGGCCGAAGCTATCTGCGGCAAACTCACCTACTTTGAGCTGAATGCGGAGCCTGCCTTCATGGACAAATTTCGCAGCAGCAAATTTCTTCCCCATACGGATCTCGCCCGCTATCCAAGCGTCGAAAAACGTTTGGCCCGCCAAAAATCCCCCAGGTTGTAGGCGGGTTTGTTCATGGGCTGTAGTGTCGCTGCATCCCCTTTGCAATCGTCAAGGGGGATGCCTGCTTTTGCTTTTGTATAATTACGTCTCTTAGGGAATATGATAACCCGGTGATTTGGGGGACCTGAAGAATCGAGTGATTGAGTGATTGATTTGGTGATTGAGTGAGTGATCGCGTGATCGCGTGGGGTGGACTTCACAGCAAATATGTGCTATACTACTTATTTGTAATCGAAATACTTTTCATGTTTACGGAAGCGAGGGGTAGAAATCATATGCGAGCGGATCCACAAACCGGGAATTTAGGAAGCAAAGGGGGCAAAGGGGGCCGGGCACAAGCGCAAGCCAAAGATTCTTATAAATGGATTGCCTTGTCGAACACGACTTTAGGAATTTTGATGGCCAGCCTCAACGCCAACATCATCTTGATTTCCCTGCCGGCCATTTTCAGAGGGATAAAAATTAACCCCATGGCCCCGAGTGGAGCCACTTACCTGCTTTGGATGCTCATGGGCTATACGGTTGTGACCGCCACCCTTTTGGTGTCTTTCGGCCGGATTTCGGACATTTTTGGTCGGGTACGCCTTTATAATCTGGGCTTTGCCATCTTCACCCTGGCCTCCGTCCTTTTGTTCCTAACGCCGGGTACCGGAAGTGCCGGGGCCACGGAGATCATCGTTTTCCGGCTGCTCCAGGGCGTGGGGTCGGGATTTCTGTTTTCCAACAGCACCGCTATCATCACCGATGCCTTTCCCCCTTCCCAGCGGGGCATGGCGATGGGACTTAACCAAATCTTCGGCATCGGGGGCTCTTTGTTAGGCTTGATTGTCGGCGGCCTCTTAGCAGACGTGCACTGGCGCCTGGTCTTTTTGGTCAGCGTACCTGTCGGTCTGGCGGGCACTTTTTGGGCCTATTTTAAGTTGAAAGAAACCGGCAAGCTAACGTCCCATGAAAAGATTGACTGGTTAGGCAACGGCACCTTTGCGGTGGGCTTAACCGTGCTCCTCTTGGCACTCACTTACGGAATTATGCCATACGGACAGGCCAAGATGGGCTGGGGCGATCCGTTTGTCATTGCGGGTATAATCATTGGGGTCATCCTCCTGGCCGCTTTCATTTACATTGAGCTCCACACCAAAGTTCCGATGTTTCGTCTGGACCTCTTTCGCATCCGAGCTTTTGCCGCCGGCAACCTCAGTTTATTTCTCTCTTCCATCGCGCGCGGGGGATTGCAGTTCATGTTGATCATCTGGCTGCAGGGAATTTGGCTCCCCCTCCATGGCTACAGTTTTGAGCAAACTCCCCTTTGGGCCGGCATCTATATGCTGCCCCTGATGGTGGGATTCTTTCTGATGGGACCCCTGAGCGGATATTTGTCGGATCGATACGGGGCCAGGGGATTTGCCACAGTCGGCATGCTCCTTTCCACCCTGGCTTTCGTCCTTTTGACCTTCCTTCCGGCTAACTTTACCTACCTTCCTTTTGTTATCATTCTGCTGATTTCCGGCCTGGGCATGGGCATGTTCGCGGCGCCAAACACCACAGCCATCATGAATACGGTTCCCGCCGAACACCGGGGCGTGTCTTCGGGAATGAGGGCAACCCTGCAAAACACCGGGATGGCACTCAGCATGACCCTCTATTTTACGATCATCATCTTCGGCATGATGCAGCATTTGCCGCTGACCATGTACCAAGGCCTGGTTCACGTCGGCGTTCCTGCGGCCGTGGCTCAGCAGACGGCCAATCTCCCGCCTACCGGCGCCTTGTTTGCCGCCTTCCTGGGTTACAATCCCATGGCCCAGCTCCTGCAGCCCCAGGTTCTGCACAGCTTGCCGGCAGCCAGCCAACAACTTATCGTGGGTAAGACTTTCTTTCCACAATTGATCGCCCCGGCCGTCATGTCCAGTTTGCGGGTCGCTTTCTACATCTCGGCAGTGCTCTCCTTCATTGCGGCGATCGCCTCCTACATGCGCGGTAAACGCACCGAGGCCGTACGCTAGAGTGTGATTCCAGCTAGGGGGGCACCCCCTTAAGGTATCCCCGCCCGGGCGGGGATACCTTTTTGGCATATCTGAACGTATGCGAGGCCGCCCGGCGGGACAACCATTGGCTGACTTGCCACTCTCTTGATGACCCGCTTTGGTCGGATCACTTTCCCGCTCAGGGGGATTCTTGATTCTTCCGATTTGGATTCTTCTGATTTTCTCCCGCTCTTTCTAGGCACCACCCTTTCGTGGTACACTTTGACTTCCTCCCCGCGTTGAAACGCGAGAATCCCCAAGTCCCCCGAAGGAGCTTGGCAGGCCGTACAAGTGGCCTCTATGCGGTCGCCGTCGCCGTTAGGCCGCCGCTTTACTTTTGAGTGTACGCTTTTTGATTGTTGCCAGAGGGTAGAGTATAATGGGATTTAGGCATAGTGCGTGGCTTACCCGTGACAAGTCAATTCCCGGACAGGCTTTGCGCAGAATATTAGCCGCCCCGTTTAAGTCGGCGTTTACGGCTTGCCCATCTGCACTGCGATAGAGTCCCCGCTTTACCCGTTTACCGCTGAACACGTACTTTTCTGTATGCTCAGGGTCGAATTCCGGCAATAGATCCCGGTCCAGAAAGCTGGCCTTGGAAGTATAGCTCTCCGTAATCTCTACGTATTCAATGCCGTTCTTTTCACACAGGTACGCCAGAAACCGCCGGAATTTCCAGAAGGGGATCTGCACAAAGTTTTGATTGTTCACATGCCCGATCTTGATTGCTTGCTTCCAGCCGGGATTAACACCCACAACTACCCGCCCGATTTTGTTGTCGAGGCAATGCTGCAAAATCAAGTGACCGGCTTTGCTCAGGTAGTCGCGCATGAAGTTTTCCCGGTTGTAAGCTATCAACGCCAGTTTATTGGTTTCGCCTTTGATCCCTTGCAGGTCTTTCATTGATTGGAGCCTGGAGCGTTCCTTGTTGTACCATTGATTGACTGATTTCAGCCGCTTCCCGTCGATCAAAAACGCGGTTCCGGCGGTACTAATACCGGCTGCCAGGGTATTTATCCCAAGATCCAGAGCTAAAGTTTCCGGCTCCCCTACAGGCTGG
Source organism: Peptococcaceae bacterium CEB3 (assembly GCA_001029295.1). Lineage (GTDB taxonomy): Bacteria > Bacillota > Desulfitobacteriia > Desulfitobacteriales > Desulfitobacteriaceae > Acididesulfobacillus. Next base: position 35,653 of record LDXJ01000064.1, on the reverse strand, counting down.
GCCTTATCCGCTGTTTTGTACACAAACTCCGCTTCCAAGAAGCGAGCCTGGTGGAGAGGGTTTAGGCGTGCTTCCCGGATGGGCCGATTCGCGATACGATCCGGTACACGAATTTTGATGGTTAAGCCGGGATGTTCCTGCATGAACCGATTAGACATGGGTATCTGAAAATAGCCGTCGTGAACAGTGATCGCATTGGTGGAACAAAGAAGTTGAGAATAGCCGTCCTTGGGTAGATACTTGGGAATCTTCACTTTCTCCGCTGGATATTGTCCCAATGCCGCTTTTGTGCTGAGTGCCAGAAACGATTTCATATTTCCATGCGCACTCTTTAGGCTCTGCTGACTGACTCCGGCTTGGAGCAAGTGGTAGTTCTCATTTGTTTTACACTGATGGTAGAGCTTATTGAAGCTCAGCAGTTTTCCCGTCGCAAAAAAGTGCTGGCGCAGAGCATAGAGCGCCACATTGCAGAGGTTTTTGGCATACCGATGGAGCAGACACAGAATCTCATATTCTGCTTGCGTAAGCCCTTTAATCCGTACTTTCTGAGCAGCAAACATTTCTTTTTCACCCCCTCTCTAGTGATCTTGGCCTTCTTCCTTTGCATGTCGTGTCTTATGATGACTGTTCATGGCCATATTCTACCACAAAGGGAGGACAATAGTTTGAAATTCTTTGGGGAAGCGCTCTCATCCCCGGAATCGAATTCCGAGGTTTTCCCGCGCACGTTCTATAAAGACTAGCCGCTGATAAGCGCCCAGGCAGATGACGAAGGCCCAGTTCGGCAGATGCCTCTGTTGACAGAATCCCGACTTTCTCTGCCGTCTCGTCAGCCCGGTTGTGGGGAGGATTGCCATGAGATACCGCTTCAGCCTCATTCTGGCCATTTTTCTGCTTGTGGTCATTCCGATCTTTGTCACCGGATTTTTCAGCATGCAGACAGCCGACAAGGCGCTCCAGCTCACGGCTTTACAGGCGGGCGTTTCCCTCGGCCCAAACGATATGCAAGTTCAGCGTTTGCGCGAAAATGTTATCTACCTCTTGATCATCGGCACCGTCGTCAGCTTAACCGGAGCCGGTATCTTCGTCAGCGAACTGGCGGGTTCCGTTCAAACCATTCAGCGCGGACTCGACGATTTGGGGCATAACCTGGTGACCACAATCAGGCCCATGCACGGCGTCATGGGGGAGATCTCGGCTTCCATTAACCGGATGGCTTCCCGCCTGCGCGAAGCGCAGACCCACAGGGACGCCTTGTTGGTCAACAGCCCGAACGGAATTATCACCGTGGACGAAACCGGCAAGATCGTTCTTTTCAACCCCGCCGCCGCTTTTCTCACCGGAATCGAGCAGACCGCGGCCCTCAGCCTCAATTATTTGCAGGCGGGATTTTCCGAATCTTTGCAAACCCTGATTCAAACCCTTCTCCGGCAAGAAGAGACCGTCCAGGCCAAAGAGTCCCTTTACACCCGTCCGGACGGGACTTCCATCGCCATGGCCGTGACCGGCTCCCGCCTCTTCGACATGCAAAACCGGCTGATAGGGGTCTTGTTGGTGATGATCGACTTGCGGGAAAAGCGCCTCTTGGAAGAACAGGTTCTGCGTGCCAGCCGCCTGGCGGCTTTGGGCGAATTGGCCTCGGGGGTCGCCCATGAGATCCGCAATCCCCTGACGGCGGTCAAAGGCTACACCCAGTTGCTGGATGAAGAATTGCCCGCCGGCGACGAAAAACACGAATACACTTCTGTCATCGAAAAGGAAGTCAGGCGCCTCGACCGCTTGGTTCAGGAACTGCTGGCTTTCGCCCGCCCCGCCGCCAGCCGTTTTCAGCCGGTTGACCTCAATGCCGCGATCGACGAAACCCTGGTCTTGATCGACAATCGCGCCCTGCGGGAACACATTGATTTGATCAAGGATTTTGGCCAAAATATTGTGGCAGAAGCGGACCGGGAACAAATCAAACAAATCCTGCTCAATCTTTTGCTCAACGCGGTTCAGGCCATTACGGCTCAGGGGACGATCTATCTCAGCACCAGACGTTATGAGGCGGAAATCATCGTCCGCATCGTCGATTCCGGCAAGGGTATCGCGCCTGAGCACATGGAAGAACTGTTCAACCCTTTTTTTACAACCAAAGAACAAGGCACGGGTTTGGGACTGGCCATTGTCCACCAGCTTGTTGAGCTTCACCACGGCCACATTCAAGTCCATAGCGCACCCCAAAGAGGCGCCGCTTTTGAGATTCATTTACCCCTGCGTCAAAACGGCTAAGGAGGTTGCGGGCCATTGCTAAACACACCTAATATTTTGGTGGCGGACGACGAGGAAAGCGTGCGCAACCTTCTGCAAAAAGTTCTGACCAAACTGGGCTACTCCGTCACCACGGCGGGGAATGGGGAGGAAGTCTTAACTCAAGTCAGACAGAGGGCTTGTTCCTTGCTGATCATGGACATCCGGATGCCCAAACTGGATGGCATGGAAACCTTTAAGATCCTGCGCCTGGAGTATCCCCGCCTGCCGATCATTATCATGACCGCCTTCAGCACAGTCGAGACCACCCTTGACGCCATGCGCCTGGGAGCCTTCGACTATTTGAGCAAACCTTTCGACATCGCCCAAGTTAAAGCGATCACGGCCAGAGCCCTTTCCTCCTGTTCCGAACCCGCGCAAACAAACCCTACCGTCCTTTCCGCCCAAACTGTCAATAATACGTTTATTGGCAGCAGCCCGGCCATGCAAGAAGTTTTTAAGATTATCGGCCGGGTCAGCGCCAGCGATTCTTCGGTCTTAATCCAGGGAGAGAGCGGAACCGGTAAAGAACTGGTCGCCCGCACCATTCACGCTTACAGCAAGCGCAAGCACGGTCCTTTTGTCACGGTGAACTGCGGGGCTGTCCCTGAGGGGCTTTTGGAAAGCGAATTTTTCGGTCATGAAAAAGGCTCGTTCACCGGAGCTCTCAGCCGCAAAATCGGCAAATTCGAATTTGCCGAAGGAGGAACCATCTTTCTCGATGAGATTGGGGAAATGAGTCCTCAGCTTCAAGTCAAACTCTTGCGCGTGCTGCAGGAACGTGAATTCGAACGCGTGGGCGGAAATGAACGCGTAGCCGTGGACGTCCGCGTCCTGGCCGCCACGAATCAAAGCCTGAGGGAAGGGGTCGCCCGCAAGACTTTCCGGTCCGATTTGTTTTACCGGCTGAACGTCGTTTCGATTGTCATGCCGCCGTTAAGAGAGCGGAAAGAAGACATTCCCCTCTTGGCTGCTTATTTTCGCGACAGGTACTGTGCCAAGCTGGGCAAACCGCCCAAATCTTTGCCCGAACCGGTCATTCGCGTCCTGGAAGCCTATGACTGGCCGGGCAATGTGCGGGAGTTGGAAAACTCCATCGAGCACGCCATCGTCATGGGGGGCGGCCAGGTCATACTGGCGGAGGATTTGCCGGCTGAGATCCTGGCCGGGGCAAAAGGGGAAAGGGCCGCCCCATCTGTTTCGACTGCGGGCCCGGCGGCTTTCCCGGCCTTTCCGAAGGCGGCCGTACCCCCGGCAGCGACGCCGGGGATCTCCGACGCTCGTTCGGGTCCCGCGCCGGGCGAACCGGATTTTGCCCCCGACCCGATCGAAGGCTCGCCCGGCAACTTGCGGGAAGCCTTGAAAGCCGTGGAGAAAGCGGCCATCACTCAGGCCTTGCGCCAGACCAAAGGTAATAAGCTCCGAGCAGCCAAATTACTGGCTATCAGCCGCCGCGCCTTGCAATATAAAATCGAGGAGTATGGCATCGATACAGAGGAACGGTGAAAACGATGAGCAAAGATTCCCAATCCGCCGCGCAACGCTTCCGAACTTTGCCCTTCTGGCTTCCGGAAGCTATGACCCGCCAGCAGTGGCTTGCCCTCTTGGCCGCCTGGATCGGCTGGGTCTTTGATTCGATGGATTCAACTCTCTTTACCATGATCATGCTCTCATCCTTACAAGACCTGCTCGGCCCCGCGGCCGACAAGGCGAGCATTGCCGCCCACGGAGGAATCATCCTGGCCGTCTTTTTAGTCGGCTGGGCCGTGGGAGGGACCCTTTTCGGCACCCTGGCCGACTACATAGGCCGCAGCCGTACTCTTTCTCTCTCCATCTTGGTCTACGCGGTCTTCACCGGTGTTGCCGCTCTCTCCGAAACCTGGACACAGCTCATGATCTTCCGTTTCTTGACCGCCCTGGGTATCGGGGGCGAATGGGCAGCCGGTTCATCCTTAGTGGCGGAATCTTTTCCGGACAAGTACCGTACCCGCGTCGTCAGTTTAATGCAGAGTGCCTGGGGAGCCGGTTTTTTTCTGGCCGCTCTCGTCAACCTGTTCATTGTTCCCTGGGCCGCAGCCCATTATTTCACACCCTGGCGGGCCGTCTTGGTCATCGGTATCTTTCCCGCCCTTTCCGCCGCCTTCATTCGAGAGAAGGTCGGCGAACCCGAGCCTTGGCTGCGGGTACGGCAGCGCCGGGAAAAAATAAAACTTTCCCCCGGCGGGAGCAACCCGAAGTTCACCGTTCTGACCTTAAAACAGATCTTCTGGCCGGGGCTGAGGCGCGATACAATCGTCGGTTCTCTCTTGGCTTTTACCGCGGTTTTCGGACTCTGGGCCGTGACCAACTGGACGCCGACTTTTGTTGTTGAACTGCTCCGGGGCCGGGCCTACTCGGAAGCGACTGTCTCCAACTACCAAAGCTACGCCATCATGGCCCTCAACGCCGGAGCCGTCGTCGGTTACGTCCTCTTCGGGCCGCTGGCCGACTGGATCGGCCGCAAAAAGACATTTCTCTTCTTCTTTACGGGCAGTCTTCTGCTCGCCCCCTATGTTTTTTACACCGTCAAAGATTATGTGACCCTGCTCCTCCTCCTGCCCATCCTTGGATTCTTCAATAACGGTGTGTTTTCCGGTTTTCCCATTTATTTGGCGGAACTTTATCCCACCCGGCTGAGGGCGACCGGCCAGGGTTTCTGCTTCAACTTCGGCCGGATTCTGGCCGCCACCGGTCCTCTCAGCACCGGCCTTCTGGTCAGCACTCTCGGCTCCTACGCCAGGGCCGTAACCGTCGTCTCTCTCATCTACATCGTAGGCATCGTCACCCTGATCTGGGCCAGGGAAACCAAAGGACAACCCTTGCCGGACGAATAACCCCGCTGATGTCCGGCTTCTCACCCCAACGTCTTACTCCGGTGTCTCAACTGCGGTTTCTCACTTCCGGTTTCTCACTTGCGGTGCCCTGTCCTCCTCTTCAGTTGACGTGGTTGTTAAGCCCGAGAAGATGGCGAGACTCAATCCGGCCCACCGCTTCCTGCGCCGCCACCCTCACCCGGGAACTCTCCCGATAATCCCGGGCCAGCTTCCGCAGGGCTTGAACCGCCGCCCCGGAACCCATCCTGCCCAAGGCTTCCGCCGCCCCGGCTTTAACGTCCGCGGCGGGGTCCCCCAGCATCCGGATGAGCCGGAAAACCGCACTTTTCTCTCCTAAACGACCCAGCCCCGCACAGGCCTCAGCCCGGATCAGGCTGTCCCGGTCTTCCAAGCAGTCCTCAAAGAGGGCAACAGCCTGCGGAGAGGCGGCCAGGACCCGCAAAACATGGAGGTCAACTCTGCGGTTAACTCGCCTAATTAGGTGCCTAAGGAGAGCGAAGCTCTCGTCCGGGGGCCAGCCCTCTGATACTTGGTCCATGACCCTGAGCAGCACCTCGGGGTTGAGCTTGACCAGGATTTCTTGCGCTCTCTCCGGCTCCCCGGCATCCTCAGCCAAGCGCAGCTGCCGTACGAACTTGGGGGCCAGAAAAGGAGCGACAGTGACCGCGCTCTTTTGGCTCAGGGTCAACCGGCCGGACTTGTTGATTCGGATAAACCCGAGGCTGACCAGCCTTTCAACCGGACTGCTGACGAACCCCTTCACCTGGCCGTCGACGCGCCTCTCCGCCGCACCGCCGAACCTCTCCACCGGACCGTCGACGAACCTCTCCGCCGCACCGCTGACGAGCCTCTCTGCCGCACCGCTGACGAGCTTTTCCGCCCGACCGGAAGACGAAGGAAACCGCTCCTCCTGACCCAGTTTCTTGGAGGAACGTGCGGGTACGACCCCCGGCCATATTCCTTCAAAAATGCGAGCGACATCCCCGGCGGTGATCTCCCCTTCCCGGGTATGTATGACTTCCAAGAGGAGAACCAGATCGCGAACCTCCAGTGACAAGCCGGCGTCGAGCAGCACCTGCTCCAAAACCAGGCGCTCCGCGAACCAAGGCTCACCCGCGAGAGCCCGCTGAAACTCATAAAGAAAGCTTAGCAGGTCAAAGCCGAATTCCCGTAATTCCGGCTGGGCCCAGCACTCCCACAAACTCACGCTGTGACCGGCCAGAAAACCCCGCAGGCGTTTGAAGCGGAGGAAGAGCACATCCAAGTAAGCCAAAGGATAGCCTGTCTTCTCCTCAACAAGCGGCAGGGATTCCTCACAAACCCACAGACGGAAGATACGCCGCCAGGGTTCTTTAGGATCGAGTTCCGCCACCACAGGAGGAGAAACCGTCTTTTGAGCGGCGGCCAAAATCTCAGCGCTTAACCCCGCCGCCACAGCGGCCGGATAGGCATACTGAGACTTGAGTTTCCAAGCCAGGATCTCGGCAAAAGTCGGGTTCCGCCAAAGATCACCGTTGCGAACCAAGCAATCGGCCAAGTCCGGAATGATTTTTCCTTTGATATATTCTAAAGCCAGAGGGCTTCTGGGACCGCCCCACTCTTCCAGCAGAACGCCCGTCAGCCCGTGGGTCAGGGAATCCATGACTCTGACAAATACCCCCCCAACGCCTTCTGCATGACTTTTAACACTGTCTTTAATTCATCGATCGGAATCTGCCCCGGGGCCGAGCTATTCTCACCCATGGCAAATGTCACGGAAGAGCCGAAAACCCAGCCGCACATCCGGGTGAGAGAGCCGTAATTTCCCATGGCCACCGTAATCACAGGGATCGTAAGCGACTTTCTCCCCTCGAGAGTCACCTGCAAAAGGGTCAGCACGTCCTCCGCTGTTTGCGGCATAACCGCGACCTTAACCAGGTCCGCTCCCATCCGCTCCCCCTGCCGGAATTTGGCCATGATTTGCTCGGGAGCCGGCGTCCCGGCGAAATCATGAAATGACCCCATGAGCTTGACGCCATGGCGGCGAGACGTCTCCCTCACCCGCCGAAAGTTTTCTTCTCCCTCGCCCAACTCAAAGTCAAGCAAATCCACCACTCCGGCCTGACACACCGCCTCATATAACCCCACCCGCTCCTCGGACGTAAGGGGAATGGGGTGCCCTCCTTCTTTCTCCGACCGGATGGTAAACAGGAGCGGCAGCTCGCCCACCAGCCTGCCCACCCTCCGGCGCAGAGTTTGCGCCACTCGCACGACTGCGTCAAAATCCCGTACACTGTCGAAAAAATCCAGGCGCCATTCCAAAAGGTCCGGCTCTTGCGGCAGGACCTTCTCCAGTTCCCTCTTCAAGGCTTCCGCGTTTTCTCCGACCAAAGGGGCACAAATCAAAGGCAAACCCCTGCCCCCAAATTCTTTCCCTCTCACTTTAAGGATCGGCTGCTTGTCCATCCTCTTCACCCCCCGGTTCCATCTGCCCCTGCTGTCGCGCGTCGGTCGCCCTCTTCGGCAGTTCCTTCAAAATCTCCCGCACGACCCCGTCTACATCCAGCTCACCCGTATCCACGATCATATCGGCTTGACCATAAACCGACTGCCTGGCCTGCCAGAGGGCTTCGAGCCTCTCCCTCGGCCCCCTCAAGAGCGGGCGCTGCGCCCGGTCGCCGACCCTTTCCAAGATTTTGTCCAAAGGGGCGTACAGAGAGATGATCAAGGCACGCTCCGCCAAGAGGCGGCGGTTTTCCTCATTGACAACCATCCCGCCCCCCGTCGCGATGACACAATGCCGCACTCGGCCTAAACGCCTGAGCACCAGGGTTTCTTCGGAACGGAAGCGGGTCTCCCCGTGACGCTGAAACATTTCCGCCACACTCAAGCCGCTGACTTTTTCAATTTCCTCGTCTGTGTCGATAAACTCCCAGTTGAGAGCTGACGCCAATCGGCGCCCGACACTGCTCTTGCCTGTCGCCATGAATCCGATCAGCGCTATGTTTTCCCGGGGGAATTTGCCCTCGACGCTCGTCTCCATCCGCTCCTTTTCTTCGACCAAAGCCGCCCACATCGCGGCCAACGGCGCCTTCTCCCCTCGCCAGAACTCCCAGGCCAGGGCCCCCTGGTGCAAAAACATTGCTAAACCGTTCATGGTCCGGCAACCCAAGTCCTGAGCCTCGCGCAAGAAAGGGGTCTGCCACGGTTTATAGATGATATCCACAACCAGGGTACCTTTTTTTATGCCCTGCAGTGACAGCGGATAGGGCTCGCCCCTCAAACCGACGGGCGTCGTTTGGACGACCAAGTCCGCCTCGCTCAGCCATGCGCCCGCTGCCAACTCCTCCGCGCAGGCCTCTCCCCCGCCCGCGCGCAAAAGGCGTACCAATTCTTCCGCCTTACCGGGCGTACGGTTAAGGATAATGAGCCGCACCCCCTTCTCTTTCAGGGCCAGCGCTATCCCCCGCGCGGCTCCGCCGGCGCCCAGGATAGCCGCCGTCTTGCCCTGCCAAGAGGAGACGCTCTCCGCAATGGCGCGGATAAACCCCTCGCCGTCCGTGTTGTGGCCTATCAAGCGGCCTTCCGCGTTTTTCACCGTATTGACGGCCCCGGCTGCGACCGCGGCCGGCGTCAGCTCATCCAGGTAAGGAATAATCGCCTCTTTGTGCGGAATCGTCACGTTCCAGCCGGCAAAACCCAAAGAACGCAACCCTAAGGCTGCATCCTTCAACTGATCCCGGCTCACCCTGAAACGCAAATACTTGGCCTCAAGGCCAAGGGCCCTATATCCCGCCGTATGCATAAGCGGGGACAAGGAATGGTCAATGGGATCCCCAATAACCGCATAGTAAGTTTCCATCAGACACGCTCCCCCAGACACCTTCCCATGGCCTCCGGCCTCTCAATCGCCCCTTAACCGGCGGCGCCGAGATTTTGTTCCATTATACCCCGGAGACCGCCATCGGACAAGGCATCCACGTAAGGCAGCCAGGGAAACGTCAAAGTCCTGTGGCTATCTTTGCACTTTACAGCACCCTTGGGTCAACGAGCGGCTCTGCAACGCTCGCTCGTTAACTTTGACGAGACCCTGGTAAGGCAGCAGGATCAAGTTCCTCACATGCTTCCCATCCGGTGCTCTCAGGATCCGCCCTCCGTGCTTCCCATCCGGTTTGCCCCGAATCCTCCCCCCATGCTCCCTCCGGGCACACTTGCCCCAGCCCCCGGTCCACCCGCTGCCCTTTCGGGGCCTGCCCCGGGGCTTCTCGCCGGGCCGCGTGCCGGAAATGAAGGCGCGGCGGGCCGGCTGCCCTCGGCGAGATCCCCCTTTCCGCTCTGCAAGCGGGGTGAATGCACAATATTCACATTACTCAGCATGATCTGAACTTCCGTCGGTCCGTTTTCCCCCTGAGGTTGAACTTTGTGAATTTCCGCTCGCGGCAGGATCATATGAATTTCGTGCGGGATCCGGCTCTCTCCCACCCGTCTTAACTTAAATTGAACCCCTGCCAACTCCATTTCCATCTCATCCATGTGCCCGCCGGCAAACTCGCGCCCTTCGCCGGCCGATACTTGAGCATATTGCTCAGGAGCCGCACCCAAAGGTGGCAGCACAACTGCTTCGCCCACCCGTAAACTCTGCGGGTTGAGCAGGGGATTAGCCCTCATCCAGTCGTCACAGGTTCCGCCCCAGCGCTGGGCCAGGAGATAAAAAGTGTCTCCCGGCTGAATGACATACCTTCTCGCTCCCATTCTCACCCCTCCTACCCCAGTTTATGGCAGAAACGGGATGTCCGGTGCTTACATCTCCCCTAAATTCATGATCATTGGGGGGCTGGTTACTTCCATATGCCAAGCCCCATTGGGGTCAATAATCCAGCGGCGGGTGAACGATCCCTTACGTGTGGCGAAAATAGACCTGCAAGAGCCCTTCTCCGCCACCTTGTCTCAGGTGCACCTCCCGTACCCCGATACCCAGGCTTTGGTCCCGCTCCAGCCCTGACAATGCTTGTTCGATAGCCGGCCAAGACCCTGTCCACTGCAGACGCAGCAAAGCGTAATCCAAATGATCCACTTTCTGGGGAGTACTGGCCGCGGTTTCCCCGAAACGCTCCACACTGAGCGATTCTACGTGCACTCCCGCAGTCAGAAAAGCCCGCCGGCAAGATTCAACCAGACCAGGCAGTTCCGCCAGGGTAGGTACTTTGGTCCCTATTCCGGTCCCGGTTTCGCCGCCGCTAAACTGAGACAAGACCGCCAGCCAGTGTTCTTTTTCCACCCCCAGGCGATTTAACCTGCTCCAGGACGGTCGCAGGCAGAAGATATAACTGAAAAAGGCGCAGAGCAAAAAAATACTCACTCCGGCTAGCCATGCCGTCCGGTTCCGTGCTGCCGCCAATTTTTCACTTCCCCTTTCCGTTATATTTACCAACACTCCGCACAGGGCTCCGACATACAAGGTCGGCCTGCCCATCCGAGATGTTTAAACACTCAGCGCAGAGCAGGGACCGTATGCCGTATTCCCTTGGTGCCTACCTTTTTTAGGGTGTCCCGGCCCGCGCTCTGCTCGCCCCAACCGTAAAACTAATGGCGTCTCCGGACTGGCGGTAAGCGGAAAGAACCGGACTCACCCATCCTTCACTCTGCATCTTTTCCATCAGTTTTTCCACCTGAATTCCTCTCTCAGCCCTACCACTGAGATTAATTCTACCCTCTTTATACTCAATTTCCGTCACAGTCAGGCCCGTACCCTGCCACCCGGCCATAACCCGCAGGCTGTCAGCCAACGTTGCCGGCTGTTGGTGCAGTTTATCCCAACTTTCCGTTAACATCTGCTCTTGGCGCACGCTCTTCTCAGCTTGGTAACCTTGCGGCCTCAACACGGCGAGTTCCTCATCCAGGCGGTTGCAGCGCGCCTGCACGGGCCACCAGAAAGCGAAGACACCCGCCAGGAAAATGACCACCGCCCCGATCCCCCAAGCGATCCGCCGCCTGACTTTTCTTTGTTCTTCCTCCTGCCGCCATAAATTAAGCCCTTTGCCTGACCGGTAAGCAACACTTGCCGCGTAGGCGGCCGGAACTTGCCTTAACACTCCGCGGAATTTCTCAAGATCCGGGGGGAGAGCCAAAGCAGAGCACACGTCCACCGCATAACCGAGACTCTGCCGCATCCGTTCTCCCGTCTCCTCCGCTGTCGCTTGATCAGGTGTGCAGACGCGTTGTAACGAGAAATCCGGATCCTGGGCGGCATAATAAAACAAGGTCCGCTTCAATTCTCGCCAGACTTCGCTTTTATCTGCCTCCCCGCCAGCCTTGCCGAAAGTGCGCACAACCTCTAGACGGTTCCCCCTAAAGAGGGCCATCTCCAACTGGTCTGCACCTTCGTTAAGATAGAGGACATTTTGCCCGGCCTCAAGGGGCAGTACGCAACTCAGCGCCGTAACTGCCAAATCAACCCTCTCAACCCGGAAACCCGCTTCGGCAAAAGAGCGCACAAAATCCGTCAAAACACTCTTTCGCACAGCCGCGGCCAACACTTCCAGGAACTTTCCCCTCTTCTCTTCAACAACCGAAAAATCATTGAGCACTTCTTCTCCGGAAATAGGGATCTCTTCCTCGATAAAGTAATTAAGGGCTTGCCTTCTCTGCCCAGCTGAAAACCAGGGTAACCTGAAACCCCGCGCAAATCCCTGTTGCCAAGGGAGGAGAAGGAAAGCGGGAGGCATAACCCCCCGCTCCTTCCGGTAAGCTGTGAGGATAGCGGTCAGACGTTCCGCTTCCAGCAAGAGCCCCTGGCGGATGATGCCAGCCGGTAACGCCAACCGCTCAAGAGCAACCTGCCCCAGCTTGCCCGAGAGCAGCCTTCGCTCCACCCACAAAAAGCGGATCTCCCTGTCAGCCAACTCGATAAACACTTTCCTGGGCACACCGCTTCCCCCTTCCTCAGTGGCTGACCCCATTGCCATAGCGCTGCAGAAACCAAGACCCCCAATAGAGTGTCAAAATCGCCCCCAGCGCTAAATAGGGTCCGAAAGGAATTTGCTGCTTCAGGCTCTTTTTTCTTAAGGCCAACATCAGCCCGCCCCAAAGGCTTCCCCCAACGCTGGCCAAGAAAACGGCCAGGAAAACCTTGGGAAAGCCAAGATAGGCACCCAAGGCTGCCGCCAACTTCACGTCGCCAAAACCCATCCCGCGCGGGTAGAATCTGGCAATGAGCCAAAATCCCCCGCCGGCGGCCAAAGCGCCCAAGACACTGTAGACAAAAGCGGGTTGTGCCGGAAGGAACAAAGCCCGAGCCAGCCCCAGCAGAAAAAGGGGAATAACCAAGCTGTCCGGCAGTCGCATGGTATCAAGATCAATGAAACTCAGGGCCACCAGTAAAGAAAGGAAGGCCAGATCAGCAAACAAGTTCAGGGAAACAACCGAAGCGCGCCAAGCCGTATAAAAAAAGAGCAGCCCTGTGCACAACTCCACCAAAGGATAGCGCCAGGAAATCTTGGCCCCGCACTGCCGGCAGCGACCCCGCAAGCCCACGAAGCTGAGAATGGGAATCAATTCCCAAGGGCGCAAAAAATGCCCGCAGGCCGGACAATGCGAACCGGGGACGGCAATGGATTCTCCCCTCGGCAGACGATAAATGACGACGTTCAAGAAACTGCCAATGAGCAGGCCGATCACGCCCAAGAACCAGGCAAAAAGCATGAAGTCAAAATCCCCTTTCAGATTGCCAATATCTGCTCGGCTGAAACAGTTCACCGGACTGCTTAACACCTCGCGCCGGGACTGACTTACTGAGCGGAAGTCCAGAGCACGTGCGTCAAAGTGGCATCGTAAGCCGCAACCTCCGCGGTCGAACCGTCAGGGGTAAGAAATACCATGATGAGATGTCCGGGGTGATACCCACTCCAGTCGGTCCGCAGCTCCTCTACCCCAAATCCCTTGTTGGCGGCGTCGGCCGGCTTCTGTTGAGTTGTTGAAGCGTCCAGCCTGTTGATGTACTTGGGAATAAAACCCGCGGCCGTGCCTCCGCCTGTGACCTTGCCGAAGGTGTCGACGCTGAGCTCACTTGTTTTCGGATAGACCCCGTTTTCCACCTGGAATCGGTCCAGCGCGCTTTTCAGTTCATGGGCAGTGGCTATGTCCGCATTGCGCCGGGCTGTGTCGGCCCCGGCTGTCAACTTGGGAATCGCTATGGCAGCCAGAATCCCGATAATGATCATGACCGCCATCAGTTCCACCAAAGTGAAACCCGCCTCATCGCGCTCCCGAAACCGTCCTCCGCTCGTCGTTAACCCCAAACTCATCGGTGGCCCAAAATGCATTGTTCTCGCCTCTCTTCTTCAAAACTTAAACGTACCCGCCGTGTTTAGGCGTAAACCTCTGTCCTCTCACGTACACCTCTCTGCTCTCTGACGTATACCTTTCCTCTCTCACTGCAAATGTGTGCCCAAATCGAAAACCGGCAGGAGAACCCCCGCTGCGATTACGCCGATCAGACCTGCCAGTATCAAAATCAGAGCGGGCTCCAAGAGCCTGGCAGCTCGGTCCAAGAATTCCTCCAGCTCTGCCCCTAGCATATCCGCCACATGGTGAAACATCTGATCCCACTGGCCGGCTTCTTCCCCCACTCCCAACATCTCGCGGGCCGCCACCGGAAACAAGCCGTCGGCCCCAAGAATCGGAACCAGCCGACGTCCCTGGCGCACCCCTTCTTTCAGATGCGAGACCATGCGATCCATGGCACGGCTTTCCGCCGTACCCTCGGCCACGTCAAGAGCTTTATCTAAAGTCACACCCGCCTGCAACAGCATTCCCATAACCCGGCTGAAATGCAGCAGTTCCCTAAGTCTGTAGACCTTTTTCAGAACCGGAAGGCGGCCCAGCAACTCCCGTACGTGCCCTAACCACTCCTCACCGTAACGAAGGCGGAAATAAAGCAAGAAAACCGGGGGCGCTGCTGTCAGAACCAGGGAAAAAGCGGAAAGGTGCCGGGCCAGGAGAAAGATGACCCGGGTCGGCCAAGGCAAGTCCGCCTGTAAACTGCGAAACAGGCGCTCGTACACCGGCAGGACCCACACCCCCATCGCGTATAAAACGCCGAGGGCCGCTCCGCTGAGGAGCAAAGGGTATCCTAAGGCGCCTTGAATTTTGCGCGTAAAATTTCGTTCCTGCTCCAATTCCGTCGCTAGGTTTTTCAGAGCCGAGACGATATCCCCCGACTGTTCTCCGGCCCGCAACATCGCCAGGGCAAAGGGTGTCAGGCGGCAGTCAAGGGCCGACAAAGCCGCGGACAAGTCGTTACCCGAGGCAACATTCTCCCTCAGTTGCCGCCAAAGCGTCTCGGCACTCGGGTCACCCTCCTGCAAAACGATAATGTCCAGCGCCTGCAGCAGCGGAATACCCGCGGCCAACAAAGCGGAAAGGCGCCCGACAAACCCGCTCCACATGCCCTTCGTATCTTTGAACAGGAACGGCGGCAAAACCGGCCGGCGCCGGCGAATCGACACCGGAAAATAACCGCACTTGAAGAGAAGAGCGCGTGTCTGCGCCGGATCCGCAATCTCCCAAATTCCCCTGTGCATGGCTCCCGAGGCATCCACTGCCTTCCAAACACAACTTGCCCTGTTCACCTTGTCCCCACCGTTCCCTCGCAAATCCCGCTAAAACATCTCAAACCGAGACCCCCTCAAACCTGAAATCTTCTCAAATCTGAAATTGTGTTAGGCCGTGGTCGCCCCGCGCTGCCACTCGCGATCCCGTACCGGCTAGAAGCCGGGGACGTTGCGCAGGCCATCCGAATTCACCATCCTCTCCGCGGCGGTTTCGGGGCTGATTATTCCTTGGCGCAAGAGATCGGTAATCGCCTTATCCATAGTTTGCATGCCCAGTTTTCCGCCCGTCTGCAAAACAGTAGCCAGTTGATGGGTTTTTCCCTCCCGAATGAGATTGCGCACTGCGGGGGTAGCCAAGAGAACTTCGATCGCCGCCACCCTTCCGCGCTGATTGGCTTTGGGCAAGAGTTGCTGAGCCAAAATTCCCTGCAGAACCGCTGCCAGCTGGACCCGGATCTGCTGCTGCTGGTAAGGAGGAAAGACATCAATCATACGATCCACCGCCTGGGTTGAGTCATTGGTGTGCAGGGTGCTGAAAACCAGATGTCCGGTCTCCGCCGCCGTGATGGCGGTACTCATGGTTTCCAAATCTCGCATTTCGCCCACGAGAATGACGTCCGGGTCTTGTCTCAAGACTGCCCTCAGGGCAGTGGCAAAGGAGCGGGTGTCATTGCCCACTTCCCTCTGGTTGACCAAGCTTTTCTGATGACGATGCAGGTATTCGATCGGGTCTTCGATCGTGACGATATGGCAAGCCCGCGTCCGGTTTATCCGGTCGATCAGCGAGGCCAGAGTCGTCGATTTGCCGCTCCCCGTCGGCCCGGTAACCAAAACCAGGCCCCTCCCCAGACTAGCCAGGTCCACTGCCACCCGCGGCAGGCCCAAAGCTTCCGGACTGGGGCTTTCGAAGGGGATAAGGCGAATAACCATGCCCACCGAACCCCTCTGCCTGAAGGCATTCATCCGGTAGCGGCCGACCCCGGGCAAACCGAAGGAGAAATCCAATTCTCCCGACTCGGCAAATCTTGCGGCTTGAGCCTGTGTCAACAAACGGGCGGCAAACTCCTCGACATCTCCCCGGCTCAGCTTGTCTTCTGATAAGGGAAGTAAAGCGCCGTCGACCCGAAAGACCGGGGGACTTTCCACAGAGAGATGTATGTCCGAGGCCTTTGCCTCCCCGGCTAAACGCAAAAGTTCCTCCACCGCCATCATATCTGCTCAGTCCTCTCCCTTCCCGCCTTCCGTGCACATCCCCCCGCTTCCCGAGCACATCCCTCATCCGCACCCGCCGGGAAACGGCGTTCATCCCGCCCCTTCCCAGACGGTCCATACTCACTCATTCCGCTTGCCCCTGTCGAGGAACAGCGTTCATCCTGCCCTCCGAAAGTCACCCTGAACACTTCTTCCACCGTGGTCAAACCCTCCTTAACCTTCTCCATCCCGTCTTGCAGAAGTGTCACCATACCGGCGCGAATTGCCGCCTCTTCGATCGCCCGCGAACCTTTGCGCTCCAAAATCAGTTCTCTGACAACCTGATCATAGCGCAAGAATTCATGCAGTCCAATCCTCCCTTTGTAGCCCGTGCCGAGACACTCCGGACAACCGACGGCTCGAAAGGTCCGCGGCGGGCAATCGGGGAAGAAGGCGTGCCAACTCAAGGCATCGTCCGTGGGCTGAAGGATCTTGCAAACCGGGCAGAGAACCCTGACTAAACGCTGGGACAAGACCCCGCCGAGAGCATCCGCCAAAAGGTAAGGCTCTATCTTCATGTCCAAAAGCCGCGTAATCGCTTCCGCCGCCGTATTGGTATGCAAGGTGGAGAGCACGAGATGCCCGGTCAGAGCCGCGCGTACGGCAATTTCGGCCGTCTCCTCGTCCCGTATTTCTCCCACCATGATCACGTCCGGGTCTTGACGCAGGATGGCCCTCAATCCGCCGGCAAAGGTGAGGCCCACCTTGCTGTGCACCTGCACTTGGTTCACCCCCGGCAGGCGGTATTCAACCGGGTCCTCGATCGACACAATGTTGAAAGCCTCGGCCCGGAGCTCCCGCACCAAAGCGTAGAGGGTCGTCGTCTTGCCGCTCCCAGTCGGTCCGGTGATCAGGACCATGCCGTGAGGCCGCTCCAGAAGGGAACGCAGCCCTTGCTCAACCTGCGGGCGCATCCCTAACCCTCCCAGAGTCCGCTGGGCAGTCAGCGGGTCCAGAATTCGCACAACCGCTTTTTCCCCGTAGACAGTAGGCAAAGTCGACACGCGCAAATCAATGCGGCGCCGGCCAACCTCTATCGCCAAACGCCCATCCTGGGGCAAACGTCTTTCCGCGACATCCATTCCGGCCATCATTTTCAGGCGGGAGAGGACATTGCGCGCCAGCGCCGAAGGGAGGGACGAATTGGGCAACAGCCGGCCGTCCAGCCTAAAACGGATCAAAAGCGACTGTTCCCGCGGTTCCCAGTGGATGTCACTCGCTGACATTTCCGCCGCTTGCTGAAGGATGGAATCCACCAGGCGCACGGTGGGGGCATCCTGCCCAGGTTCGCCGCTATCCTGGCGCGGCCACTCCGCGGGCGACTCCGCCACCACCTGTTGCAGGGTCTCCAGCTGGGCCACCGTCTGCCGGACCGTCAGATGCCGCCGAATCGCGGCTAAGATGTCCGCTTCATCGGCCAGAACCGGTACGGTGTCGTATCCCGTTAAAAGCCGGATGTTATCCAGTATCCCAACCGACGTGGGATCGGCAACCGCCACCCGCAGGACATTGTTTTCCAGCGCGAGCGGGATCGCCCGGTAGCGGCAGGCCAGATCTTCGGGAATCATCTGGGCGGCCTGCGGGTCAATTTCGGTCTGAGCCAACTCAATACGGGGAATCCTCAAATACGTGCTCAGGGCTTCATTCAATTGTTCCCTGCTGAGAAAACCCAAACGGACCAGCACTTCCCCTATTCGTTCCCCGTCCTCACGCGAAACACCTAGGCCGGCTTCCAGGTCCTCTTTTCCGATCAGCCCGCGGGCCAACAGGTGCCGGCCAAACTCCCAATGGCTTTCCCCGCCGGCTCTATCGCTCTTGTCTTTCATATTATTGGTGTATTTCCCGATAGCACAAAACCAGCCAACGCCCCGAACTTCTTTTCAAAACCACGGATATTTTCCGTTCTGCCCAGCCTACTCGCGCCGTCGAGGTCACCTGATATACCCCCCCTTGGGAACCCCCCTTGGAATCGGAACTCAACTCGGCCGCAACTATCACCTCTCCTCCGTCGAGAGACAGTCGCCCTGCCTTCCAGTCGGGGTTGAGGAGGAGTTCATCCTTTGCCCACTCAATGCCTCCTTCCGCGGCATAGACGGCTTGGCGGCTCTGGGCCTCTCTATGGGCCATACGGTTTTGCGCATTGGCCCTAACGTAACCTTCCGCTCCGTACAGAAACAGAGCAGTAAGCAAGACCAGGACCAGCAGGGTCGCAAACCCTCCGTCGGCCCCGGAACGGACTCCGCCGGAGAGATTCGCCCCGCCGGGGAACCTTACTCGGCGGAATCGGCCCGGCGATAGACAAGGGTGCTCCACAACGCCCGTTGGTCTCCCCAGCTCGCCTCCAGTTCCACTTGCCACACTCTCTCCGTAACCTCCTTGCACCGAAACCCCGAGATTCTGCTCGCCACAGGATTAAGCTCGCCGTCGTGCATGTGGTAAAGATCCGGGTTACCATCGCCGTCCGGATCCGCGACACTGTATTCGTCCGTCCCCGAACAAACGCCCTTTTCATCCCAGGTACGCACCCTGAGCACCCCGGAACGGCTGAATTCAACCTCCGCCGCCGAGCGAACAGCATCCGCCACACACCGCCCCGCATTCATGACACTGTAGAGGACTTCCAGCTGCCTTTTTTCCCGAACCTCTCCCCGCCACTGTCCGGTTAACAGCGGCAGGCCGACGGCTAACAGGATACCGCTGATGAGAAGCGCTGCCAACGTCTCCAGGAGCGTAAACCCGTCCGAGACCGTGAAGCCCCTTCCCGATACAGACGGGCCTGCGCTCCGTCTATAAAGCCGGCACCGTTGCTTTAACTTGTCCACTTAGAAACCTCATACCCAATTACCCAATATACCCAAGGGACCTTTAGCGGCCCTTCCTTGACCAACCCAAGGGGTATCGTCTCTTTGCTGCCTTGCCCGGCAGCCGAGACGTGGACCGTTCCTACCCCTTGGTCGAGGATATCGCCGCTTGGTCTGCAGACTGACTTCTCTCGATAAAGTAAATACTCTGCAAGTAATAGCTTTTCCCAGTCCGCCCTTCAGACCAGCGGACCTCCACAGTGACATCTAAAACGTCCGGCAGTTCTCCCCATTCTGAGGCGACACTCCATTGAAAGTGCCCCTCTTGCCCGCTGACACGTCCGCCGGGCAGACACTTCTCCAGAGCGAAGTTTTCCGGCCAACTGCGCTCATGCAGATCCTCGATCCCTTTCTGGGCGAGATTAGCCGCCTCGGTCAGATTCGCGGCCGCGGCGGCTTCCGCCAGGGAGCTCTCGTACAAACCATAAAGCGCCGCAAACCCCAGGCCGAACAACATAACCGCCAGCAATACGTCCATCAGGACAAAACCCTGACCCTTGCCGCCCCCGCTCATTGGGAAAGCGTCACCCGGCCATAGGAATCAAACGCATAAACCGTTGGCGGGCCGCTTAGAGGCCATTCCTTCAAATAGGGCCCCTGCCAGCCTTTGACTCCATCCGGTCTCCTGATTAAGTCCTCAAAATTCCCAGGCAAAGCGCCCACATCCAATCTGTACAGTTGCAGGGCCCCCTCAACCTTCTGCGCGTTGGCCTCTTGCGCCCGTTTCTGAATAGGAACCAACGCCGAGGTAAAACGAGGAACAAATGCGCCCGTGAGAAATCCCATAAGAGCCAAAACCAACAGGAGTTCCCAAAGCGTAAAACCCTTGTTTTCCCAGGCTAAACAGGCGCTCCCGTCCCGCAACGGGACCTGTTCTCGAGGGTCCTGTCTGCTTCTCAGAGGTTTTCTCGGTTTCCAAGACCCACGCTTCACAGCCCAAAACCAGACTTCCACTCCCCTCTCCTCAAAGACTTTTAAGATATTCTCTTCGCCGACCGATTTCAAAGGACCACGACAGAAAAACTGCGCTCCTCCGCTCATCTTTTCGCTCGTCCTGTTGAATGTCTTCTTAATTCGGTTTATTCGGTTTCAAACTTCGATTCTCCTGCTGGGTCGACAGGATCTTCTCCATAACTTTCTATATTACCATATTGTTCCCACATTCTTCCTTTCCGACACAGCTCGCACCTAATCAAACTCCCACCCTCACTTCGTGCAGCTTAACGGCGAAAAAAAGGAGAGTGCGAAGAAAGTCCTTTCTTCCCGCTCTCCCCCACCCCTGATTCCCTATGTCCGGGTCTAAGCAGTCCCTACAATTTAAGGGTGTGGCAAACGATCTTAAGGGTGTGGCAAACGATCCTCAGGCGTGGATCCCCAGACCGCAAAAGCTTTTTAGTCAATCACCCCCGCCCACACCCGAAGTAAATCTTCGTCTGAGCAATCATCCACCTGCACGGCTTGACCGATCCCCCGCGGCAGAACCAGGACCTTGCGTCCAAAACGATTCTTTTTGTCGGCAGCCATCAGTTGCACCAGCCGCTCGGGCTCCTGCTCACGGACAGATATCGGCAGCCCCAGTCCGCTGAGAAGATCCATGATACCTTGGACTTCGGCAGCAGAGATAAGTCCTCTCTCCTCCGCCAGGCGGGAGGCTGCAACTAAGCCTACGCTCACTCCCCTGCCATGGGAGATCCCGGCGTACGCCATCGCTGTCTCCAACGCGTGTCCGAAACTGTGCCCCAAGTTAAGTAGGGCCCGCACCCCGTGCTCCTTTTCATCCTGACTCACAAGCCTGACTTTTACAGCCAGGGACCGAACCGTCAACTCCCGGAAAATGAGAGGATCGCGGGCCAATATCTCATTAAGGTGTTCTTGCAAAAAAGCAAACAGGTCCCGGTCGCCCAAAACCGCGTGCTTCACGGTCTCAGCCAGCCCGTTTTGCACTTCCTGCCAGGGAAGGGTGGCCAATGTGGAAAAATCCGTCCACACTGCCAGGGGCGGATAAAAAGCACCCAGCAAGTTCTTCCCGGCCGGGTGGTTGACCGCCACTTTCCCGCCGATACTGCTGTCCACCATAGCCAAAAGAGTCGTGGGCACCTGGACGAAACGGATTCCCCGCATGAAGATACCGGCAAAAAAGCCGGCCAAATCACCGATCACTCCACCGCCCAGGGCAACGACCAGAGTCAGTCGGTTCGCTCCCAGCCGGACCGCTTCACCGACCAGGGTGCTAAGCCTCGTCAAGGATTTTTCCCCTTCGCCCGCGGGCACCGTCACAAGGTCGACCCGGCAGCCTTTAAAACCTTGCCTCACCCTCTCAGCATAATGTTCCGCTATCACCGGTTGAGTAATGATTAAGACATGCTCAATATTGCCAAAACGGGACAGCAGATAATCCCCCAGCTCCTCAAGATCCGCCCCCAGGAATACCGGGTAAGGATGGCTTGCGGACACCTCGATTTTTTGCCTGTTGGAAACGCTCAACTTCCCTCTTCCTCTCTCGTTCCTCCTGCTCGCTTGCCGGCCGAACCGGTGGCTGAGCTTCTGAATCTGGCCTGCCAAGCTCCTTCGGGAGACTTGGGCATCCTCGCGTCTCAACGCGGGGAGGAAGTCACTGAGACTCTAAATAGCGGCTATACTCCTGCCAACTTTTCTGTAACTCGGAGAAACTGTCTGACGGAAACTTCTCCAGAACTGCTTCTGCCAAGGTCCAGGCCAGCACATGTTCCAAAACTACTAAGGCGGCGGGGACGGCACAGACATCCGACCGTTCCACGCTGGCCTTAACCGCCTCTTTCGTCTCTAAATCCACCGTCGGCAGAGGCTTGTAAAGGGTGGGAATCGGTTTCATGACGGCCCGCAGCAGGATCGGTTCGCCGTTGCTCATGCCGCCCTCGATTCCCCCTGCCCGGTTGCTTCCCCGTCGGAATCCTCTTCCCTCTTCATAGAGAATGGGATCGTGGACCAGGGATCCCGGTCTCCGCCCGGCCTCAAATCCTAAGCCGAACTCCACTCCCTTAATGGCCTGCACCGACAAAACAGCCTGGGCAATGCGCCCGTCGAGTTTTCGGTCCCACTGCACATGGGAGCCAAGACCCGCGGGAAAGTTCAAGGCCTGGACTTCCATGATCCCGCCCAGGGATTCCCCCTCCCGGCGGGCGTCCTCCAATTGCCGGCCCATTTCCGCCTCAGCTTCCGCGTCCCCCACCGACCAGGCGGAGCCTCGGACCCGCTGCCAATACTTGTCATCATCCCGCAGTTGGGCCTGAACCCGGCCCACCTGCAAAACCCGCCCCCGGACTTCCACACCCAGGGCAATCAGAAGTTGTCTTGCCACATTCCCTACGGCCACCCGCATGGCCGTCTCGCGGGCACTCGCCCTTTCCAGAATGTTGCGAACCTCCGTCCGGTACTTCAGCGACCCCGTCAAATCGGCATGTCCGGGCCTCGGCGCGGTCACCCGCCGGCTCGCGAGGTCTGCCCCCGCCCCCACCGCCATAACCTCTCGCCAATTAGCCCAATCCCGATTCTCGATCTCCAAGGCCAGCGGCGCGCCTGTGGTCAATCCTCCCCTGACCCCGGATAAGATAACAGCCGCATCCTGTTCAATGGCCATGCGGCCCCCCCGGCCGGGACCTTGCTGACGGCGGCGCAAACTCTCGTCAATTGTTTCTTGGGAAATATGTACTCCTGAAGGCAACCCTTCGATGATTCCTATAAGTTTGGGTCCGTGGGACTCACCCGCGGTTAAAAATCGCATTCGTGCTTCTCTGCCTTTCTCCAGTGGTTCTAGGGGCGGCGTCCCCTCTTCCCGAGGGACAGGCGGACCTATCCTTCCCGAATTCGCCCGTTGACCGGGGCAAAGATCACTTTGCGCACCTGACCGCGGCGGTTAATGAGCGAGACGGTCATCCCCAAACTGGGGTTGCCGCGGGCATTAATGGTCAGATCCGGCACAGTCTGCATAAAGGACACTCCCTCCTGAAGGGGAACCTCCTTCACCTTTGCCCCTTCCCGCAGAATTCGGTAAGTCCGTTCCACCGGGAAGAACTTTACGCTGTACCAGGTGTTCTCAGCCATAGCCGCCTGCCGTGTGTCGCGAAGATCCGTCAGAAGCTGCGCCGCCGAAAGGTCGAGCTGGCGCGCGGGAAAATCCAAGGGCAGCTTCACCGCCAGCACGAACCCCGCTCCCCCCAAAAGGGCGAGAGTGAGCAGTACTTCCAGCAAAGTGAATCCCAAGTCGCGCCCCTCCGGCCTCTGGCTTTTTCGCCCCAAGCGCACCTTCTTCCCCGCCTTTCCTAACCCCGGGGTAAACGTTTAAACAGTATTTTTTGGGAACTTCGACCTTTGGTCGACTGCACAGTTACTTCCATGCTCTGATGGTGCCCGGCGGCAAGAGGGAAAAGTTGGGGTCGTCTAGTTCGTCTAGTGTGCCTTCGGACTGTCGGGCTTGGGGCTCGCCATATGCTTCATGAGCCACATCAGGAGTCTCTCCATCCTGCGCATGAACCGGGTACCCACAAATTCGCGCGGGCTCATAGGTATGACCAAAACCGTATAAAGGCCGATCCGATTGCCGCCCAGAATGTCGGTGAACAGTTGATCCCCGATTACAGCCGTGTCCTCCCTGCCCGTGCCCAAAATGTTCATACCGGCCCGAAAAGCCCGGCGCCGAGGTTTGCTCGCCCGGAAAACGAAGGGAATACCCAAGCGGTCTGCCACCAGCGCCACCCGCTGTTTCTTCTTGTTATTGGAAACGACGCAAGCTTTAATCCCGGCCTGCTTAAGTCTTTCAAACCAGGCTGCCACCTGGGGCCCCACTTCAACGTCATTCCAGGGGGTCATGGTATTGTCGAGGTCGATAATCAACCCCCGAATCCCGTCCTTCTGGAGCATCTCAATCGGGATGTTGTCGAGAGAACCGGCCTGAAATGTAGGACGGAAAAGTTCAAACATCATATCCTCCTGAACCGAACAAAGTCTTGGTGTCAAAAGAGCGACAGGCTATCAGTCCGAAACAAGACTGTTCGTCAGCCACATTAACTTTATTATACCCTGCGAAGGGGGCGGGAGCAAGGTGACTCGGCTGACATGGCTGACACGGCCGTAATGCGCCGGTAACCCGCTGGGCAAACTCGGCAGAGCGGTAGGACCGGGGCCGGAGCCGCCCAAGGCCTTACTGTGCGACCGCGTCCGGTCCCAATAGCAACCGCGCCGAATCCGCACCCGAATCCCCAACCCGGGCCGTGACTGATTCCCCGATAGCCCCACGTCCTCGGCTACTTGTTTTGGCTCATCTCTTCCAGCAATTTCTGAATCGCCTTCTTCTCGATCCTCGACACATAAGAACGCGATATCCCCAAAGCTTTAGCAATCTCCCTCTGCGTCCGCCGCGGGCTGTTCAACAGACCATAACGCAGGGAGAGAACGAGCCGCTCACGTTGGCTCAGCTTTCTAACCTTATCCAAGACCGCCTTCTGTTCGAACTCGTTTTCCACCCGCTCGGCAATATCTTCTCCATCGGAACCCAAAACGTCCATCAGGGTTATTTCGTTGCCCTCTTTATCCACCCCAATCGGGTCGTAAATCGACACTTCCCCGCGCGTCTTTTTCAATGACCTTAAGTGCATAAGAATTTCATTTTCGATACATCTTGCGGCATAGGTAGCCAATTTTGTGCCTTTGCCTGGGTCGAAAGTGTTGATCCCCTTGATCAGCCCAATGGTCCCGATCGAGATCAGGTCGTCGGTGTCCTCGCCCGTACCGTCAAATTTCTTAACCAGGTGGGCCACCAGGCGCAAATTGTGTTCAATCAGCATGTTGCGGGCGCGTTCTACTTCCAGATCATCCTGACGGCTCCTTGCTGCCTTCTCTTTGGCGGCATGGAGGACGCTCAGGTACCGCCTTTCTTCTGCTTCCGCCAGAGGCTGCGGAAAGGCACTGTTGTTAATATAGGAGACGAGCAGCGTGATCCCTTTTAGAACCGAAAGAGCCGCAGCGGCCAACAAAAATTGGGTAAGCATCCTTCCACCTCCTTCGCACCCCGGCTTTAATACCTATGCCGGGGGAGGGGAAATTCTGCTTATCCTATTTTGCTTAATTCCGCCGCTTTATTCCGCCCCTCGACCCCTGTTCTCTCCGAGACCCGGGCAGACTACTGAAACCTTGCCGCCATGTCCCCGCCGCCGAACGGATAATTCATAAAGGGAGGCGGAGCTTCAGAACTGGCCCCATCTCCGCCGGTCAAGGCATAAGCCGTCAACTTCAGTTGAGCTTGCATGACCCCCTTTGCCGCCGACAGATTCATTCCGTTTAAAGACCAAGGAAATTTCTCATCTTCGAGCGCTTTCGCCAAGGCCAGCACATCGGCCGGAGGGCCCGAACAAGCCAAAGTGATTCCCACAGTTGCCGCCGTCCCCGTTGACTGGGCAACCGCGAAGCTGACGTTAAGCGGGTTAACCTTATATTCTTTGGCAAGATCATGAAGGTTCACCATGATCTGGGCCTTATCCAAATACCGGGGGGCTTCCCGGCCGTATGCCTTCACCCGGCCATGCAGATTGGCAATTTTTTTATCCAGGCGACCCGGTTCCGCGGCATAGGATGCCAATGTATGGTACAAACGTTCACGCTGTTGGAGCTGAGCGCTTTCCAGCCCAACCGCGTTCCACTTCGGCCAGAAAATCATCTTGCCGTAGAGATAGGCGATGCCGGCTGCGATCAGAAGAATCAGAGCGACCTTCTCAACTTTGTCTTTCGTCATTGTCCTTCCCTCTGACCCCATATTATGTCACACCTATTCACTTTGTGCTCATATTCAGTCCTATTCATCCCTCTGACCACATGTACCGTTGTATCCATCCCCTTACTTTAGCCTTAAAGTCAACTGAATCTCCTGGGCCTTGTCTTGGAGAGAGACAGATTTGATATTCACAGATTGAAATGTTCCCGACCGGTCTATGCTCAACCAGAGGCGTGCCACGTCGATCGGCAAAGGCACGTTGAGTCCCAAAGATACAGACTTGTCGGACTGGAACGAGAACTGCTTAATCGTGGTTCCCGCGGGCAAGAGAGCCACGACTTTCGCCAAAACTTCCACAGGATGGCCTGCTTGCGCACGCTTTAAGCCCAAGAGAGCCGTTTGCCGCCGCGACTCTTTCTCGAGGTCGTTTAGCCGGTTAACCTTACCTGTCAGAGTGCTCAAAGCCGCGATCTTTGCGTTTACCTGGCTGATCTCCATCTGGACTTCGTATTCCCGGAGCCAGGGTGAACCCCCGGCGGCCGCCAGAAATATAATTCCCAAACCGATAGCGACCGCCTTTTTCCTCGTGACGGTCCCGGCCTGGCTAAGTGATTTGTACCGGCTCTCCCGCCGGGCCGCCTCTAAAAAATCAAAACTGCTTTTCGTCGTCATCTGAGCATCCTTCAGTCATCCTTCAGTTATCATCCTTCAATTATCCTTCACTCATTGTTTAGTCGTCCTCTGAATGGCCCCTAATATTGGACGAAGCGACAGTGCATCCAGCGGAGATGAAGGCAGTCCTGCCTCATTAATCCCCGAATCTTTAAATGACTTCCCACTCCACTAGCGCTCCCTGAATGCCAAACCATACAGCTGGCCATATTTCATCCAGTTCTGCTTGCTTCCCTTCATTCTTCGGGCAAATGACGGTTGCCAGTCGCCGGGAAACCCTACCCGGGTCTCGATTTCCAAATTTCCCCGGAAAACCTCCGCCAGCAGAGGCAAATCCGCGTACTCCCCTGTGATAAAAACCGTATCCAACGTTTTCCCCTGGTGCCGGGAGGCAAAAAAACGGTTGAAGTCCGTTAAGGCTTGAAACACCGGCAGTAAGCGGTTCTCCAGAATAGCTTGGTAGCCTGAGCCCGCGTCTGCCCCGCTCCCCGCCACCTCCGGGCCTGTGGACTCCGCTGCAGCGTCCGCCCCAGTGGACTCCGCCGCTATCTGAGACCCTGTCGGCTCAGACACTACCTCCGGCTCAGTGGACTCTGCTGTTACCTCCGGCCTTGTGGACTCTGCCGTTACCTCCGGCCCTGTCGACCCGCCCGCTGCCTCCCCTTTATCCTGTGGCAGCGGAAGTTGCGAAAACAAAAGGTCTCCCATATCGGACAAATCAACTGCCAAATCCGTATACAGGAAAAAGGTACCGCGGCTCAGCAGGACTATCTCCACCAGGTCATTGTTCAAACCCACGACAGCCACGTCTCCGCCTGCCCCAGGCAGTTCATCATTGCGACGGGAAGACACCCGCGATCCGAGAAGGGAATAGAGATGTGCCAAACAATCCCCTGTCAGGTCCACCGCCTGCAGACTTAGGCCAGCCTCTTGGCAAACCCCGATCAATTCCTCCCATCGTTTTCGGGGAACCGCCGCCAAGAGAAGACGCTGCCGCTCCTCCCCTTGTTCCCGGAAACGTTCCACGACTCGGTAGTCGACGAGGTAATCCGCGATATTGACGGTAAAGTATTGTCCGACCTGTTCAGTGAGGAGCCTGTCCAAGACTTTGGCGGGCAAAACAGGCAGCGTAATTATCCGGGTAATGATTCCGGGCGAGGAAAGGGCCAGGCTGAGTTTCCTACCCGCAAACTTCTTCCGCCTCAGCCAGGAAGATACATCGTCCTCCCCAGCTCGGGCCCCCGCCCCAGCCTCGCCCCCAGTCTCAGCCTGGATCCCAGTCTCAGCCCGAGGCCCCGCGTCTGCTTCTAACCCAATCCCGCTTCCGCCTTCTCCTTGCGCTGTCACCCCTGAACCGGCAGTCATCGCTCCGCCGGCCCCATCCGGAGCCGTCGACACATTCGCTTTCGGGGCGGCCGCCGTAGACCTGTCCGGAAACTCCAAGAGCTTGTATACTTTGAGGCGCCGTTTCCGGGGCCACACCCCGACCTTGGCCACGATCCACTGCCTTCCGCGTACAACCGCGATCCACTTTCGTTGTTTAAACACCTGGTCCTCCTCGGTTCCCCTTTATGAAATTACCTTAGGGAGGCGGCAGTTCGTACTCCCAGAGCGATCCTCCCCCGGACGGCGGTGCCGGACCCGCACCGACGCTAAAGTCATTCGTGTCTACCGTGACCTCCCCCTTACCGGGGTTTCCGTCAGCCTGGAGGTACCATGTGCCCGCTTTGGGGACCTGCACCAGCACAGTCCCGCACGCACTTCCTTTCGGAATAATAAATGGGGGATATGTCTTAGACTCCTGCCCGGATGCCGTATTCATCAGTGTCAGGGTAACCTTAACATCCCACGGGGCATCAACATTTTGCGTCTGGCCGCCGTTGGTCACAAAAACATAAACGCTAAAATCCTGCTGGGAAACATGATCGTCGCCGATGAAGCCGTTCTTGCCTGCAAACTGGGATGTGTCTTGAATTACGAATTTCTTGGCCGAACTGCTCTTCCCGCCGTTTCCTTGACCGTTACCACCATCGTTCTCGCCGTCCCCACCACCATTATCACTATTCTGGCCTTTGCCGGAATCATCGTCGCCGCGATGACCGTTTTCGCCGCTGCCCCCTTGATCGGCAATCTGAGAAGGCTTTTGCCCGGCTGAACCCAAAAGAGGTTTCGGTGCCTGACAACCGGTCACGTACAGACACAATATCAAAACCAAGGCCAAATATGCTCCCTTGCGCTGCACTTGCCACCGCCCCCTCAACCAGCCGAGTTATCCGGAAATCGCTCTCCGTCGCCACTCATTTCGGAAACTGATACTTCTCCCGCAACGTCCTTTGAAAACCATTGTATGTGCCTACACTGGTGACAACCACGCTGTAATCTTTGGCGTTCGAGTCATCTGTCTGGACCGACACATTAAAGCTTCCGCCGTAAGCCGTTCCGAAGGGCCCCGTTAGGGGCATGCCCGACAATTTTGTGGCTTGATTGAGATAAGGAACTGCAAAGTATTCCGACGGGTTCTGGCGGACCGCGACAACTCCGTAATTGATCCCCGCCTCAGCCAGATAGTAAGCTTTCAGGCCCTTTTCCTCCGATGTTTCCATTTTGAACTGCTGGTTGATAAAGGTAAAAAAGACACCGGATATTAGGAGCAAGACCATAATGGCCACAAGAGCCGTTAACAGAGCCCCACCGCGTTCCCGCACACTCACATCTCCCTCAATACAAGCGAGCCCAGGACAGCAACTCATAGGATTGGGATGTCCGCGGGTTCCTGACCACGAGATCTATCTCCAGCAGATGCGGATCCCCCGGAACCAACGCGAGCTGCAGTGATGAAACATCACTGGCAATAAGATAGGTCGCGTCACCATTCTGAGCGTCTCTATAATAAAGTTTCCCGTCGCCGGGATCCGATTTGTCGAGGTACACGCCGGTTCCGCCCGGCAAGTTGTTGAGATCACTTGGGTTAATATCTATCAGGCAGAGAGGCGTATTACTGCCCAGCGGCAGATAGTACACCCCACGGTCCCATCCTTGTTGACCGGCAAGATAGTAGGTTTGGGGATAAAGACGGATCTGATCGAGAATCTGCATCATCCCCTGGCGAGCCTCCTGTTCGAGATCATTTTGCTGTGAAGCACTATTGAACAGGCGAATCTCCAGCCCCATCATCTGGGATATATAGATCATCAAGAAACCGAAAACCGCAATGGCCATCATGAGTTCCAAAAGGGTAAATCCGCCCTCGTCCCGCCACACCCCAGAACCATGGTCACGTAAGCCCGTGTGTGACATAGGTATCACGGCCGCCACCCCCTCGCTCCTGTCGCGGCATCCGCTCTATTATTTGTCAGTCGGGTGGTGTCCAACCTCCACACCTTCTCACTTTCGTCGCAGTATCCTGCCCGGTTTTATAACTCGAGTGATCTCAGGCTGTCGTCTCCTCACTTCTCTCACGCATCGAACGTGAGCCGCCCTTAGGAGGGCACCGCAACCCTTGCGGCCCGGCCCCGAAGCAGGAATGCTTCTCCCTCCGCCGGAAAGCTTAAGGGTTGACCCAGACCCGATAAGTATTCAGAGACACAGGCGCCAGCCCGGGAACGTCCGGATCCGATACGGTGATTTGGATCTGCTGCAGATAGGCGCCTGAGGGATCTTTAGACAAAGTGCCGTCATCGGGGGTATCCACGTGCTCTACTACAAAACTCTTGAAGGGAGGAGTAGATTCACTGACCGTCTGATGTTCGAGCAGCGCTTCCATTTGACCGGCGGCATAGAAAATCATCTGCTGTCTCACTTCCTGCATGTGCCTGTAACGGTAGGAAACAGCGTTGCTTTGCATGATAAAGCCAATTCCGATGAGAAAGATGGCCATAGCCACGACCACTTCCAGAAGGGTCATGCCACGGTCCCCGCCTTGTTTGCCCATTTCCGACAGGCTAGGTTTATTCCGGCGCACCATCTCTCAACTCCGTGCTTCTAACTCCTTACTTCTGACTCCCTGCTTCTGAGTTCGTACTCCAACTTGGTGCTTCCAACTTACTGCTTCTGACTTCGTGCTCCTGACCCCGTGCTCCTAAGTCGTCCTTCTGACTCCATGTGTCGAACCTCGCCTTCCCGGCACTCGTTACCCCCACACGCCAAACAGGCGCAAAGGATCCCGGTTCAGGGCCAAGATACGGTGACATTCCCCGTCCCCGCCTCAAGATTGACTTGAACTCGCTGCCCTCCGGCGGGTGCCATCAGGGTAAAGACCGCTGTCGTCCCAGCCGGGTTCGTCTGGGTGAACCCCCGGTAGTCAAAATACACATAGGTGAACGCCAAGTTTTGGTTTAGCCACGCATTGCTGGCCCCGCTGAACTCGACCCCCGTTGCAAAAGTCTGGGCTTGCCCCAAGGGGTCAAACTGCCCCGGGGGATTCAGGATCTGAAAAACCTGAACCGTATGCGCCGTTAAACCCACGGCGATGTTTTGGCGCCGATCCATGGCCAGCTGTTTCGCGTAGCGCAACTGCCCTGCCAGCAGGTCGGCCGAGGATTGCAGATGATACTCAGTCGTCATCGCCTGGTATTTCGGGACGGTCACCAAGGCCAGGATTCCCACCACCGCGATGACCAGCATCACCTCGATCAAAGTGAAACCTATTGCCTTAGCAAGTTGGCGCTCGCGCAAGTGGTCTTTCATCTCATTCACTCTTCACCCGCAAAGACTTTCGGCCATCATTTGTTCACCATGTTGGCCATGTTCAGGATCGGCAGCGCAATCGCAATGATCATTCCCCCGGCAAATACCCCGATCACGATGGTGAAGATCGGCTCCACCAAGGCCACCAGGCGGGCTATCCCGAGCTCCACCTTCTTGTCATAATGATTCGCCACTTCTCCCATCAATTCCTCCAAACGACCGGTCTCCTCGCCAATAGACATCATCTGGATCAGCAAGGGATCGAAAAATTTCTCCCTAGCGAAAGCTTGGGCCAGAGGTTCTCCTCGAATCACCGCTTCCCGGACGCGCGAGAGCGCCCTGGTCGGCACCGCATTGCCGACAATCCTCTCAAGCGAATTGAGAATGGGTACAACTGGAACGGCCGAATGAAGGAACAAGGTCAAGGTCCGAGCTACCCGGGCAATCACGACATTCCTTATGTTCGTCCCCAGTAAGGGCAGCCTCAGGACAAAAGCATCAATGTAATAGCGGTATTTGGGCATCTCGGCCAAGCGATAAAACCCGGCCGCCACCGCCAGCGCGGCCAAAAGGAGCAGCCAGCCTTTCGTCTGGATAAAATGAGCCGTGTTAATGACGAACTGAGTGATCAGAGGTAGGTGCTGTCCGTTCTGTTTAATTAGATCCGTGATCTCCGGCAGGATGAAACCCATAAAAAAGCTGACCAAGCCGATGAGCACCACGGAAAGAATCACCGGGTAAACGGCTGCGGTTCCGACCTTCTTGCGGACGAAGTTTTCCCGCTCATAGTATTCCGCCATGCTGGTCAGCACGGCGTCGAGATTACCGCTCTCCTCTCCGACCGCCACCAGGCTGATTAAGAGTTCCGGCATGGCTCCTTCCGTATCCCGCAGTGCTGAAGCGAGAGAATTGCCCCGGCCCACGCTGCGGGAAATCGCCGCCACAGCCTTTTTCAGTTGCCTATCCTGCGCCTGATTCTGCAAGATCTCCAGGCCCCGCACCAAACTGGCCCCGGAGCGCACCATCATGGCCATTTGACGACAAAAAGCGCTGATCGCCTCATATTTGATTTGTCCGGTGATCGTCTTCTGCAGCCACTCCTCCCAGCGACGAGTACCGGTCAGTTCCACCAGTTGCCAGCGGTTGTCAAAGATGATCCTTTGGGCGTTCTCGCGGTCCGCGGCCTCGAGAACCCCCTTGACCAGATGCAGTTTTTCATCAATGACCGTATAACGGAACTCCATCTGACTTCCCTTTTCTCTCCGGCGCTTACTCATTAACATACGTGACGCGCAGCATCTCATCGATCGTGGTGACCCCGGTCCGAACCAGAGCCGCGGCGGCTTCTTTGAGCGTCGTCATACCCTGTTGCACCGCAAAAGCCTTCAACTCG
Organism: Peptococcaceae bacterium CEB3; assembly: GCA_001029295.1. Lineage (GTDB taxonomy): Bacteria > Bacillota > Desulfitobacteriia > Desulfitobacteriales > Desulfitobacteriaceae > Acididesulfobacillus. Next base: position 3,296 of record LDXJ01000064.1, on the reverse strand, counting down.
TCCGCACTGGCCCGTCTATCGATCAGCTGGCGGTGGCCGGCCGTGATGGGCATGATCTCGAAAATGGCGATTCGCCCTTTATAGCCGCTGCCATGGCAAAAAGAACAGCCCTGACCCCTTTTTAAGACGACATCGGTTCCCTCCGGCAGTCCCAGCAGGCCCACCTCTTTGGAGCCTGCCGCGTACTCGGCGGAGCACTGGGGACAAACGCGCCGCACCAGGCGTTGGGAAATGATCCCCAAGAGGGAAGCGGAGAGGAGAAACGGCTCGATATCCATGTCCATCAAGCGAGTTACCGCCCCGGCCGCATCGTTGGTATGGATGGTCGATAAGACCAGGTGCCCGGTCAGGGCCGAACGCACGGCGATTTCCGCGGTCTCATTGTCGCGCATCTCCCCCACCATTATAATATCAGGATCCTGGCGCAAAATCGAGCGCAAGCCCGCGGCGAAAGTGAGCCCTGCTTTCGGGTTGACCTGGATCTGGTTAACCCCCTCAAAATTGAACTCCACCGGATCTTCGAGGGTGATGATGTTCTTTTCCGCCGTATTCAGTTGGTTGAGCATGGTGTAAAGGGTCGTCGTCTTGCCGCTTCCGGTCGGCCCGGTTACCAAGACAATCCCGTAAGGCCTGGAAATGAGCCGATCAAAGAGTTCCTGTTCCCGCGGCGGAAGCCCGAGGGCCTCTTTTTCCAAAATAACACCGGCTTTGTCCAGGATCCTAAGAACCACCTTTTCCCCAAACATCGTCGGAGCGGTGGAAACCCGAAGATCGATCATCTTGCCGCCCACCTGATAACTGATCCTTCCGTCCTGGGGCAGGCGCCGTTCGGCGATGTTCAAATCGGACATGATTTTGACCCTACTCACCACCGGCCCCGCCATGGCGACCGGAGTGCGCATGATCTCCCGCAGGACGCCGTCCAAGCGGAAACGCACGCGCAGTTCCTCCTCCAAGGGCTCGATGTGAACATCGCTGGCGCTGTTGTTGACCGCATTTTCGATAATCGTGTTCAAGAACTTAATGATCGGGGTCGATTCATCGTCCAGATCGACCAGAGCATTCGTTCCGCCGGATACCCCCGCTGAGCCCAGTCCCGCCTGCGCGGTCGCCGCCAGCGGCACGACCCCGGTTTGACGGGCATAGTCCCGGGCCGCTTTCTCCGCTTCGCTGCGCCCGTAGTAGCGATCAATCGCTTTGAGGATGTCCCCTTTCTTAGCCAGACAGGGCTTCACCATCATCCCGGCAGCCAGACGTAAATCATCGAGGGCAAAATAATCCGTCGGATCGCTCACCGCCACCAAAAGCTGAGCATTCTGCGTCTCCAGGGGCAGAACCCCGTACTTGCGCACCACTGCCTCCGGCAAGAGCTGTAAGACCTGCTCAGGCACCACCACCCGGTTAAGGTCGACATAAGGCAGCCCCAGTTGGTTCTGCATCGTACGCAGAATATCCTCTTCAGTCACCAATCCCTGGCGGATAAGGACCTCACCCAGGCGCAAGCCCAGGGCCTTCTGAGCCTTAAGAGCTTCCTCCAATTGTCCGGAACTGATCACTCCGCCCGCCATGAGAATCTCACCCAGGCGCTTGCGTTCTTGGCGCATTATCTTTCACACCCATCGTTTGAAGGATAAAAAGTTTGAAACAAAGAGGTAGTGGCTAGGGAGTAAAAAGCGCACAGCAAACAAACCATTCACATTTTGCGAATGGGAAAAAATAACATTGGGAGTTTTCAGATTAAGCGATTACGGGAGATTCGTCTGTTATTGTGTAACCTCTTTTCCTGAGAAGTTCCAGAGCCTGCGCCTTTGTCAGAACCTTAGATTCATTGACAGGGCGGTGCTCCAGAAAGCCTTCGGGGGTATATGGCTCCTGCTTATGCAAGATATTCCAGATAGCGGTCAAGAGCATCTTGCAGACAGCGATGATAGCCTTTTTGTGACCCCGGCGGGTCTTGATTCTGTGATACTTCTCTTTGAATTCAGGGTGTTTCTTAGACTTGAGAAGTGCATTTGCAACCTGAACAAGAAGAGGTTTCAAATAACAGCCGGCACGAGATATACGGGTGGATTTTACTTTTCCTCCACTCTGATCATTGCGTGGACAGCATCCAGCCCAGGAAACAAGATTCTTAGATGACGGAAACACGGACATGTCCGGACCAATCTCAGAGAGAATGGCAATCGCAGTCATCGGATTGGAATCGAGCCCGGGAATGGTACGAAGTAAATCTAGAATGGCTGAAAAAGGTTGTACAAGTAAAAGTATTGCCTGCTCGATTTCCCTTTTGTGATTTTCAAGTTCATCAATGTGTGCGAGACATTGACGCAGCTTGACAGCCTGCTCGGGAGAAATCGCACCATCCACGGCATCCTGGATCTCCTCGATAGGGGTTTTGCAGCGTCCATTGACAAAGGGAGCGACATCAAAGGGTTCACTGGGATGGTCAAGGATGTAGGTAGTGATAGATCTGGCAGACTTTCCAAAGACATCACTGAAGACATCATCGAGCTTTAAGTTGGAAACAGTCAGGCAGTTCTGGGCACGGTTCTTCTCGCCGGTCAGCATATTTGTAATCTTGAAGCGGTAACGCATCAGGTCACGGAGATGCCTGATTACAGGAGAGGGGATAAAGCTGGGTTTGATCATATCGCACATAAAGAGGTCACAGATCCATTTGGCATCTTTGCGATCCGTTTTGTTTCCTTTTTGAGGTTTTGTGTACTTGGGATGTGCCAGGGTAACAAAACAGGTCTTTTCAAGGATGTTGAATACGGGAATCCAAAACTTGCCGGCAGATTCCATACAAACTTCGATACAGGAGAATTTCGCAAGCCAATCAGCCAACTCTCTAAGGCCCTTGGAAAAGGAAGAGAAGCGAGCTTGCTTATACTCAGTACGGCCATTTGTATCAGTAATACCGATGCAGGCATAGATCCAGGTTTTGTGGACATCAAGTCCACAGCAGTTTTTACGAAAGACTTTGAACAAAAGAAGTACCTCCTGCAAAAATACTTGTAGGGCTGGCAGGGACTGGTCATCCGGCGAAATCGAGTCAACTTCGGAAGAGATAAGTTTACGGGCTACTGTTTTGCGCCATTCATTGATGCCTTAACGGATGACCGACACCATATACATATACGGGGTTGCCGCTATACAGCCCCGCCACTCATCTCCTCGGGTTCTGTAGTATACCAGTGGCCTACAAGAGGAGGATAACACAAAAAGAGTGAAAGGATGATGGGTTTTGGTTTCATAACCCCATCGGTGCCTTTCGCAGAAAGGCGGATTTATAC
>LDXJ01000063.1 GCA_001029295.1 Peptococcaceae bacterium CEB3 | reverse complement strand
TTTCGACGAATTGAGCCCCTTGTCGGCGACCACGACCAGCCTGCCCAGCCCGTACGATTCCTTGACGTCCTTCATGGTCGGCTGAAGCGTGAGGGAATCGCTCGTGTTGCCGGGGAAAATCGACATGCTGACCGGAAGTCCGTTCGAATCCATGAAAAGGCCCATCGCGACAATTGGATCGGTGCGGTGCTCCTTCGACACGCCCCTTTTTCGCAAGTCGTCCTCGCCATCAGGGAAGTCTATCTCGAAGAAATAGTTGGTCACGTCATAGAACGCGTAGGAAAGGTCGCGACCGATCGTCTCCTTGACACACTTATTCAAATGCCACTGTAACTCCACCTCGAAATCCTCGAAGTGGTCAAGTGACCTGTAGACATCCGGCAGTGTGAAGTCCGTGCTCATCCCATAGAAGCCGTCTTTCATCTGGCACGAGGCACGCTTCGAATCCGGGCTGAGGATTCTTAACAGCACCAGGAATTTGAAAATGTCACTGGGCGAATACTCCCCCCGGAATCTGTGCGATTTCTCATAGCTCTTGATGAATGAATCGATTTCGAGCAGGTCATAGACGGCCTCCAGGAATTTGTATCCGTAGTTCAATCGCCGGTTTTCCTCGCAGTACATCCTTGCGGTTCCGGGAGCCTCTATTCGGAGCGGAACGTTTTCTGCTCTGTAATTGGCGTTAAATTCTTTGACCTTCGCCATGAAAGCATCGGGGTCTCCTTGATCTTCGAGATACCCGAAGTCTCGAATCGTTCGTTGTTTGGTGGCCATTCCCGGGCCGGGGCGATAGCCCTCGACCACGCGCACCTGCGTCCTGGGTGTTCCATTCGCATTCGTTCTTTTGTCTATTTTGACCATGTCACATCACCTACACCCATGTTAGCACATCATTAGCATAACATCAAGTATAATCACAAAAAAACGCGGACCTCCGCGTTACAAAAGGATTTGTTTAGCTGTTCCGGGCTAATTTGCTATGCCAACTGTAAAAGTCAGGTTATAACACAACTATCTCGTTTCATAAAGCTTGCCTACGGGATAATGAATCCCCTCCCGAATCATTCCCTCCAAAATTTCCGTCTCCGTCAAGGTTCCCGCCGCGTCAAATTCAGGCCCGGCCAGGGAAACCAGCGCATAAGTATCCGGAGTCAACTCTTCCACGACCCGGACCAGGGGAACTTCCCTGTGCACGGTCAGCCAACGGCTGGGCATCAGCCCCCTGCGTACCAGGTCCTCCTTCTTGTGCGTGAGCTGGCGCAGAAAAACCAGCCGCGCCGTCGCGACCTCTTTCCCGGCTGCCAACCAGAAAAAACCCGCCAAGAAGAGAAAAAAGAGGGGCCCTTCCCGCAAGCCGCTCCGGGCCCAGACTGTCAGGGCCAGAACGGCCAAACCGCCCCCCAGCCACTGCCCCGCCCGGGCCAGGAACCTCGTCGTCTTAACAAATCCGAATGAACCTGAGAAGAGTGCTCTTAACACCCTGCCGCCGTCCAGGGGAAGAACCGGCAGGAGATTGAAAGCCGCCAGCCAAAAATTGTAGCGAATAAAATCCGCCGTCCAAACACCCTGCCATAGCCCCTGCCGGCGCAAGACTTCCGCCGCGCCCAGAAGCGCCGCGTTAAAAAACGGCCCCGCCAAGGCCATGAGAGCCTCCTCACGTTTACGCCCTTCGAAGACATCATCGCAGAGAGCCACCCCGCCCATCGGAAAGATTTCCAGCCCCTTAACCCTGATGCCATAGGCCTTTCCCACCAGCAAATGGACCGTTTCGTGCCCTATAACCAGGGCAAAGACCAGAAGTGCCTGGGGCCCCAACCCCAAGACCCAGTAAAAGGCCAGCATCACGAAAAAAGTGGGATGCACTTTCAGCTGAACGCCGCCTATTGTTCCCACCTGCAACCTCTACACCCCCAAACCCCCATTTCCGCTCCCGACACCGCCCGCGGCCAATGACCTCCATGGGGCCCCGCTTAAGGTTTGCCCGAAGGTGGAATCAAATAGGGCAAGGGATTTAACGGCCTGTTGTCTTTGCGCAATTCAAAGTGGAGCCACGGCTCTTTCAAGGGCGCCGACAGACCCACCGTCCCTACGGTTTGGCCTTGCTTCACCCGTTCTCCCCGAGTCACGGCAACGTCGCCCAAATTGCCCAAGACGGTGCTCCAACCGTTTCCCAAATCCAGCTTGACCACTTTCCCCAGTCTGGGGTCCGTAGTAACCGCGGTCACGACCCCGTCGTAAGGGGAAACGACCGGGGTCCCCAGCGAACTGGCGACATCGATCCCTTCCAGAACGGCCCCGCTGCTGTCCCTCTGTCCAAAGCCGGCCACGACTTTGCCCGAGACCGGCGGATAAAACCTGCCCTCCATACTGGCATCCACAGGCATGGCGGGATTCGTAATCCCTCCCAAACCCATGACTTCTTTGGCCATTCCGTTCAGAGAAGAGTAGTAGTTGCCGCCGGCCATGGCCGACCGGTAAACACCCGTGACCCCTACGGATAAAGGATCTTTTCCTCCGGAACTGAAAAAAACGGTGAGAAAAAATAGAGCGGCCAGCAGGGTCTTCTTCTGCCCCCCCGTCCAGTGGTCAAAAGCTCCTTGCCAACCCCGGCGCGCCTGACCCCTCTCCGTTTTAGCCCTCGCGGGCGGGCGCGCGTTTCGCCCCCGACCCAGCTCTTGCACCGCTTTCTCCCATTCCCAGTCATCCCAGCGTTCGTACGGGTTCATCCGTCGTCCCCTCACTTCACAGCGCATTGGCGAGGCTCGTACACCTCCTACTTCAACCCTATGAAAGGGGACAAAAAAAAAGACCATCCGCCTTGGTCTTTTTCCCGCATAGATTAGAACATGAGCTTCTGCCGCCTTAGATTGACGCTCAGCAGCAATCCCGCTGCCGTCATATTGGCCCACATGGTGCTTCCCCCATAACTGATCAGGGGCAAGGGAATCCCGGTAACCGGCATGATCCCGGAGGTCATCCCCACATTGATCAGAATGTGAAAAACGAACATGGCAACTACCCCGGTCGAAAGCAGCATACCATAGAGATCCCGGGATTTGGCCGCGATGCCCACCGCCCTTAGGATAAAAATCAAATAGATGAACAAGAGGGTCACGGCCCCGATAAAACCAAACTCTTCGCCGACGATCGAAAAGATGAAATCCGTATGGTGCTCAGGCAAAAAATTAAACCGTCCCTGAGTACCCTGGCGGTAACCTTTGCCCCACAACCCTCCCGAACCGATGGCCCAGATGGATTGAGTCACATGATACCCGCCTCCTGTGGTATCCGCCGACGGGTTCGCAAAAATGATCAGGCGCTGCAGCTGATAGTCCTGAAGCGGCAGAGGCAAACCATGCGCGAAATGAAGCCAGAGAGCCAAGCTGACCACGAGAACCGTTCCCAGCACGAGTGAGCCGAACTTCCAGGGATTCGCCCCGGCGACAAACATCATGACGATAAAGATGGCGACGAAGACCATGGAAGTTCCCAGGTCCGGCTGCTTATAAACCAAAACCAACGGTACCAGTACGAAAAGAAACGGCGCCAGGAAATCCCGGAACCGGTTGAGTTTCCCTTGCCTCTTCGCCAGGAAATCCGCCAGGGTAATGATGATAAAGAGCTTGGCGAACTCCGACGGTTGGATGGAGACCGTGGACGTGATCGGGATCCAACGCGTCGCCCCTTTGGCACTTGATCCCACTAAAAAAACAGCCGCCAAAAGTACCAGATTGATGCCATACAGGCTCCAGGTAAACCTGCGTATTTTTTCGTAATCAAAGGCCGCGATCGCCGCCACCAAGACCAAGCCCGTCATGATCCAAACCGCTTGCAGTTTGACATAGTGATACGGGTGACCCGGGTCCACGTTCAGCGAGGCCGTGCTGAGAATAAGCAGACTCGCTCCCAAAAGGAGGCCGAAGAAAAGCAGAAACAAAAAGTCGAGGTTTCGGAAAATGCGCCGCTCGAACATGAGTTATCCCCTTTTACTCATCGCTTGTATTTGTCGCCGCAATCATTATAGCACATTCTCCTCAGCTTCTGACGGAATAATCCCGTTTCATGCGGGTGATCGGGATACTGGCTACCAAGGCGACCTCCCGGTCGTCCTGGCTCAGGTTGACCTCCATACACGATTCATCGATATCCATATAGTTAGAAATTACCCGAATGAGATCCTCTTTCAAGTTGTTGAGCATCTGGGGGGAAATACTAGCCCGATCATGAACGAGAACAAGGCGCAGGCGCTCTTTGGCAATATTCTTGCTCGAGGTGTTCTCCTTGCCCAACATGCGGTTAATGAATTCCAACAAGGACATATCCTCCCCTCCTAACCGGGTGCCTAGTGTAAGCCAAGCAACTTCTTGAATTTGCTCATCAGTCCGTCCGGTATATCCAGGTTCATGAGCGCAACCTGCTCGCCGCGAATACGCCTCGTAATCCGCCGGTAGGCCTCGCCGGCTTTTGACCCGCGGTCCAGCACAGCCGGTTCCCCCTTGTTTGTCGACACAATGATACTCTCATCCTCAGGTACGACTCCCAAAAGCTCAATGGCCAAAATATCCAGAATGTCCGCCATATCCATCATGTCCCCATGTTTCACCATAAGCGGTCGGATCCGGTTGATGATTAGACGCGGATTGCTCAACTCGGAAGCCTCCAAGAGACCGATGATGCGATCGGCGTCCCGTACGGCACTCATCTCCGGAGTGGTCACTACCACCGCCCGGTCCGCCCCGGCAACCGCGTTTTTGAAGCCCTGCTCGATTCCCGCGGGACAGTCGATAATGGCGTAATCGAAGTCATTCCTCAACTCCTCGCTCAAGACCTTCATCTGCTCCGGGCTTACCGCAGTCTTGTCTTTCGTCTGGGCCGCCGGCAAAAGATAGAGATTCTCAAAGCGCTTGTCCTTAATCAAGGCCTGCCGCAGACGGCAGTTACCGCTCGTCACGTCGACGATATCATAGACGATTCGATTTTCCAGACCCATGACCACATCCAAGTTGCGCAAGCCGATATCCGTATCAACGAGGACCACTTTTTGCCCGGCCGTAGCCAGCCCCGTGCCCAGATTCGCTGTGGTCGTAGTTTTGCCCACGCCACCTTTGCCAGAAGTCACGACAATTACCTCACCCATGTTTCCTTACTACCTCCCTTATCTTAACGAACTTCTCCACATCGTTCCGGTTAAGCGTTCAACGAAGAGTTGGCCATTCTTGATTCTGGCAATTTCCGGTCCTACGGCCTCCACTTCCTCATCGGGAGCTCGCGCAACCCGATCCGCAATGCGCAGCTGAGTGGGCCGCAAGTGGCCCGCACTGACACTTGCCCCCCTGTCACCCGTTGCGCCGGCATGCGCCACCCCGCGCAAGGTTCCTAAAACCACGATATTTCCGCCGGCAACAATCTCGGCTCCGGGGTTGACATCCCCCAAAACTACGACATGTCCCTCGTACTGAACGCTATGGCCGGAACGCAGAGTCCGGTCGACAAAAAGGCACGGCCCTTCCGCCATCCCCTCTTCCTGCCAGGGCGGGGACTCTTTCGGATTCAGGACGACAGAACCCGCATAGACCTCTTCGGGTTTCAGCCATCCGGCGAGTTCCACCTCATACTCGCCTAACAGTGTGGTCAGAGCCCGTAACTCCTCATCGGCATATCCCTTCTCTCCGGCAAAGCAGCGCACAGACGCCCCCCGCAAAAACTCCGTCGATTCCCTCAAATACCTTGTCAATTCTTCCAATACAACGCTGAACTCCACCCCCGGATCAAAATAAAGAATGAGTCCATCCCGGGTCCCCTTCAAAGCGATGTGTTCCATTCGGGTCAAAGCCAGTCCTCCAGTGTCTGATAGTTTTTATGTTTTTTGGGAGTGCTCGTCCATGTTCGACGCGTATTGATCTCTAAACGCTGATATAAGTTCTACAGGCTGAGGGGAATTCCCTTTTTCCCAATGAAAAAAACGAGGACCAATTTCCTCGTTTTTTCAACCCCGGTTGGTTATTTCCAACCGAAATAGGCCTTAAAAGCCGCCTTACACACCATTCCGGCTGAATCCACCCCGTGATTGGCATATTCGACAACCCCGGCGAAGGCGATCTGGGGGTGATTATAGGGCGCAAAAGCGACAAAGGTCCCGTTGTACGTCTGAGCCGCCAGCGTGTTCTTTGAACCCAGTTGAGCCGTTCCTGTTTTGGCCCCGCCGGAAAACTGGGGCACATTCCCGAAGATGGCTCCGGTCCCATAGCTGGTCGTATCGGACATGGCCTTCTTGACAATATCCAGATCTGTCTGGGAGACAGCAAGGGTGTTCAAGAGCTTGGGCTGATACTGCCTGATCACTTTCCCGGTCACGGGGTCCGTGATTTCATTGACGATGTAGGGCTGGTAATGCTTCCCTCCATTAACAATCGTCGCCACATAGTTCGCCAGCTGCAGGGGAGTATAATAGTTATACCCCTGCCCGATGGCGTTGTTGAAACTGTCGTAGAGGTGCCAATCGACGTTCTGGGCCACCATCTGGTTATACCAGACATTGGCGCCGTTCTTTTGCAGAGCCTCTTGCTGTTGCAGCTTGGCTTTTTGCTTGGCGTCCGTCGCCTTGGCGATCTCGGAGCCGTATTTTGTTTCAATGGCCGCCAGCTTCTCCTGCAGTAATTTCTTGTAATAGGGTCCATAATAGGCTTTCTTCCAGGCCGGAGAAGGCGCAATCCCCTTCGCCTCGCCCGGTAGATCCACCCCGCTGTACTCGCCGAGACCGGCCTCATTAGCCAATTGCTTTACCAGTCCGGAGTTGGCCTTAAAAACCCGGGCCCCCACGACCTGAAAATAGATGTCCGAAGACATGGCGATGGCTTTATAGAGATCGACCTGACCGAAATAGTTGCCGCCCCATTCGCTGAAGCCTTGAGCCTGGGCGGGCGCCGAACCCAAGGAAGACTTGACATCGTTAATCGTCTCGGTCGGCGTGACGACCCCGGCTTTGAGAGCCGCCAGCGCGGTGATCATTTTGAACGTCGAGCCGGGCGCATAGAGCCCCGTCAAAGCCCGGTTGAAAGAAGCCGCGTCTTTGTCCTGAAAATACTGGTGGTCAGTCGCCACCGAAATGTTTCCGATCAGAGCGTTCGGATCCATCGCCGGCTCGGAAGCCATGGCCAGGATCTGGCCGGTATTGACATCGATCACCACCGCCGCCCCGGCTTTGGCGTTGGGATTTTGCTGCTGCAACCCCTTAATGATCTGGTCCAGTTTGTTCTCGACCACACTCTGGAGCTTGGCATCCAGAGTCAGATGAATCGTTTTCCCCGGTTGGGGTTGTTTGAGCACAGTCTTGGCCACCGGGCGGGCGTTGTTATCCACTTCCACCTGTTCTTCGCCTTCCACGCCGCGCAGCCAGAAATCATAGGCTTTTTCCACCCCCATCTTCCCAACCATATCCCCGGGCTGGTAACGAAAGCCTGCCTTCTTAGCGTCGGGATTCTGATCGAATTGGCTGATTTCCCCCTGGCTGATCTGCCGGACATAGCCGAGAACCTGCCCCGCCAAAGTGTGCTGCGGGTAATAACGGACGGGAACCGCGTCCACACTCACCCCCGGCAGTTCCTCCTGGTGTTCGGCCACCGTGGCGCGCAGCGTCTTGGGCACGTTCTGCAGAATCGTCATGGGCTGATAGCGCGTCCATTGATGAGCTTGAATCATGACCAGAATGTCCTCTTCGATATTCTGGACGGATTCGGCCTTATTCGGCCAGTAAGGCTTGACAAAGCCGGCCAGGCGCAAAATAACGTCCTTCCAGTCCGTGCTCATCGATTTCTGCAGATCGAGCCAGTCTAAAGTCAAGGCGAATTCGGGCACGCTCGTCGCCAGGAGTTCCCCGCTCCTGTCCACAATATCCCCGCGGGTCGCCGGCAGAGGTACGAGCCGCATGACGTTCCCCTTCGCCATAGCCGCGTAATAAGAACCCTCCGCGACCTGCAAGTGCCACAGGTTAAAGACCAGGATGCCGAAAACCAGGAACACCACCACCATCAGGCCCCTCAGCCTGCGTCTGAACGGTTTGCGCTCTTTTTCCTCCACGAGACCTCACTCCATTTCAGCGTTCATACTTGGCCTGATACCTCAGCCAGCCCTGCATAAACGAGCGATGAATCCAGGGATAAGTGACCAAAACCAGGAGAGCATTGTAAACGGATACCCCCAGCACAACGCGGAAAATATCCCCCGCCGACCAACTCAGCCCCGCTCCGAACCCCAAAAAGCCGACCAGAAGCTGCCCGACCGCCGTGACCAAAAAAACGAGCACAACCGTCAAGATGAAATTTTCCCGGTACCAACGGCTGTTCAGATAGAGGGTCAGGAGTGCCACAACGGTTAGGGTCAGCGAGTACATACCGACAAAGTGCCCCAAATAGAGATCTTCAACCAACCCCGCCCCAAATCCCCAGGCCAGAGCGTTGGCCGGCCGGCTGTGCTGAGCGATGTAGATGACGAGGAGCATGGTTAAATCCGGCTTGATTCCGGACCAGGCCCACAAGTGAAAAAGCGTCCCCGGAAGAACCAAAGTGAGAAAAAGAAGAAAAGCCAAAAACAGAAAGCGTCTCATTTCACTTTCCCCCAACCGTCTTCACGATATAGACTTCCTCCAGAGAATCAAAATTCACCAAGGGCTCAATGTACGCCGTTTTTAAAAGACCGGTTTTGTCCAGCTGAACCTCTTGAACCTTGCCCACAGGCATATCGACCGGGTACACTCCTCCCAACCCTGAGGTCACTACCAGGTCCCCCACGTTGACCTTGTCGGCACGGCGAAAGAGCATCTCCAGATGCCCCGTCGAGGTCAGCCGCGATCCCGCTTTGTAGGTGCCCTGAACGATGCCAAAGGTGGGGTTGCCGGAACTGTCCCGCACCAGAGCGCTTACCTGCCCCTGCCCGTCCGTGATCAACAGCACTTCGGCCGTCTTAGCCGTCACAGATACCACCTTGCCCACCAGTCCCAAATTCGCGATAACCGGATCATTGACTGCCACTCCGTCCGCGCTTCCCCGGTTCAGGGTCAGAGTCTGATACCAGGCCGTCGGATTGCGGTCGATGATCGTCGCCCCCACCTTCGCGTACTTGTCCAGAGTGGGACTGCGAAACTCCCCTTGGTCGAGTGCCGCGTAGCGCATTCCGGCCAGAATCTGTTCCTTGAGACTCAGGTTCTCCCCCGTCAGCTTATTCACATCCCGCCGCAGAGCCACATTCTCACTCTCCACCTGGTCGAAGCTCCAGAGTGCGCGTGTATCTCTCTTAATCCGGTTACCCACACTGAGAAGGACGTTTTCCACCGGACTTGCCAGCCGTTGGAGCACCCCCCCGACCGGATTGGGAACGCTTCGGCCCAAACCGGTCAAACGCATGCTCACCAGAATACCCAACAATAGAAAGAAGACGAGAACCGCGATTCCCGTCAGATTAACCCTTCTCCCCACCGTGCTTTCCCCCAGCTTCCACACTTTTCCCTCGGACAACTAACTCTTTTGTATGGCGGAGATTTTCTTCATGATTTCGCTGTCTTCCAAAACCCGCCCCGTCCCCAGAGCGACGCAGGACAAAGGATCCTCCGCCACGTGCACAGGGATGCAGGTCTCATCCGCGATGAGTTGATCGAGGTGGCGCAATAAGGATCCCCCGCCCGCCATCATAATCCCGCGATCCATGATGTCGGCCGCCAACTCGGGCGGTGTCTTCTCCAAGCAGGATTTGATCGCGTCCACGATAGCCATGACCGGCTCCTGCAGGGCCTCCTGGATCTCCTCCGCCGTCACTTCAATGGTCTTGGGCAGTCCGGTCAAAAGGTCCCGGCCTCGTACCGCATAAGTAATCCCTTTTTCCGCCATATAGGCCGAACCAATCTCCGTCTTGATGTCCTCAGCCGTGCGATACCCGACCATCAGATTGTAGCGGCGTTTGATGTGCGCCACAATGGCATCGTCCATCTCATCCCCGGCCACTCGGATGGAACGGCTCGTCACAATTCCCCCCAGAGAAATCACGGCCACTTCGGTGGTGCCGCCGCCGATATCGACAATCATATTCCCGGTCGGCTCACTCACCGGCAACCCCGCCCCGATGGCGGCCGCCATGGGTTCCTCCATAATGACGGGGTCTTTAGCCCCCGCCGCCAACGCGGCTTCTTTCACCGCTCGTTCCTCAACGGGCGTCACCCCGGAGGGAACGCAAATCACAACCCGGGGGCGGGCGAAAGGCGAGTCAGAACCCAGAGCCCGGGAAATAAAATATTTCAACATTTTCTGGGTTACGTTAAAATCCGATATGACTCCGTCTTTGAGAGGACGAATGGCCACGATATGGCTGGGCGTGCGCCCGATCATTTCTTTCGCCTTGTCTCCCACAGCGAGAGGGGCCTTATTGTCCATATCCATGGCGACGACTGACGGTTCCCGCACGACGATTCCTTTCCCGCGCACGTGGACCAAGGTGTTGGCCGTACCTAAGTCGATCCCTAAATCTTTGCCAAAGCGCATTACTGAATAACCCCTTCCCTGAACCAGACTACTTATAATATTCCTCGTTCCTTAAGGCTTATGTACCTGTTATCTCCAATAATTACATGATCTAGCACTTCAATCCCCAACAGGGTTCCGCCCTCGGCCAAGCGCCGGGTCACCTCGACATCCTCTTTGCTCGGCGTCGGATCCCCACTCGGGTGGTTGTGCAAGAGGATAATCGCGTTGGAGTTGCGGCGGATGGCCTCTTTAAAACACTCCCTCGGATGGACCAATGACGAATTGAGCGACCCCACCGAAATCGGGGTGATGCCGAGGACATGGTTTTTCGTCGTCAGACTCACTACCCGGAAATGTTCCCGGTCGAGATAGCGCATTTCCTCCATCACCAGATGAGCGACATCCTGAGGGGAATTGACCACCGGTCTTGTCAAAGGGTCAGTCGTCACACAACGCCGGCCCAATTCCAGAGCCGCTTTGATGACCGAAGCTTTGGCCTGCCCCAAACCGTACTGCCGGGCCAAGTCGTGAACCGTCTGCCGGCCGAGACCGGCCAAGCCGCCGGATTCCGTGAGCAGCCGCTCCGCCAAGTCCAGCACATTTTCCCCTTTGCAACCCGTGCGCAGGAGAACCGCCAAAATCTCCCGGTTGGACAGCGCCTCCGGACCCAGCCGGAAAAGCCGTTCCCGGGGAAACATCTCTTCAGGCAGATCTTTGAGTCGCCGGTAATCCATCCTCCACCTCACGCGGGGCGATGCCTTTCCTGCCGAATCCCCCACGCCTTGAGCCGTTCCGTGACATATTCCATGGGTAAGCCGATGACATTGCTCAGGGAGCCCGCAAACTCCCGGACAAAAGCCCCGGCCGCTCCCTGGATACCGTAGGCCCCGGCCTTATCCAAAGGCTCGCCGGTCCCGACGTAGGCCGCGATCTCTCCCGCGGAAAGGTCGCGAAAGCGCACTCTCGTCTCCACCCAACCCGACTCGAGGCGCGCTCCGTCGCGGACCGCAACCCCGGTCAGAACCGAGTGTTCCTTGCCGCTCAGCCTGAGCAGCATGGCCGCCGCTTCCTCCGCTCCCGCCGGTTTTCCTAAAGTCTGCCCGGCCAGTACGACCATGGTATCCGCGGCTAAAATCACGTCCTCATACCTGCCTCCGTCCTTTAACCACCGAACCAGACCCGCTTCGGCTTTCCGTTCGGCCAGGATACGCACTCCGGTCTCCGGTGGAGTCCCCGCGGGCAATTCCTCCTTCACCGGCGGAGATATGACCTTAAACTCATAACCCCAGTCGCGCAGGAGCTTTCGCCTTCTGGGAGACGAAGAAGCCAGAATAAGCATGCGCTTACCACTTCCTTGACAGGTAATACCCTCCCAAAGCCCCCAGCAAAGTGGCGGCCGTGATATTCAGGCGAAAGCCAAAGGACAGAGAGAGGAAAAAGAAATCCAAATAGGTATGTGACGGGACGTCGATTACGGCCGGCCGCAAAAAAGGAGTCAAAATCCCGTATTTCTCTAAGCCGAAACCAACCAGGGTACCCAACGCGGCCCCTGAGAGAATCAGCAGGATCGCCCTGCCTGTACCGGATGAGTTACGGCCAACCGCCATCTTTCGACCCCCAACACTCACAGAAACGAGCCAGGGCCTAAAGCTCCTGGCTGCGGATTACATTATTCTTAGTGTAGCATTTTCCGAGTGGGTTCGCAAGAAGCAAGAGAAAAGTAGAGAAAAAGAGCAAAGTAGGGAAAATCCTAGCGCTTCAGCAATTTCGCCCCCGCAATTCCGGGATTGGTCATTTCCATCGGATGGAGAATGATGTTCAACTCCTCCTCCGTGAGAACCCCTTTTTCCAGGACAATTTCCCGCACCGGGCGCCCGCTGTTGATCGCCTCCTTGGCGATTGCCGAGGCGACTTCATAGCCGACATGAGGATTGATGGCCGTGATCACACCGACACTGTTTTCCACCATCTGCGCACAGCGGTCTCCGTTCACCGTGATCCCCAGGACGCAGCGCTCCCGGAAAACCCGGACCACATTGCGCAGAATGTCCAAAGACTGCAGGAGATTGAAAACGATCACCGGTTCCATCACGTTCAGTTCCAGCTGTCCCGCTCCACAGGCCAAAGACACGGTCAAATCGTTCCCCTGCACCTGAAAAGCCACTTGGTTAACCACCTCGGGTATCACAGGGTTGACCTTTCCCGGCATGATGGAGGATCCGGGCTGCTGCGGCGGCAGGTTAATCTCTTTAAGACCCGCCCTCGGCCCGGAGGCCATGAGCCTGAGGTCATTGGCGACCTTGGACAAATCCACCGCCAGGGTCTTCAGGGCTCCGGAAACCTCCAAAAAAGCATCCGTGTTCTGCGTGGCGTCCACCAGGTTTTCCGCCCGTCGCAGCGGCAGGCCGCTGATTTCTCCAAGGATGTCCGTCACGCGCGCGATATAAGCAGGATCGGCGTTCAGCCCCGTTCCTACCGCTGTTGCGCCCATATTGACCACTTCCAGGGACGTGACGGCGTTTTCCAGGCGCTTCCCATCCCGTCCGATCATCCGGGCATAGGCGGAAAACTCCTGGCCCAAGCGAATGGGCACCGCATCCTGCAAATGGGTTCGCCCCATCTTGAGAACCCCGTCAAATTCCTCCGCTTTCCCCTCGAAAGCCTGCCGCAGCTCGGATAGCCCGGAAAGCAAATCCTGACTGACATTGAGACAAGCTATGCGAATAGCGGTGGGAAAAACATCATTGGTGCTTTGCCCCATGTTGACGTGAGAATTGGGGTGAACCCTGGTATAATCCCCCTTTTCCCCCCCGAGGATTTCAATCGCTCGATTGGCAATCACCTCATTGGTATTCATGTTCATCGACGTGCCGGCCCCTCCCTGAATCACGTCGACAACAAAAGACTCGTGCAGACGGCCGGAGGCGACTTCCTCGGCCGCTTGCGCTATGGCCCCGCCGATCGTCTTGTTCAAAGACCCGGTTTCCATATTGGCCCGCGCGGCGGCCACTTTGACCAAAGCTAAAGCCTTGATGAGCTCCTCGTGGGGCCGGTACCTCGTAATTGGAAAATTATCGACCGCCCGCAGCGTTTGAATCCCATAATAAGCCTCATCGGGCACCTCGCGGGAGCCCAAGAAATCTTTTTCCTGACGCATAAACTTTACCTCTCTTTAGCTTGGATTATGTATACATTATACAGTATTCTCGTCTTCTTGTCAGCAAGCCGATAATTTTTTATTCGCTGCGAAGTCCAGCTTTTTTTCGTCCACAGGCGATTTTCATCAGCATAGGAAGTGAATAGAAAAACGGAATCCTCCCGAGTCCAGGTCAGTTTTCCCGCCCGTCCCTCGGAAAATTCCGTTTCCTAAACTACCCAAGAACTACCAAGTTTAAAACTCGACCGCCGGCCCCCCAACCAGAAAGGGTGATACTCCCTTCAAACTACCTGAATCTCAAACTACCTGAATCCCAAACTAGTCGAGCAAACCCCTTGAGTTCCTGCCCGGATCACAGGAGCGCCCGGCGGAAACTCCCACCGATGGCGCGGAACCGCGGGAATCGCCTTCGGCCTCAAGGCGCCCGAAACCGGCAGCCTGCCCTTGAGCCCATAACCCCTCCGTCGTCCCGTCCGGCTCCGTCCTCCGGGTCGACTATTCCGACTTCAGACCTCTGACCTCCGACCTCCGATACGGCCTCAGACTTCCAACCTCTAGTAAGGCCTCCGGTACTGTTCCGACTTCTGGTGCTGCCCTCGGGTTACCTATTCCGACTTCCGACCTCTGGCGTCCGACCTCTGGTAAGGCCTCCCACCTCCGTCGTATCCCGTCCCCAGTCCGCCTCCGTCCCCCGGGTTACCTATTCTGTCCCCCGTTCCGACCTCCGACTTCTGACCTCCGACCTCCGGTAAGGCCTCCTACCTCCGCTCCGACTTCAGACTTTCAACCTCTAGTAAGGCCTCCGTTCTATTCCGACTTCTGGTGCTGCCCCCGGGTTACCTATTCTGACTTCCGACTTCTGACCTCCGACCTCTGAATCGCCAAGTACAAGCCGTCGAGCAAGGCCTGGGCACTGGCCTTGAGAATGTTAGTAGACACTCCGATGGTTCCCCAGGCCTCTGTCCCCAAACGGGTCTCCACTACCACCCTGACCACCGCTTCCGTTCCTCGGGAGCCATCGAGAACGCGCACCTTATAATCAACCAGTTCGCTCTCCGCCAGAGCCGGGAAGAAAGCGCGCAGAGCCTCCCTTAAAGCCTGATCAAGCGCATTGACCGGCCCGTTGCCCTCCGCGGCGATATGCACCTGCTTCTCCCCAACCAGAACTTTCACCACCGCTACCGAATCCAGTTCACCGCGCAAGGGATCGCTCCAGACATGATAATCCAACATCTCAAACGGCGGTTCAAACCGGCCGAGAGTGCGCAGCAGCAATAACTCCAGACTCCCATCCGCGGTTTCAAAGAGAAACCCCTGATTTTCCAGCTCTTTGATCCTAAGCATCGCTTCTTCCACCTTGGGGTCGCCTTTCAAAATCCCGGGGGCAAGCTTCCGCATCTTCTCCCAGATATTCGCCCGGCCCGCCTGATCCGAGATCAGAATTCGCCGTTCATTCCCCACAGTTTCCGGATCAATATGCTCAAAAGTCCTCTCATTTTTGAGAATCGCGTCCACATGCATCCCCGCTTTATGGGCAAAGGCGCTTCTGCCCACAAAAGGCTGCTTTTCGTCAAACTTGGCGTTGGCCAACTCGGACACATAACGGGAAAGGCTTGTCAACTGAGGCAAAGCCTCCTCCGGAAGAAGAACATAGCCCCGCTTCAACTGCAGCCAGGGGACCAGTGTACTCAGGTTGGCGTTGCCGCACCTTTCACCGAATCCGTTCCAGGTCCCCTGCACCTGCGTAACACCCGTCTCCACCGCCGCCAGGCTGTTGGCGACACCCAGGCCCCCGTCATTGTGGGCATGTATGCCGAGAACCAGCCCCGGGAACGCTTCCTTCACCGCTTCAACCCCCGCGGTAATCCCTTGGGGAAGCGCCCCTCCGTTCGTATCGCACAGGACGACCACACTCGCCCCGCCCTCGGTCGCCGCCCTCACACACTTCAAGGCATAGGCGGGGTTCTCCCGGTGCCCGTCAAAAAAATGTTCGGCATCAAAAATGACCTCCCTGCCCGCCCGGACGAGGAAAGCCACAGATTCTCTGATTAAACGCAAGTTCTCCTCCCGGGAAGCGCGCAGGACATCAGTCACGTGCAGGTCCCACGCCTTACCGAAAATCGTCACGACGCCCGCGCCGGAGTCCAAAAGGCGCTTTAAGATCCCGCTCTCCTCCGGTGCCTCTCCTATCCGGCAAGTGCTGCCAAAGGCGGTCAGTTTCACCCCGCCCAAAACCAATTTTCCGGCTTCGGCAAAAAACTCCTCATCCCCGGGATTGGCGCCCGGCCAACCCGCCTCAATGTAAGGCACACCGATAGCGGCCATTCTCTGAACATAAAGGATTTTGTCCTTAACAGAAAAATGGATTCCCTCTCCCTGTGCCCCATCGCGCAAGGTCGTATCATAAAGGATGAGTTCCGCCTTTTCAACTCCCATGCTCAATTTCCCCTCTCCCTTTTGCCTTATTATAATACAGGGGAAACTACTATACAACAGTGGCGCTCAAGTGAGTTTAATGAGACGGCCGTAGACAACGAGCGTGCTCGCCGATGTTGCGCATGAGACAAACCGTATTTCCCTGATCGTCTTTTGTCCATTCGAACGTAAACCGAATAGACATATTGAGACTTGCTTCCCAAATGGTCTCCGTTCTCTGAACACGCTTAACCCTAAACGACGAATGCCGCCAATTCTCTTTAAACTGATGCATTCTGTCCATAAACAAATCCTTGATTTCTTGTGGCAACTTATTGTAGGCACGATTAAAGCGGGGAGTGCTTTGAACCTTCATCGCTTTTCCTCAAATCATCAAGAAATTCTTCCATGGAGTCAAACTGTTTGACGCGTCCAGCGTCAATATCAGCTTGCGCTTCCCGTTCAGCGGCTTGCCATTCTTCTGTCCAGAACCATTGTTGATCAGCAGGGATGAGTTTCTTCGGCTCCAGTACGATTTTTCCGTCTTCCACGGAAACATCCAGTATATCCCCTTCATCCAGGTTGAGTTCCTTTCGAACTTCCTGCCCCAGCGTAATGACATGACGTTTCTTGATTTGAACAATGCCAAAAGTCTTCTTAGCCGCCGCAAGTGCCATAGTTACCGCTCCTTTCGGAAAATCCGTAAATCTGTTTATAGTATAGCAGGAAAAAGACTGCTCGGATACCTACAACTACTGTCGAGCAGCCAAGAACTTTGGCGGCTCGACAGAAAAAGACTAACCGGCATGGAGCGAGCGGCAGTCTCACGATTGGCGCACCTAAAAAAGCCGGGAGACACGTTACCGTGTCTCCCGGCCTGTTCGCCGTGGCGAAGGAACACTTCCGCGTTACTCCGCCTTTGGGCCGGTTGTTGGAAATCCTTGTCTCAGAAGCGCTGCGCTCCGACGTTGAAAGTGAGTACTTCCAAATTCACCGCCAAATCCACGTTGCGCAATTCAACCTCCGGAGGGACATTGAGGACGCCGGGCGCGAAATTAAGAATGGCCTGTACCCCGGCCCGGACCAACTTATCCGCAATCTCCTGCGACGCCGCGGACGGCACGCAAATAATCCCAATCTGAGTGCGATTTTGCCTTACAACCTCTTCCAGGCGTTCTACTGGCATGACCTCAACACCGTGGACAGAGGTTCCGAGCTTCTGAGGATCGTTATCGAAAACACTCGTGATCACAAAGCCGCGTTCCCGGAAACCTTTGTAACTGGACAAAGCCAAGCCAAGATTTCCTAAACCGACCAGACTCACGCTCCAATCCACACTGAGCCCTAAAATTTTCAGAATGTGGCGGCGCAAATCTTTGACGTTGTAACCCACCCCGCGCGTACCGAATTCTCCGAAATAAGCCAGGTCTTTCCTGACTTGAGCCGGGCTGACACCAACGCCCTCGGCAATGTCGCCGGAGGAAATTGTAATAATCCCCTTACGGTCTACCTCCGTTAAGTACCGAGAATAAACCGAAAGCCGAATAATGGTCGCCTCCGGAATTTTTAGCGTCTTCAACAAGATCCCCCATTTCTCACCTTTCACAAGCATGAAAAAGTGTAAACTAATTATATCACTATCTCTTGGAAAAGCAATTTTTTTCACGAGTTTATTACCCGGTCCGGGGCTGCTTTTCCTTGTCCCCAGGCTATTCTTGCCAAAACCTTTATCACTTAAACACTCAGATGCCGCTTACTCATCGCGCTCACTGTTAACGGGTTAAGCGACCCAGCCTTTGCAGCAAGGCCGGCCGCGCCGCGGCCAGCATATAAAGAGAGCCGGTAACACAAAGCATGTCTTCCGGACCCAAGTGTTGCAATCCCAGAGCAACCGCCTCCTCCGGGTCCTCCACCAAGGAGACCGGACGGCCGTATTTAGCCGCGATGCCGGCCAGAGCCTGCCAATCGCCGGCACGCGGCGAATTCGGTTTGGTCACGATGATTTCGTCCGCCAACGGTGCCAAAAGATCCACCACCCGCTCCCGTTCTTTATCCGCCAGCATGCCCAGAACGAACACCAGACGCCGGCGTTGGTACAGAGGCAGGCTTTGAGCCAGGACCCTGGCCCCGTCGTAATTGTGCGCTCCGTCCAGGAGAACCTTGGGAGTCACACTGAGCAATTCCAGCCGGCCGGGCCACTTCGCCCGCTTAAGCCCCGCGTAAATGGCCGGGCGGGGAACTGCCACCCCGTAAGCGGACTGCAAAACCTCGCATATCGTCACCGCGGTGGCCGCGTTCTCAAGCTGATGGGCTCCGATCAGTGTGAGGCGTAATTTGGGGTAAGCACCATGCAGACCGAATAAATCAAATTCCTGCTCCGTTTCTCCGCTCCAGCGGCTCTCCCAGCGCACATCTTCCCCCACCCGCCAAAAGGAATCCCCGGCTTCCCGCGCCTTTTCCCGCAGAATGGCCAGAACCTCCGGACGCTTGGCCGCGGTAATCACCACCGAATGTGGTTTGATGATCCCCGCTTTATTGCGGGCAATCGTCGGAATATCCGGCCCGAGATAGTCCATATGGTCCATGCCCACGTTCGTAACCACACTGATGAGAGGGCTGACGACGTTCGTCGAATCGATTTCTCCGCCCAACCCGACTTCCAAGAGGGCAAAATCTACCTCTTCCTCCGCAAAATACAGCAGACACATGGCCGTGTTCACTTCAAACTCAGTGGGATGCTCCAACCCTTGGGCCACCATCTTTTCCAGGTGCGGTTTCAGGCGTTCCATCAACCTGACGACCGCGGCTTTGGGTACCATTTCTCCGTTGATCACCATTCGCTCCCGGTAATCGTGCAGGTGGGGAGAAGTGAACATCCCCACTTTATAGCCCGCCGCCCGCAAAATTTCCGCGGTCATAAGCGTCGTCGAGCCCTTCCCGTTGGTGCCCCCCACATGAATGATTCTGAGGGATTGTTCCGGATTCCCCAGGCGTCTGAGAAGTTCCCGGATCCGGTCCAGCCCGAAATTCATGCCGAATTTCGTCAGCCCAACAAGGTAGGCCAGGGCCTCCTCGTACTCTTCTTCCGACACCCTCCCGTACTTCGCAGGGGACATCCCCTTCGGCTCGGCTTCTCCATAACCCTCAGCGGACATCCACTTCGGCACTTCCTCCATCTGCTCGCTCCCTTTCTCCGGCGACCCCTCCCGCTTCCGCGGGCGCTACTCGGATAATCCTTTTAACCGTGCCTCCAAGGCCGCGCGGCGGCCGCCGGCCGCCGCCAGCTTCTCCCGTTCCTTCGTGACGACCTCGGGCGGAGCCTTCTCAACAAACCCCGGATTACTCAGCTTCTTCTCCAGCCGGGCTTCCTCCTGCCTTGTCTGAGCAATCTCTTTCTCAATCCGCGCAATCTCTTTGTCTATATCCAAAAGGCCGGCTAAGGGTACATAGATCTGGATCCCTTCCAATACGGCACCCGCTGCCTGTGAGACCTTGCTTTCCAGCCCGGGGACTAGTACCAGTTGGGCAGCCCCCGCCAAGTGCCGGATATCGGGCCCGGCGGCCTCAAGCACCCGCCTGGTCTCCTCATCCGGGGCCACAATAATCACTTCCGCCTTTTTGGCGGGGGAAATATTCATTTCTGCCCGGATATTCCGAACCGCTTTGATGCAGTCCATAACCAGACGCATTTCCTCTTCTCCGCGTTCATCCCGGCAGGCGACTGCGGCCGGCCAGGCGGCCAACATAAGGCTTTGTCCGGCGGCGGGCAGGTGCCGCTTAAGGTTCTGCCAAATTTCCTCGGTCAGGAAAGGCATAAAGGGATGAAGCAAGCGCAGGGTACTGTCCAAGACCTCGATTAACACCGCTTGCGCCGTATGCCTGGCCAGGTTGTCGCCCGCGGCGGAAGGCATCCCCTGTGCGGCGGCTCCGGCTTGCGCCCGGCCGCCCGCCGGAAGCGCCGTTTCCTCCCGCCGGTAAAGGCGCGGTTTGGACAGCTCGATATACCAATCGCAGAACTCATTCCAGATGAACTCATAAAGTGTCCGGCCCGCTTCACCCAAATCGAATTGTTCCAGGGCCTCCGTCACCCCGGCCACAGTCGCTGAGCAGCGTGACAGAATCCAGCGGTCCGCCTGGGTCAAGTCTCCTCCGGGCCCTTCCTCAAAATCCTCGACATTCATCAAGACAAAGCGCGAGGCGTTCCAGATCTTATTGGCAAAATTCCGAGTCGCCTCCAACCGCTCCGGATGGAAACGCAAATCGTTACCCGCGGTGTTTCCCGTAATAAGCATGAAGCGCAGGGTATCCGCCCCATACTGGTCTATTATTTCGATGGGATCGATCCCGTTGCCCAAGGACTTGCTCATCTTCCTGCCTTGCGCATCCAGGACCAGGCCGTGAATCATAACCCGGCGGAAAGGCACCTCTTCCTGAAACTGCAGGGCCATGAAAATCATGCGTGCCACCCAGAAGAAAATGATGTCCCGTGCCGTCACCAGTACCGAGGTGGGATAGAACTGTTCCAGTTCCGGCGTCATTCGAGGCCAGCCGAGCGTGGAAAACGGCCAGAGCCCGGAAGAAAACCAGGTGTCGAGCACATCCGGATCCTGCCGCAAATTCCGGGAACCACAGGATGGGCAGGAGGCCGGATCTTCCTTGGCACAGATTTCCGTTCCGCATTCCTCACAATACCACACCGGGATCTGATGCCCCCACCACAGTTGCCGGGAAATGCACCAGTCCCTGATATTCTCCAGCCACCCCAAATAGATCTTGGTAAAACGCTCCGGCACGAATTCCAACCGGCCCCGGCGGACGGCCTCCATGGCCGGCTTGGCCAAGGGTTCCATCTTGACAAACCATTGCCGGCTCACCAGGGGTTCAATGACTGTAGCACAGCGATAACATTCCCCCACCGCGTGCGCGTGATCCTCGATCCGCACCAGAACCCCGGCTGCCTGCAGATCGGCGACGATCGCCCGGCGGGCTTCATAACGATCCATGCCCCGGTATTTCCCCGCGTTTTCATTCATCCTGGCCTCCCGGTCAAGGACTGTGACCGAAGGGAGGTTATGGCGAAGTCCGATTTCAAAATCGTTCGGATCATGAGCCGGGGTAATCTTGACCGCCCCCGTGCCGAACTCGCGCTCCACATATTCATCGGCAATAACCGGTATTTCCCGACCGACCAAGGGGAGAATTACAGTCCGGCCGACCCACTTGCCGTAGCGCTCGTCCGCGGGGTGCACCGCCACCGCCGTATCCCCCAACATTGTCTCGGGACGGGTCGTGGCCACCGTTAACAACTCATCCGTTCCTTTGATGGGATAACGCAGGTAGTAAAGATGGCCGGCATGATCCACATGTTCGACCTCAATGTCGGAAATCGTGGTGTGGCAGTGCGGACACCAGTTAACGATGTAGTTTCCCCGGTAAATCAAACCTTTATGATAAAGGTCGACAAAGACTTCCCTCACCGCTTCGGAACAACCTTCATCCATCGTGAATCGTTCGCGTGACCAGTCGCAAGAAGCCCCCAAGCGCCGCAGCTGTTGAGTAATGCGTCCGCCGTATTGGCGTTTCCACTCCCAGACCCGTTCCAGGAAGCGCTCCCGACCCAGCTCCTCCCGACTCGTCCCTTCTTTGCTCAACTGTTCCTCCACTTTGGCCTGAGTCGCGATGCCCGCGTGATCCGTTCCCGGCAGCCAAAGGGTATTATACCCCTGCATTCTTTTAAAACGGGTCAGCACGTCCTGAACCGTATCGTTCAGGGCGTGGCCCATATGAAGAGACCCCGTCACATTCGGCGGCGGCATGACAATCGAAAACGGCCTGCGGCTCTTGTCCACTTCCTGACGGAAAAAGCCGTTTTCCTCCCAATACGCGTACCACTTGCTCTCAACTTGAGCCGGTTCGTAGACCCCGGCCATTTGAACCCCGGATCCCGACTTTTGCTCAACGCCGTTTTTCACCTCTGCACCCCTATGCCCGCTCTTGCCGGATCCTGCTTTCAGTTCCTCTGACATCCTTCCACACACTCCTTTGCAAATCCGCTCCCCAAACTACAAAAAAGCTCTTCACTTCCTAAAAGGACGAAGAACTTCGCGGTACCACCTTTTTTGCTCGCGGGGACTTGGGTTCCGCCGTTTTTCATGTTCCTTGAGTTTGAGCGTTTCTTGTGATATGATTTTTTGGGTATTATTTCATTTTCTTATGATGGTATTTCGTTCGGTCTATTGCAGCGCCTTTTCTGTATTCATTATACTTACCCGTGCTCCCCTTGTCAAAAAGAGCGAGTTACTCGGTTAGGATACAATTCTTTCACAGAGTGTGGTTGGGAGCGAGGCGATTGAACGCGGACAGCGGTTGAATCCGGCCACAGAAAGTGATCAAAGCGAAATGAGGGTATGCGAAGATATGGACAATTATGTCGAATGGACCAGTCAATTTTTCTTCAAGCATGTGGGAATCGTCCGGTGGTGGTTCAATCTGGCCTTGGCCGGCAAGTTAATCCTGGCTTTCGTCATCAATGCCCTGATTACATTGCTTGCCGGCACGGCCGTTTTACTCATGGCGCGGAGCGGAATGAATATCGCTCAACATCTGGATTTCATTCTGTCCCTCACCCTTATCGCCAGCACTCTCATCCTTCTCTACGGCTTATACATCTCCGTCCTCACCTCAAGACCTCTGCGACGGGCGGTGGCTTTCGCCCAGGTTGTGGCAGAGGGAGATCTTACGCCCCGCCTGTCCTGCATGACCGAAAAAGACGAAATTGCCTCTCTGTGCACGGCCATGAACCGGATGGCCGAAAACTTTCGTTCCCTCGTCGGCAATATCACGCAGGGGGCCGATGTTTTTGCCGCATCTTCGCAACTCCTCGCGACCCGGGCCGGCGCAACCGCCGAAACCGCCCAAGTGGTCTCGGAAGCTGTCCGGCAAGTAGCAAACGGGGCGGAAACGCAAGCCGGTAATGTGCAAAACATCCTGCAGGCCGTGCGGGAAATGTCGGCCCTGATGCAGCAGATCAACCGGAGCATAGACTTGACAGGCCGGGCTTCACACCAAGCCCTGGCCATGGCCGAGGAAGGGGACACCGCCATTGCCAAAACCGGCCGGCAGATGGAGCACATTCATCAGACAGTCAACGGCACAGAAAAATTCATATCCTCACTGGGAAGCAAGTCAGCCTCCATCGGCACCATCGTCGAGGCTATTCAAACGATCTCTCACCAAACCAATCTTTTGGCCCTCAATGCGGCCATTGAAGCTGCCCGGGCAGGTGACCACGGCCGGGGATTCGGCGTAGTGGCGGAAGAAGTCCGCAAACTGGCGGAACAGTCTGCCCAGGCCAGTACCCAAATTGAGCGAATCATTCAAGATATTCGCTCGAATCTGGAGCACGCCGTGGCCGGTATGGATGCGGAGAAGAAAGTCGTCCGCGACGGTACTCGGGTCATTGGGGAGGCCGAAGAGGCTTTCCGAAGAATTACGGAAAGCACCTTGGTGGTCAACCGGCAAATCCGGGAAGTCTCCGGCTTCCTGGAGAAAATCTCACTCGGTTCGGAACGGATCGCCTCAGAAATATCTCTGGTCGCCGCCATCAGTGAGCAGGCAACAGCCCAAACCCAGGCGGTGGCCTCCTCCAGCGCCGAACAAATGCAGTCTATGTGCGATATTAACGACTCGGTCGGACAACTCTCCCTCGCTGCCCTGGAGCAGCAGCTGGCGACCCGCAGGTTTAAGCTCTGCTAAGGCAAACGGGCGCCGCCGGGAGACAACCCGGAACCTGTCACTCATACGAACTCATACGAAGTTCACGCTCTGTTAAGGCGGACGGGTACGAAATTTCCGTCTTACTTCCCAGTTCCGACATCTTCTTCCCACCAGGGGGAACGCCCCTTTCCGGGGGCCATCGTCCTCTTCGGCACGACTTCCAGTTCCGGGATGTCCGCGGTTTCTCCCGCCCACCCGTCCGATTCCTTCCTCTTGCCCCCCCGGTTGACCCCCCAGGCCGCTTTTTTCTCCGGCTTTCCTTCATCTGCCGAAGTTAACCCGGGTTCCGGCCCGGGTTTCACTTTTCCTCCCCACATCCACTCCGG
The DNA here is from genome assembly GCA_001029295.1 of Peptococcaceae bacterium CEB3. Taxonomy (GTDB): domain Bacteria; phylum Bacillota; class Desulfitobacteriia; order Desulfitobacteriales; family Desulfitobacteriaceae; genus Acididesulfobacillus. The sequence goes on along the minus strand of LDXJ01000063.1, from coordinate 509,880 downwards.
CTGCCGCTCCTCCCCCGGACTCGGGGAAAACAGAGGAATATCGGCAGATGCCTGCGCCGAACCTCCAGGTTCGGAAATTTCCGCCTCCGGCTCCCAGTCTCTCTCTTCCGCCCGCTCACGCCAGCCATTGCCCTTCCCGTCGTCTTCATCTTCATCTTCATTTTCGCCTTCGTCTTGCTCCCCGACTCTATAGGCCCTGTCTACCCCCGCCCAAGCATAGGACCGCCCGGAATTCCCAAAGAAAGCGGGGCTTCTGAATTTTCTCTTTCCCCTGATTCCCATGAGCCCGGCGACGAGGCCCAGGGCCGCCCCTTCCAACATGATCTGAAATACCCCCGCGAGGCTGAGCGGCAGAAACAAAGCGAGGAGCAGGGCCCCCAGCGCGACATACCCGGCTCCGGCAATCCCCCCCAAGAACCAGAGGCCGCTGTCTTTGGCGGCACGGTAACTACCGGCCAGGCAGCTGAGCAAAAGCCCCAGATTGACCAGGGCGGATACGCTCACAAAAGCCAGCCCGGTCGCGTTCCACAACATTCCCGCCAGCAAAGTCAAAACCGTGACCAGTAACGACGCACTGATTCCCCTTAAAACAGCCCGACTCATCTCTTATCCCTCCTCAGAAAACTCCCGGCTTACGGCCGGATCCGCTCCCGCCGTCTCTCTTATAATCCTACGCCGGACCTGTCCATTTCATGAAACATAATTATCCAATAGCCATCCCCGGACGGTACGAATATAGTAGATCGACAATAGACCGAAAGGGGGGAATTCTGTGGATTATCAACATTATGTCGTACAGGCCGGAGACACGGTTTACAAGATCGCCCGGGCTTATTCCGTGAGTATGTCCGAGTTGATCCGGTTGAACAACCTGCGGCAACCCGACAGAATCTATCCCGGGCAGGTCCTTCTCCTGCCCGCCGCGGGCGAACAACCCGTTCCCATCGCAATCCCCGAACCGTATTTTACTTACGCGGCCTGGCTCTATGAAGCCTACGCCGGCAAAGACTCCGAACTATCCGCTATGACGACCTACCTCTATCAGGCCGTGGTTCTCGATCAGCCCGAGTTTGACGGACTGCTGCGCCCTATCGCCTTTGAGGAACTGAACCATCTGGAACAACTGGGCCGTATGCTGCGCCATCTCGGGGTTGATCCCCGCTACGGTTCCTTCCACAACGGCCATTGGATCGACTGGCGAGCCAAGTACCTGAGGTACACCAATGACCTTTGCACCGCTCTAGATCAGAACATGGAAGATGAGGCCAAAGCCCACCGGGGTTATCTCGAACTGTGTGAGAAAATTCCCATTCCCGAGATCCAAACCGTCCTCAGCCACATGGCGGCCGATGAAGAGCGGCATTACCAAGCCTTTCTCGCGGCCAAGCAGCAATTTTGCACACCCTGTGAACCGACTCCGATCCCCGAACCTGTGCCCGAACCCGAGATACTTGCGGGTCCGCCTGAAGAGGGGGAGGCCGGCTAGAAACATTCTATAACACAGTCCCTGCTCCTTACGGCACAACCGAGCCCACCGCTAAAACCGCTGCGCATTTTCGCGCAGCGGTTAGAATTTTCCTCCTAGACCCCCATGCTGGCAAAGCACCACCGGATGGACCATTGCGTGCGGATCCCGTTTGAGCAGAGGAGCGCCGTGAACTTTGCTGACGCGGCGCAGCGTTAAGCCGCCGTTGAAACCTTTAAAACGGCCAGGATAAACACCAAATAAAAACCCCCACTCAACAGCAGAGTGGACGGGCGGATCAGTCCGTACCTTTTTAAAACGGAATATGGAACCAGAGCCGCCAGCAAAGCCAGCAGCGCGCTCCAGAGAGCCAAGTATTCCAGGTGCCACGGGGTGAGAAGGATCCCCAATGGCGGTATGACAGAACTCTGAAAGACCATGGCCCCGCTGATATTGCCCAGGGCCAGCGTATCCTTGCCCTGGCGCAGCCAGACGACACTGTTGAACTTCTCGGGCAATTCTGTGGCGATGGGGGTTATAATGAGCGAGAGGACAAAGGCCGGCACCCCCTGAGCCAGGGCCACCGCTTTCACGGCCTGGACGAAGCCGTGCGCCCCCCCTATGATCAGGAGAAGTGCCAAGGCTACTTGGGTGAGAACCCGGCCCAAAGCGGGATCACGCGCTCCCGCGGCCAAGTAGAGCGGAGGGGGGATCTCCCCGCTGTCCTGTCCTTTGCTCGCCCGAACCGTCCTAAGGACATACCATACATAACTTACAAGCAAGGCCAGGGCACAAAGGCGTTTGGGCAGCGCCGGCAAGAAGGAGGCCATCACCGCGAGCCCGTAAACGACCACAAAAAAGCCCAAGTCGTGAACCACGACCCGGCTGTCCAGGTTGAGCGGCCGGTTCTCGCGCCTGAAGACGAGGACCGCCAGCCCCGAAATAAAAAAAGCCAGAGTACTCAACATGAGAGGAGCGCCTAAAATGGCCCCGATCCCGATTTCCGAGGTCATCTCCCCGTTGTGGGAGCCTCCCAGAAAAGCAATGATCGGCACCATCGTCTCCGGCAAAGCCGTCCCCACCGCCGCCAAAATGCTGCCCACCGCACCGTCCCCGAGTTTGAGCTTCTTACCAAGCCACTCCACCCCGTTCGTGAAGCCCGCGGCACCCACCAAAATCGTCCCCAGGCTTAGGATCAGCAGAGCATAATCTCTCAACCCCGACTCCCCTTTTCTTCTACATACCCAATATCTATTCAGGAGGGTCTTCTTTTTGACCATTTTGGGGCAAAGAAAACGGCGCCGGATCCGGCCCAAGAATTTCCTCCACTGCCGCCCGGAGATCATCCTCCCCGAAGCCGGAAGCGGCCGAAAAAGGCAGGATCTGCCACTCCTCCACGGCCAGGCTGCCGGCGATTTGTTTCAGATGTTTGGGCCATTGCCCCCGGCTCACTTTATCGGCCTTGGTCGCCACGACCAAAACCGGGATCCCGTTTCCGCGCAGCCAGGCGTTCATGGCGAGATCCTCGGCGCTCGGTTCATGGCGAATATCCACAATCTGGATCACAGCCAGCAGGTTCTCCCGCTTCTTAAAGTAATTGGCCGTCATCCCACCCCATTGGGCTTTGACCGCCTGGGCCACTTTGGCGTAACCGTAACCCGGCAGATCGACAAAATACCAGGCCCCATTGATGCGGTAAAAATTGAGCGTCTGAGTTTTCCCCGGCGTATTTCCCGTGCGAGCCAGGTTGCGCCTGCCCAGGAAACGGTTGATTAACGAAGATTTCCCCACATTGGACCGTCCGGCCAAAGCGATTTCCGGCAGCCCGTCCCGGGGATACTGGTCCGCTTTGACCGCTGAACCGACATATTCCGCTTTACGGATAATCATATGGACTCCGCAACCTCTTTCCCTCGCTTGGCGCGCTCTTCCCTGGCCCTCCCCGGACCCTACAAGGGCTTGGAAACCGACTGACCACCCGCCTCCGGAGCGGGTACGGGAAGAACACCCGGGGCGAATAAGGGCTCCAGGGGAACCTCGTACCCGTCCGTGCGCACGGGCAGCAAAGCCAGTTCCAGCACTTCCTCCATGTGGCTGACGAAGTGAAACTCGATCTTTTCCCGCACATTCTCCGGCACTTCCTCTAAGTCCTTCCGGTTCTCTTCCGGAACCAAAATCACTTTGATCCCGGAACGATGAGCGGCCAGAACCTTCTCCTTCAGACCGCCGATGGGAAGCACATTCCCTCGCAAGGTTATCTCCCCGGTCATCGCCAAATCACAGCGCACCGCCCGCTTGGAAAGGGCGGAGGCCATGGCCGTGGCCATGGTAATTCCCGCGGAAGGCCCGTCTTTGGGGATGGCTCCCTCCGGGACATGGATATGCAGATCCACTTTGTCGTAAAAATCCTCGGGAATACCCAACTCCGCGGCATGAGCCCGGACGAAAGTCCAGCCGGCCTGGGCGGATTCCTTCATCACATCGCCCAGCTTCCCGGTCAAGGTCAAGTTCCCTTTTCCCGGCAGGGGGGTGACCTCAATCGTCAAAATGTCTCCGCCGACCTCGGTATAAGCGAGACCTGTGGCGGCTCCAATTTCCGGCTCCCGGGCCGCCAACTGCACATGGTAACGGGGCGTTCCGAGCATTTCCTCCAAATCCTCTTCGCCGAGAGCATGAGGCTCCCACTCTTTCTTCACCCAATGGGTGGCCACCTTGCGGCAAAGGCTTGCCACCTCCCGTTCCAAGTTGCGCACACCGGATTCCCGGGTGTATCCCTGAACCAGCTTCAGCAAAATATTCCGGTCGATGGGCAAAATCTCAGGGCTCAGGCCGTGGGCCTTGAGCTGCTTCGGCACCAGGTAACGTTCCGCGATATGGACTTTTTCGTCCTCGGTATAGCCGCTGAGGGAAATAACCTCCATCCGATCCAGCAGGGCACGAGGAATCGTGTGCATCGTATTGGCCGTCAAAATAAAAAGGGTGTGGGACAGGTCAAAAGGAACCTCCAAATAGTGATCGGAAAAGGTGCTGTTTTGCTCCGGATCCAACACTTCCAGCAGGGCGGAAGCCGGATCTCCGCGAAAATCCATGGTCATCTTGTCAATCTCATCGAACAGATAGACCGGGTTGCGCGTCCCGGCCGTGCGCAACCCTTGAATTACGCGTCCCGGCAAAGCCCCGATATAAGTCCGGCGGTGTCCCCTGATTTCCGCTTCATCCCGTACGCCCCCGAGAGACATCCGCACAAACTTGCGGTCGAGAGCACGGGCTACCGACTTGGCCAGCGAAGTCTTTCCGACCCCGGGCGGCCCGACAAAACAGAGAATGGGGCTCTTCATCTTGGGCGTCAGTTTGCGAATCGCCAAGAATTCTAAAATGCGCTCTTTAACTTTTTCCAAGCCATAATGGTCCTCATTCAATATCTCTTCCGCCCGGCTCAGGTCGGTCTTGTCCCGGGTCGCTTTGTTCCAAGGCAAAACCAGGAGCCAATCCAAATAGGTGCGGACGACGGTTCCCTCCGCCGAAGCCGGCGGCATTTTTTCCAGGCGCTCGATCTCTTTGAGCGCCTTTTCCTCGACTTCCTTGGGCAATTTGGCCTTGGCCGTCTTTTCCCTCAACTCGTCCGCTTCCGCCTGCCGCTCGTCTTTTTCCCCCAGTTCTTTTTGAATCGCCTTAATCTGCTCCCGCAAATAGTACTCTTTCTGCGCTTTCTCCATTTGCTTGCGCACCCTGAGCCCAATGCGCCTCTCCAGTTCCAGAATCTCGATCTCGCGCATAATGAACTCTGTCAGGCGTTCCAAGCGCTCTTCGACGTCGAGTGCCTCCAGGACCACCTGCTTCTCCGCCACCTTCAGGTTGAGGTGAGCAGCGACAATATCGGCCAGCCGGCCCGGCTCTTCCACCGCCAAAACCGCGCCCACCGCTTCGGAGGGAACTTTCTTCCCCAGCTTGGCATACTCTTCAAACTGATCGGTAACTCCTCGCGTCAAAGCCTCCAGGTCGGGCGTCATGGGAACAGGACCTTCACCGTACTCTTCCACCCGGACTTGAAAAAAGGGTTCTTCCGCCAGAAACTCCTTGATTTTCCCGCGCGCCATACCTTCCACCAGAACCCGCATCGTCCCGCCCGGAAGTTTGAGCAGCTGTTTGACCTCGGCAATCGTCCCCACCGTATAAATGTCCGCTACGGTCGGTGAATCAATATCTGTTTCTTTTTGGGCTGCCAGGAGGATCATCCGGTCCCGCAACATCGCTTCGTCAATCGCCGCCATGGAGCGTTCCCGTCCGACATCCAAGTGGATCACCATGTAAGGAAAAACCAGGATTCCCCTTAACGGCAGCAAAGGCAATTCTCGTTTCGTGGTCATGTAAGCCCCCCCTATCTGCAAAGCGCCAAGCACGTAACCTTCAACCCATTCGCCGGGATCCGGCCGTAAATGGAAAAGCACACTGGAATTAGTGTGCCATTCTCTTTCTTTAACTATTCTAGCATGTCAGCTCCCCTGAGGCAAATTGGCGGAAGCGCTTCCGCCAACGACCCGGCCCGCCGACCCTACCGCCACATTTCCCCCGGCACCGAAATCCAGGCGATTTAGAATTTCTTCCAGGGGAGGACGCATTTCCGTTTTTTCTTCCGCCGGTTCATCCAGGAAAGCCAGTCTGAGAACTTCAGCCAAGTCATCGACCGGGATCACATCGATTTTCTGCGCTTCCTCCGCAAAGCGTTCCTGCCAATTCTCGCGTGGGATCAGGACCCGGCGGCAGCCTGCCTGACAGGCAGCCTCCACTTTGGCGGAAATGCCTCCCACCGGCTTGACCCCGCCGCGGATCGATACCTCCCCGGTCATGGCCAGATAGTTGTCCACTCTCACCCGTCGAATGGCCGAGACCACTGCGGTGGCTATCGCTATCCCCGCGGAGGGCCCGTCGATCGGCACCCCGCCGGGAAAGTTAACATGCAGATCATAGTCGCGAGGCTCGATACCCAACTGGCGTCTGACCACCGTCAGCACATTCTCCACCGAACTGCGGGCCATACTCTTGCGCCGGATTTTCTTGCCCGCGCTCCCTTGCTCTTCCTCTTCCACAATCCCCGTGACCAACAGTTCCCCTTTGCCGGCAGCGACCGGCTGGGCGGTGACTTCAAGTTCCAAAAGCATTCCCATATTAGGGCCGTAGACGGCCAGGCCGTTTACGACTCCCACATTGGCATCAAGCGGCACCTTTTTCTCAGGCCTTGGCGCATACTGCCCCGAAGTCGCCACCCACTCCAAAACCGCCGCGTCGATCTGAGCCAGACTCTCCGTTTGCGCGACCCCGGCCGCCAGCTGAACCATGTTTACAGCCTCCCGGCCGTTCGAGGCAAAGCGCTTGATCACTTCGACCCCCGCTTCGCTGATTGGCATTTCCACTTTTTCCGCCGCCCCCCGCGCGATCCGGGCAATCTCGTCCGGCAGCAGATCCCGAAAATATACCTCCATGCAGCGGGAACGAATGGCCGCCGGAATCTCTTCCGGGCCGCGTGTCGTCGCGCCGACCATGCGGAAATCGGCCGGCAGCCCATGCTGAAAGATATCGTGGATGTGAGCGGGAATGTTCGGGTCTTCCGAACTGTAATAGGCGCTTTCCAAGATAACCTTACGATCTTCCAGGACTTTGAGCAGCTTGTTGATCTGCATCGTATGCAATTCGCCGATTTCATCAATGAAGAGAATTCCCCCGTGAGCTTTGGTGACCGCCCCGGGCTTCGGCTGCGGAATTCCCGCCATACCCATGGCCCCCGCTCCCTGGTAAATCGGGTCGTGGACTGAGCCGATCAACGGATCGGCGATGCCCCGCTCATCGAAACGCGCGGTGGCGCCGTCTATCTCGACAAACTTGGCCTCCTCCTTGAAAGGTGAAGCCGGATTTTTCTTCGCCACTTCCAACAACAGGCGAGCGGCCGCCGTTTTTCCCACCCCTGGCGGCCCATAGATGAGTACATGCTGGGGATGGGCCCCACAGAGGGCGGCCTTTAAAGCCTTGACCCCCTCCGCCTGCCCCACGATCTCGGCAAAGCTCTGAGGCCTGGTTTTCTCGGCCAGGGGAACGCTGAGGGAGATTTTGCGCATTTTCTCCAGCTTCTCGAGCTCTTTGCGTGACTCCCGGTCCACGGCGATTTTCGTCCCCTGCTGGGTTTTAAGCATTCCCCAAAAATAAAGCCCAATGACGACCGCAAAGACCAACTGTACTGTCATTAACAGGCTGGTAAGACCAACATTCATATCTTTCGTCCCTCCTGCGGAAATCTATTCTTATTATTGCCGCAAAAAGGAAAAAGAAACCTACTTTTTCTATACAGCAAAAAGAGGACTGCTCTTAAAGCAATCCTCTAACCTCTGATTCCGGCCTCTGACTTCCGACCTCTGTCCTCTGATTCCGACTTCTGACTTCCGACTTCCGACTTCTGAATTTTAGGCCTCTTATTCCGACTTCCGACTTCTGACTTCCGACTTCTGATTTCAGGCCGACTCTTCCTTCTTGCCTTTTTTCGCCTTGTCCGCCGTCACTAAGAGGGGATCCTCTTTCTTCAGCACCACGTCCCGGGTGACCAAGCACTTCGTCACATCGGTCCGAGAGGGCATGTCAAACATCACGTTCAGTAATATCTCCTCGACAATGGCCCTCAGGCCGCGGGCCCCGGTGTTGCGGTGGATCGCCTCGTCCGCAATAGCGGCCAAGGCCTCCTCCTTAAATTCCAAAGCAATCCCGTCTAACTCCAAAAGTTTCTGGTACTGCTTGATGAGAGCATTCTTGGGCTCGGTGAGGATCCGGATTAGGGCCGTCTCATCCAGCGCGTCCAGGGTGACGATAACCGGCAGCCGGCCGACAAACTCAGGTATCAAGCCAAATTTGAGCAAATCTGTCGGCAGAATCTGTCTTAACGTATCCCCGATTTTGACCTCGCTCTTTTTTTGGATTTCGGCACCGAAACCCATGACTTTCTTCCCGGTCCGGTTCATAATAATCTTCTCGATCCCGTCGAAAGCTCCTCCCACGATAAAGAGGATATTCGTCGTGTCGAGCTGGATGAACTCCTGATGCGGGTGCTTGCGTCCTCCTTGCGGCGGAACGCTCGCCACCGTGCCCTCAAGGATTTTCAGTAAAGCCTGCTGTACACCCTCTCCGGAGACATCCCGGGTGATGGAGGGATTTTCCGACTTGCGCGCAATCTTGTCTATTTCGTCAATATAGACGATACCTTTTTCCGCTTTCTCCACGTCATAATCGGCCGCCTGAATCAACTTGAGCAAGATGTTCTCGACATCCTCGCCCACGTAGCCGGCTTCCGTCAAGGAAGTGGCATCCGCGATGGCGAACGGCACATTGAGGACTTTGGCCAGGGTGGAGGCCAGCAACGTTTTACCTGAACCGGTCGGGCCCATCATCACGATATTCGACTTCTGGAGTTCCACATCATCGATCTTCATTCCCAAATTGATCCGCTTGTAATGATTGTAAACCGCAACCGACAGAACCTTCTTGGCGTCATCCTGCCCGATGACGTACTGGTCAAGAATCGCCCTAATCTCTTTCGGTTTGGGAATATCGCCAATATCTACGGCCAGATCGTCATTGAGCTCCTCTTCGATGATTTCATTGCAGAGTTCAATACATTCATCGCAGATATAGACTCCGGGACCGGCAACCAACTTCTTGACTTGATCCTGGGTTTTGCCGCAGAAAGAACACTTCAGCTGGTTCTTTTCATCGTTGTACTTTGCCATCCTCTCACCTCTCTACATCAGAATGTCCTTTCAGGCCCTGAGTTATGCGTTGTTCTCCACCAAAAACTCCACGACCTTATCCATGGTCAAATTCGCTATGAAGCCTTCCAGCCCTCCATTTGCTTCGAGATTCGCCTTTAAGGCGTCCACCGGTTGATGATACTGCTCCGCAAGTTGAACCAGCTTTTCATTTAGTTCGTCGTCACTGATAGAAATTCCTTCTGCCTTCCCGATAGCTTCCAAAGTCAATTCACTTTTGACATTTTCAGCGGCTTGAGGACGGAAGCGTTCCCTCATTTCCTGTTCGTTGGAGCCGCTGTACTGGTAATATTGCTCCAGGTTGATTCCCTGATACTCCAAGTTATGGGCCAGATCCTCCACCATGTGATCGACCTGGGCCTGGATCATGACGTCCGGTATTTCGACACTGGCGTTTTCCACGGCTTTGGCGACGATCGCATTGCGGTAGGCAGTCTCCACCCGCCTTTCCTCCCCTTCCAGCAGTTTGCGGCGAATGTCTGCTTTCAATTCGTCCAAGGTGCCGAATTCGCTGACATCTTTGGCAAATTCATCATCCAGGGGAGATACCTGTTTGCGTTTAATCTTATTCACTTTGACCTTAAAAAGAGCCTCTTTCCCTGCTAGTTCCGTACTGTGGTACTCTTCAGGAAAGCGAACATTGACCTCGACTTCCTGCCCGATCTCAGCGCCTGCCAACTGTTCCTCGAATCCGGAAATAAAGGTACCTGAACCGAGGACCAGGTCATGGTTCTCCGCTTTTCCGCCCTCAAAAGGCTCTCCACCGATAAACCCTTCATAATCGATAGTGACCGTATCGCCATCTTCGGCCTGACCGTTCTCCAAAGTGGTCACTTTGGCATATTGATCCTGCCGGCGCTTCAGTTCCGCTTCCACCGCACTCTCGTCGACAACCGCCGCTTCTTTTTCCACCTGCAGCCCTTTATACGCGCCCAACTCCACGTCCGGAGTCACAGTAACTTTTGCTTTATAGATCAGCTCTTTACCGTCTTCCACCTGAACGACATCCACCTCCGGACGGTCGACGGGTGTGATCCCACTTTCCTTCACCGCCTCGGCATAAGTCGGACCGAGCAAGTGATCCAAGGCTTCATTGTAAAGGGTTTCTTTTCCTACATGCTTTTCCACCAGAGCCCGTGGCGCCTTTCCTTTGCGGAACCCGGGAATGTTGACCCGATTGGCGAACGTTTTGGCGACCCGGTTGACCTCCTGCGCAAATTTCGCCCCTTCCACCGTGACTTCAAGAACCACAACGTTCTTGTCTAATTTTTCCACCTTGACAGACATGACACGCGCTCCCCCTTAAATATGATCTATTCCTAAACTGACGATAGGCGACTGGTATTGAGCCGGTATACTCACCTAGTCTTGCCGAATTTCCCCAGGCGCAAACGAGCAAACGACCTGCTCTCTCACGCGTTCGGGCCTGAAGCGCGGAAGGCTCTGCCGGACCCCGCGACGGTCACCGGAAAGCCGTACGGGACAAAAAACTTATCTGGAAAAGGGGGAACATGTGTTCCCCCTTTTCCAGAGTCTCCTTTTCCCTCTGCTTGCCCTCGACTTCAACAGGTTTTCACGCTCCAAATATACCTGACCTATTTTACCAAAGTTCACCCGACAAATCAAGGGTAAACCCCTGTGCCTCCCTGTGCCTATTCTCACGCTCTGTCGTCAACCCTCTTGGGGCGCGGGGATCTTCGCCTGAACAGGTGTAAGAAGTGAAAGTGCTATGAACTCTCGGATCCGAACTCCTTGGCCCGGCGGCTCGGCTTCAAACCCCTCCCCGCGGAAGCACCTTTCTCAGGCCCCGCCCAAAGCTCAACCAGCTTCTTTTTCTCGATCCAGACCAATTTAGGCTCGTTTCCCAGGCGCGGGTTCAAGCGCGCATGCCCCGCCGGATGGTAAACACTCATGATGACCTTTTGCAAGAAAGCGATCCAACGCATCCCCAGCGTCGGTTCCACATCTTTGACCTCAAAGCCGAAGACCCTGACCGCCCGGTACATCATGGAAAGCCCCAAAAAGACCTTAATATTCTCGTACTCCGGACTCTCCGCCACATAGCGGGCCAAAACGGGAAAGGATTCCTTAGCGTGGCGCAAAGCCCCAGTCGCAATCGTTTGCGCATCCGCCCCTTTGGCCTGCAAGCGAATGTTGTCAAGATGGATTTCACCCACCGTGTCCCCTGCTCGGGCCAGAAGCTCACCGCTCTCGGCGCGGAGTTCGGGCCCATGATAGGTTGTCTTGGCCAGGCGAAAGATGTTCACGGCGTCAATGCGTTCCACCCGGTGGCTGGAAGCAAAGAAATGTTCCCACTTTTCCCAGAGGACAAAACCAACCCTTCGTCCCAGAGACCAGTCCGGAAACTCCGGGGCCAGAACAGGCAGCTTCAGATCCCGCACGATCCGGCGGCAGAGTTCCTCCACGATCGGCACCACTCGCGCTCTATCTCCCGGGTCTGTCGACCCGTCATGAAGCACGATGATCGAGCCCTCGTTCACCCGGCTTAAAATGCGCTCGACAATGAACTGCACGCTGCGTTCCTTTTGCCAGTCGTGTCCTTCCGCGTTCCAGAGCACCGCGCGTTTTCCCCGTCTTTTCATCCACCACCAGGTTGACAAATTAAACGTCCCCCAGGGCGGTCTCACCCACTCCACCGCTCTCCCCGACAGCTCCGTTAAGACCCGGTCGGCCTCTTCCCACTCCCGCCAGGTTCGCCCTGGCCCCATAAACCAAGCATAGCGATGGGACAGCGAATGGATGCCTAAAACGTGCCCTTCAGCCACCATCCTCCGGATCAACTCGGGATAGCGAGCCGCGCGTTCGGCCACCACAAAGAAAACGGCACGCACCCGCTGACGGGCTAAGACATCCAGAAGGAGGGGAGTCACCACCGGATCGGGACCATCGTCAAAAGTAAGCGTCACCCCGGGCGTATACTGCCTCTTGCGGGAGCCTGCGCCCAGGCGGTGCAGAAAAAAATCGGGCACAAGCGTGTATAAAATCAAAACCATGGCAACAAAACCCAGAACCGTCCATAACCAACCGGTGAGATTCATGTGACCATTCCAATCTCCTCTTTATCAGTCTTCAATACTTCCCTTGAGCCAACCTTATCTTTCTCTACTTCTCTTTAGCCAATTTTCCTTTGCTTTAGCCAATCTTCTGCCGGCTCGTCTGTTCATCCACGAGTTCCATCATGTACCCGACGGCCCGCTCCGCGGCCTTCCCCGGCAAAACCCCAGCCGCCGCCTTGCGCATCGCGGCTATCTGTTGCGGATGTGCCAAGATCTCTTTGAGGATACCCTCCAACTCTTCCTCCGTGTGAGCGATTCTTCCCGCTCCGACTTTCTCCAAAAAAGTGGCGTTCTCTTCCTCCTGACCGGGGATAGGCTTAAAAATCAACAGGGGAATCCTCTTCGTGAGAGCCTCGCTGACCGTAAGCCCCCCCGCCTTGGTGATAATGAGATCGGAGGCCGCCATGAGTTCCTCCACGTTGTTGACAAAGCCAAAACGGATAAAGGGATTGCGGGCCTCGGCGACCAAACTGTCCAGAGATTTGTAGAGACGTTCATCCCGGCCGCAAACGGAAATCGTCTGAACCGGCACCCGGCTGTCCGCCAGGAATTGGCAGACCCGCTTAGCGCCGTTCAACACGCCGTAAGCTCCGCCCATGACCAGAAAAGTCAAACCGTTGGGATCCAAACCGAGTTTGGCCGCGACCGGCCCGCGCTCAATCTCCCGCTCGAACCGGGGACTCACGGGGATGCCGGTAACCCTGATTCTGCGGCCGTCAATCCCGCGGCTGATAAGCCCCTCATAGACGTCCCGGGCACCCACGATGTACAAATCGATTCCTTGATGAACCCACTGGCTGTGTATGGCATAATCTGTCACCACCGTCGTCAAAGGAACATCGAGAACTCCCTTGAGTTTGAGTTCCGCCAGAACCCCGGCCACCGTGGGATAAGTACAGACGATAAGATCCGGCCGCAAGGAACTGATGTATTTTACAAGTTCACTGCGCCCAATACCATTGAGAAAGCGCTGAAACACGGAATGGGGAGAGATTTTCGCCGTCCGGTAATAAAACTTGCCCCACAGTTTCGGTGTGTGCTTGATGACTTCAATATAGGTGCTCTTGATCACGGTGTTCATGGTCTTACTGACAAAGGCGCCAAAGTCCAAATGGGTAATGTCAAGCGTTGGATCATCTTCCCGCAAAGCCTCGATCAGAGCTTGAGCCGCTCTCACATGCCCGGCCCCGAATGTCGCCGAAAAAATGAGCACCCGCTTTTGTTTCACCGGAAAAAGCCCTCCTTTTCTTCCCTATATCTAAATATTGAACAAAAACCCCTTTGAATATTCAAGCCGGTCCGTCAGCCCGGCCGAGGACAGAACCCCAAAGTTTTCTAAATACATATTACGGCAACCCGGGGGAAAAATCCTCCTTTAATCTCCGCTGTCAAAAAATCTTTGTCCGCTGATCAAGACGAAAAGGGCACCGCAAAAGTTCATCCAATCGCTTGTGCTGCGATACAGTCCGGCGGACCGTACCGCCGAGGCCAAAACACATAGCTTATTGGCCAACGATCCCTCTCGGCGAAGACAGAAGCCGAAGTTGCACTAGTACGCCTACGGACTTGTACTAACCAATATGCCAAAGTATGCCAAAGAAAAACCTGCATTCTTTCAGTGAAAATGCAGGTCTCATGTGCCGTAACGCCCCGGCGGACACGCACCGGAGACGGCAGTACTCCCGCCGATCTTACGGTTGCGGTGACAATCCGGGAATAGCCGCGGGCGTATAAACCCGCTGGGCCAACTCATTGTCTATGATGAACAGACCGGCGCTGTCTTCTTTTACCAACTTCAGCCGTTTTAGGACCCGGCCCATGTTTTCCTCTTCCTCGGCCTGTTCCGTGATAAACCATTGCAGGAAAATCTCCGTCGTATGATCCCGCGCTTCCCTGGCGGCATCCATAATGGCGTACAGGGATTTGGTCACATACTGTTCATGCTGCAGAGCGCGGTCAAAGACATCCGCCGGACTGCTGAAATCGGACGGCGGCTCTTGAATCGCCGCCAAGACGATCCGTCCCCCGACCTTGTTGAGATAGTTGAAAAAAGCCAGGGCATGATCGCGTTCCTCTTGAACCTGAACCCGGAAGTAGTTGGCAAAACCGTCCAGGTTTTGGGCCGCAAAATAAGCCTGCATCCCTAAGTAAAAATAGGCGGAATAGAACTCCTTCTGAAGCTGTCCGTTAAGTTCCTGCTCCACTCTGGCACCGAGCACCGTCATCCCTCCCGTCTTCTCCTGAACAAGCGCCGGTTCGTCCCTCGCGAACACGGCTTACTTCATCCAAGCATAGCACCGGCTGCCCGGAATAGCAAGTTCACGGTTCACCCTTCGCGCAAGGCGGGCAGGCAAATTCCGCTTAGGCTATCTGCCGCAAGCGCCTATCCCCCCCGCCTCACTGGAACGCGGGTCGGCAAATCCCAAGTTCCTCCTGTCGGCCGCGGTCGATGCGAATGATCTGATCACCCAAGAATTCTGCCTCCTGTAAGTCGTGCGTGACCAGAACAAAAGGAATCTGCCATTCAATCTGTAACCGGCGCAATTCCCGTTGCAGGGCACCCCGTGTCTCCGGATCCAGCGCCGAAAGGGGCTCATCCAAGAGCAGCAGCTCGGGAGCGGTCATCAAAGCCCGGGCTAAGGCCACCCTCTGTTTCTCGCCCCCCGAAATCTGACCCGGGTACCTGTTCTTGAGATGCTCGATGCCGAGCATCCGGAGGACTTCGGCCAGGGGAAGACGCTTACCACGCCGATCATCACCCCTCGGCTTACCGTAAAGCACATTCTTTTCCACCGTCAGATGGGGAAAAAGCGCGTAGTCCTGAAATAAATAGCCGATGCGCCGCTCGCGTGCGGGCACGTTTTTGGCCTTCCGCGAGGAAAAGACAAGTCGGCCCCCGATCCGGATCTCACCCCAGGAAGGTTTTTGCAAGCCGGCGACACACTGCAGCAAAGTAGTTTTTCCGGCCCCGGACGGACCGACCACGGTCAAGATCCCCTGAGTCAGGGCGATATTGATCTCCAGTTCAAAGCCGGGCAGCTTCTTGCCGAACCTCGCTTCAATCATTGGGCACCTCCTCCCGTCCATCGGCCGTCAACCCATTTCTCTCTTCCTGCCTTTTTTGCGCCAAAGGTTTAGGGCGTAAATGACCAGGAAGCTGAACACCGTCATGATCAGAACCAGGATGTTCGCCTGCTTGCCCTCGCCGGCATAAACATCAAAGAAAATGGCCAGGGGCATAGTTTGGGTTTTGCCGGGTATATTACCCGCTATCATCAGCGTTGCCCCAAACTCCCCAAGGGAGCGGGCAAAAGCGAGAACCAGCCCCGCGATAAAACCGTTCCAGGCTAAGGGCAGCGTCACCGTGAAAAAGATTCTTAATTCTCCCGCTCCCAAAGTCCGGGCCGCTTTTTCCAAATTGGGATCCACACTTTCCAACGCCGCTTTCAGGGACTGATACATCAGGGGAAAAGAAACGACCGCCGAAGCGATAACCGCGCCGGACAGAGTAAAGACGACTTGATAGTGGAAAAAGTGCTGGAGAAACATACCCGGCCAACCGTTCTTGCCGAAAAGATAGAGCAGCATAAAGCCAACCACGGAAGGCGGGAGCACCAGGGGCAAGGTTAACGCCGACTCCACCAATCCCTTGCCCCAAAATTCGTATTTTGCCATCAGGGCCGCAATGGGCAGACAACCGATCACGACCAGGGCGACTGCGGCCACCGCGACTTTCAAAGAGAGGATAATCGGAATATAATCAAATTGCATCCTGTACTCACTTCATCATGTTCATTTCATCATCTTAAAGCCGTACTTCGCAAAGATCTGCTGTCCTTGCGGGCTCTCCAGGAATTTCAGGAAGTCCCCGGCATCTCGTTTGTCTTTGGAACCCGCGACGACGGCTGCCGGATAAACGATCGGCTGGTGTGTACTGTCGGGAACGACCGCCGCAACCTTGACTTGGGAAGACCCCTGGGCGTCGGATTGGTACACGAACCCCGCATCCACACTCCCCATCTCCACATAGGTCAGCACCTGGGTCACATCTTTCGCCAGCACCAGCTTTTGCTGCTGTTGCAACGTGTTCCAAAGCTTCAAGCTTTTCAGGGACTCTTCGGCATACTTTCCCGCCGGCACGGACTGAGGCGTGCCAATGCCAATCTTCCCCACCCCCGGCTTTGTTAGATCCTGGATGGACGTCACGCTTTTATCGTTCTTACCGGTGATTAGAACTAAGACATTACTCAACAAATTAACTTTTGTCTTCTTGACTACCAGGTTTTTCTTGACCAGCGCATCCATCTGCGCTTTGCCGGCCGAAATGAACAGGTCGGCGGGAGCCCCTTGTTCGATTTGCTGTTCCAGCGGACCCGAAGCGCCAAAATTGAAGGTCAGCTGAACATTGGGGTGAATTTTTGTATATACCTTCTGAATGTCAGTCAAGGAATTCTGTAAGCTGGCCGCAGCCGAGATGGTCAAGGCCCCGGAACTGGGTTGTGCGGTACCACAGCCCGCCAGTAGAAGCACCACCGCTAAAAGCACCAAGAGTGAATTAAGGAATACCCATCCCAATCTTTTCCGCATTCTGCTACACCCTCTCTTCCCTCATCTGTTACCCTTTTTTCATCCACTTTTGATCCACTTTTGATCCACTCGTGAGACTCCCACTTCTGTAAGTGGGTGTGATTCCGAAACCAAAACAGCTCCACCCAAAACCGGTGGAGCCTGAGCGCAACTAAACGCCTGACAGCCTGCCCACCTCCTTTTCCAAAAGTGAAGGCATACCCGTTTCCGGATATACCCCGAGGGCTCGAAGCCCTGGCCAGAAGCCGTCGATCACTCATTAGGCTTATCTGGCTCGGAGATCGGATAACATTCTGTTGATGCCAAATGATCTGATAACTTGTTGACGCGAAAAGCACCCGACGGGAGCAAACGCGAACTCACACAACCCAACTGTAAGCTCATTATACGATATGTTATAATAGTTGACAATAGAAAGCGGGTGAAACAATGGCCGAAGATATTTCCTACACACCGGAAGAGGTGGCCAAGATCCTTAAAATCTCCAAGTTCACGGTCTACGAGCTCATTAAACGCGGTCAGTTAACCGCCTATCACATAGGACGTAAGGTCCGGGTAGAAGCCGCCGACCTGGAAGCCTACAAAAGAAAAGCAAAGGGCGTGGTTGTTCACGCTCCCTTTTCGTCACCTTCGCCGGCCGGAGAATATCGCAGCCGCCCTTTTCCCGAAGGTGAAGGCCTGGTCATCTGCGGCCAGGACGTTATTCTGGATATTCTGACCCGTCATCTGGAAAAGAGACTTCCCCACCTCTCATTCCTGCGCCAATACATCGGCAGCATCGACGGGCTGACGGCTCTTTACCGCGGACAAGCGAACGCGGTGACAGCCCATCTTTGGGACAGTGACACCGATGAATACAATATCCCCTATGTGCGCCATATGCTGCCGGGGCACCGGGCATTGGTCATCAACCTGGTCTACCGGATCGAGGGTTTTTACGTTGCCGGGGGCAACCCGAAAAACATCCTTACTTGGCAGGACTTAACCCGCCCCGAGCTGCGCTTTGTCAACCGGGAGCGGGGTTCGGGAGCGAGAGTACTCCTGGACGAAAAGCTGAAAGTTCTGGGAATTGACCATCGGCAAGTCAACGGCTACGAGGATGAAGAGATGAGCCACCTCGCGGTGGCGAGCCGGGTGGCCCGCGGCGAGGCTGATGCCGGCTTGGGCATCGAAAAAGCGGCCCTGCAGGTCAGCGGGCTTGACTTTGTCCCCTTGCAGAAAGAACGCTACGATCTTATCATCCTGCACGAGGATCTTGACAAACCCCCTTTCCGGGCCCTCCTGTCGATCTTGAACTCCCCCGCTTTCCAAAAAGAAGTCCAGGGTATTGGCGGTTATGACGTGAGCCGCATGGGTCAGATCATAAAGGAGGTCTAGAAACAGAAGTCAGAGGTCAGAGGCCGGAGGTCAGAAACCAGGGGGCCGGGCCAGGAGTCCGCAGCCGGGGGGACAGACGCCGACGGGCCTATGCTCTTGACACACCCCGGTGAAGCGGTTGGAGGCCGGAGACTAGGCGTTAGTGGCCACTGATCAGCAGTCGGAGGCCGGAAGTCGGAAGTCGGAATCGAAGATCAGAGATTTTCGGCTAAAGCCGCCTTGATCATCTGTTTGGCAATAGGGGCGGACGCCACCCCGCCGGCCCCACCATGTTCCACCAAGACCGCGACAGCGATCTTAGGATTGTCGGCCGGCGCGAAGGCCACGAACCAGGCGTTTGTTGTAACATTGCCGCCGGGCTGTGCCGACCCGGTTTTGGCGGCTACCTGGACATTGGGCAGGGCGACTGCGGCAGCGGTGCCTTGATTCACAGTGGTCACCATAGCTGTGGTGATCTTGTCCGCGTCCGCTGGGGACAGCGGGGTTAACCAAGGTTTCGGCTGAGCCTTATACAAGACATTTTGCCGGGAATCCAACACCCGATCTACAATGTAGGGTCTCATCATGACACCATGGTCCGCCACCGCCGCCGTAATCAAGGCCATGTGCAGCGGTGTAACCAAAACCTGGCCTTGGCCAAAAGCACTGGCCGCCAACTGATTAATACTTAAATGCGTGGGCACCGCCGCCTTGTTCGTGATTTGGCTGGCGGGAACAGGCAAGGGAAAAGGGATTTTTTGACCAAAACCGTAGGCCTTGGCAGCCGCCAGAAAATTATCTTGCCCCGCTTTAACCGTTTGGGTGGCAAAGTAGACATTGCTGGAATAGGCGAGCGCCAAATTATAATTGATCCAGCCGTTGCCGGATGTATTTTCATCGGGAATGACTTGACCGTTAATCACGGTAGTGCCTTTGTCGTCAAAGAGTTTCGAGGTATCGATTCCCCCGCTGAACAAGGCTTTCGATGTGACAAGCTTCATAACGGAACCGGGTGTATACAGGGACAGGGCGTTGTTCAGGAGGTCCGTGCTGCCGGGGCGGGAGATCTCTTTCCAGTTCTTATTCAGAGAATTTGGGTCAAACGATGGCTGGCTTGCCAAAGCCAGTATTTGCCCCGTGCGGGGATCAACGGCGACCGCCGCTCCTTTCTTCCCCTGCAGACCGTCATAGGCGGCCTGTTGGATTTTTGCGTCCAGAGTGAGAACGACATCATCCCCTTGACGAGGAACTTGAAAAAACTGCTTGAGTTCCTGTGACAAAGTGGGATCTTTCATCCCCAGGAGCCAGCCGGACAGAGCGTCTTCCAACCCCGCTGAACCATGCTCCAGGGTACTGTATCCGAGCAGGGGCTCATAGGTCCCCCCGTTGGGATAGGCGCGAACCGTTTTGCCGCTTTCAACCTTGGACTGGGCCAAGACCACGCCGTTGCGGTCAAAGATTCCCCCTCTTTTGATACGGCGTTCCATGAGTGCCTGGCGTGGATTAGCCGGGTTTTTCAGCATGGAATTGTTTTGCACAACTTGCCAATAGACAAGCCCCAGGCTCAGAACAAAAAAGCAGAGTACCATGCCCAAGGCAATACGGCGCAATCCTTTCAAGATTTTCGCAGCCGGATACTTCCTGACTTCAGCCAGGAGAGGAAAGGCCGCTTTCCCCCTTTCTTCTTTTCAACCAATGTGACACCCTGCAAATAGTGTCGAAAGGGTCGTTGACAGCATGTACTCGCTCTTTATTTTATCACAATCGACCTCTATCCCCAAACGAAGAGGGTGAACGATACAAACAACGCTTGGGGCCAGGATACTGTGGATTCCTAAGTGAGCCGCAGGTGAACCGTTGGGTGAACTTCCCCCGCCTACGCTTTAAGCTAAGAGGCGGGGGCTTCAGGGAGAATATCGCCGGAAGGATGGAACAATCCTCGACGCTTGGAGCCTAGGCACCCGCAGTATACCCTACGGCTCGTTTTCCGCTCCCTCGTCCCGATCCTGCCCCAAAGACAACTTCTGTAAAACCAGTTTGATGGCAATGGCGTCATCAAGATAGCCGATCGGGAACACATAATCCGGAATGATATCTGTGGCCAAAATAAAATACAGCAAAGCACTGCCCAGCACAGCCCTTTTCGGCGACGTGACGTCAGTCTGAAGGTAAAGCGCGTACAGCTGATTTAAATCGTCGATGAAGGGACCCAGACCGCCGACCTGTTTTATTTTCTCCTGAAAGTCCTCCAGAATAATCCGCTGCCCTTCTTCTGTTCGCGCATAGTGTTCATAATCAGCCAACCTTTGCTCAACCCGTTCCCGCGTATACTCCTCATCAAACAGTTTGGATGCCAAAAGGACCTCCTGAATGGCCTCTAATGAGGTGCGAAAGTCCGAATAGGGGTCTTTTTTTTGTGCTTTAATGCCATAACCGGCGGCCTCAAAAAGTCGTTCGACCGGCACGCTCAGTACTTGGGCAAATTGCTGCAAGTGTTTGGGCCTTGCTTGCTGCTTGCCGTTGACGATCCGGGAAATCGTGGCTGTTTCGATCCCGGAGAGTTGACTGAGCTTTCGCATCGATAAAGACTTCTCTTTTAACAATGCTTTTAATAAACTCCCGAGATCCGACGATATTTCCTTTTCGCGCATCAAATGGCAGCCCCCTCCATTTAAGCATAAAAGTGTATTGACCTTTTAACAACAGTCTATGCGCGGGACTGGCACTTTCTGCAACATCTGTCAATAAAATGTGAAGCAAATACTTTTAAGGGGTGCTGACACCATGAACACATCGCTTACTTCGACCGGTGAAAGCCAATCAAAATTTCATGAAATAATCAGCCGCCCCAGAGCGGGATGGCAGCGCTATGTCATCCTCTTCTGGGCCCTGATGGGCCCCGGTTTTCTCGCCGCCATGGCTGACAATGATGCCGGGGGAGTCATTTCGTACTTAGTCACGGGGGCCAGATTCGGCATCAGCGTCTTCGTGCCCCTAGTGCTCTGTCTGGCACTTTTGACCTATACTGTCCAGGAGATGAGCCTGAGGCTGGGAGTCGTTACGCGGGAGGGATTTTCCAGACTCGTTCTGCGGCGCTACGGGCGAGCCTGGGGATTTTACCTGATTACGACTCTGGCCTTGGAGAATCTCCTGACCCTGATGACAGAATTCATTGGCATGACTGCGGGGCTCGTCCTTTTAGGTGTTCCCCTCCTCCTCGCTTCCCTCATCTGTCTGATTCTAATCATTTCTTTTGCCGTCTTCACCGGCTACTGGGCCAAAGAACGCCTGGCGCTGCTCATCGGGGCGCTCAACATTGTCTTTCTCGCGGTGGCCGCGATGACCCACCCGAACATGTCTGAAATCGCGCGCGTCTTCGTCACCTGGAACGTTCCCGAAGCCCTGCAGGCCGGCTTTGTTTTCTACCTCATTGCGACAGTCGGCAACGCTCTCGCCCCCTGGATGATTTTCTTCCAGGGAAGCGGCGTCATCGATAAAGGGATCCGTGCTCATGAACTTCGCTTCGGCCGCCTCGACACCGCGTTCGGCTCTCTCGTCCAGGTCGTCGTCGCCGCCGGCATTATCATCTTAGGAGCCTCCCTCTTCGGCAAAGTTCCGAACCTTGCCGGCGCGGGCCCGTCCGAGATCATTGCCGCATTGGCCCAGGTGGTCGGCCGTTGGCCCGCCATTCTCTTCGGGCTCGGTTTGTTCAACGCCGGTTTTCTCGCTTCCATCACCGTCTCCCTCTCTTCTTCCTGGAGCATCGCGGAATTATTCGGCTGGTCCAAAAGCCTGAATGACAAGATCAGGGAAGCGCCCCGGTTCTACTTGGTCTATATCGGCAGCCTCGTCTTAGCCTCGCTTGCCCTCCTGATTCCGAACCTGCCCCTGAACTTAATCGCACTCGCCACCCAGGTCATCGGCGGGATCCTCATGGTTCCCCTGCTCATTTTCATGGTCTTGATGACCAGTGACCAGGGATTAATGGGCAGCTACCGGACCAAGCTGCCCGGCCGACTCTGGAGTTGGACAGTTATTGTTCTGCTCAGCGGCTTGACCCTCGCCGCCCTGGGTCAGGTATTCCTGAACGCGATTTAGGCAGTGGCACTGTTCGGGCACCGAAAAGAGCGCGGGATACAGGCAGTATCCCGCGCTTTCTAAGTGAACTCGTTCAACATCTCTTAATCATAGACCCGGTACATGTGCCACCCCTTTTCCTTTGCGTCATAGTAGAGCTCGAAGACAGAAGTACCGCTGCTAACACGATAGAATGTCTTTTCCCCCTCGTCATGCCACCACTCGCCGGTATCAACCCACTCATCCTCAATGGATGTCACGGCGTACCATCGGCCCTTCCATTGGAAGCGCACGAGCCGGTTACCGGCCTTAACCACCCGGATCTCCGCTGGAATCATTCCTCATCCCCCCGGGCACATATGTTGTCCATACGGCACATTTCAATCTCCGGTACATATGTTGTATCTTTGAGAACCTGTGTTCCTATGCAAGCATCATAACTCTTATCACCGCGTAATGCAAGAGGCAACGTACCCCTAGCCAAATCTTGGGCCAGCGGTATTTAACTCAATCACTTTGGCTTGAGATATGTAACGGAAAATAACAGCTCCGGCTCATCGTTGCCGCGGAACCGTCACAATGACTCAGCTTCCCCCGGACACTATTTCACCCTTCGTAGATTGCCTCGCCTGCCCTTGCGCAAGCGATAAAGCTTGACCGGCCTATTTTTCTGAGATTTCCGAGAACGTCGTCCCGACCAGAGACCCAGTCCCAGAATCAGACAAAGAGCAATGACAGCGGCTAAATAATGCATGTTCTACCCCTCCCACCGTCTTCTGTTTTGGCCTGCATTGGAGAAAAAACCGGCTTTCACAAATCGGCCACCCTGGCGTAAGGCAAACGGCGCAAGAAAGGAAACCGTAGGAGATTCAGCTGGACTCCCAGCAAGCGACCGCCTTTCCTGTCCCTGATCCTAAAGCGCAGACACCTATCATGAGTCCCGGTTGCCTTCACAAAGGCCCAAAACGGTTGCGGAGAATCTCTCTCCTCCCATAAAGTCTGAAGGTACACTCCCGCCTCCAAGCCCATGAGCGGGTAGACCCAATCCTTGCCCCTAAAGCCTCTCTGAAGCGAAGCGTTCAGCCCCCCGTTCAGCCCCCTCTTCCTGCCTGCCGCCGCGCCCCCATACGGGGCAGCCACCAAAACCAAGTCGCGCTCGACATCAAAACCGGGGCTCATCAACACGGCCTTAAGCGTCCTGAGGAACTCTTCAACCTCCTCTTGCGCAGAAACCACTGCAACGGTCAAACAAAAACCTCCCCGCAACCTCTCCTGATTAAATATTAACAAGAGAGGCTGCGGGAAACAAGTACTATGCCGGAAAAATTTTCCTTTTCTTGGCTCCCGCCAGCCTTAAGACCGTGGAGGCTCGGTACCCATTGTCTTCTCCTCGGGCAGCCGTCCATTTTCTCCTTTTTGCAAAAGACTATGGCGTGAACCGTAGCGCCAGTAGATGATCAACCCGACAACCAGCCAAACGACAAAACGGATCCAGGTAAGCTGAGGCAAACTGTACATTAAATACAGGCAGGAGACAATGGCCAGCAGCGGCAGCCAAGGCACGAGCGGAACCCGGAATGGACGGCGCTGTTCGGGCTTGGTTTTGCGCAGGACGATTACCGCCGCCGAGACTATGACGAAGGCGAACAGAGTACCGATATTGGCCATCTCAGCTAAATCTTTGATAGGGGTAAAACCAGCCATGGCAGCAACCACAAGCCCCACCAGCCGAGTGCTGACATGCGGAGTCTTAAATTTCTGGTGCACGGAAGAAAACACCGGAGGCAGCAACCCGTCGCGCGACATAGCGTAGAGAATCCTGGTCTGGGCAAACAGGTCCACCAACAAAACACTGGTGATACCGGCGATCGCCCCGACGCTTAAAAGTGCCGCCGCCCAGTGCAGCCCGATATAATTAAGAGCGAAGGAGACAGGCGCCGAGGTATTAAGTTTCGTGTAATTGACCATTCCGGTTAGGATCATGGTGACCAAAATATAAAGAACAGTAGAAATCCCGAGCGAGGCCATGAGGCCGATAGGTAAATCGCGTTGGGGCCTTTTTGCCTCCTCCGCCGCGGTGGAAACGGCATCAAAGCCTAAATAGGCAAAAAAGATAATGCTCGCCCCCGTCATGACACCACCCCAACCAAAAGGCATATAGGGATGCCAGTTTGCGGTTGTGACGTGTGAAGTCCCCACCGCAATAAAAAGCACAATGACAGCGAGTTTGACGACGACTATGATGTTATTGACCCATTTACTCTCTTTAACCCCAACTGTGAGCAAGCCGACAATGAGTCCCACAATCAGGATGGCCGGCAGATTGATGATTCCTCCGGCTCCGGGAGCGTTGATGGCCCAGGCGGGCAGATTGACTCCGATGGCGGAAAGCAGGTTAACCAAGTAGCCGGACCAACCGACCGCCACGGTGGAAGAAGCCAAACCGTACTCCAAGAGAAGGTCCCAGCCAATGACCCAAGCGAAAATTTCGCCCAGGGCCGCGTAGCCATAAGTGTAAGCACTCCCGGCCACCGGGATCATGGCCGCAAACTCGGCATAAGACAAAGCCGCGAGACCGCTGGCCAGTCCCGCCATGATAAATGAGATAACCAGGGCCGGACCGGCAAAATTACTGGCCCCGATCCCGGTCAGGACGAAAATACCCGTCCCGATGATCCCCCCAATGCCCAAAGCCGTTAGGTCAAAGGCGCTGAGGGCCCTCTTCAGTTTTGTCTGTTGTTCTTCCGATTCGGAAACCAACTGTTGAACAGATTTGGTCCGCAGTAAGTTCATCTAATCTTTCTCCTTCCCCTCCGCCAAAATTTGCTGTGTCTATTATTCTACTTATTAGATTAATACAGATATTTTAGAAAGTAAACAAGCTTCATCCACCGCTATGCCCCCTACCACAAGGAAAAAGGCCAGGCTGAGACCTGACCGGGGCGGGACGCCGTTTTTATCGAATTATTTCGGCTTGTCACGCAAACTTTCTATAAAACTGGTTTGGTTTTGCTGACTCGGACTCACCCCTCTAACCCAGATTATGCTCTTTGAGCTTGCGGTAAATCACTTACACATGTCCGGGCTACACTACAGGTTGACATTGACATTACTATGCTCAACTAGTAAAATGGCATCATCAGATGCCAACTCATATTACTAGGGCAAGTTGTCTGGTTAAGACGAGTCTGTCGCCCTTTTATTTCAAGTTGCATTAAATTTTCAAGTGCATCCGAAAGCGCGAAACATATTTAGTTTAAAGCAAAGCGAACTTCGACAACCATAGTGTTAGCACTACAGGAGATGAAACGAAATACGGGAGGTGAGATAAAATTATGAAACTATCACCTGAGATAAGAAGATCTGGTTAAGAAAGCAGTATTTACAAGGGATAAAAAGGAGGATATCTATGAAGAAAAGTGCTTTTATTGTCTCTTTGGCTTTAATCCCGGTCTTGATATTTTCCCTGGTTGGATGCGGCGGCAACCCCACGAACAGTGCCCAACAAACAACTTTGGAAAAAGCCAAAAAGCAGGGATACATTACCGTCGGTTTTGCTAATGAAAAACCTTATGCTTACGCTACTCCCAACGGCAAACTCACCGGTGAATCTGTGGAAGTTGCCCGGACGATTCTCAAAAACCTGGGGATTAAGGAAATGAATGGTGTCCTTACCGAATTTGGCTCCCTTATTCCCGGTTTGAATGCCCATCGTTTTGATATAATTACTGCCGGAATGTTTATCACGCCTGCCCGGGCTAAGGAAGCTGCCTTCGCCAATCCGGATTACCAAATGGGAGAAGCGATTGCAGTTAAAGCAGGGAATCCGTATAACCTCCACAGTTATAAAGATATTGCCGCCAATCCTAAAGTCAAGGTTGGCGTTATGGCTGGCGGAATCGAAAACAACTACCTGACCGGATCGGGTGTAAAAACTTCCCAGATCGTGACGGTTCCGGATCAACCCTCTGCCTTAGCGGCTCTTCAGGCTGGCCGGGTAAACGTTATAACAATGACCGGTCCATCTTTGCTTGCTATCTTAAAGGCAGCCAATGATCCTAAAATCGAAGAAGTTCAAAACTTTACTCAACCTGTGATCAACGGAAAGAGCATTGTCGGTTACGGAGCCGCGGTATTCAGAAAGAATGATAATGATTTCCGTAAGGCTTATAACGAAGAGTTGGCTAAGTTAGAGAAATCGGGAGAATTACTCAAGATCATTGAGCCATTCGGCTTCACCAAAGATAACCTGCCCAAGGGAATTACGGTACAACAAGTTCTGCAAAAACAATCTTAATGGCTAAATCTTAATGATTAATTCGTTTGCTTGTAATTGGGAATAACTGAGGATAATTGGGGATAATTGGGAAACCATCTAAAACTCCAAATATCTTATTCACTAAGCTACTCGGAGTCTGTCGTTGCGTGCTCCAAAGTTTTTTGTTACTTGTTTACAAAGACGGCGGATCACGCAACGATCACTTATTGAAGGCCTTGTCTATCAAGCTTAGGCGGCGGAAATTGAGGAGCGTGGTTATGTGCACCCGCCTTTTAATATTTTAGTGCAGTTGTTGCGTGGCACTGTGGTAACAATCGAGTTGACCGTATTTGCGGCATTACTGGCTTTTGTGATTTCTTTTATTGTCGGGTTTTCACGCATGGCCAAGTTTTGGCCGCTGCGAGCCATAGCTATAATTTATACGGAATTCTTCCGCGGCACTTCTTTACTCGTGCAACTTTTTTGGGTATACTTTGTCCTTCCGCTTTTTAACGTAAACATTTCCGCTCTCGCGGCGGGAATTCTTATTTTGGGCATGAACTTTGGAGCTTACGGCTCAGAGGTTGTCCGCAGTTCGGTTCTGGCCATTCCCAAAGGTCAAACTGAAGCGGGGGTAGTCCTCAATATGAAGCCCTCTCAAATCACATGGCGTATAATTTTACCCCAGGCCTTCATGATCATGATTCCGACATTCGGCAATAACCTAATTGAATTGCTAAAATCAACTGCCTTAGTATCTCTCATAACCCTCAATGATCTTATGTTTCAGGGGAAAATGATTCAGAATACCACGCTACGCACAACTGAGGTCTTTGGCTTAGTACTGGTGATTTATTTTTGTCTTGCCTATCCCCTTACTTTGGGTGTGCGCTGGCTTGAACGCAAAATCACCGTGGGGAGGGCATAACTATGTGGAATTGGCAATTTGCTCTTTCCGTACTGCCTCAGCTAATAGCCGCATTACGCATTACAATCAGTGCGACATTTGTTGCTTTTCTGCTTGCTTGTATTCTTGGTTTACTGTTTGCTATGGCGAAGCGTTCGGGGGTTAAACCTCTGGCCCTCGCCGTGGGAGCAATCGTGGAATTTGTCAGGAGTACCCCATTACTTGCCCAGTTGTATTTTGTGTTTTATGTTTTTCCCAAGTTCGGCTTAGTTTTAACTCCCTTTCTTGCCGGAGTTTTAACACTCGGTCTCCATTACAGTACCTATTTGTCAGAAGTGTATCGGGCCGGGATCGAGTCCGTACCGAAAGGGCAGTGGGAAGCGGCGAATGTCCTGAATTTTTCCCGTCTGCGTACCTGGCTGACGATTATCATACCTCAAGCGGTTCCTCCCTTGATTCCTGTGTTTGGCAACTACTTGATTGCCTTGCTCAAGGACACCCCCTTGCTTTCAGCCATTACCCTGGTGGAAGTTTTGGAGAGGGCCAAAATCATTGGCGATAATTCATTTCGCTATCTTGAGCCGATAACCATGGTGGGTTTCTTGTTTCTGATAACGAGCAATCTTTTATCCCTAATTGTACAACAGGTCAATGTCCGTTTGAATCAACACTTAAAATAAGGCCTCACCCAACGAACATCGTAGACGGATTATGGGTTATGGGTTATGGATTATTGGAGAAATTTGGACTAACCATTGGAGGAAACAACATGAACACGAATGCGGAAACTGCGAAGGTTCAGCCCATGGTCCGCTATCGGAACATCTGCAAGTCATTCGGCGATTTGAAAGTATTAACAGACATTAACCTTGAAATTGCCCCCTCGGAAAAAGTGGCTGTGATTGGGCCGAGTGGGTCAGGAAAGACGACCTTAGGGCGAATGTTGGTAACCTTGGAAAAACCAACGTCCGGCACTATTGAGATCGACGGGGAGATGCTGTGGCACAAGACTGTAAAAGGAGAACTGGTACCTGCGGATGAAAAGCATTTACGTAAAGTTCGCGGCAACGCGGGGATGGTGTTTCAGCAGTTTAATCTTTTTCCGCACATGACAATTTTGAGAAACGTCATGGAAGCACCGGTGCATGTGTTAGGTATCCCAAAAGACAAAGCTAAAGAACAAGCGATTAGTATGCTCAAGAAAGTTGGCCTCGAGGCAAAACTTGATAACTATCCCCGGCAATTGTCGGGTGGACAGCAACAACGAGTAGCTATCGCCAGGGCTTTGGTCATGCACCCCAAAGTCATGGTATTTGATGAAGTTACTTCTGCCCTTGACCCTGAAATGGTCGGCGAAGTTCTTCTTGTTCTAAAAGAGATCGCCGAAGAGGGAAATATGACAATGCTGGTGATTACTCATGAGATGGCTTTTGCTCAAGAAGTCGCGGACAGGGTGATCTTCATGGAAGGTTCAATAGTGGAGCAGGGGCCTCCGCAAGCTTTGTTTGGCAACCCGCACAACCAACGCACCCAAGAGTTTCTCAGCCGCTTTCGCAACGCGTAAATTGTAGACATCCTTGCTCAAATCATCGTTACCGGTATCACTCTGTCATCATCTTTCAGCCCGACCAGGTCTTCATACAGACAAATGACGCCACCGGGGCCCCGCACAACCCCGCTGATTTTGTCCAACACCGAAAACGCCTCGACGTCTTTGCGACTCGGGTCGGCATACTTTTTGACTTCAATCGGATAAAGTACCCCGTTTTCAGAAATGATCAGGTCTATCTCATTCTGTTCTTTATCGCGATAAAAGAAGAGAGGCGGTTCGAGGACGCCCGCGTTGAAGTAACTTTTAATGATCTCGGCTATCACGAAGGTTTCAAAGAAGGCCCCGGCCATCGCCCCGTTTTGCATCACATCCGGTGTATTCCACCTTGTCAGGTAGGCGGCCAGCCCTGTGTCCAGAAAATACACTTTGGGCGTCTTGACAGCCCGTTTTGTCAAATTGTTGGAATAGGGCTGCAACAAGTAGACCAGATTGGAGGTCTGCAAAATAGAGAGCCAACGATGTGCGGTGGGCTGACTGACACCTATATCCCGGCAGACGGAAGCGAGGTTTAGCAATTGCCCAGTGGAAGCCGCCATGACCGTGATGAATTTTAGGAACTTTACTTCATCACCCACTTGGGTGAGTTCCCGCACGTCTCTCTCAATGTAGGACTTTGTGTAGGCTCCATAGAACATCTGCCAGTCAATCTCTGGGTTGGCGTGCAACTCCGGCATACTGCCCCGGTGTATGATCTGCCAAATCTGCTTATAGGTCGTTTTCTTTAAGTCCCGGCCTCTTTCCGCAAAGTACCCAGAGGTGGGGATAAAAGGTTTATCAAAGCGGGTTCCACTGATTTCACGCAGCGAAAGCCCCAGCAGACTGAGGATACCGATGCGCCCCGCCAAGGACTCGCCTACATTTTTCATCATCTTGAACTGTTGCGAGCCGGACAGGAAAAACTGCCCTTTCTTTTTTTCCCTGTCGATAGACATTTTGATGTGCGGAAACAGGGTGGGTGCATACTGGACCTCGTCAATAAATGCCGGCAAGGACACGTTCCTGCAAAACGTTCCCGGCTCCTCTCTGGCTGACTGCAGGAGTAAGGGATCGTCCAGCGTGACATAAGTCATGCCTTCGGTAACCATGTGCAAAAGCGTGGTTTTACCAACCTGACGGGGACCGGTCACTAAAACCGCGCCAAACATCCTCGCAATTTTATTAACGGTATCCTCCATATGGCGGCGTATGTACACAAACAAGGCCCCCTTTGACCAATTTAATATCTAATATTATTATAGCCAAAAGACCTTTTTATGTAAACCACTTTCAGCGTGACCATAACCCATCGGGTGCAATCGCAAGGGTTACTCCTTTATCAACGCATCCGGCAACATTACTGGACTTTCGGGCAAAACAAAAACCACCTATCGATAAAGTTCCTTTTATCATACAGATGGCGCCTTTTTTGGTGCGGGCGACAGGACTTGAACCTGCACGCCATGTGGCACAAGATCCTAAAGGTATCGTCACCTCAGTGAATGATTACAAGTCCCTTGGCTAATCTATGGATGATAGCACGGTACAAGCAATCGCACAATATAGTATTTCCTTCGAAATCTCGACCCTTTCCTCGCGCTTATTTTCTGTACCACTTTTAATATACTCTGTTAATTGGAACAACATCTATTGACATTCCCTCAATCTAAGGCTATTATATAACTGTGCCAAAACTATAATGTTACAAGGAGTGGAACAGATGAACGTATTTGACTTAATTCCCAAACTTGTCCGTTCAAGCTTGGAAGCCGATAAAAAGAACATTGAAGCGACAGCGCTCATGATTGCAAGGAAAATAAAAAAAGACTACCCTGCTGCCGCCGAGGAAATAACCAAAGCATTAGCCTATTCAAGACTTGATAGCTCTGTAACCCGCTCAATTGATATGCAGCCATTGCCAGTCGATAAGGAAACGAGATATTCCCTTGTAAAAATCGAAGAGCCGATTGAGATTCCAGATCCGATCTTGGGAGATTTTACCGGACAGCAACTTGAGGATTTTATCAAGGAAAGACAAATGCTCAAAGATTTTCTAAGGGAAGATATCGTTCCACCTAACAGCATATTGCTTAATGGCCCTCCCGGAGTCGGCAAAACTTATATTGCTTATTGGCTTGCATATCGGTTAAAAACACCGATAGTAACACTTGACCTAGCGTCATCAATTTCAAGTTATCTTGGAAGGACTGGCCAGAATATTCGAAACATTTTCGATTACGCGAGATCACAGAGAACCATCTTGTTCTTAGACGAATTGGATGCCATCGCAAAGCGGAGAGATGATGCTGGTGATTTAGGCGAATTGAAGCGCTTAGTAAATGTGCTATTAAAGGAATTGGAGGACTGTCCTTCCTCCTGTGTAATTATCGGCGCCACTAACCATCCTGAGCTTCTTGATAAAGCTATATGGAGGCGATTTGACCGAACCTTAACCATTTCCATGCCCGATGAGCGTGAACGCCGGTCTTTACTAATTAGGCATCTCGGGAAATTCGGAGATAATTTGAAGAGAGATACTTTGGATTATTTAGTCAAGCACACGAAAGATATAAATGCCGCTGATATATGTAAGCTAAGCGAGCATATGAAACGGAGAGCATTCCTGAGCCCAGACGAACCGCTACAAATAATTGCATTATCGGAATTATACAAAATAAAGCCTTTGGCAACAAAAGAAGATAAGATTAATATCTGCAGAATACTAAAAATAGAATCTTCCAGCTTGAGCTTAAGAGATATCTCTATGATAACCCAAATACCATCGACCACTGTCTCAAGATATCTCAGTGTAAACAGAAAGGGGGACGATGAGCATGCCGAATGAAAAACATCCCATAATCGCTAATGGCGAGCTATATGTTGAACCAATTAGAAAGAAAGCCGGCCCTATGGAAAAGAAAATTCCTAATGAATATCCAATTGCAAAGCAAAACATGATTCACTACATTGATCAGATTTTTGAGCGGGTACAGAAGCAAGAAGAAATATTCATGGACGAAAAAGTAATATGTGTCCGTATGGAGCCGAAATTTGAGGCGAAATCTTACGTTCCTACTTCGATTATTCCTGGCGATAGAAGCTTAGAAATCGTCGGCGGCAGGAAATATAAAATTAACGCCACAACCGAATTTGAAGAAGATACAGACGCAAAGCTATATTTTGTTAAGGCAACGGATCAGGGATTAAGTAATTTAAAAACCACTTTGGAAAAAGGCCTCAAAGATAATGTTGAATCATGGAGAAACCAGATAGGCTCTATTCGCTCTATGGATCTTCTTTCCCGGGATGAGAAAATTATGGGGTTTCCCGACGATTGGGATTCTGGAACTGTTGAAATAGTATTGCATCCCATGGCTAGCGAAACAGATGAAATGATTTCTCTTTTTCGCAGCACGAGCAAATTACCGGAAGACCGCATGATTATCCGTAGTTACCATGACGGTCCAACCTTTGTTTCTGCGATTTGCTCCAAGGATGAAGTAGCAAAAATATCGGCGCTAAACCCTTTAAGAGCTATTCATCCAATGGGGCAAGTCAGTATTGCTCCCATAAGAACGTTGCCGTCAAATAGCGCGCCTCAAGCGCCGGATGCAAAGAAGAAGTCAAAAATCACTGTCGGTGTATTTGATGGCGGCGTTGCCGAAAACGTGCCTTTGTTGTCCAAATATGTGACCGCCGTCGACTGTGTCTCTGAACCGGAGGATGCCGGTTGTGTTGAACATGGTACTGGTGTTTGCGGAACGGTTTTATACGGAAACCTTGCCGGATGTAGTTCGACAGATAAATTGGAAATACCGCCCGTATCAGTTGAGAGCTATCGCGTATTGCCAGTAAAGGATCGTTTTGATTTTGAGCTTTACGAGGCTATCGATGCTATTGAGGATGTTATAAAAGGACGCACCACCATTAAATTATACAACCTGTCATTCGGTCCTGTAGGAGCAATCGTAGACGACAGCATAAGCCGATTTACCTACGTTCTCGACTTGTTGACCTATAAAGTCGCCGATGGTGATATAAACCCTTTAATTTGTGTTGCGGTTGGAAATGACGGCGAATGCGATTATCCGCATAACCGAGTTCAGTCACCATCGGATATGGTTAATGGGCTGGGTATCGGAGCATATACCTATGCCGCCGATGGCTCAAAAACACGTGCATCATATAGCTGTATCGGCGAAGGCAGAGAAGGCGCAAAGATTAAGCCCGATATACTTGAGTTTGGTGGAAGTCTTGATAGACCTTTTGTATTAGTCGGAGCAAAAGCCAATACTTTATCTACCTCGGCAGGGACAAGCTTCGCATCTCCATTTGCGGTACATAAAATTGGAAAGCTAATGGCCAAGAGCAACAGAATTATTCCACATATTGGCCGCACCTTATTAATTCACACCGCACAAAAGTGTGACGCATTAACGCAGGATGAACAGGGATTTGGATTTTGCCTTGATAATGTCGACGATATTATTAATTGCGAAGATAACAAAGTCACAATCCTATATTCCGGCGTACTTGATTCTTCGCAAACAGTCAGATTACCTATTTTCGCTCCAATGATTAATGATGTTAAAGGAAATGTCACCATAACATGGACTATCTCGACTATCGTCAATCCAAATGTAAACGATCCTGATGCTTATTCATGTAACTGTATTGAGGATGTTTTTATTCCTCATGATATGACCTATAACTTTACCAAAAAAGGCTTTTCAAGCAAAAAGCTTAACTTGCTCAAGCCCGACCATGTTATGCAGGTAAAGGGTTTATTGGATAATGGTTATGCCAAGTCGTAATTTCCAGTGAGCCATCCCGCCAAAAAATATTGGGATGAGACGGATTTGCGGGCTGTGGATTTGAAATGGGATACCGTAACCAGAAAACTCGTAAAAATGAGGGGTTCTTCGATATTGAATCCCGCATTAACACTGCACGCCATCGGGCGTAATGGATTCGATACGCAGAAGATTAAGTATTTTACAGCTATAACTATTGATGCCCCTAAGTACGGCGGTGCTTTGTATGATGCTATCCTCCAGAAATATCAAAACTTAGTTCCTATTGAAATCCGCAACATTAACCGTGTATTGGTCGATATAAGGTGATTACTGTATTAAAACCACAGGCAAAGGAGAAGTCAATCTCCCTTGCCTGTGGTGTCATAAGAGCTTGCTTTACTTGGCTACCTGCTTGCGGTGAATGTAAACGTCTTTCCCGAAGCTGCCGACATAATGGATTTCTTCCCAGCCACAACTCGTAAGCTCTGGCTTTGGTTTTAAATCCCGCTCGGAGTCGCCGGGGCAGTCAAGCAGCCAGCCTCCGGGCCTACAGATACGGGTGATTTCAGCAAGCTCAGCGTCCCAATCATCGCCGACGACGTGACCAGACATCACGATGTCAAATGTATCGTCTGGGAAAGGAAGCTCTGTGACAAGACCGTCCAGCACTCGGATGTTCTTAATGCCCTCACGCTTGATTTTGTCACGCATAAACTCACGCAGCGTCCCGAAGGGCTCGCTCGCATAAACCCATGCCGATTTTTCAGCGCGGCGAAAGTCAGCCGCCCGGAACCCGCACCGACGTCAAGCACGGTTTTTCCTGCTGAGTCAGCAAGTTCAAACAGACGCTCCTTGCTCCACCCGCGTATGAAATCGCACTTTTCTGCCATGACCTCCGGCGTGGTGTAGACAACAAAGTCCTCCACGCCAATCATCGCGTGGACCTCTGCTTCTCGGATTTGCTCTGTGCTGGAAGTCGTGGGCGCATTTGCAGTGAGCTCAGTTATAAGAGGCGCACATTCCGGGCAGCGCTGTTCAAGATACCATTTGACTGCCGGGTTTGCACTCCGCGATGCCAACGCTCTTTTTCCATGCGTCGCTGTCTGTGAAATAACCGATTTCAGCATTGTTTGAAAGGATATTGTAATGTACCCCATTCAAAATATGCTCCTCCCAAAGATCGTCACCTATGCCTGTAAGCCGCGCGGTGTATTCCATAAGCAGCTGTCGATTAGCACCTGCTTCATTCTTCACAAACCTTATATTCATTTCTGTTTTCCTCCGTTTTTCTTCATTTGCTTGCCCCATTTGGCAAGCTCCTTGTGCCATTGCTGCTTCTGACGCAAATAAGCGCCTTTATCATCAGAGAATTTAGCCTCACGCTTGAGGTTTAAATAGCTGTTCCATCTTTCCGGCGGCAGCTCGCCGTTTTCAATGGCGGCTTTGACAGCACAGCCCGGCTCGGTCTGATGCTTGCAATCTTTAAATTTGCACTTCCCGAAATACTGCTCCACATCGCCGAACGCTTCACCGAGCCCTTGGCTGACATCCCACATACCAAGCTCACGCATGCCGGGGGTGTCAATAATCATTACGCCGCTGTCGAGCATGATGAGCTGCCGGTGAGTGGTGGTATGGCGGCCTTTGCTGTCGTCCTCACGTATTTCGTTTACTGCCATAATGTCTGACCCCGTCAGCGCATTGACAAGGCTTGACTTGCCGACGCCCGACGAGCCAAGAAAGACAATAGTTTTTCGGGGCTTCAGATAATCAGTCAGCGCGTCAATTCCAGCACCGCTCACCGCGCTGACAGCATATATCCCAATGCCGGACGCGACCTTTTCCGCCGCTCGCATTTGCTCGGTGAAATCCTTGACCAGGTCAGCCTTTGTCAGGATCAGCACCGGCATCGCTCCCGACTGCCACGCAAGAGTGATATATCGCTCCATGCGCTTCGGGTTAAAATCGAAGTTGAGAGACTGCATGATAAACACATAATCAAAGTTTGCGGCAACCGCCTGCTCACCTCGTCCCGGCGTCGGGTCACGTCTCGAAAAGAACGACCTGCGAGGCAGTGTTTTAATAACCTGGCTATCGCCGCTCTGATTGAAGTTTATCATCACAAAATCTCCCGTTGTCGGGAAGCCCTCTCTGCCATCTGCATAATAAACGCTGGTTTTCAGTCTGCCGAAGGCTTGCCCGAATTCACAGGCGAGTTCATACCGCTCCTTGTGAACAGCGGTGATCCTCGCCGGAATGCCGGATACTTCGTCCTGCGGCGCAAGGGAATATAACATCGACGGAATAAATCCGTAATCTATCAGGTTCAATCCTTTTATCCTCCAATGCAGTTGATATTTTACAAGTATCAAGAAAAACAGTCATAAAACAACAACTCCTTTCGCTATAAATTTGGATTCACAGAAAAGGGCATAAAAATGCCGCAGCAAGCAGCCATCGATAGCTGCAAACTGCGGTTCGTCACAGGTAATGCAAGTGTTATAAATAAACACGGGCATACCTGTTCGTATGCCCGTAGAGGTCTACAGTATTCACGAAAGGTTCCTCATAGCGGCACAGCAACAAAAGGCGTACTCACACCCTGAAAATTATTGCTCTGCCCAATATTCTGTTTTAGACGAAAGCCACCTCAAAAATAACCGTCATTAAAACCAGCTCCTTTCGTTCTCTGCGAAGAATAATAAATAATCGCAGATAAAAGATTGAGCTTAGTATACCATTTCTTTCCTGAATAATCAATCAGATATATTTCGCATTTTCAAACCCTTTTGTCTGTTAGTTACTATGTCCAATCCTTCTTTATCCTTGTGCATGTGAGCCTTGTATAAGGCGAGTTTCTCCGTCCCGTAAAACCTCGGGCAGATTCTCTGTGTGTTAGAAATATGGGATCAGGCGCGGCTTCTTCTAAATGTACGGAGAACCACTGGATTCCGAAAGCGAATCTAGCGGAGAATCAGATTAAAAAGCTGAAGGAGCGGCTGGGTGCCTTAGAGGAAGATATCGAGGCTATCCTGTTGGAACGCATCCGTGACCGTGATAACGCCGAGCGATACACCCGCACGATAGAAAAGCGTGAGGCGGAAAAGGAAGCATTCCGGAAGCGCATCGCCGACCTCGAAAATCTGTCAGATACCATCCGGCGAAAGCAGATCTCCATCAAGCGCGACATCGGAATGATAGACGACATCCTCGCCGCTGACGGTATCAGCGAGGCGCAGCTCAGACTCTTTATAGAGGGTATCCGTATCACCGAGATCGAGGGCGGTAGGTTGGACGTGAACATCGCTATCAAGGCTCCTTTCCGACACACTCCGACGAGTACGACGAAACCATGCAGACAATGGAACGCTCTTTTGCTTTGGACTTTGACTTCGACAGGCTCGCTCCCCTCCTGTTTGATGACGAGGATGTATACGAGTTGACGACGGAAAAGGCGGTGGGATGATGCGGGTCTGGCTTTACTATCGCCTCTCAAACGATGACGATAAGGAACAGAATTCCCTGCTGAACCAGCGAAGGATTACGCTTGAATACGCTCTCCGCAATGGCTACATTGTCGCAGGTGAATCCTCCGACTACAACGCCAGCGGGATGAATTTTCAGCGCGAGGGCATCCGTGAAATCGTCAAGGCGGTAGAAGCCGGAAGCATCGACGCCGTCATCGTCAAGGACTTATCCCGCCTCGACCGGCATAAGATACAGACCGCACTTCTCATCGACTTCCCGCGGGAAAACAATGTTCGTGTCCTCTCGGTCACTGAGAGCGTGGACACCTTCGATAAAACGATGACCTGACCATCGGCATCCGGGGTTTGATGAATGACTACTACGCGAGAGACATAGGGCGAAAGATAAGGACAGGATATCGGCAGAAGCAAAAAGCTGGCATTGTTATTATAGCTCCCTTCGGATTGGAAGAACAAAAATACAAAACAAGTTGAGATAGTGGATGAGGCGGCCGACACGGTTCGCCTCATCTTTTCTCTGTACTTAAGCGGCGTCGGGTTAAGGCCTATCAGCCAGCTATTGAACCAGCAACAGCGCAAGACCCCGGCACAGCTTCAGGCTGAACTCTATGGCAAGCATAATCCTGACATCCATACCGATAAGGATGGACAGCATATTTATTTATGGAATTACACCGGTGTCAAAAGAATTCTGAGCGATGAAAACTACGCCGGAACGCTCCGAAATCACAAGGCCGAAATGCACAAAGGAAAGGTCACTCTCTTTATCCCGAAGGAGGAACAGTTCCGCCATGAAGACTTCCTGCCAGCTATCGTATCCAAAAAGGAATGGCTGACGGCGCAGACGGAGTTGGTATCCCGTAACGGCAAACGAGTGCCCAGGGAAAATAATATCGCTGCTCACCGATATGCCGGTCTCCTGAAACGCGGCGACTGCGGCGCTCTTTTTGTCCCCATCATCCGATGGTGGAACGGAAAGCAGCGCGTCGAATATATCTGTAGGAACTATCAGCTATACGGTAAGTCATTCTGTGAATCCCACCGTATCCACGAAAACGCTGAACGCTACACGGCTCTCATTATACGGCTCACAGCGGATCATGAACAAGCCCGGCTGGAGCTAAACAATCTCAAAACACTCGATGCCAAACTGCGACGTAAGCTCAGAGATCTGGCGAAACGCATAGCCGCTCTCGACAAAGTGCTGAAAAACACGCCCATCGACGAAGCCGACCTCCGCCGCCTGACGGATTAC
This sequence comes from Peptococcaceae bacterium CEB3, assembly GCA_001029295.1. Lineage (GTDB taxonomy): Bacteria > Bacillota > Desulfitobacteriia > Desulfitobacteriales > Desulfitobacteriaceae > Acididesulfobacillus. The sequence goes on along the minus strand of LDXJ01000063.1, from coordinate 471,221 downwards.
ATTGAGGTAAGGCAGAATGGGAAAACGCTTGAGATTCAGGTGAAATTGAAAGACACGCTGTAATATTCCAGCATGTATACCATTGATAAATAAAGCAAAAGGATTTGAGCTTCGAGGGTTCAAATCCTTCTGATTGTGAGTGGTGCGGGCGACAGGACTTGAACCTGCACGCCTCTCGACACAAGATCCTAAATCTTGCGCGTCTGCCAATTCCGCCACGCCCGCATTCATTTGACGGCAAGTGTTCCCTTCGTCCCGAGCCAAAGCGCCCATTCCCAGGCGTTTCCCCTCGTTCGCTGAATAACCTATGCCACTCTGGTTATTTTACCTTATCCGCTGACGATTTGCAAAGGATGATCGGATGCCTTAGCTCGAAACGTCCTAAAAGGCCATCTTATGTACAGCCTTATACAGGATATCACTTGCCAAGGTGATCTTTTGCGGATTCACGAAGCTCGGTATATCCTCGGGTGTGTGATTTTTCTCCAACCAAGTGCGGGCCATCAGAGTTGTAGCCGGAATATGGTTCAGGTTGAAATAATACTGATCACTGTTATAGCCGTGGTTCGGCACCACCGGAGCCGAGGAACCACATTCCTGGGCGGCGGCTTGCGCAGTCCGTACAGCCGTATTCTGACCGTCGGCCCAAAGGGCAAATTCACGCAAAGAACCGTTCCCAACCGTATCCGCGTTAAATACCGCCTGAATCCCCCGAAGCGGCACGGTCGGACTTTTAATAAAGGCAGAGGAACCGACAAAACCCATTTCTTCCGCGCTCCAAAAAGCCAACAGCAGATTGCGCTTAGGTCGCACACCTTCTTTAATGAGTCTGCGCGTCACGTCCAGTATTGAGCCCACCCCGGAAGCGTTGTCGTTCGCGCCGGGATAGAGATTCCTTTCGAAAATGCCCATGTGATCATAATGGGCCGACAAAATCACGGATTCCGCCGCCTGCGTTCCCATTAACCCCCCCAGAATATTGGCGCTGGGAGTACGCAGGTCCTTAGGGTCTCCCAGAGAAAAAGTCAGGTGACGTCCGTAATAGAAGTTAGCAAATTCCTCCACCACGGGATAAATCGTAAAAGCCTGGGTATAAAGCCGCCGGCCGTCAGCCCCTAGATCTCCCAGGGGTTGCAATCCCAACCCCCGCATCTGATCCTGCAAATAGGCCGCAGCTTTCCCCTCGCCAGCTGAACCCGCCCGGCGCCCCGCCAAGTCCGCTTGGGCGAGCACCATTATGTCGTCCGACGCCGTCCGCTTCAAATAGGACGGATTTGCTCCGCCAAGAACCCCCGTTTTCTTGAACGGGTCGAGTCGGGAAGCCGTATTTTCAGTCGGCCGGTAATCTTGCACCGCTGCCTGAACCGCTTGCCCGTGGACATTTCGCAGTACATCCGGCCAACCGTACCAGGGCAGGAACCCCGCACCCACTCCGACCAAGAACTTCAAAAACGCCCTCCTTGTCGACATTTTCCGCGTTACCCCCTCTCGGTTACGCCCCACAACGGCTAAAGCCGTGCAGCTTCACGCCGAGTCCTTTCATCATGCCTTGGTAAAATGCCGTGTGCCGGTTCCACTCTCTCGGCCGAGCCAGCCGGACCCACAGCCTGGCTGCCTTACCGCCCAAAAACTGTAAGTGATACCTTGAACCCACGGCAAGTATCCGGTCTCACTTAACGGTTGGGAGAGGAAGAAGAAGAGCCGAAGAATAAGAAAGAAACCGGAACCATAGATATCTTAACGGAAAGGCTGTCACAATCGCAACCTCGCAGTGCCCCAACCTCGCAGCAGCCAACCTCGTACTTTCACGACCTCGTACTATTGCAGCGTCTAGTACTACCGCTCCCTATCTGAGAGAACTGTAAGGAACTAAATTGGAAAGGCGGCAAAGGAAATGTCCAAATTAAACCATCAAACCCACCGATCCAGTCGAACCCATCCGAGCTATAGAGCCAACCGAACTCGCCTAACTCATCGAACCGCTCAGACCGGTCTGCCCCATCTACCCCGCTTAACCCGCCTTCCTCGCTTAACCCACCTGTCCCGCTCAGCCCGGTTTAGCCTGATGGCGCTTGTCATTCTTATGATCGTCCTCGTCAAAATAGTTTTGTTACGCCATGATTCCGGCTGGGTTGATCTTCCCGACCCGCCACCGGAAATAAGTCAACCTACTATGAATATCGATCAAATTGCCCTTTCTCTTAAAGATGTTTTAAAAGAATATGAATCCCTCCCGACTAGCGCCAACGCCATAGACAAGAATAGCCTGATCGCCAAACTCCAGCGTCTTTATCGTTTATCCGCCCAAGATTACGAAAATACCGCAGCCCTCCGGGAGACCGGCAACAGCACTCTTCTCAGTGACCTGAGTCAAAGCGGCAGCTTGCTTACCTCCTCTATCTTCGAGCGTAAAGATAGCCTGGCTTTCCCCGGCAGTTTCGGCCAGACCCAGCTGCAGGCGAGTAAGACCGACCTGGCCGCAGCTGTCTCCGCCATTGCCCGGGTCGAGCAGCAGCTGAAGCATTAAAACCCCTCTCACTTTACCCTCAGCATCATGGGAGATAACGCCCCTGACAGTTAGCCTATTAAAGCAGCCCTCCGCGCAGCCTGCGGAGGGAATTCAGAACAACTTGCGACTGGCGAGCCGTCCCTTCCTCCTTGGGGATAACGATTGGTGACAAACTCCTTCTCTCACCCCGGCAGGAAAAACCGAATGTTTCGCGAAATTAGTTCTATTATGTCTTTCCCCCTTGGCAGGAAATTCTTGTTCTACAGTCTCGCGGCTTCCTTAAAGTCTTATCCTTTCGCCGTTCCCCTCCACTTGCCGTTCCCCTCGGCAGGACAAGCCCTTTTGCCCGGGCCAGTCCTCTGTCTTCCACTTGCCCGGAACCCCGCGGTCAATGGCATTGGAATCCACCGCTAAATGCCCCGCGGGGCGACCACAATACCTGCTATTTTCAGAGCTGAAGGGGACTAAAAAAGATGAATCTAGTGAGTTTGATACACCTCATCTTTGGACACTCACCTGCCTCGGTCCTAGCCGGCACGCTAAAAGGCTGGGCCTTCATCTTTTTGACTGCCCTTTTCCTCTACACCTTGATTAACAAGGCCATCCGACTTGTTAAGCGCTCGGAAACCCGGCTTCAGGAACATCTGCTCACACTTGAGGAGGCCCAAGAAGAACTCAGCGCAACCAAGGAAACACTGCAAGCCCAGCTTCTCCGGGTGAGGGCCCGTGAAGCCCGCTTTCGTCGCATTTTTCAAGGAGTATCCAGCGGGGTTATGATTCTGCACCCTGCCGGAACGGTCACTGAAGCCAATGAAGCCGCTCAGTCCCTCCTCGGCCTGAGCCTAAGTCAACTTACCGGAGCCGAGCCCTTCTGGCCCGACTGGCAGGCCCGCTGCGAAAACGGCCTTCCGTTCACTTGGCAAAACATCGCCGCCAGCCTTTCGCCCAAGCAGCCCGCTGTCTTGGCCGTTCCGTTCGGCTCCCCCGTAACTTTAGCCGCAGCCGCAAACCCGCCGGCAAATCTCAGCGGACGAGTCAGAATTTCTTCCGCCCGCTTCCCCGCGCGCTGGCTCGCCTATACGATTCATCCGATTTGTCAGCCGGGTTCCGCCGCCCCGGAAGAAATCGTCCTCACCCTTGAGGACGTCACTCGTCAAAAAAATTTGGAGGAGCAAGAGGCTCGCATTATGGCGGAGTTGGAACATAGCCAGGAACGTTACCGGGAAATTCTTGAACACATGAGCAACGCCGCCGTAGTATTTGAAATCCAAGAAAATGGACAGCAATTTATTATCAGGGAGTTTAATCGCAGAGCCGAAATACTGGAACAGGTCAACCGTCAGGACGTCCTGGGACGTTCCCTCACCGAAGTGTTCCCCTATGCCGAACAATCCGGAATATGCACGGTATTGCGCCGTGTCCGGAAAACCGGCCACCCCGAACAATTCCCCGCCATTTACTACCCCAACGGCCAAGACCGGCGCTGGCGGGAAAACTACGTTTATCGTTTGTCCACGGCGGAAATCGTTTGCCTCTACCGGGATGTAACTGCACGTAAGCAGGCAGAGGAAGAACTTTGGCAGGAAAAAGAGCGCGCCCAAATCACCTTGCACTCCATCGGGGACGGCGTGATCACGACCGATGTCCACGGCACCGTAGAGTACCTAAACCCAATCGCCGAGGAGTTAACCGGTTGGTCGCTTGCCGAAGCGAAAGGCAAGAGGTTCGACGAAGTCTTTCACATCGTCTCCGAAATCGACGCCAAGGAAGTCGAAAACCCTATTGCGCGCTGTCTGAAAGAAAGGCGCATCGTCGGGCTCGCCAATCATACCGTACTCATTCACCGCCATAATCACCCGTTCGCGATTGAGGATTCGGCGGCTCCCGTCCTCGACCGACAGGGAAATCTCATAGGGGCTGTCCTCGTCTTTCATGATGTCAGCGATAAGCGGGCACTTCTGCGCCAGATGACACACCAAGCTCACCATGACGCTTTGACCGGCCTGCCCAACCGTCTGCTCTTCAATGACCGCCTCAGGCAGGCCATTGCTCAGGCCCGCCGGAAAAACCACCATATTGCCATACTCTTCTTGGATATAGACCGTTTCAAACTTGTCAACGATACTTTAGGCCATGCCGTCGGTGATCACCTACTGCGATCCATTGCCGCACGATTAAAAGGCCTTCTGCGCGAAAGCGATACGGTAGGGCGCCAAGGAGGGGATGAATTCATCCTCATCCTTCCGGAAATCTTCGGCCGAACTGAAGCCGGCACCGTTGCCCAGAAAATCCTCACGGTCTTCTCGACCCCTTTTCTCCTGGAGCAGGAGGAGGTCTTCATCACCCCGAGCATCGGTATCAGCCTTTACCCGGACGACGGCACGGACACTGAAACCCTAGTCAGGCATGCGGATGCCGCCATGTACTCCGCCAAAGAGCTCGGGCGTAACAACTACCAGTTCTTCACCCCTGCCCAAAATGAAACCGCCCAGTCCCGGCTGGAAATAGAAAACAGCCTGCGCCGGGCATTGGCAAACAACGAATTGGTAATCCATTATCAGCCTGTAATCTCCGTACTCAGCAGGGCAGTCGTCGGCGTCGAGGCTTTGGTCCGCTGGCAACACCCACACAAGGGCTTGCTTCTTCCCTCTTCCTTCATTTCAGTGGCGGAAGATACCGGGCTCATCATCCCCTTGGGCGAATGGGTGCTGCGGTCCGCCTGTAACCAGGTCCATGCCTGGCACAAATCCGGATATCCCTTGCGGGTCGCGGTCAATCTCTCGGCACGCCAGTTCAAACAGCCCCAACTGGCGGAAACCATCCGAGCCGTCCTGAAGGAAACCTCCCTTAAACCTGATTCCCTTGAGCTTGAGATCACCGAAAGTATCGCTGCGGACGATTTGGACTTAACGATTACCATTTTGCGCTCTTTAAAGGACATGGGAATCAGAATCTCCATTGACGACTTCGGCACCGGATTTTCTTCCCTCAGCTACTTGCGGCGCTTTCCCATCGATACCCTGAAAATCGATAAATCTTTCGTCGCGGATATTCTCCCCCGCCAAGGCGAGGAAATTGTCACAGCCATTATCGACCTCGCTCAAACCCTTAAGTTGAAAGTCATCGCCGAGGGGGTGGAAACACCGGCGCAACTGGATTTTCTTGCAGCAAAGCACTGCGATGAAATCCAGGGCTATCTCTTCAGCAAACCCCTGCCCCACGAGGAGATAGGGCAATTTCTGGCACACCGCTTTGAACAAAAAACTTAGCCTTACGTCCTTTGCTTTGGCCTAGGACATCATACCCGTCCCACCGGGCCGAACTCGCTTGCCGCCCGAGCGATTCGCTCTATCCTGGAAAACTTGGCATCCGGCGGTGTCGTGTCGGCGATACTCAGGATCAGGTGGTCTCCCCGCTCGGCCTGCCGCAACAAATCTTCTAAATACTCCTCGAATTCTTGATCACTCATGGAATTCTCCAAGACGCTCACCGACGGAATTCCACCCCAAACCGTAACTTTCCCGGCAAAAGCCTCCCGTACATCGCGCAAACTAAGCTGAGTCATCGGGGCCGGACAGATGGAGTCGGCAACGTCTATTTTGCCTTCCACATAGGCCTGAAGCAGACCTTTGTTTTCCCCGTCCGTATGAGTCAGGAGGAATTTTCCCTGGGCGTGCAACGTATCAGCCGCGCGGGCCAGAGTCGGCGTGATGTGCTCCCGGAAGAAAGGCGGCCAGGTAATCTGCGCGTCATAGTTAGCACCGAGCAGGATGACCTCGGCCGGACTCTTGGCCACAACATCAAATACCTTCTGATAATACCCTTCAATTCGCCGGCTCAACCACTCCAGTTCTTGCGGATGATCGTGAAGTTCGTAGAAAAAGAGGTTATAACTCATCAACTCTCGTTGAATTAAGTGCATGGGCGAACCGGCCAAGCTTACATAGGCCACAGCTACTCCCCGGTCTCCCACTTCCCCTTTTGCCACCAAATATTGCTCATAGGCCGGCTGCACTTCGGCCTGTTCAAAAATATAGGCGACTGCTTCGTAATCATCAAGACTTTTGATGGCATGCTCCAGGATATGAGTAATCGTAATACCGGCCTGGCGCATGGTATCATCATAGAGAACTTTCGTCTTGATACTTCCTGCGGGTGTCTTATACTCCACACAAGTGAGGTCTCCCTCATAAGATATATTCCGCTTTATTCCTCGCAAGACTGTCCGGTAAGGTAATGTGCGCAGCCGGTAAATACCTAAGGCTCGATCGACCTCGTCCAGCGGGTCGAAGAAATCCAGAAAGTCCGGGATAATCGCATGGTAACCCACACCCAGGTCATCCACGATTTCTGTCAGCGTGGCTTTCTTATACTTGGAAGGCAGCGTGCCCCTGAGTTTGTTGGACTTGTACCAAAGGTCCAGACGCGGAACATAAGGAAGGCAGTCCGTCGGGTCTCCTTTTAACGTCGCCAAGATCCTCTCCCGGAATGTCATCATAGCCCTTTCACCTCTTTCCGTGATTTATCTGTTCACCGCTTTTCCCTCTGTCCGGGGGACAGACGGGCCCCCTATTCATCCCATCCCCCCGGGGGCAGGACAGGGTCGGCGTAAGCACCGACCCCCTTCGTCCGCTCGGTTTACTTCCCGACCCCCTCTTTCGCCCGTTTACCGTCCAGGCCGAAATCTTTCCATTCACTGCCCAGTCCCTGCTTCGCAGTAGAAATCTTACCGTTCACTTCCTAACCCCTGCTTCTCAGCCCGAAATCTTTGCGTTCACTTCCTGACCCCCGGCTTCTCAGCCTGAAATCTTTGCGTTCACTTCCTGACCCCTGCTTCTCAGCCCGATATTTCTTCCAGTACGCGTCCTTTGGTCTCCACCCCCAGAATGAGGACGATGACAGCGGCAATGACGAAAGAGATCGCCCCCAGCGTAAAGATGCCGGCATGCCCCGACTTAGGCAAAACCACTCCCACAATGGCAGGTCCCAAGAGAGAACCAAGCCTGCCGACCGCGGAAGCAAACCCTGCTCCTGTGGCCCGGGCCCGGGTGGGGTACAGCTCCGGCGTGTAAGCGTAGATCGCTGACCACATGCCAAACATAAAGAACTGCATGCATAAACCGAAAATAATCAAGGTCGTAATGTTTGTGGCAGTCCCGTAAAAATAGGCTGAGGCTGCGGAACCAATCAACATCAAGGCCACTGTCCCTTTGCGTCCGATAATCTCGAGCAGGTAAGCGGAGGCAAAGAAACCGGGAATGCCTGCCAAAGAAATGAGCAGCGTATAAAAAACGGACTTAGTGACCGAATAACCCGCTTGCTGCAGGAACGCCCCCAGCCAGGTCGTTAAACCATAATAGCCGAGGAGGCCGAAAAACCAGAGCATCCAAACCATGATCGTGCGTTTGACATACCCCGGAGCCCAAAGGTCCAAAAATGAACTGCGCGTTTCACAGACCTTGGCACTGTAACTACCGTCCGCAGGTTCCGGCAGTTGCTCAGTTCCCAAAGCTTTTTTTACGTTTTCCTCGAATTTTACCATCACTTGGTCCGCTTCCGTGTCCCTGCCGTTACATTCCAACCAACGCGGAGACTCGGGCACAATGCGCCGAATAAACAGGACAAAAATGGCGGGAATACCTTCGGCCGCGAAAACCCAGCGCCAACCACCAACCGGCAGGATAAAGTAAGCTAACAAACCCGACACGATGAAGCCGATGGGCCAAAATCCCTCCAGGTAAGCAATGTAGCGCCCTCTGTTCTTGGCCGGGATGAACTCCGAAACTAAAGACTGCCCGATGGGAAATTCCATGCCCATGCCCAGACCGACTGCGACCCGACTCCAAGCGAGCATGGCTGGTGTTGTGGAGAAAGCGCAAAGAAAACTGCCCAAGCCCCAGATGACCATGCTCCACTGGAATACAATCTTGCGGCCGAAGCGATCCGCCAACATGCCGGAAATGGCGGCCCCGAAGAACATGCCCAGGAAACTGGCGCTGGACAAAAGCCCAGTCTCTACCACGCTTAAATGAAAAGCCTTCTGCAGAGAACCGAGGACGAAGGTCAGCATGCCTAAATCAATCGAGTCAAAAAGCCAAGCCGTAGCGATAATGCCAAAGATTTTCTTCTGGTAAGAACTCATCGGTAAGCGCTCCAGGCGCTGAGGGATGTTGAATCTGTACGTCGTTTCGGCCGCCCCGGATGATGCCATATAAATTCTCCTTTCTTGTGCCCACTTGTCTTGTACCGCTTCCCTCAAAAATTCGTGCCCATTAGCTTAGTTTTTGGTACAATACACCTGGTTCTTTGGAAACTGAAACTATGGGGTTCTCGGCAGAGAAGCTTCCCTTCTTCACTCGACAACAAATAGGTGCGAGTGAAAACTTTCCCAATCATCTGATAATTATCCTTTAAAAGGAAGCCCCAATTGGGGCTCGACCGGGGAGTCTACATAAAATAGCATTGCTTCTTGCCCATTGCTTCTTCTGAGTCCTGCTCTTTCAAGGCGTCTGGCAAAGCTCCCCATCATTAAGTTTGTTATTCACGTTTAGGCATTTCCGCCTATCTGGAGCATATTGGCCTTAGTCACCGCTTCTCCGGCATCAGCGGCATAAAAGTCGGCCCCGATGGAATCCGCAAAGCGCTGTGTCACAGGCGCCCCGCCGATACCGATTTTCACCTTCGCGCGCAGGCCGTTGTCACTCAAAGCCTGGATGGTCTTGCCCATGTTGGCCATCGTCGTGGTAAGCAGGGCGCTCATCATGACAAAATCAGGCTGATGTTCCTTGACCGCCGCGACGAACTTAGCGGGCGTCGCGTTTACACCCAAATCGACGACCTCATATCCACCTCCTTCCATCATCATGCAGACCAGGTTTTTGCCGATATCATGCAGGTCCCCTTGAACCGTGGCCACCACCGCCTTCCCTTTGCTTTCCGCCTTCTGGCTCAGCAGCAAGGGTTTAACCAAGTTGAGACCGGAGTACATGGCACGGGCCGAGATCATCATTTCCGAGATAAAGAACTCTCCCTTCTGGAATTTTTCACCCACCACCGCCATGGCGGGCACGAGTCCCTCATTCAGGACCGTCTGCGGCCCCAGTCCCTGAGCCAAAGCTGTTTGAGTCAACTCTTTCACCCGAGGAGCTTGTCCGTTAATGACCCCTTCCTGAATTTCTTGCAATACATTCACCATCTGCTCATCCCTCCAGTGGATATTTGCCGTATTTCTTAATTGCCTTGGACATAGCCAGTACATTTTCCACTTTACAATAGTCCGTCAGACTGTTGGCACTCGCTATGAGGTACCCCCCGCCCGGACCTGCTGTCTTGATGCGGTCTCGCACCTCTGCCTCGACCTCTTCCTCGCTGCCCAAAGGCAAGGTATAATCGAGATCAATGTTGCCCAGAATGGCCACCCTTCCACCGTATTCCTTTTTCATTTTCCCGATATCCATGGCCGAAGGCTGAATGGGATGGATCGCCGTCATGCCCAGACTCAACAGGTCCTCCATAATGGGAAAAAGATTGCCGTCGCTGTGGAAAATCCAAGGTTTCTTAATCCTTTCCGCCACGATTTTCATGTTCGGCAGCAACAACTCGCGAAAGACTTTCGGCGACATAAAGGGCCCCGTATTCCCGGCCAAGTCGTCATTCGCCCAGAAGAAATCAAAATCCATGTCATTTAGGTGGTCCACAACGGCCGCCGACCATTCGGAAAAACGGCGGTGAATTTCGTTGATCAGTTCGGGATTGTCCACCTGAGCATAACTGAACTCCTCCAACCCCATACTCTCGATCGTTGAGGCCGCCCCCAAGCGAATACGGGCAAATACGGCATAATCTCCTCTGTATTTATCCAACCACTCCGCCACCCTGTCGTAACGCCCGGGATGATTCGGATCCGGCAGAAACTGGTCAAATAACTTGAGAGACTCCTCCGAAACTAAAAGCCCCTTTTCAATATAGGTCCGCCCCGTATCAGGGTCCGCACCCATCTTGGCAATCCAGGGCGGGAAAAAATCGAACGTCACTTTTTGGGGATTATAGTAGCTTTCTTTGTAGGTTTCCTTCGTCACCAATCCCTGGCCATCGGCGGCCGCCCCCGTGGGAAAGTGGGCTCCAAAGCCGCTTAAACCTAATTTCTCACACAGTTCAGGGGGGGTAAAGTCCGCCCTGCCCATGATCTGCACCTGCAGGGCCTCTTCAATATCGTTTTCCACCCAAGGCACTTGATCCGGTTCTTGCCGGCGCAAAGCAGCCAGCACCCGTTCACGGTGTGTCATACTCATTTTTTCTTCCTCCTCACGCTTCTTGTGCACCTTTCCTGTTTTCCCACCCTCGCCTTCCCCGATCCTGTCATACCCCCGATCTTTTTGTATCCTTCAATTCTTTCCCATCGTATTTCCTGATACTTCCGTCTTACTTGATCCTTTTCTATCTCCTGATCCTTCCGTGTCCCTTGATCCCTTCGTATCCCTTGATCCTTTCGCATCTCTCAATCCTTGCCAGCCCGCGCAACCACTCCAAACGGTTACTAAGGAACTATTGCAAATTGCGTGCCAAATCTGGCATGCCTTATTTCCGGCGTTTTTACGGGTATTCATCTCCTTTGTGATTCCGTTGTGAATCACTCGGACTGCCGATTTTTGTCAATTTCACTCTCCCATAGCCCTGATCAGAGTTCCGCTTTTAATCCCTGGCACGAACCCTGGCCTAAACTCTGCTCACCGATTTTCCGCCATCATACCCGATATGCCTTGTCGGAATACTTAAAAAGACACGCGCCACGCGTGTCTTTCCGAAAATCATAACCTTCTCTCAATGTTGATATATCCACGGCACACTTATAAGTTGCAACCCGATTCAAATTGGAATCAGGCATTCTCTTTTGATTCCTTACAGAATCACTTTATCCGCAAATGGGACAACCAACCGGAGACTCGACGCCGGCAGCGCGGCAGCCCTGCCATAGTTCCGTCACGCCGGCAGGCAAAACGGTCTGCTCAGACCCGCACGCGATATTTCTGCATCTTCTTCACAAGACTTGACTGGCTGATCTTGAGCAATGCGGCCGCCTTGCGCGTGCTGCCCGCAACTTCGTAGGCTTGGCTAATCAGGCGCCTTTCCTCTTCTTCGAGGTACGCCGGCAGGGAAAAAGTGCCTCCGGGCTCGTCCGGAAATTCCGGCAGTTTCTCGTAGCCCACTTCCCGCGAGGGGCTCAGGCCGGCCGGTTTCACCCCCTTCACCCCCGCAGGGGAGAAAACATTCTCCAAGCTTTCTCTGCTAATCGCATCCTCCCGACTGGTCACCATGAGCCGTTCCACTGTATTTTCCAGTTCGCGGATATTCCCGGGCCAATCGTAGAGCATGAAGACTCCCATAACTTCTGGTGTTATCCACTTCTGCAAGCCATACCGAGTATTAAACCTGCGCAAGAATTCATTGACCAGAAGCGGGATGTCTTCCTTACGCCGGCGCAGGGGAGGAAGAAGGATCGGCACGACATTCAAACGGTAGAACAGATCTTCCCGGAAGGTTTTCTCCCGCACCATCTCCTCCAAATCGCGGTTGGTCGCCGCCACAAAGCGCACATCTAAACGGATCGGCTTACTGCCCCCGAGGCGCGTAATCTCCCGGTCCTGCAAAGCCCGTAAAACTTTGACCTGTAATTCCAGGGGCAATTCCCCGACCTCATCCAGAAACAAAGTCCCACCTTGCGCCAACTCAAAGAGCCCGAGTTTACCCTCCTTTTGAGCACCGGTAAAAGCCCCTTTTTCGTAGCCAAAAAGCTCCGACTCCAAGAGATTGAGCGGAATGGCTCCGCAATTGATAGTGATGAACGGGCTTTTGGAACGACTGCCGGCACGGTGAATCAAACCCGCCACCAATTCTTTCCCCACCCCAGATTCTCCCAAAATCAGCACCGTGGAATCGACCTTGGCCACATGAAACGCCATCTCCACCTTGGTCAGCATTTCCTGATTCTTCGTCAGGATCTGCTGAAAAGATTGCCGAGAGCGCAAATGCTCCAGTTCATGATAATAACGCTTACTTTTCTCTTCACTCTCAGCCACACGGGCTTTGAGTTCGCTCAGCTCACTGATATCGCGGACCGCAGTCACAACCCGGCTCAGTTCCCCCTTTTCGTTAAAAATGGGCGTTCCGGTCATGAGCAGTTCCTTGCCATTGCGCACATCCACCACGTTGACCCGGGCCCGGCGTTCCAGAACCATTTGGCTGGTCGAACGGTTGAGATAGCCCTGCTTAAGGAGTTCGGAGAAATGCTTACCCACGAATTCGTCCCGAGCGATCCCCGCGATGCGCAGATAGGCCTGATTCGCTCTGACCATGAAGCCGAGCTCATTGGCGACGACAATGCCGTCATCCACGGACTCGATCACCGCATCCAGGTCGGCACGGGCCCGGCGCACAGTCTCCAGTTCCTGGGACAGCGCTTCAATGTCCGTTATATCCTGAAAGACACCCACAGCCCCGATAATCTGAGGGCCACGCCGAATGGGACTGCGGTTGGTCACAATGACCCGCTCTCTCAAGGGCAAGGGTTGACCGTACTCAGGCTCTCCGCTTTCCATCACCTCTATGAGACGCGTATTGGGAATGATCTCCTCCAGACGCCGGCCAAAGGCCTCTGTCTGGACGCATCCCACCAATTCGCCCGCCGCACGATTAAATACAATGACCCGCCCTTCCCGGTTCACCGCAATAATCCCATTGTGCGCGGCGTCCAAGATCTCGTGCCACTCTCTTGTTCCCAGTTCCATCCGGACTCTCCCTCCCCTCGCCTCGCCAGCTTTTTGCGGCAGATTTTTGACTGATCTCTTACCTATCTCTTACCTATTACCTATCTCTTACGGTATCATGGCAAAACGCAGCTTGACAAACATGTTAAACTTTAGCGTTTCCTGCTGCCAAAGCGGATATTCTCCTCTTGATTTCAACTTTAGTTGAACGAGTTCACTTCCTCCCCGCGTTCGGGGACGCACTTTTTGGTCACCGGAATCAATTCCGAGGTTTTCCCGCGCACGTTCCATAAACTCGGAAGGGCCTCGTCACCCACGGTTTTAAGCTAGGATGGTCGGGCCCAAACGAGGAGCGGGGATTCCCGTCCCGGCCGGCAAAACCGCCGGCCGGCGAAACCCCCGCTTCGCAAAACCTCAACACTTCCGAATGAGCGAATACCTTCGCGCAACTCCCTAACTCTGCAAATTCATGATCTTACCCGGATTCAACAGGTGCCGAGGATCAAAACTGTTCTTGATCTTGGCAAAACAGTCCATGGCAACCGGCGAAAACTCCAGCGTAATATACTTTTTCTTCAGCAAGCCGATACCGTGCTCCCCGCTCATCGTGCCACCCAGCTCCAGGGCGAGTGTGCAAATATCCTTCTCGGCCAGGTGAACACGCTCTACCTCCTCTTCTATGCGCTGGTCAAAGAGAACCAAGGGGTGCATATTGCCATCACCGGCATGGGCCAAGATCCCTACTTCCAGGTTGCGCTCCTTGGCGATTTGCAAAATCCCGCTCACCATGTTCGGAAACATGCTGCGCGGAACCGTAATGTCCTGCAGAGAATAGGAGGGACGACGGCGGGCCACGGAACCGATCACGACCCGGCGGGCCAGCCAGAGTTGATCGACCTCGGCCGCCGTACGGGCAATCTTGAACTCCCGCACGCGAGCTTTTTTACAAATCCCGGCAATCGTCTCCACTTGCTCGTCCATGTCCTCAGGGTGTCCGTCTATTTCAATAATGAGCAAGGCCCCGGCATCCCGCGGCAGCCCGGCCCCGGTGGCATCCTCGGCCGTGTTGATCAGCAAGTTATCCATCATCTCTAAGGTCGTCGGTACGATGCCCGCTGCCACGATGTCCGACACGGTCTGAGAAGCGTCCTCCACCCGGTTGTAAATGGCCAGCATGGTTTTCTTGGCCGCGGGCAGGGGCAGAATGCGCAAGAAAATTTTCGTGATCAGAGCTAACGTTCCTTCCGAACCGACGATGATGCGGGTCAAATCATACTCGGGCTCACTGTTGAAATTTCGTCCTCCAGTTTGAATGACCTTCCCGTTGGGCAAAACCACTTCCAGGCCCAAGATGTAGTCTCTGGTCACTCCATATTTAAAACAGCGCGGACCACCCGAACATTCGCCCAGATTGCCTCCCAGAGTGGTCGCTTTATAACTGGCCGGATCCGGCGGATAGTAAAAGCCTTCCTTTTCCAGCTCCGCCTGGAGATCGAAGTTTACCAGGCCCGGTTCCACAACTGCCACAAAATTGTCGGTGTCAATGTCAAGGATTTTTTTCATCCGGTTAAAATTAACTGTCACAGAACGCTCGTCCGGGATCGTACCCCCACTCAGGTTCGTGCCGGCGCCTCGCGGAATCAAGCTGAATCCCGCCTCGTTGGCCAGCTTGACCAATTTGACCACATGCTCGGTCGACAGGGGAAAAACCGCAGCCAGGCCCACGCCTGAGAGCAAGGTCGCATCGTAGCCATAGGATGTCAGCCCTATTTTGTCCGCCTGAACATTCTTTTCTCCTACGATCTTTTTTAATTGCTCAATGATCTCCTTGTCGGTCATCAGTGATACCCTCCTTTCTCCTCCGGTCTACAAGCTTACGCCCGGCGCCAGGATCCCCTTGGGATCAAACTGCCGTCGGATCTGCCCTAGGAGAGATTCGATCCCCTCCCACATTTCCGCATCGTTATAGGCCCGGCAAACCAGCTTGCTGCCGAAGTTCCCGGATACATTGCCACCAAAGGACATGGCCAAGGTATTGACCTTAACTGCCATCTCCTCCTTCTCCCCCGCAGCCGGCAAAAGCAAGCGGACGCGGCCCAAGAGCCCCTCCACGACCAGACCCGGATAGGCGGCGAGATCCCCGGTGATATCCGCCAGGGCCTGCAGAACCGCCGCCAATTTCATAGGGCCGACATTGAAATCCAAAACACGTTCCGCCCAAGTCGTGTTCAATTCTCCGCGCAAGTCCAGCCATTCCTGCCATAGTTTGGCGTAGGCCTCCGCTTCTTTAACGATTCGCACCTCACCGCTCCCAGCCAAATGAAAAATACCGGCCATCTCTTCGGCCAGAAGTTCCGTAGAATTCTTAAACCCAGTCAGATCAACCATGACCAGGTTTCCCTTGGCCCCCGGATCGATTCTGGCGGCCAAAGTCGGGTTGAGGAGATTTAAGCGGGTCGGAAAAATACGGCGCTTGATCAGAGTTGCAATCGCTTGACAGGCTTTGGGCAGGGAGGCGAAATCCGCCACCAGCGCCATTTTGACCGCGGGGGGAGGGAGCAGTTTGACCAGAAGACGGGTAAAAATACCCAAAGTTCCTCTGCTGCCCACCGCGAAATGAATCATGTCATAGCCCGAGACGTTTTTAATGCATTTGTTGCCGACCTCCAAGATATCCCCGTTAGGAAGAACCATCTCATAACCCAGGAGATAGGTCCGCACCGGCATATACTGAAAAGCCTGAGAATCCGCTCCCCCCAAGGCGAAACAGCCGCCGACGGAGCCGGTTTTCGGCGCATAAGGCTCCGGTGGGAAAACCAAATTCTGCTCCGCTAAGATTCGGCTGAACTCGGCATGGGATAAGCCGGGTTGAACCGTAGCTGTCAGGTTCGCGTGGTCTATCTCCAGCACTTGGTTCATTCCAGACATCACCATAGCCAACCCGCCATCCAACCCTCTGCTCTCTACGCTCAGGCCACCGACCGCAACTTTCAGATTCTCCTTGTTGGCCAATTTGACAATTTCCGCCACCTCGACCGTGCTGCCGGGCATCACTACGGCCAGCGGCTGGCCCTGACCTTTCAAATAGCGGACCATGCCGGCTGGGGAATCGACAACATGGTCCTCTCCCACTAAACCCTTGATCCTGTTCACTATCTCATTGCTCATTGCTACCCGCCCTCCACTCTAATAATCCTTTCGCAACGAATCCCTTAGTCTTCGTAAGCCTTGGCCAGCAAATCCGCTACATGAACGACTGTTTGCTTCTTACCGGCAAAATTCAGCCCCCCTTGGATTCTCAGCATGCAAGCTGGGCAGCTGGTGGCAACAACCTCCGCGCCGCTGTCCACGATATTCTGGGTCTTCTGCCGGGTAATATCAGTTGACAGTTCATGATAGAAAGCCTGCACCAGGCCGGAAGCACCACAGCAGCGGTTCGCCTCATTCATCTCCACGAACTGGAGTCTGGGGATACTCCGCAAGACTTTACGGGGCTGAGAAGTGATTTTCAGATGACGGGCCATATGGCACGGGTCATGGTACGTAACTTTGACCGAAGTGTGAGCTTTCAGCTTGCTTTCATCCAACTTGATCTGGTCTTCTACGAACTCAGAGAATTCGAAGACCTTGGCGCAAAACTCCTTAACCCGTGGCAGATACCCGGGTTCATCAGCGAAAAGCTTCAGATACTCATCGCGCAGCATGGAACCGCAGGACGCGCAGGCGGTCAACACGGCATCGGGCTTGCAATCGAGAAATGATTCAATCGTCTTGCGCGCATTGGCTTTCGCCCTTTCAAAATCCCCATAGGCATATTGCGGCAAGCCACAGCACACCTGATCCTTGGGAAGGATCACATCACAATTGTTTTTCGTTAATACTTTGACGACAGAATGGGCCGTACCGTCCAAGGAGTGGTTGAGAAAGCAACCCACGAAAAAAGCGACTTTTTTTTGCGGATTACTGACTGTGATTTGCTCGGGTACCTGTTCCAAAAACGGCTTTTCGGCGACTGGCATATTCCGGATATCGACCCCTCGGAAATAATCCAGACCGTCAACCTTTTTTAATATCCCCTTGCCCACCCCTTTGAAAAAGTTAAAACCGTGTTCCAAACGGGAAGGGCTGGCCAGGGTCTTAAGCGCGAACGACTTGGCAAAGGGTTTGATGCCATGCCTCAACTTTAAGTCACGGCGGGCAGCTAAAACCAGCTCATTTCCTTTAACCCCGCTGGGACAAGCCACCGCGCATTCCCCACAGAGAAGACAGCTGTTGATGGCGTCTTCATAATCCCGATCCGGTTCAATGACTCCGTCCACCAGTTTTTTGATGAGCTGAATCCGACCCCGCGGGCTCATCGGCTCTCGCAGATCCGTTTTGTAAGTCTTACAGGCCGTTAAGCAAAAGCCGCACTTGTTGCACGTGTTGAGCATCTCGTAAACATCATTTAAAACCCCCACTCAAATCTCCTCCTTTGCACTGCCCCTAACACCGGGCGTCGAACTTTACCATACCCTTAGATTCTGTCGCCTCAAGATATTCGGAACAGTTGACGGTGAGGTGGTATGGTGGCCTTGCCAGCTAATTATAAGACACCCTCTCTCGACTCATTATAGCACAAGAACACAGAATTTGAACATTCCAACAGATCAAAATTCCCGGCATAACCGGAGGCGAAGTCCCCGGAGGCAGCTCGGAATCCCCTGACCTCAGCCTGGAGAAGGTCGACAAAGCGATTTACTAATCGTCGAAGTGAGCCTGCACCCTATAACCCAGCTGAGTGGAAATTTCTTCCCCCGCCCGACGCAGTTCGGCGCTGATTCTGTCCAGACCCTTCTCTTCCATCCGAATCGACGGTCCGGATACACTCACCCCGCCGATGGCCCGGCCCGAATAGTCAAAGACCGGGGTACCGAGACAGGTAATGCCCAGGTCGTTTTCTTCGTTATCTCTGGCCACCTTGGTCCGGCGGATCTCCGGAAATTCCTCCAGAAGCTCCCGGACATCCGTCTTTGTATTGTGCGTCAACCGGGGCATTCCTTTCACTTTCAGAATCTGGCGCACTTCGTCTTCCGAAAGGGTGGAAAGGATAGCCTTGCCTGCGGCCGTACAGTGCATGGGGGCCCTTCGTCCCACCCGGGAACGCATACCGATGATCTGGGAGCCCTCAATCTTATCCAGATAGACAATTTCCCCTTGATCAAAAAGCACGAGATGAACAACTTCGTCAACCATATTGGCTAAGTCGCTCAGGTATGGCTCAGCCACTTTACGTATCTGAAGATCATCAAAAAAACGGATGCCCAATTCCACGATTTTGATCCCCAAATAGTAACGATCCCCATCCCTTTCCCTTGCGACATAGCCGCGGTGAGCCAAGGTCTGCAAAATCCTGTGCACCGTGCTCTTATGCAAGCTAACCCGGTTGCCTATTTCCGTAACACCCAGGGCACCCTCGGCCTGGGCCAAAACTTCCAGGACATCTAAGGAACGTTCTAAAGTCTGCACATTTTTCTCTGTCAAGAATTCTGCCCCCTAATTGACACGAATTATGCCATTGCCACTCCAAGAAATTTATCAACGCCCTCGAAGTAGGGTTCGCTCGACACCTTCTCTCTAGTATGCCCAATCGAAAGCAGCGAGTCAAGTTAAGGGCGAGGCTGAGTGCAATGTTTCACCCGCCAGGGCCTCTTGACACCCGCCAACTCCTACCTTATAATAAAGTTGTAACTAAAATCGGCCATAAATCTTGGAGGTGGCTCGCGCATGATCAAGGTATGTTTAATCGGCCTCGGCAGAACCGGCAAAGAAATTGCCCGAGTCCTTTTGCAGCAAGAAGATCTGACACTTACCATGGCAGTTTGCAGTCCCTACAGTGACAAGCCAGGTAGAGACTTAGGCAGCATTTTAAACGGGAATGACACTGGAATTATAATGGAAAGCAGCCTTGACTTGGCCGAAAAGTTAGAAAGTTCATGCCCAGACGTCGCCATTGACTTCACGAACCCTGAATCAACCTTAGATCATGCTGAAATTTTAGGTCGGCTGCGAATTCCCTTGGTCATCGGGACAACCGGATTCAGCGAACTGCAGCAGCGCAAACTCATGTACATTACCCGGAAATACCGGACTGGGATCATCTCCGCCCCCAATATTACACTCGGGGTCAACGTACTGATGGTCTTGACAAACCTGACCGCCAGTATCTTGGATAGTTATGATTGTACGATCGTCGAATCACATTTTAAGCAAAAAAAAGACGCCCCCTCCGGCACCGCGATCAAAATTGCCAATGAGGTCCTCAAGGGTCGTTCCGGCACCGGCGTCAACCTCCATGAACTGGATCACCGGCAAGTACCCATTCACGCGATCAGAGCCGGAGGGATCATCGGCCGGCACAGTGTCGTGCTGGCGGGTGAATTTGACAAGATTGAGATTACCCACGAAGCCTTTGCCCGCACCGCCTTCGCTCTCGGCGCTCTCAAAGCCGTCCGCTTCATTTACGGAAAAACAGGCTACTATGAGATGGACGAAGTCCTGGATCTAAAAAACGTTATCCTGCGTTATTTGGAGCGCGAAGCCAATATCCGCAACCAAAGGTTCGGCGGCGGCGAACTGAACTTTCCCTTCCCCGTGGCGGAGGAAGTAGATATGTGACGAAAAAATATCTAAAAAAGCGCCAGGAACCTACTCCTGACGCTCTCCTACGTATTGGGGTGGAATTCTGAAAGCGACTAAAATAAACGCTCGACACGCAAATATTATCCATCGGATTGCGTCACTCACTGGATTGGTAAAATCGTTGAACCTATGATGCTAGTGTCTCAGGAAAGTCAGTTACTTCAGTTTTCAAAGTGACCTGTAGGACATTTAATATTCTCTGAACCTTCTCGACTGTAACTCCATGGTATTCATTGCGTTCGTCCTTAGACACCTGAGCCTCTGAAACATTTAGCCTATCGGATAGCTCTCTTTGAGAAATTCCAAGAGCAATCCTAAGTGCGATCAACGTCCTCCCAAGATCTTCCAAGTTCAAGAGAACTCTAAATTCACCCCTCTTAATCCTTTCATAATAGTCTACTTCGTCTTTTAATTGTTCGTAAAAAGACAGTGCCGGAGCCATTGCTCTTTGTATTTCCTCGTCGGTCAACCCCATCTCCACTAAAGACTCTTTCTGCATCTTAATAAACTGACGATCATCTTGGAGCCTTTTAACCATTTCCTTGTATTCAGTTTCGCTTCTAATCACAATCATTCTCCTTCCTTAACATTCTTCACAGAAATCAATTTCATTATTTTAATGATGCCTTTTGGAATTCTAGTATATCGTTCTTTCCGAAACGCGGCAGGGAAGAGCAACGGTTGCCCATATTCATCAGAAACACCAAATCCCTGACCAAATTCCGGGTAAAGCTCCACCCTATATTTATGCCACATTGGCAGTTGCCGTTTAGTAGAGCCTTTGCATGAGCGTAAACTTTTAGGATCCCATGTCCAGATTTTATCTGTGTTAATCGCGTTAAGCTCACGTTCTAAATCTCCACTGACTACTCTCCGTAGATCACAGACAAAATAGCCATCAATGTCATTGGGATGTGGCTTACTGGTAGCAAATGATCCGTCAATGAAGATTTCAGTAAGACCCCTCTCCCAAAGTTGCTTTACAAGTATTTCTAAATTATCCACTAGTTTTAGTCTCCAGTTCGAATCCCATGTCTCATCACAGCCCCTGTTACCCTGTACTAATATTGACGTCCTTAACATGCCAAAATTCATTTGGTAGTCACCTGCAGGTAGGAGGCCATGCTCGTTAAAATCCAGATTTAACATTGCTTCTACTCACTCCTATTATATGCAGAATCCAGGGTTATTTATACCTATACATTAACCTTAACCTATGTGTTAAGTCAAGACCTTTTTTGGGATTCATCTGAAATATTTTTCTGGATAAGAGTTCTGCTAAATAGCACTCACTAGATGTTACTAGACCGGGCTCCATCCATTTCCGCCCAAATTACGGTAAACAAAAAGCGCCAGGAACTACTCCTGACGCTCTCTTACGTATTGGGGTGGATGAAGGGGATTGAACCCTCGAATGCCGGAGCCACAATCCGGTGTGTTAACCGCTTCACCACATCCACCATGTTTTATGAATCTTGCCTTGCCCGAGCTTTGGCGCGCCTGGAGAGATTCGAACTCCCGACAACCTGCTTAGAAGGCAGATGCTCTATCCAACTGAGCTACAGGCGCCGACAACGGTCTCCGCCGGGGATAGACGTAAGAGGAAGCCTTTTGCGACATCCGTTTTCCGACCTCTGACTTCCGGCCTCTGACTTCTATTCTGGTCGGGGCAGAGGGATTTGAACCCCCGACCTCCTGCTCCCAAGGCAGGCGCGCTAGCCAAACTGCGCTATGCCCCGTTCAGTGACATAGTCTAGTATATCTCACCGAAATAACTTCGTCAAGACAAGAAACCGATTTTAACCATTTTTAGGCGTTGCCAACCGCTGTTTTAATTCTCGCAAAATAGGAAGGGCTTTGTGAAAAGCCTGCGCCCGATGGCTCAGTTTATTCTTCTGAGCCACGCTTAACTCCGCCATGGTCCGGCCAAAATCCGGCACATGGAAAACGGAATCATAACCGAATCCGCCTTTTCCCCGCCTCTGGCGCAGGATTCTGCCTTCTACCATGCCCTCGGTGGCGTACTCCTCCCCGCTGGGTGTCACCACAGCCAAAGAGCAGCGGAAGCGGGCTGTGCGCGCTTCATCCGGAACGTCGTCCAAGAGTTTCAGGAGCTTGTCAATATTGGCTTCGTCGTCTTTCGGTTCACCGGCGAAACGGGCCGAATGAACCCCGGGAGCCCCTGCCAAAGCATCCACTTCCAGGCCGGAGTCGTCCGCCAAAGAGACGAACCCGGTTTTTTCCGCCGCTGCCCGCGCCTTTATAACCGCATTTTCGGCAAATGTCTTCCCGGTTTCCTCCACTTCCTGCCAACCCTCAATATCCTGGAGGGAAAGGACTTCAACCTCCTCATCCGCCAATAAATCCTGTAGTTCTTTCACTTTTCCCTGGTTTAAAGTCGCCAGCAAAAACTTCATCATCATCACGGCCTAATACTCCCGGCTTCCGTCGGAAAAAGAAAGACCGTTTCCCCCTTTCCATATGCGAACCGTCGGGGTCACCACTCCCTACTCCGAACCTAAAGCGGCTTTTTCCATGTCTGTCAGCTCTTTAATTCCTTTCTCCGCCAGCAGGAGGAACCATTCCAACTCTTCCCGATCGAAGGGCGCCTCCTCCGCCGTTCCCTGTATCTCGACGAATTTTCCCGTTCCGGTCATGACCACATTCATGTCCACCTCGGCCTGAGAATCCTCCTCATAGGCCAGATCCAACACCGCTTCCCCTTGCACCTTCCCCACCGACACCGCCGCCAGAGAATCCCGGATGGGGTTTTCTTTCAGCGACCCTTTACTGCGGAGGACTTGCACCGCATCGACCAGAGCGACGTACGCGCCCGTGATCGAGGCAGTCCTCGTTCCCCCGTCCGCCTGGAGCACATCACAGTCCAACCAGATCGTGCGCTCCCCCAGTTTCTTCAGTTCAACCACTGAGCGCAAGGCCCGGCCGATCAGGCGTTGGATTTCCATCGTGCGGCCACTAAGCTTCCCTCTGGTCGCTTCCCGAGGCGTCCGGGTTTGGGTCGCCCGAGGAAGCATGGAATATTCCGCGGTTATCCAACCCTTTCCGGACCCTTTTTGAAAGAGAGGCACTTTTTCCTCCACACTGGCCGTACAAAGAACTCTCGTCTGACCGACTTCAATGAGCACCGAGCCTTCCGGCATGTTGGTAAAGTTCCGGGTAATTCTCACCGGGCGCATTTGGTCAAAAGCCCTTCCGTCAAAACGCTGCATGCAATAACCTCACTTCTATGCTACTTCTATGCACCTATACTTCTATGCGCTATACATTTCAAACACCTATGAACGCCCTACACCTCCCCGACACAGGGTCAATACTAACCAGAACTTCGAAGAACCCTCCTCTGAATCTCCTCATGGCTAAAAAGCCAGGGCATGTCGCTAAACTTTTTTGTCACCTCTCCTTGATCGGGTATTCCGGCCCCATAAGATCCAAGGAACGGGATGGAGTCGGGTCATCCCCGACAATCCCCGCGATTGTGTAGAGGTTTTGGATAGGATCATAACGAAACTCCTTCAGCAAACGAAAGCCCTTAATCTCACCGGTCCGGCGGATATGAATGCGCGGCCCGGTACAAGGGTACATCGTCTCCCCCACCCGAATGTGTTCGTCATCCGCGAAACAGATCGGCAGATCCGCTTTGATCAGTTGGTGAACTCTCTGTTCCACCAAGTCCAGATCAATATCCGGTTTGAACTGAGACTCAAGGACAAACCCGTGCTTAATGTCACTGTGGATCTCCGGTTTCTCCAGACCCATCTCTTCCAGAATCATGGAGGTCAAATCTTCCGCACTGTGCGCCATCCGGCGGTACTTAATCGACTCGAAGACGATGGCGGCGATTCCTTTGGGTTCCGGTCCGAAAACCGTAGGCCGCATGACGATCACTTCCTCGCCCACCCCGATCAGGACCTCCGCGTTGACGTTCAAAAAGGGATAGACCAAATCGAAATGTTCGACGACCACCCGGTGCCCTTTCATGATGGCCGCCTTTATGGCATCGGCAATGACCCAAGGCTGGGTAAAAGCGGATTCAAAGCGGACATCCAAATGATAGGTATGGCAGCGGAAATGCCCCCTCTCCGCATCTTCCAGGAGAGGAAGCGGACGGACATTGATCCCGTCGTCATCATTTGTCAATTCAAGACCCGGGAACATGCCCCGAATGAGCAAGGACTTTCCCGCCCCGGCATCCCCCAGAAAACCTATCAGTTTGTCTTCGGGGCTGAGGTAGCGCTGCTGCAGATTGGTTCCCAAAAAAAGCAGGCGTTTCTTTCCCCGTGGCGCAAAATAAACCGCTTGCATCAGATGCTCATGCACAAAGGTCGTGGCCAAAATCCCCACCTACTTTCTCCCTTATTGTAGACAGGAATTCGCGTTTTGAAAAGCGTCCCCTTCAATTTTCCTTTTCATGCAAGATCCTTCGGACCTTTAAGCCGATTTGCAAATTAAGCCGGTTTTCCGCCGACTTGAGGCTGAGACCCGTGAGTTCTTGGATTTGTTCAATCCGATAGAGGGCCGTATTGTAATGAATAAACAAAGCCTGGGAAACCTGTTTCAGGTTTCCGTGATATTTGAAGAAAGCTTCCAAGGTTTTGATCAGGTCCCCGTGAAACTTACGATCATGGACATCCAGCGGAGCCACAGTCTCTTGATAGAACAGCTCGAACTCCTCCGTATTCGGCATTTGCCGCAACAAGCGGTAGATGCCAAGTTCCTCGAAAAAGACCAATTGGTTGCGGCCAAACAGCGCTTTGCCCGCGTTCAAGGCCTGCAGCGCTTCGCGGTAACTCTTGCGTAACCCAGCTATGCCCGTATAACACCTGCCGACCCCGACCGAGATCGTAAACTCCTTAATCCTCTCGCTCACAAAACTGAAGATTTCCCCGCTTCGGGCCCGGAAGTAGGCACTGAGCTTCTCCCGAGCGAGTGCGCGCGGATGGGACAATAGCAGGATAATACTATCGCTCTTCGTTCCCGCGATACAAGGTTCGTCCTTATGCACCGCCTCCATGATCTGGTTGAACAAGTAATCCTTGGCCTCTTGGACAGCCTGCTCGTCTTGAGGGCCCCGCGTGGCATACCCCAGAAAGTTGTCAATGTCAGTCACCAACGCCACATAATCCCCAGTGAGATTCCAGCCTAAGTAGCGGGCCCTCTCCCTCAGGCTCTTTTCCTCCACCTTGGCCTCCTGCAAGAGGTCCCCGATGAAATCATTGCGGTGGCGCCTTTCCACTTCCAACATCGAACGCTGGTTCATGAACTCCAGGGCCGCAATCGTCATCGCACTGTCGATAAAGATGAAATCCGTCTCTTTTAAAGCGTGTTGGTTGTCCCAAATGGAAAGATAGCCGCTCAGCCGGCCCTGCACAATGATAGGGGTTCTGAATTCCCGTAAACCGGGCTCCGCGGCCGTCGCGGAGATGCGGTAGCGAACCCCGGAATCCAAGGGATCCGTGACTTGAACCTCCGCTGTCTTAACCCGTTCGACCGCCTCTTGCCAAGAAGCCGCATCCCAGTTCACGAAATGCCCGGCCAAAACCTCATTATTCTGATTGTAGATCAAAACCGTGTTGCCGATGACTTCCGCTAATTTGCGGACAATATCGGCAATACCTCCGCCTTTCAAGATCACTTCCATAAAAAGCCGGTGCGCCTTTTCCGATTTCTCAAAGAAATCTATATGCATCTGCAAGATTTCGCTCAAAATCGGATTCAAAATCGCGGCAAAAGAAACTTCCGGGGGCAGCTCAAGAAGCGGAAAATTCCTCTCGTTCGCCTGATCAATCATCTCCGGCGGAACATGGCCGAGATAGCGTTTCGGTTTGAGAGCCAAGCCGGCCAGCTCGCGGTTCACCAACTCCGGAATCAGGGAGAGCAAAGCCTCAGGATTGTCATGAATGGAATAAGCCGTCGTCAACAAGAGATCCCCGGAATTGACCCAATTATAAATATCGGGAACCTCCATGATGTTGACATTCGTGACGATCCTCTCCAGACCGCCGTGCCCGCCCAGCACCTTAACTTGTTTCATGCAATCGAGTCTGAGGACATCTTCTACACTGACACCGTTTTTCCTAAGCATCGCGATCTATCCTTTACGGAAAGTAATCCGAATAGGGAAAGTTGGCCTTTAAGCCCACGGTTTGCCCTTAGGGGGATCCACAGATCGTCCGCCATCATTGTAACACAGATGCGGGGAACCGGGATATACCATAGCCATGAGAATTCCCTGCACCTGGGCAACCACAAGATTTAAACTTCCCTGACATGCCAAAAAAAGCCCGGGCCGGCCACCGCCAAGAACACTGGCGGAAACCCCTACCCGGGCACTGACTAGCGGCAAGGCGGACAGCCATAGCCAGTATGCTTTGCTGTCCGTCCCTTAGAATCGCGTTGAGACCATCCGTTTCTCGATCAAGTTAATCCGCGGAAACGCCCGATCCGGACGAAGTCTTCACCTCTTCGGGCTCGCTTTTTTCCTTGGGTAAGACCAAATTAAGAAGAATCCCGATCACCGCGGCCGGCCCTACCCCTTGGAAAGAATAATGTCCGATGGGAATATTGATTCCGCCCACGCCCAGGGTGAATATAATAGAAGCAATGAGCAGATTCCGGTTGCTCGCCAGGTTAACTTTATTTTCCACCAAGTTGCGCAGACCGACGGAGGCAATCATCCCGTAGAGGATGATCGTAATCCCGCCGAGAACAGGTTCCGGAATCGTCTGGATGGCGGCACCCACTTTTTCAATGAAGCTCAGGAGGATCGCAATGACAGCCGCCCCTTGGATCACCCGCGAACTAAAAACGCGCGTGATCGCCAGAACTCCGATATTCTCGCCGTAGGTCGTCTCGGGAACCCCTCCTAAAAATCCCGCTAACATCGTCGCCACCCCATTGGCCAGTAGGACTTTATGCAGACCCGGCTTATGCATTAAATCACGGCCCACCGTATCCCCTATCACCAAGAGGTGCCCGACATCCTCAACCATCGTCGCAATGGCGATAGGCGCGATTAGGCTCACCGCTCCCCAGGCCAATACCGGCATATGCCCCGTAACGATCGTCAGGTTGGGGAGAGCAAACCAGGCCGCATGATTGATCGCCTGAAAGTTCACTTGCCCCTGGGTAATAGCAAAAAGGTATCCGCCCACCGTTCCAAGGAGAATCGGAATAATCTTGAGAAAACCTTTGGCAAAGATATTGGCGACCACCACAATTCCGGCTGTGACAAAGGCCGTGAGCAACCCCTTGCTGGCTTCCGAAATCGCAACGGGCGTTAAACTCAAGCCGATGATCATCACGACCGGGCCCACGACGATCGAGGGCAAGACCCTTTCGATCCAATTCAACCCCACCAAAGCAATGATGCCAAACACGATCAGATAGATAAAACCTGCAGCAATCATCCCCGTAAAGGCTCCCTGGGCTCCATAGGCTTTGGACGCCGCGATGATTGGTGCGATAAAGGCAAACGAGGATCCCAGATAGGCGGGGACCTTTCCCCTGGTAATTAAATGAAAAAGCAGAGTACCAAGCCCCGAGGCAAACAAAGTGACGGACGGGTCCAGCTTCGTAAGCAGCGGGACCAGGATCGTCGCCCCAAACATAGCAAAAACATGTTGAAAAGATAAAGGTACCGCTTTACTGAGCGGAGGGACATCTTCAATGTCATAAATCTTTTTCATCAGCATTTCCAGACCCCCTCGAAAAATCACTTGGGTTCCTTCCTGCTCACAACACCTGCTGTCCTCCCCTTGGCGGCAGTGCACCATACTCAGACCCTCATAGGCATACCCCCCTATAAATTGGTTTATTTCCTTGGTCCCACCGGGCAAACAGAGCATCCGGGCCATCAGTCACTCTTGCGCGGGCTTGAAGATGAAACCGTAGTAATCTTCGCCAACCCCTTCCCGGACCACATCAACCACAGCTCGCACTTTCATCCCGAAGATAGGTCGATCCACCTCAAGCTGCCCGGCCACTCTCAGGCCGTTTTCGAATTCCACGATACAGAAGCCCAGGGACGGTCTCATATACCCTTCCGGCAGATTATAGACTTTTGTCCAGGTCAGAAGCGCAGCCTCCCCGCGCAAGGGAACTTCTTTAAAGTCACGGCCTCCGCATTTACGGCAGACATAGTGGAGAGGATGATGGAGTTCCCCGCACTGGGTACATTGATAAGCCTGCATTTCCCGTTCCATCTTATTCCTCCTCCCTGGTCAAGATCGTTGCCACCACATTATTGCCAAATCCGCCGAAATTAACGGCTAGCCCCGCTTGGGCATCTTTGACCTGACGCCCGTCGGCTTCTCCCCGCAGCTGCCTGACCAGTTCGATGATTTGCGACACACCCGTGGCACCCAAGGGATGACCTTTGGCCTTCAGGCCGCCGGACGTATTGATCGGAATCCTGCCGCCGATTCGCGTTTCTCCCCGCCTCACGGCCAGGTGACCTTCCCCGCGCGGGAAAAAGCCCACTTCTTCCGCTTCGACTATCTCCAAGATCGTGAAAGCATCGTGCAGCTCCGCCACATCGATATCCTGAGGCCCAAGCCCCGCCATGGCGTAAGCCCGCTCCGCTGCCCGGCGAACGGCAAAAAGATCCGTAGGGACTTCCCGCTCGGCCACGACATGCGTATCCGTCGCCTGACCGATCCCAGCAATCTTAACCGGCCGCTTGGCAAAGCGTTCTTTCACATCCAGGGCACACAGCACGACCGCCGCCGCTCCGTCCGAAACCGGGCAGGTATCGTAAAGATGCAGGGGCTCGGCGACATAAGGGTTGATAGTCAGGGCGTCTTCGTCTTCCGTGATCGCCTCCAGGTCAGGCACTAATTGGATATGAGCCGCAGGGTTAAACATAGCATTTTGATGGTTCTTGACTGAGACCATGGCCAAATCGCGTTCGGTCACTCCGTACTTGGCCATAATCAGCCTGGTGAACATCCCGGCAAAGGAGGGCAGGGTCAGGCCGTACGCATACTCCGCCTCGGGGTGAAGCATGGTCGCCACGAAATCTGTCGCCTCCCAACCGCTCAGAACCCTCATCCTCTCCCCGCCGACCACGAGCACCACATCACACATGCCGCTGACAATGGCCATATATCCCAGTTTGACCGCCGAAGCCCCGGAGGCCGGACCGTTTTCCACCGTTTCCGCCATCGCCGGCCGTAAATTCAAGGTATCAACCAACGCGGAAGCAACTCCGGTCTGCCGGTTCACCTGCGAAGCCCCCATGCTGGAAACGAGAACCTGATCCACTCCGTGCCCCGCACCGGTCTTGAGGCCCGCGTCGTCTAAGGCTGCCACGGCCGCTTCACAAAGCATAGCCATCAGAGAACCTTCGTACTTACCGAAAGGCGGATGCCCGACCCCGACAATTCCTACTTCTCGCAATCCTTATTCTCCTCTCTTGTAACCCGGGATCTGCCCGTATATTGACGGCAGGGTCATTTGTTTCGCCACGGCCAGGAGTTCCTCCGGCACCGGCCGGCGTCCGCCGCATTTGGCCGCTTTGTGTTTTTCCCAAAGCTTGCGGGTCAAGACATAGGTGGGAACTCCCCCCAGTTCATGCCATTGTTCAAAACGCGGTTCGAGTTCGTATTCGATCATCCAGCGTTTAAAGCCGTTGGGACTTTCCGCCACGACCCAGACTTCATCCTGTTTAAGGAAATCCATATGGTATTCCATTTTCGCCGCAAACAGTTGGGCTCCCAAGCGCAAACCCTGCCGGATCGCCAGGGTGTGATAGGACATGCCTATTTTGTCCGTCAGCATCCGTCCATTCACCATCCCCACGATCTCACCGTTCACAGTCCCCACCAGGCAGTACTCGTCTTTTACCCGGTAGCGCATCCAGCCCACGAGTTCAGACACCACCCGGCACCCCACCACATCGTAAAAATCCTTTTCCACCGTGGTCAAAGGCTGGATCGCTTTGAGCAAGTGGGGAACATCCTCCCGGGTCAATTGATGAACCACCAACTTTTCACCTGAAGCCTGGGTGATGTACTTCGCGGGATAGGGAACCATTAGGGTTTCCACCGGTCGCAGTTGAGCTTCCATTTTGTCCAGTACTGCCATTTTCACATTCTCCTCTCAAATCTCCGTATTCTCTTCTAATCAGGGATAATCCTTGTTCCGTCCTGCCCCTTTAGAGCCGCCTCAACATGCTCGAAATCAGTGATCACCGCCGGGTTGCCACTCTGTTCGACGAAATGCACAGCCGCCTCGATTTTGGGCCCCATACTTCCGGCCGGGAATTGTCCCTGAGCCAAATATTCCCTGGCCTCTAAAACGCGCAGGACATCCAGATCCTTTTGAGCCGGTTTCCTGTAGTCCAGATAGACCTTGCGCACTCCTGTCAAAATCGCGAAAACGTCTGCCTTAATATCCTGAGCCAACCTTTGAGCCGCCAGATCCTTGTCGATCACGGCCTCGATCCCGCTATATCTCCCCCCCTCATCGATCACCGGTATGCCGCCGCCCCCAACGGCCACCACGATGACATCATTGTCCACAAGCCTTTGAATCACGGTTCTCTCCAGGATAGCCAGCGGACGCGGCGAGGGAACCACTCGCCGCCAGCCTCTTCCGCTGTCTTCCCTCATCTGGTAGGCGTGAAGCCGGACTAGTTCCTCCGCTTGTGCTTGCGTGAAGAACGGGCCCACCGGCTTGGTGGGATTCTCGAACGCCGGGTCCGCCCGATCCACCAGTGTCCGGGTGATGACGGCCGCCATTTCCCGCGGATTTCCCGCTTGACTCAGCATATTTTGCAGCGTCTGCACAATGGCGTATCCGATCGAACCCTGGGTATTGGAACCGCAGACATCCAGGGGCATGGGAGGAACGACATCCTTGGCCAACTCGTTTTTGATCAGCAAGCTTCCAACTTGCGGTCCATTCCCGTGGGTGATAACCATACGCTGCCCCGCAAAGGCTAATCCGGTAATATGGCGGCAGCTCGCTTCAATATTTCGCAGCTGCTCAGCGAAAGTCCCTTTCTGTCCTTCTCTTGTAATCGCATTGCCACCTAAGGCCAAAACCAAAGTCTGACCTGATTTATTTTTCGTCATAAGCGACGATCCGACAGATGGAAGACTCTCCGCCTTCAAAACGCCACGGGTAGCAACCCGCGATCAATCGTTTGTTTAACACCTTATCGATTTCTCCTCCTAAATTCTCGGCATGGACGATGTTGTATGGGAAGAGATCGACGTGCATAAGCTGATAATCCTGCGCCGGGAAAATGTCATCCAGAGACTTGCCGTATTTCTGCTGAAAGTAAGCTTCACATTCCGCAGCCTGGCGCGGTGCCCATTCTCGGATTTTCGTATTCATCGGATGATCCGCGGAACCGCAGTCCACTCCGATCCATTTGAATTCCATTAGCCGGCACCAGGCCGAAAATTCCTTCGTGGGGCCGGGATGCTTCACCATATAACGTACTTCGTCAGCCTCGGGCTGGTCCCAGCCATACTTGTGATAGCCTGTGTTAATGAGGAGGATATCTCCTTTTTTCACCTCCACTCTCTTCATAATGTCTTGGGATGTGTAAATTCCGTAATCCTCGGCAATGTCACTCAAGTCCACGACCACGGCTTCCCCAATTAATTCCTCCAGGGGAATGGCCGCAATATCCCGGCCATGCGTACAGAAATGGAGCGATCCGTCCAAATGAGTGCCCACATGGTTAGAGGTCGTGATCACTTGTCCGTTGGCGCCATTGGAACTGAGGCGTTTGAAGAACTTGATTTGCAGAGGTTCATACGTCGGCCAAGGCGGGGTCAGATGACTCAGTTTCTGCGTCAGGTCATACATTTGTACTTGGTCCCAGTGTTTAAGCCCGATAAATCACTCCTTTACTCATCGTTAGCTATTAGGTACTGCTCAGGTATTCAGAGTTCCCACCCGAAAAGAATTGCTCCCACTCTGTATCGTTCATGGAAAAACGCCCCTTCCGTCGTCGGAATGCCGCATACCTGAAATTGTGCTTCTTGCCTCCGGCGGACTTTCAAATACTTTCCGCCAAAGCAGATAAGGCTTTTTCAAAACAGGCCATGGGAGGCCTGACCAAACCCGCTCCGACCTGGCCAATCCCGGCCTCGCGGTGGGCAATACCGGTATTGATCACCGGCAGCAAGCCCAGTTCAACCACTTGCCGGACATCAATTCCCGTCGGCGTACCCCGGAAATTCAAAGCCGGAATCGTGAAGACGGGATTTTCACCGTAAGTTATCTGATACATCAAATTACTGAACTCCAAGGCCATGGACGCCGTCCCGCCCACAAATTGGACAATAGCCGGGGCCGCAGCCATCGCAAACCCTCCCAGGCCGCATGTTTCCGTAATCGCGCTGTCTCCCAGATCCGGATTGGCATCTTGCGGCGTAAACCCGGGAAAGAGAAGTCCTTCTACATAGTTGGCCGGAGCAGTAAACCAGTGATTTCCCGTTCCCGCGACCCGCAGGCCAAAATCCGTCCCATTCCGGGTCATCGTCGTGACCAGGGTGCTGTATTCCACACCGACTGCCGCGTCGAGCATCGCCTTGCAGGCGGGCATGGAAAGATTCAAGAAAAAGTGGTCATTGCTGTCGATAAACTCCAAACACCGCCGTACCGTTTTGGGAGCAAGGTCCGTCTTCAGCAGCAGAGGGGCGACGATCCTGTAAAACAAAGATGTTCCTGCTTTATTCCGGTTGTGTCCTTCATCTCCCATGTGCAGCATTTGGGCCATCAAGCTCTTAAGATCAATCCCGTCTGAGAGTTGAAGGGCTTTTTTCAAAGCCGGAGCCAACTCTTCTGCCATCCATTTCAGCCGCTCCAGAACATCAGGGCCAAATGCTCCAAAACGCAAAACCTTACCCAAACCTTCATTCAGGGTACAGTAAGCATAATTGCCATGGGTGCGATTATGGATGATAAACACAGGCATGGACGGAGAGATGATGCCGGCCATCGGACCGACGGCATTGTGCTCATGGGCGGGGCTGAAGGCAATCCCCCCG
The DNA here is from genome assembly GCA_001029295.1 of Peptococcaceae bacterium CEB3. Classification (GTDB taxonomy): domain Bacteria; phylum Bacillota; class Desulfitobacteriia; order Desulfitobacteriales; family Desulfitobacteriaceae; genus Acididesulfobacillus. The sequence goes on along the minus strand of LDXJ01000063.1, from coordinate 438,240 downwards.
GAGGCGGCCAGTTCCTCCGCATCTTGCGGCGACTGAGCCCAGCTCTCATAAAGAATAGCTCCGATGATCGCACCCCGGACCGGTCCGCTCATATGTTCCCAGGAAATGGGCGGTCCGGCATGCAACAACATGCGTTCCCCCAGCCCCGGGATAAGATCACGGGCCGTTCCGATGCCCTCTAAATAGGGATGGGCTTCACTCAAGCGCTGAAAAGCCTCCCGATTTCCCGCCTCAATTTTTTCCCGTACGGTCTCCAATTTTTCCAAGGCTGCGACCATTTCCTGATTTCCGCCGGCCGGAGGCTTCCAATCGACTTGAATCACAGGCTGCCCCTGGCGTAAAAGATCCTCATAAAAAGACGGAACCCCAAGGTTGATCACAGCCAGCTCGGTCACAAACAAATCCCGGATGCTCATCGTGGTCCACCTCCCCGTGCCGCCTCTAATATCCCTGCTGTAAACTCCGCCGCTTCGACGTTGGAAGCGAAGACTCTGACACCCGCTTCTCGAAGAGCCTTGACCTGCTTGTTGTAATCTTGGGGATCCCCGGCCGTGCCGCAGACATAGGCGACAAAGACGGCACCGTTCTTGTGCGGTTCAGATTCTCTCCCCCGCTCCGTTTTCACCTTCGTTTCTGCTTCTGCTTCTGCTTTCGCCTCCGCTAGCACGGACACCAACTCGCTCGCCGGATCCGGGTGTGCACCATATCCCAAAACCACGTCCAGGAGGATGACCGCAACTTCAGGATCCCCGGCTTCTTCTTTGATCCGTTGTTTGCGCAGGGTCAAATCGATCATCGGATGGGGCCGACCGACGGTAAAGAAATCATCACCCAGATCCAGAACGGTATTTTGGCAGGATTTGTTCGGGTCGAGCAACTGGCCCGCCGGATCAAGAGGGCCATAGGAATAGATGAGCCCCAATTTCTCGGTCAGTATTTCCATCGCTTCATCACAAAGCGTCCCTCCGGAAAAAAGGCCGCGCACGTATTTTTGCTCAGGCTGCAAGGTCGCGGCGATTCCGGAAATTTCCGCCGGATCGGCGGGCTTTTGGGGAATCTGTACTCCCCCGGCCAACCGCACTGCCTTCTGAGCCGTTTCCAGCAGGCTATGGGCAATTGCCACCTGAGCCGTCACCTCAGTCTTCCCCCGGATCCCTCCGTTCGACCCGATCACACAGAGCACAGAGGGTTTTCCGCACTTTGACAAAGCCTCGAAGACTTTAGCCGCAATGGCCGGGGCCGCGGGTTTGGAGACGACCACGATGACTGTGGTCTCCGGATCCTGTCGCAACGCTTCGATAGAATCCAACATCATGATTCCGCCCACGGCCTCATGCAGATCGCGCCCACCGGTCCCGATCACTTGGGAGATCCCTTGACCCATCCGGTCAATCTGAACGCTGACCTCTTGCGCTCCGGTTCCCGAAGCAGCCACCAGGCCAATGACACCCCGGCGCACCACATTAGCAAAGGCCAGCGGCACCCCGTTCAGGATTGCGGTACCGCAGTCAGGTCCCATGAGCAAAAGTTCCCGGCTGTGCGCCAGCTTCTTCAACTCAACTTCTTCCGCCAGGGAAACATTGTCACTGAACAACATCACATGAAGATCTTGTTCCAGAGCCCTGCGGGCCTCTCTGGCCGCATAAACTCCCGGGACGGAGATCAATGCCAAATTGCTCTGTTGCTTGGCCAAAGCCTGAACCAATGATTTGGGCCGCTCTTTCCCTGGACCGGAAGCGGAACTTCCCTGCGCCCGCATCAGAGCCTCCATCTGATCCAAGGCGTTCTGGACGGCTTCGTCATCTCTTCCGCGCAAAGCAATGATCAAATCATTGGGGCCGGCACTGATCTCTGCCTGAAAATCCAGAGTTTGCAGCACGTCCAGGTTCAATGGGCTGCCCATGCCCACTAAGGCCGCTTCAATCCCAGGCAGCTGTTGAACTCTCTGGGAAACTAGCATCAAAGTAACGGAATCCGCGTAACGATTCGCTTGAACGATGACTTGCTCTTTCATATCCTGAGCCTGCCCCCTTAGCCGAAGTTTGTCTTTATCGGGATTTGCCGTTCGTACAATTCGGTATCACCTGGCTTTGTTACTATTCAGGCTTTATTACTGTTCAGGCTTTATTACTATTCAGATGGAATTGCTGGCCCGCCTGATCTCACATCCTAACAGGACCCCTGCCAAAAGGTAACGCCCGGAAGATGCCCCAATCCGGCTCAGCTTGGCCGCCGCGGCGACGACGTCTCTGGCATTCCCGTAAATTCCGTCCACGACCGCTGTGACATACCGAGCCCCTTCCCCCCGCACGGCATAGGTCAGCATCGTCTGGCTGATCGCGTTCGTCGCGGGCAGCAAAGCCTGCACGATCCCAACTATTTGGGCAGCGAACCCCTCCCAGCCACCTGTGTCGGAAACAACAGGCAATCCCCCTTGACATCCAGTCCTCGCCCCGGTCAACGAAAGCAGCCTTCCCATGGGCTCCCTGACTTGGTCTGCTCCCGCTTTCGAACCGGTGCCCGGGGATGGCCCCTCCTTGGGCCCCGCCGTGTGGATTCCCCTAGTGTAGGCCAAGAGCACTCCCGCCGCAAAATCATCCCCGGCCGGCGTTAACCCGGGACCCGCACCAATCAACCTACTCAAAACCTTCTGGAGCAATGACCCGTCTTCTCGCAGGAGAGCCTCCCTGAGGTCCTGCCTTAGCGGACTGTGTTCAGCCCGGAAACCCGGCACGTGAATCTCCAGCCAAGTGTCAGCCGCCTGCAGCGCCGCCGGATTGCTCTGGGGGGTATTTCGGTACCGGGATCGGAATTCCACCACTCTCCGGCAATCCACCCCATACTCCCCGCACGTCAAGATTTGGGACCGGAACTGAACCTTTTCCCCCACCCGGCAAACGTCACGAAACGAATTTCCCTCTACCAACAAGGCGTTAGGAGCCAGAGCCTCCTCTCTATTGACCCAGCTCAACAAAGGCCGGGCCGGATCCGCCTGGAAATTGCACACGCTCTGAAAAATACTGTGAACCGCAAATTCCTCTTCCCGGATGCGCTGAGCAAAATCCCGACCCCAAACTTTCCCTTTTACTAAAGCCATGACCATGCTCTTTTCGCTTTGCTCTTTGCTCCTTGCTCCCTGCTCTCTGCTCCCTGCTCCTTGCTCCCTGCTCTCTGCTCCCTGCTCCTTGCTCCCTGCTCTCTGCTCTCTGCTCCTTGCTCCCTGCTCCTTGCTCCCTGCTCCTTGCTCCTTGCTCCCCGCTCCCTGCTCCTTGCTCCTTGCTCCTTGCTCTCTGCTCCGTACTCCTTGCTCTTTGCTCTTTTCTCCTTCTCCCTTTTCTCTTCTCACCTTTCGCCATCACTGTTTCCGCGTGTCACTCCTTCCGGCGTGCCAGGGCAAGGGCAATTCGCTCCGGAGAGAGGGGAAGCTCATAGAAATTAATTCCCAGGGCATCATAAACCGCGTTCGCCAAGACGGAAGGCACGGAGATCATGGGATGCTCCCCCACTCCGCGAGCCCCAAAGGGGCCGTCAAGCTGAGGATTCTCGATGAAGATCGGCACGATGCGATCCGGAATATCTTTGGCAGTGGGAATCTTATTGTCGGTAAAAGACGGATTCAGCAAGCGCCCTTCCGGGCTGTATTTGTACCCTCCGATCAGGGCCGAACCCAACCCCTGGATCACCCCGCCCACGACTTGTCCCGCAGCCAGCTTGCGATTGATCACCCGTCCGACGTCGAACGCTGAAGCAATTTTTAACACATGGATCTCTCCGCTCTCCAGGTCGATTTCGATCTCAGCCCCGTGCGCCCCGTAGGTCCAATCCAACGCGGGCAGCCCTTGGCCTGTTTCCGGATTCAGGTTCGTTAAGCCCTCTGCCATATAGACTCCCCTGCCAATCAGCGGACCCCCGATTCCCGTTCCGTCTTCATAGGTATAGCCCAAAGCCAGGTCCTTATAAGCGATAGCTTTATCGTGGTGCTGAACGTGATAAATCTTCTCATCTCCGTGTGTCAATTCTTCTGAGGGACTGCGCAGTACACAAGCCGCCACTTCTTTCATCTGGCGCAAAAGATCCTGGGCGCAGCGAATAACGGCATTCCCTCCCATGAAAGTATATTTTGAAGCCACGGTTTGCCAGTCGTAGGGATTCTTGTCCGTATCGTTTTCCCAAATGACCTTCACTTTCTCCAAGGGCATATCCAGGACTTCCGCCGCAATCTGAGCCATGACCGTATAAGCCCCTTGCCCCATATCAATGGCACCTAACAAAAGCCGCACATTGCCATCCTCATCCATCTGCATGATCGCCGATGTTGACGTATTGGGCGGCATCGCCGGAGCCTTATGCAGCACCGCCAAGCCTTTCCCTCTTGCCTTGCCGGTTTGGAAAGCTTTCTCCCGCTCCAGGGCGCTTTGGTAGCCGCTCCAGCTAATCTCTTTCGCTACCGCTTCCAGACATTGATCCACGCGTCCGGAATAAGCTGTGATCTTTTCGCCCGTAATCGTGGCCGCACCCTCCCGGAGAAGATTCTTCATCCGCAGCTCGTACGGATCCATGCCCAAGGCCTGCGCCACCAAATCCATTTGCCGTTCGATAATCCAATGTGTTTCCAGATGGCCAAAACCGCGGTAGGCCGTGCCAAACACTTTGTTGGTATAGAGCGTGCGGGAATGCAATTCAATATTGGGTATCTCATAGGGACCCGCACCAGCATACCCGGCAGCCCGGCCCACATTGACGGAGTAGTCCGCATAGGCGCCGCCATCCCAGTCAAAATAGATTTCCTCGGCTACGATCTTCCCGTCTTTGGTCACCCCGGTCTTAACCCTTCCCCTCAACCCTTCCCGAGTCGGCAGTTGATTAAATTCCTCTTCCCGCGTCGCCTGAATTTTTACCGGACGGCCCTGACAAGCCCGCGAGAGCACGACACCCAGCGGTTCCAAATGAATCCCGGCCTTGCCGCCGAATCCTCCGCCGACATAGGGCACCACCAAGGAGATATCCGCCCGGGAAAGGCCGAAAGCCTTGGCCAGCAAATTGCGTACAGCAAAAGGAGACTGGGCCGAGGACCAAATCTTGACTTTGGGCGAATAAGGATCCGCCTCGACAATTACGACATGCGTCTCCAAGGGAACATGGGCGACCTGGGGCAGGCGCAATTCGTTCTCAATAATGAGTTCCGCTTGGGCAAACCCTTTTTGAATATCTCCTTTGATCGTTTTGTGCCAACTGGCTATGTTGGAATCAGGTTGAGGGAAAAATACCCCTTTGACGTAATCCAGGGTGTTGATATCCTCGTGAACCAGGACTTTGCCAGCCAAAGCCTCTTCCACCGAGAGGACGGCGGGAAGCGGCCGGTACTCAACCTTGATCAGGGACAAGGCCTTGGCGGCCGTCTTGCCATCGACAGCGGCTACCGCGGCTACAGGTTCCCCCTGATAGCGGACCTTATGCTGGGCCAAAATCGGTTTATCCACCATGTAGAGTCCCAGCAGGTACGGGAGTTCCCTGCCGGTGAGCACCGCTTTCACCCCGGGCAAAGCTTTAGCTTCGGACACATCAATGGAGAGAATTTCAGCATGAGCATAGGGAGAATGCAGCATTTTAGCATAAAGCATGCCGGGAAATTCCATATCGTGGACATACAGGGCCCGTCCCGTTACCTTCTCTCGGGCTTCCAGACGATTCGGGGATTGGCCCACCTGCCGGTAAACCGTCTTCCCCGTTATTCCTTCCTCTCTCGTCGTTTCGCCTCGATCCCCTTCGCTTCTCGTCCTTTCTTCTCTCGTCCTTTCCTCTCTCGTCCCTTCGCTTCTCCCTGGCGTCATGGTCGGCCTCATCATCGCTGACTCGCCTCCCTTTCCCGCTCGGAAGCCGTCCTAATTGCCTTAATAATCGGATAATACCCTGTGCAACGGCAGAGGTTGCCTGCAATAGCTTCTTTGATGTCTTCTTCTTCCGGTTCCGGATTTCGATCCAAAAGGGCTCGTGCCGACATCAACATACCGGGGGTACAGAACCCGCATTGGAGGGCGTCTTCTTTAATGAACTCCTCTTGCAAAACAGAGAGTCGTCCTCCTTGACCCAGACCTTCCACCGTCAGAATCCGACTTCCCGCGGCTTCCTGAGCCAGCACCAAACAAGAATTCACCGCCTTGCCGCCAAGAATAATCGTACACGCTCCGCATTCACCTTCTCCGCAACCCTCTTTCGTCCCCAGCAAGTTAAGTTCGTGCCTCAGAAAATGCAGTAACGACATGGTCGGATCAATCCAGCGTGACACGCTCTCCCCGTTGACCGTGCAGCTCACGCGCACCCGTGGCAAACCTGAATCCAGATATGTCTCGGCAACCTTATGTTCGTGCTCCACACACATCCTATTCACCCCTCTTCCATCAGGTAACGGATGGCGCGTTTGACGAGAACCCCCGCCATATGCGACCGATAGGCGGCCGAAGCGCGCACATCGGAAATCGGCCGAATCTCCTCCCGCACGGCTTCAGCGGCCTGCTCAGGCAATTCCGGACTCCAGGGCGAGTCATTGAGCAGCGTCTCCAGGCGCGTGAGCCGCACAGGGGTCGGCGCGACCGAAGACATGGCCAGATGAAACTTCTTCCGGCTGTCGAGCCTGGCCGCAACCCCCACGATACCCAAATCATGTCCTTTAATGCGGGCCTGCTTCAAGTAAAGGCTGCGTTCCCCCGCTGCGACAGCTGGTAGTATAAGACCGTAGACAAGTTCTTGCGGCCGCAAAATCGTCTTCTTCACACCCGCAAAAAAGTCTTGCAGCAAAACCTCGCGTTTTCCCCGGGCCGAAACAATCTGTACTTTCGCGTCAAAGACCAATAAGGGACCCGCCAGATCCGCCCCCGGAGAAGCGTTGCAGATGTTGCCCACCACGGTAGCCCGGTTGCGCAGCTGGTAAGAAGCCAACGTATTAGCCGCATCGGCCACCGCCTTATAGCGTTTTTGCACCAGGCCGGAATGAGCCGCTTCATTCACCGTAATCCCCGCACCCAAAAAAACATCTCCACCTTCGACTTCTTCCAGCCTTTGGAGTTCTTCAATCCCTTTAAGATCAACAACATAGGCTGGACTCAGGCTATGACGACGCAAAAGAACCAACAGATCCGTCCCACCTGCCAAGACTTTGCTCTGCTCTCCCCAGGGCTCCAAATGCTTCAAGAGGTCCGAAAGTGACGGAGGTTTAAGGTATACAAACTCACTGTCCATGGTTTACCCCGCTTTCCTCACATCTTAACGACCTGCGCCGGAAGCCGGCCGGCTTTCACGTAACTCCGTTCACCTCCGTCGCCATCCTGTTTGCCGCGGATCGGAGTCTTTGGCGCAGGCACGGCACGGCCTTTAGGACATTTCACGGCATTCAAGAGCAGCCACTGCGTCCCCCTGGGCAAGGCCCCCAGCCCGGACCTGGATTTAAGTTATTCCCAGTATAGCTATTTATAGCCAGGCAGTCATTGTAAACCCACTCCAAACTGAGCCCAAATTTATTGTGAAGATTTTACAGGTATACCGACCCACACAACTGAATTGCCAAAATACAGAAAAGCCGTTGACACTGAGATCGCTGGAGGGAGCGAGAGGACAAAACATAAGAGCCTATCCATATCTCTGGATAAGCTCTTATTTTAACATAGCTTGGGAGAAGTCCCCCGTCCTCAATCAGCGGGGGATGAATGAGTGATGGTTATTCCACTTGCAGTTCGGGAAGGTCCCGGTATAATTCCAGTGCTTCCGGATTCCCCAACGCTTCCCGATTCAGCACCGGCTCATTATGAATCACATTGTAGACCGCTAATTCGACCTTTTTTCCGTTCATGGTATAAGGAATGTCCGCGATTTGCAGGATCTTGGCCGGTACGTGCCTGGGTGTGGTATTTTCTCGGATGGTCTTTTTGATCTTTTCCTTTAGGGTCTCAGTCAAATACCCTTCCGACTCTGCCAACTTAACAAAGAGGACAATCCGCACGTCCCCGCCCCACCGCTGTCCGATTACCAGGCTATCCTCCACCTCGGGCAAGGCTTCCACCGGGCGATAAATTTCAGCGGTTCCGATTCTCACCCCACCGGGATTCAAGGTGGCATCAGAACGGCCGTAAACAATGACCCCGCCGGCATCCGTGATTTCAATGAAGTCCCCGTGGCGCCAGACGCCCGGATAGACGTCAAAATATGCTTGTTTGTACTTTTTGCGTTCCGGATCATTCCAGAAATAAATGGGCTGGGCCGGGAACGGTGCGCTGCAAACCAATTCCCCTTTTTGCCCGATGACGGATCTTCCCTCCGGGTCGTAGCTTTCAACTTTCATACCCAGACCGCGGCACTGTATTTCCCCTGCAATGACCGGGACAGTCGGATTTCCTGGCGCAAAACAGGAAACCAAGTCCGTACCCCCGCTGATGGAGGAAAGGCAAAGGTCACGCTTAACTTCCCGGTAAACATAATGAAATCCTTCAACAGGCAGAGGTGAACCGGTGGATAAAATCATTCGCAAAGAGCTCAGGTCATAGCGGGTCCCCGGCTTAACCCCGGCATTTTCCAGCGAGGCCAAATACTTCGCGCTCGTGCCGAACACGGTGATCTTCTCATCCTCGACTAGCTGCCAGAGCACTCCCGGATCGGGGTAAAAAGGTGAACCCTCATATAAAACGAGAGTCGCCCCCACGCCCAAACCGCCCACCAGCCAATTCCACATCATCCAACTGCAGGTCGTAAAATAAAAGAAGACATCCTCCCGCCGCAAATCCGTATGCAGCAGATGTTCCTTGCGGTGCTGGAGCAATAACCCGCCTGCCCCGTGCACAATCCCTTTCGGCACACCGGTCGTCCCGGAGGAGTACATGATATAGACGGGATGAGCAAAGGGGAGCTGCGCAAACTCGATTTTTTCAACGTTTGCCTCACGCTTTTCGCCGCCTTCCGCAAGGAAGTCCGCGTAAAACAACGCTTTCGGTATCTCCGTTAAATCAGAATTTACTTCCGAGGCTCTATCAGAGTCTCTAACATAAGGAACGATAATGACCCTCTCGACACTGGGAATTTTCTTGATGAGTTCCCGCACTTTCCCCAGGGAATCATGCCGCTTCCCATTATAAGAATAGCCGTTGACAGCAAAGAGAACCTTGGGCTCAATCTGACCGAAACGATCCAAGACCCCTCTGATACCAAAATCCGGTGAACAGGAAGACCAGACCGCTCCGATACTGGTCGCGGCCAGCATCGCCACCACGGTCTCCATAAGATTAGGCATAAATCCCGCCACGCGATCCCCCACCGTCACCCCTATCTGGCGGAGAGCCCGGCTCAGCCTCGCTACCTCATCATAGAGTTCCGCATAGGTCTTGCGCAGTGTCCGAGTATTTTCGCCCTTAAAAATGAGGGCTGTATGGTCATCACGGAAGCGCAGGAGATTCTCCGCAAAGTTCAGGGTTGCCCCTTTAAACCAACGGGCATTCAACATGTCCTCGCCGTTCGTTAAGACCTCCTCATACGGCTGGGACGCGATTAGACCACCAAAATCCCACATAGCGGCCCAGAAAGAGGGTATGTCCGTAATGGACCACTGATAGAGTTCATCATAGTTCCTGAGGTTTAGAGCGAATTTGGCATTGACAAATTCACGGAAGCGCGTCATGTTTGCCTGCTGCACCTGCTTCTCAGATGGTTGCCACAATATCTCTTTCATTCCTCAACCCCTCCTTGATCCGGTACTAAGAATTTATCCCCTCAATAATTCCAACAGTCCATGCGGAAAACCTGCTCACTCAAACGCCAGGCAAGTTTCAGCCACTAGGAATCAGGGTGGTTTTTGCTTTCCATGATCACCTCCCTTACGACTCCCCTCAGACCTGACAACTCATATAGAAGCTCAGGCCCGCGGCGAAGTCATACCGGAAAGAAACTCAGTCCCACTGCGAAGATTATACCCGAAACAAGTAAAGTCGTCACACAGAATCCCATAATATCCCGGACTTTCAGCCCGGCGATCGCCAATGCCGGCAGGGCCCAGAACGGCTGGGCCATATTCATCCAGGCCTCTCCATAGGCAATCGCCATCGCGGCTTTTCCCGGCACCACACCCAAGGCTTTGGCAGCCGGCATAATGAATGGCCCCTGGACAACCCAGTGCCCTCCTCCGGAAGGAACAAAGAAATTAATCAACCCGGAACTCAGAAAGGCTAAGAAGGGGAAAGTATGAACATTGGAAATGCTGACAAATCCATTCGTGATCAAGCCACCCAGTCCGGACATATCCATCATCCCTTGAATTCCGGCATAGAAGGGGAATTGCACAATGATCCCCGCCGTCCCCTTTGCTCCGTTGACAACAGCCTGCATGTAGGATAACGGACTGCCGTGCAAAATCAGACCGGTGAAGAACATAATCATGTTCACGGTATTGACATCCAGTTGAGAACCTTTTTGCCTAAAGTAATAGATAAGGTAAGCATAACCCATCAGACCAATCAGCCAGGCCAGAATCCGGCTGTTTTCCACCCGAACGGCAAACGTCTTTTCCTGAGGGACGGCCACTGCAGCCGATGCCTCATCTTCTGCCAGCAAAGCGGGATCGATTTCCACGACATCCTCATCCTTTGGCATCATCATCCGGGTCAGAAAGGGCAGAATGACGAGCAAAGCGACGCTGACAAAAATATTGAAGGGCGTAAATATCGTTTGAGAAAGGGGAATCAATCCAGCCGCCTTTTCAATCGGGTTTCCTTTCGTGGCTGCCATCAAAGGAACCGAGCCCGACAACCCGCCATGCCAGGTGAGAAACCCGATGTAAGCGCTGGCAATGAGCAGCCGGTAATCCGTGCGAGGAACTCGTTTCGCCACCTGCTTAGCAAACAACGCCCCGACAATCAAGCCAAAACCCCAGTTGATCAGGCTCGCCAAAGCGCCCATGAAGGTTACCAGCATGACACCTTGCGCTGGCGTCTTAGCCAGGCCGGCCATTCTGCTCAATATCCGTTTCAGAGCGGGGGAATTGGCCAGGGCATGGCCCGTCACCAAAATAAGGCTCATCTGCATAGCAAAGGCTAAGAGGTTCCAAAAACTTTTACCCCAGAAGCCCATCATTTCGATAGGGGTATGATGTGTAAAAAGGATACCGGCGACGAACATGATGATCGTCAGAATCATGGCGAAAACCAGGGGATCGGGTAAAAACCGTTGTACAATGGCTGTAAAGAACCGGGATAGAGCTTTAATCATTCACTTTTCCTCCTCTTTTGTTTCTCGTGATCCCAAAAGAGCAAGAATTGTGCCAAGTGTTCCTACTTTCATTCTACCACAAATATTCTGGTATTATCACTACCCTTGCCACATTTGCCCTGAATCTAGGCCTCATTTTCAGGTATTCTTCAGCCGAAAGACTTTTCCTTGCGCTTCCAGACAATACAGGTGTGCAAAAACCCTCACCGATTGCGCAATTTATTGCGCAGTTGGCCTTCCCCCAGAGAAACCTTAATCTGACGGGCCAAGCACTCCTATTCTATCTGGTATTCTTGAATCTTGTATAAAAGGGAGCGCCGGGAGATCTGAAGGAGCTTCGCGGCCTGAACCCGGTTGTTCCCGGTCCGCTGCAGAGCCTCTATTAGGTAGGATCGCTCCGTCTCCGCAACCACATCCCGCAACGGGCGAAACCCTTGACTTTGCAGACCTAATTGGCTCAATGGGTTTGCCTTCAGAAGAGATACAGGCAAATGTTCCGGTAGGATGACTTTTGAGTTGCTCATGATCATAGCGTGCTCCACCGCGTTTTCCAATTCCCGCACATTGCCCGGCCAGGCATAACTTTGGAAACTTTCCACCACCTCCGGGGAAAAAACAACGCCCACGCGACCATTTTCTCCGGCGCAGCGAGCTAAGAAACTTTCGGCCAGCAATACAATATCCTCACCCCTCTCGCGCAAAGGAGGAATATGAATAGCAAACACATTTAAACGGTAGTACAAATCCGAGCGAAAATGATTTTCTTCAATCTCCTGAGCCAAATCACGATTGGTCGCCGCAATGACACGCACATTTGCCGTCAAGCTCGTTGTTCCACCAACCCTTTCAAATTCCCTGTCTTGCAGAACTTTTAGAAGCTTTACCTGAAGAGCCGGGCTCATCTCCGCGACTTCATCCAGAAAAATCGTTCCCCCTTCCGCGAGCTCAAACTTGCCCGGGCGTTGATGGAATGCCCCGGTAAAAGCTCCCCTTTCATGCCCAAAGAGTTCGCTCTCCAAGAGGCCCTCCGGGATCGCCCCACAGTTTACCTGAACAAAGGGTTTTTGCCAACGTTCACTGCTGAAATGAACGGCTTTAGCGACTAATCCTTTCCCTGTCCCGCTCTCCCCGGTAAGGAGCACGGTAACTTTGGAATTGGCCACCCGGCCGATGCTTTTATATACTTCTTGAATTTTCGGGCTCACTCCAACCAGTTGCCCTAAACCCACAACCTCCCGGCTCAAATTCTTAACCTCTTCCGTCAACGAAACAACTTTCTCCGTCAAGGAACGCAGATGGATAGCGCGCCCGACCAGAATCTTTAGTTCCTCAACATTGAAAGGCTTTGTGATATAGTCATAGGCTCCATTTTTCATGGCTTCCACGGCTGTTTGGGCATTGCCAAAAGCCGTCATCAGGATCACCGGCAAATCCGGGGCAATCCTATGAATCTGTTCAAAAGCGTTGAGCCCGTCCAATCCCGGCATGCGGAGATCTAAAACGACGGCATCATAAATCTTTTCTCTCACACTCTCTACCACAAGGAGCCCATCAGCCACCGTATCCACATCATATCCGGCCTTGCCAAACACGACCTGCAACACAAGGCGCAGGCTTTCCTCATCGTCGGCCACTAGAATCCTCCCTGCTTTGACCCCCGTCTCTCTAGGCATTAGCTATCACCCCCTCCCAAGAAGCTTTCTTTCACTTCAGTCAACTTCGCCCAAAAATCAGAGCATCTGCACCTCCCGATGAATCCAGATCATGCGTCCCGGCTATTGCTCTCTCAATGCCGGATATTTCACCTTTGGCGCCTGCTACAGCCGGCTCACTGTCTCCCCATAAGGGAGGTAAACAGCAAACGTACTCCCACACTCAGTCCTGCTCTCCACTTCAATGTAGCCATGATGGATCTCAATAATCTTGCTGCTCACGGCTAAACCTAATCCTGTTCCGCGGTCCTTCGTGGTAAAGAAAGGATCAAAGATCCGTTCGAGGTTTTCCGGCAGAATGCCTTCTCCGCTGTCTGAGACAAAAATCCGTACCCCTTGTTCCTCCCCACTCGTGCGGACAACAATTCTTCCTCCATCCGCCGGCAAAGCCTGGATTGCATTGAGCAATAAATTCACAAGCACCTGCTTGATTAAGCCGGAATCCATCGGCACGGTCCTGACTTCGGAATCAAAAGCAGTTTCCAACTTTACCTGGTCCTTTTTCATGCTCGGGCCAAGCAAAGCCAGGGTTTCCCGTACAAGATCATTGGGCTTAACTTCTGATAAATAGCGCGTGGAAGGCTTCGCGAAATATAGAAGGTCTTCGATAATACCGTTGACTCGGTTAATCTCTTTGATGATAACATTCCCAAAGAGACTCGTTTCAAAAGAGGGTGATTCGCCAAGAAGAACCTGCACACTTCCGGAGATCGCAGCCAGTGGGTTCCGGACTTCGTGGGCCACACCGGCTGCCAGCTCTCCCACAGCCGCCAAACGGTCCACCCTGCGGACCCGTTCTTCAAAGGTTTTACGTTCCGTTAGATCTTTAAACACTACAACGGCGCCCCTCTTCTCACTCCCATTATTCAAAAGCGAGGTGCTGACGCTGACCGGTACGGTGGTCCCGTCTTGCCGACAGATTTCCACCTCATGGCCGATGAAGGTCTTCCCTGTCGCCAATGTCTCTAGAAGAAAGCTGGAGAGGTTCTCTCTGCCGGAAGCACTCATCTCCCCCACAATCTCACCATAATTCAGGCCGATAAATTCCCTCGTCAGGCCTGTGATCCGGCTGGCGGCATCATTCAGGGCCGTGATCCTCCCAGCCAAATCAACTGTCAGCACCCCGTCCGGCATACTCTGCATGATTAGCTCCGTGTGGGAACGGGTGTCCGATAGACTCATGGCCATTTGGTTGATGGCCTCGGTGATCTCACCAAATTCAGCTGAACTAGCCGGCAGACGATAGCCAAGATCCGTCCGCAGCCTCCGCAGCCCTTTCACAATAGTTTGAACAGAACCGGACACCTGGCTGGCCAAAGGCAAGACAATCCCCAACCCCAGCAGGAGTGCCAGACCTAAGGCAAAGTACATCGCCCCCTCCATGGTTTGGATTTGCTGATCCACGCTCTTGGTCAGCTCATTGGCCCACACATAGCCAATCACCTGGCCTCCACGCGACATAGGCACCATGGCATTGAGAATGTTTCCCCTCACCATCGGCCCTGTGACTGCCATGGGCAAATCTTTAGCCATGACTTCCCGCCCCTTGTGCCCCGAGTCGATGGACATGCCTATCGTTTGCCCGTATTCTGAGCTTGGGCCGTAGGTAATAATCGCATCCAGATCCTTCGAGTAATATCCCGCCCCCACGCCCGGATTGGCCTTAGCTAACTCATCGGTAATTGGGGCCAAGCGGGCATTGAGCAGCCGGATCTTTTCCCGTCGTGTTAGTCCTGCGCCTCCTTTAGGCAGCAAGCTCTTAAAATCTCCCGGGAAGGCGTTGTCCAGGGAACGCGCGATCCCAAAGAGCTTATTTTCTTTTTCATGCATGAGACCCTGTTCCGCCCTGTGGATGAGCAAATAGCCGCTCCCAATCAGTGGAATCGACAAAGCAAAGGCTAAAAAGAGCATGAGTTTGAGCCTTAAGCCGAATTGGCGCATGTGACAACCTCTTAAAGCAGGACGTCCAGGTTAAAGAACCTTTGCGAAGATTCAGTCAAGAAAGATGCCAGTCCATCTTGCCTCACCCCGTTCATCAGGGGATTTTGCCGCCCACCCTATCCTATCCTATCCTATTTCGTTGTACTGATCAGAATTGTAGCACACCTGACAATATCTCGCCAACTTTGCGCCGTTTTCGTAATTTCACGGCAACTGGTCAAAAACCGCCAAGCGATAGAGTCGCAAGCGGCAGGGGGGGCGTGCGCCTGCGCAAGGTCCATTGTGACAGGGCGACAAACACTAGGTCAGCCATTGCTCTGCCAGCTTCTCTAGCTCCTCTTCCAATTCGACTCTTTCTCTGTACAGTTCAGTTAAGCGAGCGAAATCGGCACTGCAGCTCTCCATTGCTTCCGTCTTTGCCCTAATCTTCAGTTCCAACAGTTCGATCCTGTCTTCGATCTCAGTCATTTGGCCTGCCCCGTTAGTTTTTTCACGTGCCCCGTATTCGCAGGCTGTGTCCCGATAGGACGTGCCCTTTTCCCGCTTGGACGGATTCTCCAGCCTGGGCGTGCAGTCCTTAAGTTTCTCTTGTGCCTTCTTTTCCGCGTAATACTCGTAATTTCCGGGGTAGCTGACCAACTTCCCCTCTCTCAGCTCAAGGATGCGGTCGGCAAGCCGATTGATGAAATACCTGTCGTGAGAAATGAAGAGGATGGTCCCAGCAAATTCAGTCAGGGCTTTTTCCAGTACCTCCATTGAGTGAATATCCAGATGGTTTGTCGGTTCGTCCAAAACGAGGAAATTGACGTTTTGCTGCATAAGCTGGCACAGCCTTAACCTGCTTTTCTCCCCGCCGGAAATATTTTTTACGCTTTTAAACACATCCTCTCCTTTAAAGGCAAACTTGGCCAAGAGTCTTCTGGCCTCACCTTCAGACACACTCACGTTGGCCCGGAATTCCTCCAGAACGGTGTTATCCTGACATTCAAAAGATATGTTCTGCTCGACATAAGCTATGCGTGTGCCTGAGCCTACAATCACATCTCCTTCATCAGGCAAATACTCACCCAAAAGCATCTTAAACAACGTGCTCTTGCCGGCCCCATTGCGTCCCACCAGAGCCACCTTTTCGCGATACCGAACATGCAGGTCAAGGTTAGCTAAAATCTTTTTCTGGCCAAAGGCTTTTGTTAAATGACCTGCTCGGACAACATCCTTACTCCGTAATTCTGTATTTGCAAAAACGAGCGGGATGGAATTTTCCTGGAGCATCGGTTTCTCAACCTTGTCCATCCTTTCAATCCGTTTTTCAATGTTCTCGGCCCGCTTGTGCAGACCCGGGTTGTCGGCTGCTTTCCCCCACTCGCGCAGGTCATGGGCGGCTTTTTCCAACTGCTTTATTTTGTTTTCCTGCTGAGCATATTTCTTAGCCCGTTCCAGCATCCTCTTTTCCTTCTCTTGCCGAAACTCAGAATAATTTCCGGTATATGTCTCCGCCTTGCCATTTTCAACATCCACAATTTTGTGAATGACTCTGTCCAGAAAATACCTGTCGTGAGACACGATGATAACCGTACCCCTGTATTTGGACAAAAAACCTTCCAGCCATTCGGCAGACTCCATATCCAGATGATTTGTAGGCTCATCCAAGAGTAAAATATCTGGATTCTGAAGCAGAATCCGGCCCAGGATGACGGTTGTCTTCTCGCCCCCGCTCAAGGTCCGAAATTCCCTCTCGAAAAAGTCGGCGCCTATTTTTAACCCGTTGCATACTTTTCCCACTTTCTCATCGATGCTGAATCCTTCTTTCTGCTCGTAGAGTTGCAGCAGAGTCCCATATTTGTCCATGACAGCCTCATACTCAGGTTCATCGCCGCTCATCCTTTCCATCTGTCCGGCCAATTCTCTCATGCGTCTGAAGAGCTCAAACTGCTCCTCAAACGCCATGTGTAAAACATCAATAACTTTTGAGCGTTCCGGCAATTCAGGAATCTGATCCAGATAACCGACGGAAGCCCCTTTCCGTGTGGTTAAGTCACCACTATCACAAGTTTCCAGGCCGGCAATTATTTTGAGCAGTGTGCTTTTGCCTGATCCGTTCCTGCCTACAAGTCCTACCTTCTCCCCTGTCAGCACCGGGAAAGTAGCTCCCCTGAGTATCTTGTTGCCTCCGTACATTTTCTCTATTTTAGTGAGCATGACTTCCAGCATTGTTTTTCCCTCCATAAATTGATTGGCCATTCCGGGCACACTAAAAGACCGCGAAGGAACGATGCCCTCGCGGTCTCAGAACAGAGTATTCAATTCACCTTACGCAAGCATTACGCAGGAAAACCACTTACTCCGCCATATCCCCGAAAAAGGGCATACGTATCCCACAACGAAGAAACTGCGGGTCCGGTCTTCCGCAACGCAATCATTGCAATGAAGAACAATCTTGTCACGAGTAGTCCCTCCTCTCATGGCGTAGTAATGGTTCAAGCTTCCACTTGGAAATTTAGCACAAAATCCCCTGTTCGTCAACCTAAAAGCAGGGGACACATATTACGAACCCAGCCGCCGACGTCCCCCTGGACGGATTAAACATCGCCCGTCCCGGCCTCCATCTGTGCGAAATAAAACCCGGCCGTTTCCTGCCGGGTTAAACCCTCGCTGTTGTACTGCGTGCGCCCGCAAGACTCCCTAGATCCCTGCAAACACCGGCTCCAGATCGACAGCTAACCCGGGAAGCACAGATACCCTGACTGTATCTGTGTCCGTGTAGATCCCCGGTCTGCCATACAAGCCATCCGGTGCCAAAGTAAACACGCTAATGAATTTACCATCAGGCTCAACTATCCAGTACTCTTTCACTCCGGCAGCTTCATAGCGCCGGAATTTCCAAACTTTATCACTTCTCGCAGTCGAAGGTGAAGATATTTCGATTAACATGGTGGGGGTTCCATAGTAACCCGTTCCTTTTAGCCCCTGCTTATCACATACCACAATAATGTCGGGCTGAACGACAAAGGTTGTTTCCTCATCCTTTTGATTCCGCTCAGGCAATCTCAAGTCAAAAGGAGAAGCAAACACCTCACACGGCTCATTTTTGAGATAAATATTAAATTGAGTGAGAAGTTCCCTCACTATCGCTTGATGTTGCCACGTAGGTGCCGCCTGAAGAATTGGCACTCCATCAATAATCTCCCACCTTTCATTTTCAGACCATGTCAAATAATCAGCGTAAGTATATCTATTTTTTCTTTCTGGCAGTGGCATCGGATTACACCCCCGCATCGTATGTTTCAGAATCACTACGCCCTTAGATCGCTTATCCTTTTTTCGATTTCGAAAAACCACTCATACAAACCTTCTCACATATTGTACCACTATCTAACAGACATGCGAACTTTTTCTGTCAACTAACGTCACCTAACGGTCCTCACCACTAGCCGCCAAGAAGTGCTCGGAGTGTCAAGATGACCATGGCGGACCCTCCGTGGCATCGCCTTCGCCTTGGTGCCTGTTCCGGCGTTTCAACCATTTGCGCCAGGGATAGATCGCATAAGCATCCCAGATCAGATCCGCCCGCACAAAAGGAGCCAAAACCCGGGTCTTGAGAGCCATTTGCAAAATCAGATCCCGATGGGTGGGCGGACAACCCGCGATCTCCAGCCGTTTACCGTGGAGATGAAGACTGCGGATAGCACAATCTCCGATCAGAAGCAGACGGGGAGCCGTAATCTCCTCTTCCGTCTGTCCAATGATCACCGGTATTTCCGGCAGCCGGCCCAACCTCTCCGGGGAACGGTCTTTGAGCATATGCAGCCAATCAAGAAAGATGCCTTGGCATCCCCCGGTACAGTAGGGCGTCCCGCACCGGATCTTCAGGGGCGAGGCAAACTCTTCTACCCGCATCATCCCGGTTGCAATTCCGGCTGTCTTCGCCATGATCTCTTCCACTGGATAATCACCTATGATTTCAATCTCGTCCGGATTGGCCGGAGTGAAGCCCCTGCGGATCGCGGCCTGCAAGTGCCCGATATCCGCCGGATCGAGGTGCAAAAGTCTGGCCGCCACCAGGTCGTGCGCCAAGGGATTGTCCGCCAGAATGATCAGCCCCAGGGCATGGCCATGCTCAGTCATCTGATTGCCGCCCATGGCGATCTCCACCGCATCTGAAACCACAAGCTGAGGATAGACCACAGACAAAATATCCACGATCTTTTCGTCCAAAAGGTGGTCATGGTGCCACATCCGCTCCCGATCGTCCAAGGACCCGATATTCAGTTTCAACGCGGCGGTCAGCCCGTGCGCGAGGACATTGCTCTTTAGCTTCGGCATGAAGATTAAGGTATCCGCCTCCAGCATTTTCTTGCTCAGGAGCAGGCTCTGGTGAACCCGACCCTGCTCCAGCGGAACCCTCCGCTTCTCCTCCTCTTCCAAAGGACACAGGTCCACTCCATACCGCTCGGCTAGCATCCGGTAACCGGCCCGTCTGAACATGACATGCGTTGACACGCCGACTCCGCTCTTCTCAACGATCGACACTCCTGATACGTCCGGCCCCCGAATTCCCTCCAACAAACCTGCCACTACTTCCGGTCGCGTGTAAGCTGAAGGGGCTTTCTGAGCATGAGCAAAGACCAGATTGGGTTTAATCACCACCCGGCCGTGGATCTCCGTATTCATAATCTTCAGCCCTTTTAGGATCGCCTTAGCCACCTCATTCTCACTATAATCGGAACAACGCATCAGACAAACCCTGGCCGGGACCGCCTTAGCACTCATTTCTTTCACCCCGCTTTATCTTTCTTTCCGGAATTTTACCGTCCACAGCGCCATTTGAGCAGGCGTTCCTCTGAGGAACTGTCTCCCCAGCATCTTTTTGGCAATCCTCGTCTTATTCAGCAACTCCGGTCCCATTTTGGCGTCCCCGGTCCTATTCGGCAGCCCCGGTCCCATGTAGCAGCTCCGGAATAGACGGTATTTCTGCCGCCGGCATCGAGCCGGTTATCTCACCGGTGGCCGAAGAATAACTATACAGCTCGGATCTAGCCCCCCTGCAAGAGGGGATACCCCGTAATCCGCTGAACGACCCGGTAGAGTGGGCGCAGTCTGGGATACATGTGCAGATAGACCCGGCGATAGAATTGGTCATAAAGACGGACGGCATCTGTTTGCGGTTGAAAGATCTCACCGGAGTGGGTCATACTTCTCACAGCTGAGGACAGATCCGAATACCAGCCCAGTCCGGTCGCTGCCAGAATCGCCGCCCCTAAGCCGGAGGTCTGTTCGGTCCCCGATCTAATGGCGGGCAGTCCCAGGACATCCGCTGTAATTTGCATGACCAGCCGGCTGCGGGAACCGCCTCCGGAAACATAAACCTCCCGAACCGGCACACCGCTCTTCTTCTCAATCCGCTCCAAACCGTCCCGGATCGCATAAGCCAAACCCTCCAGAATCGCCCTGTAGACATGGTATTTCGTATGGATTCCGCCAAACCCTACAATCGCCCCTTTGGCTTCCGGACCGGGATAACGAATGCCCGGAGACCAGAAAGGCTGCAGCGCCAAGCCCATGGAGCCCGGCGGAATATCCGCCGCTTTTCTTTCCAGAATTTCTTCCGCGGAGATACCCTCCGCTTCAGCCAAACGGATATCCTCCTGGGCAAACTGTTCCTTGAACCAGGACACCATCCAAAAGCCACGGTAAGTCTGCATCTCAAGATTGAAGGCGCCGGCCTGGGCACTGGGGTAGGGGGGCACCAGAGCCACCGGTTCCATGTAGCGCCGCGAATTAACGATAAAGGTTGCCGTCGTGCCGTAGCCGACACAGCCCTGATGGAGTTCCAGACAGCCGGAACCCAAGACCTCGCAGGCTTTGTCCGAAGCCGCCGCGATTACCGGCAGGCCCGCCGTCAACCCCAGCCGGCAGGCAGCCTCCGCCGTCAGCGCACCCAACTGCGCCCCGGACGGCGCCAACTCAGGCAAGGTATCCCGCTCCACCGGCAGGGCTCTCGTCTTCCAATGGCCCGGCGGGGTCCAGGTCTCTTTCCGGGCATCAAACGGGATATAGCCCACCTGATTTCCGACGGAATCGGCATATCGGCCGGTCAGCTTATGGTTGAGATAGCCGGACAGCAGAAGATAGTGTTTCGTCCGGGTCAAAACCTCCGGTTCCTGTTCCCTCAGCCAATTGATTTCCGCCTCTGCCTGAAGATGGTGCAAGGTCGCTCTCAGACCGGCAAAGCGGAAAACACTGCTCCAAAAAAATCCTAAAGGCGGCACCCTCACGGCGCGCCGTTGATCCAGCCAGACAATGGCCGGACGCAGCGGCCGGCCCTCGCCGTCCAATAAAACGATCGTGCCCCTCTGGGTTGTCAGAGCCAAAGCCGCGACCTTCTCCGCTGTAACTTTACCCTGAAGCCACAGCCGGCTCACAGCTTCCGTTACCCAGTTCCAATAAGCTTCAGGATCCTGCTCAGCCCAGCCTGGCCGGGGAGAGACATAGGGTGCGGGATACACAACCTGGGCATAGTCTACTAATTCCCCCTGAGCTGAAAAAGCCAAAGCCCGGGTGCTCTGGGTTCCCACGTCAATAGCCAGGATAAATTCCCCGGACATCATACCCGTTCCACCTTCTTTCTTAAAGGCCCATCGTTCCGCAAAAGGCATTTAATCCCGCGGACATTCCTCTTATTCATCTCTTTTCTTCTGTACTTCTCTGCCAACTGTTCTCCATCTAAATGCCTTTCTCCTGCCGGAGTTCTCCTGCCCCACCCGGCTCTTTCTCCTCCACCCGGATCAAACGCCCTCGGGCCGTTTCGTTTGAGTGTTTTTCCTTTCTCAGGATCGCTTTCCCTCAACTGAGACCTCAGCTATCTCTGGAACCTCAATTATTTTGAACAATTGGAAAATAGAGAAATTTGAAGACATGATCAATGAGGACATAGACGAGTGGGTCTATTTCTTCAAACACGGGGCGATCCGGGATGACTTTAAATCCCCGGGGATTCTACTGGCAGCCAAAAAACTGGGCTACCTGATGATGGATGAAAAAGAGAGACGTGCCTATGATGACTACCTGGCTTACCTGGGGTATGAGATGGGCTTGCTGGATACAGCAAAAGCAGACGGTAGAGCGGAAGGTAAAGCGGAAGGCATGATTGAGGTTGCCGGAGAAATGATCAAGATGGGAATGACGGCAGAACAAATACAACAAGCGACTAAGCTTCCATTGGCTGCCATTCAGGAATTGGCCAAGGATACAAGCTGGTTCTGACCACGTTATTTTTCAGCTGAGAAGAAAATCCGGATTATAGGCCTCATCCCAAAG
Organism: Peptococcaceae bacterium CEB3; assembly: GCA_001029295.1. Classification (GTDB taxonomy): domain Bacteria; phylum Bacillota; class Desulfitobacteriia; order Desulfitobacteriales; family Desulfitobacteriaceae; genus Acididesulfobacillus. The sequence goes on along the minus strand of LDXJ01000063.1, from coordinate 416,029 downwards.
GGCCAGATAATTGGCTTCCTCCTCCTCCCAGCGGCGACCGTCCCAACCCAGAGCCGGTGCCAGGCGCTCCCGGAGCTGGGAAAGGATATGCCTCCCGCCCACTGGTAAAAGGAGTCCCAAACGCGTGCGTCTGAGCATGAAATCTTCCAGATGGACCACCTGCTCGCATCCGGCTGAGAACAGCGCCTCCGCCCAGAAGAGATCTGTGCCGGGAACATGCCCCCACCCTTCATTTCGGGCTCTCAGGAAAACCTCCGGGGCATCGCTGCCATAACGCCCGGTGAGAAGAAACCTCGCCCGGTTTTCTTCCGCACTTTCTGCCAACCGTACTCTATCGGCCTGCCTTTCTCCGTTGGCCTGCCTTTCTCCGTCGGTATGCCTTTCTCCGTTGGCCTGCCTTTCTCCGTCAGAATGCCTTTCTCCTGCCGGGGTTCTCCTGCCGTGCCCGGCAGGCTCCCTCGGACCGCTCCGTTCAGGGGCTTTGCGGTTATCCGGGTCATACTCCCTCTGCAGACTGACTTTTTCCCCGTCCAAACCCGTTCCTCCCGCCGGACTGCCGGCCCACTTGGCAATTTCCCGCATAGCTCCCCTGGCCAGCAAGGCAAATGTGGTGAGTTTTCCGCCCGTGACGGTCACCAAGCCCTTCTGCGACCAGACCGCATAGTCCCTCGCCTCCTTGGAAGGATCAACTTTCCCGGTATTAAGTACCGGGCGCACTCCGGCGAAAGTCGCCGTGACATCCCCAGCCGTCAGCCGGGCAGCGGGAAAACAGTGCTTCAAACCTTCAAGAAGATACTCCCCTTCCTCCCGACTGATGCGGGGTTCATTCGCCAGAGAAAACTCGTGATCAAGATCCGTCGTGCCAACCAAAGTCACACCCTGCCAGGGCATGGCGTAGAGGGGCCTGTGGTCGTCCGGATGGGTGAAGCTGACCGCCTGATCCAGCGGTAACCGCTTCCCGGGAAAAATGAGATGGCTCCCCCTGAGTTTCCGCAGTTTGGGCTTTTCTCCCATCTGTCCCCTAAGGTCGTCAGCCCAGGCCCCTGTCGCATTGACAACAACCCGTGTCCTGAGTTCCATGGTTTGGCCGCCCTCTTCATCCACTGCCGTCAGGCCAATCACGCGGTCTCGCTCGTCCCGGACCACCTCCTCGACCCGCACGTAGTTCATTGCCGTCCCACCGTATTTTTCGCCTTCGCGGATTACCCGGTAAACCAACCGGGCGTCATCCGTCCGGGCATCCCGGAAGACAAAACCACCCCTTAGACCCACTCTATCGATATCCGGCACGAGCGTTGAGAACCGGTCGACCTCGTGATATTGATGCGTCCGCCGGAAGGCCATGGCATCATAGATGCTTAATCCCGCGCGCAGAAGCATCCCCGCAAAGCGGTCGTAAACGGGGACGACAAACGTCACATTCTCCACCAACCCCGGGTACATCCGCAGAAGCTTCTCACGTTCACGCACCGAATGCCAGGTGGTCTTAATCTGTCCCTGGGCCAGGTAGCGCAGCCCGCCGTGCACCAGTTTACCGGAACGACTGGATGTGCCCCAGGCAAAATCGCGCTGTTCGAGCAGGAGCACCCGGTAACCGGCCCGTGCGGTTTCCCGGAAGACGCCCGCTCCGGTCATCCCGCCGCCAATCACAATGACATCCCATTGATCCGCCGATTTTTCCCTGAATTCCGCCCGTTTCACCCGGTTCCCACCTTTCCCGCCAGCCATATCGGAAAAGCATCATCACAATCCATCTACAAACAGCTTACCGGGATTCATCATAACCTCAGGATCCACCGCCCGGCAGACGGAACGAATCATCTCCATCCCCCGGGTCCCCTTTTCGGCCGATAAATAGGGCAGGTGGTCCAAACCCACACCATGCTGATGACTGATCGTACCTCCGGCTTGGACGATGGCCTCGCTGGCCGCCCGTTTCAGCCGCAGCCAACGCGCTATGTTTTCCTCCGGCAAAAGAGCCAGGCGAAAAACATAAGAAGTGTAAATGCTGGCGCCTTGGGCATAAAAATGGGAAAGATGGGTAAAAACATGAACCTTTTCATTTTCCTGCCGCAGCGCTTCCCTCAGGGATGCCTGAATTTTCTCCACGGTTGCCGGAACCTTCAGCCAGTTGACCGCCGTTTCTAAAGTATCTGCCGCATACCCCATCTCCCAGAGATCATTGCGGATATACGGAAGACGGAAGCGGTTGTTTCGCCATGCCTTACCGATTGCCGTTCCCACGCCCTGTCCGTGGTGTTTTTTTATGATCGACCAGGCTTCGTTAAGCGCAAAATTTACGGTCCGTTCCCTGCCGATCCCTCCGTATAGGAGCAGACATTTGTCCTCGCCGGCACCCCTCCACTTCAGCCACTTTTCCAAGGCCGCGAGAGCCCTGCTCGGGTCACTCAAACGCAAGGTCGTCTCCGTCTCCTCCGGCAAGCTTAACCTTAGCATACCCAAGGGCAATCCGGACTGGGCCAACTCGCGCACGGCGGCATAAGCCATGTTGGCGTCAGGAAAAAACGCAGCTTTGATAACCTCCTTTTCCGGCAGAGGGCTCACCCGTACCACAGCTTCAGTCATAATCCCCAGCCGTCCTTCCGAGCCCAGCGCCATCTCCCTCAGATCCGGCCCGGCAGCACTCGCCGGCACCGCAGGGAGAATCAGAGTGCCCCGCGGAGTTTCCAGGACTCCCCCGGCCAAGAGGCGCTCAATTTTGCCATAATGGAAGGAATACTGCCCCGCTGAACGGGCAGCCACCCAGCCGCCCAATGTAGAATATTCAAACGATTGGGGATAGTGGCCCAGGGTATAGCCTCTTTTGCTCAAGGCCGCTTCCAGATCCGGTCCCCGCACACCGGCTTGAAAGGTTGCCAGTCTGCTCCTTTCATCCAAATCTAAAAGCGCGTTCATCCCGGACACATCGACAGTCAGCACGGGCCGCTCCAGAAGAGGAACGGTGAGGTGCCCCACCACGCTGGTGCCGCCGCCATAAGGAATTACCACGGCTCCGGCTTGGCGAGCAAAGGTCAGAATCTCCCGGACCTCCCCGCCGTTCCGTGGGTAAGCCACACCGTCCGGAAACGCCGGCACCCTTCCCCCCCGGATATTGATCCAATCAGCCTGGCTTTGGCCCGTGCTATGCAGGACCCGCTCCCAGATGTCGGTCCGGATCAGAGGATGCTCCTTCAAACAGGAGGGTGGAACTAGCGCCCTCATATCCTCCGGAGAAACATCCTGTGGCACATGTCCCGGCCCAATCCGCTCTGCCAAAAAAACCCTGGCCCCCTCTGTCACACCATAATTAACCGTCTCTTCTCCCCAGCCATTCCAACGTCTCAATGGGATCGTCCCCCTTTGTCTCTCTTGTCTCTTTCGTCTCTTGTCTCTTTTAGACTCTTTTGTCTCTTCTAGACTCTTTCACCCGTCCCCAAACTCTTTCGCATTTCCCCGAACGCTGCGACCGCAATAATTCCGCTTGGGAAAGCACCGGAGTGAATCAAGTGGCTCTGCTTTCCCGACTGATAGATCACTGAACTGAGACTGTTTCCCTGACACTTGTCTCTTCGCTTCCCTCCTCCCGCCAGAGTCGGAGGCTTTCGATCATAGCCAAGCGTACCACTTGGGCCGCCCGGACATCGTCTCTCTCCATGGCAGCGTCCATGAGCTCCTGATAGAAACGCCGTGAAGCCAAACGGCACTCCGAGCGTTGAAAATATCGGGTTGCCAGAGAAACATAAACGGGGTCAAAACTGTTCAGAATCAAGGCAAAGAGGGGGTTTCCCGAGATAATGGCTGTCTTTTTCTGGAGCGTCCAATCAAAAGCCGCGTATTCCTCTCCCCGCTCAGACAAGGCGGTCCAGTCTGCCAGGAGAGCAACCACTCGCGCCGGCTGACGGACCACGGCCTGGCTGATGAAGGCCGGTGCCAATACCGCCCGCAGTTCCAGCAGATGGACAATTAGATTTTCCGGCAGCTCACCCGCCTGCACCAAGTTCACCAGAGTATAAAGGTTCCCTTGCGCCCAGTAATCGTTGACCTGAGCCGGATGACCCTGGCGCAAAGTCAGCCAGCCGTCACGCTCCAAGCGTTGCAGGGCCTCGCGCAGAGCCGGTCTCCCCACTCCGAGCCGATGCGCCAGAGTCCGTTCAGGCGGAAGCTCCGATCCGACGGGAAAACCGCCGTCAATAATGGAGCGGATGACAAACTGCTCGGCCTGGTCCGAAGAACGCCGGGTTCCATTTACCCCGTCTAATGCAACTGACAAACTGATCCCTTCCTTTTAAACCCGATTATTCCCAAATCGCTCGTCTTGACGAACGAGCAGGTGCCTCTACTGTATCTGCCTAATATTTCCGAAAGTTAGCGCAGCATGAACATATTCTACCGTATTCTACTAAATCCACAAAGCTGAGGTCTGCCCAAAAGCGGGCCTATTGGTCTTACCATAATTTTCTGTGGTCTTACCATGATTTCCTGTCTATAATAATAACATCGCCGTGGTTATCTGTAAATACAGAAAATACTGACCTGTATACTGGGCGCTATCGCGCTAAATGAAAAACGGGAGCCGCCGAAAGCCCACGATTAAAACCGTGGGCTTTCGGCTACGCTTCTGTAAAGCTTGTAATTCCCGCATGCTTCTCACTCTCCATGTCCGAACCTCCCCATGGCTGAAGCCAGGGGCATGCGGCTAAGCTTTTTGGTCACACGGAGACTGATTTGGTCTATAATAACATACAAGAACCGAAATCGCCAAAGGAGTTCAGACCGTGTCAACTTTTATCTTGCCCCAACCTTTTCAGGAACGCATGTCCGCTTTACTGGGCACCGAGTATCCCGCCTTTGCCGCCTCTTACGAGGCTCCCCGCACCAACGGGCTCCGGGTCAATACCCTGAAAATTAATCCCGGGTCTTTCCAGGAGCGCGGACTCTTCGCCCTTGAACCTATCCCGTGGGCGAAAGACGGCTTTTATTATGATTATAGGGAGCAGCCGGGCCGGCACCCTTACCACGGAGCGGGGGTTTATTACTTGCAAGAGCCTTCGGCCATGGCCGCAGTCAGCTATCTGGACCCCCGACCCGGTGAACGGATCCTGGACTTAGCCGCCGCCCCCGGAGGGAAATCAACGCAGATCGCCTGTTTGCTGCAACAGAGAGGGCTTCTTTGGGCCAACGAAATCGATTCGTCACGTGCCAGGATTCTGGCCTTAAATCTGGACCGCTGGGGAGCGTGTAACGTCATCGTTTCCAACGAATCTCCCCGGCGTTTGGCCGAACATCTGCCGGAGTACTTCGACCGCGTACTACTCGACGCCCCGTGTTCAGGCGAGGGTATGTTTCGCAAAAATCCCTCGGCCGTGCGGGAATGGTCTCCCGAGAATGTCCGGGCCTGTGCTCAACGCCAAGGTCTGATCCTGGAGTCGGCCGCCTGTTTGCTCAAGCCCGGGGGACGCCTGGTTTACTCTACCTGCACCTTTTCGCCCGCCGAAAATGAAGAGACTATTCTCAGCTTCCTAGCCAAACATCCAGAATTCTCGCCCTTGGAATTACCCGATCCGACTCCGGATTTTGTCCACTCCCCAGGGCTGCCCGGCGCGGTTCGCCTCTATCCTCATCGCCTTCGCGGAGAAGGACATTTTATCGCTGCCCTGCAAAAAAAGCCTTCACCCAAGAACCCCCGGGACGAACTCTGCGCCGAGAAGCCCGACCGGGGCCGGGGCGGCGACTCCGCCACACCTTATCCAGACTCGTCGGCATCCGCTCTCTTGCGCCCCCGCTTCAGCCGGACGGGAAGTACAGACCTATCCCGAACAGCCACCCGCGCGAAATCCCGGACGAGGCCCGCACCTTCCGTACGCGCCGATTCGCGGGCCCATGAAGTAGATCTGGCAAGTTTTCTCCCCTTCGCCCAAACCACTCTCTCTGACCCTCTTTCACGCACGTTCACGACCCAGCCGGCTTCGCCTCACACATCTGAGTTCGCGTTTTCATCTGAGCTCCCTACTTCGTCTGAGCTCCCTGCTTCGTCCGAGTTCCCTGCTTCGTCTAAGTTCCCTGCTTCATCTGTGTCCCCTTCTTCATCTGAGTTCCCTTTTTTCCGCAGAGGATCCTTCCTCTTTTTCGGCAGCCATCTCTACCTAAACCCCGCTCCGGATATCCCTCTGGACAGGCTCCGCCTGCTACGCCCGGGCCTCCATCTGGGCGAAATGAAACCCGGACGTTTCCTGCCCGGTCAGGCCTTCGCACAGGCCCTTCGCCCCCGGGACGTCTCTTCGTATTTATCCTTCACACCGGGGGATTCCCGCCTGGAGTCCTACTTGCGCGGAGAATCCTGGACAGAACCCGGTCCGGACGGCTGGGTGCTGATAGGAGTTGATGAATTTCCCCTGGGCTGGGCCAAGAGGGTTGCCGGACAAATCAAAAACCACTACCCCAAGGAACTGCGTACGAAGCACTGAGTTAAACCGGACTCCAACCGTGAGTGTATCCCTGACTCCCCATAGAATCTTCAGAACTCGTCCGTCAGCAGGAATTCGGCCAACTGTTTGTGCTTCACCCCATCGACGTTATCCCGCCAAAAATCATCCATCGTGACCACATATTTGGGATAATTATCTTTGATGGCGAGCAGCGGCGCAAACTCACGCTCAAGGGTTCCTGCGCCACTGTCGGCGTGTTGATGTTTCACACGTCTCCCGGCAAGCACCGATGATTCCATTCTTACTTCCTTTCACTTTCGAATATGATATAATTGCATTGTACTCGAGGAAGGAGGATTACCGACATGTCATTGCCACAAAAGGAAAAGGCAGAATACTCTTACGCCGACTATCTTACCTGGCCGGAGGACGAAAGATGGGAAATCATCGACGGCATCGCTTATCTGCGAGCTGCACCCTCGCCGAGGCACCAGGAGATATTGGTCGCTCTTCTGGTTCCGTTTTATTACTATCTTGCAGGTAAACCCTGTAAAATCTATCCGGCTCCTTTCTCTGTCAGGCTGGCGGGAAATGCCAAGGAAAAAGACGAAAACATCAGGAAAGTCGTTGAACCCGATATTACCGTGGTCTGCGATAAAACCAAACTTGACGACAAGGGTTGTCACGGCGCTCCCGACCTCATTGTGGAAATCGTCTCACCCTCTTCCGCGAAAATGGACAAACTGATCAAATTCGACAAATATGAAAAAGCCGGGGTGAAAGAATATTGGCTGGTGGAACCGGATCCAAAACTTGTCACAGTCTTTACCCTCCAAGATGACCGCAAGTATGGCAGGCCGGACATCTATACGGAGGAAGACACCGTAAAAGTGTCTATTTTCCCGGATCTCGTCATTGATCTAAAGCCTGTATTCGACGGCGTCTAGCGCCTCGAACGCCAGCACAGGATTCCCCGCTATGCCGGAGGAAATCCTTTCTTTTCCGCGCCCGCATACCTACGCCTACCCTTGCGTCCGCCTGACTACCATATTCCGGGCCCTACGCCAGGATGAGAGCAGCTTGTTCAATCAGGGTGCCGTCCAACTATTTCCCAGCGCCTTGGCGCAGGATTTTGAAAGCGTCGCCTGGACTCAGCGCTTTGCGGTAGGGCCTGTCTCAAAGCCCATTTGGGCGAGGGCTGTCGCCGAAGCGGCCACATCTTCCGAGGCGGAGCCTATCTGACCGGCCGTCAATGTCAGGGCGTCGATCTGCTCGGCAATCTCACGCACCTGCTGGATGCTGGAGTTGATAGCCGACATGATTTCACTGAAGCCGGCTACGACTTCTCCCGCTTCTTGCGCGGCCGCCTGCATCGCCTGGGTAGTCTCGCGGATAGCCTGATTGACCGCTAAGGTATTTTGTTTGGTCAATGTGATCATAGAGCTGATTTCGCGCACCGATTGTTCGGAATGATTGGCCAGCTTCTTCACTTCTTCGGCCACGACCCCGAAACCGCGCCCGCTATCCCCCGCCCGCGCCGCCTCGATGGCCGCGTTGAGAGCGAGCAGATTCGTTTGAGAAGCTATCTCTTTGATCACATCCGTGATGGAGGCGATCCGGGCCGAACTCTCATCCAACTGAGTCATTTTTTCCCGCATCTGTCCGGTCATCTCTGCCAGCTCCAACATCCGCTCCGAAATCCCCTGAATCTTGGCGGCTCCTTCCTTCGCCAGAGTATCCACTTTCTTAGAAAACTGCGCAGCCTCCGCCGCGTTGTTCGAGATCAGACCGGTGGCCTCATGCATCTGGGCCGCCGAAGCCGCCGTCTCCTCGGAAGAAGCGGCCAACGTCTGGCTGGCATCGTTAACCCGCTGCTGCAGAAGGGAGATTTTGGCCATGGCCGCCTCCAACTCGCTTTTTTTGTCGATCTCCAACATATAGGATTGGATATAGCTGGCCATCACCACCTGCTGATCAAAACTGCGAATCCTGCTCAAAGCCGCGCTCACCTGCAGAGCTTTGTCTGTCTTTCTGCGATAAAACCGGAAAATGCGCGGCTCTATTTCGTCAAACAAAACCTGGTAAGCCCCCAAGTAGTAAAACGGGGGCAGGTCGGCCCGCTTGTGCACTTGTCCGATCGTCACCCGCCAAGCCATGAACTCCTCATCAATCCGCTCCGGGAACAGTGAAAGCAAATATTTCTTCATCGTCACCTGCAACCGCTCCACTGAAGAAAACCGGTCAATAATCGCCTTCAGACCGGGAACCGTGGTGATGTGAGCATAAAAGTTGCGCACGATCTCGTCCGCTTCCTGCTCCATCAAAGGTCGGATCTCACGCACCAAGGCCAGTTCGCTTTCATTCAACCGCAGTAATTGCAGGGATTCTTTCAAATCAAATTCTTTCAACTCCGGCACCCCAAGCCCCCCTCATTAGCTTCACTTCACCCCGTTCGCACCCGGCACCCCCTGTGGCTCCCGGTATACGCGGGCGACTTCTTAGCAAGGTAGAACATTCGTGTTCGCCGGACATAATTCCTGCTATTTATCGACTTGAAGCGACTTTTTCTTGGAATACAAAGGGACGGCTTCCGCATATCACAGAACCGCCCCAGCCTGCCGGTCTCCGAATAGTGCCATCCCGGTCACTTATCCGCCAGTACCGTATCACTAAATTGTCCACTTCCGTCGGTTGCCCTAGGCCCTCCGGTACTGCGCTTTGCCGGTCTCATAAAGGTTGTTTCCCTTACTGTCGATAATCACCATGGCCGGGAAATCCTTCACAACCAAGCGTCTTACGGCCTCCGGACCCAGCTCCGGATACGCGATCACTTCCGCGGCCACGATGCATTTGGCGATGAGCGCTCCGGCCCCGCCGATCGCGCCGAAATAAACGGCTCCCTGTTTCTTCATCGCCTCAATGACCTCAGCCGAACGGAGCCCCTTGCCAATCATTCCGGTCAAACCCAAGGCCAGGAGCGTCGGCGAGTAAGCATCCATCCGGCCGCTCGTCGTCGGACCGGCGGAGCCAATCACCTGACCCGGCTTAGCCGGGGTGGGCCCGACAAAATAAATGATTTGGTCCCGTACATCAAAAGGCAAAGCCTCACCCCGCGAGAGTGCTTCCACCATTTTTTTGTGAGCGGCATCCCTGGCCGTATAAATCACACCGTTAATGAGGACATTGTCACCGGCTTTAAGGCCCGTCACCATTTCGTGCGTCAACGGGGTCTCAATCCGTTTAATTTCAGCCATTACGCTTCCCTCCCTTCCAGGGTAATCCCTTTGTGACGTGTGGAATGGCAGCCGATATTGACAGCCACCGGCATTCCGGCAATATGGGTGGGGTAGACTTCCAGATTTACAGCCAAGGCCGTCGTGGTACCTCCGAAACCCTGAGGTCCAATGCCCAATTTGTTGATCCGTTCAAGCAGCTCCGCTTCGATCTTGGCTAAACGCTCTTCCGGATGATGCTCTCCCACCGGGCGCAGAAGCGCCTTTTTGGCGAGGAGGGCGGCTTTCTCCATCGTGCCGCCGACCCCAACGCCGACGATGATCGGCGGGCAAGGATTGCCCCCGGCTTTATCCACCGTATCCACCACGAATTGGAGAACCCCTTCCAAACCGTCCGAAGGCTTGCCCATCTTGAGCGCGCTCATGTTCTCGCTCCCGGCTCCCTTCGGCGCAACCACCAGGCGAATTTTATCCCCGGCGACAAGATCATAATGGATAACGGCCGGAGTGTTGTCTCCGGTGTTGACCCGGTCAAAGGGGTCTTTGACCACGGATTTGCGCAGGTAGCCTTTTTCATACCCGCGCCTCACCCCTTCATTCACCGCGTCTGTCAGAGCACCTCCGACGATATGCAGGTCCTGCCCCACCTCGACAAACACAACCGTCATCCCGGTGTCCTGGCACATGGGTACCCGTTCGTCATGCGCCACTTGAGCATTTTCAATCAGGCGATCCAATACTTCCTTCCCCAATGGGGACGCTTCACTCTCCCGGGCCTGCCGGAAACTGGCCATGATGTCCTCGCCAAGGTCATAATTGGCTTCAAGACAAAGTTGCTCCAGAGCCTCAACAATGCGGTCTGCATGAATCTCTTTCACGCTTTCTTCCCTCCCGTATTCGTAGTGCGATATTCGTAGTTCGATATTCGTAGTGCGGTATGCACAGGTATTTTGGCACTCGTAGTTCGATATCAGTATTTCCAAATCCGTGCTTCGGTGCTTGTACTCTACCATCTCTGATCCGTACCCAGTTCGATGTCCCGGGGCTGCATCACCGATTCCTTCCCCGTGGGTCGCTCCCCTGGATTCCGTATTCCCAGCTTCAACCCGCCGGAGATTGTGGTCTCAGACTTCGGGGTAAAGGCAGCAGCCGATGGCCCCGTTAAATTGAGGCTCCGCCGGCACGATCACTTCCCTGCCGGACCCATCGGCCAAAAGTCTGCGCACCGCCTGATTATAAGCGACCCCGCCGGTGAAGACCAGCTTCTCACCCGGGAAGGGACGAAGCAGAGGGAGAATGCGCCGGACGATCGTGGCGTTGACCCCGGCGGCCAGCTTGCAAAGCGGCCAGCCCTCGACGATCTTGCCAATGACTTCACTTTCGCCGAAGACGGCGCAAGTTGAATTAAGTTCCACCGGATCTTCCGCATGCCGGCCCAACTCCTCCAGACTCATGCCCAAGACATGGGCCATGTTTTCCAGATAACGGCCGGAAGACGCCGCACACTTGTCATTCGTTTGAAAATCCAACATCTTACCTTGACGCACCTGGATAATCTTGCTATCCTGACCGCCGAGATCCACCAGGGTGAAATCCCTCAGCCCGGTTTGATAAATCGCCCCCAGGACGTGCGCCTTCAACTCCGGTATCACCTCCCCGCCGGCCAATTCCAAAGTATTGCGCCCATAGCCGGTCGACACCAAGGTCTGGACCGACTCCAGGCCCAGGCGGGCAAAATCCACTCCGAGCTTGTCCCCCTCTTTGCGCCCGTAATTTCTGTAAAAGGCGATGGTGTCGACGCGCTCGAGGCGCAGAATCCGGCCCAATCCTTCTCCTATTCCCCGTTCCGCCAGAGCAATCTTGACACTCCGGCTGCCCAGGTCGACACCGCAAATCAAGTCTATCAGAGCGATCACCTCCCCCCTGCAACTTTAGTATACTTCCCCTGCAGCCGCCAAGGCAAAATACTTTCAGACATCGCCATTACTCCCTCAGCATCGCCAAAAAGGATTCCAGGCGCATCTTGCTCCTGGCGTCAAGGCCCGTGGGATTCTCGCCTTCCAGGCTGAGGACCGGGTACGTCAGCTTCCGCCGGATAATCAAATCCTCAATCTGGCGGTAGCAGAAACTCTGAGTATAGTGGATAATCCCGTCCAAATTCCGTTTCTCCGTCTCCCGAACGATATCTGCCAGCCGTTCGAAAACGGAGTACGGGTAAGTGTAGAGGCGGTACTGCTCGACGATGTCCTGAGTGGCAAAGGGCATCGTAAACTGCCGTTGCACCTCATTGAAGACGACCCTCGCTCCCTGACGTTCCAGAAAATCATACAAATCCGTGAAAATAGGCGGTACACCGACAAAGCCCAGCCGGATTTCACGTTTCGCATGGCGACGGCCCTCCCGCTCTGACAGCGGCTCCCTCCGGCGCGCTTCGGCAAGGAATTTCTCCATCTCGGCACCAAATCCCTCGGGATCCCCGTTAAAGTCCGAACAGGAAACCTGGAAAAGGTGGTTTTCCAAGCCGCTCACCTTATTTTCCTGCCAGGTTAAGCGGTCGATCTCCCAAGCCAGAGCCCGCACTCGATCCAGCCGTTTTTTTTCACTCCGGACTGCCTCCCACGAGGTTCCCAGTGCTTCGATCAGTTTCTCGATCTGCAGGCGCAGCATGTCTTGGTCCCGGTCATAGGGAAAAGCAAAAGGTAAAATCTCCAGGCCCTCCAAAGCCCAGGTTTCCATCAAGGCGTGTGTGTTGCTGCAATCCCCTTGGGTCACGGCAATGATCCTGCGAATATCGGGATAGTGGAGAGCCGTCGAATAAAGTCCTTTGATCCAGCCGCAGACACTGCGCGGATAGCCGGCCAATTCCGCCTCCTCCACCCGCTTCATGGCATCCGGACCCGTAATAAAAACGTTGTTTAAGTCAACCGGGGTCTCCCCCGCCGCATAGATGACTTCCGCGGGAACCGTCGTGGTCAGACCAATCTTACCCATGATCAACTCCAAAAAGCCCTTTGCCGGTGCGTCTTCTTACTTTCCTTCGCCCGCAGAACAGCCAGGGTCCGGTTCATTTCGTTGTGGACGATCATATACCCTTCATCCACTCCCATCCCCGGTTTAGCCAACATCTGGTCCGGACGCGCCGCCAGGGCGACGTGCACCGCCACCCGCCCGCCGCAATCTGTCTCATTGCACGAGCCTCCCACATAAGCTCCGATGCCCCGCTTCTTGGCGTAAAGAACCGCTTCGATTGTATTTTGAATCCCACCCAGATCCGGAGTTTTGATTTGCACCATGTCGGCCGCTTCGGCGTCAACAAATTCGACAATATCCTCGTACGTGTTGCACCACTCATCCGCCACGATTTGCACCTTAACCCCTTTCGCCCGCAGGGCCGAGCGCAAAGCCTTAAGGGCTTCCATCTGGCCCTCTTTGCTCCCCGCGTCCATGGGACCCTCGATGCGCAAGTCGAACGGATCGGCCACTTTTTCCAACTCTGCCAGATAGTTCGCCATCTTCTCCGTATCCTCGCCGAAAGCCAGTCCTATCGTCCCGTAAACATCAATATGGAGAGTAGGACGGTAATGCCGGTCTCCTAAGGCCACGATCCGCTTTTTCAGCCAATCCACATACTCCAGCAGGAGTTCCCCGTTTCGCCCCAATTTGCTCTCCACATTGTTGATCAAAGCGTGGGGCAAAACCCCGGCCCGTTTGATGATGGCTTTGTCCGCGTTTTCATAGCGCTCATCTCCCGTTTGGGTAAAGATCGGCACCGGCTCCAACACCAGGGGCAGGCTGTACTCTTGCGCTATGATCTCCGTCATCGTCAGGCGTTTGGCTTTCGCCACCCCGTCCAGAATAGCCTGGCTCACCCCGTAACGAATGGCGGTATGGTAGCGCCCTCCCCTGGACCGAGTCAGCTCTTCTGTCATCTTGGTCAAACGCCGGAAAGAATCCAGATCCTGCCCTATCAACTTGGGTCTGATCTCTTCCACGATGACCGGGATGAAATCCTCAGCCAGAAACAGGGGATCCCTCCCTCCTGTTCCGGAATATTGTACGGCGGCACAGTCCCCGTAGGCGATCTGCCCGTCTTCCAAGACAAGAATGACCGAAATCGACTCGCCGCGCTGGCGCACCGCCGTAAACCCCTTTGTTACAGGCTCCCCGGTATAGGCAAATCCGTCATGAGCCGCTCCGGCCTTAATCGCTTGTTGGTCGTCAAAATAAAATCCCGTCAGCCCGGGTGCCGCCAGCACATCCACTATCTTCATACTAAATCCTCCTACCGTTCAATTCAAGGAACTTCAATTATATAGAAACTAGACAGAGAGTTACCCCCTTGGCCTGCCGACAAGCATCCCTTTGCCAATAGCGTAAATATCGTCGATGACCATCTGGAAGGAAGGATCCCGGCCTTCGTCCCGGCCCCTGCGGGCGATGCGCTCTTGGTGAAAAGCCCTGACCTCACTGTCAAAAGGCAGGCAGCCAAAATCGAGGATCCTTACCGCGCCCGTCGTATCCCGCGCCGGCAGAATCTTCCCCACATTAAACCGGCTGGGGGCAAACGGCACGTCGATAACACCTGCCTGGAAAGCCCGCACACTTCCCACAGCCATATCCCCTTCACCCAGTTCCAGAACCTTGTCCAGGATGAGGCGGGTCTCCCGCAGAATCATCTTTTCTTCCAGAGTCAGTTCCTCCGTCTGCGGCAGGGTTTGATCCTTAAGCATACTTAAGACCTGTTTCGTCGTCCGGATACCGGCGGCATTCGCTTCTTTGGTCGGGATGCCCAAGGCCTCATGCGGAGTCTTCACGATCACCTTGGTCGCTTTGCCCAGAGCCGCGGCCACCGCTCCCCAGGAGATGACCCCATAGGCTTTGGCTTCATCCTGAGGGAACCCGCCCATCCATTGGTGGAATACGGTCGTAATCATAACCTCGGGATAACCTAATTTCTTCAGGTACTCTTTCGCCAAAAGCGGCAGGGTGTGCAGGGCCGCCACATCCTGAATCAAGTTGCCGCACTGCCCGTAGCCCAAGCTCAGACTCTTGACCCCTTGGGCTACCGCCAGCACCGCTTCGATAACCCCCACGGCATGAGAGATCGAAGGAGGAACCAGCGTGCCTGTCAACGGTCCGAAGGGCTCACGGTTAATGCGAACCCCGTTTTCCTCATAAAGCCCGACAAGGCGATCCACGTATTGCCAGTACTTGATCGTGTTCTCCACGGGGACATCTTTAGCATAAGGAATATTGTAAGAAATCGAACCGCCTTCGAAATCCGTAAAACCTCCGGCCAAAGTCACTTCCGCCAGCAAGCGGGCGTCAGGGGTCCCGTGGCGCACCTGAACCGGTACCCCAACACTTTCCACAACCCGGCGGCAGGCCATCACACCGTGGTTGACCGCGGGAAACCCGTTCAGCATCGAGCGGCCGATGGTCCGGCTCTCCTCAATTCCCCCCTGGGCCTCTTTATAGCGGTTTTGCCGGGTATAAGAGTCAATGGTCGTGGGAAGGAGGTCCGCCCCTCCCTCATCCTGCAGGTAACGGAGGAGCTCGATATGCTCGTTGATCAGGGCCACTCCGGCCCGGGGCTGGGCATAAGTCACGCCTTTCGCTTTGCCCTGCGCCAACTTTGCCGCCATAACCTTAGCGGCGGGCAGTTCTTTCTGATAAGCGACCGCCTCGTCAAAATCCACTTCTTTTCCAGTCGGCCAGGCGGCCAGCACTTCTTGCCTCTGACGCCTGAACTCCTCCGGGTCCATCTTTTTAACTGACAACTCCATCCGTTTTCCCTCCTACAAGCTTAACCAAGTATTTTTTCATCATACGCAGGGCCGTCCCGGGAGCAATCTCCCGCAGCAAACCCATGGCTGCCAGAATATATTCCCTATCCAAGTAAAACGTCGGTTCCTGAGGCTTAAGAACCCCCGCCTGCAGCGGGTCGAAGAGGGCTCCCCGCAGGATCTCCAGAGGCCGGGAATGATACAAGAGCACCCCGCCTGTCCCAATCACCACCGGGAGCTGGGTCAAGTCCTTGCCGTGCTGAAGGTAGGAGGCACCGAAAGGAGTATAGACAACTTCCAGCGTGCCGACATGCCGTTCCACCGCCAGAGCAACCGCCACCCGGCCCATCGCGATATCAAAATCCCTGTCTTCATCTGTTACGGGCAGCCGCCAGGGCTCCTTGGCGCAGAGTTCCAAGCGCCCCCGCACTTTCTCCTGCGGCCAGCCCAGATCTCCCGCCAGGCGCTTACCCGCCGCCTCGCCCAGGGCCAGGGCGCTATAGCGCATACCCAGATCCCCTTCTACCGTCCGTTTGGCAAAAGGTTCCGGCAGCCCTTTCAGCATGACCCCCGCTTTGCTGGGCTCTCCCTTGGCCAGAGAATGGACATCCGTGGTCGCTCCGCCCACATCCACAACTAAGAGTTCGCCCAACCCCTCCTCTTCGCCCTCCCCTTGGGCCAACAGCCCCGCGGCCGACAAGACGGCGGCGGGGGTGGGCATGAGCACTCTTTCCATAAATTCTTCCGCTTTATCGAGCCCTTTGGCCTGGACAATGTTTTGCAGGAAGACCTCCCGAATCGCCGAGCGGGCGGATTCCACGGACAACACGTTGAGCTCAGGCATGACGTTGGTCGCCACCACCACCGGGGCATGGCGCTGACTCAGGATCTCCGCCGCCTCGCGGGCCACCACTTTGTTACCGGCCACTACCACCGGCAAGCTCAGGGGCAGCCGGCTCAGATGCCCGGCATTTTTCAGGAGAATCTCTTTGTTCCCCCCGTCCGTTCCCCCAGCCAAGAGCAGAATATCCGGACGCAGAGCAATGATCTCCTCCAAGTCGTCCGGGGAAAGTTCATAGCTGAAAACTCGCAAAACCCTGGCCCCCGCCCCCAGAGCCGCCCGGCGCGCCGCTTCCGCCGTCAGTTCCTTGACCAGGCCGCAGGCGACCATTTTCAGTCCTCCCGCAGCGCTGCTGCAAGCGAGCTTGCGCACGAAATTCCAGCCGTCCGCCGGCTCGGGAATTTGAGCCAAAGCCCCGTTCAGACCGTCCATAATATTTCCCGCAATCGTCGTTCCGGCCTTGGCCGTCCCCACGATTCTTTCTTCCGCCAAATCCACAACCGTCACTTTTGTGTACGTGCTGCCAAAGTCAACCAGCAACACTGCCTGCATATCCTCACCCCCACAATCGAAGTCCGAGATACGAGATACGAGGCCCCATTCCCCGTATTTCCTGAATATCTGGCATCGGCCGGATACTTGTATCCGTTTTTCCCTCAGGCGAGCCCCAAGTCACGACGCAGATCCGCGATGGGTTCTTCCGGCATGGTTCCCGGCGGGTAAACCCGGTCAAAACCCATTTTGCGGAATAGTTTCTCGACCGGACCGAAGTCCTGTTTCCCTACGACCAAATTGCCTCCCACATAGAGAAGAATGTCGCCGATTCCCGCTTCCTGGCATTTTTCCCGCATTCCCCGGCAGTCCATCTCTCCGTGCCCGTACAAGGAGGAAACGAGAATCGCCGCGGCACTCGTCTCGATCGCGGCCTGAATAAATTCTTCCTGGGAGGCCATCACGCCGATGTTTACCACCTTAAAACCGGCCTGCGTAAAAGCATAATCCAAAATCCGGTTGCCTACGGCGTGAACGTCCGCGCCGATAACCCCCAGAACCAGTGTTTGTCGTTCTCTTCCTTCCATATCCTCAAAGACTCCTTTCCGGCCTTCGCCGGCATCTTTTTTTGCCCTACTCCGTCCAAGGGGCATAGCGCACATCCCCAATCGGCTCCTGGAGAAGCGTGTTGCCGACCCGGCGAAAAAGGTCCGGATCCCCGCTCACAAAATAACGCGCCTTCCAAGTCGGTTTAGCCGCCGGCTGCTCACGGTCGCGTTCGTCCAGGCGGCGCAAAACCCTTTTCAGTTCCGCGACGACCGCCTGAGCCGGGTCCACCAGTTTCACCGTTTCCCCCAGGATCTCCCCGATGACCGGCGCCAGAAACGGGTAATGGGTGCACCCGAGAATCAAAGTGTCCACCCCTGTTTCCTTCAGCGAAGCCAGATAAGTACGGGCAATCCCCCGGGCCTCCGCCGAGCCGGCCAGACCCGCCTCGACAATGGGAACGAAGAGGGGACAGGCCTGGGCCTTGCTTAGAGCGATAGCTTGCTCCCCGTTTTGCCAGGATTCAACCAGTTGGCGATCCTTCGGCACGACCCCGCGGGCCAAAGCCTGGCTGATTGCGGCCGAGTAAGCACGGCTGCGCACTGTGGCTTCCGTAGCGATCAACCCGATCTGTCCCCGCCGGGTTGCCTCAACGGCCAAGCGCGCTCCCGGCTCGATCATCCCGATAATCGGAATATCAAAACGTTCTCTCAGCCAAGGCAAAGCAGTGGATGAGCTGGTATTGCAAGCCACCACGATTCCTTCAGCCCCTTGTCCGATGAGAAAAGTGACGATTTCCTCCCCGAACCGGATCAACTCGCCCTTGGAGCGATTGCCGTAAGGAACCCGGGCCGTATCTCCGAAATAAACAATACGCACATCGGGTATCTGAGCCTGAATCTCTTTCATCACCGTCAGCCCGCCCACTCCCGAATCAAATACCCCGATTATGTGCCGCCTTGCCAACGTTTTCGTCAACCCCCTTTTACAACCTATATCCAACTTATATCCTCGGGCCCCTCCCCGTTTTTCTCACTTTGTACTCCCCACTCGTTATTTTCCACTCTCTATTTCCCACTCTCTATTTCCCGAAGATATCGGGCAATCATGGTCTCTCATCGTTTGCCCAGCCGCCACGGCTCACCGAACTGTTGCGCAGCTCGGGCCGAAGCCGGAACCGACCGTGTCTATCAAATCGTGCTTATGGCCACGCACCCTGACTCCGTGCCTCACACCTCGTGCCTCGTGCCCCGTGTCTCGTGCCTCGCGCCCCGGTCACGGGCCAGCCCCGCGCGCCGCCTCCGGCTGCTTCAACTTCAGCTCCAAGAGGGCGCCCCGCAGTAAATTGAGAGAACCCTCGTCAGGTTCAAAGCGGTATTCGATCAGTTCCATATTCGCCGGCAGGACTTGTTCAACCCCTCCCCGCCAACCGGGCGCGACAATGGCCGCCCCGCATTCCCTTAGGGTTCGCTCCATCTCGTCCTTTGCGGGTCGCGTCAGAACGACTAACTCCGGATGCAGCCCCGCCTCGCTTAAAGAATCCTTCACTTTCCCGGCAAAAACCCCGCTCTCCGTAATCAACGCGACCTTCATGCCCGACGGCAGCCTGGCCACTCTCACCACCGTCTCCATCCTCGGCCGCAAGGATACCCCCAGCAAAGGTACACTCGACCCGCCCAACAAGGACTTGACCTCGGCCAAGTGACCCGACCCCGTCACGATCATGTCCATGGCAGCCAGACGTTCCCGGACTCTGGAACCTTCCCGTAACTCCGCCAAAGGCAGGGGCAGGAGGGTCACCCCCCGTCCCAGGTTCCAGCGGGCATCTCCGAGCTGCTCAGGATTGCACTCGATAAACGCTACCTTCAGCCGACCCAACAGTTCCTTCTTTTCCATCCCCCGTACATAGACGAAAGAGATGAAGTCGTCAATGGAAAAGCCGAGCCCTACCGCTTCCTCCATGGCCATATCAATAATACGCAGGACTTTCTCTTTGCGCCCTTCCCGCTGGATCAAAAAGGAGGTATCGGCCACGAACGTCCCTTTGCCTTGCGCCGACTCCAGAACGCCCTCCCTCTCTAATTCCCTGTAGGCCTGGCTGACCGTGTTGCGGCTGACAGCCAATTCCGCGGCCAGTTCCCGCTCCGTCGGCAGCTTGGCCCCGGCCCGCCAAATATCCTGAGCGATTCGATTGCGAATCTGCTCTTTGAGTTGAATATAATAAGGAATTCCGCTCTGCCGATTGAGCTCCATCACATCACCCCAAGAACCTACATTGGTACTAATGGCCTGGTTGATTAGTCCATTTACAATAATGTATTCCACCTCGGCCTTAAAATATCCTGCTTTTTGGGCAAACATTTTTTCTCATCTGGCTCGCAGTCATGCGCGCACAACATCCTTGTCCGATATCCGCGGCTGCCAAGCGGCAGTAAAGCGGAAGCCAAAGCGATCATCGCTCCGGCCCCCATCTTCGACAACGGGCTTTCGCTGTTCAACTATGCCATGCGGGATGATATTGCCCATCTGGACGAATACGCGAAAACGCGTTTCCCCGCGTATGGAGATATTTCCTTTGAGCGTAAACGGCTGGAGGCCATTGAAAAGCACACGCAGCGCCGTGTACGGCAACTTTTGGGACTGAAGGAAGCGGTTTTACTCGTATCTCAAAGCCTCAATCGGGTCCATACCCGCGGCTTTCCTGGCCGGAAAGACACCGAAAACGATACCGATGGCAGCGGAAAAGCCGAAAGCCAAAAGGATGGAACCCGGTGATATCGTGGCTGTCATCTTCAGAGCTTTCCCCACCAGATGGGAACCCGCCCAGCCGAGGAGGATACCTATCCCCCCGCCCAAAACGCTCAGCACTACGGCCTCAATGAGAAACTGCGCCATTATATCCCGGCCTTTAGCCCCGATGGCCTTCCGGATCCCGATTTCCCGCGTGCGCTCCGTCACGGATACCAACATAATATTCATGATCCCGATCCCCCCTACCAGAAGGGAGATGGCCGCGATTCCTCCCAAAAGCATGGTCATCGTCTGGGTGACTCCCTGCATTGTGGCCAGGATGTCCGCCTGGTTCATGACCGAGAAATCGTCCGGCTGGCCGCTCACAATGTGGTGCGCCCGCTCCAGGGCGGCCGTCACCTCATCCTGAGCCGTCTGCATCATAGTCGCGCTGCTGGCCTCCACAAAAATCTGCCGCACATACTTATTCCCGATCAGGAGATCCTGAGCCGTAGTGATCGGGACATAGATCATGTCATCATTGTTCATAAAGCCGGACGATCCTTGACTGACCGTGACCCCTATCACCTGAAACGGCACATTGTTCAGCTTGATGATCTTCCCGATCACGGGCGCGTTCGGATCGCCGAAGATATTCTCCACAACCGTCGGCCCCAGAACCGCGACCCTGGCGTAAGTGTCGACATCTTTCTGGGATAAAAACCGCCCGCTGTTAACCGTTACGTTACGGATCTGGGCGTAGTCGGCCGTTGTTCCGGTCACCGTCGTCGAGGTATTTCCCCCGCCGAAAACGACCTGGACGTTCCTCCCCGTGGCGGGCGCCACAGCCTCAACCGCCGGACCGGCGGCCGCCACTTTCGGCACATCCGACATGGTCAGGGTATTGCCGCTGCCGAAGCCGCCCTTCACTCCCCCGCTGTTCGATTGTCCGGGGGTGATGATCAGGAGATTCGAACCCAGACCTTGAATGCGGGAAGTGATCTGGGCGGACGCTCCGTTGCCGATGGCCACCATGGCTATCACCGCCCCCACCCCGATGATAATCCCGAGCATCGTCAACATAGAGCGAAGTTTATTGGCCAAGAGCGCCCGAATAGAAACCCGGATCGATTCCAGGAAGTTCACGATGCCACCTCTTTCTTCTCCGCCGACTCGTCTGTCTCCTCCCTCGGGTTCGCCACCCGGGGATTGGCTACGGCCTCGTCACCCTCTATGTGTCCGTCCCGGAAACGCACGATTCGCCTCGTGTATTCCGCAATATCCGGCTCGTGTGTCACGATGAGGATGGTATTCCCTTCGGCGTGCAGCTTCTGGAAGATGGCCATGACTTCCTCACTCGATTTGCTGTCCAGGTTCCCGGTCGGCTCGTCAGCCAGAATAATGGCCGGCCGCGTGGCCAAGGCCCGGGCGATGGCCACTCTCTGCTGCTGTCCCCCGGACAATTCCTTCGGTTTATGGTGAACCCGCTGCCCCAACCCGACCGCCGCCAAGGCCTGAAGGGCCCGTTCTTTGCGTTCCCTGGCGCCCACCCCCGCATAAAGCAGGGGAAGCTCCACATTCTCTATCGCGGTGGTACGGGGCAGGAGGTTGAAGCCCTGAAAGACAAAACCGATTTTCTGGTTGCGGATCACGGCCAGTTGATTGCCGGAGGCCTTGGAAACATCCGTCCCGTCCAAAATGTATTCTCCCGCGCTCGGAGTATCCAGACAGCCCAGGATGTTCATCATCGTGGACTTTCCCGACCCGGACGGACCCATGATGGAGACAAATTCACCCTCATCCACATGCAGATCCACTCCAGCCAAAGCGATAACCCGGATGTCACCCGTGGCGTAAATCTTCTTGATTCCCCGCAGATCAATCATGCTCCGCTGCTCCTTCCTTCGGGGCTCAACGCCCCGAAACGTCTCGTCCCTCACCCTCTTTTTCAGCCTGCCTGGCTTGAGAGCAGCCACTGGCCGCCTTTTCCTTAAGCCTCAGCCGAACGGGTTTGTCCAAGCGTGACCCTGCCGCTTCCACAAGGGAAGACGGGTTCACTTGCCCCGGGTCGCCCGGCCCAAAGCACCCATGGCCTGGCCCGGATTATTCTTCTTATTGGGGCTTGGGAACGAATTGGCCGTCGCTCCGCCCGAAGACTGGACCCCCAGCACGACCTCCTGTCCCGCCTTGAGCCCGCTCTTGATTTCAACATTCGTGCCGTCGTCGAGCCCCGTCACCACTCGAACCAGGTGCACCTTGGCCTTGGCATAGACGCCGCCGGGTTTTGCCCCGTTACCGCCCCCGTTTGAACCGCCGGACGAGCCGGTCTTTCTCCATTTAGCCGCCTTGCCCGATCCCGTTGCCCCTCCGCCCGCGACCGCGTCGGGCACCAGCACGCCTGTATCCGTACCCGAACCATGGATAGCCGCGCTGGGAACAGTCAGGACATTCTTGGCCTGGGCCAGCACGATATCGACATTCGCATTCATACCGACCTTGAGAACACTATTGGGTGTGTCCACCAGGACGGTGACAGCATAGCTCGTCACATTCTGGACCACAGTTCCCTGAACCGCAATCTGGGAAACCGTTCCGGAGATGTTGAGATTAGGGTAAGAGTCCAGAGTGATATTGGCTTTTTGCCCCACTTTGACCTTAGAAATATCCGCTTGGTCCACGGAAGTGTCCACTTCCAGATCCTTGGGATCCGTCGCCAAGGTCATGATCGTGGTGCTCGATCCCACCGACTGGTTCGTACTGGCACCGACCGAAGCCGCCACGTCCGTGATCAACCCGTCTGCCGGAGCGGTCAAAGTCGCGTCCGCCAGGTTGGTCTGGGCCGTCGAGAGGGCAGCCTGAGCCTGGAGCACCGAAGCCTGGGCGGCGAGCACATCGGCCGAAGGGGCACCCTTATCCTGGCTGGCCTGGCTTTCCGCCTGAGCCAGATCCGCCTGGGCAGAGGCATAAGCGGTCTGAGCCTGAGTCACCACCTGGGCCGCGCCCCCGTTCTGCTGCTGTTTGGCCGTGGTTAAAGCCGTTCGGGCTTGGGTCAGCGCCTGTTGGGCCGCTTGCACGGCGGAGGCGTCTCCGTTCTGTTTGGCCATGGCGATCGCCAAACTGTTGCTGGCCGCCGCGACATTTTCCGTCGCCAGATTGACCTGGTTAGCCAAATAAGCCGGAGCCGCATCATGCTCGGCCGTAACCAGAGACTGCTGAGCCGTGGTTACTTCCTGCTGGCCCTTCGCTATGGCCGCCAAATCCGTGGCATTGACACCGGCCAGGGTCTGCTGCAATTTCGCCTGGGCCGCCGCCAAATTGGCCTCTTGTTGATTCACGGCGAGCTGCAAATCCGTGGTATCAATCTGAGCCAGAACCTGTCCCTGTTTCACCATATCCCCCGCTTGCACATCGATAGCTGTGAGCTTACCGGCCTGCTGAAAGGACAGGGGAGTGGTCTGCAGAAACTTCACCGTTCCGGTCGCTGTAATGACTTCCGTCACGTCACCCATCTTTGCCGGTGCGGTAATGAGCGGAACAGCTGCCGGTTTTGCCGTAAAATGGCGGTATCCCCAATATCCTCCCCCGACCACCAGCGCAGACAAAACCCCGATGGTCACCCACTTTTTGTTCATCTTCTTTCCGCTCCTTTTTCTCATCCATCCGGGAGACTCCCGCTTCTACAAGTGGGAGTGTTTCCCCATGTTCTGTCGGCGGGTTGACCCGCCGCCCCCCGGCCGCCTCCCGGCCGCGCGCTCTGAACCCGACCGAACCTCACCGACCGGCAGCCAAACCGCAAAAGTCGTTCCCCCGTTGACACGGCTGGCCACCTGAATCATCCCTCCGTGGGCCTGGACAAATTCCCGGGCTATCGCCAAGCCCAGCCCTGTACGCCCGGTCTCCCGCTCGCGCGCTTTGTCCACTCGGTAAAAACGGTCGAAAATGTGGTCCAGTTCTTCGGAAGGAATTCCCTCACCGGTATCCACGACCTCCACCTTGGCCCATTCCCTGACACCCAAGGCTTGCGCTTCCCGTTCAGGGGTCCGCGCAGGCGCGCCTTTATGAGCCGCAGGTTGTCTTCTCTCCTGTTCAGGCGACGCGTTCAAAGCGTCCCGGTGTTCTCCCCCGTAATTGCGTTTCTCTTCACCCACTCGCGCGGAAACCGTGCTGAGACGGAGATAAATCGCCCCTCCTGCCGGGGTATGCAAAAGAGCATTGCCCACGAGGTTGACAAAGACCTGGGTCAGACGGTCGGGGTCCGCAGTGAGCGCAGGGACCCCGCCCGCGATTCCCGCCGTAATCTTTCTTTCTTGAAATTCGATGGCAAAACGTTCCAAAATACGCTCCAGCAGTGCTTTGAGATCCACCTCCCGGCGGTTCAGAGGGAGCTTACCGGCCTCGGCCAGGGTCAGCTGCTGCAGATCCTGCACCAAACGAATCAGCCGCAAAGTTTCATCCTGAATCGGCAGCAGCACTTCCGGAGTGGATGGCAGCACTCCCTCCTGAATGGATTCCAGCTTCCCCAGAATCACGGCCAACGGGGTGCGCAGCTCATGGGCAATATCCGCCACCATGTTACGCCTCACCTCTTCATTGCGGGCCAGCCTTGCCGTCATACCGTTAAAAGCCCCGGTTAAGAGCGCTATATCGTCCCTGCCCTGTACCTCCAAGCGGGAGTTCAAATCTCCCTCCCCGACCTGTTTCACCGCCTCCGTCAGGCGTCTCAGCGGACCTGTCAGACGGCGGGTTATAAAGACCCCCAGGACCAAAGCCGCCAGAGTCGTTACCACAAGCCCCACCAGCATCGCCCGAAAAACGGAAGCCGCAATACGCTTCGCCACAAACGCGTCCCGGTCAATCAGTCCCTGGTCGAACCAGTAGTACCCCACCGTCTTGCCCTGAACCTGAATCGGATGCCACTGGAAAGGTATATGCCTGGACAGAGGGGGCGCCAACTGGTAAACGGATCTCCCGATATCCTGAGGCCGGAAACTGACCACGACCTTTCTCCGGGCATCAAAAAGCAGCAAATGTTCATTGTCCTTGCCCATCAACCAATCCCGGTGCGGATTCGCGATGATCCGGTTGACATAACTCTGAACTCCGTTCCAGGAACCTTCCTGCTCGTAATAATAAGTCAGCAGGCGTTCCCATTGCTGGCTGTAGCTCTGCCCGATATATTGAACCGCATGCCCCAAAAGGGATTGCATTGACCACAAAGAAATCCCTCCGAAAATGAGGGACAAGAAGACCACCAACCCCACCAAAGCAAAAAGAAACTTGCGCCTCAAAGTCATTGCATCTCTCCGAAGCGGTAACCTACTCCGAAAACCGTCTGAACATAGACCGGGTCCCCCGCATTGTCTTCGATTTTTTTGCGCAGGTTGGAAACATGGGTATCGATGGAGCGCTCATAATACATGTACTCCTCCCCCATCGCCTGCCGCAGAAGTTGCAGGCGGCTGTAAACCGTTCCCGGCCGGGAAGCGAGAAGGTACAAAATTTTAAACTCCGTCGGCGTCAAAAAAATCTCCTGCCCTTTTTTCCAAATACGGTGGCTGCCCGGATCGATCGTCAGTTCCCCACGGCTAATGCTAGAGGAGCCCTCGTCCCGCACCCCAGAGGCCCTGCGCAGCACAGTCTTAACCCTGGCTAACAGTTCTCGGAGGCTGAAAGGCTTCACGATATAGTCGTCCGCTCCGAACTCCAACCCCAGAACCCGATCGATTTCCTCGGATTTTGCCGTGAGCATAATGATGGGTACACTGCTCTCTTCCCGCAGTTCCTTGCATATGTCCAACCCGCTTTTCCCCGGAAGCATCCAATCCAAGAGGACCAAATCCGGCTTTTCCGCCCGGATCAACCTCAGGCCCTCCAAACCGTTGGCCTCCGTCAACACGCGAAAGTCTTCCCTCTGCAGGTAATCCCGCACCAGAGCCGAGATTTCCGGTTCGTCGTCGACAAACACAATCGTAGTGGACATTGGCTTCGCTCCTAATATTGTTAATATTGCCCTTGGTTTTCTCCCAATATCGTTTTCTGTTAGACTGCCGTTAGTATATCAGGTCATAATAAAGGATATTTGACGAAGTTATCAAGATCTTCTGAAGACCTGTGGCCCGTGACACTCCACAATGGCTAAAGCCGTGCGGCTTCTTTTCTTCGGGCTGCCCGAGGGTCAAAAACCCACCGGACTCAGGCCGGTGGGTTCTGGACAAGGCTCACTTTTCCCATTTTCAGGAGGACATGTCTCCCCTCGCGTCCACAGATTCCATCCGTTCCGCCAAAACCTCCAAAAACTGAAGCACTTTGGGCTGCTCTTCCTCGGGGTATTCTTGCAGAACCTCCCGGAGAAACCGGCAGCGCTCGGTGATTACCGCATCCACGATTTCTTCACCCTTGGGCAGGAGAACCATGCGCACAACCCTTCGGTCATTGGTATCCCGCACTCTCTCCACCAACCCGGCCCGTTCCATGCGGTCGGCAAGATCGGTTGCTGTGCTGCAGGCGGTAAACAGGTGCTTGCAAAGTTCACCCATAGTCAGGGAGCCGAACTCCTGCAGGGTAAGCAAAGCGTTGAACTGTGGCGTAGAGACTCCCATTCCGGTCAGGATCGAGCGGCCATGCCGGTACATCACGGTATTGGACTGCCGGATCTTTCCCTCAACCTGCTTGATAAACAAAATATCCGCATCTACCAAGTTCGGGCCCTCCTTCAGAAACATACTCTTCAGGTCACGGAATTTTCACCCTGGATGCTGAACTCATTTTACTATATCAACTCAGTTCTTGTAAATGAGAAAAAAGGATTTTCGTCGATTTCAACGAAATATTTAAAAAAGAGGGAGTGAAGGATATTCTCTTCCTTATCGGTCCCCCCGGTTCGACGTACAGTCTGCCAGACGGCAAAAGAACGGCCGCCATAGGCAACCGTTCTGACTGGTATTCCGGGTAAAGCTTGGCAGGCGTTCTGAGTAAAGTTCAGCAGGCATTTTCAGCGAAGAGCTAAGTAGGACTCACCGGCGTGGAAAAGAGATTGAGTGCGCTCGGCGAAGAATTCGACTGCCCGCTGTTGCCGGCACCTGAGCCGGAGCCGCCCGCTCCGTTTGAAGCACTGCCGCCCGCGCCGCTCATACCGCTGCTGCCCATGCTCCCCGTCTTGTCACCGGGGTTGGTGTGTCCGGAAGGAGGAGAACTTGAACTTGAACCGGAAGCGGAGCCGGATTTCACTAAGTTTCCATTGAACTTCAGGTCAGCAGTCGAAACATTTCCCAAGTTGCCCAACGGCTTGCCTTCAACCCACACTTGGACATCCTGAATGCTGGGAAACTGGGTCAAGGTGTCGGCGAGGGCATAGAGCGTGACCTCCGGAGTCACCTTGGCGAAAGAACTCTTAAATGCCCTGTTAAAGTCCACAATGGCGCACCCATTTTTAATCGCGATATCCAGCAAGGTCGTGCCGGGCGGGACAGCAGCCTGACTCCCACCCCCCTGTGCTCCGGGACCTTTTAGCCACTGGTTAACCGTTTCCCGGGCCATACTCAATGTATTCGGAACGGTCCGTTCTTCTTTAACCAGATATTTCCCGGATGTGTCGGCAAAATATAGCACAATATTTTTTCCGGCCCCGGTCGATGCAGGATTCTGCAAAACCGTTCCCGTCGATCCCGCGCCGCCCGCTCCGCCGAGGGCCCCGGCGGAACCTCCGCCTCTTTGCAGCATCGTGTCAAGAGTGCTGCACCCACTGATCAGCAGGGCACTTAGGACCACGGCCCACAATCCGTAGACCCCTTTCCTGTACAAAGACCGTTGTAGATGATCCTTTTTCATTTATCCTGCCTCCTAACGTGAACCTCTTCTGGATCATATGCTTTGTCCCGGAATTTAGTACAACCCAAAGAAACAGTCATGTGTTGCCCAGAGTTTTTACCCCGCCGAGAGGATTTCGCGCCCATATGTCAAAATAGTATGAAGAGAGGAAAAAGGAGTATGAGGAGAGGGATGTCACGTGAAACTACGCGCTCTAATCGTCGATGATGAATCCCCGGCCCGCAAAGAACTGCGCTATCTGCTTCAGGCCTTCGAGGACGTACAAATCGTCGGGGAGGCCGCCAATGCGATCGAAGCCCTGGAACTTATTCACAATGTCGAGTACTCTGTCATTTTTCTTGATATTGACATGCCGGGGATCAACGGCATTGAAATGGCCCATCAGCTTAGGGATCAGCCCAACTCGCCGGCGGTCATTTTCACGACGGCGCATGAAGAATACGCCTTTGACGCCTTCAGTGTTCACGCCCTGGATTATCTCCTAAAACCCATAAGTCCCAAACGCTTGGATGAAGCGCTGGAGAAAGTCCGGGAGAAAGAAAAAACCGCGGTGGCCAGCCATCAGACCGTACCGAAGAATGAAAGCGGTTCCCCCGCCAAACCCCTGGAGGTTATTCCAGTCGATCAACGGGGAAAAACCATCCTCCTGCGCCCGGACGAAATCGTGTACATTTACACCGACAAAGATAATGTCTGCGTCAAGACCCACAAGGAATCCTATCTGACGCGCTTCACCCTGCGTGACCTGGAGAGCCGTTTAAATCCCAACCAATTCTTCCGCTCCCACCGCTGCTACCTAGTCAACATTCAACGCATGCGTGAGCTGATTCCTTATTTTAACGGGACCTACACCGTCGTCGTCGACGACGCCGAGCGGAGCGAAATTCCCGTCAGCCGCACCCAATCTCGAAAGCTTAAAGAAATTTTGGGACTTTGACGCAAAGCTTTTTGAACATTTCCCAAAACCAGAACTTAACGATGGGGCGTCCTTGCGACGGCACGCCCTGCCCCCCGGACGGACCGACCGAACCCGCGGGCGCCTGTGTGCCCCGCGCATCTGACTTCGCGCCTGCAGCAGCGTCCTGTGCCGCACTCGAGGCAGTTGCTCCTTGCGCTTGCTCGGCCTCCCACACGTTCTGACCGTCGGCCGCGTCCCGCCTTCCGGCCTCGTCCCGCGTCCCGGCTGCGCCCTGCGCCCCGGCGGCGTACTCTGCACCGGTCCCCGGTTCCGCTCCCTCTGTGGCCGCACTCCCCTGTCCTACCGTATTCCCTTGTCCCGCCGTATCTCCTTGTCCCGCCGTAGTCCCCTGTCCCGCCACACTTCCTTCTCCCGCTGAATTGCGCTGCCCATCCGCCTTTCCCTCGCCGGATCTTTCCTTGGCGAGGGCTTTGTTCACACTGCGCTCAACCCCCGGACTTTCCGGTTTAATGGGAATACCCGGCTTTCCGTCGACCTGAACCGCGGTGGAGTAGTTAATGTCGACAAAACATAAGGGAGGAAACAGGACACACCACCAATTGGAACCCTGCGCGCGCCCGATCATGATCCGGACAGCTTGGTAACGGCCCGCCGGCAAAACCAACGAACCATAAGATTTCGTCGGAAAATCGGCCGGCCCGAACTTCGCCTTGACCGGGTAGTTTTTGCCCCACGCCTTCACCACTCCCGCCGCAATAGCCCGCATTTCCGGCAGAGCCTGTTCAAGCATGGCGCGGGATTCCGCCAGGGAACGGGACTTCGCCAACTCCGGTCCAACCTTCTTTAAAATAGCGTCCCGGACAGCCCTTTTCAGGGCTTGATCATAGTCACTGTCCGAGTTGGCAACCACATGAAACCGAATCATTTCATCCGCCGAAAGTGTTTTAACCTGCTGCTCCAAGCGATTAAACTCCGCGGCCTGGGCCTCCGGCACCTCGGTTACGCGAGCCGGGACCCGCAGCGCCCGGAGCACGCTCCCGCATAAAACCAGGGCTAAAACAATGCCCAAGACCTTCAGACCTAACGAACGTCCGCCCTGAACTCTGTTCCCTTTCGCTCCCTTTGTTCCGGCGGGATTTTTTCGTCCGCACCTTATTGCCCTCTCCATCGCGTTTCTCCTTCTTCCTCTGAAAATCCCTTATAATTCCAAGAGCTTAGGCCCTTCACTCGCTGACTCCCTGATGACTCCTTGATGACTCCTTGATGACAGTTTTGCCCTTTATATGTTCTTTTAAACACAAACCCGTCATACGCTCCCTCGGCACAAGCTGCCGAATTATTTCTCTTAAATGCGGTTCTCCCCCCTCCTGAAACCCCATATACTTCCTGGAGGAGAGATAGACCCTCCGGAGGAGGAGAGCACCTATGGCTAATCTCGGCGGAATCCTCTGGATCAGCACCGTCGCGGGGCTTGCCACAACCCTGGGCAGTGTGCTGGTCCTCCTCTTCGGACACCCCCAGGAAAAAACCTTAGCCACCCTGCTGGCCGGCGCCGGCGGGGTAATGCTCTCGGTGGTCACCGTCGATCTTCTGCCCACAGCCTGGAAGATCGGACCCCCGAGCCAAATGGCAGCCGGTCTCATCGTGGGCCTCTTCTTCATGTACTTGGCGGACCGACGCCTCAATACCCCTTCCGGCGCTCTTCCCTTAACCCGGCGGCAAAGACTCAAGCGCGTAGGCCTCCTGGTCGCCGCCGGAATCGCCCTGCACGACTTACCCGAAGGAATGGCTATCGCGGTGGGCCGGGAAACTTCGCACGACCTGGGGCTTCTCATCGCTTTCGCCATCACTCTGCACAACCTGCCGGAAGGGATGGCTACCGCCACTCCCCTGAAGATGGCAGACATCCGCCCCTGGAAAATCCTCCTTCTCAACATCGGAATTGCCGTCTTTACGCCTTTGGGTGCCGTAGTCGGGCTGTTCGCCCTCGCCGCCGTGCAAAACTCCCTCGCTTTTTTCCTGGCCTTGGCCGCCGGAGCCATGGCCTTCTTGGTCGTGGGTGAAATGTGGCCGCTGGCACGCGAGCGTCATCCCCACTATGCCCTCCTGGGCTTAACCCTGGGGTATCTCGTATTTTCCCTTATTAGCGTTTTTTATCCCCACTGATCCTGCTCACTGCCCCCGCTCCCTACCCGACCTCCGGTTTCTGACTTCCGGCTTCTGACCTCTGACCTCTGAAGACCGCACCTCTCGGCTCTTTTCCGCATAGGTTAAAACTAAGGAAA
Source organism: Peptococcaceae bacterium CEB3 (assembly GCA_001029295.1). GTDB lineage: Bacteria > Bacillota > Desulfitobacteriia > Desulfitobacteriales > Desulfitobacteriaceae > Acididesulfobacillus. The sequence goes on along the minus strand of LDXJ01000063.1, from coordinate 384,945 downwards.
AAAGGGAGGTGCCCCAAGAATGAGCTACATTGACAAAGCCAGGGAATTGGGTGAAGCCTTGGCCCAAACGCCGGAAATCCAGAGCATAAAAGCGGCGGAGGCCGCCATTCTTGCCGATCCCGAAACCCGGGAGGCTTTCGCCAAGTACCAGGAAAAAGAAAAGCAACTGGTGGCCACCCAAATGATCAGCAAAGTGGTTCCGGAAAAAGAAGCCTTGGCTCTCATCGATCTCAAGATTCGTCTTATGAACAAATACCCGCTGATAAAATCGTTCTTTTCCCAACAACAAAAATACGAAAAGATGATGGCCATGGTTAATCTGACCCTGACCACGGCCATTCACGGCATGCCCAGCGCCCAAGATCTTCCCTTACCCGAAGAGTTGAAAAATGCCGCCCAGCACCTCCTCGATAACATCGCGGGCGGACACAAAATGCCGGCAATGGATGTCCCGTCCGACTTCAAACTTCCGCCCGGTTTCAAGCTTCCCGGCTAGACGCACCGCTCGCGCCTTGACACCAAAAAGAGATGGCTCACACACCTGAGCCATCTCTTTTTCTTTAGGCATTTCACTTGGTTCCGGCGGGCCGGGGCGGGTAATATCCCGGGGGCGGAAATCCCGGCGGTGCCGTTCCTTCCCCGGCACCCGACGACCCATCGCCCCCTGCCGGAGGGCCGTTATCCGCAGCGGCCGCGATCCCGGCACCCATCGGCACACCGGCAGCGGCACCCGCCAAAGCACCTGCTCCGGCAGCGGCGCCCGCTCCCAACACAGCACCGGGACCCACGGGCAAAGCTTCCGGCACCGGAGAGACGACTGCTTCCGGCACGTACGTTTCCGGCCCGGGAACCGGTACTTTGGCACCGCCCCCGAACAGCCCGCTAATCTTACCCCAAAGCGAACCGGCGGCACTTTTGAAAGGTTTTACGAAAGCCGCGGGTCCCGTCGCCTCCTGGACTTTGAGTATGATGGGTCCGCGGGGTGCCTGGCCCAAATACTGCGGGTTTTCGACAGAAACCACCACGCGCTCATAGGGGGCCAACGGAACCGGGCTGTTGAACTGGGCGCGATATACTCCGTTTCCCACCGGTGCCATAACCCCGGCCAAAAACCCCGTCTGCCCTTTCTTGTCCACCAGATAGGTGGCATAGACCGGCCCTTTGCCCCCTGGTGAACCTCCGGTCTGAAAAACGTTGGGCGGAGGCAGATTGGCCACCATAAGAAAGGTATTATCCGGAGAGATGGTCGCCACGCCATTTCCCATGATCCCTTCACCCGCCGCCTGGAGAACCAGTTGGCGCATCTGGGGCATCCCCCCAAATCCTCCGCCGCTGCTTAAAAATGAAAACGGTCCTTTTCCCATCTTGCCACTTCCCGACGATGTGTTTGTTCCCTGCCAATTGGCCGGCCCCCCCGGGTTGCCTTCCTGCGGGTTCCCCGTCAAGGGCCCGGCGGATCCCGGAGCGGGATATCCTTGAGACACTTGAGGGGGATAACTTTGAGGAGGGTAACCCTGAGACGGATAACCCTGAGGCGGATAACCCTGAGACGGATAACCCTGAGATGGATAACCCTGAGATGGATAACCCTGAGATGGATAACCTTGAGATGGATAACCTTGAGATGGATAACCTTGAGATGGATAACCTTGAGATGGATAACCTTGAGCAGGGTAACCCTGAGATGGATAACCCTGAGCAGGGTAACCCTGAGACGATCCACCCTGATAACCCTGCCCGGGCTCCGTTCTTTTCGTCCCGATGAATCCTCCCCGCAGGTTCCGAATCTGCCCGTCTTTCTGGAAAAAACCACTGCCCTTTAAACCTGATCCTAAAGTATTGCGAATGGCCCCGGGTGACTGGCCCATACCCGGAGGCGCTGCGGGCGGCTGTGCCGGAAATCCCGGCTGCCCCATGAAAGGGTTTGCCTCGTTGGACCCCTGTCGGCCAAATTTCATGTGCTTCCCTTCTTTCTGACCGGTAAAGCCCCCGGACCAAAAACCTCTTGTTATAAAGTATGTTAAAGATCCCCAAAAGTTCAACCAGGCGATCCGGCCACGCGGACTCGTTCGGCCTACACCATAAAGCATCAGCCCACACCTTAAAACCCGTCTTCCCCCCCAAATCCGGGGAAAAACGGGTTTCTTCACTGCACGCTAACGCACGCTAACCTCCATCGAGGCCCCATGCAAGCAACCTTTTCATATTCCGTTCAAATGCTGAAGACGTGGTTTCCGATTTGTGTAATGACCGGCCTGGTTTTGATCCAGCGATCCGTCGCCAACCTGGGATTGTAGTAATAGAGTGCCCCATGCGTGGGGTCCTCCCCGGCCAGCGCGGCCTCAGCCGCTTTGTAAGCCATGGCGTCCGGTTTAAGAAGAATCTGGTGATCGGCTACCGAGGTAAAAGCCCCCGGCTGAAAGATCACACCCCGAATCGTCTTGGGAAAGTGCGGGTCTTTGAGGCGATTCAGCACTACGGCTCCCACCGCCACCTGCCCTTCAAAATCTTCCCCCCGGGCCTCCGCATAGATCACCCTCGCCAACAGTTCGACATCCGACTGACTGTAGGTCGTTTCGCCTTCCCCGCGTGAGACGGGAATTGAACTTTGCGCCGTTAAAGTCAAAAGATTGATCGCCCCGCCGCTCCCGGATTTAACGCCCGGTTGACCCGGTCCGGGGCCTGAAACCTGCTCTTTCCCGGAATTTCCGGCTGCCGGCTGCCGTTGATCCCCGCCTTTGGCCGTAATACCGGCAGTCACAACCCCTGGCGCGGTTGAGGCCGCAGCCTTAGCGCTTGTGGTTTTGTCTGCCACCCAGACGTTGACCACCTGCACTTTGCCCACAGACGGGTCGAACGACTCGGCATACACGGGAACCCACAGCGTCTGTCCCGCCTCAATCTCATTCGGCTCGCACAGCCCGTTTAAAGCATCCATCTCCTTCACTGTCGTCCCATACTCCTGGGCCAGACTCCAGATGGTCTCCCCCCGGCGCACGGTCACCCGGTGCACCGGCCCTGAACTGCCTAGCTTAAGCAGAACCGGACCCGTCCCCGCCGGACAGTTCCCGTTCGCTGTCTTTCCTTGTGGCGGCAAGCCGCCGGACCCGCTTCCCGCACACTCCTGTCCCTGGGCCGGGTAAACGGCAGTCTGGAGTAAAAACAAAACGATCACCCCGCACAGGAACGCCGCCGCGGATTTCCGACTTCGTCGGTGTGGCAAAAAAATCACCTCTTAAAATACAGACTGAAGCCCGCCCTTGCCGTGGCCTTTTTTCGGCCTTTTCCGGGCAGTTGCTAGTCTTTCCCATAATAGGTGATTCTAAACTCTCGGGCCATTCCCTCGGTCGCAGAGCCCAAACTCGGCGGAAATCCCGCCAAAATTGGGCCGGCAAAAATACGCCGAAAGAATTCCGGAAGAAAACGCCGGCCCCCTTACGTACCCAGATCAGGGAAACCGGATGCAGCCAAGCGGTCTACGTGCATAGGACCCCGTGTAAATGCACAAACTTTCTTCCAAGACTCAGTATGGCTCTCAATTCTTTCTCGGCTCATCACGACCAATCAGAAGGTAGTCTGTGAGTGCCTGAGTCCTATGACGCAAGGAGTGAACTATCAGTCATGAGTGAAACTATCCGGGAAAAAACCGAGGGACGAGTCAGTTATCATGATTCGATCGAGGAAATGTTGGTCAGGATCCGGGCCGACGGAATGTCCAATGTCTTTGATCGCTATGCGTCCATGGAAAAGATCCGCTGCAAGTTCTGCCTGGAAGGCTTGAGCTGTCAGCAATGCTCGAACGGACCCTGCCGCCTCAACCTCAAAGGCGCACAGGACAAAGGAGTTTGCGGCATCGGACCGGACGCTATGGCCATGCGCAAACTCCTCTTGCAAAACATCATGGGCGCGGGCACCTACAGCCATCACGCTTACGAAGCCTTCCGCACCCTCAAGGCCACCGGGGAAGGCAAGACCCCATTTCAGATCAAAGATGTGAACAAACTGCGCTGGCTCTGCGGAAAGCTGGGCATCGCCCCGGATCAGGACATCAACCGCCTGGCCGTGCAGTTGGCCGATCTGCTGAACGCCCAAATGAACATCGGAGTCGACGAACCGAATCTCATGGTAGAAACTTTTGCACCCAAAAAAAGAATACCGGTCTGGCGGAATTTAAACATCTATCCCGCCGGAACGGTACATGAAGAACAAAACTGCGTCGCCAGCTGTCTGACCAATGTGGACGGCAACCACGCCTCCCTGGCCCTCAAAGCTTTGCGCCTCGGCCTGGCCACCATTTACAACAGCCAAATCGGTCTGGAAATGGTTCAGGACATCCTTTTCGGCACGCCGGCACCCCATGAAGTCAATGTCGACCTGGGCATCATGGATCCGGATTATGTCAACATCGTTTTCAACGGCCACCAGCCCTGGGCCGGCGCCTTTACAATCGAGAAAGCCAAAGATCCTCAGGTCCAACAGCGCGCCCGAGCCGCCGGAGCCAAGGGCCTGCACGTCGTGGGCTCGATCGAAACCGGCCAGGAGCTTCTCCAGCGTTTTGCGGTGGACGATGTCTTCACCGGCCTCACCGGAAACTGGCTTGCCATCGAGCCCCTCCTGGCCACGGGCACCGTGGACGTCCTGGCCATGGAAGAGAACTGCTCACCTCCGGCCATCGACATGTACGCGGAGAAATACCAGGCTGCGTTGGTGGCCATCAGCACGATCATAGACCTGCCCGGCCTCCGGCACAAGATTCCTTATGACCCCTCCCAAGTCAACACCATGGCGGACCGCCTGATCGATTTAGCCATAGAAAATTTTAAAAAGCGGAGAAACAGCGTCACCCCCCAAGTTCCCCGTCACACCCAAAAAGCCGTCGCCGGTTTTTCCACTGAGGCCGTCCTGGCAGCGCTGGGCAACAAACTCGATCCCTTAGTCGACGTGATCACCGCCGGCAAAATTAAAGGAGTCGTAGCCCTGGTTAACTGTTCCACCCTGCGCAATGGGCCCCAAGACTGGAATACCGTCAACCTGACCCGGCGACTCATAGAAAAGGATATTCTGGTGGTGTCAGGCGGCTGCGGCAACCACGCCCTGGAAGTGGCCGGCCTCTGCGGCCCGGAAGCCGTTAACCAAGCCGGGCCGGGTCTGAGCGAAGTCTGCCGGGCCTTGAAGGTTCCCCCTGTCCTCAGCTTCGGCACCTGCACCGACACCGGCCGGATCTCCATGCTGGTCACGGCCCTCGCCGACCACCTGGATGTGGACATCCCCCAACTGCCCATCGCCGTCACCGCTCCTGAATGGATGGAGCAAAAAGCCACGATTGATGGGGTCTTCGCCGTCGCCTACGGCGCCTACACCCACCTGTCTCCCACCCCTTTTGTCACCGGAGCTCCCCAACTGGTGAAACTCCTGACCGAAGATGTCGAGGGACTGACCGGCGGAAAGATCGCCTTGGGAGATGATCCGGAAGAAGTGGCCGGGAATATCGAGGCCCACATTCTGGCCAAGAGAAAAGGCTTAGGCCTCAATTGACGGCGAAGACTCGGACCTTGAGAACCATGGCGAACCAGAAAAAGGCCCCGGAGAGAATTCTCCGGGGCCCTTCTTTTTAATCGGAACCGCTTCAGTTAATCCGACCCATTTCAGTTAATCCGAACCGTTTCAGCCGGAAACGCCTTTTTCCTCCGTCCCCGAAAAGGCTCGCAGCGAACGAAACACCAACCAAAACGCGCCGACATCGATGAGAACATCTCCTACGCTGAAAAGCTGCCTGCCTAAAACCGGAGCCGCCAGGTAAAAACGGTCTGAGAGAAAGGTGAGACGCGTCCTCGCCGACATGAGCCCGTGTATCCCCACACCTTTCGCCAGGCGGGCAATATCCCACGGCGGCAGAACCCCGGGAGCGACCGGCATCAAACCTCCGTTCACGGCAATGACAAGACCGTTGAGAAAAACCCCCGCCGCCAAGACGCGCACGCCGGGCAAGGAACGGTTAACCCAGGTAAAGGCCAAGAGCAGGACATAGGACAAAATATGGAGCAACGGGCCAACCCAGCGGGGTCCGATCCCCAGCCCTTTGGCCGCTGTCCAGGAGAGAACCGCTTGCAAAAAAAGCGCCCCCAGAACCAACCAGGCGCCGCGCAATGGCAAATAGCTCAGGTTTTTCAACTTCCCTCCGGCCAATAGGCCCACGACGACCGCCAGAACCAGAGCACCAATCAGCATAACACACCCCCGAAAGCTTGAGATTCGGTCATATGTGATAGACAAACGATCATAGAATCCGTTCCTTCACGAGGGCAAGTCCAGCCGCCTACGTTCCTTGCATTTCGCCCAGCGCACATTTCTTCGTCCGGGCACATTTCTCTTCTTCGCCGATAATCTTAATCAGAATCGCGACCAAGTCCGGGTCGAGTTGGCTTCCCGCTACATGGCGCAGTTCCGTAATGGCTTCCTCGCGCGATTTCCCCTTGCGGTAACTGCGGTCCGAAGTAATAGCGTCAAAAGAATCGGCCACGGCGATAATGCGAGATTCCAACGGTATCGCCTTGCCTTCTAACTTGTCCGGGTAACCCGTCCCGTCATAGCGCTCGTGGTGATGGCGAATGACCGACCCCACATTGAAGAGAAACGTGATCTTCTCGACGATGCCCTCTCCCACCACGGGATGGCTCTGCACTTCCAGCCACTCCCCGTCTGACAGCCGGCCGGGTTTATTCAGAACCTCTTCGCTGACCCCGATCTTACCCACATCGTGCAGAAGCCCCGCGTATTTGACAAACTCTATCTTCTCCTCCGACAAGCCCAGCGCTTCCGCCATGCGCACCGACAGCTCGGCTACCCGGCCCGAATGCCCGCTCGTGTAGGCGTCTTTCGCTTCCAGCGCTTGCACCAGAGCCTCCACCGTATCCAGGTAATTTTGACGCATGTCCATGTAGAGGCGAAAAGAGTGACGGGAAATTAGGAGGGGGAGCACCAGAAGAAAAAGACCCCAGACCCCGTAGTTCTGATAAACCAAAGCTACGAGCAGACCCAAGGGTGCAAGGGTAAGAAAGTTCGGTATAGACCAACGGATATTACTTGACCAAATAACTCTTGACGACCTTCCTTGCAATATGCCCAGTGCCACCGCCACAATGGTCATGTTTACTAACATATAGACCAGTGCTGCGACAATATAGACTGCAACCGACAGATAGGTCAGTCGAAAGCCCCTCAGTCCGGTAAGCAATACTACGAAAATACCTGCAGCGCTAGACACGACGAACTGCGAAGCATTAAAGATCCGTTTATATACCGGATCCCCTTTAACTTCTTTACCCATAACCAGAAGTCCCGCCATTGCAACCGCTGTACACACAACCCCCGGGGGGAAGGACACAGTGGCTGCGAAAAATATGGCAAAACTCGCGCTAACATAGCCTCCTTTCGGCAAAGGGACCGGCAAGGATTCGCTGAGCACTGCCAAGGCTCCAAAGACCAGTAGGCTCTGCACGCTCCGCCAGTTCCAAGGTGTCCTCCAGATGGCGAAGGCCAGAACGAACAAGGCCGTAACCAGCATGAATCTGAAGAAAGGGGAAAACTGTTTTGGCATACCTTTCATCGTCATACCTCTAAAGATTGACGGCCGACCTACTCAACATCAGATTCTGTATATTGCCCCGCCAGCGAGCACGAGGGTAACAATAACGCCAAGAACTTTGAATAACTTGTTCATGCGGCAAACCTCCTATTTCTTTAAAATAGTAACCGGTTTAACCGCTTCGCTCGTTTTTCGCTTCGCTCGTGGTTTGATTGTGGGACTAACACTGAAAACCTGTATTGATGATAGGTCGGCCAAAATCAGCAACAGTACACTATGGTTTTCCCAGAAAAAACACTTTCCGGTTCACGGCATCCAACGTGGCCTTGACAACCGCCTCGCGGTCATCGCTCCGGACCAGGGCGCAACCTACCAAGGAATCCTCGCCCCCCGGCCCGACCACGGTCACCGCCACTTGGGCCACTTTATGTTTGGCCAGAGGAGTGATGGCCACATCCTCCGGAACCAGGATATAAGTATCGGAATTCAAGGGACTGAGTGCTTTCACCGTAGCCTCCACCAGGAGGCGGAACTTGTTTTGAGTGGAAGAAAACCCTTCGGTGCTGCCTTCCAAAAGGCGTTCTCCGACTTGAAGCTCAACCGTGGCTTGGGCTTGGCCACGCACTGTGCGCAAAGACACTCCGACCAGTTTCGGGCGCTTCCATCTCTGCGGTTCTGGTTCCTCTTCTTCCTCTCCGACCTGAGCCACGCTGACTTTTTTGTGGTCAATTTCCAAACCGAACTGGGCCGCCAGGACGGATTCCACATCACGTACGATCTGCTTGGGACTGCGTTCCGGTCCTGCCAAAACATGAACTTCTTCAATTACGCCGTTTTCATTCAGTCTGATCCGCACCGCGGTCACCGACTTAATTTGTCTCAGTGCTTGCTCATATACTGCAACAGAACCCTCCGCCATTTATGTACCCCCTGCCACCCAGTTTGCCCTCACATCCGTCAATGCCCCCAGCCTGTTGCGGCCTCCGCTTGTCCCATCCAGAAAGTATAAGTCTTCAGTTGTGTGTACCCGTCTGTCTCATACAAAAGCTGGATAGTGAAAGGCTCTGCTTCGACCACCTTTGCCTTCGTTGAGCATCCGTCGGACTTTGCCATACCTTTCTGTTGGCCTGAGGGGGGGTCTTTGAACGCCAATAAATGCGTTAAGTAGGGGTAGTTGACCCGGTTTTAAGGCAATTAAAGATATCATTCGACATGAAGGTAAGATCTTCCTCTAAGATTATACTCCATCTCAAAAATTTATCCATGTTTTCCGAAGAATCTTCAATTCGGAACGCCCATACCCCGATACCTTTGTTTGGCGACTCCTCATCGTCCGTAAAGAAACCTCATCAGGCGTTCCAGCCAAATCCGTTTCTTCTCCGTATAAGGGTACCATTGCAACTCACTCCGCAATGGGTAATACCCTTCATTGCGGTGGCGCGTCTGGGTAAAGTCGCGCAAGCCCTCGGCGGAATGCGTCCGCCCCAGGCCGCTTTCCTTAAAACCGCCCCAGGGGGTCGCCGCCAGTCCATAGGTGTAGATCACATCATTGATCCAGACCGTTCCCGCCTCCAAGCGGCCGGCCACCGCCCGGGCCTTCCCGCGGTTTTGTGACCAGACGCTCGCTGAGAGGGCATAGCGGCTGTCATTGGCCAGGGCGATCCCTTCCTCCGCGGAATCCACTACCGCGATGGGCAAAAGCGGTCCAAATGTCTCCTCCTGCCAGACCGCCGCCCCGGGCGGCACGTCGACAAGCACGGTGGGCGGATAAAAATATCCCGGCAAATCTAGGCGCTCTTGGCCGCCGCAGAGAGCCCTCCCGCCAAGAGAGAGGGCTTCATCTACCTGCGCTTGGACTTTGCGCCGCTGGGTTTCGTTGATCAACGGCCCGATGTCGACTGGCTTAACCACCACCTCTCCTCCGGGTGCACGCTCCAGAGGACTGCCCTGACGTAACCGCCCGGTCTTCGCCACGACTTTGGCGATAAATTCCTCCGCCACAGGGCGTTCCACATAACAGCGCTCCACCGAAGCGCAAACCTGCCCGGCATTGGTAAAAGCCCCCCAGACCGCCCCATTGGCCGCCCGTTCAAGGTTGGCGTCCCGCAAGACCAGCATCGGATCCTTCCCCCCCAATTCCAGGGTCAGCGGAATCAATCCTTGCGCCGCCGCACTCATGACTTTTTTCCCCGTGGCCACACTCCCCGTGAAGACTATCTTGTCAGGCCCAGTCGCCACCAGCGCCTCTCCGCGCGAACCGTCACCGGAAATCAGCTGCAACAGATCCGGCTCCAGCCCGGCCTCACCAAATATCTCCACCAAAAGCTGTCCACTCAGCGGCGTCAGCTCGGACGGCTTAAGCAAAACCGCGTTTCCCGCCATCAGAGCAGCCACTACCTGGGTGAAAGGGATGCCGAAGGGATAGTTCCAGGGCGAAATAATCGCGACGACTCCGAGTGGGATGTGCTCCAGAAGGCTGCGCTTGTGAACAAACCAACCCAAGTCGAGGCGTTCCGGCCTCAGAATCCGGCCTGCCTCTTTTTCCAGGAAGCGGATCATATCCAAAGCGGGTATCAATTCCACGGCCAGGGACTCGGGATAAGGCTTTCCCGTTTCCCAGCTCACTAAGCGGGCGATCTCCTCTTTTTGTTCCAGCACTACGGCGCGCAGCCGGGGCAGGAGGCTCAGACGTTCCGCCAACCCCCGCTCCCCCCAAGCCTTCTGGACCTCTTTGGCCTTAGCCAGCATCCCTGGAATTGCCGAGATCTCCGTCAGCGGCAGCGACCCTACGGCCTCGCCGGTTGCCGGGGAATAACTGTATAGAACCTCTTCACCATGCATCTTGATGCCCCCTCGTCCGGTGTACTCCCGCCTGCTCGGGGTCTGTTGCTCCGAAATCCATAGTGTGAACGAGTCCGAAATCCGGTACCCGGAGATCCCTTTCATAAGCCGAATTCAGGCCGACCGCTCCGGGGCGTGGAGATCGAAACAATTCCTTTGCCACACCGCCTCCTCACCCTAAAGGAAAATGACACGCCACCCGGTGATCCTCACCTGTGCCCTGCAAAAGTGGTTCTTCTTGCCGGCACAGCACTTGAGCATACGGACAGCGCGGATGAAACCGGCATCCGGAAGGCGGATTGGCCGGTGAAGGCACATCTCCTTGCAAGATGATCCTCTGACTCTTCTTGGCGCGGTCCGGTTGCGGAATCGCTGAAAGCAGAGCCAGTGTATAGGGATGCAAAGGATGGCTGTACAACTCGTCCGTCAAACTTATCTCGACTAGTTTGCCCAAATACATGACCCCCACGTGATCCGAGATGTGGCGCACGACATTGAGTCCGTGTGAAATAAACAAATAGGTTAGCCCCAGTTCTCTTTGCAACCTCATAAACAGGTTGATGATTTGAGATTGTACTGAAACGTCCAAAGCGGAAACCGCCTCGTCGGCTACCACGAATTTGGGATGCAGAGCCATGGCCCTGGCAATACCGACCCGTTGCCTCTGCCCGCCGGAAAATTCGTGGGGATAACTGTTGCGGCGGGCGGGGTCCAAGCCGACAAGGTGCATTAATTCAATCACTTTCTCGTCGATCTCTCGTTTATTGACCCGCTCATGTACCCGAAAAGGCTCCCCCATAATATCCTTGATAGGCAGGCGGGGATTTAAGGAGCCAAAGGGATCTTGGAAAATTATTTGCAACTCCCGCCTCAAATTGCGCATCTCTTTCATCTGCAGCTTTGTCAGATCCCGGCCATCATAGAGGACCTGCCCCGCAGTAGCCCTTTGCAAATTGAGCACCACCCTGCCCAAAGTCGACTTTCCACAGCCCGATTCGCCCACAAGCCCAAACGTTTCCCCGGGGAATATCCCGAAGGAGAGACCATCCACAGCCTGTACATAACCGGCTATCCGATTCAACACTCCTTTCTTGATCGGAAAATATTTCTTTACGCCAGACGTTTCGAGCAAATATTGTTTCTTGGCAAGTTCTGGGGCATTCATAGGGGCCTCACCTCTTTTCCGCCGTTGACTCTGACATTTCCGCGCTTTCACTCAACCAACATTTTACCATATGCCCCGACCCCAGATCATGTGGAACCGGCTCTTCCAGCCGGCACTTTTCCTGAGCCAACACACAGCGCGGGTGAAAACGGCATCCTTGGGGAAGTTGCGCCAGACTTGGAATATTCCCGGGAATAGCATACAAATCCATTCCCCTTTTCGATTCATAGCCGGGGATGGACTTTAAGAGCCCCAGCGTGTAGGGATGGTAAGGATGACTAAATACCTGCTCAACTGTCCCCTCTTCCACCATCACCCCCGCGTACATCACCGTTATCTGATCAGCCACTTCAGCCGCTACCCCCATATCATGCGTAATGAGCAAAATTGCCATATTCAGTTCCGCTTTCAATTGACGCAATAAGTCCAGTATCTGGGCCTGAACCGTGACATCGAGGGCCGTGGTCGGCTCATCAGCTATCAGCACTTCCGGTTTGCAAACCAAAGCCATGGCAATAACCACCCGCTGACACATCCCGCCCGACAATTCATGGGGATACTGCCTGGCTCTGACCTCGGGAGCCGGTATGCCTACCAGGCGCAACATCTCAATAGCATCCTGACACGCCTCTTTCTTACCTTTATTCTGATGCAACATCACGGCTTCCGCAATTTGGTCCCCCACCGTAAAGACCGGGTTTAAAGCAGACATCGGCTCCTGAAAAATCATTGCCAGCTTGTACCCGCGGAGCTTAATCATCTCTTCCTGGGATTTCCGTACCAGATCTTCACCGTGAAAGAAAATTTCCCCACTGAGAATGTCACCGCCATCATAGTCTATAAGCCGCATCACTGAGAGGGAGGTCACACTTTTGCCACTGCCGGATTCTCCCACCAGACAGAAAGTCTTCCCCTCCTCCATCTTCAACGATACTCGATCAACCGCTTTTAAGATCCCTTGCTCGGCCTGAAAACCCACGCTTAAATCTCTGATTTCCAGCAATGGCACCTTCATCTGCCCAACCTCCTTCGGGGACGGCGCACTTTCCGCCGCGGATCAATGGCACTCTGGATTCCATCGCCTATAAAATTCACTGCCAAGACTACGACCAAAATGCACAATCCCGGATAAACGGCCTGAAGCGGATCCGTCAGCATGTACTGCTGAGCGTTGCTGAGCATTTGTCCCCAACTGGTCTGCGGAGGCTGGATGCCCAGTCCCAAGAAAGAGAGTGCGGCCTCACTCAAAATTGCCCCGCCAATCATTAAGGTTGCGTTGACGATGATCGGAGCAGTGGCATTCCGGATCATGTGGTAGGTGATAATCCTCCAATTTGAGGTTCCGAGCGCTTTCGCCGCTTCAACATATTGCGTCTCCCTTAACTGGAGGAAGGTACCCCGTACTAATCGGGCCACCCCCATCCAGCTTGTGAAGGCCAGAATGCAGATGAGCAGGACAAAACTGGAACCGAAAATCGCTAACATAAGAATGTTGAGAAAGAGAAGAGGTACAGAGTTAAAAACGTCGACCATCCTCATAAAGAAGGTATCGATAAGCCCGCCGAAATAACCTGACACGGCTCCAATCAGAGTGCCGATAAAAACCGAAACGAACGCGACGCTGAAACCGACCAACAGAGAGACCTGACTGCTGTAGAGCAAACGGGAAAAAATATCGCGCCCCAACTCATCTGTCCCCAGAATATGGGCACCGCTGCCCAAAGGCAGATTGGCCGCGAGCAAGTCAATCCTCGCCGGGTTGAAGGGAGCGATGAACCTGGCGAACAAAGCGGCGATGACAAAGAAAAGCAAGACAATCAGCCCGGCAACGGCAAACGGATTGCGCAGAAATCGCCTCCAGGCCATTCTGCCCAAACTTACCACCTGCGGCGCGGACTCGGGGCCGGGATTGCCACCTCCTAATGAATTTCCCGCCAACGGGCTCTCGCCTAGAGGAATCCCACTCATACCGATCGCCCCCCCCGTCCGGCCAGTTGAACCCGCGGGTCCACAATGGCATAAAGGATATCCGCCAGGAAATTGCCCAGAATCACAATCACAGCCGTGAGCAGGGTAATCGCCATCAATACTGAGTACTCTCGGGCCATAGCCATTTCAACAAAAAGACGGCCCATGCCGGGCCAGTTAAAAACACTTTCCGTCAGCGCCGCCCCTCCCACCAAAATAGGTAAATCCAAACCCAGAACGGTAATGATAGGGATCAGGGCATTACGCAAAGCATGGCGAAAGACGACGCGTCTCTCCGGCATTCCTTTAGCCCGGGCCGTACGAATATAGTCTTGAAACAAAACTTCCAACATACTGGAGCGTGAATATTTCACATAGGCGGCCAAAAAGCCCAAGGTCAAAACAGTGACCGGCAGCACCAGATGGGGAAGCAAATTCAGAATATTTCTAGCCTGCCCCATCGTATACATGTCGGACAAAGGCAACCAATTTAATTTAAGCGAGAACAGTTCTTGGAGCAAAATACCGAACCAGAAAGTCGGCATGGCAAAACCCAAATACGAAATCACTGCGGCCGTTTGATCGGAAAGACAATATTCGCGGGTGCTATTGTAAATTCCCCAAGGGATAGCAATTATCAAGGAAAGAAACCAGGCAACTCCCATCAGAATCAAAGTATTCCCAACGGTGGGCCAGAGAATTTTTGCTACGGGAATATGATTCTTAAAAGTATAGCCGAAATTTCCCTGCAGTAAATCTCCAAGCCACCTCACATACTGAATCGGAATGGGCTGATCTAACCCTAAATTATGCGCCTGTACTTTAGCGGCTTCCTGGGATAGGCCCGGAGTAAGATAGATCCGCACCGGGCCGCCCGGTGCGGAATGAATAAGAGCAAAAGTGACCAGAGAGACTAAAAATAAAACCAGCAAAGACTGCAAAAGCCGCCTAAGGAAATACTCTCTCAATTTCCGATTCTCCTTTCGTCAAGTGAGGGAGAGGGACGTCCCCATCCCTTTCCCTCTGCTCACCCTCACCAGGATTCAACGCGGACTTAACCCGACCCCCAACAAGTGAACCGCCGGGGACCCACTCCCACTTGCAGAAGTGGGAGTCTCACGATTGGATAAACCCTGACTTACTTACTTGCCTGTTACCCACCAGTTCTGAATATGATAGAAATATCCTTCAGCCAAAGAAGGGGCAGGTCGGTCTTTCTGCTCAAAATGTACCCTTGGGCCCAGTCCTTCCGGTGTACCGTATTGATACAAAAAGACGTAGGGAAGATCAGTCGAGATCTCCTTGGCAATCTCGGCGTAAATCTTTTTGCGCTGGTTCTGATCATTGGTTGAATAACCTTTTACCCAAAGGGCATCCAGCTTAGGATTCTTGTACCAAATATTATTTTGGCCCGCCGGTGGAAAATACTTGGAACTGAAAATGCTCTCCTGATCGGGATCTGGATTTGTCAAGGACCAAGCCAGTAACAGCGCTTCAAACTTGCCTGGATTCACGTTCTGATCAATCCAGGAGGAGAAATCAATTGCTTTGGGCTTGACATCGATCCCAACATTCTTGAGCTCCTGCTGAATCACAACGGCTACCGCTTCGCGCCGGCTGTTTCCGGCGTTAAATTGAAGTTCAAAAGAGAAGCGATGCCCGTCTTTTTGCAGAATCCCACCCGGGCCAGGCGTCCATCCGTCCTCTTTCAACAGTTCCTTGGCTTTGGCGGGATCATAAGGATAATTGACCGCCGCCGAACCGGGGTCAGCCCATGATCCGGGCAAGAAAGGAGAATTCATGATCCTGCCCGTCCCTTTCAGGATATCGTTGACCATGCCTTGGCGATTAAGCGCATAAGCGATGGCCTGACGGGTTTTCTGCCCCAGGAAAGGATCGAAATTGCCTGGGAAGTTCTGCGGTTTAAAGTTAAAGGCCAAGTACTCGTACAGCGGACCCGGTGCCAAGATCACGCGAATATCCTTCTTTTGCTTGACGGCACTTAAGGCGGTCACCGGGAGACCTGTGTTCAGGTCAACATCCCCCTTGATCAGGGCTTGTACTTCCGTATTTTGATCGGCATAGATTTTATAGATGACCTTAGCAATATGCGGCTTGGGGCCCCAATAATTGGGATCCCGCGTGAAGGACAGATACTGTTTCTCTTTCCACTCCGACCATTTCCACGGTCCATCCGTCACTGTCTTGGCCGGGTCCTTGCCATAGACATTGTTTTGTAAGTCTTTTGCTTTTACGTCTTTCAATATGTGATACGGTACCACGGCCGCAGCCAAATAATATTTAAAAGGAGCATAAACCTGTTTTAATGTGACTTGGACAGTATATTCATTCACTTTTTTCACGGAAGCCACTTTATCATACCCGGAAATCCCGGGTGAGCCCACTTTCGGATTACGGATAGTGTTGATCGTGTAGATCAGATCATCAGCCGTTACCGGCTGGCCGTCGCTCCATTTAGCCGTGTCTTTGAGTTTGACCGTATATGTTTTTCCGTCGGCACTGATCTGGGGCAGCTCTTTCGCCAGTGACCAAGGTTCCACCACCAAGTTTCCTTGTCTGTCCAGATCATACACGTTCGCAAATAAGAAAGTAGCCGCATCTTGAGATGCCGTATCTTGGATAAATAGCGGGTTGAGCGTAACAATGTCAGAAAAGCTGGAAACCGTCAGCGTTCCCCCGTCCACCGGTTGCGTACTTGCATTTGCATTGCTGACATTGTTTGCCGTGGGGGTCGATGAACATCCTGACAACAACAAACCCACGGTTAGCAAAGCCACTAAGACTGAAAACACTTTTTGGTATTTTTGGTATTTTCGGTACGATTTCATGACCAATTCCTCCTCCCTGTTATTATCATAGATAAGGAACGTTCCGGACCATAATGCCGGATTTTCTCTCTAGGTGAAAGCTAACTTCACCTCCTTTGACCAGCCTTCCGGCGCTGCTTGCAATATATATATTCTCCAGATTACCCCCTATACACCTCCTTTCGGATATTCTTGGACCCTAAACTTCGCTCATGCCAATTATATTATAAAATGCCGGCCTCAACTCCATCATCCCTTCTCGCCATCCCGCCAGATAGCGTGGAATTTTCCCGGCCTGTCCGTCCGTTCAAACATGTGGGCTCCAAAGTAATCCCTCTGGGCCTGAATCAGATTAGCCGGCAGGTCGGCTGTACGATATCCGTCGAAATAATCGACGGAAGAACTCAGGGCGGGCGTGGCAATCCCCAGTTCTTTGGCGGTGGCGACAAGCCAGCGCCAACTCGTTTGGACCCGGTTCAGTCTCTCACTGAAAAACGGGTCCAGCATCAGATTGACCAGTCCCGGACTTTTCCCATAGGCCTCAGCGATCCGATCGAGAAACCCGGCCCTTATGATGCAACCGCTCCGCCAGACGAGAGCCGCCCGGCCCAAATCCATCTCCCAGCCGTAAGCTTGGCCGGCCGCCTTAAGCAGAGCGAAACCCTGGGCATATGAGCAGATCTTCGCGGCGTAAAGAGCATTCCGCAGGGCCGCCAGAAATTTCGCCTTTTCACCGGCGTAAGGCGGCCTCGGCCCGGGGAAGGCCTTCGCCGCCTCCACGCGTTCCTCTTTGAGAACAGACAGGCCGCGGGCATAGACCGCTTCCGTGATGGTCGGGGCCGGCACTCCCAACTCCAAGGCACTTTGGCAGGTCCACTTACCGGTGCCTTTTTGCTCGGCTTGATCCCGGATCATCTCCACCAAAGGCCGCCCCGTCTCCTCATCCGGACGTGCCAGGATCTCCGCTGTAATCTCGATGAGAAATGATTCCAGTTCTCCTGCATTCCAAGCACGGAAAACCTCGGCCATCTCCCTGGCCTCCAGCCCCAGAGCCGACTTCAGCAAATGGTAGCTTTCCGCGATGAGTTGCATGTCCGCGTATTCAATCCCATTGTGCACCATCTTAACATAATGCCCCGCCCCGTCCGGGCCGAAATAAAAAGCACACGGAGTCCCGTCCGCCCAGGCCGCGATCTTGTCAAATAGTCCGGCCAACTCACGGTAAGCCTCCTCGTCGCCCCCAATCATGATACTGGGCCCGTTCAAAGCCCCTTCCTCTCCTCCGCTCACTCCGACACCCAGGAAACGGACGCCCGCTTGGACCAGCCTGGCGCTCCGCCGCCGCGTATCCTCAAAATGAGAATTGCCGCAGTCAAGCAGGATATCTCCCGCCTCCAGGTGGGGAAGAAGTTGTTCGATGATCTCGTCCACCGGCCGGCCCGCTTTGACCATCAGCATGATTTTGCGCGGCTTGCGCAGGAGGCCCGCCAGCTCGGGCAGAGAATAAGCCGCCGCCACAGCTCTGCCCCGGGCCCCGGTGGCCAGGAAACGAGCCGTTTTCTCACCGGTGCGGTTAAATACGGCTACAGAAAAACCATGTCTCTCAATATTCAGCGCCAGATTCTCCCCCATGACCGCCAGTCCGACCAGTGCAATGTCACAGTAAGCTTCCATCGTTTCGTTGCCTCCGCGTTCTTGCTGATTTAGGCGTGAAAAGTACCCTTCACCATCCCTATTATCACCGCGTCCGCTTCCGCTATTCCCTTTGATTCACTTCCTCATTCCTTTAGCTTTCCTCGCAATTCGCGGCGGCTTTATCAATACCCGTTCGGTCCCACTGCCGGTGACACTGATACGCCATGAGGATCCATGCCCGAATAGTCACCACCTGTTGGAAGCTTGGCTCCGCCAAGCGACCAAGCACGTAGAGATTAAGCGCGACTGATTTCGTGAAAAGTTCTCCAAATATGGTACAATAAGCTTATAGGCTCTGTAGAGTACAAAACATATAGAGATGGATTAATCAGATTATGCCGAATATATTGTACAATCCACCCGCTTCATCGATCAGCTGCAGAGGAAGGCAACAGAAGGAGGAAATGAAATGACAGCCAACCCCATCAACAAATGGTCGGTACTCGCCTCCGTCTTGATCGGAACCGTCATGGGACCCATCGATGCCAGTGTCGTCTACATCGCTCTGCCCGCTATGTCCAAGTTCTTTAAGGTAGCTCCGGCCACCATGAGCTGGGTCTCCATGGCCTATCTTCTGGTCATGGCCAGCTTCCTTCTCTCTTTCGGCCGTTTGGGGGATTTGATGGGCTTTAAAAAATTGTTTTTGGCCGGCTTGCTTTTCTTCGTGGCGACTTCCGCCCTATGCGGCTTCGCTCCCAGTCTGGGGGTCCTCGTCCTCTTACGGGCCTTGCAGGCGGTTGGGGCCGGTATGGCCATGTCCATGTCCTCCGCCATCATCACGGCCGTCTTCCCCCCCGAGGAACGGGGCAGAGCGCTTGGCCTCTACGCTATGATCATCGCCTTAGGGTTGGCGGCGGGGCCCAGTCTCGGTGGCTTCTTGGTGAGCACCGTGGGTTGGCGGGCTATTTTCTTCGTTAACGTGCCCATCGGCATCATTGCCTTTTTCTGGTGTCTTGCCGTCCTGCCCGCCATCCCCGGTCAAGGACGCCGGCCCTTTGACTGGCAGGGAGCACTTTTGGCTTTCGTCGGTCTCGGCACTCTGCTCCTCTTCGTCAACTGGCTGAGCGCCAAGGGCTGGGTCTGGTCCACCATCCTCGTTGGCCTCATTGCCTTGGTTTCTCTCTACACGTTTATCAGGCTGGAACACAAACTGCCCGAACCCATGCTCGACCTCACCTTGTTTCACAGCCGGGTTTTTTCCGCGGCCAACGTGGCGGCCCTCTTTAACTTTTTGACTCAATATGTCATCGTCTTCGTCACGCCTTTTCTGCTCCAGCGAGCCCTCGACTTCCCCGCGGCCCGGGCCGGGGAAATCATGACAGCCTTTCCGCTCACCGTTCTGATCATCGCCCCCCTGTCGGGCGCCCTTTCGGACAAATTGGGCCAGAGGTGGCTGGCTTTTGCCGGTTCGGCGGTTTGCACCCTGGCGGCAGCCGTACTGGCCGTTTTGAGCAGCGGCGCCACCGCCTGGAAAGTGGGCCTCTGCCTGAGCGCCTTCGGGCTGGGCACCGGCATTTTCCAATCGCCCAATAACAGTGCCGTCATGGGATCCGTACCCCGCTTCCGGCTCGGAATTGCCGGCAGCGTCCTGGCCACTACCCGCAACGTAGGTATGGTCCTCGGCATCGTGACAGCCGGGGCCATTCTCAACGCTGCCCCCCTCCCGCACGGGACCCCGGCCCAAGGCGCCTTGGGCACCCCATATTTGTCCGGTTTGACCGGCGCCTACCTGGCGGCTGCCATAGCCTCCGTCATCGCCACTGTCGTCACCTTGCTGGCCCATGAGGCGAGTTCGAAGCAAGGGCAAATTTAGGATCTGTGCCCGGGCGCAGTTCCTGAATGATCTGCACGGCGAGCGCCAGGACCCGGTTGCGTACCCACTCCTCCTTTTCCCGGGAGTGAATGTTGACCGCAACCGAATAGGCGGTCGGGTAGACATCGGCGAAAGTGACCTCAACAGGGGCGGAGACGGCCTCCGCAGCCACCCCTGAGCCCCCCGCTCCGGCGGCCTGCCCTCCCTCGTTCTCTGTTGTCCATCCTTCTGTCGATCCCTCGTCGACCGGGAACTCCGCTTCCAGACGACGTCTGAATTCTCCCATGAAAATTACCGAATCCACTTCAAAGGCGACGTCAAAACGCAAATGCACCCGGTGGGCTCCTTCATGAGTTCGGTTTTCCAGAAAGGACTGGGCGATGATTCCATTGGGGATCAGCTGGGGATAGCCGTCCCGGTTAAGGATTTTCGTGTACATCAGGTTAATATCTTCGACCCGGCCGTAATAGGTCGGCCGGGTGGCCTCATGGGGAAAACTGGGCATTAGCAGGGGAAACTGCCAGGCGACAATCCCGATGTAATCCCCTATGCGGAAAGGCCTGACAAAGATTAGCCAGATTCCCCCGATAATATTGGCAAAGATGGTTTGTCCCGCCAAACCGATGATAACCGTCAGAAACGTTCCGCCAAAAATGACGCTGGGCACCCCGACCCCGAAGGCCGTCAAGACAGCCACGGTAATCACCGTAAAAAGTAGGAGCCGCGTCAGGTAACGCACCATTGTGGACCTCTGCGGCCCCAATTTTTCGATCGGGAAGCGGAAGAGCCCCCGCTCCAGGAGATGAGAAATCATGGCTCCGATGATGAGAACCAAGACCGCTTTGCTCATATGGATCCACTGCACCGGAAGGCGGTGAAGCATTCCGCTGCGGGAATCCAGAAAGACTGAAACGACAACACCTATAATAACGAGCAAGCCCACCCAGATAAGCGTGGAGCGCCAGCGCCGGACTCCCTTGAGCGTCACCCCTTCGTCCGATGTTCCTTCGGATAAGGTCTTGTCCAATCTCCGCATCCTTTTTCCCCCCACAGGCGCTTACAAGCCCCTTTTCAAGCTATTATATACTCGTGGCCCCACCATTTAAAGCCCCAAGGTACCGTGTAACGCTCCCAACAGCTAAAGCCCCGGACCGTAGTTAAGTCGGCCTGCCGCTCCCCTGGGAAACGTCAAAGTCATTCCATGAACCAATGCATCATATTTGACGGACAGCGCGCACGGTTTCCGCAGCCGCCAACTCCAGAGCCCTGACCACGGTCGCTTGGCACATCGTGGGCTGCCCGGGATTTTTGCAACCCTGTTCGGGAAGATACGGTATGTGAATAAAACCCGCCGGTATCAGGTGGCCCTCTTGGGCCAGATAATGCAACAAGCCGTAGAGCACATGGTTACAGACAAAAGTTCCCGCGCTGTTGGAGACGGAAGCGGGAATTCCGGCGGTTCGCAGGGCCCCGACGATCCCTTTGATCGGCAGCGTCGCCCAGCAAGCGGCCGGCCCGCCCCGAACCACGGGAACATCCACAGGCTGCTGCTCCGCATTGTCCGGAATCCTGGCATCATCGACATTGATTCCTATCCGCTCCACCGTGATGTCCGGCCTTCCTCCCGCTTGCCCTACACAGATGACCGCCGCCGGTTTTTCCTCCTCGATCGCTTGTTTCAGAACCTCAAGCGAGCGACCGAAGACCGTCGGCAATTGTCTGACGACGATTTGCCACCCGTTTTTGCCACCCTCAACCTCTCCCTGTCCGAGATCTCCCATAGCCGGCGTCGCCTCGCTGACGTCTCTGCCCTCGGGATCGCGCTTGAGCGCCCGCTCTTGCCTGGGATCTCGACCATGAGCACTTTCCCTGGCGGGATCTCCTCCGGCAGGGTATTCTCCAGCGGGATCTCCCCCGGCAGCATATTCTCCAGCGGGATCTCCCCCGCTCGAGACTGCCATGGCCAAATACCTTCCGTCCAGGGCTCGGACCGCTTCCCAGGACGGATTGGCCTCTTCTCCCCCAAAGGGGTCAAATCCGGTCAGCAAGATGTTCTTAACCATTTTCAGACTCCTTTCCGTTCGAGCCCGCCGCGGCAAGCCCGCGGGCGGTGTATACGCATCTGAACCCGAACTGCCTACCAGGCCTTGACCGTGATCCCGGCCGCCTGGAGAGCCTCCCTAATAGCTTGGGCCGTACCCAGAGCCCCGGATTCGTCGCCATGCAGACAGATCGTTTCTACTTTCAGGGATACGACCTGCCCCGTGATGCTTTTCACACTCCCGCTCTCCACCATGCCTGCAACCCGCCGGGCGATCTCCTCCGGGTCGTGAAGCATCGCCCCAGGTTGGCTGCGAGAGACCAAAGTTCCGTCCGCATTATAATTCCTATCGGCAAAGACTTCCGAGACCGTAACCAAGCCCGCTTCCGCACCCGCCTCAATTAAACGGCTCCCGGACAGTCCGAAGAGGCGCAGGGCCGGGGAAAAGTCCCGTACTGCCGCCGCCACTGCAGCGGCAATCTCCGGATCAACCGCCGCCCGGTTGTAGAGGGCGCCATGAGGCTTGACATGCCTGAGGGCCAACCCTTCCCCCTTGGCCAAGGCGGCCAGCGCTCCAATTTGATAGAGGACCAGATCATAGACCTCGGCCGGCGCATAGCTCATCCAGCGCCGTCCAAAACCCTGCAAGTCCGGCAGGCCCGGATGCGCACCCAACGCCGCCCCACCCGCGGCCGCCAGCCTGATCGTCTGGTGCATGACGCTGAAATCCCCCGCGTGAAAACCACAGGCGATATTAGCCGAGGTCACCACTCGGAGAATTTCCTCATCCCTACCAATCTTAAACCTGCCAAAACTCTCACCCAGGTCACTGTTAAGATCGACATGCATTCTCTCTTCACCTCTCGTTCTTTTCTCTTATCTCAGCCTCCGTTTCTCCCTGGGTCTCCCTCCTTCCTCTGTCTCTCGCTTTCCTCTGGCTCCCGCCTTCCTCTGTCTCTCACCTTCCTCTGTCTCTCACCTTCCTTTCTTGTGTGCCTCTTGCCTTTCTCTCCCGTTTGCCTCCCCTCTGGCACTCCGGCTCCCTTTGCCCTTTCTGTAGTCCCTCCCTCTTCTCCGCTCCCTCCGCCGCTTCCAATTTCTTTAGCTCGTAATTCGCCGAAGTCCGGTAAATTCCTCTTGCGGTGGTAAGAAACTAGCCCTAAAAAACTCCCCACCCTGAAATAAGGTGGGGAGTACAACCCTCGGCGAGCATCCGTTCACAGGCTGGAACCAAAAGAATGTTACTGGGAAGAAGTCACTGGCCCGCCAGTCTCCTATAGCCTTCCAGCCTGTCGGCCGCCTCTTTTTCGGCTTGTTTAAACAGACCCTCGGCCAATTCCGGAAATTGCTTCCGCATTGACGCGTAGCGTACTTCACCTAAGAGAAATTCCAGGAAGTTCATCGTCGGCTCTTTCGAATCTAGAGTAAACACCGGTTTGCCGGTATCCTTCAGTTGGGGATTGTAACGGTACAGGGACCAGTAGCCGCTCTCCACAGCCCGTTTCGCTTCCGATTGGCTGCCGCCCATACCTGCCTTTAAGCCGTGATTGATACAAGGAGCATAGGCAATAATCAAAGACGGACCCGGATAAGCTTCTGCCTCAGCCATAGCTTTCAGGGTTTGATTCTTATCGGCACCCATGGCAATTTGCGCCACATAGACATAGCCATAACTTATCGCCATCATGCCAAGATCCTTTTTCTTGGTCCGCTTACCGCCGGCCGCTAATTTGGCTATAGCCGCCGTAGGCGTGGATTTGGAAGACTGCCCCCCGGTGTTGGAATATACCTCGGTATCAAATACCAGCACATTCACATCTTGCCCGGACGCCAGCACGTGATCCAAACCGCCGAAACCGATGTCATAGGCCCAGCCGTCGCCCCCAAAAATCCATTGGGATCTCTTAACCATGAAGTCCTTTTTCTTGTAAATTTCATTGAGCAAAGTGTCTTGCCCTTTACTCTTTTCCAGGAGCGCCGTGAGCTTATCGGCCCGGGCCCGGGTTCCTTCCCCCCGGTCCATATTGACTAACCAATCTTCACAAGCCGTCTTAAATTCCGCTCCCAAACTCAACTCAGCGGCGGCTGTGACTTCCTGAGCCAGCTTTGCTCTCAGTTGCTTAGCTCCCAGAAACATTCCCAGTCCGTATTCGGCATTATCCTCAAAGAGAGAGTTGCCCCAAGCCGGTCCATGCCCCCGCTTGTTCGTGGTATACGGCATGGAAGGTGCGCTCGCACCCCAAACGGAAGAGCAGCCGGTCGCGTTAGCTACCACCATCCTGTCTCCAAACAGTTGGGTCACCAGTTTGGCATAGGGAGTCTCGCCACAACCCGCACAAGCACCGGAAAATTCCAGGAGCGGCTGCTCAAATTGGCTGCCTTTGACCGTCAGCGGACTCACGGGGTTATTTTTAGATGCTAAAGCCAGAGCATACTCCCACAAACCGGCTTGCTCCAGTTGGGTTTCCAGGGGTTTCATTTCCAGAGCTTTTTGCTTAGCCGGGCAAACCTGGGCACAATTGCCGCAGCCTGTGCAATCATAGGCGGAAATAGCCATACGGAAATACATTCCTTTGGCACCTACCGCAGGTTTAGAGACGAAGCCGGCGGGAGCGTTCTTCATCTCTTCTTCATTCACCAAGACCGGCCTGATCGCGGCATGAGGGCAAACATAAGAACACTGATTGCACTGAATACAATGATCCGGCAGCCAGCTGGGAATATTAATGGCAATCCCGCGTTTTTCATAAGCAGAAGTACCCATGGGGTAGGCGCCGTCTTCCCGACCCAAGAAAGCACTCACAGGTAATTGGTCCCCCTCTTGCCTGTTCATAGGAATTAAAACATCCTTTATGAAGGCCGGGACTTCTTTCTCAGTCTTGCTTTCATCTTGGGCCTTTTCCCAGGAAGCGGGAAGGCTGATTTCCACAATGGCCCGCACACCTTGATCGATCGCCTCATTGTTCATATGGACGACTTTTTCGCCTTTTTTGCCGTAAGACTTTTCCGCGGCCTCTTTGAGGTAGCGTACCGCCTCTTCCACGGGAATGATGCCGGCAATTTTAAAGAAAGCCGCTTGCATGATCATATTGATCCTGCCGCCCAGACCGATTTTCTGCGCGATTCCCACGGCATCCAAGGTATAGAAACGAATCTTGTTCTTAAACATGTAACGTTTCATACCCGCCGGCAGATGGTTCTCCAGTTCCCCGGCCGTCCAATTACAGTTCAAGAGAAAGCTTCCTCCGGGCTTCAAACCTTCCAAGACATTATACTTGTCGACATAGGATTGATTATGGCAAGCAATGAAATCCGCTTTATTGATCAGGTAGGGCGACTTGATCGGGCTCTTGCCAAAGCGCAGATGGGAGATAGTCACCCCGCCGGATTTCTTAGAATCATAAGCGAAATATCCTTGGGCATACATGTCAGTATGATCCCCGATGATGGTAATGGCGCTTTTGTTAGCACCCACCGTTCCGTCCGAACCCAGTCCCCAGAACTTACAGGCGGTGGTTCCGGCCGCGGTAGGATCGATGTCTTCGCCAAAGGGCAAAGAGGTGTGTGTTACATCATCCACAATCCCCACGGTAAAGTGGTCCTTCGGTTGCGCTTGGTTCAGATTGGCAAAGATACCCTGAATATGACCGGGGACTACATCTTTGCCACCCACACCGCAGCGGCCGCCTACGATCACCGGCTGCCAATCTCTGCCGCTGAAGACCGCCTTGACATCCAGATACAAGGGTTCCGCAAAAGCTCCCAGCTCTTTCGTCCGGTCCAAAACCGCAATCTTCCGCACGGTTTTAGGAATATACTTGAAGAAATGTTCCAAGGAAAAAGGCCTGTACAAATGAACCGTCAGCACGCCGACCTTTTCGCCCCTGGCATTCAAGTAGTCCACCGTCTCTTCAATCGCCTCACAAACCGAACCCATGGCAATAATCATTCTATCCGCGTCCGCGGCACCGTAATAATTAAACAGATGATAATCCCGCCCCGTAAGTTTGTTGATCTCCGCCATATAGTTCTCAACAATCTCGGGCAGTGCCTGGTAATACCGGTTGGAGACTTCTCTTTGCTGAAAATAAATGTCGGAATTCTGCACTGTTCCCTTCATAACAGGGTGGTCAGGATTCAGCGCTTTCCGCCTGAACTCCTCCAGTGCGGTCTTATCCACTAATGGAGCCAACTCGTCATAGTCCAGGACCTCGATTTTCTGTACTTCATGAGAGGTCCGAAACCCGTCGAAGAAGTTGACAAAAGGAACCCGCCCCTTAATGGCGGATAGATGGGCCACAGCCGCCAAATCCATCACTTGCTGGACACTGCTTTCGGCCAGCATGGCAAAGCCCGTTTGCCGCGTCGCCATAACGTCTTGGTGATCACCGAAAATAGCAAGCGCGTTCGCGCCCAAAGCCCTGGCACTCACATGAAACACCGCGGGCAAAAGTTCACCGGCAATCTTATACATGTTGGGAATCATTAACAACAGGCCTTGAGAGGAAGTATACGTCGTCGTCAAGGCGCCCGCCTGCAGGGAACCATGCACAGCCCCGGCGGCTCCCCCTTCCGACTGCATTTCCACCAGTTTCACAGTCTGGCCGAAGATATTCTTCCTGCCCCTGACGGACCATTCGTCCACATGTTCCGCCATAGGGGTGGACGGGGTAATGGGATAAATGGCGGCCACATCGGTAAAAGCGTAGGAAGTGTGGGCCGCGGCTGTATTGCCATCCATCGTTTGCATTTTTCTAGCCATGAGATTGAACCCTTCTTTCACAATGACTCATGATTTTCCTATCCGGCCGCATTCTATGTGGCAGCGTTCTATCTTGCGGCGTTCTATCTGGCAGCATTCTCGCCGGCCGCGCTCTCGGGTATCTGCAGTTGCTCAAGCGGCGTCCTTTTCCCCATGCCAAAGAGATAATAACTCACAATGATGATCGCCAGGAAAGCGGCTCCCACGATCAAGGATAAATGAGTATCCGGATTGAACCACATACCCACTGCCACGAGCGCCAAGAAGACGATGGTGATATAGTTGCTGACAGGGAAAAGCGGCGACTTAAAGGGGTGAGCCGAGAGTTCATTCTGCCACTTTGTCCTGAATTTAAACTGACTGAAAGCCAAGGCAAACCACGGAACCATTCCTGGCAGAACACTGGCACTGTAAATGTAGAGGAACAATTTTGAGTTAGGAGTTATAATATTGAGCACGACACCCAGCAAGAGACAAGCAATGGTGGTGACAATACTGTTCCTGGGTACGCCGCTCTTCGACACTCTGCCAAAGAACTTGGGAGCTTGGCCATTTTGGGACAAGGTATACAACATTCTGGCCGCACTGAAAATACCGCTGTTACAGCCGGACATTGCGGCTGTGAGCACGACGAAATTGATTATGCCCGCCGCGGCAACAATACCTACTTTAGCAAACGTTAAAACAAACGGACTGCCATGCTGACCCACCTGATTCCATGGGTAAATGGTAACAATCACAAAGATGGCGCCCACATAGAAGATTAAAATGCGCCAGATAATATTCTTAATCGCTTGATGCAGCGTCTTTTTCGGGTTTTCCGCTTCACCCGCGGTAATCCCGACCAGTTCCACACCTTGGAACGAGGCTGTCACGATACAGAGGGAGAAGATAAAACCTTTCCACCCGCCCGGGAAGAAGCCGCCGTGACTGTAAAGATTGACAAAATCGATCGGATGGCCGCCGTTCCCCAGGCCGAAGAAAATCACCCCACTTCCGAGGACGATCATAGCCAAAATCGTGACGACTTTTACCATAGCAAACCAAAACTCAAATTCACCATAATACTTCACGGCGGCTAAATTGGCCGCCGCCACGATTCCTACCCCTACCAAAGCCGGGAGCCATTGGGGAACGGTCGGGAACCAAAAAGCGACGTAAATTCCAATCGCGGTGACTTCCGCCATGCCGACCGTAACCCATAAAAACCAGTAACTCCAGGCGGTCAAAAAGCCGGCCAGAGGACTCACATATTTGTGAGCATACGTGGCAAAAGACCCTGTCACCGGTTCGAGATAGAGCATTTCTCCCATAATGCGCATAACAAAAAACATAATGATCCCGGCTAAGCCGTAGGCTAACAGCACAGAGGGTCCGGCCCATTTGATAGTGCTGGCCGATCCCATGAAAAGGCCCACGCCAATAGTCCCCCCAAGGGCAATCAGCTCTATGTGCCGTGCCTTGAGGCCCCGGGTTAACTGCCTCTCTTCCACCTTAAACACTCTCTTTCTCAGCGCATGTCTACGCTATAATGCCGTTCTTCCATCAGCTTTCTGATCTTGGCAATCTGCTCTTCGTTCGCGGTTTCCAATTCCAGCTCCACCCGGCAGCTGCCCAACGCCACATCCCTGCTTTCCCGGCTGTGCGTCACCGCCAAGACGTTGGCATTCGAGTCCGCGATTAGCTTTAGCAGCTGCCACAGTTCTCCGGGCTTGTCCGAAATGACGGTATCAAAAAACACCTTACGTCCGGACTTAACCAATCCCTTGTTAATAATGCGGGTCACCGTATTGACGTCGATATTACCGCCGCTGATTACAGCGGCCAGCTTACGATGTTTTAACGCGGGAAAGCAGTTCAAGACGGCGGCAATACTCACCGCGCCCGCACCCTCGGCGACAGTCTTGACTCGTTCCAGCAACAGCAAAATCGCTCGCGCGATTTCTTCTTCATCGACCGTCACGATCTCATCCACATAATGCTGACAGATCTCAAAAGTCAAAGCTCCCGGGGTTTTGACCGCGATGCCGTCGGCGATGGTCGGGATGCCGTCAACCGTCACGATTCGCTTTTGGGCCAGGGCTTCCGCCATAGAGGGCATGTTCTTAGTCTGCACGCCAATGACTTTGATACTCGGCTTCAGTTCTTTCAGAGCCACTGCCATTCCGGAGATCAGGCCGCCGCCGCCGATGGGTACCACCACCACGTCAACATCCGGCAAGTCCTCCAGCATTTCCAAGGCAATCGTTCCCTGACCCGCGATGACCAAAGGATCGTCAAATGGGTGGACAAAGGTGGCATTTTCCTCTTTCTGAATTCGCCGGGCTTCCGCATAGGCATCATCGTAAACATCGCCGTGCAAGACTACTTTTGCTCCGTACCCTTGCGTCGCAATCACCTTTGACAAGGGAGCGTGCTTGGGCATAACAATGGTGGACTTGATGCCGAAAGTGGTTGCGGCCAGAGCGACCCCCTGAGCGTGATTACCGGCGGAAGAAGCGATCACTCCGCTTTGCTTGTCATGCTCGCTTAAATTCGCTACTTTGTTAT
This sequence comes from Peptococcaceae bacterium CEB3, assembly GCA_001029295.1. Taxonomy (GTDB): domain Bacteria; phylum Bacillota; class Desulfitobacteriia; order Desulfitobacteriales; family Desulfitobacteriaceae; genus Acididesulfobacillus. The sequence goes on along the minus strand of LDXJ01000063.1, from coordinate 355,697 downwards.
AAGCCCCCCGCACTTTGAAAGAACCTGTGCGTTGCAGGTTTTCCATTTTGAGGTAAACTTCATTCCCGCTCATCTCGCTGAGAATATTACTGTACGACAGTCCTGTTCTGGAAATCACTCCGTCCAAAGTTGCACGGGCTTTTTTGATCTCTTCAACTGTGACTTGCACATTATCACATCCTCACTCAATTTTGGCGGCTGGCGATGACTTCCATTTCGACCAAAGCCCCTTTGGGCAGGCTGGCAACCCCGATACAGGAGCGAGCCGGCAAGACATTCGTAAAGTATTTTTCATAGACTTCGTTGACGGCGCCGAAATCAGCCATATTGACAATAAAAATTGTGGTTTTGACCACATCCGTAAAATCCAAACCCCCAGCCAGGAGCACCTGCCTTAAATTTTCCATGACCTGTTTTGTTTGGGCTTTAATGCCCCCTTCGACAAACACGCCCGTCTCGGGGTCAATAGGAATTTGGCCTGACGTTAGAAGATACTCCCCCGCTTTGATAGCCTGGGAGTAGGGACCGACGGCCTTCGGGGCTTTCGTGGTTTTGATTGCTTCGTTCATTTCCATTTCTCCTTCTGCGTCTATTTGTACCACGGCTTTGTCTGTGACATACATGTATTTGCAATCAGGCTGTCCAAGACGAGCGGTCCTTTGAATTAGGACCCTTCAATCAAGGACGTCCTGAGTGGTACCTTACTTCATTGCCAAATATCTATAAATAGTGCTTTCTGACGTCTTTAAGGCTTTGGCCACTTTCGTGATTGCACCCTTGATCTTAAAAATACCGCTTTCCCGCAGTTCTCGCACAACGGCGCTTTTTTCCTCGGTGGACATTCTTTCTCCGGAAACCTCATACTTGGCCATTACTTTTTTTACCGCGTCATTAACCACCTGGTCTAAGGACGTGCTCAGCAACTCCGCGACCTCTTCTTGAGGGTCGTCCCCGGCGTCTGCTTGGGCATTTACTCGAGCGTCTTCTAGAGTATTTTCTCGAGCGGTTTCTCGAATGTTTTCTTGAACGTTTTCTCGGATGGTTTTTCGAGTGGTTTCTAGGGCGTTTTCTTTGAGGTCTCCGCTGGCTTTTATTTCCAGGTCTTTTGGGGAATTTTCTTGCTCATTGTCTTGGGCGTTTTGTTGAACGCCTTCTTGAACGTTTTCCCCACCGTCTTCTTCAGAGCCTACATTGCCGTCTCCTTGAACCCCTTCTTTTCCCCGCTCCCGCCTGTCTCCCGCGTGCCCCGCTTGAGGGCTGACAATCACTCCGTCGTTGGCCACCGCCGCCAGGGGGAGCCGGGACGGCATCCTCGTAATCGGATGATCCGGGGCATCTAAAATATTGACGCATAACATCCCTATCAATTCCCCTTGATCGTCTTTGATATAATAGGTCGAGGATATCAGCTTTTTACCGTCAGCCGTACGGCTTCGATAATTGACAACGGCATTCTGTCTCGAATAGGCTTTATTTTCCAGAAGCTTAAGGCCCAAATCCGTCAATGGACACCCTATATATCGGCCGCTAATATATCCGTTGCGAATGGCAATCACTGAGTTCTCAACATCCACGATATCATGCAGCAGCACTTCACAATGTGAACCTATAATGTCCGCAATAAAATCTACAAGCGGGATATACATATTCAACAACTCTTTGTAGCTCACTAAATTCACCCTCTTCTTCGGTTTTTGCTTGTCCGCCGATTCCCCTTGCTCTTATGGTTACCTTCTAATAATTAATTCGCTCTTTGCGAGTAAATTCCTCCTATGATAATAATTTTTTATTTTCGCGCCTGAGGAGTCAGTGAAGCGTTTTCCGAGAAAGGAGTCTTCTCCGAGAGTGCAAAAAAAAACGAGGCACTTCGCTTGAAGTGTCTCGTTGGCGTTAGTCCAGTTTGCGTCTTTTCACGAAACATACCCATTGCCCCATCGGAGTCCCCTGTCGCTGTAGCGTTCCGCAAACTTTCCCATGCTCTACAGCCGCTTTTCCTGATCAAACGGTAAGCGCTTTCCATCTGATTACCTCATACCGCCTGCTTCTCTCGCCTCGGACTTCCTCACCAGCGCCCTCCCAAGGCCAGGAAGTACATAAAGCAGATGTTGGCTGCCAGTAAAATCAGAGCGGTTGGAATCTGAGCTTTGATCACCTGATATTTGTCCGGCAAGTCCAAAAGGGCAGCCGGAACAATATTAAAATTAGCCGCCATCGGCGTCATCAGCGTTCCGGTGTAACCGGAAAACATGCCGATGGCCGCGAGCGTGTTGGCATTGGCCCCGTGCATATGAATAAGAAGGGGCACCGCCACGCCCAAAGTCATGACCGGGAAGGCCGCGAACGCATTGCCCATGATCATGGTAAACAAGGCCATCCCCACACAGTAAGCCACCACCACGGCGAGAGTATTTTGAGCCGGAACAATATCCGTGACAATCTTGGAAATGGCCAGGCCGACCCCGCCTGCGGCAAACAAGGCCCCCAAAGTGGCCAGCATTTGCGGCAGGATTGCCGCCCAGCCAATCGCATCCATCAGCCTGCGGGACTCATTAACAGCCCGCTGAGGAGTATCCCGCGTCAAAATCATGGCCACAATCAGGGCAATCACCCCGCCCAGCCCCAAGCTGACCAGGGTCTGGTTCTTGGGATCCAGAAGGGGAATCCCACCCAGAGTCGTCTTGTTAAAGACCACGGTTCCCAGGACCGTAATCAGAGGGATGAGGAGCACGGGAATGAAGAGTTTATTTTTCAGCAACGCCGCTTGGCGGACGCGCTCCTCCTTCTTTCGCTCCCCGTAGTCTCCCAGTCCGAGGCCGCCAAAGCCCGCCAAGATAACGATCAAGATAACCACCACTCCCATAATGTCAGGCGGAATCGACTGCCCGAAAAGAAAGGTAATGGCATAAAGTCCCCAGAAAAGGCCGGTACTCCAGCGTTTCTTGTTCCTGCCGTCCATGAAAGTCAAAACACTGATCACGCCCAACACCAACCCCGTGAGAACGTAAATGAGGTTTAACGATAAAAGCATCTCCTAACGCCTCCCTTATTATTTAGTTTTTCATCTCGTCGCGAGACTTCCACTTCTACAAGTGGCTGTGGTTTCCGATACTGTGCTTCGCCGGGGACAGACTCCCCGGCTGAAGACCCGATGTTCAGCTTCAGCTGACCGAGCTCACTTTTTTAGTTCTTCGTGGCGGTCCTGGCCTGATCGCCTGTCGTCGCCCCGGTGCCTCCCGTCAATTCCCGGCGCAAACTGCCGTCAAGCCGGTAGAAACGAATGGAGTGCACCACCAATGCCGTCAAAGCGGTGGGAATCCCCCAGACCGCCATGCCGAGGGGAGTGACGGCGATATGCTGTTGATCAAAAAACCCCTTCATCAGTAAAATAGCGCCGATGGCAATGAAGATATCTTCTCCGAAGAAGAGGCCAACATTGTCGGCCGAGGCGGCAAAGGCCCGGATCTTGTACCGAGTGGATTCCGGCAGATCCCCGTATTTCGCTTCGGCCGCTCCCTCCGCCATGGGAGCAATCAGCGGCCGCACCATTTGGGCGTGCCCGCCCAGACTCGTCAGGCCGAGGGCGGAGGTAAGTTCGCGCAAAAAGAGATAGAGAATGAGGATTCTGCCCGTCGTCGCGACTTTCACCTTCGACACCAGATTCTCGGCTTGTTCTTTCAACCCGTAGCGTTCCATCAGACCGATCACCGGCAGAATCAGAATAAATAAAGACATGTAACGATTGACCACAAACGAAGTGCCGAACTGGGTGAGGATCTTATCCAAAGGCAAGCGGGCGATCAATCCGGTCACCAACCCGGCCACTGTCACCACCAGGAGCGGGTTAATCCTGAGGACGAAGCCCACCACAACCACCAGAACGCCAATTAACGACCACATATGAAGGTCTCCTTTCCCCATAATGAAAATGCGCGCAGGAACCTAACCTGCTCTTCTCTCAATTCTTGCGCTTCCGCCAGGCTAATTGCGCGGAAGCGGACGATCTGTCCCGGGGCCAGCTGTCCGACTTTGGCCAGGTCTGCCGTGACGACTGTGGCAATCACCGGATAGCCGCCCGTCGTCTGCCGATCAACGCCAAGGATGATCGGCTCGCCGTCGGGGGGAACCTGAATGGCCCCGGTGACCAAAGCATCGGAGATCAGATTTCCGGCTGAGCGCGCTTTCACAGCCTCACCCGCCAGCCGGCAGCCCATCCGGTTGCTGCGCGGCGTCACCGCATAATCCGAAGCCAGAAATCTTTCCCACTCCCCGGAGGAAAAAAGCGCGGCATGCAGACCCGGCAACACCCGCAATTCAACCTTATCCGGAAAAACCGGTCGCAGAGGAGGCCGCAAACGGCGAGAAATGTGCATTCCCCGGAAAGGATGACCGCGCAGAATATCGCCCCGTCGCAAAGCCCTTCCTTCCTGTCCGCCTAGAGAGGCGGGCAGATAGGTGGAACGGCTGCCCAACACTGTCGGCACCTCGATTCCGCCGTGAACACCCAAATAAACCCGACAGCCGTGCGAAATTCCTCCGATATCGAGAATATCGCCCGGCTTAAGGGTCAGGGTTCGCCAAGCTTCGATCCTCTGCCCGTTGAGGAAATACTCTCCCTCTCCTCCTCCAAGAGCGACCACCACGCGAGCCAGAGAGCGCGCCTTGAACCCGGCCAAAGTCATCTCCGCTGCCGCAACGCCCGCCAAATTGCCCAAAAGGGCGTTCGTTACCCACAAACTCCAAGGATCCATCGCACCGGCCGGAGGAATACCGAAGCGCCCATACCCCGGCCGGCCGAGATCTTGTACGCTCGACAGTGCCCCGGGACGGATAATTTCCAGCAGATCTATTTCGTCTAGTTCCTGTTCTCGTTCTCGTTCTTGTTCCTGTTCTCGTTCTAGTTCCTGTTCTCGTTCTTGTTCCTGCTCTCGGTCTTCTTGTTCCCGTTCTTCTTCTAGTTCTCGGTCTTGTTCTAATTCCCGTTCATGTTCGTGCTCTTGCTCTCGTTCTTGTTCTTGTCCGATAATTGCGAATACTCCTCCTTCCCCACCGCTTTAAACCTGATCCGGTCCCCGCTCTGCAAAAGGGTCGGAGGATCTTCTGCGGGATCAAACAAGCGCAGAGGTGTCCGACCGATAATCTGCCACCCCCCCGGCGAAGCCAAAGGGTAAATGCCCGTCTGCGAGCCGGCGATGCCGACGGAGCCCTGAGCCACCTCCGCCCGCGGCGTCGCCAGCCGGGGAGTGGCCAACCGCACCGGCAAACCGCCCAAATAGGGAAAACCCGGCATGAACCCCAGCATGTGCACCAGGTATTCCGTCCCCGCGTGGAGGGCGATGACCTCTCCGGCTGTCAGCCCGTGATAACCTGCCACATACTCGAGATCCGGACCGTACTCCCCCCCGTAACACACCGGAATCTCCACCACTCTCCCTTGGCCGGCCGCCGCCTCCGCCAAGGTCTTCTCAAACGCCCCTCCTTGCTCCGCCAGCCGGCGCGCGACCTCTGACACATCCGCCCCCGAACGGACGAACAGGGTGACGGCCAGGTAGCCCGGAATCAGTTCTCCGATCCGTTCGTCCGCCTTCGCCTCCATCCAGGCCGCGAAGGCCCGGACCTTATGAAATACTGCCTCATTCACTTCGGAACCCAACTGAACATGCACGGCCGAGTCCCCAAACGGATTAACGACAAACACCTTTACTGCCTCACTCCCTCGCTGAAATACCTTACAGCTCCCTGCTTCCGCCGGCCGACAGTGAACTCGTTCAGCTTAAGCTGAACATCGATAAACACTTCTTTTCTCACTCCTCTCGGCTCGCCCCTGTGTCCGCAGCACTCCTCTCGGCGTCACTCCTCCCGGCTCGTTACTGCGTCAGTGGCGTCTATACTTTGCGCACAAAAAGCACGAACGCCATCATCTCTGTGCCCCACTCCTGTGTCTCGGCAGCTCCTTTTCAGCTCCCCTCTCTTCGGTTCCTCCGCTCCCAGCCCCGCCCATACAGCACCCGGCAGCCTGCTTTCAGATAGAATACGCCGCCCTCCCTACAGTTTCCTGCAAGCTCTCCTAAATATTCCATCTCTTCCTGCCTCCGGAGCTTTCGTTCCAGTAAACATCTCGCATTCGCAAGATCAAAAAGCGCCCCGAAGATTCCCTTTCGGAGCGGCTACTAACAAGCGCGTTCATATTCTTTCTTTGATTTCCGTCCTCACGCCGGGATCGACGAATGCATGACGCCCCGCGGATTCGCGTAATCTCTCCGCCGCAACAACCTTACTCACCGGCTCAAGATCCCGTCGCGGAGAAGAGGGCCACAATTTCTTGAAAGGCTTCTATAACTTCTTCGCTAAAGTCGGTCCCGGCCCCGGCGACCACCATCTCATAGGCTACCTTGCCCGGAAGTCCCTTCCGATAAGGCCGGTCCGTCGTCAGAGCATCGTAGACGTCGGCGACCGCCGCTATCTGGGCAAAGGGATGAATCTGAGTACCATGCAAGCCGTCCGGGTATCCCCTCCCGTTCCAGCGTTCGTGGTGCTGGCAAATGACCAGATAGGCGCTCAGCGACAGGGGCTTCAGTCGGAGTATCTCCTCCCCGAGAGAAGGATGCTCCTTGATCAATTCAAACTCATTGGCCGTCAATTTGCCGGGTCTATTCAACAGAGCCGGCGGTATTCTCTCTTTCCCGACATCATGGAGCAGGGCACCCAGCACAAGCTCGCGCAAGTCCTTCTTTTTGTAGGCCAGTTGCTCGGCCATCATCAAGGAGAGCACTGCCACATGGATCGAATGAACGTACGTGTAGCGGTCAAACCGGCACAGCCTGTCCAATTCAACCTCAAGCCAAGACCAGCGCCTAAGCGACTGGACGATTTGCTCCACCGCTCTCACTTTCGGCCCGGATTTCCGGGGGGAAAACAGAGGAATATCTGGGTACAGACCCGTCGCAGGCATATACGGTTTTGCAACCACAGTGTCCAACCAAACCCAGCCCCTTTCCCGGCTGCATTCTCTTCGACTTCACCCAGACCGGCTCTTTCGCCGAAAATTTCCCCTAAGTCTCAGCTCTTTCAACGCTCGCTTCGCTCTTGACACGCCCACTTCGCTCTCTCGGCGCCCACTCAGCTCTTTCAACTTGTCCCTCTCGCCCGGCACACTTGCTGCGGTGCTAAGGACCATATGCAGCAGAGGCCGCTCCGCTTGGCACCTTCACCCTCACGGCGGGGACTGAAAAATCATCGCCTTACAGATGGCCAGGCCACCGTTCGCTTCTTCCGGTTGGCCCCGGCCACGGCGAACACGTTCTGGGGAAAAAATCCTTACTGTCCACTATTTTAAGGTATTTTGTCGCTTCTGTCCACCATATATGTTTTTAATTATGCCATCACATCCGTCTTATAGGCCCTGGCCTCACTGCGCCCTTGCTCCTCTCCGCTGCAGCCGATAACCCGCCAATTGTGATCACAGGCAGCCTCCACCCACTCGTGCTCTAAAAAGTAATTCGTCAGGAGTTCGGAAACTTCAGTCTGAATGTCCCGCACAACTTCAGCTCCGCTGAACATTCCGTATAAGGACCCGCCCGCGGCCCGGTAATTATTCATGACTACATCATACAAGCGGGCAGGATCCAACGGCTCCCCCCCTCGGTTCAGCAGGACCACCCGCGACCCGACGGGCCGGGAAATATCTAATATGTACTCGATGCCTTCCCACATATCATAGTTGTAATGCTGGACTTTGGGCCGGCAGAAAGCCGGGTTCACACCGGGGGTTCCGTCCGAACCCCTTGCGAAAAAGGTAGCCGTCACTTCCAAGGCTTGGCGGATCGTCTCCCCCCTCACTCTCAGTACCCTCAAAGTATTGGGATACATATAGTTGGCCAAAATCTGCCGCATTGTTACCTGAGCGGAAAAACCCGGGCAGGTGTCGGCAAAAATCGAAGCGCAGGAAATCGGGGCCCCCGAATAATGCATCTGCACCCGGTTAACGAACTCTATGTAAGGATTGTCCGCCAAACGGGCGGCCATCGGATCGTTAATCCGCATGTCCCCTCGCACCCGGCCCAGCGGCTGTTCCAGCCAGGCTTGCGTTTTTTCTTCATAAGGCCGCACGATCCGTTCGATCTCCGCATCGACCGGAACGTCTCCCACTTTCAGCAAGTCGGCCTCCTTCCCGGCCAGGCGCCAATGCCCCCGGTCCCGCTCCAAAGTAAGAAGAACTTTTGCCAATTGACGGGCATCGTTTTCCGGCTGAATCACCCGCACACCGGCAACCTCCGCGACAACCCCGCGATGCTGGTGCCCACCCAGGAGGACGTCAATGCCCTCCACCTCCGTACAAATCTGATAAGCCTGATTTTCCCCCGTCAAACGTTCCAGGGCCTCTCCCGATTCCGGATCCCGTTCCAAGCCGCCGTGGTAAGCGACAATCACCACATCGGCCCCCTTCTCCCCGCGCAGAAAAGGCACCCAGACGCGGGCCGCCTCCACCGGATCGATAAAATCCCAGGCCGCAATGTTCTGGGGATGTTCCCAAAACGGGATATATTTCGTGGTCAGACCCAACACTGCGACCCGGCAGCCCCCCGGAAAGGTCCGCAGAAGATAGGGCGCGCCGAAAGCGGGCTCAGTCGTCCCCTTGCGGCAAATATTGGCAGCCAGCCAAGGGAACTTGGCCTCTCCCACCACTTTGGTCAAGACTCCCGGTCCGTAATTGAACTCGTGGTTCCCGACCACGGCGGCATCATAGCTCAGAGATTCGAGACAGGCCACCATGGGATGGGGTGTGTCGCCACCATAGCGGGCGTGATAAAAGGTCAAAGGGCTCCCCTGAATGAGATCCCCATTGTCCAGGGTCAAATGCCAGGGATAGTCCCGCCGCAAACGGCGAATTAAAGTGGCCGCCTTGGCCAGCCCCTTCGCCACGGGCTCCCCTGTCCCGTAGTCCCGGGGCAAAACAAAGCCGTGCACATCGCTTGTCATCAAAATAAGGACGGTCATCGCTTTTTTGTCTGCCATCTTCAAGTAAACTTCCCCGATCCTTCTAGTCCGGTCTTATCCTTTTGGTCCGGCCTTATAATCCTAATCCGGCTTGTAAACTACCGGCTGTTTCAGTCTCCCCTGAAAGGTCCCGCCCAAATCACTTAATCCCCGACTGGATAAAACTGCTGATAAACTGTCTTTGAAAGAGGATGAACATGACCAGCAAGGGCAGTACCACCAGCAAAGTACCCGCCGTGATCATCGACCACTGCGCCCCGGTTTCTCCCATCTGGGTGAGCAGGGAAAGGCCGACCGTCAACGGCTGGTTCTGGGGGGTCTGGGTGACGATCAGGGGCCAGAGAAAATCATTCCAGTGGAAGCTCACGGAAACCAGGGAAAAGGCAACCAGCCCGGGGCGCGCCGCCGGCAAGAGTACATACCAGATAATTTGCCACCAGGAGGCACCGTCCAGCATGGCCGCCTCCTCCAAGTCCCGCGGGATCTGCCGGAACGTCTGCCTCATGAGAAAAGTCCCCATGGCTGAAGCAAAATAGGGCAGCATGATCGCCCACTTCGTGTCCACCAAACCCAGATCCTTGATAGTCAAATAATTCGGCACGATCAGCGCGCTGACGGGAATCATCAATTGCAGAAGAAAAATGACAAAAACAATCGATTTTCCTCGAAAGGAATAGCGGGCGAAGGCGTACCCCGCCAAGGTAATCGTCACCAGCTGCACAATGAGGATGCCGGCACAGATTTCAATGGTATTTATGTAATAAAGCTGAAACTGCCCGCTCGTCCAAGCTGCCGCAAAGTTCTGCCAGGATAATTGGATTCCCCCCAGCAAATGCGTCAAACCGTTGACATTATTGGGGTCTTTAAACGACATGAGAACAGTCCACAGGAGCGGAACCAGCCAAATCAAAGAAATCAGCAGCAACACGATATTCAGTACCGCGTCTCCGAGCTTGCGTTTGTACATAAGCAGCTGTCTCCACCTCCTGAATCCTTGATTGGCCATCCTTCTTCACTCCATCCCCGGCCCGGCGATCCCTTATCCGCCGGACGTCGCCGGCACAACGTGCGTACCCTTCAATTCTGACCGTGCCGTGCCAAACCGGCACTGCAAGTCTGTGCTCGCACAACGTGCTTCTTGCTTAAAACCTCATGTCCCAGACCACCGGTTCTCCCTAGGATTCATAGTGCACCCGTTTGTCCGCCAAGGTCTGCAGCACAGCTACTACCAAGAGAATCACGATCAAAATCACAGACAGGGCCGAAGCTTTCCCCAGGTTGGAAAAGGCAAAGGCCTGCTGGTAAATGTAGTAAAGCAACATGTTCGTGCCGTTACTGGGCCCGCCCTGAGTCATAACGTACAACTGATCGATCATCTGGAAAGCGTCCACCATGGCGATGATGAAGACAAAGAGAGAAGTCGGCATGAGAAGCGGCACCGTAATGCTGCGAAAAGCTTTTACCGGTCCGGCCCCGTCCACCGCGGCCGCCTCATACGGATCCTGGCCGATGTTCTGCAGACCGGCCAGATAGAAAATCATAAAATAGCCCACCTGTTTCCAGATCGTCATCAGCATAATCGCCGACAAGGCCGTCCCGGGCTCTCCCAGCCAATTAATCTGGGGACCCCCGAACAGAGCGAGCACTTTGTCCACAATGCCGTAATCCGGGGTATACATAAAAAGCCAGATGGAAGCGGCGCTCACCATGGGCAGAACCACCGGGTGAAAAAGCGCCAGCCGGAAAAACGGGGTCAGCCGATACCTGCGGTTGAGCGCCACTGCCAAAACCATGGCGATGAGCATACTCACCGGTACCGTGCCGACAATAAAGAGTACCGTATTCCTCATGACCTGGACAAATACCGGGTCACGGCCCAAAGCGGTAAAATTCGCCAGTCCCGCGAATACCGGCACCGGGTGGGCATTGTCGCTGAGAAACAAGCTGTGATATACCGCGACCACCATCGGCCACAGAGTAAAAATAAGCAGAATAAGGGCGGAGGGCGCAAGCAGGAGCGCGGCCCGCAACCCCGCGCGCCCGCTCTTGCCGCCCCTCTTCTTTTGACCCTTTTGACCTGTCGAACTCGGCATCCTTTAAACTCCTCAGATCGAATCCTTAACTCCGGTCCCCAGCTAGTCCTTAAACTTGCTCAAAAGCGCATCCGCTTGATTTTGGGCCGCTGTCAGGGCCTCCAGGGGCTTAACATTCTGCGTTAGGACCTTTTGGCAGGCTGTGGAGAGAATCTGCTGGATCTCCTGACCATCGTGAGTCGCCAGCTCCTTGGCCGCGTATTGCAGCTGCTGGCGGGCCACGTCGCCTTGCGGCGTCTTCTGCAGGTATTCTTTCATCTGCGCCGTCTCATAAACGGGCGGAGAAGTGCCGATATACCCCGTTTCGATTGCCCACTTGGCAGCCACCTCCGGACTGCTCATCCACTTCACAAATTTAAAAGCCGCTTTCTCTCTGGCTTTATTCTTGGTGTTGATGACATAAAGATTGCCTCCGCCCGTAGGCGTACCGGGCCGCACATTGCCGGGCAGCATCGCCACCCCGACCGGGAATTTGGCGGTTTTCAAGATTTGAGTCAGACTTCCGGACGAATGGTAGATCATCGCCGCTTTGCCGGAGGCGAAATCATCGGGAGCGGTCGCCCAGCCGATCAACCCAGGCGGTTCAATCTTGTCTTTCAGGCTCAGGTCGGCAAAAAACTGCAGCGCCTGGACTACTTTAGGCTGGTCAAAATACACCTTGTTCGCGGCGTCCCCGACCACATTCTGACCGTTTTCAATGGCAAAAGGCTGAAATTCCCAGTAGGTTAAGCCGCTGGTCGGGATCTCCAAACCCCATTGACCCGCTTTGGTCAGCGCTTTGCCGTCGGCCACAAGCTCAGACCAGGTCTTGGGGGGAGTGTTCGGGTTGAGGCCGGCTTTTTGAAACTCGTTCTTGTTGTAATAAAGCAAAAGGGTGCTTCTTTGAAAAGGTATTCCGTAGGTCGTCCCGTTCAGAGTCGAATTCGCCATAAAGGCGGGGTAAAAAGAGTTCAGCCATTTTTGATCTTTTTGCGACGCGGCAAAACCGTTAATCGGCAGGATCAGGTGGTTGTCCAACAGGGTGTTCATGTCCGTGGATAAAAGCACCGCTACATCCGGCGCGTTGCCTGACTTGAATCCTGTCTGCACCTTGGTCATGGTCGTTCCGTAGTCCCCGGAAAATACGGGCGTCACGTGAATGTCGGGGTTCGCTTGATTAAACTCATTCACTAATTGGGTCATGTCCTGGGCCAAGGGCCCGGCCACAGCCACCGGGAAATCAAAGGTCAGCTTTTCCACCGATTTGGTTTGTCCGGTCTTGGGCGTCCCCCCCGCTTGATTGCCGCAACCGCTCAACAACAGCGTGAGCGCCATCGCACCAACCAAGACTTTCATCATATGTCTCGGCAACTTTTTCACTCGGATTCTCCTTTCGCTTTCAAACGCGGACCTGCACAAGCAATACAGTCCAAACTTCCGGACGCGCTAAGAACCGAACGCGTTCCGGATACGCGCACATGCGCAATAATACAGTCCAACCCCCTCTCCGGACGGAAAGCAGACTGGGCTGCACACGTGCGTCCGGCCCCTCGGCCGGCATCTTACTCGTTATGGGTAAAAACAAAGCCACTTGCAACAGGACTTGAGCTATTCGCGCCGTTTACAACAGAGTTTCGTCGTTCGCCCGCGCTCCACCTCCGCGTTCCCATAAACTTAGTCCCAAGGTTAACCCTAGGATCACTCAAGAATAACCCTAGGATGACTCAGGATAACTCCGGATAATCCTATTTCTACCCGTATCTTGCTCATCTCAAAGTATAATATTCGACCAGAAACGCCAATTACCTGCCACTTAGGTTCCGTTTGACAAACATTTAATATAGTGTGCGAGAGGTCCCCCGTCCTCTATAGGCCTCTAGAGGCGGGGGATCCCATGGGTCCTGCTTGCACGAGCAAACCCACCCCTTCCCTCCGGTTCAAGCCACGGGAAAAGGCGGGTTACGCTTCTGTCAATTCAAAGTCTGGCGCCTACCAAATAACATTTGTCAATGTGTCAAAAGACTGTCGAGCTGAGCCTCCAGACCGGTACTGATAGCTGAGGTATTGCCGACGACCTCCGCCGACGGAATATAGGCCTTGTTGTAGAGGAAAAACGTCGAAATCGTGGAAGGCAGGGTATTCGGAGGAAGCGTCACGACAAAACCGCCGTTCTTGGCTGCCAGGGCCGCGGCCAACAAGGCGTCCCCGTACGGTTCCCCGCTTGCCAGGTCACCGCGGCGAACCAGGGCCGAGGAAATGTAGAGCGGGTACTGCCTCTCAACCTGTTGACTGTCCATGATCTTCTGAAAGATTTCCTGCTCCGTCCCGTAGCGGTCCACCCCACCCCAGCGTTCCACCGAATAGCGCCCACTCAAAAAGGACTGCAGGCTCGAATTGATCACACCGGTTCCCCCCAAGAGCACGACCGAGGAAGGATTCAGGCTCGTTAGTTCCGCCTGGGTGGAAGCGGGCAGGCTTCCGCTCTGCGTGAGCAGAATCGGGTTTCCCTCTTCGGCCGCAAAAGCGTCCGCCGCCAGGGCGTCCGGTTCTCCGTATCCGTAAGCCAAGTACACTGTCCCTTGCGAACCCACCCGGGCGGCGATCTCGGCCGCCGTCGCATACCGGTCCGCCCCCCCAAGCCGCTCCACCGTATAGCCGAGACCCGTCAATTCATTCTGGATGCCGGCAGAGACCGCTCCGGTTCCTCCGATAATATAAACGTGTGTGGGCCCCAAACTCTTGATCTCCGCCAAAACTCCGCTGTCCAAAGCAGAAGGTCCGGTCATCAGGATGGGAGCGTCCAGCTTCTTGGACAAAGGCACCGCCGTCATCGCATCTGACAAAACATCATCCCTCGTCAGGATCACGCTGTCTGCCGCCGTCCAGCCTTCCTTGGCGACTTCCACCGACAAGGCGGCATTGTTCTCTGTTTGGCCGCCTAACCTCGGCTGCATCGTAAAGGCCGGCTGTACCTTGATCGAGCCCACGACAACCCCCGAGTAAATGAAATGAATGGTTCCCATCTGGGTCGGAGTCAGGTTGAAGTGAAAAGTCCCGTCTGTCAGGGTCGTAAAAGTTTGATTCGGCAAACCCAGCGCCGACTCATCCAATTGAACCGTGCGGTTGTTCAAAGGATTCCCTTTGCCGTCCACCAGCGTAGCCGTGACCAGGTTCGGTTCATTGAGAACAAGAACACCGGAAGTGGTCACCTTGGCATTTTCAGCCCCCACCGTAATACTGCCGACAATCACACCCCCGTGGACGAAGTTCACCGTTCCCGTCTGGGCCGGGGTCATGGAGAAGTTGAAGGTGCCATCCGTCAGAGTCGTCACCGTTTGTGAAGGGGAACCGACTCCCGAACCGTCGATGGTCACGGACCGATTAGCCAAGGGAGCGCCGTCAAAACCGGTCAGCTTGGCCGTCACCTGACTGTTGTCATCGACAGCCAAACTCCCGCTTAACACCGTGGCTGTGGCGTTGACGACATTTACCGTTCCCTCCGCCTGGTACCTCTTGCCATATTGGTTAAAAAGCTGAGTGATCGTCAATTGATAGCTGCCCGGATGAGTCGGGTTCACACCCGTGACCGAATACCAGCCATTCGAGCCGGAAATCTGGTAATTCGTCACCACACCCTGCGCATCCGTCAAACTGGCGGACACCTGCCCCGAAAAAGGCTCCCCCGTACCATCGAACAACTGCAAGTTTATCGTGCTCACCTCGCCGGTAATCAGGTTGGAATCACCCGGCGTCACAAAAAGCAGGTGATCCAGGGTTTGGATCGATGTACCCGAAGATTGGGCTGCACCCCCTCCACCCGCCGCCAAGACCAAACCCGGATTGCCAAACACCGTCAAGGCAGAAATCAGCATAAGGCCCAGCAACTTTGTCAAACTTTTCCTCAGATTCACACTGGCCGTCCTCCTTTTTTATTTTAAGACCTTAAGACCGAAACACCTTTCAAAACCGAAACAGCCCCTTTTGAAACTCCTGCCCAGTATATCAGGTGTAAATGATGTATTTTTGGAGAAGTTATCAAGATTTAATTAAGGCTTCAGGGTTTCCTCTTCAGTCGGCCGCTGCCTCCACAGGAGATGGAAATCCTCCTCTCCCGGCAGCCTCACGATACCGATGTCCCACCCGGCGGCGTCCGTTCCCCTCTAGGAAAAACAAGGCCGTCAGAAACCAACCGTTTTATTCCTTGACTTTGTCGTTCTCCTCGTATATGTTGATATTATCAACGATATATTAGGAGGTGGTTTCCCCTTGAGTGATGCAGAAAACATAAGAAAAGAATTACGTCTCTTAATACGGGAACTGGGATTACTTAATCATAATTGTCTCAATTCGGGCATGACATTAACCCAAACCCATGTGCTGAGCTATCTTAGGCAAAATGGGATTACATCTTTTACGGAACTTCAAATACAATTAGATATTGATAAAGCCTCTTTAAGCCGAATACTCAAGGGCTTCGCACAGAAACAATTACTGTCGTTTGGAAGCGATGACTCTGATAAGAGAGTTAAAAGTATTGTAATTTCCCCTTTGGGGATCACTGCCATCGAAATGGCTGAAAACAAAGCGAATAGCTATATAACCTCAATGTTGAAGCAAAATCACGAGGCCCTATCTACTTCCGTTATTGACTCATTGAAGAAACTGCGAATCTCCGCCTTGAGAAATACTCTTCTATTGAATAAGCAGCGTCTAATCCTCCAACCTTTGCCAAACAATTATCAAAAATCAGCCATTGAGTTATTATTGAGAGTCTTTTGTTCAGAACAAAACATACCCTCTGAATTGATCCCAATAGAGGATAATCTTCATCCTTTATGGTGGTGCGCCAGGGTTGGCGAAGATATTTTAGGAGTGGTTGTGAGTTGGATGGATAATAGTGCATGGCACTGGGGTAGGTTTGCCGTTGAAAGAGGTGTCCGCGGTTTAGGAATTGGTAAGCAATTAGCCACTCATTCATTGCAAGATGCTTTTTCTCAAGGAGCTCACGAAATATTTATTGAGGCCAGAGATGCTACAGTTTACATCATCGGAAGCCTCGGCGGCAGGGTCATTGGCGATCCAATAGATTTCTTCGGCGAACCCGTGACACCGATGTTATTGGAAAGAGACGCTTTTCGGCAAGATCTACCGAGCACCTGCGAGTCGTTAAGCGTCAGTCCTTCAGAATAGTACTCCCAGCTCGGCAGGAGATTTTCAATAGGATTATTCACGTTTACATTGTATTTTCAGTCACCCTGTGCGTTATTCCAGTGAACGCCTCATTCAATGGTTAGCGGGACGGAGGAATTGTCCCTAGCACATCTCAAATAATCCCTTCGCTCAGGCAGGATTTTCCACCATTGCGGCGAATTGAATAGAAAATTATTGCTGTTTGTCGAATTTTCTACGAGAAAAACCCGCAGCCTTGCATAAGAAAGGTGGTAAGGAGCCTTTCCTCTTCCGGCTGAAGTCAGAGGTATCCGGTTCCGGCTGACGCCGGAAGTTTCCGGGCTCCGATGAACATGAGCCAGGGTAATCCTCGAAGACTTACACCTTTGCGCATCGCTTTGATCTATGCCGTATTTTCCGGCGTTTGGATCCTGACTTCCGATCGCTGGGTTAAGCTGGCCGCCCCCAACCTGCATACCGCCGAAGTTCTCTCCACCCTCAAAGGCTGGCTGTTTGTCCTGGTCACCGCAGCCTTGCTTTATTTTCTCATCCGTCGGGCCCTGAAAGCCTTAGAAGACTCAGAAGCCTCCTTGGTCCGGCAGTTTTCGCGGCTTGAGGAGGCCCACGCCGAATTAGAAGCCACTTACGAAGAACTCGTCCGGGCCCAGGCTGCAGTCGCGGCCGGCGAGACCCGTTACCGAGCCATGTTCGAACATATGATGAGCGCGGTCGCGGTGTACGAGGCCGAGGACAACGGGCAGAACTTTGTCTTCCGGGACATTAACCCCGCTGCCGAAAGAATCGACGGCTTAGTCAGAGAAGAGACCCTCGGCCGCTCTCTCCTGGAACTTTATGCCGAAGCGGACATCCGCGGCTTTCTGGCGGCTTTCCGTCAGGTCTGGCGCACAGGCGAGTCCGTGCACTTTCCCGCCACTCTTTATGAGGACGGACGCCTCAAAGGCTGGCGGGAGAACGAAATCTATAAGCTGCCCTCAGGTGAGATCGTCGCAATTTTCAACGATGTCACAGCCCAAAAAGAAGCTGAAGAGGCGCTTTGGCGAGAAAAGGAGAAAGCCCAGGTAACCCTGGATTCCATTGGGGACGCTGTCATTACCACCGATATCCAAGGACAAGTCGACTACCTCAATCCGCGGGCAGAACAGCTGACAGGACGTCCGGCTCGTCAAGCCATAGGCAAACCTATCGACGACGTTTTTCCCATTGTCAACGAAGAAAGCGGAAAATCTGTTGAGAACCCTCTCCGTCGCTGTCTGCGCGAAGGGAGGATCGTAGGCCTCGCCAACCACACGGTCCTCATTCATTCCGACGGGCGCCGCATTCCGATTGAGGACACCGCCGCCCCCATCCGCAACCGCGCCGGTCACATCGTCGGCTCCGTATTAGTCTTTCACGACGTGAGCAAAAACCGTAAACTCTTGCGCCAGCTCACCCACCAGGCCTACCACGACAGTCTCACGGGCCTGCCCAACCGGCACCTGTTCAATGAACATCTCAAACAAGCCCTAGCCCACGCCCAGCGCGCGCAATGCAAAAGCGCCGTTCTCTTTCTCGATATCGACCGTTTCAAACTGATCAACGACACTCTGGGACATTCCCAGGGGGACGTTTTCCTGCGCGAAGCTTCCGCCCGCATCAGCCGGGCGCTCCGTTCCGAAGACACCGTCTCCCGCTGGGGCGGTGACGAATTCGTCATCCTCCTGCCGGAACTCCTCGAGGCTGAACACGCGGCCAAAGCCGCACAGAAAATTATTCGTGCCTTCAGCGCCCCTTTTCACCTCAGCCGGCAAGAGATCTTCGTCACCCCCAGCATCGGCATCAGCCTTTACCCGGACGACGGTACCCTGGTCGAAGAACTGATCAAACAAGCCGATGCGGCCATGTATCGGGCCAAAGAACTGGGAGGCAGCCGTTATCAGTTTTTCACGGATTCCCTCAACCAACTCATTAAAGAACGCATGACTGTCGAAAACCTCTTGCGCAAAGCCGTGGAGCGGGAAGAACTCGAACTTTATTATCAACCTCAGGTCGACTTGCACAGCGGGGCCGTCGTCGGGGTCGAAGCTTTGCTCCGCTGGCATACCACCCTGGAAGGTCTTGCTCCGGAAGGACTGGTCATGCCGGGCACCTTTGTCCCGGTGGCGGAAGAGACCGGACTAATCATTCCGATAGGGGAATGGGTTCTGCGCTCCGCCTGTGCGCAAAACCGCGCCTGGCGTACTCATGGATATCCTCCCCTGCGGATGGCCGTCAATATCTCGGCCCGCCAACTCCGCGAGCCGAATTTTATCGATGATCTGCGGGAAATCATCGCCGCCGGCGGCCTCGACCCGGAATGGCTGGAATTGGAAATCACGGAAAGCGTCATCATCGGAAACCCAGCCGCCACCGTTCACTTACTGCAAGAAATCAAACACCTGGGCGTGAGAATTTCCTTGGATGACTTCGGAACCGGGTATTCATCCCTCAATTACCTACGCCACCTGCCCATTGACACCCTGAAAATCGACAAAAGCTTTATCGAAAACATTGCGGTAGATACCAAAGGAGCCAAAGTTGTCACCGGGATCATCCAACTGGCCCACAACCTCGACCTGACCGTCTTGGCGGAAGGGGTGGAAACTCCCGCCCAGGAGCTCTTCTTGCTCGCCAACCGCTGCGACGTCATGCAAGGGTTCCTCTTCAGCCGCCCAGTTCCGGCGGAGGAAATAGAAAAACTGCTCAGCAAAAGCTGAACGTCGCGATAGTGTCCTGTGAATACTATCGCCGAAGCGCAAGCTTTTAAAAAACACTTGGCATAACACCATCTACAACACCCATCCACTCCGTCAGATGGTGGGCGAAAAGACTATTTTCCAGCAACGCCAGTCTTATCCCGTGAAACCGGCTTGATTCATTCTTAATGCGCAGGAACGTGAGCAACACTCGCAGCACTGCCGGGTCCCTTTCCGCGTCGATCCATTGCCAGGCTTCTTCTGTGAGTGCTAACCGGTAGTGAAATATCCAGAGAACTATCTCTTCATGCAATTTTTCCGCTGGGGCGTTTGTGAAACCCTCCCCTTCTTGTTCACGCAGCAGTGCTGCAGCCTGGCGCCCAAAATGCAGGAGTTCAGACTTCAGTGTCTCTTTGAGGATCGTTCCTTCGTCGTAATAAAGGAGAAGATCTTCGTCATCTAAAAACTCCTCCTCGCTTTGCATAGAATCAACCTTCTCTTTGGCGGGTTGAAACATTTTCTCGAAATCCCGGATTTTCTCCGTTTGTCGCTCGCTCTCTTCCTCGATTAAGACTCGAATCTTTTCGGCTGTGAGGCCCGTATATCGTTCTAAGACAGGCACAACCTCTTCTTTTTCCCAGTGAACTTCCATCTCCCGTCCCGCATAAAAGCTGTCCAGATACATATTACCAAATTGGCTTATCACTGAAGTTGAGGCGCCATATGGATTTCTGAAAAACTTAAAAAGCTCATATTGTCCGGGGTCCATCATTGCCCAAGTCGCGGTCAGAGCCTTGACAAACTCTTCGGGCCCAAAACGAGTCTGCCCGCGATCCAGCGTATCTGTCCGCTCTTCACGCTCGTCGCATTTCTGTCTGTCGTCCGGATCCTTTCGCTCCTGTGTGTCCTCCACGCCCTCTTGCTTCTGTCTGTCCTCCGGACCCCCTCGCTCCTGTGTGTCCTCCACACCCTCTCGCTTCTGTCCGTCCTCCACGCCCTCCCGCTTCTGACTATCCTCCGAACCCTCTCGCTCGTGTCTATCCTCCTCTCTCTCTCGCTTCTGTCCGTCCTCCGCGTCCTTACGCTCCCGCCTGTCCCTTTGGTCCCGTGTCAGGATCAACTCACAAAGGGATTCTAAATCCTTACTTTTATTGAGCCAACCGATCATCAGCCTTCTGGCCCCCACCTGGGTCAGTGAGTCGAACTCAAAGAGCCGCTTTTTGAACCAATTCTTAACATTCTCCGGCGGAGCTTGAGCAAAAAAGATCTCAGGAACGTCAAAAGCAGAATCTCGGACGTAGAGATCATCAAAGGCTCTTAAGAGCCGCTCTCCCTCATAGTACTCCCGCAGCCGTTGCCAAAGTCTTTCGGCATCTACCCGCACAGGTAGATCAATGGGCAGGCTGAGGTACCGGTTAGCCCACTCCCGGGCATCTTCCGCCTGCTTGAGGTTAATGTCTCCACTCACTAACGCAGCCCCCGGCAACCGGCTCTCTACCAACATGGCAATGGCCAAGACATACAGATGATAAGGATAGCCCTGAGTCTTGTTGCTGAAAACGCTTACGCAATCGATCTTTTTCTTTTCCTTTTTCTCTTCCTTTGTCTTCTCGTTTTCGGTTTCCTTCCCGTTGTCATCGTCCTTGTCGTTCTCCTCGAACCCCGCACGGAGGATGTCATACATCTTAGCATCCTGACAGTCCTGAACGGAGCTTCCCCCAGGGGCACCGGTACTGCTGTATCTGAACCGGGAGCGGTAATCCTGCAGACTTCTCGTCAAAGAAAACTCCTCGCCGGTTTTCTTGCTGTGGGCGTCGCCACACACCAGCCAGCTTTTGCTCACGCCATCAGTATCCCTTTCTTCGACCTGCGTACTGTAGACCAGCCTCGGCAATCCCCCCACCTCTTCCAGCTTCGTGCGCATAAAGGGGAAGGCACGCAGCAGCGACAGGCTCTCAACGTAAACCTTTTCCCATGCGTCCACCTCGACTCCCGCGGGGTTGATGATCAAGTTTAGATATACACCCATCCCGTCTCGCCCTCTCTTTCTCCATCTCCACTTTTTACCAGCACTCCGCAGAAGGCTCCGACTTCTAAAGTCGGAGATGAATGCGGTTTTGCCTCTAGCCCTAACGATTCTTGTCAATCATATGGTATAACATTTCGTCCACTTACGCAATATAATATTGACGATTTGTCATTAACTCCCGTTCTTTTTTTCAAGCGGCCGAAGGAGTGATATGCTACGGGTAGGGAGTGGTCACTATGCTAGCTAAACAACTGAAAAGCCTGAGAGAGCAGTGGAAAATCCGCCAGGAAGACCTTGCGGTCGTTTTGAACGTGGAGAAATCGGCCATAAGCCAGTATGAGACCGGCAGAAGGGTGCCGGATGTAGAAAAGCTCGCCAAGTTAGCCGACTATTTCGGTGTCACTGTGGATTACCTCCTGGGTCGCGAGTCAATCGGACATGACGGTCCGTTAAGCCTCCCTGTTTCCAACCGTTTGATCCCACTTCTGGAAGCCGTCCACACCGGTTACCCACTTCTTTCCCCAAAAAACTGGCAAGAGGAAATCGAAGTACCTCCCACTCTGAAAGCTGACTTCGTGCTGCGCATCAAAGAGGACAACCTCAGCTGGGTCGGTATCCACCCTGGTGATCTCGCTCTGTTCGAACAGACTTCCGCGCCTACTCCGGAGGACATTCTAGCCGTGGGCCTCGAGGCGGATGTCTGGCAACCTTCTCTTCGCTATTTTGTCGAGCAAAACGGCAAATTCTCTTTGCGCTCGGCCCATCCTGACTACGAGGATGTCCCTTTCACCGACCATTACAGAGTGATCGGGCGTCTGCAACGTGTCATCAAAAGCCCGCCCAGCCTTCAGCAATATCAAGCTATTCTCCACTCGAAGGACATCTACTCCCGGGACTGGCATAACACCATCTACAAGGCGGAACAATATGGCCTTAACTCGAAAAAGACTCTGAAACTCTTGGAGTCCGTCTCTGACTTCGTCAAAAACACCCTTTAGGAGTGATCACCTGGCAGTCCAGACGGCACAAAGCCGCCACCTAGCCCTGTACCAACCCCAGTGCCGCCCCTCATACGTCGGCCATCCGCTTAGACGACCGACTATCTCTTTCACCCGCGGGTTGACGAGAATGCCATCCGGGCCCGCTGCCACGATAAGGTCACGGCAACCGAGCACGGCCACTGGAATATCCAGCTCGCTTCAGTCGTCTGATATCCCTTCACCCGCTCCGGCGACTTCGAGTAGCTTGGGATGCTTCTTTAAAACTTTCCTTGTCAAAGTGCTTCGCAGCCTGCGGTCAGCCGAGAAAACGAACCCCCGTCCCTTCGGGGCAAAGGACCTTTAGCGCCTTTTCCTCCGGCCCGACCCGGATGACGAGAATCTTACACTGCAAACGGAGGCAAGCCTTGACGGCCAAATCCACCCGCTTATTGCCTATTTCAATAAGAGCACGGTCTTCCACATTGGGGTCATTACAAAAAGCCTCCGAAGATTAAACTTCGGAGACCTTTTCCAACCTTAGGAGAAGTGGATAAGCTTGTACGTGTTTATAGGCGGCAGGATAATCGGGGGTATATTTGCGGCAGTAATAGTACTGATTATGCTCCTCACGTAAGGAAACAGAATTCAAAGCCCGAACCGTTATGACAATGAAACTCGATAATCTTTGGCCCCTCGGCACTCCTACCCCCGGCACATCTCCCGCGCTTCCTCCCAAGTCATACAGAGCCTGACGATATCTTCCTCCACCAGTTGGCTGCCCGTCTGCACCTCGATGAACTCCAAATCCGTCAGGGCAAGAATTCCGTGCCTCATACCGGCCGGGATCTCCAGGACATCTCCGGCCTTCACCCGGCGGATCACCCCGTCCCGGGCGAATTCCCCTTCTCCCTCAATCACGGTCCAAACCTCGCTGCGGAAGCGATGCTCCTGATAGCTCAAGTTCTTACCCGCCTTAACGGCTATCCTTTTCGTCAGCACTTCGCGGCCATCCGCAAAGGACGTGTAATCCAAAACTCTGTACCAGCCCCAGCGCCGTTCCTCATACATAGGACGCCCATTTAGATGACCGACTATCTCTTTCACCCGTGGGCTGGCTTCCCGCCGGCTAACGAGAATGCCGTCCGGGCCGGCCGCCACAATCAAATCCTCACAGCCGAGCACGGCTACCGGAATATCCAGCTCGTTCAGTACGTAGGTCCGCACACAGTCCGGACTCATGATACCGCGCCCACTGACAGTCTCCGTCATCTCGTCTGTCAAGGTGTTCCAGGTCCCAAGATCTTTCCATTCCCCATCGTAATCTACCACGACAATCCGTTTCGTATGTTCTACTACTTCGTAGTCAAAGCTGTTTTTTGGCAGTTCCCCGTACTGTTCCAGCAGCTCCTGATAGTTTTCAGAGAAACCGGCCTCCCGCAAGCGGGACAAGACAAAGTCCAGGCGGAAAGCAAAAATTCCGCAGTTCCACAGGGCCCCTTGTTCAACCAGCCCTTTAGCGGTCTTTTCATCCGGCTTCTCGCGAAAAGAGCTGACCTGACGGAAAGTCTGTCCGGCATCAGACCGATACGGTGGCTCTGAGTGTTCTGGAATGATGTAGCCATACTTCGTCGAAGGGAAAGAAGGAACAACCCCCATCAGCGCCAACTCAGCCTGAGATTTCCGCAGGGCCGTCTCCAAGTACTGAGCTCTCCTGAAGAAGCCCTCTTCCACATACGGGTCCACAGGCAGGATTATGACGACCTCTTCCCGCGACACACCGGCTTTCGAGTACAGGTAGCTGGCTGCCAAAGCTATCGCCGGAAAAGTATCCCTCCGCTCGGGCTCTACGATCAGTGGAACATCTGTGCCCAACTGGTTTTGAATCATGTCTACCTGGGCCCGGCCGGTCGCAATCACCGCGGAGTCGGCCATACCCACCCTTTTCAACTGCCGCCAGACCCTTTGCACCATCGATACCGGATTTCCCGCTTCATCGCGCAGAACTTTAAGAAACTGTTTGGAACGGGCGTCATTGGACAAGGGCCAGAGCCGCTTTCCCGAACCACCCGACAGTAAAACTAAATGCATTTTTTTCTCCTCCATTTTTGCAGCTCAACGGCTTCCGACCACAGGCTCCGGCCAGGATCCCTGCCAGTGATTCCGCCTCGGACATTCCCTGCAGACCGCGACCCCGACGTCTCCCTCAGAGCCGAACTCACACCGCTCCGCTGCCCATCCCATCACCCGCTCCGGCCGCTTCGAGCAGCTTGAGGAAACCTTCTTTAAACCTTTCCTTGTCAAAGCGCTCCGCCTGCGCCCTAAGCTGTTTCGGCTCAAAGGAACCTCCTTGTTCCAAAAGGGCCTCGAAGCGCAGAATGCCTTGTGTCAGGCCTTCCACACTTTGCTCCGAAAAAAGAATTCCCGTCTCCCCATCCTGAAGAATGTCCAGGGCACCCCCCTTATTATAAGCGATAACCGGGCAACCGGAAGCATGAGCTTCCACCATCGTCAAGCCAAAATCTTCTTCGCCAGGAAAAAGAAAGGCCCTGGCACGGGCCAAGCAGTCCGCGACCGCTTCCTCACTCTGCCAGCCGAGAAAACGAACTCCCGTCCCTTCGGGGCAAAGGGCTTTCAGCGCTTTTTCCTCCGGCCCGACCCCAACGATGAGAAGCCTCCGCCGCAAACCGAGACACGCCTTGACAGCCAAATCCACACGCTTATAAGGAACCAGCCTAGAAACGACGACGTAGTAATCCTCCCTCGGCTCGCCGGCACGGAAACGGCCTAGATCAACCGGCGGCGCCAGCACAGAGGCATCCGCCCCATAATTCTTGCGGACGCGAGCGGCGACAGACCGGGAAATGGCAATAAAGCGGTCAACCCTCTGGGCACTGATATAATCCCAAAGGCGAATTCGGTGCAGAAACCAAACCGCCAGCCAACGCTTCGGCCCGTGCAGATGACGAATGTAATCATGATACATGTCCCAGGCATAACGCATAGGGGTATAACAATAACAGACGTGCAACGTCTCCGCACGAGTCAAGACACCCTTAGCACAGGCATGGGAACTGCTAATGACGAGGTCATAACCGCTCAAATCAAACTGTTCGAAGGCATATGGCATTAGGGGCAGGAGCTTCTGGTGCCTTCGCAGCCGGCGGGGCAGACGCTGGAGAAACGAAGTGTGCACCTCCGCCTGAGCCAAGCAGTCGGCAAGCTTATCCGGTTCGAACAAAGTTGTATAAATGGGCGCCTCAGGGAACAGTTCACGCAGGACACAGAGAACCCGTTCAGCACCTCCCATATTTGTGAGCCAGTCGTGGACAAGGGCAATTTTCATTAGTTTTACCTCGCTAAGCGCTATATAGAGAGACGCCCGTCTACTTGATCAAAAGAAAGAAGTTGTTCCGGCGCGAGAGGTGGCCGCAAAATATGCTCGTCTCTGTCCTGCGAGCTGAGAATACAGAGTACGTCGTCATCCCTGCTTGGGCCAGCAACGGGGGAGAGGAGGAACCGTCCGGAGGGCAACCGGTCCCCCAGGGATACTATATACTATAGCCAGAAAAAGGCTACGTTCTTGTTCGCACTGGTGGCGAAGCGGGTAGGTTTTTTTAAATTCCCCTCAAGCACCCTATCGTGGGCAACCGCCTCATCATAGCATCTCATCTCAATAACTGATTTCTTATGTCGCGAAAGTCTTTAATCGCCTGTGCTCCGATCTTTATGATTCTTCTCAAGTTGATGGAATTGACCCCACCTTGGCGCGGCCTAAATGTAATCGGAATAAATCTTACCTTTTCTTTGCCGCTAATGAGCAGAACCGTAAGTATGACGTTCGATAAGTTAAAATTATCCGGAATACGCGCTACGTATTTTTTCAGCGTTTGTTTCTCTATCAGTCGGAAGGGTGTATTGGCATCCGCGATATTTAGCCCAAAGCTAAGTCTTAACACTATCTTTAAAACCTTCGTAACAAGTATACGTGAGACCCCATCTTTCCTGTGGTTGCGGTGCCCGATTACAGCAACAAACTTGTCCCTTTGCTCCCAAAAGGACCAAAATTCACTGGGCAAGGTTTGCCCATCGGAATCTGTCTGAAAAATGTAATCTGCCTTCTTCTCTATAGCATAATGGTAACCATACAAGATCGTCGCACCGTGCCCGCTATTTCCTTTTGTAAGTGGTTCAAGGGAGGGCAGATCTTCTCTTAGGTTACACAATTTCTGGTAAGTGTCATCTCTACTTCCGTCGTCAATTATCACAAGTTTAGAGTTATTCCCAATCTGAGCAACAACCTTATGCCATTCACGTGCTACACTTTCGATGTTTGCCGCCTCGTTGTAGGCCGGCATCACAATATATAGGCAATCCATAACATTATCTCGCTTTCCGCAGACTTAATTTCCAGACCCTAGAATAATTCCCTCCGAAGCGAATACGTTATAGTTATATCGTCTTCCCCGCCTTGCCCAAAAATGATGTCCTCCTGCCAAATGTAACGAACTTATTAAGGGCAAACTGGAACATAGCAATTATTATGATTGAATACATTTTGACGGGGGAGTCGGGAATGTGAAGGAAATTTGTGCCAACAAGGATTATCCCCGAAGATATTAGCAATCCAAGATATCCTACGGAGTAAAAGCTAATCGCTCTTTTGATAATCATATCTGTTTTCCTAAAGTTGAAGTAGGTATTTAGGAAAAAACTCAATGTTATTCCCATGTTAATGCTGATGAAATTTGCCAAATATAACTCTACGCTCAGGTACCTCAGCACTACAAAGGCACCAGCATCCAGGGCCACAGACGATAACCCTACTAGAAGATATATGAATCCTTCCCTAAAAATAGGGTGCTTCCGTATTAGTTCTCTATACATTACTTTATCCCCAGACTTTCGCATAGACTTAATGCCCTGTCGACAACGGCATCCATATTGTAGTACCTATATTCGGCCAGTCTCCCGCACGGATAAATGTTCCCGAAACGTCTTAATGCGTCCCTATATTTTGCATACAGAATGAGGTTCTCCTCGTTAATTATGGGATAATATGGTATGTTACCTTTTGGAGCCGTGATATCGTAATCCATAGGATACTCCTTCAATATCGTTGTCTCGGTGCTAGCCCTCTCGCACGTAAAATGTTTAAACTCCGTGATCCGGGTAAATTTTTCTTCGTTTGGATAATTTACGACCGCTGCCAACTGATAATAGTTCATCTTATACCTCTCGAAGACTAAGTCCAGTGATCGGTACGGAAGTGCTCCAAACTCATATTCCATCAATTCATCCAACGCACCCGTGTAGACAATCGGCCTGTCCCAGACCTTACCATCAAAATAAACCCTTCCGCGTTTCCTGTCCAACCGTATCCTTTTGGATGCGTCGCAGTTTACCTCTACATTGATATTAGGGTGAGAAATCATATTGTCAAAGAGCCGCGTAAACCCATTAGTTGGCATGTATTGGATTGGATCTTGGAAGTATTTGTTGTCGTAACCCAAAACAACAGGTACCCTATTTATTACGGAACTATCAATTTTCTCAGGAGGCACCCCCCACTGCTTCGCTGTGTAATTAACAAACACCATGTCATATACGGCTCTACCGAAACGTTTAACTTCAGCGTCATCACTCTTGAGCAACTCCAAAATTGATATCCTCGTTTTGTTGGGAAACGTTCGTGATAGCCTACATTTAAGGTCGCTCGCGTTGTCCTCCGGAAAGAGGTCTTCTAAGGAGGAGTAATTAAACGGGATAGGGACAAGCTGTCCTCTAATATTTCCCATGACCTTGTGTTCATACCTAACCCATTCGGTAAACCTCCTCAGATACTCGAAGATTCGCTTTGATTCCGTGTGGAAAATATGCGGACCGTACCAGTGAACTAATATACCATTGATGTCTTCAGAGTCGTACATGTTGCCTCCAATGTGAGAACGCTTCTCAAGTATAACAACCCTTTTTTTCTTCTCCTCGGCCAGCTTTCTCGCAGCTACTGCACCAGCGAAGCCACAGCCGACTACAATTATATCTTCCATTTCCATTGCTCCATTTCACAAAAATACTCCCGGGACATCTCGTTCCGCATCCTGCGGATACCTGAATGATATGCGCCCCAGTGCCCTTCATTGTACGTCAACCAGAATCCCCTTGGATTTGGCCTCGGTGTTACTAAACCAAAACGCGTCCTCCTGCACTAAGTCAAACTTCAGGATGTACTTACCTGGCACTCGTGGAGCTTGGAATTGAGCATTGATTTTGACAGTCTGATTAGGTCTGAGGTCGCCAGGTAAATTTGTTCTTAGTCCATCAAAAACTACCATTTTACCTTTGGGAGAAACCCAATGATAAGAGAAATTGACCTGGTATTTTCCCCCAGTACCGGATGCGCAGGGGAGAGTAACTGCCCCACTATTCCCAATGGTAACCGGGATTTGGAAATCTTGGTTGGGGTGGATGTCTTTAATGTGAGCACCGTCACTAAGAATAATATACTCCCTAAGCTTGTCTCGCTCCAAGGGTGACTTGGGGGTCACGTAAATACCGAGAATCCTCCCTAGCCGAATCCGCGTCACGGGGGCCAGTCCTGTCTCCAGTTCAACGGCGATCGGATTGTTTCGTAGATCCCAAACTCTTTGCGGATCCCGATCAATGCTAACTGGATGTGTATCCCAGTAAGACTTGTAGTAAAAAGCTCCGACTACCTGCGTGAAAACCGACCATGTAAAGAGTAGTACTCCAACCGTTACTACTAAGTAACGCCAATATGTTTTTGAGTTCTTGAGGACTTTGTAGACCTCGTCGATACCAACACCCGCGTATAGGACCAACAATGGCAAAACATCGACAAGGTACCTAGGCCCCCAGCCGTACCCACCGTACCACTTTAGGTATTCATTATTGTCCGTGTAGGTGGCCGAAGCGAAGACAATCAAAAAGGTTGCGCCAATTGACCAAAGGAGCAGCTTATGTTGTTCCCGAAGCTCCCTCTTTCGGATTAGCCGATACACCCCTACGAACGACAAGATCAGTATTGGGCTATAAAAAAACAGACCTCTACCAGGACTAAAAAACAGACCTAAAAAGGCAAGTACGTTGGCCTTTAGGCCAAAAGCCCAGAAAGGTTTGTGGATAATGCTGGAATAGCCTCCGATTAATCCTCCCATCTCCAGGAGATTAAAAGTTGAGTATGCCGTAACTATCGTCCCCAGGGGAAGAAGAAACTCAACGAAGTATCTTCTGTGATATACGAAGAAATAGGCGCAAAACATGAGTAGGAAAAGAGCTCCCGTTGGCCTCATGGCGTACACCAAGCCGGCGGCAATCGAAGATGCAAAAAAGTAGACCTTTTTGCGACTGCGCTCAAAAAGAGTTACGAAAAGGAGAGCCGCTACAAGCCAAAACTCCTCCCCGCCATTAACCCACAGACCTTGGCTCGATGTCACCCAGTGGTTTGTTCCAAAAGCGTATATCAAGGTCGCCACAAAACTAACCGGCTTGCTGAACACCAGCGTACATAGCAGGTACAGAAGAGCCACGGATAGGCCTGCGAAAAAAGAAGCCAGGATCTTCTCCTCAACGTCCAAAAACCTGTTAAGGCTAGCAGAATCTATTCTATGTGGCAGCTTAGCAGCGTGCATTAATTCGTAGCCAATCCAGTATAAGGGGGTAATAGTAAGTGCATATCCTGTACTCTTTTCAGCCAGTACGTGCTCAGGTGCCTTCCTCAGGGAGTA
The DNA here is from genome assembly GCA_001029295.1 of Peptococcaceae bacterium CEB3. Classification (GTDB taxonomy): domain Bacteria; phylum Bacillota; class Desulfitobacteriia; order Desulfitobacteriales; family Desulfitobacteriaceae; genus Acididesulfobacillus. Next base: position 325,976 of record LDXJ01000063.1, on the reverse strand, counting down.
CCACGGAAGGCCCGCAACCCCTTTGTCGCTAGCAATGCTGTGCTCGAAATAGCTGTCCAAGAACACTGATTTCTGCTCGATAATCGACATTGGTAGCAACCGCGTAGGGAGGTTGTCACCGCTCGTGATAACCCGTAGATTTAGATTATAAACGAAGAAAGATACCAAGAACCATAGCAACAGGGACACTGCCATTCTCCTATTTCGGCTTAATTCCATCTTCCTTACTTACCTACCTTACCAAACTCATTAGCCTTTTTAAACTCGAGTCCTGGCATTTAGCTCGCGCCTTGTACGTTACTTATCAATACCGCCAACCTCCGGCTCCCTGCTCCCAATCTTATCTATAGTCCAAACGGTAGCCCAAAGTGCTCTAGGAATTCCCTCCTACTTGTACACCGAGGCTGAAAGTCTTTCCACCCTTCTGGCCAAACCACGTCACCCCCTCCTGCACCATGTCCACCTCCACAGTATAGTCTCCGGGCTTCTTTGGCAGCTTTATCCCCAGGGATATGGTGGCCCGTTGTCCGGGACGAAGATCGTTCGGCAGATCCCTACGAAGTCCATCGTTCACCACGACCCTTCCATGCTGCCCGAATAAGTGATAAGACATATGGACGGGGTTTGCACCTTCGGCTGGCCAGATAAAGTTGCCCACATTTCTCACCGTCACATTCGTGCTAACGGTATCTCCTGCCCTACCATTCAGAGATTGCTCAGTAACCGCAATTTGCTCGGCGTAGACCCTTGCGGCCTGATCAAAACCCATAAGAGTCATGTAATAACGACTCATAACCTTCGCATTGAAGGCAATCAATCCCAGGATCAAGGCGAACAAGAGAATCATAACACCGGTCTCAACTTTTCGTGTCAATTACTGCGCCCCCAGGTCATGTTCTAAGCTTATAGCACTCCTCGTAAACAGCCAGTGTCTCTCGCGCACACCTTTCCCACGTAAACTGTGAGGCTCGTCGTATACCTTTGCCAGATAGATTTTCGCGCAGCTCCGTCGAAGACACCACCCGTACGATCGCCTCACCTAACTCTTCAATATCATAGGGATCAACCATAATCCCCGCATCCCCCACAACCTCCGGCAGGGAGGAAACGTTTGAAGTAATTACGGGAACCCCACAGGCCATAGCCTCCAACGGAGGAAGCCCAAACCCCTCATAGACGGACGGATATACGAAAACTATCGCCGAATTGTACAGAGTTGGCATGTCTTCATCTTTTACGTAACCTGTAAAGATTACCTCATCAGCAAGGTTTAGCTGTTCAATCCGCTGGTATATCTCATCATTCAGCCAGCCTCTCCCGCCCGCGAGAACCAACTTAATTCCCTCGCTGGCAAGATGCGTTCTTGACCAAGCGTAAGCTTCGATCAATCGTAAAAGGTTTTTTCGGGGCTCGATCGTACCAACGCATAAAATGAAGCGTTTCGGGAGACCATACATTTTCTGAACGGTTAGTGACAGTTCACCCGAGACATCCATTTTTTTGAACTTCTTGTCCACTCCAAGGTGTGTGACAGTTATCCGCTCCTGACGTACCCCAAGAAGCTCAACTATGTCCCTCTTCGAACTCTCTGAGACCGTAATGATTTGGTCAGCCTTTTTCATCCGCCCCTCACTGGCCCTCATTAGCATAACACGTCTAAGGGGGTGGTACTGAGGAAAGAGCCTATAGGACATGTCATGAATGGTTACAATCGTCGCACCTTTGAAAGGCCGAGGAACGAAGTTGGGCTCGTGGTATATATCATATCGACCGGATAGGTTCAAGGTATCACACGGAAGGTGCCTCAGATACCACTTCCTCGCATCCACGAATTGCGCTGCGGGAGCAAGCTCGCTCTTGACCGTGCCGCGTGGTACCATAACGGTAAGCTTCGGTCCGCCTTCAACAGTAGCCAATCCCCGAATAAGATTCACTGTATAATACCCGACGCCACTCTTCGAGCCTGTCACACTGGTCCCGTCTATAAGAATGTTCACCCTGCACCCTCCGGTTCGACAGCTACTGCGTTGTGTTAACCAGGTCTATAATTTTCCTTGCCAAATGCTCGATATACCAATCGTCACTATCCTCAACCCCCATCTCAGCTGCCCTGTCTGCCACCTCACGAGTCAAAAGCTCGAGCAATTCTTGTCTGTTTAAAACATCCTCCGCGCCACAACCTTTAGCGTCTCTCCACACAGCCTGCCTCCTTAAACACTGACCAACGATTCTATCACATGATCCCAATTAATGTTGAGATCCCGCATAAGCCTCAGACCATTTTGGCCCTTTTGCCTAGCCATTCTTTTATCAAAGTAAAGGTTGTCAATAGCCTCCGCAATCGCTTCTGGATTGGGTTCCGTAATATAACCGTTGTTCTCATTAACAAATTCCAGAGGTCCTCCCGAATCCACGTGGGTAATCACCGGTTTTCCGGAAAAGAACGCTTCTAACGTTATGTAGCCATAATCCTCCTCGTACGGCCCGAAATAGACCCCTAATGCATCCGCGTACCACCGAATGAGTTCCTCGTCTGAGACTCGCCCAAGCAGCGTCAGTCGTGATGACAGGCCATCTTGCTCGGCAATTCTCAGAAGCTCTTCCACTGAGTCATTTTCCCCAGACCCGGCAATCACCACGTGGGCAGGCGACTTACAATACTTAAGAGCCCGGACGAGCAGGTACTGTCTTTTCAACTTATTAATGCGGCTCGGATAAAATATATAGTCCCCATATTCTCCTGACCTAAGTTGCTCGTACAATATGGGCGGATGGTAAAGTGCCTGCGCTTTGATGCCATTATACTTAAGCAGACGCTTGGCCACCGTTAAGGAATTTGTATATACCCTCCTTGAGCGGGGAATAAATTTGTTGTCGCAGCCAATAATTAGTCTGCGGACGTCGTCCCCATGCTGCATATGATGGAGATCCCCAAACTCAGTATTCCACAGCTCATACGCCGTTCTGTGTTGATGCAACAGCCAGAGAACCTTGCGTTCATGCTCTATTAAATAAGCCGGAAACTTCATTCCGATCATTAAGTCGATCTTTTCTCCATTGGCCTCGGCAAGATCCACCATTCTTGCTATAAAAATGCTATCTGCCAAAGCCTGTTCCGGATACCACTTGAACGGAATTGTCACGATTTCGGCTTCGTAGCCACGCTTAATTAAGTTGTCTTTAAGCATCTCTGCGTGAATTTCGGCCCCCCCCCTGACAAAAGGCACTTGGGCCGTTGCAATTGCAATTTTCAATTTCCCGTTCAACTTCCTTCCCTACGGGGGCGTTCCTCCAAGGCCATGTCCACAATTCTCTCCGCTACCGCCCTAAGCATCAATTCCTCATCACTGTTAACACCGTCATGAAGGAGTTGGCGAGCTGTCTCTTCTATGAAGCTTTCAACCTTTTCCAGTCCACGTCTGATTTGGTCTGCGAATGCGACATAATTGTGAGCTGCAACCTCTAACGTACAGTATTCCTTAGCGTAAGCAAGGGCGTGCTGCGAGATTCTTTCTCTAAGTCTCGGGTGCGTCATTAAGCGCTCAATCTGCAATGCCAGTACTTCGGATTCATTACCGACCGGGACCTTTATAAGGCAGTCGTCGGGATACTCGCGGAACCCACCAATATCAGACACAAAAACAACCTTTCCAAGCCCCAGCATGCGGTGCAAATTGCCGGAGGTTTCTCCATAATACGGATAACGCAAATTGAAGCAAATATCTGCTGCCTTCATAATATCAAGGTAATAGTCCATGTCTGCATATCCGGTAATGAAAACCTTCCCCTCCAGCCCCATGTCTCGAACAAGTTCTTCCACCTTGTAGCCCGGTTCACTCACCTCCCCAACAAGATAAAATACTACCCTGCCGGAAAGTGAGGAAAGCCTGCACACTGCTTTAAGGATTTCATCAATCCTCCGGTTGGGACTAATGTAACCAAACGAGGCAAATATCACCGTGTCATCGGGAATCCCTAGTCGCTTCCTTGCTGCGAACCTCTCTGCCTTCTCATCCTCTACAATCACCTCCGAATGGTGTTTAACGACCTCAACCGGAACGCTCTCACGCTGTGACTTCACGTGCTCTCGGGCATATAATGAGTGAACAATTACTCCCTTCGCCCTGTCGACGAGCCTTTTTGTCATAGGGTAAGGTAAACCGTCTCTTTCCCATGGGGCTTTCCCTACACCGTTGAGGAACTCGCGGGCCACTCGTTCCCCTTCCTCTCCAAAATTATAACGCATCTCAGCGACGTACTCTTCAGACTTGCCATGACCATAAAGCATAGCCGCTACCATGTTGTGAATGTAAACATCGTGCAAGACCACCAGTCCAGGCTCCGATAAGGCCATTTTATAAATATCTTCATGATACAGGTGATTGTTCCCGATATGGTAAACGTTCAGGTCATATCCGTCGACCCTCTTTCGACTCGGAAACTCTGATATGTTATATATCTTGAATGCGTTAATGAGGCGTTTATCACTCACCTCATATCCAGCAACAAACAAGTCTATCGTTGCAAGGTGTCTCATAGCGAGCAAGAGTTCCACACTATAATCTGCTATTCCGGATTTTAAAGGCGGCAGAGGAGAGAAATAGGCTAGTTTCATTTTTTCGGCACCAAAACCCTTCGTCGATATTTAATGAGGTCATTTTCTCGCTACGAAAGCATAATCTTGAGGCCCGAACAAAAAAGTGTTTGCTTTTTCCAGCCAGTGCTCCAGTCCCTTGACCTGGTCAAACTTGGAAATAAACTCCGGCATTGGATTTCGGCCCAGGACATGCTGCTCCCTGAATCCGTTAGCTTCTGCCACAAACTTGAGAAATATGGGATGCACCGGACGAACGTGACTTGGATCCAAGAAAAACCAGTTACATACCGCCGTTACATTTTCTGGATTTATACTTTCCAGTATTAGTAATCCACTGCTCGTCAGTTTCTGACGACATAAGTCGACGAGCCGGATTATGTCTGCTGGTTTCAAATGCTCAATGACCTGGGCCGCAAAGATTCCATCCAGGCTATTGTCCTCGAGACTCTCCAGATGGGCAAAGAGGTCCGCTTGAATCACAGGCAAGCCTCTATCCTGGCAATACCCCACCATATCCTCGTTGATATCTATCCCCTGAACACCGACTCCGTTTTCCTGTAGCAGTTCTACGAATTCTCCTCGGCCACAACCGATGTCCAGAACCTTGTTTTTCCCCTTGAAGTAGTCGAGATAGACCCGCTGTCTCTCTTTGATATCTTCCCTGCTCCCCCGAAATCTTTGTTCGAAGAGGAAGTAGTCAATGTCTGGGTTTTCCTCCCTATCTTCTCGCACCAGACGCTCGATGGTCCGGACTCCAGGCTCAAGATGAAGTCCTTTATTAATCCTTCTCTCCAAGCGCCTCAAACGGTCGGCAACCAAAGTCAGCTCGGACTCTAGCCGACGCTTAGCCTGCTCTTCCGCTTGGGCCAGGGTCTGCTCTCTCCAGGCGGAAATGGTCTCTCGGATATCATCCAACTCGCGCCGCTCAGCCTTGTCCGCAAGCATATCCCGAATCGCTTCGAGTTTCGATTCATCCGCTTTGCCAGCCAAAAGACCTCTAACTTCTTCCAGTTCCTCTACTCTGACCTTACCCGCAAGGTATTCTTTCAGAAGTTCCGCATCGTTCCCATCAGCCTCGTCCCGCGTTCCATCGGTTGAGATCTCCAGGCTTCCATCCGCGTTGCCGGTCTCCCTTAGTCGGTTGCCGTTGTCACTCAACAGGTCTTCCAACTCCTCAATCTTATCTGTGGCACTCCGAAGGGCTTCGGACTGCGTGCGGACAATCTCAGCTAAGAGATTGAGAGACCGGGTCACACTCCCATTGAACTCGCGTTGCTGGTCCACGGGGGGATTGACATACCAACGCAGGAACTTCCGTACCACCTTCTTGCCAAAGACTATGAAACGGCCGATTGTCTTTCGGTGGGAAGTAATCGGGTATTCAGCATTCACGTTCCATGTCAGGTTGCTCTGTCTCAGTTCCGCCTCCAGACGGCTGAGTTCTCCCTCGCCCGGAACCGTACCCCCGCTGGCATTTCCTCCGGTCGTTTGCATTGCGGCCACCGATCGCCTGGCTTCCATGGCCTTCTTGATTCGTTCCATGACTTCGTCGACCGTCAGCTGTGAGTTTGCCATATTTCACCTCTTTGAGCGCTTTGCTCTCTCACTCTTTTATCCGCTGCTCTTTTGTCCGCACGCAACAGTAGTCCAAAACGATCGTCATGCCGCTGCCTAAACATGACAGATTGAACGCCACGTGTCGTTTAGAACACCTTTACTGACACCGTGCTTGGCTTCCGCCAAACAGAGACCAACCTTAAGCCCGTTGCTGCAGATGTCGCCTCGGGAACTGCTATTACAACTCTCCTGCCGCTGGAACCCCACTATCATCGGCGTCCAATATTTCCCAATGGTGTTCCAGCCTGCACACTCCCACATCCTTTACCTGAGAATAGACTGCAAAATCGAGACAGCGAACAAGATAGTCGTACTCGGTGGCCAATCCGTCACTGCAGGCGACGTTCAGGTAATACTCGCCCTCAACCAGGTTGAGCTTGTCGATGTTAGCCCGTACAATGATCTCTTCCCCCAGAAACTGAACGTCCGTCTGATATCTGTCGATTAGGGTATTGGTCCCATAGCACCAGATGTCGTCATTACGGTATATCGCGATCCCGAAGATGAGCTTGTCTACCGGCCTGTGCTTGCGGCAATGCATTTCGATGACACAAGGCTCGCCGCTTTCAAAGCGGGTTTTGCCCCTGCCTCGTCCATCCATGAAGAGCACTCCGGTTATCTCCACGGAACCGTCCCCGCGGCGCTTGGGCTGCGTGGTTTGGGCCGAGCCACTTCCTTCCCCGGGAGCGTCCGCGCTGTTTCTGTCAGGCTCAGATTTAGCCTCTTCCCGCAAGTGCTCAGCCAGCAGCTTACCCTTTGTCTCCGCCCTTCGGTCCTCAGCCGCAAATACCTCCGTCCGGTATTTTCCTATCACATCCGCTGGAATACCTTGCTCCAGCAAAACCCCTTCATGCAGCCACGCAAGCTCGTCACAAAGCATCTCCAGTTGACTGAGACTATGTGAAACGATCACGATCGTAGCCCCCTGCGACTTAAAGGATTTCATTTTATTAAAGCACTTCTTTTGAAACCCTTCATCACCCACCGCCAAGATCTCGTCGACTAGAAGGATGTCCGGGTCCACGTTGATAGCGATGGAGAAAGCCAGCCGCATGTACATCCCGGAGGAATAAGTTCGTACCGGGCTATCGATGAACTCCTCCAGTTCGGAGAAATCAACGATTTCTTCCAGTCTGCGGTCGATTTCCTTTTTAGTTAGGCCGAAGATCGCCGCATTCATGTAGATGTTCTCCAGTCCGCTGAAGTCCGGGTGAAACCCCGCGCCGAGTTCCAAGAGACTGGACACTTTCCCTGTGATCTTAATATTTCCTCGGTCCGGATAGATGATCCTGGTCAGGAGCTTCAAAAAAGTGCTCTTGCCGGAACCGTTCTGACCAATCAGTCCGAGGGTCCTGCCTTTTTCAACCTTGAGATCGACACCCTTTAAGACCCACAGTTCATCATGTTTGCGCCTATGGCTAAACAGGACCTTTTCCTTCAGGGTCGGTGCCCGGTCGTGGTACAACCGGAACATTTTCCAGACATCGTTGGCTTCAATGACATAATTCATCCGTCGATCTATCTCCTATACCTGCTCTGCAAACCCTTTGGCCAGGCGCCTAAATACTAGGTAGCCGAAAACGAGAACCAAACAGGACATAAGCGCAAACACGCCCAGACCGGGGAAATAGGGAAAGGCTCCATAATACAAGATGTCTCGGTACGCTTCTGTCAAAGTCACCATGGGGTTGAGAAACAGATATTTCAAGTATTTGCCCGGTGCAACGTTTAAGGGGTAGACGATAGGAGTCAGATAGAACCAGGCCATCATTAAAATTCCCCAGATGTGCTCAACGTCCCGGAGATATACTGTAATAGCTGCCACCAGCAGACTTACCCCCAAAGTGAAAATGAACTCCAGAATCATGACCAGGGGCAGCGCGACCAGACTTATTGTCAGAGGAATACGGAAGAGAAGCAAAGCGACAAAAGCGATGATGAAACTCAATCCCAGGTTGACCAGTCCCGCTGTCGTTGAAGCGAGTGGCAGAATTTCCCGGGGAAAATAGACCTTTTTTATAATATTATTGTTACTTACAATGAGACCGGTCGCTTCCTGAGTCGTGTTGGCAAAAAATAGCCATGGTAAAAGCGTTACAAAAAGAAACATCGGGTAGTGTTGCACGTTTGTTCGCATAATCGTGGCAAAAACAATAGAATATACGACCAACTGCAAAAGTGGATTAATAAAGGTCCAGAGAAAGCCAAAAAAAGAGGCCTTGTATCGGGTGCGCAGGTTGCGCTTCACCATGTTCTTGTACATTTCCCGATAGGCGTAGAGCTCGCGTAAAACTGAGAGCATCAGGCACTCTCTCCATCCGCAGCCCCATCCCCATCCGGAGAGAGCCGATTATATCCGCTTCCCTCTACAGGTTCGGGCTCCAACAGCTTGAAGGTATCTTGACACTCGGTGGTTTCTTCGCTCACACGGATAGCCCCGACATTCCCCCGGGCGTCTCCGCCAACTCTCAGTAAGTCTTCTTCCGCCATTCTCCGCACAAGCTCTTGGAAACCCGCCTTTGGCTCCCAACCCAAAGCCTTACGGGCCCTTGCTGGGTCACCTAAGAGCGCCCCCACCTCAGCCGGGCGGAGGAACGTGGGATCAACCTCCACGAGCACTTTCCCTGTTTCCTTGTCCACTCCCTTTTCTTCAAGGCCTGACCCACTCCAAACCAGTTCGATCCGCGCGTAACGGAAAGCAAGTTCCACGAACTCCCGCACGGAGTGCGTCTCCCCGGAGGCAACCACATAATCGTCCGCTTCGGCCTGCTGCAACATGAGCCACATGGCCCGGACATAATCTCCGGCATAGCCCCAGTCCCGCTTGGCGTCCATATTGCCCAGATAAAGCTTATCCTGAAGCCCGAATTTAATACGGGCCGCCGCATCGGTAATTTTGCGCGTGACGAATTCCAGCCCGCGTCGGGGGGATTCGTGATTGAAGAGGATTCCGGAACAAGCGTACATGCCAAAGCTCTCGCGGTAGTTCTTTGTGATCCAATGCCCATAGAGTTTAGCGACTCCGTAAGGGCTGCGCGGGTAGAACGGAGTATTTTCCGTCTGAGGCGTCTCCTGAACCATACCGAACATTTCGCTAGTGGAGGCCTGGTAAAAACGAGCTTCCGGTTTCACCGCCCTAATGGCCTCCAACAAATTGGTAACCCCAATAGCATCTATTTCCGCCGTGGCTAGGGGCTGTTCCCAGGAGGTTGCCACAAAAGACTGGGCCGCTAGGTTGTAGACTTCGTCAGCCTGGGATAGTTTCACTGCCCGGATGAGGGAAGCCAAGTCCGTCATATCCGCGTAGATGAATTCGATCTCTTTTTTCAAATGCTCGACCGTACCATAGTCCGCTTTGCTTTTGCGACGCATGATGCCGTAGACCTTGTAGCCCTTTTCCAGCAGCAGCTCGCTGAGATAAGAGCCATCCTGACCTGTGATCCCTGTGATAAGTGCGTTCTTCATGCCTTGTCCTTCCTGAGGTATAATCTATTTTACATCAAATGTACGTACCCGCCTTGGCCTAACGTACGCCTGGAACAGTGGCTTCGTTAAGATAGATCTCCCTGATCCCGGAGGCGTCTTTCCCACTCCGCCAAGACATCATTCAAACTCTGTTCCAAGGGATAAACGGGTTCCCAGCCGGTGGTTCCCCGGATTTTGCCCGGATCTCCGACAGAATAAATGTTTTCGGTGGGTCGCATTTTGCCGGCATCCGGCATGACCGGCAAATCGCCGTAGACCTGCAGCATTTTCCCCAATACGTCACTCAGCGGAGTTGCCCGTCCGGAGCAAACATTGTAGACTTCGCCTACACTCCCTCGCTCAGCCAAGAAGCGATAGGCGCGGACAACATCACGGACATCGGTAAAATCGCGATAGACATCCAGACGCCCAGTGCGGACGCTTCCCTGGCTGCGAGCGGCCCGAACAATCTCCCGAGCGAAATCGGGAATGACAAAGCCTTCGGCTTGGCCCGGGCCAATGTGATTGAATGGCCGCACCGCGAGCACAGGCAAACCGAGTTTTAGCCCCAGTTGCAAAGCGCTGCGCTCAGCCGCATATTTAGATGTCGCATAAGGGCTCTGCGGGTTTGGGCAAGACTCTTCGTCAAATTTCACCTCTAATGTCTTGCCTGGGCCGTACACTTCCGAAGAGCCTATCTGGAGAATAGCTTGAACCCCTGTCCCAGCCAAAGCCCGCACCAGGTTGACCGTGCCAAGTACGTTAACAGCAAACGTCTTTCCCGGCTCTTGCCAAGAATATTGCACAGAGGCGATGCCCGCGAGGTGAAAGACCCAGTCTGGGCAGATGTTCTCCACACACCGCCGTAGGGCCTGCGCATCCAGAATATCCACTTCTTCGTAAGACACGTCGTGCCTCGCATCAGGCTGCGCACCGCGCGCATTTCGTACGCCTGCCGAGTCCTCGGCCTCCCGACGGGCGGCTGAGGACGTTGCTGGTGCCGACGACGTCGATCGGGCCACCCGACTCGCCCGTTCCGGAACATCGTCTGCACGCCTGCCCAAGTTGAAAGGCCCCTGTCCCAAACCGTGGACCGTATGTCCGGCTTCAACGAGCTCCCGAGTTAGATATTTTCCGACAAAGCCGTTGCAGCCGGTGATTAGAGCCTTCACACGCAGCCAAACCCCCTCTTTCTCCTGCTCAAGTCGACGTTTCTCCCGGTGCTTTGACTCTCACCCATAACCCTCGGGTGAAGTTAACGGATACCGAATCGGCGGTACTATACTTACCGTCATTTTGTTCCCCTATCGGAAAGTATACTTTCCCCTGGGATAAGAAAACTTACATCGACAGCTCGCCCCAGCTCCCGGAGCAGTCGTAGACCGGCCGAACTCTGTTTACCAAGTTGGTCCTGGCAGCACTTCATTCTACTTCGTGAACGTGCTGTGTTCATGACAGTCTTCTTCAAAGCTTGACCCTAAACTCGGCCCTTTCCGGCCCTGTTTTTTTATTCGACAAATCCTTTGCATATCCTCTTTCTTCACCGCAGAATCTGTCCAATCCTATTTTCGTCCAAACAAACGCTCCCCTATCCAAAAGTGGGCTTGGGCAAAACCAGGCGACGAAAGGCCCAGTATAACCACAACATAGCCCCGCGGAAACTCCCATTTTTTGAACACTCGGGCATTGGCAGGGTTTCGTCAAACACTGATGACAAGCGGTATGGTATAATTAGGTTGTACAACCAAATAGGGCAGGGTGGGCGGCCAAAGCCCCAATGAAAGGGGGTGAGGCCATGAGTATTTTCCAGACATTGATGTTCGCGATTTCATTTGCGACACTTGTCGTTGCGATACTAAAGTTTGCTCATGATATGATGCAAACGAAAAAGTAGCCCACCCTTGACCGGAAAAGCTACTTTTTCGTAAACCCCTATGGCCGCCTAATCCGTGGCCCGGTTGTGCAGGCTAGGATGCTAGTAACGTCCTAGCCTTAATATCTATACCATATCCTAGCTGAATTATACCGCAAAAAAGAAACCCATTCAAGCCGTCAGCCCGGCGTAATATATCGCTCAATCGTCTAGCCCGCCCAGAACAAACACTGCCGACCCTACCCGCGATGCCACCCTCTCCCTCAATACGCCCCATCCCTCTTCCACACGACCCCCACGGTCCTCAGCAGCAACACGATATCCAGCCACAGAGACCAGTTGCGCACATACCAGACATCGAGCTTCACCCGGCCGGCGAAGTCGATGTTGTTACGGCCGCTCACCTGCCAGAGTCCGCTCAGGCCCGGCTTTGTCACCTGAATATCATAGAGGGCTGAGCCAATCTTTCTCTCTTCCCTTGGCAGGTAGGGCCGGGGACCGACTAGGCTCATATCCCCGACGAGAACGTTGAGAAGCTGGGGCAGTTCATCCAGGCTATAGCGGCGAAGGATTGCCCCTACCCGGGTCACGCGCGGGTCTTCTCCCTTGAGTTTATTAAACTTTTCCCATTCCTTGCGGGCCTGGGAGGATCGTTTCAGATGAGTTTTGAGGATGGAGTCACTGTCCCGGTACATGGTCCTAAACTTTAAGCAGGAAAACTCCCGGCCATCCTGGCCGAGGCGGGTCTGGACAAAAAAGGCGGGTCCCCGGCTGTCGATCCGGATCGCCAACGCGATGAGCACTCCCGCCGGCAAGGCGATGAGCAGAGAGAGGAGACCTAGGAACAAATCAAAAGCTCTCTTCACCCCCCGGTTGAGGGCGGACTTCAGGCGGTTGCGGATGTTGAGGAGAAGAAGCTGCTCATCCAAGAAATACTCCGCCTCAATGCCGTTGAGGGAGAGACCGAACAAATCCGGCACCACCATGATGTTATTGACAAAAGGCTGCAGCCGGTTGACCAATTCCACCAGTCGCTCCGGCTTCAGGCCGGGAGCGGCCAGAATGAGATCACTCACCCCGGTTCTCTGAATGACCTCGGGCGCGTCAACAAAAGAACCCAAACGCGGGGCAAAGGACCGGGCGGTCGGCTCACTGCGCTCCGACACAAACGCCTCATCCCGCTCGAACATCCGCTGCGCCGCAAAACCGTCAGCCCGTGCGGCTCTTTCCTCCGGCACAAAACCGTCACCCCGTTCGGATCTTTCCTGTCGCACGTGCCCGTCAGCCCGCTCGGATCTTTCCCGCGGCAGATGCCCGTCAGCCCGTTCGGGCCCCCAGTCAGAGCCGAATACGCCCTTCTGCTCAAGGCTGTCCCGCTCAAGCCTGAGCCCGTCGATATCCTCGTTATCGTCCAAGACCCCCAGGATGCTGTAGCCGAGAGTCTGCTCCCTCCGGAAGGCTTTGACCAAGAGTTCCGCCGTGCGCCCGGCCCCGAGCACCAAGACAGGTTTTTCCCAGACGCCGGTTCTGACCAAGAGCCGCTTGACGGCATAGCGGCACAGGGGCAAAAGGAAGAGAATCGCGAGCCAAGTGGCCACGACCAAGGTCCGGGAAATCGCGTTCCCGGTCTTCGTAACATACAAGAAGGCGACCGAAAGGAAAGCCGACAGCGTACTCGCTCTGAGGATACGCTCGAGTTCCAGCCAAAAAGGGAGCCTCTTACGATAGAGTTCCTCATAAGCCAGCACCGCGATTGCGACCACCGGCAGCCACCAGAGATTTTCCAGGCTCTCAGTCAAGAGCTCCCCGGGGAAAAGTCCGGGGAACAACCCGGGTAAAATCAAACGGCGTCCCTCGAAAGCGACCAGCATTGACACGAGAATGGCTGCCGCATCCGTCGCCAGCAGAAGAGGTACGGCCAGCAATTGCGAACGCAAGAGCCCACGGTTCACCGGCCACTCCACTCCCCTTTGTGCTTTTTGCGCATACAACTCCGCGGTTTTCATGCAAAACCCTGCAGGATAGTCTTAAGTTTATTACCCGAACCATGCCGAAAATGCCGCAACACTCTCCTGCCCCTCCCTTCGCTTAGGCGCGCTTTTCGGACGGCCCTCTGACGCATTTATTTGAGCCGCAACGTGACAAACAATACTTAGCCGCAGTTCTCGACAAAATACTCTCTCGCAATCCCAGGGCATGAAAAAATGTTCCTTCATGATCCTTGGCGCAGAAGGTATTCCCTCATAATCCTTGATATGAAAAAAGATTCATCCCATAATCTTTTTGTTCGACAGCGTCCCAAATAATCCTGCTTTGGGGAGGCGACTTTTCTTCGTATCCTTTTTTACCCCGTTTTTTACGCCCCACAATGGTATCTGTTCCGGAAGGTATCGACTGCCACAAAACGCATTCATCGCTTCCGTGCCCCTGCGCCCGGGCCCGTCCTTGGCCTCTTCAGGCGAAACCCGCTGGAACATGGTACTACGGATCAAACACCTATGAACGCCCTACACCTCCTCGAGTGAAAATCAACGCAAGGAGGCCAACCTCTTTTTCAAAGCGGCCCGGATCAGATCCACGTCCTCCGCCTTCAAGATGAGGACATCCCGCCACCGGCTGTGTGTAAAACGTAAATAAAAGAGCATGGTCGTCAAAGTAAAGGTCGCATAGGACAGACTGGTGGCGATCGAAGCCCCATTGATTCCAATCTTGGGAATAAGCACCAGGTCGAGCACGGTCGTCACAATGGCGGAGATAACGGCAGACAACGTGTTTCTCCCGGCCAGGCCCACCCCCGCCAGGTAATTGGCCAGGATATTGGAAATAGAGAAAACCGCAATCCCCGGCAAGAGCAACAAGAGAGCCGTCACGGCCGGGGCAAAACCAGAGCCGTACATCAAGCCAATCAAGGGCCGGCTGATGAGAGCCAAAAGTAAAGAAAAACAACTGATCAGCGTAAAGCTGATCCGCGTTACCTGGCTGGTAAAGACGTGCATATCTTGGTCCTCCCCGGCGGCGGCCGCCAAGGGAAAAATAACCGTGGCGATACTGGCCGAGACCCCCCAGAGAGTTTCCGCCAGCAGCACGGCCGCTCCGTAGATTCCCACTTGGCTTAGGGGCAAAAAATAATTGACGATGAAGACGTCCAGGCGGTAATTCAACTTCTGAATCGTGTTCCCCACCTGGGCCTTGACCCCGTAACCCAGCAGCCCGCGCAAGATCTTCCGGTCAAAGACCGGCCTGACACCTTTGCGCCCCATCAGCAGGTACAGTTCCCAGCCGCTGAGTAAGATGACCCCGGCCAACGCTCCCAGCAGAGCGAAAGTCGGCGTGGCGGCGGCGAGTAAAAAAAGCACCATGAAAAGGAGGTTCAGGAAACGATCCAGGACGGTGAGCCGGTTATATTGACCAATCTCTTGGATCCCGAGAAAAATGTTGACCACACTCGCCTTAAAAGTAAAAATCGGGATCGTGAAGAGAACCACCAGTAACTGGAGGCTGCTTAGCCCGCGCAAAAACTGAAAATGATAGCTCTGATTGAGGAAATAGAACACAATCAATACCAGAGCGGTCGGCACCGTGAGAAGAAGGTTGTCTCCCAAGACCCCCGGCAGGGTTTCACGGTTTCGCCCCAAGAGGTAGACATTGGCCGAAGCCAAGCCCCAGCCCAAGATGAGGCTGGCAAAACTGATGAAGTTAGTTGAGACATTGACGACTCCCCAGCCGGACGGGCCGAGCCAACGCGAGACGATGGCCCCGGACAGCAGGGTGAGCAAAAATGCCGCCAGGTTCCCGATAAAAGTTAAAGCCGCCGATCGGACAAAACGCACGCTGCTTTCTCCTCTTGTAATAAATTAAGGATTAAGGTTAACTCGCAAATGCAAAGCTCGCTTTTTCATAGACTTTCAACTTTAGTAGACTTTCAACTTTAGTTGAAGGAGTTCACTAACATGTTGCAACCCCCTACCCCTTCCGCGCCCCCAGTCGCTCACTTCCTTCCGGTCGGCCGGAAGGGGCGCTAACTCATCCAAGAGGTCCTTGAAGCGGCGGCAACTCGTCCAAGAGGTTCTTGAAGCGGCGGCTGTTTTGATAGCTTGGAATCAGACTTCCGCTGTGTTTGTTAGACTTGAAATGCTCCTTAAGCTGGAAATAAGCCGCGTCGTCCGCAAAATGCCGGCGCACGAAAGCCTCATAGGCCTCCATGCCCGTGGCGAGAAAGCTCTCGCAGAACTCGCCCGGCCCCAGGTACAGACCGTTAGCCCGGTTGAGATTAGCAATGAACTTAAAGCTGTAGGGTTGGGACTTGTAGAGGCCGAGCAACTCCGCCTTGCGAGCGTAAAAACGGCTGATCCTCAGACAAATATTGGCGTGAAACAGGGTGAGCGGGCTTTGCGCCTCATACAAAAAGACCGAACTCCCCCGGAGCGGTTCCGGCTCCCCGGCATAAACCCGACAGAGCAGTTTACTCACCGCATAATGATCCGGATGATTGTCCAAGAGGACCGGCACGAAGAGCGTATCCGGCCGAATCTCCCCCAAAGTCTGAGCGAGAGCGGCGTCCAGATCACTGTGCAGGAGGTCGCCATCCGTCCCGCCCAGAAAATAGATATGCCCGCGTGGCAGGCCCAGGCTCCTGCCTACGGCCAGACCCTCTTCCCGCCTTTCCCGTCTGACACTTGCGGCATCTTCGCTGCTTCCCTGCTTTTGCCCGTCAGTCAGGTAGATGATGAAGACTTCTTTCTGTTCTTGCAAATAGCTGAGGATCGCCCCTCCGCAGCCGATGACCTCATCATCGCAATGAGGAGCGAGCACCGCGATCTTGCGGCCGGGCAGGCTCTCCACCACCCGGCAGCCGGCTTCGATCTTCCGGCGTTTCAGGCGAAAAAGCCGCTTAAACCAGACAGTATTCCAAAGGTCAAAACCCCGGGAGTTGAAGATCGCAAAATACACTTTACGCCGTACAAGCTTCAGGGATTTCCCGATAGGCAAAGATAAGTGCACCCCCTTAGACTCCTTCGCGGCTTAAGTTGCCGAAACTCGAACAGCCCTGCAGCACCTGCCGCTTCATGATGCCCACCTCATCCTCGCCGACTCCCATGGTCGGCAGGGTCTCACGCAAGTCACTTAATGCCTCTCCTGGGTAGCCACAAATCAGAAAACCGTTTGTACCATGGCTCCGTGGAACCCCACTGCTTCGGAAAGACTCCGGCAGACTATCCTCATCAGGGCTCCTACAGAGGCCTCCGACCCAGGCTTCCCGCCCCCGTTTAGGCTGTGTCGGCATCCCCGGCGCTGATCTGCCAGCGCTCCCGTTCCGTGAAGAACTCCACGTCTGCCTGCAGCACCTTGACGATGAGGTAGAGCGGCACGTGTCTCCTGAAGAAACCGTTTCTGCGCAGATGGGACTGAAAAGCACCCTCGCCCGGGTCCCAGATCCTGACAAAGTCGATCCCCCGGCGGCTCAGATAACACCCCATCTCCCGCACAGACGGTGCGGCCTCCTCTGCCCGGGAAACGAAACTCTCCACGATTTCGCCGCCGGAGTAATGTTCGTGGCGATCCAAGCGCACCACAAACACTGCCACATCTTCAGAGCTCTTTTCCGTCGCGTCCTCAGAACTTTTTTGCACCGCGTCCTGAGGACCCTTTCCCATTACATCCCCGGATCCTCTCCCCGCCGCGTCGCCAGATCCCTTTCTCACGACCAGCGTCTGATATTCCCGCTCCTCTCCGTGGGGCTGGGCCAAGTATTTCCACTCCAAATAAGCCGCGTCTTTGCGGGGCTGAATGCCCCGGCGAGCCGCCTCCTTACCTCCCAGAACAGCCCCCGCGGATGCCGGGTCTAAGCTTTCCGCCCGGTAGCCGCGGGAGCCGGCGGGCCGGGACAGAATGCTTTTGCTCCAGTCCATTAGCCCGCCAAGCACCCGCCAAGCCCTGCCCCTCCCGGCTAAAATCCCCTGCCAGCTCAGCACTCGGTAAAAGAGGTCAATGCGCCCCAAATCCGCAAAGCCGGCCTTGAGGAAACCGGGGTAGGAATTCCCATTGGCGTAACCGTAGACGAGCGCATAGTCTTGCTCCCGCAAATCCGCCAAAGCAAAAGCGAGGATCTTCCCGAAAATCCCTCGGCCCCGGTATTCCTTGAGAACCATGGTATCCCCCGATTGCACAGCCCGGTAGGATGTTCCCTCATACTCCAAAATACCCGGAAAGAAAGAATTGGCTCCGACGATCTTGCCTTCCTCATTCAGCGCCAGGTAGATGAGGGCTCCCTCCGCCGAGGCAGGGTTCTTAAGATTCTTCCAGACAAAAAAATCCCGGTCCGGCGCTTTCCCGTAGACCGCTTCAAACACTTGCGCATACTCCTCAAAATCTTCGTGACGATAACGCCGAAAGTCCAGGCCATCCACCGCCAAATTCCTCACCTCCCTGTACAAACCCCTTGAACAGACTCATTATACCCTTCCCCATTCTTCCTACAGGCAAACTCATCGCTCCGGTGATAAACAAACCCAGTATTCTCCCGATGGACAAACTCACCGTTCCGGCGATCAACAAATTGAGGATTCCACAGGTTAACAAACTCCGGGTTCCTCCAGCCTACCAACTCACTGACCTCCCGGCTCGACAAGCACCCTGTTCTCCCGATTGAGTAACCCTACTCTCCCCGTCAACAAACACCCTGTTCTCCCGATCGACAAACCCACCTTGTCTCTCGGCGGAATCTCTCAGCGGAGTCTCTCGGCCGACACACTCCCGTAATTTATCCGTCGACAGATGTCCGGCTCGACCGGACCCCCAAAATTTCCGGCTCGACCGCACCCCCAAGATGTCCGACTCGACAGACCCCAGATCTCCAATCTGAAACTCGTTGACCCATTCCTACCCGTCGACCTTACCTGAGTAGAGTCGGTAGAGAAACGGGACTTTTCGCAATCCCACAATCACCAGGCTTATGATCAGAACCTGAAGAATAAAACTCAAGAGCCAGGCCGGACCTACCTTGGTCAACAAGACATTGACCAAGCGCAGCACGGCAAAATCCAAACCCATGATGAGAAGGGTATTCCGGCCGAGAAATCTGAGAAAGCGCCCGTCCGCCAAGCGCTGAGCCAAAGCGAAGGCCAGGAGAATCCCCGCCAGGGCCCCGGCGTACATCAACAGACCGTCTCCGTAACGGTTATCGTCAAAACTGACAATGATGTGGTTGTAACGCACCGCAAAAAAACTGACCAAAGCGGCCGCACCTATAGCTCTCAAGCCAATGGGCACGGAAACAAACCCTTTCGCCCGCAGCACCCGGCCGACGTAGAAGAAAGCCAGCGCGGTCAGGGCGGTGTCCGCGTTCCAGGGGATCTTCACCGACAGCTTCAGGGAGGTGAGATAACCGAGAAACGCCAGCAACCCAATCAGCCAAAAACGGGCCAAATCCGTCCGCGTCAGCTTAAGAATGGCGAAGAAAAAGAACTCCGTCATGAACAAAGCGGTCAGGAACCAGAGGGGAGAACTCACCGGCAGCCACGCCGCCGTCCCGCGCGAGTAGAAGATGCCGACCAAGTATTTCTCCAGGGGCTGAATCGCCACCGGCGCCCCTCCGAGAGCAGCCCGGGCTTCCGGCAGGACCACGAAGAGGAGATAAAAGGTGAACGCGAAAGCGAAATAGGGCAGAATGTACCGCCTGCCTTTATAGAGCAAAAAATCCCGCCAGCGGAATTTCCGGAATTTCTCCGCGTTAAAAAGATACCCCGAGACAAAAAAGAACAGGGGCATATGGAAAGAATAGATAAACTTCATCAAAAGCTGAGGCCGCCCGTCGGTATGACCTAAGATAACGAGAAGAATCCCAAACCCTCTGACCGCGTCAAGAACTTTGTTTCTCAACCCTTCTTCCCCTTTTCAGCACAGTCCTTACGCTTCATTATAGCAGAACTAGTCCCCGCAAACTATCCCGGCGAACCGCCGGAGAGCACCCTCAACACCGCAAAACTGGGCGGCGCGCACGCCCTGCGGAAATCTCCTCGGAACAAGCACTGCAAAGCCGGGGGCAAATACTCTAAGGCCCCAGAGACAAAGGCCGAAAGGCCCCGGGGATTGAGTCTCCCCGGGGCCTTTCCAGGCGATTATCCGTACACTCGTCCGACACCACATCCATCTGTTTGTCCGGCACCACATCCGTCTGTTTGTCCGGCACCGGGTCCGTCTGAAAACGCATCCGCCGATTATAAACCCGGAAGCCGGAGTTCAGCCTTAATCCCCCAATCTCCTTCGCTTGGGGACACCGGGAGCATGCCCAGCCGGCAGGCCCTCATCGCAGAGTCTGTGGGTCACAAGCCGACTCTCTGGATTCACAAGCCGACTCTCTGGGTCCCCGCTTAGCTCTGCGGAACCACCACACTCTGGGCAGCTCCGAAAGTGTAGCCTGTGTCGGTCGTCGTCACCGTATAGGTCTGTCCGGCTGCCAAGGCGGCGCTAATTCCGTAGGTTGCTCCGTTGTCGCCGGTTGACACCGACGCGATAGGCACGGCACTGCCCGCACTGTTAAGAAGGGTAAAGTTGTTGGCCGTCAAACCCGGTACGGCAGGGCTCAAGTTAAGAGTAAAACCGGTAGTCGAAGGACCGTAGACGGACGTCGTCACGCTGACCGCCGCGACCGGTACCGTCACATAGTGGGTACCCCCAAAAGCGTAACCTGTGTCGCTCGCTGTCACCGCGTAGGTCTGGCCGGCCGTTAAAGCGGCCCCAATCGAATAGGTCGCTCCGTTGTCGCCCGTCGCCACCGAAGTAATGGGCACAGCACTGCCTGAACCGTTAAGAAGGGTGAAGTTGCCCGAAGTCAAACCGTTCAAGGCAGGGCTCAAGGACACCGTGAATCCGGCCGTTGACGGGTTGCTCACCGTTAAGGTTTCACTGATCGTGGCCGGAGTCGGCACCCCGCCCCCTTGAGGATACTGGCCGTTCAGGATATTAGCGACGTCTTGAAGAATCGCGTCCGGCACCGCCGCCGTACCGCCCAGTGTTGCGACCTGCGGCTGGATCCCCTTGGCTTGTAGCATCAGGAGATACGTAACAATCGCAGGCGGCAAGCTGTTTGAATTCGGGTTGACCAAAAGAATCGGGGCATTATGGTCGGCGGCCAGCGGGCTTCCCGCTAAAGCGTCGGCAAACCCATACCCATTAGCCACATAGATCTGAGTGGGGTCAGGGAAGAATTTGAACAGGATGTCGGCCAGGGTCGCGAAGCGGTCCGCTCCACCCAACCGGGTGATCGCGGTGCCGGGAGCGACGCTCTGAACCTGTTCCTGGACTTTCGTCGAGATAACCCCGGTTCCCCCTATGATGTAAGTCTGTGACGGCTGATCGTTGTAAACAAAATCTCGGACACTCTGCGGAAGAGCATTCGGCCCGCTCAGCAGAATGGGCCAGCCGTTACTGGCCGCGACGGAAGAGATGCCCAGCGCATCAGGGTAATTCTCACCGCTGGCTAGAATAATCGGGGTGTGCAGCGGCACATTGAGCTGCTGGGCCACCAGAGTATCCGTCTGATAGCGATCCACGCCCCCGAGCCTGGTTACGACATACCCCAACTGCCTGAGCAGTTTCGCCAAATTGTACGTGACGACACCTCTTCCGCCGACAATGAAGACGTGCCCGCCTTTAACTAAATGCTCTTTGACGTAAGCCAGAGCCTTAGCGGAGCCCTTTACGCCATTGTTGACAAGAATGATGGGAGCATTCTTTTGATGGGCCAGCACACTGGCGGACAGTGCGTCCGCATAGCCGTTGCCGGAAGCCAGAACTACGTTTTGTACCTGGTCGGGATACATATCTTCGTCTATCCGGACTGAGGTTCCGAACCTGTCCTGCCCAAACAAGCGCCCAAAATCCCGCCAATCTTGCATATGGCCATGACCGTCATGACCCTCTGCCCCGTCATGACTCCCCTTCCAGAACGGAGCTGCCTGTGCGGGAACCGCTACGACGAGGAGCAGCAGGGACACCAAAGCAGCCAAGGCTGTTATTTTCTTTCGAAACATGAAACTCATCCTCCTTCTCCAAAGTCACGACGACTCACCGCTTGGCGATTCGCCACTGGTTCACGATCCGCTGACCGCAGGAAGAACCCCGGGTTACCGCAAGTCAACGCCGGTTATCAGGGCCTACGGCAACCTGACTGCCGGCTTAGACCTGATTACCCGGTCGTCCCTTTCACCGCAAATGCGTATAAATCGCCGCTTCACTACCGGCACATGTGCTGATAGCAGTCTGCCGGATAATTGGCGGCGGCTTGCCTCACCTCCTTGACAATGGCAAATGAGCCCGCTCAAATTCTCCGATGAAATTCCCCCGGGGTGACATCGGTACGTCAATGTATACGCAAGGACCCCTCGAATTTGCGGGACTCTCCTGGACCGTCATTGGAACGCGTACCCTAAAAGCAAGTTTTCTATCCAGCGGAAGAGCTGCACGTTCCATTCTGCGGGAGATTTAGACTTTCCATCTTGAAAACAGCCGACTTGTCAGTTGTCACGCCTATGTTCTTCAGAGGACGAAAAAGTAACCTCCTCACTTCCCGTAAGGGTTTTAGCGAGGAGGTTAAACAAATACTTCGCTTAAACATTTCCGAACAAGTCGGTCTGAGACAGGCCGAGCCTACTACACCCGCTTAACTTTGCGGAACCACCACAGTCTGAGCTGTTCCGAAAGTGCAGTCCGGTGCGCTCGCCGTCAGCGTATAGGTCTGTCCGGCCGCTAAAGCGGCACTAATCTGATAGGTCGCCCCGTTGTCGGCAGTCGCCGCTCCGGTCATAGCCACAGGGTTCCCCGAACTGTCTGACAGAGTGAAGCTGGCAGAAGTCAAACCGTTCAAGGCGGGGCTCAGGGATACCGTGAATCCGCTCGTTGAGGGGTTGAGTACGGTTAAAGTTTCACTCACGGTTACGGACGGCACCGTCACATACTGCGCGCCGCCGAAAGTGTAACCCTCGGCGCTCGTTGTCACCGCGTAGGTCTGTCCGGACGTCAAGGCGGCACTAATCTGATAGGCCGCTCCATTGTTAGCGGTCGTCGCCCCGGTAATGGCCACAGGGTTTCCCGAACCGTCTGAAAGGGTGAAATTGCTTGCCGTCAAACCCGGTACGGCCGGGCTTAAGTCCACGGTAAAGCCGCTTGTCGAGGGTCCGTAGACCGACGTCGCCACACTGACCGCCGCGGACGGCACCGTCACATCCTGGGCACTCCCAAAAGTATAACCTGTGTCACTTGCCGTCAGCGTGTAGGTCTGTCCGGCCGTCAAAGCGGCGCTGATCGTGTAGGTCGCCCCGTTGTCGGCGGTCGCCGCTCCGGTGATAGCCACAGGGTTCCCCGAACTGTCTGACAGAGTGAAGTTGGCCGAAGTCAAACCGTTCAAGGCTGGGCTAAGGGATACCGTGAATCCGCTCGTCGAGGGGTTACTGACCGCCAGGGTTTCACTCCCGCTGGCCGGGGGCGTAGGCACGCTGCCACTTTGCAGAATGTCGGTGATCCTTTCCACCAGGCGCCGCGGGACCGCTCCGTCTCCGCCCAGGACATTCACCTGGGGTTGTACGCCGTTATTTCTGAGCGTCACCAAGTAATTGTGAACGCCTGCGGGCAGATGAGCGCTTTCGGGGTTAACCAAAAGAATCGGGGCATCGTTTGCGGCCGCCAGGGTGCTGCCCGACAGAGCGTCGGCAAAGTCAAACCCGTTGGCTACATAGATCTGGCTGGGATTGGGGAAGAATTTGTTGAGGATGAGCGAAAGGGTCTCAAAACGGTCCACACCGCCAAAGCGATCCATACTGGCGCTGGGAGCGGCGGCCTGGATCTGGGCGTAAACGCTGTCGCTCACGACCCCTTCACCGCCCACCACGTAGATATTCGTCGGCGCATCACTTTTGATGACATCAAGCGCGGCTTGCGGGATCCGGTTCACCCCTGTCAGCAGGATGGGCCAGCCCTTGCTCGCCGCCACTGAGGAGATGCCGAGCGCGTCGGGGAAATCATACCCGTTAGCCACGACGAGCGGCGTGCCTTGAGGCACATTCAGTTGTTTCACAATGTCGGCGTCGGTGGCAAAACGGTCAGTCCCGCCCAAGCGGGTCACCAAGAAGCCCTTGTTCAGCATCCACTGCTCGACTCTTTGCGGGACGACCCCGATTCCTCCGACGATCGTGACGGTCCCGCCGGCAATCAGATGATTCTTGACATACTCGGCACTGACCATTGAATCGCGAAGTCGAGGTCCAATCAAGATGATAGGGGCCTTTAATTTGGCGGCCAAGGTGCTGGCAGCCAGCGCGTCCGGAAAACTATAAGCTGAAGCGAGCACTACATTTTGCACTTGTCCGGGATAAAGTTGGCGGGCAATAGCTATGGAAGTTTGAAAACGGTCCTGACCGTAAAACCGGTTGTACCCGCGCCAGGGAGCGGCCTGGGCCGCTGTGGCTCCCACCACCAGCAGGAAGAGCATGCTCAGGATCAACACCAGAGATAAGCGCTTTTTCACGTAAACCTCTCTCCTTTTTCAATATAAATCAAGATTTACTCGTAAGTAACCGTTTTGTACACAGATGTGCCTGCGTGCTGCAGGACCTCGCCTCCTCCTTTCCGCCGGCCGATTCCCGATCAACACGGTGAAGTTACCCGGGGGTGACGACCGCTCCGACTCCTTCGATCTGCACAGGGGAACCTTTCCTTCCGGGGTGATTGGTGGAACAGTTGTTATATTAAAGCCTTTACCTTAGAGAGAGCTGAGAGTTTGGGGCCGCTTCGGATTTTTTTCATAACAACGCAACATTCAGGACGTCCGCTTCGCTGGCATATAGCTGGTTAACCTACTGTGGCGTAAGCTCGGGCGGAATAAGATTTTCCTTGATTGCGTGGCGCACCCAAAAAAAGTGGGAGGACCTCCGCCAGGGTCCTCCCACATCCCAGTCTTCTCTTATCCTATCTCCCTCGTCTGGGCTCTCTCATCCGAGTTCCTTCACCTGAGTTCTCTCATCTTCGCTCTCATCTGAGGTTTCGCATCTGAGTTCTCTTACCCAAGTTTTCTCACCCGTGTTCTCTTACCGGAGTTCTCCTACCCGAGTTCTCTCTCCTACCTGAACCTCCTCCCCGGGCTCTCTCAGTCTCCGCACCGGCGTCGTTCCTTCCGCTTCTTCTCTGCAAAGCCCTTGGAGCGGAGTCCTTGCTCCTTACCGCGCGGCGACAGCAAACACCTTCACCGGCAGGTTCCTTTAGAAGGCTAACCTGACCTGAATGACAACGACCATCTTTTCCTGAACGGTCCGGAAAACACCTTCTTCGAAGGGTCCTCCCACCAAGGGCACCCGGTCCAGCGCCTCATCCATTTCGTTGATTTGACTGTAAACGAGATGGCAGGTGGGCAATTTGTTCAGGAACTCGTTGCTTAAGACGTTGAACTCGGAGAGGTCGGCTGACAATAGTTTATCTTTGCTGGCAAATCCCGCGGGAAGGGATGAACTGGTCGCGAATTCATAGACCTGTTGCTGGCCGAAAGTTGTGGTCGGTACCGTGATGCCTGTGCCCAAGCTTACGACGCAGGAAATTGGGACGTCAACGACAAAGTCCTGGATACTCCCCTGCACCGTCGTGGAGGTTTGGGTCAGCACTTGTGAATACTGGATATCTTTGCGCACGAATCCTGCCAGGAATAGCTTCGGGGTATCAGATGGCTGGCCGGACGCAATGGGAGGGATCGTGTTAAAGAATCTACACTGAGTGATCTTTACGTTCTTGGTAATCCTTTTGATTTCCAAGGCCAAGGTTGGCAAAGTGAAAATCGCTTCCGCCGGAATGGAAACCGTGACAAAAACGTCGGTTCCGCTTTGCGTCACGGCCAAGGGAGTACACTGCCCCAGGGATGCCGTGGAAGGAAAAGCCGGGTTCGGATCAAGCGTTGAGCTTGGGTTTGAGCTGCCAAGGTTGCAACTGGCTGGATCAGGTTGCATAATTAGGGATTGTTGTGTCCATACATGCGGAATTTGCGACTGGTTCGTCATCTTAGGTTTGCTCCTCTCCTTCGTCAAGATACGCCGTGACCCGTCTTCATTACACTACGTTTCTTCCCGTTAGTTGTGCCAGTACACGGCTTTGGGTTTCATAAAAGACAGACTGACATGGCCATCTGCCGGCCGAAGCCTCCGCGTACACCCGGGAGTGGAATCTTGTTGTCTCCCGGCGGCTTCCTCGCCTCGCTGTCCCTCCTTGTACTAGCAATATATGTATTTATAGGGTAAATGTCCCAAGTTCCTCGAAAAGTTTCCCGTCTTTCCCTAAGACAGATATCGAGGACCATAGCCGGATCCCAAAGTTTAAGCCCCCGCGGATCAGCGCAGATTGACCCTTTCCTCCAGATAAGCATAAAGTACGCACAAAGACCGCAGGCGCTTCGCATAAGCCCCTGCGGCCGAACAATTCCAACAGCAATCATTCTCATAGCACTCGACGTGACAAATTTCGCAAGCATTCCGCGCCAGACCCGGACATCACAAGATGAGAACTGTGAAATCATCTCAATAGACAACTTCATCGTAAATCCCATTTTTACACTTGAATTATCCCCGCCTCAAATGCCGCATGGAGACATCTTTATCTTTAACTTTATCTGAATGACGATAACCATCTTCTCCTGCAGAGTCCTGAAGATTCCTTCTTCAAAAGGTCCGCCGGCCAACGGCACTCGATCCAACGCTTCGTCCATTTCATTGATTTGACTGTAAACCAGTGTGCAGGTGGGCAGCGGGTTCAGAAACTCATTGCTTAAGACATTGAACTCCGAGAGATCGGCCGACAACAGTTTATCTTTGGCCGCAAATCCAGCCGGAAGAGACGTGCTGGTCGCGAATTCATAGACTTGCTGCTGGCTGAGCCCGGTAGCCGGTAACGTCAAGCCGGTGCCCAAATTAAGCACACACGAAATGGGAATATCAATAACAAAGTCCCTAATCGTGCCTTGCACGGTAGTCAATGTCTGACTCACGGCTTCCGAATATTGAATGTTCTTGCGCACGAACCCCCCCAGGAAGAGCTTCGGAGTATCCTGCGGCTGGCCCGGGCAGATCGGAGGGATCGCGTTAAAAAATCTGCATTGAGTGACTTTCACGTTTTTCGTGACTTTCTTTATTTCCAAGGCAAAAGTCGGCAAAGTGATAATCGCTTCCGCGGGAATGGAGGCGGTCACAAATATATCCTCCCCGTTTTGGGTCACAGCCAGGGGAGTGCACATCCCCAGAGACGCGGTGGATGGAAAAGCCGGGTTCGTACTTATCGGTGGCGGCGAACATGAGTTTAGGCCGGAGAAATTAGAACCGGAATTGTTCGGTTGCTGAGAAAGCGATTGTTGTGTCCACACGTGCGGCATTTGCGCCTGATTCACCATGTTATAGTGACTCCTTTCTTTAGTTGAGATACGCCGTGCTCCCATTTCATTACACTACGTTTCTGCAAAACAATTGTGCCAGTACACGGCTCCCGATCCCAAAAGGCGGATACGGACATGCACCTCACCGAGCTTCCGCATACTTCATACTCCGGCAAGTCGAATCCCGTTATGCCGAGCGGACACTGCCCAAAGCCGTTTGGTCCATGGTCCGGCTAGTTGAATCTTCTTCTGCCGGTGGCTCCTCGCCCCGGTGTCCTCCTTTACTGGTAATATATGTCTGTCTACCGGGATCGTCCCTCTGATAGGAGGAACACTCCGTTTTTGTACTCTCAGCCATCAGCCTGGGAGTCCCGCCCATAGGGGAGGGGGTATCGATGCTGGCAAAAGCAGCATCCGCCCGCCAAAAAGAGCTCTCGAACACCGACTTCGAGAGCTCTTGATTTTGTGGCGACCCTGTTTCCCCTTCGCCGCGGATTACACCAGTGCAATGGGTCGGTTCCCCTATTCCATCTACTCCGGATTGGAGGGTACGAAGGTCCGAATTTGCATTATCTGCTTGGCCCCTGCCAACGTTTTGCCCTGAGCCGGTCCGCCGCCGGTCCCGCCGACAAGCCAGTAAGTCTTGCCCGACCGCAAAGGTGCAAGCGGCGTCACCCGTACAGTCTCCGGACTTTCCGCTTTGAGGACCGTGGGAATAATCGCGCCGCTCGCGGCATCCAGCAGTTCCGCCGAAGTCCCAAGGCTCGCGGGACTCACCGGCTGAGAAAAGGTCAGGGAATATGACCGAGCGAGCGGTGGATTGTCCACTTCTCCCGCAAACTGGCTGTTCGGAAAATACAGAGGCCATTTCTCTCGTACTTGAGCCCGGGACACAGAAGCCCAGCCGCCTTTGCCGTTCAGCATAAATTGTGCCTGTCGGGGAGCACTCGTCAGAATGTCCAGCCACGCCGGCCAATAGGTCTGGGATCTGGCCATGTCCAGCGGAACGGTGAAGATCCGCCCCCGTATATAGAGGCGCGCTTCCTGTCCGTCCTGAGAAGTCTGCCCGTTCCTCCCCCGTGCGTTCGCGCTCCCTCCGTCCTTTCCCGATCCGCCTATGCTCATTTCGCCCTTCCCTACTCCGCTCCGAGTGGGCTCAGGACTGTTCGGAGCAGTGTCATTTAGGGTTGGTTGGGTTAGCAGAAGCTCCGCCGCCTCTTTGGCGACACCCGTGTCTACGCCGAGATCGGGTTCAATGCCCACTCCATTAATGGCATGACCCGCCGGTGAAAAGAAATGAGCAATCGTCATCTTCAGGGCCGCCCCATCGGCGAAAGGATAGATTCCTTGCACCGATCCCTTGCCGAAAGTCTTTTCCCCCAGGACAAAAGCCGCGTCATGGTCCTTGAGTGCCGCCGTGAGAACCTCGGAGGCACTGGCCGAGTTCCGGTCAGTCAAGAGGACCACCGGACCCTGAATCTGAATCAACCCTCGGGGAGCGAGGAGGACCTGGGTACCGCCGGTCCGTGTTTTCACCTGAACGACGGATTCACCCGGTATGAAATCCCCGGCCAAGGCCAACGCGCTTGCCAGATAGCCGCCAGGATCTTCGCGCAGATCCACAATCCAGGCATCCGCTCCCTGTTTCCGCAAGCCACCTGCCACCTGAGCAAAAACCTCCGGCACCGCGCTGCCAAAGACACTCACTCGCACATAGCCTATATGCCCATCCAAAAGCCGCCCTGTCACCTCCGGCTCTGATAGCGCGGCACGAGTGACGGGCAGAAAGAGAATCTTGCTCCCGCGCCGGATGGCCAGCTGAACCTTCGTGCCGACGGAACCGCGCAACAAGGCGGCCGCCTGGCCGGACGACAAACCGCTTAAGGGTCGGGCGTCCGCCCGAGTGATGATATCCCCCGGCTCAAGGCCGGCCTTTGCCGCAGGTGACCCCGCGATCACGGACGCCACCTCAACCCCGGACGGGGTCATAACCATATGGATGCCAATACCTGAAAACTGATTGTTCAGTGAATCCTGAAAATCCTTGTATTCGGACGGAGAAAAATAATCCGTGTAAGGATCCCCCAGCCGAGCGAGCATGGCGTCAATCGTCGGAGCATTAAGGACATCCTGGGATACGGGATCGACATAACCCTGATCCAAGAGGGCGCGCACTTGCGCCAGATCCGCCGTACTGTTGGCGGCAGCCGCTGCCGGGATAGCCGGAGAAACGGTCAACACTATGATAAGTACGATGAGAAACCAAGTCCGCGCCAGACTAAGGACGGCGGTTTCTTTACGCCGAACGCGGCGGCCGAAATCGTCGGCCAAAAAACGACCTCTCAAAAAAGATCACCCCTTTCCTCTTAAATTTAATGAACCTCCTTACAGAGTATTCGCCCCAACTCCTTTTCAAGATCCCCGCCGCAGGGGAAAAACATAGCCCGAGTGTTCCAGACCGTTTTCTTGGCTGGGGAAGTTTCCGGCTTCACCGATATAAGTTCCCGGGGCCGTCGTTTCCGCGTTGTAATAGTTTGTGCCGCCGTCGCGGAAGTAGACCAAGCCGTCAACATCGGGAATCAGAGGGATCTGGCTGTCTTTCAAGGCGACGCCCACCGTCATATGTCCGGCGCTAGTCCCGGGCACAGGCATGAAAGAAATCAGGGCCGCCTTATAACCAGCGGCCTCAAGCAGATCCGCCAGGAGAATGGAGGTATCCTTGCAGTCCCCGTTGTCGACCACGGTCTGGGCGGGCATCTCCGGGACCTCCGTGATTTTGTAAGGGATCGCTCCCCCCACAAAACCGAGGAAGAAATTCGCCTCACCATAGGTATTGTCCCCGTCCGCCTTGGCCGTGGCCGCCAAGGCCTTGGCCAAAGTCTGCACGAAAGCGGTATTGTCCGGATCCTCTGCCCAGGGGCGGTAATCCCCGTCCTGCTGCACCGTACAGGATTGGATGAGTGTCTGCTCCAGGGTGGTGGCTTTGGTCAGCATCGCCTGCTGACCCGTGGCATCGCTGGAGAAAAAGCGGGCCACATAGGCGCTCTCCTGCCGGTCCTCCTGCAGGAGAGAGACGGGAATTTCAACCGTCCAGAGATAAGTCAAGCCACCGTACTGCCACTGAAACTTCCGGGTCACCGTCTGAACCCCGGCAGGATAAAGAACAGAAGGCACGGTTTCCGTACCGGACTCCGAAACCTGAGGAGCCACGCTCACATAAGTCTGAGAAGAGGTGGCGCTGAACCCTCCGATCGTCACGGTCAACGATACTGCTTTGACTCCCCCTTGAGTGGTCAGAGGCGCGGTAAACGTTACGACATACTTATTGTCAGTCGAACCCGCGGCCGGAGGCGTTAAGGTAGCCAAAAGCGGCAAGGCCGAAGAACCACTCCCCCAGTTGACCACCGGCACACCGCTCAGGGGAGCGGGATTGCCGGAAGCGTCCCGCGAGATTAGGGTGATCGTGTAAGTACTTCCGGCCACCAGAGTGGATGGGGAGGGGAAGTCTACGGTCGTCCGGGCGGAATCCGCCACATTGGCATTGCCGACGGTAAACGAAGGACTGCTGAGCGGCTGAGATCCCTTGTAGCCGACCGTGTATACCACAGTTTGTGCCTGTGCGCCGGGCTGCACTTCCGGCACCGTCAGGGTCACTGTGGTCCCATCGAGAGCAACCGCCAGCGGAACCACGGTCCGGACCGGCCCGCCGTTTACGGTCTCTGCCACATTAAAATCCGAAACATCCGGAGAGGCGGCCGGAGTCCGGCTCATGGTGACGGAAATCCGGCCGCTGACTGCGTTAACGGCGATCACGTGGTTCCCGGACTGCCCCAGCAAGCCGCTGAGGCTCGTGACGAGGCTTTCCGGTACCGCCCCCGTCCCGCCGATCACGGTCAGAGGCAGAGAGGGCAAAGTCGCCAAATATCCGTCCAAGTCGGGCGGCGGGTTGTTCAAACTCGGATCGAGCAAAACCAGAGGAGCTCCGTTTTGCGCCGCCGGCACACTTCCCGTGAGGGCATCCGCGTAATCCGTTCCCGTGGCCAGATACAGACCCGACGGGTGGGGAGCATAGCGGTTCAAAAGCAAACTCTCGGTGGCGTAGGCACTGTCCCCCGCTAAGACGTGTACCTTACCGGGATCAGCCTGTTCGACCTGACTCACGAGCGCAGAGGACAAGGCTCCGGGACTGGCCACAACCTGAACCAGAGAAGGCTGCTCTTGCTTGAGGTAATTCGCAACCGTGGCGGACAGACTGTCATGATTGACCAGCAGCAGGGGATATCCCTTGGCCGCCGCTATAGAGGACACCGCCAGAGCGTCGAAAAAGCTGTCGCCCGAAGTGACAAAGACCGGCGTGCCGGTGGCGGCGCCCTCTTCCCGCGCGACCAGGACGGAGGTCGCATAGCGATCCGCACCCCCGATCTGCGAGATCTGAGCGGCCGACACTCCCAGACTCATCAGAGCCTGACGGAAATCACTGCCGATGACTCCGGTCCCGCCTACCAGGTACACGTGTCCGGAAGTACCCGCGATACCCGCCGCCCGCCGCAAAGTCCCCATACTGGCAGCCGCCGTCCTGTCCAAAAGCAGGATCGGAGCGCTCTTCTCCGCCGCCAGCGTTCCCGCCGACAAAGCATCCGGGAAGTTATAGCCTATTGTCAAGACGACGTTGCCCGTCCCGTTGCCCTTGACCGTGGCCGCCACCTGGTCTGCCGTCGCATAGCGGTCCACGCCTCCAAGGCGAACGATTGACCCCGCACCCGCGGCTAAGGCGGAAGCGGGCAGTACCATTTGCAAAGCCAAAAAGAAGACCAGGAGAACCGCCAAGCCCGCTCGGACAGTTCCTCCCCACGCCCCCGCGGCCTCAGCCCTCACACCGGCCGGCCTGATTGCCTTTGCCCCGGCCCGCACCGGCGTAACCGCCTTTACACCCGTCCGGCCGACCCTCAATGCCTCCGTTCTTGTCCGCACCCTTGCAGACCGACCTTTCAGCCTCTCCAATCCTTTTCCCTCCCATCTTCTCTGCTCGCTTCCGAGAAGCGCAATCGCGTAAAAACCGCTTCATCAATGTTCAGCTTCGGCTTCACTTCAACTTCAACTTCAGCTGAACGAGTTCACTAAAACCGTTTGGTTAAAACCGTTTCGTTAAAAACACCTTTGGTTTTCTAAATTCGACAAAATCCGTGATCTTCCTGCCGACGATGTGTCAAACCCCCTTTCACCTCCCGGCCGGACCTGCGGAGCCAAACTGAACTGCTCTCGGCTTACATGACGGTAAGCCGAGAGGCTTAGAGCATCCGATCGGCCCTCGGGCCCGACAAATGGCTCAGTTTACATTGTAGCAGGCCGATCTGAATATACGCTGAGAATTAGCGAAGGCCGCGCAAGTTTTCCTATCCGGTTCGGGCAACAACCGGCCCCGTTGCCGGCGCGCGGAAAAAAGCCCCGGCCGGATTTCTCCGACCGGGACCCATTCATGATCATCGGGACCCGGATATCATTCTGACTACAGCCCAGGGGAGCAAACGGCATGGCCGATCCGGACTTGATGCAACCGCCAACCCAAGAGCCCCGCTCACCGCCGGCATGTTCCGGCCGTCCCTCCACTCAATCATCCGTGGGAAGCCGCCACGGGTGTCGTAATGACCACCTTATCCCCATTGAGCAGGTGATTTTGCCCTTGGACGACCACCTGATCCCCGTCCTTGAGGCCGCTCATGACGGGATAGTCCGCCCCGCCGACGGATTGAAGATTCGTAAGCTGCCCAAGTTTTACCGTAACCCGACGGGCCGTACCGTTTTGGACCACGAAGGCATCCCCCTGTCCGTTGCGGATGTTAAGGACGCTGTTGGCCGGAACGAGCACCACTTTCTGAGCCGGGTTTACTCCATGGGCCTCGACCCGCATCCCTGAGAGGAGCCCCGCCGCGGGCTGCTTGATCAGCACGTCCACCGGATAATTGCTGTTCCCGTTGTCCAGAACCGCGTTCCCGGTATCCAGGGCCGGATGAATGGCGCTGACGGTTCCCCGATAGGTCTTGCCGGTCGCCGACACGTAGATGTCCATTTCCGCACCCACCTTGATCCGGCTTATCTGCCCTTCCGGCACATCCACCGTCGCTTGCAGCGGATTCATGGAAGAGATCACGATAAATCCGCCCTGCGGCCCCACCGCCTGCCCGACCTGGGCATTTACGGCCTGGACATAGCCCCCGATGGGTGACTTGATCTGTCCCTTGTCGATGTTGGTTTGAACCGTCTGCAGGGAAGCCTGCGCCGCCTGGATCTGGGCGTCATTGACCTGCAGGGCGGGATTGTTCAAAGCCGTCTGATAGGCTGTCTGGGCTTGGCCCACCTGAGCGCCGGCTGATTTCACCGCGCTCGCCGCGCCGGCCTGGGCCGCGTCTAATCCCTGCTGCGCCTGATTGACGGCCGCCTGGGCCACCTGAACATCCTTACCGCTCTGAGCCGCCTGCAGGGCACTTTGGGCC
Organism: Peptococcaceae bacterium CEB3; assembly: GCA_001029295.1. Taxonomy (GTDB): domain Bacteria; phylum Bacillota; class Desulfitobacteriia; order Desulfitobacteriales; family Desulfitobacteriaceae; genus Acididesulfobacillus. Next base: position 292,536 of record LDXJ01000063.1, on the reverse strand, counting down.
GTCTGCACCCGGCTCTGGGCCGCCTGAACCGCGCTCTGGGCTTGGTCGTAGGCCGCTTGCGCCACGCTGACACTCTTGTCGGACTGGGCCGCCTGCAGAGCACCCAAGGTTTGTTGGTAGCCGATCGATGCTTGATCATAGGCAGCCTGCGCCGCCAGCAGACCGGGATCCGTCGAGGAGTGAGCCACTTGTTGGGCGTGTTGCAAGGCGGTCTGCGCCGTGTTCATAGCATCCTGCGCCTTCGTCACGTTCTCCTGGGCGATCTGCAAATCGGATGCCGTTCGGCTCTGGGCAGCCGTCAGTTGGGCCTGAGCGGCCGTCACGGCACTCTGGGCCTGGTTCACCCCGTCCTGGGCCTGAGCCAGCCCGTCTTGGGCCTGAGTCACTCCGTTCTGCGTACCAGTCTGAGCTTTGCTCAGATTGGCCTCAGCCGCAGCCAGAGCTTTCTGGGCGGCCCCTACTTGGTTTTGCCCCTGAGTCTGCGCGCTGTTCAGGCCCGCTTGGGCCGTCTTCAGGGCAGCTTGCGCATTCTGGACCGTGAGCCCCGTTTGTTCTCCAGCAGCCGCTTTCTGAGCCTGTGCCACTTGAACGCCCGTCGCGGCCTGATTCGCCTGGGCTTGAAGCTGGTCGGTGTTCAGCGTCGCCAAAACCTGCCCCGCTGTGATCTTGTCACCCGGTCGGACATTGACTGTTTGCAGGATCCCGGAAATAGCGGGTGCGATACTCGTCTGCACAAACGGGGTCACCACGCCCAAAAACGTGTCCCCAACCGGCATAGCCACCTGCTGGGCCGCTTCCACACTTACTTTTTCCGGCAAGGCGCCGGCTGTACCCGCCGCGCCGCACCCCGAAACTAAACCGAGGAAGAGCGCGCCCACGGCCAACCCGGCCGTCCATTTAGCTTTCATAATTATTCCCCCTTCTCGACGCTGTTCACCTAAACCGTTTTCCGCCTACTCCGCCATCACGCGCGAAGCCTCACCACTTTTACCGAATTGCTGTTTCTTGCCGATGGTCAAGGCTGCCAGCAGAGCAATCGCCGTAATAATAACCGAAATCTTGAGCGCATACTGGGTGCCTGTCTGGAACGCCAATTGCTGCAGGGAAAGGTAGAGGCTCAGGTACTGCCGCGGGTTGGTCAGTCCGAAAACCGAAGGTGTGACCCCAAAGGACGCAATCTGCCCCGCCGCGTGACTGCTCACATTTTGCAAGTAACTGTTAAAAGCATAGTTGGTATGGTTTTGCATCATCGTGCTGAGAACCGCGGTTCCGATCGAACCCGCCACATTGCGCAGAGTGCTCTGCAGAGCCGTCGCCCGGCTGATTAAGGGAGGAGGGACCGCGTTCATGCCCGCCGTCGAAATCGGCATATTGCTTAAGCCCATACCGGCGGAGCGAATCATATAAATCAGCATGATCGAGAGAAAAGACCACTGCAGATTCAAATTGGTCAAGAGCACGGAAGCCAGGAACATGATCGCCAGCCCCAAGACCGCCACGGGGCGGGCACCGAAACGGTCGAAGAGATTGCCGCTCACCGGCATGAGAAAGCCCGTAACGATGGCCCCCGGCATAGTCAGCAAACCCGTTTGCAGCGGAGAAAGGCCCAAACCGTTCTGGAGAAAAACCGGCAGGACAAAGAGCGCTCCCAGCATGGCCATACTGAGCAAGGCCATGGACGCGGAAGAGACGAGGAATTTCCGGATTTTGAGCAGCCGCAGGTCGAGCATAGGATTAGGTGATGTTAATTCCACCACCACAAAGAGGGCCAAGAAAATTCCCGAGGCCGTGAGCAGAGACATAATCTCCAAAGAGTTCCAGCCCGCGTTTGGAGCATCCGAGAGAGCGTAGAGCAGGCAGAAAAAGCCGATAATTGAGGTGGCAAATCCGGGAAAGTCAAACTTATCCGCCTTCCGAGGTTCAAAATGAGGAATGTAGAGATAAGACATGAAGAAATTGATAATTCCCACCGGCACATTGATATAGAAAATCAGGCGCCAGTCGAGGAATTCCACGATGTATCCGCTCAAGGTCGGACCGAAAGCCGGGGCGAACATGATAGCGATGCCCCAGATGCCCATCATGGCACCGCGTTTCTCCGGTTTGGAAAGGCTGAAAAGAATAGACATGCTGATTGGCATGAGCATAGCCCCGCCCACCGCCTGGATCACGCGAAACGCGATCATAGCCTGCACATTCCAGGCCGCTCCGCATAAGGCCGAGCCGGAAGTGAAAATGACCAGGGCAATCAGGTAGATCTTCTTGTAACCAAAGCGGTCCCCCAAATAGCCGCTGACGGGTGTCAGCATACCGGTGGTCAGTAAATATACGGTAATGACCCAGGAAATATTGTTTTGAGTGGTGGCAAAGACGGCCATCATCTTGGGGATAGCAACGTTGACGACACTGGAATCCAGGATAGCCATAAAGACCCCCAAAACTACGCTGATGACGGTTAAGCCGGGCACCCCGAACTTTTCCTCAAAAGACATCCAACATCCCCCCTTTTTAAACCGAGTCTATGGTTTGTCCGGATCCGCACAACCCGGCTGTACGCTAGCTTCCCGGCTGTATGCTAACTTCCTGGCTTACGCTAACTTCCCGGCTTACGCTAACTTCCTGGCTTACGCTAACTCCGTTTGAACTTGGGCAGAACCCTCTTTACGGAGTGCACGCGGTTGGCTTCCCTATAGATTACTTTTACCCCGCCAGTTGCAATGCCACCTCCGCTTCCTCACGGGTTCGGCAGAGGATCAGCACGTCGTCTGCAATGATTTTTCTTACTACCCGTGGATTACTGCTCCATCACAGCTTTTTACTAACGCAGATAGACTTTGACCTCCGCGTTCATACCCGGCACCAGGGTTTGTTTAGCCAATTGGGGATCTTGGAAATTGATCACCACCGGTACCCTCTGCGCCACTTTGGTGTAGGAGCCGGAAGCCGCCGTCACGTTAGGAATCAGGGAAAAGACCGAGAGCGTATACTCGCCGATCCGGGCCACCTGACCGTGCAGGACCGTCCCGGGCAGTCCGTCCACCGTAACGTCCACTTTCTGCCCAACACGCACCTTGCGGATCTTCGTCTCATAGATATTGGCCGTCACCTGCAGGTGATTTTCATTAGCCACTTGGGCCAAAACCATCCCCGGCTGAACCCCCTGTCCCACGCTGGCATTGCACTGAACGATGAGCCCGCTGATGGGGGAACGTACGACTTCTCTTTCCGCCAAGCGCTGGGCCAGAGCGGAATTGCCTTGAACCATCGGGATGAGGCCGCTGTTGGCCGCCAGGACGGATTGGTTAGACTCTTCGCCTATGATCTGGCCCTGATTGACCCGCGCGTTAGGCTTGACCAGCCAGCTCTTCAGGCGTCCCCCGAAAGCAACCGTGATCGGCACCGTCGGCCCGTCCACTGTAATCTGGGCATCATTCGTACTGATAAAACCGCTGCTCCAGCGATAATAGGTATAACCGCCGGCCGCAGCCAGCACCAGCACTACGATAAGGAGCACCCGGATGACTTTCTTCTTCTCTGACACCGCTCCGCACCCTCTTTCCTCACATTAATGCCGATGGATAGCAACCGCAGCGGAGAAACCCGGAACGAGATGCACCCCGTAGAGCCTGTCGATCGAGATATAGACAGGTACCCGTTCCGTAACCTTGTCAAACACTCCGCTCAGATTGACATTCGGGATCGCGTTGACGATCATAGAGCTGGCCGTGCCAATCCGGGTCACGGTTCCGGGGAAGGTTTTTCCCGGATAGGCGTCAACCGTAATATCCACCTTTCTCCCGACCTGCACTTTACTTATGTTGCCTTCATCGATATTGGCCACGACTTGAAGGTGGTTGAGGTTTACCATATAGCCCAGATTCTGTCCCGGCAGAACCACTTGCCCGTTCACCGTGTCATTCTGCAGGACCGTTCCCGTGATGGGCGCTCGAATCTGCGTGGAACCGACCAAACCGTCTACCTCTCCGACAACCTGGCCTTGGCTGAAGGTCATACCTTCCGTGGGTGCCCAATTTTTCACAAAGCCATCACCGGTCGAGGTCAGCGGAACTACCGCCCCCTGAAGATCCGTCCCCTGAACGGTGGCATTGTCGGTAGTAACATAGGTGGCTTGCTCATAAAAATACCAGCCACCGCCCCCGAATACCACAATGGCCGCCAGGATTAGAACAACGGCGATTCCCGTCTTTCTTGACAGAGCCATTTCCAACCTCCTCCTAACATTCCGTCACTGTCTCGCGAGAGCTCCCATCAATCGGGTCTGACGCGGAATCTATCTGCCGGTAAGCATTCTTCACTCCGGCCCGCATCCTAGCTGCCGCACCGCGTTAGCTTTCGCCCCCCGATCGTCCCGACCTTTCATCTCAACCCGGACCCCGCAGCCCCCTTCATCTACACAAAGACTGGCCGGAGACAGGGGCGCCGGCTCCGATCCCAGCTCTAGCCCTGATCTTTACCCAAGTACGCGGACCTATAATTCCGATAGAATCCCTCGCTCTAGCCCTGATCTTTACCCTCTGCCCCCTCTCCTTCCTCCGGCTCCGCTCCGTAAGCGCAAGCGATCCCATTGACCAAGCAAGCGAGGACCTCTTCGTCTTTGAGGTCTCGGCTCACTTTTTCCGGAGCCCTCCGTTTCACCATGACCAAAGAGTAAACAGATGATAAAACAATGTGGGCCAGGACGCTGAAATTCGTCTCCCGAAGTTTGCCCGCGCTGTGCATTTGCCGGAAATACTCCGCCAGGTTGACGCGGTTTTGCCAGGCGTAGCTCTTGAAGAGTTCCGCCATCTGGGGATGAGCAAAGGATTCCGACATGCCCAGCGTGAACAGATCGGTCAGGCCGTTCGGCATCTCCAGGTAAGCGCCGATGAATTTGCTCAAACTTTCCCGCACAGGAAGGCGCAGATATTCCTCACAGGGAACCGGCATGCTCAGTTCCTGAAAAGCCTGCTCGGCCGCCACTCGCAGCAATTCGGATTTGCTGCCGAAATGCCGGAAAATCGTGACCTCGTTGACCCCGGCCCTTTCCGCGATGCGCCTCGTGCTCGTTCCCTTGTAGCCCCACAGGTAAAACTCCTCCAGGGCGGCCCGCATGACCCGGCTGCGCGTGTCTTCTTCACCTTGGCCCCGCACTTCCTCAGACATGGGCACAGCACCTCTCATACTCAGAATCGTACCTCCATAGGCAGGACGCGGAGACAAGCATCTTGTGCATGCAATTGATTGCTTGCCTTGACGAACACAACAAAGTATAGCATGCGAAGTATGTTCTGACAAGAGATTTTTTTAGCAAAAAGCTCCGTCTCGTCGCGCAAAGTCGCGGGACACAGCGCACGAATTCCTCACCGCTACGGATCGCGACCCGGTTGCTTTTCAAGGCCAGCCCGGCGAACTCTGGCAGCCGAACGCCATGGACGACCAAGCGCTGCTCGATTGGATTTTGGGTTGAGACGACAAAAAACGGCCGCCGGAATTTCCCTTCCGCGGCCGTTTTTTAGTTACGCTGTCTGCTTATCCTGAGCCTTTTGCCCCGTGTCGGATGCTGGCGGTGCCTGTGGCGGTCCGAAGAGCAACGATCCGGAACATGAAAGAGAGCGGCGAACAAATCATTTTGTCGTACATTCTGCACTCGCTGTGACAACCAAAGAAGTCGCGCGTCAAAAGCCTCCGCCCGCTGGATCATCTTAGCCTGCCGGGCTTACGGGCCCCACCGGAGTGGGACCGAGCGGAGCACCGCTGCCCGCCGGGTTATCCGGAAGCGGAGCGTCTGGGTGGCTGTCCGGAGCCGGATCGCCCGGGTGACCGTCCGGAGCCGAACTGCCCCGGTGGCCGTCGGAAACCGGAGCAGCGGGGTCGCCGGCGGGAGCCGGAGAACCTACCCCGCTCCCCTGATTCGCCCTGCCCGCCGTGTTTGCCAGGTTCACCCCGTCCGCCGCGTTTGCCAGGTTCACCCCGTCCGCCTGATTTGCCGCGTTCTCCGGACCCTGAGGCTTCTTGCGGTCAGGGCGCCGGAACTTGCCGATCAGCCATTCCATGTTCACGTACATGACCGGGACCAAGACCAATGTCACCAGGGTGGAGAGAGTGAGGCCGAAGGTGATGACAGCCGCCATCGAAGCCAGAGTCCCCGTCCCGGTACCCCCGAGAATGAGCAGGGGAAGCATGGCCGCGACATTCGTCACCGTGGTAAGGAGGATCGGGCGCAGCCGGACCGGGCCCGCCTGCATGAGGGCTTCCCGCAGAGAGAGCCCTTTGGCCTTCAGTTGGTTTGTATAGTCCACCAGAACGATGGCGTTGTTCGTGACCAGCCCGATGAGCATGACTAAGCCCATCAAAGAGTTCATGTTGATGGTCTTGTGAGTCAGGAAGAGGCCGAGGACCGCGCCCACCAGGGTCGGTGGCAAGGAGAACATGATGACAAAAGGCGTGAGCAGGGATTCAAACATCCCCGCCATGACCATGTACACCAGAGCCACCGAGGAGAAGAGCGCGATGCCCAATGACTGGAAGGCTTCCGCCTGGAAGCGGGCATACTGGCCGAAGCCCACTTCATAACCCTTGGGAACCCGGATGGATTTAAAGAGCTTGGTCAGCTCCGCCTGAGCCTGTCCAGTGGATGCGCCCGAGACGTTGGCCTGGACGTAGACCGTGCGAATCCCCCCCACGTGGGTCACCATGGTGGGCTCCTGCGTCAGGATCAGCTTCGCCACCTGAGTCAGAGGAATCGAGTGACCCGCTGAGTTCATAACCGTAACTTCCGAGAGCTTGGTGATATCCCGGGAATAACCTTCCGGAAAACGCACCACGACATCATAGCCGTTGTCGCCCTGGTAATAGGTGCCGGCGGTACTGCCTTGGAAAGCCGTGCGCAGGGCGCTGACGACCTGGCCCTCCGTCAGACCGTTTTGTACCAAAGCGCTCTGGCTCAGTTTCAATTCATAATCCGGCTGCCCGGTGGACAACTGATTGTCCACATACCTCAGATAGGGCAGTTTCTGCATGATCTTAGCCGCCTGATTGCTGAGGTCGGCCAGGGTGTTGAGGTCCGGACCGGTGATCTGCACTTGCACGATTCCGCCGGAGGGCCCCTGCGCCAAGCTGTCGGACTGGACGACGACCTTGGCCCCGGGAATATTGTCGACATACTGTTGAAGATTATTGGCGGCGTCGGTTGCGGACTCGTTTCCGGTGAGGTTCAGGGTCACGATCAAGCTGGAGCTGTTAGTCGAATTGGCGCTGAAACCAGCCACCGTTCCGATCTGGGCGTAGATCGAAGCCACGTTGCTCAGGTGCTGCCGGATCCTATTCTCCAATTCCTGAGTCACGCGGGCGGTCTCGTCCAAACTGGTCCCGTCCGGCAAGGTGAGTGAGACATTGATCTGGTTGTTGGTAACGGACGGCATTAACTCCGTACCCACCCGGGACAAAAGCGGGATCACCGCCAAAAACAGCACCACCGCCAGCACCACCACCGTCTTGCGGTGTTTCAGGCTCCAGGCCAGAACCTTGCTGTAGGCGGCCGTCAAATCATGCATGCCGCGGCCGAACCAATCAAAGGGAGCCCAGAGACGGAAAGGAGCCGTTTTACCCGGAATCGTGTCCTCCTGACCGAAGCGGGAGCCGACCAGAAGCTTGGATGCGAGCATGGGTGTCAGGGTGAGAGCCACGATCAGGGCGACTAAGTGCGAGAAAGTCACGGTCAAAGCCATCGGGCCGAACAATTGACCGGCTATGCCCCCGGTGAAGAGGGAGGGCCCGAACACGAAAATCTGAGCCATGGCCGCCACCATGACCGCGGTTCCCACTTCCGCGCTGCCGGCGCTGGCCGCCTCTTTCGGGCCCAAGCCGCGCTGCCTGGCCCGGAAAATGCTTTCCAGAACCACCACGGAGAAATCCACCAAAGAACCCAAGGCTATCCCGAGGCTGCCCAGGGTAATCATGTTGATCGTGAGATGGTTCAGATACATGAGAACAAAGGTGGTGAGGATGGAGATGGGAATGGCCACCCCGATCACGACCGTGGAACGCACACTGCGCAGGATGAGGAGCATGAGCAGGATGCCCAGGATGAAGCCGATCAGGGTGTGCTCCACCACTACGTTGATCGCGTCCTTGATCCCCTTGGCGGAATCACTGACCACGGTCAGGTGCATGCCGGAGGGCAGGTTTTTCTTCAGTTCTTTCAAGGCCTGGTGCACTCCGGTCGATACTTTCACGGTATTGGCCCCGCTCGACTGCTTAATGCTGAAGCCGACGGATGCTTGGCCGTTTAAGTTGGAGATGAGTGTCACATCTTTGTAATTATCTTTGACTTGAGCGACATCCCCCACCGACAGGTTCTGAGTCCCCCCGCTGATGGGGACTTTGAGCAGCTCCTGGGGAGAGCTGAACTGGCCGTTGACTTTGAGCGGAATCAGCTGGCTGCCGCGCACGGCTTGGCCGACGTCCGCGGAGTAATTAGCGGAGGAGATAGCCTGCTCCACCTGGCTGATGGACAAGTGATAATAAGCGAGCTTGCCCGGGTCCACGTCCACTGTGATCTGGCGTGTCAATCCGCCGATAAGGTCGACGTTGGCCACCCCGTTCACATGCTGCAAAGCAGTCTGGATAATATTTTTAGCTTCGTCCGAAAGAGAGGCTAAGGACTGCCCGCCGGAGAGGGTGACGGTCATGATCGGCTGGTCGGCCGGGTTGTACTGCTGCACAATCGGTGTGGTGGCGTCTTTGGGCAGAGTGCCGCTCATCTGGTTGACTACACTGCGCATATCCTCCATTTTTTGCGCCATATTGACGGTATAGTCGAACTGAACCACCACGACGCCCACGTTCTGCAAAGAGGTCGAATCAATCTCCTGAACCCCTGAAAGACTCTGCAGGGCTTCTTCCACCGGTTTCGAGATCTGCTGCTCGACTTGCGTCGGAGTGGCGCCCGGCAGTGTGGTCACGACCACGGCATAGGGCAGGTCCATCTTCGGGTAAATATCCAAGGGCAAACTGAGCATAGCGATGATTCCGACAAACAGCGCACCCAGCATGATCATGGCGATCGTCACCGGACGGCGAATGGATATGTCCGCTATTTTCACATTGCTCCCGCCTTTCTCTCCCTGTCAGGGCTTCGCTTCTCTATCGGAAGGCGATCTTCCGGGAAAAGGTAATCTTCCCCAGGATAATAAGAGAACTCGCGTCAGCCGGAATTAGCCGTTCACTCACTTGAGCGAGCGTGGTGCCGGCTGGGGTTCATGACCGTTTCTTCAGGAAGAAGAAGCGCCGGGGGCCTTTGCCGAAGGAGCCGAAGCGGAAGCACCGGGCTGCTTCTTTTGAGTGCCGGCAGCCGATCCGCTCGGAATAACCTGCACGGCGTCCCCGTCCGAGAGGAGTGTTTGCCCCTTGACCACGACCTCATCCCCGACTTTGAGCCCCCCGGTGACTTGGTACAGCGAACCCGTCATGGCACCCAACCGGATCATAGTCTGTTTCGCTTTTCCATCCTTGACGACAAAGACCGACTGGGCCCCGCTTTGAAGGGTGACCACGCTGTCGGCGGGAACGGTGATCCCTTTCTTGCTCTCGTTAACCAGATGTGCCTCGACCTGCATGCCGGGCAGGACTTGTGTCTTGCCGGCCCGCAAAGCGATGTCGACCGCGTATTTTTTGCTGTTTGGATCGGGAGCCGGGTGAACCGCGCTCACGCTTCCCTGCAATGATTCCTCCGTTGCCGGCACAAAGACGCTCATCTTTTCCCCGGCTTTCATCTTGACTATCAGGTCTTGCGGCACGTCCACCGTCGCCTGCAGGGGAGTCATGGAGGCGATCGTGATAAAGCCGCCTTGCGGTCCCACCGCCTGCCCCACTTGGCCGTTGACCGCCGTGACATAGCCCCCAACCGGGGCGACCACACTGCCATTGTCAATCTGGGCCTGGATGACCTGGACGCCGGCCTGGGCTGCCTGCACCTGGGCCGCGCTCACCTGCAGCTGGGGATTGTTGAGCAGGGTCTGATAGGTCGTCTGCTGCTGCTTGAGGGCCGCCTCGGCCGCCGCCACCCCGTTGCTCCCCGAGGTCTGGCCATTTTGCTGGGCGGCCTGAGCTTGGGCCACCCCGGCTTGGGCCTGGTCGACCTGGGCTTGGGCTTGGGCCACCTGGGCCTGGGCCGTCTGAACGGTCTTGGCCGCCTGAGCGGCTTGCATAGCTGCCTGGGCCGCCCCGAGAGCGGACTGGGCCCGTGTCACACCCGCGTTGGCGTTGGCCGCCGCGCCCTGGGCGCCTTGCAAACCGATGTTAGCCTGGTCGAAGGCAGCCTGCGCCGCCAAGAGATTCGGATCCGTCGTGGAATGGGCCGTCTGGCGCGCGTGCGCCAGTCCGGTTTTTGCCGTATCATAAGCGTCTTGAGCGCCGGAAAGACTGTTGGCCGCACTCTGGGCCTGGACCTGAGCCGCCTCCAAAGCGGCCTGCGCTTGGTTCACCCCGGCTTGAGCCTGCTTCACGCTGTTGTCATATTGAACTTGGGCGTTGGCCAGCTGGGTCCGGCTCGTGGCGAGGGCCTTCTCCGCACTCTCCACAGCCTTTTGAGCCGAGACCACCCCCTGCTCCCCTCCGGTCGCCCCCGCGTCCGCACTGGCTTTGGCATTGGCCAGGTTCGTCTCCGCCGCCTTCACGGCCGCCGCCGCTTGGGTCAGGGAATTGCCGGAGCCCTGATTGGCCGCTCCCAGCTGAGCTTGCGCTACGTCAACACCGGCCGCGGCCTGAGCTTCTTGCGCCTGCAGCACTCCGGTGTCAATCGCGGCCAAAGTCTGGCCCGCTTGAACGATGTCTCCCGTGCGAACATTGACGGCCTTGAGGACTCCGGAAAGTGAGGGCGAGAGGACCGTTTGTATGTAAGGGGTCACGGTTCCAAGGAAACTGTCCGCCGTGGGCAAGGGGGTAAGTTCCACTTTCTCTGCGGTCACCGGCACAGCCGCGGCTTTAGCGGATGTCTTCGCGGCCGCCCCGCAGCCAACGACCCCGCCCAGGAGGAGGAATACCGAGAGCAGGGCAAGCCCGCGCCGGGGTCTGGGCCCCCGATTAAACGGACACACACCCCTCTGGGAAATGAGACTGAACACACTGAACACCTCTTTCTTCCTTGTGCTTTGTGTCTCTGTACCTTTTTTGCCTTGTACTTTTAGCCTTGTGCTGTGTACCTTGCACTTTCTGGCCCCGCGCCTTTTGGCACAGGGTTTATGGCACGAGGTTTGTTCCACAGAGCTTACGTCTCAGCTTGTACTTTTGTTGCAGCATCTGGTGTATAATCGTGAAATAATTCTTTAGTTAGCAACCGGGGTTTGAATCGGGCTTCGGGCAAAATTTCCAGTCGCCCTTTTGATTATAGTAAGCGTCCCACGGGTTGGCAATAGTCCTATAAAATCTTTACGTATTCCTAATAAAAGCAGCTCAGTCTTTAATTTCAGCACGAAATGATTTACAAGACTCGGTCAAATGATTTACAATACTTATGGAAATACTTATAGGACGCACACGGAAGGAGCTTGGCCAAACGTGAGCCTCACCGAAAACATCAAAAAGTCCCCGCATATACGCTGGTTTATCTTGGCCAACGTCGCTTTGGGGACCTTTATGTCCACCCTGGATGCCAGTATAGTCCAGGTCGCCCTGCCGACCATGGCAATTAAGCTCCACGCCGGGCTGGCTGTCCTGCAATGGGTCGTCACCGCTTATCTCCTGACCATTTCCAGCCTCTTGCCCATCTTCGGCAAACTGGCCGATATGTGGGGCAGAGGCAGGCTTTATCTCAGCGGGTTCGTCCTCTTCACCCTAGGCTCCGCTCTCTGCGGCCTGACCAATAACATCTGGTTCCTGGTAGGCATGCGCGTGCTCCAGGCCGTCGGGGCCTCCATGCTCATGGCCAACAGCCAGGCCCTGATCGTGGCCGCCTTCCCGCTCGAGGAGCGGGGCCGGGCTCTGGGACTCAGCGGTACCATGGTCGCCCTCGGCTCCCTCACGGGCCCGGCTCTGGGGGGGATTCTCGTGGGCCTTATCAGCTGGCGGGCCATTTTCTATGTCAACGTACCCATCGGCATCGTCGCCTTTCTCGGCGCCCTCGTCATTCTGCCGAATGATAACGCCAAACAGGAGTCCGTCCGTTTCGACTCCACGGGTTCCCTCCTTTTTGCCCTCGGCATGATCAGCCTGCTCTACGCCCTCAATAACGGCCAGGACGCGGGCTGGGATTCCGCCGGAATTCTGGGGGCTTTCGCCTTGGGCCTCCTCTTGCTGGCCGCTTTCGTCTGGGCGGAGCGCCGCACCTCCGACCCGATCATCGACTTCGACATTTACAGAAACATTCCTTTTCTCATCGGCAACCTTTCCGCTTTTCTTTCCTTTGCCGGCCAGTTCACCTACACCATGCTCATGCCCTTCTATTTGCAGACCGTCCTGAACTATTCCGCCACCCAAGTGGGCCTTCTCATGACGGCCTTTCCCCTAGCCATGGCTATAGCCGCCCCTCTGAGCGGCTACGCTTCCGATAAACACGGTCCGGTCGCCCTGACCACCGGCGGCTTGGCGACCATGGCCCTCGGGATCTTTTACCTCGTCCTCCTCACACCCCATTCCCCGTTCTGGCAGATCGTCCCCGGACCCCTCCTGATGGGGATCGGAGCCGGGATGTTCAATTCTCCCAATAACAGCAGTGTGATGAGTTCCGTGCCGAAAAGCAAGCTCGGCATCGCCGGCGGCCTCAACGCCCTGGTGCGAAACGTCGGCATGATCGTTGGGACAACCCTCTCCGTCACCCTCTTCGAAATCCGCCAGGCTGCCCTCCTGGCCGGAGTCCAGCATCCTACGAGTACCCAATCCGCCCAGGCCTTTATGACTTCCTTTCGTACGGTCCTGGTCGTGGGCGGCGTCGTTCTCCTCGCCGCCGCCGCTGTTTCCATCAACCGCCGAGGCTATGTGAGTACGTCCCGGCCGGTTTGAGAGGAGAAGGAGGAGAAGGAGGAGAAGGGAGGGAGAGAAGGGCCTGTCCCCTTTTGGGATTTCTCGGGAATTTCCAGGGACTCCTCCCTGGAGATTTTCCGGTGCTTCTACAGTTCTAGTTTCGCCCTTACCGTTTCAGACCGAACCCGTCCCCTCGTTCACTCCTCGGTCTAGTTTCCCCTGCTGAAGTTTGGACCTCTTTTTCCCCTTCTACATACTTCTGATACTGTTCAACTTCTGCCATCCTAAAATAGCCCAGGATCTTTTGCGTCGTCACCAAACAGTCTTGTTTGAGTCCAAGATAAGCTGGGTAGCTGCTCCACGGGTAAAGCACAGGGCTCGCGACGATGCCGGCCCTCACCGGATTGAGGTGGATATATTTGCTCACATACAAGTGGTACCCATCCGACTTAATCTCCTCCGAACGGAAGCGATCCTGAAAGAGATGTCCTACGAGACTATACTTGTTGTTAAAGTACTGTGTATAAAGCATGTTCAAACGCTTCTTGACTTCCTCCCCGCGTTGAAACGCGAGGATTCCCAAGTCCCCCGAAGGAGCTTGGCAGGCCGTACAAGTAGCCTCTATACGGTCGCCGTTAGGCCGCCGCTTTACTTTTAAGTGCACGCTTCTTGATTGTTGCCAGCGGGTAGAGTCTAATGGGATTTAGGCATAGTGCGTGGCTTGCCCGTGACAAGTCAATCCCCGAACAGGCTTTGCGCAGAATATTAGCCGCCCCGTTTAAGTCGGCGTTTACGGCTTGCCCATCTGCACTGCGATAGAGTCCCCGTTTTACCCGTTTACCGCTGAACACGTACTTTTCTGTGTGCTCAGGGTCGAATTCCGGCAATAGATCCCGGTCCAGAAAGCTGGCCTTGGAAGTATAGCTCTCCGTAATCTCTACGTATTCAATGCCGTTCTTTTCACACAGGTACGCCAGAAACCGCCGGAATTTCCAGAAGGGAATCTGCACGAAGTTTTGATTGTTCACATGCCCGATCTTGATTGCTTGCTTCCAGCCAGGATTCACACCCACACCTACCCGCCCGATTTTGTTGTCGAGGCAATGCTGCAAAATCAAGTGACCGGCTTTGCTCAGGCAGTCGCGCATGAAGTTTTCCCGGTTGTAGGCGATTAACGCCAGTTTATTGGTTTCGCCTTTGATCCCTTGCAGGTCTTTTATTGATTGGAGTCTGGAACGTTCCTTGTTGTACCATTGATTGACTGATTTCAGCCGCTTTCCGTCGATCAAAAACGCGGTTCCGGTAGTACTAATACCGGCTGCCAGAGTGTTTACCCCGAGATCCAGAGCTAAAGTTTCCGGCTCCCCTACAAGCTGGGCCTTATCCGCTGTTTTATACACAAACTCCGCTTCCAAGAAGCGGGCCTGGTGGAGGGGGTTTAGACGTACTTCCCGGATGGGCCGATTCGCGATACGATCCGGTACACGAATTTTGATGGTCAAGCCGGGATGTTCCTGCATGAACCGATTGGACATGGGTATCTGAAAAAAGCCGTCGTGAACAGTGATCGCATTGGTCGAGCAAAGAAGCTGGGAATAGCCGTCCTTGGGTAGATACTTGGGAATCTTGACTTTCTCCGCTGGATATTGCCCCAATGCCGCTTTTGTGCTGAGCGCCAGAAACGATTTCATATTTCCATGTGCCCTCTTTAGAATCTGCTGACTTACTCCGGCTTGGATCAAGTGGTAATTCTCATTTGTTTTACACTGATGGTAGAGCTTATTGAAGCTCAGCAGTTTTCCCGTCGCAAAAAAGTGCTGGCGCAGAGCATAGAGCGCCACATTGCAGAGGTTTTTAGCATGCCGGTGGAGCAGACACAGAATCTCATATTCTGCTTGCGTAAGGCCTTTAATCCGTACTTTTTGAGTAGCGAACATTTCTTTTTCACCTCCTCGCTAGTAATCTTGGCACTCTTCGATGTAATGCCGGATGGTTTCTGCTGAGACATGATATCACCAAGTGAACATGATCCGGCATCACTTCCAACGCAATGATTTCCCACTCCTGTGCTAGAGTTTGAAGTGATTCTTTAACCGCCAAAGCTACGTTGTCCGTAAGACTCTTGCGTCTGTAATTGGGTATCCATACAATGTGATAGTTTGTAAAGTAAGTTTGCATGTCGTGTCTTATGATGACTGTTCATGACCATATTCTACCACAAAGGGAAGACAATAGTTTGAAATTCTTTGGGGAAGCGCTCTCATCCCCGGAATCGAATTCCGAGGTTTTCCCGCGCACGTTCTATAATCAGGCTGATATTAATCTATCCCGTCTCGATATGCAAATGAACATGATTCGTCATCAGACAATAGGTATGCAGAAGAAACGGATACTTCTCCTTAGTTTCGCGCGCAAGCGTAAGATAAACCTTCCAGTCCTCATCATCGCGGAAGATATCATTACGATGGTTGCCGCGACAACATGACATGGTAGCCGGCACCGGGATACCAGACACGTGGTTTTCTGGGCACAACCCTCTCCCCCCCCCTTAACTCCGGTCTTTTCCCAAGTAGTAAGGCAAAGCACTCACTCACTTAGGCAACCTACTTAGGCGACCTAATTTTAACATGGGATTTTCCCTGGCGCCGCAGAAGTTTGTCGAAAGGAGAAGGGAGGAAGAAGGGGGGAAGGAAGAAGGAAAAGGGGAAGTACCTGTCCCCTTTTGGCATCTTTTGGAACAGACTGGGGAGCGACCGAAAGCCTCAAGTTTTTATGGATATCCTGGTGGAATTATCGTACAATAATAGCAGAATAATATAATTGGAGGGATCGATTATGCAGATAAAACCTTCAACGGCTCTGCGCAATGACTATGGAACGATTTCCAGTTTGGCTCATCAAACTGGTGAGCCGATTTATATTACAAAAAATGGCGAAGGCGATATAGTGGTTATGAGCATTGATGCCTTCGAGCAGCGAGAAAAAATGCTGGAACACCGTGCTAAGATTTTGGAAGCCGAGCTTTCCCGCCTTTCCGGAGAGCCGGTCTATACGGTCGGCGAGGTGAGAAACCGTTTAAAGGAGAAGTATTCTCATGCCTAAAGCTAGGGTTAAGATTCTAGCTCCTGCTTTTAACGACATTGACCGAATAGCGGATTACCATCTGCTTGCAGTCGGTCCAATATCAGCGGAGAAAATTACCGGCAAGCTGCTTGATAGCATCGAGAAGCTTGGTGAGTACCCATTGTTGGGCCCAGAGCATTCAGATTCCGTTCTACAAAATAAAGGGTATCGAAAGCTTGTATGTGGTGAATACATCTGTGTTTACCGACTCATTGATGACACGGTCTATGTTTATCGAGTAATCCATGGCACAACCGATTATCCAAAGTTGTTTCGATAGTTGACATAGGGCTCCGTAGGGCTTGGAGTCCAGCCTAGAGCTCCAGCCAAGACAAGACCCCGCATGCTTGCGGGGTCTCGTCTCTTGGGAGGAGAAGGCGTGGCAGCGTCGCCGGCCACCCTGATCAGGCTGCCTTCCTGGGCGGAGTCCAGCATCCGACAAACACCCAAGCCGCCCAAGCCTTTATGGCTTCCTTTCGTACGGTCCTGGTCGTAGGCGGCGTCGTTCTCCTCGCCGCCGCCACGGTCTCTATCAACCGCCGCGGCTATGTGAGTACGTCCCGGCGGTTTAGCCCATTGCATGTCCGGAATTGTGACACTCTCCCGTCGTGCGGGGGCTAACTTTGGGGAAGCCGGTCGCCGGAGCGAATCCTTCGCGCACTATCTGTAATCGTCCAAGAAAGTCTCAATCGGAATGTCTTCATCTAATTCGTCCCAGTGAATTCCGCGCGGGGATATTCTGAAATTCTCCCGTTGCGTTGAACTGGCGGCATCTAGAAGAGGAAACCACTCCAAAGGAGTATATATTACTCGTCCATCAGATAAGAAAACAATTAGCGCAGTTGGCTCTACTTCTACTTTCTTAATTCTGGTCGGCTCACTGGGACGTACAAAATGATCTCTCAATTTCGTCTTAAGCATGGAACTCCCTCCATTCTTTTGAAATTAGCGCTACATTATCTTGAACAAGCTGTTCGATCTGGGAAGGGGGAAGTACCAGTCCCCTTTTGGGGGAAATTGGGAAGTATACCACAACATAGGAATAATATAGACATTATCATTGGCCTCTTTGACTCTATTGTTCCTCTGCACTGAGACGGCCTGATCGTCCTGTTTGATTCGCCACTCCAGACCTCAGAAAAGCCACGCGGACCCAAAAGCAAGCTCGGCATCGCCTGCAGCCTCAACGCCTTGGTGCGCAACGTCGGCATGATCGTAGGGAAGTCCCCGGAATCAACCGGAAATCCTCTGACTTCAGTCAGGGGAGGTTCAATCACCGGCTCAAGGAAATCCTCCATCTCGCGCTGCAGTGTGATTTCGGATGTGCGATCAGTTGTCCAATAAGAAATCTGTCAGCTTAACAAGCTTGATTCCGTCCTGCGTCACGGGATGATCGCAGTCACCGGCAATGACAACCTTTTCGTAATTGTCCCGTATGCTGCGAAACGGGGCAAGCTCCCGCTCCCTTGTGACGGGATCGTTTATGGATTCTGTTGCCTGAATATACTTCTTCTCATCGGCACGGGTGGCAAGGAAGTCCACTTCCTTGTCGCCGACCTTTCCGATCGCGACATCATAGCCGCGGCGCAGCAGCTCAAAATAAACGATATTTTCGATTATATGCCCGGTATCCATATCGCGGAAACCCAGCAGATAGTTGCGTAGCCCGATATCCACGATGTAATACTTTCCGAGAGTACGCAGATACTCTTTCCCTTTAATGTCAAAGCGCTTAATTTCGTAAAACACATAGGATTCCAGCAGAGCACCCACATAGGCCTGAATGGTGTGAACGGATGGATTACCGTTCCGCTTGCTGTCGAGCAGCTTTTCATGGACAAGCTTATTGCTGATGGAGGTGATGGACGTGATGTTGCCAATATTGTCGGCAAGGAACATGATGACCTTTCTCAGCAGATCCGGGTCCGTGATCTGCCGCCGTCCTCTGCGGCTTTCACGCTCCAGAATATCACGCACAACCACGGTAGAGTATACGCCGTCCAGCAGTGTCAGCGCCTTGTCAGTGTCCAGCCCAACATCGGCAATTCCGGGCATACCCCCGAACTTCAGATAGGCCTCCAGCAGTTCTTTCGGCTCATAGCTTTCGCTATCTGCGTCATAAATGCGCTTGCTGATTCCGCCCGATGGATTTTTCCGTTCACGAACGGTATAGCCATGAAAGTCAATGAACTCGCGAAAAGAGAGAGGAAGCATTTTGATCTCAACGCTTCTCCCGGCAAGATAAGTCGCGTACTCCGAAGAAAGCAGGTAGGCGTTGGAGCCGGTCACATAAATGTCACAGTCAAAATCGACGCGGAAAGAGTTAACGGCATCCTGCCACTGGTCAACGCGCTGAATCTCGTCTAAGAACAAATAGGCGCGTTTTCCGTCCGGAAGGCGCTCCTTCACATATTGATACAGCGCTTCCGCGCAAATTCCCCGAAACTCCATCGACTCAAAGTTGAGCTCGATGATCTGCTCCTCCGCAACTCCGTTATTGCGCAGATGCCGCGCCATCAGCTTCAGCAGGCTGGACTTGCCGCAGCGTCGGATTCCGGTTATGATTTTCACAGGCTCGGTATCCTGAAATGCAATCAGCCGATTCAGATAAAGGTCGCGGCTGCGCAGTTCTCTTCCACTTTTTAGCATAAAATCACCCCCAGGAATAGCATAGCATAAAAGTTTTGAAAAATATAGTTTATGCTATTCATAGCATATATTTTCATGTTTCGACTTCTTTCTTCGGCCCGTGATGCCTTTTTCTGTACCGGCCCCCTAAACGAGAAAAGGCCCCACTATCCCCTACGGCGACGGTGAGGCGTGTTTACCGGCGAGTTTCCGCCGAGGAAATGCAAAGAGGGCTGACAGGGGAACCCGGCGTGTCGCCGCCTTGTGGCTGAGCAGGAATTTTAACGCTACTTTACACAGGCGCGGCTGAGAATTTACATTTCTGTGCTACGCTAGCCTGAATACCAGGAGAACTTGCTCGCACGTGCCCAAGACGCCGACCGCTTTTATCGCTATCGGGAGCGGCTACCATCAGGCTCCTGGGGCAAAAGTGCAGATGTCATATCACAAAGAGTTGGGAAAGGATGGGATAAAAATGAAAGTTCTCATTGTGTACGCACATCCAAATCCCGAGAGTTTTAACGCTGCCGTTCTTGAACATATCAAACGGGGATTAACCGAGACGAGTCACAATTTTACAGTCATTGATCTCTATCAGGAGGGCTTTGACCCTGTGCTAAGGTTTGACGCGGAGAGGAAAAGGCGGGACCTCTGCCAGGATCCCGCGACGGAGAAATACCGGGAACTTGTCCGGCAGGCCGACCACCTAATCTTCATTTACCCCATTTGGTGGTCCGGTCCGCCCGCAATACTGAAAGGTTTCATTGACAGGGTCTTCGTGTCGGAATTTGCCTATACCTATGAAGGCAATTTGCCCAAGGGATTGCTCAAGAACAAGACGGCATGGGTCGTATATACCGCGGACTCTCCCGGATGGTATATTTCGCTCATCCGCTGCAACACGGAGTGGACGACCATGAAGAGAGCCGTCTTAAAGTTCTGCGGATTCGGCAAAATCGAGAGGCTAATGTTTGCGGGCCTCAAGCACAGCGACAGAGGAAAACGTGAAAAATGGCTGACTGATCTCTATAACCGGGCGAGAACTCTGGGCTGACCGGAACTGACCCAGGGCGGAGTGACTTTGATTCCAAGAGCGGCATCTTGAGGGCTCATCGCTCGCTTTCGTCGTACAGCAGGCCGAGCCGATCATACATTTCCATGAAAGCGCCGGCAAGTTTATCTTTATCAATCAGATCGTCTTGTTGCTCGCGGACAATGTAGTCGAATTGCTCAAATCCCTTGTATTCCACCGCGTTCCGTATGACGGTTTTCAATGCGTCCGGGATCTGATCCCAATAGTGAGAACAGATAAACGTCAGGTCGTATAAATCTCTTATTTTATCTCGGCCAACATAGGCGTTTACTTTCATGGCGCAGAGGCTGTCGATCTTATAGACGTTGATGCCTTTAATTTTGGCGGTTTCTTCCTGCTCGATTATTTTTTTGCGAAAGGATATTTCCACCTTCAGCGGCCTGCCGATATTGCCATAGTTAATCATATACCGCTTTACTGTATCCGTATCCTTTGCAACACGACATGTATACCCCTCTTTTTCACAAAAAGCGGAAACAAAATTGCCTATTGATTTATCCGTACCGTCTAAATCAATGTCCTCTGAAAACCGATCCAGACCGTAGCAGGTCATAAGAGCCGTGCCGCCCTTTAAAATGTAATTGTCGGTTTGGGCATTAAGATAATTTAAGAGTGTTGAGATAACCTCACCGTGCTTTGTTCTCCATTCCTGATCCGCCATGCGCTATCACGCTCCCCTTATAGTCGAGCCATTCCGAGTAGTATTCCTGCCCCATAAAGCGGTCGATTTTCGGCCAATTTTTCAGGTCTTTCATCCGGGCAACCTGGTTAAAAATTTCTTCCGTGTACTGGTCGTTGCAGATAAAGTCTTTGTTCATCCCCTGCGCCAAGCTATATTTAGCTTGTGCCAGAAGGTCAAGCAAGGCCCTAATATGGTTCGCCACATTGAAAGTCCCTTTGTGGTCGGGAATGACTTTATGCGGTTCGATCCCATAATTACGAAAAATACTTTTGTTGCTGTCCATCAGGGCAACGTTAGTCCAGTCGATACCGGAGGCGTGCCAGTCGCCGCAGGTCTGTAATGCACAGGGCAGATTTAACGCATGGATACCGGATACATACAGCATAATATTACTCCCCTCCCTTTCCACAATGTCAATGGCTAATACTTCATCCAAACTGCCTCAAAGGTGAATTCAAAGCGTTGTATGGCCGCGTCACGCAGAACTGCGTTGTCCCCAAAAGTCTGACACTTCGCTTAAGGCTTTCAAAGCATGTTGATCTTCCCGTTGCACCTTGGCCACATAAATAACACCTTTTCCCTTTTTCTGCAACCATATTATACCATGAAGGGGCTTGCAAGTGAAGTGAGCCCCTGGACCGCACCTCAGCTGAGCCAAGTTTAGGATCTCATCTGTTACCAGTCGCGAGCAGTGTCTATCTTAAAGACGCGCAAAGGCCCAGGAGAGGTTTCCCCCTCCGAGGCCCGTTCGCCTGGAACTCTGTCCTGACTTGTCAGAATTGATCCCCATTGTGTCGGGGTCAGACCCTGGGGGAGGCGGCAGTTAGGCCGACTCCCCCGAGCATGAAATGCAAAGAAGTGAATATTGTATTGCTTTTGTACGTACAATACCATATAATAGTATCACCAAGAAAGGAAGTGGATTTCATGGCAAAATCATCGAATCTTTATGTGCGAATTGAACCAGACGTGAAAGAACAGGCGGAAAAAGTGTTCGACAGTCTGGGAATCTCCATGTCAAGTGCTATAGGCCTTTTTTTAAAGCAAGTTGTAATTAACCGGGCAATACCTTTTGAATTAAGATTAGCACCAGCTAAAATTAAATCTGTCGATTCCATGACGGAGTCAGAATTTAATGCAGAGTTAGGGAGCGGGTATTCAGACTATTTAGTAGGTAAAGGCCGTCCTGCCAAAGAGGTATTTTCCAATATTCGAAAAGGACTGCGTACATGAGGCAATACGAGATAATTATTACGCCTGCTGCAGAAAGTGACCTGCAGGAGATTTTTAGATATATTGCTGCTGAATTATTAGAGCCGCAAATAGCAATCAGTCTGTGTGATAGAATTGAACGGGAAATCTCAAAGTTGGAGACCATGCCAAACAGGCATCCATCATATAAGAAAGAGCCTTGGTGTGCGAGAGGCCTGCGATACTTCCCAGTAGGTAATTTTCTAGTTTTCTACATCACTAGAGAGCCCGATTTTACGGTACATGTGCTTCGTGTGATGTATGGCGGAAGAAATGTGGAAGAGCAATTAGAAACCCAACCGCTTTAATGTACCAGGTGGGTCCTCTAGCATACCTACTTTGAGCCAGCCGCCGTTCTCAGGCTCGTAGACAGTCAGCCGCCCGCTATATGCTGCAACGATATTGGCACATCAGACCCTTCTCTCGGTCAGGGACCGATGGCAGCTTCTATGACGTTGATACCATCGCGCCGCGCAAGCCGGGCAACGGATTCCCCGGATCTGCTCGGTCATGGCATCCACTGATACAGCGCGACGGAGAGCGAGTAAGATTAAACGAGCTGTGGCTTCCGATTGGAGAGTACACTTCATTGACTTCCTCCCCGCGTTGAAACGCGAGGATTCCCAAGTCTCCCGAAAGAGCTTGGCAGGCCGTACAAGTGGCCTCTATGCAGTCGCCGTTAGGCCGCCGCTTTACTTTTAAGTGTACGCTTCTTGATTGTTACCAGCGGGTAGAGTGTCATGGGATTTAGACATAGTGCGTGACTTGCCCGTGACAAGTCAATCCCCGGACAGGCTTTGCGCAGAATATTAGCCGCCCCGTTTAAGTCGGCGTTTACGGCTTGCCCATCTGCACTGCGATAGAGTCCCCGTTTTACCCGTTTACCGCTGAACACGTACTTTTCTGTGTGCTCAGGGTCGAATTCCGGCAATAGATCCCGGTCCAGAAAGCTGGCCTTGGAAGTATAGCTCTCCGTAATCTCTACGTAGTCAATGCCGTTCTTTTCACACAGGTACGCCAGAAACCGCCGGAATTTCCAGAAGGGGATCTGCACAAAGTTTTGATTGTTCACATGACCGATTTTGATTGCTTGCTTCCAGCCGGGATTCACACCCACCACTACCCGCCCGATTTTGTTGTCGAGGCAATGCTGCAAAATCAAGTGACCGGCTTTGCTCAGGTAGTCGCGCATGAAGTTTTCCCGGTTGTAGGCGATTAACGCCAGTTTATTGGTTTCGCCTTTGATCCTTTGCAGGTCTTTTATTGATTGGAGTCTGGAACGTTCCTTGTTGTACCATTGATTGACTGATTTCAGCCGCTTCCCGTCGATCAAAAACGCGGTTCCGGCGGTACTAATACCGGCTGCCAGGGCATTTACCCCAAGATCCAGAGCTAAAGTTTCCGGCTCCCCTACAGGCTGGGCCTTATCTGCTGTTTTATACACAAACTCCGCTTCCAAGAAGCGGGCATGGTGGAGAGGGTTTAGGCGTACCTCACGGAGAGGTTGCTTAGCTATACGATCCGGCACACGAATTTTGATGGTTAAGCCGGGATGTTCCTGCATGAACCGATTGGACATGGGTATCTGAAAATAGCCGTCGTGAACAGTGATCGCATTAGTCGAACAAAGAAGCTGGGAATAGCCGTCCTTGGGTAGATACTTGGGAATCTTGACTTTCTCCGCTGGATATTGCCCCAATGCCGCTTTTGTGCTGAGTGCCAGAAACGATTTCATATTTCCATGCGCACTCTTTAGGATCTGCTGACTGACTCCGGCTTGGAGCAAGTGGTAGTTCTCATTTGTTTTACACTGATGGTAGAGCCTATTGAAGCTCAGCAGTCTTCCCGTCGCAAAAAAGTGCTGGCGCAGAGCATAGAGCGCCACATTGTAGAGGTTTTTGGCATACCGGTGGAGCAGACATAGAATCTCATATTCTGCTTGCGTAAGCCCTTTAATCCGTACTTTCTGAGTAGCGAACATTTCTTTTTCACCCCCTCGCTAGTGATCTTGGCTTTCTTCGTTTGCATGTCGTGTTTTATGATGACTGTTCATGGCCATATTCTACCACAAAGGGAGGACAATAGTTTGAAATTCTTTGGGGAAGCGCTCTCATCCCCGGAATCGAATTCCGAGGTTTTCCCGCGCACGTTCTATAATACCTTGAGACATTCCGCCGTTCGGGCCTCCAGACTTGGAATGCTCATTTTTTTATGCAATCATCTAAGCGCTTGTTGCGGCCGGAAGAACTTTTCCGGCTGGTCCGCCGAAGTTCTGCTGCAAGCGTCCGCCGATAAAACAAAACGGGAGCCGACCCGCTCTAAGGCGAACCGGCTCCCTGTTGGGTCATTGAGTTGTCCAAATTGATCCCCATTGTGTCGGAGTCAGACCCAGGGACCGACCGCAGAGCAGGCGATAATCTTAACCACTCTATCCTAATAAATATTGACCAATTACTATTTTACAATCTTGCCCATACTGCGTATTATATATTAAACACAAATAATTAGCGGAGGTGCTTAATGATGATCGTTTCCTCATCTGAATTTAAAACAAACGTCGGACGGTATCTTTCCCTCCTCGGTCAAGAGGAAATCATTATCACAAAAAACGGAAAACGCGTCGCTCGCCTAATCCAAGAAAAGGAAGACAAAATAGCGATCGCCAAATCGCTCATTGGCGTACTGCCGGACACGGTTACCAAGGAGGAAGCAAAGGAGGAAAAATTCAAGCGTTATGAAAGCTCCAAACTATTCGAGCCATTTTCTTAGACCTTTTTTGCATTCTTCGTGGCTAATAATATCATGATTATCCAGATCTTCTATTCCCTTACTCACGCAGTCAATAAACCTTAAACGGTCAATAATCTCGCCTAAGGATGTCTCACTCGGTAAATTCTTTATAAGGCTAATTGCTTTTTTCCTTGCACTCTCCATCGTTCCGCACCTCCGATAAGCTTCCATTATTATTGCAAAAATTTATAGTCTAATTTTCCACTTTCACACTTATAGTATATAGCGTTTGTTTTAAAGTATCAACTGTGACACTCCGCAACGGCTACGGCCGCGTAGCTTCTTTTCTTGAGGCTACCCCTGGGTAAGCGATACGGGAAGTATCTGCGGCCTGGCCGCTGCCATAACTCGCAACTCCTATCAATACCCCTATTCTAATTATAGGGTAAGAACCATCTTTTGGGAAGTGTCTCCTTAAGTTTTTGGGCTGAAGCCCACTAACAAACCCGACTTTTCCCTGTGGTAAAAACCATGGGGCATGTTCAGCCAAATTAGCGACTCTTTTCAAGGAGTCCCATCCTCCTCATCAGCCAGGTTTCCCGACTGACCGTGCCGCTTGGGCGGCCTCTTCTCGCAAAGTGCTCAGTTCCCGGATAATCGCCGTGTATTCCTGGTCGAGGCCGGCTTTGTCCTGTGCCGTGCGCGGATTGGACAGACGGCCCAGGATCAAGGCGAGCCGGTTTTCCAGGAGAGCCATGCGTTCTTTGGTCTTTGTCAGGTTGAGAGCCCGGTTGTCTTTGTAAGCGAGATAGGCGGAGTAGTTGCCAGTAAATGAAATCAGTTGGCGGTTTTCGATAACCAGAAGGTGGCCGGCAAGTTTGTCGACGAAAAGCCGGTCGTGCGAAACGAAGAGTACGGTGCCGCGATAGTCGGCTATGGCAGTTTCCAATGCTTCCAGGGAATAGACATCCAAGTAGTTGGTCGGTTCGTCCAGGAGCAGGACATTGTAATCGCTCACCAAGATACGCACCAAGGCGGCCTTGGATTTTTCCCCACCGCTTAGGGTTCCGATCTTCTTATAGATATCGTCGTTTTTGAAGAGCAGGCGGGCGAGGAGGATCCGGACCTCATCCTCGGGGTGAAGGCTGGTTTCCAGCACATAGCGCAGAACGGTTTTTTCCGCCGGTAAGCTGAAAGTGTTCTGGCGGAAATATCCCAGTTTCGCGCCCGGAGCGCACTTGATCCCGCCTTCAGCCTGAATGATCATATTGAGAAAAGTGGTTTTACCTGAGCCGTTGGGACCGACGAGGGCCACCTTGCCCCGGTTGGGGATCGTAAAGCTCGCTTGAGCGAAGAGTTCTTTGTTTCCTGCCGACTTGGACAGATTCTGACCGGCGATGACGATGCTGCTGCCGAGGTCTTGCTCTGAGCGGAAGTCCAAGCGCAGGCGCGGAAGTTCAGGCGGTTTTTCCTTGATTTCCAGGTGCTCAAGGCGGGCTGTGACACTCTGGGCGGCCCTCTCCAGTTTGGCCTGGCTGGTGCGGAACTCTCTTTTATGCAGCCTTGCTTCGGAGTTGCCCATGCGGGCCGGGGCCTTTTTCATGTCCCGGGCCCTGCGCCGGGTTTCCCCCGCCGCCGCGGCCAGCCTCTTTTTCTCGCGGATATAGTGCTCATACTCGGCGGTGGCCGTCTTTAAAGCCTCCGCTTTCTGTTGCAGATAAGCAGCGTAATTGCCGCTGTATCCGGTCGCCCGAGAATTGTCCAACTCAATGATTCGGGTACAGAGTTTGTCGAGTAGAGAGCGATCATGCGAAACAAGGAGCAGAGTTCCGGCAAAGGCCTCGAGATCGGATTCCAGAAGCTCGATCCCTTGCATATCGAGATTAGCCGTCGGCTCGTCCGCGATCAAAATGTGAGCGGGACCGGCAAGAGCTCGAGAGAGGCGCAAGCGGGTTACCTCTCCGCCGCTCAGTTTCTCTAAGGATAGGCGGTTGACCCCATAACGTTTATATTGGGCAGCAGAGTCGCCCTCTTGCTGTGGGGCGCCGGCCGTAAATACCGGGCGTGAGGGACCCCGGCCCGAAGCGCCAGTTTGGGCGATATATTGCAGAGTCCCGTGCACTTCGACCAGACCCTCGTCCGGAGACTCGACGCCGGCGAGAATATTGAGCAACGTAGTTTTGCCGGCCCCATTCGCCCCGACAATACCGATCCTCTCCCCAAAATAGAACTTCAGACCCTCTACCGACAAAACAAGGCGATCACCATAACTCTTCTTGATCCTGTGTGCTTCCAAAGTTAACATAAAAAAACCTCCCTCGAAGTTCCGGGGAGGAGCATCGTCAAACCGTGTCACGCCCTTACGCCCGCTGATCCACCCTGAGGCGGTACGGGCATAAAAAAACACAGGTTTTCTGACTATGCGCCGGCACACCAAAAGCGTGCCGATCCTCCGGGAACAACTCACAAGTACCACTAATACCTTGCAATCCTTAGGTATTCTCACTTGCTTGGTCCGGAAGATTACTGACGCATCGACGTATTACCTGTCCTTTCTCGGTTCATTCTTCTTTTTACCTTAATTCGATTATACCTTAGAAGCAGGCGACGCGCAACCCTTGCAGAGCCTGCGATAAACATGGTCCGGTCGCCCTGACCACCGGCGGTTTAGCGACGATGGCGGTCGGTATCTATTACCTTGCCCTGCTCACGCCGCATTCCCCGTTCTGGCAGATTGTCGGCGGACGCTGACCCGCGGCTTCGCTCACAGTCAAACAGCCTCGAGCTCAATACTGCGAAAAAGGCGCTGTTTTCCTGGAAAGTAGTCCGTAATTATTTATTGGATTGACTGAGCGACTGTAGCCACGTAAACACCCCTTATACATACTGCAACCATATTGTACCATAAATGAGTGAAGTGAGCCCCTGGACCGCACCTCAGCTGAGCTTAGTTTATGATCTCACCTGTTACCAGTCGCGAGCAGTGTCTATCTTAAAGACGCGCAAAGGTCTCGGAGAGGTTTCCCCCTCCAAGGCCCGTTCGCCTCGAACTCTGTCCTGACTTGTCAGAATTGATCCCCATTGTGTGGGGGTCATTGTGTGGGGGTCAGACCCTGGGGGACGACCCCGGACGACGTTGAGCTGGGGGCCGCCGGGGGAGACAGCCGTCGCGCCGCTCCCCCGCGGGTCCCTTACTTGACCGTCTTGGCGTACGCCGCCAAGCGGGTGTACTGAGGGGATGACTTGGGTACTTTCTTTAACCCTTCAGACAACACACTCTTCGCCTCCGATTTTTTACCTTCCGAGACGTAGAACCGGCCCAGCAAGTACCAGCCGTCCCCATACGTTGGGTCCACTTGGACCGCCTTCCGATAGTAAGACTCGGCTGCCGCCGGTTGGTTTAGACCAAAGAAATAGACATTACCCAAGTAAGCCGGATACTGGGCGTTCTTCGGGTCCAGGGCAATAGCTTTTTTGTAGTACGTAACGGCATCCGTGTATTTCTTGTTGACGAAGGAGGCCACGGCCGCGTCCACCTGAGCCGCAGCGTCTTTCGGGCTCCCCTCGGCTTTCTTCACATACTTTTCCCAAGCGCTCGCACCTTCATATTTCTGCGCCCCAGGGGAGGCAATCGTATAAGGATGTTGTGAGGAACCAGCGCCGGTGTTGCCTGTCGGGGCCGGCCCCTGCGGCTGCCGCGCATGAAAACCCCAGAACAGGCCCGCCGCAAGCACCACAATTAAAGCTCCCAGGCTCCATTTCCACTTGCCCACAAAAGATCACACCTTTCTGACATAGTATGTCCTTACTCTCGCCCTATACATTAACAGACCACGCCCTGCACTGCAAATTCCAATTTAAGTCATCACCCGCCCCGTCCTCCCACCAGGGAACAGCCAATCCCTGACACAAAGATGGAGCACCCGGTAACAGAACCGGTGCCCCAACAGCCTATTCAGTCGTCATCCGCTCGTCTCCGCATATCTTTGACCACATTCCCGCCAGCCACGCCTGCCTTGGAACCTCATCACAACGAAGACGCCCGCCTAGCACCGGCCCACAGGCCGCTTCAGGCCGTGATCAGACATCGCGGCCGCTCAGCCCTTCGCCACAGAACCGATCTGCTTTGCCAAGTCGCCGACAGATGTTCTTTCCTGAGCGGTAAGCCCTTGCAGGATTGAACTTGCCCCCTGCGAGTCCCCCTCAGATATCAGCGCCGCAGCCAGCCAAAGCCTGGCTTGCGGACCAATCGTCTTATCGCTCGTAAGTCCTTTCAAGTCAGACGCTACCTCTTTGTGCCCCAGAAGCAGCTCAGCCTCGTCGGCTTGAAGCCGTATGGTCGGGGTAGCCTCCAGTTTCTGCGGGACAATCCAGTTGCGTTTGAAAAAGGGATTCAAGTTGTCCACCTTTGCCTTTATCTCCCGCGGGATCTCTGCCACCGATTGGCAGACCTGCCTTGCGGCATTTTTGTTGCCCTGCTGCAGAGAAGTCAAGGCATAGTCCACACCTACCGCTCCGTAGGCCTCATAAGAGCTGTTGAGAAACGGCGCCAAGGGTACAATATGCTGCGCCGCGGCGTAAGCCCCGGCGGTTTGCCCCGAGTTGACCAAGATCCCGGCCTTTATCCTCCAAAGCGAGGGATCATCCTCCGCCAGGGAGACAGCCCGGTCGATATCCGACAACGCGGTCTGCGCATTTCCCTGCCCAGAGCCTGAGAGAGCCAGATACATGTTGGCTTCCGCCGCCTGCGACCAGGGATAGGCCTCAAAGGGGAAAGTCCGGGTCGCCCGTTCCGCCTGCTGCAGGGCTACTTTATAGTTTCTCGCCCCAAGGGCTTGTGCCGCCGCATCCGCCGCACCCATGGCGCTCCGAATCGCAAAGGGAACCACTGCCGTTGCGGCAGCAGCCAGGATGAGAACACTCAGAACCCCATTGCCCAGGAGACTTGTCTTCCCAGCTTCAGGCACTTTCCCTTTCCTATCGTTCTGCTTGTCCTTCCAGGCGGCCCCCGGCGTCGCGGGCGCCCCGGCCGTCGCGCTCTCTTTCTTGCCCTTCTTCTTTTTCCCAGCCCCCGACTCTTTCGCCGAGGGGCCCTTCTCCCTCAAGGCGCTCTTTCCTCCGCCTTCCTCAGGCTTTCCGGAAGCGCGTTCTCTTTGCAGACCGAACGCCCGCAAGGCAGCGATGTTGCTCCACAGCACTAGGGAAACCGTCCCCTCAGACAAGTCAAAGTCGATCAGGGCATGCGCGCCAATGGCAACTACAGACAAAGTTAA
This sequence comes from Peptococcaceae bacterium CEB3, assembly GCA_001029295.1. GTDB lineage: Bacteria > Bacillota > Desulfitobacteriia > Desulfitobacteriales > Desulfitobacteriaceae > Acididesulfobacillus. The sequence goes on along the minus strand of LDXJ01000063.1, from coordinate 262,799 downwards.
CGCCAGCAAATACGTCCGCTCTCTGCTTTGGCCCTTCAGTGCGAGCCAAGTGCGATAAACCGAACGCCCCAGCGCTCCCAGCAACGCGGCGAAAACAACAATTCCCAAGACTCCCGCCTCGACCAGCACTTGCGTGGCAATGCTGTGCGTCTCCGTGCTGTTGTAGAGGTAACTCTGAAAGCCCCTATACGCTGCGTTCCAGCCCCCTCCGCCATAACCCAGCCAGGGCCTCTGCAAGAACATGCGCCACGCGTCCCAGTAAAATGTGAACCGCTCTTCCACGCTGTGATTATGTAGATTGATGCGCTGGATGGTCCCCAGCACGTCCCCACCATGGCGCAGGAGCGCCCAGCCGCCCAGTACTACCGCCAGCGCCAGAACCCCTCCGAATGCCGATCTCAACGTTCTTGCCGGCAACCTAGGGGAAATACGCCCCAGCCACAGTTTCCCTAAGGTGAGTCCGACTGCCCAGAGGCAAGCGACCACGAGAATCAGGACGGACAGGCCAACCGACTTGCTATTTACCGCGCGCAGGAAACGTCCCCACAAAAGGAACCCCCCGAACATGTTGAGAACCCCCAGCCAAACTATCCTCTTCCTGCCAACCGGATAGATGACAAAGAGGCCAATGACCGCGGCCAGGAAAACGAGGTAGCCGCCGCGGGACTGCGTCCCGCCCAGAGCAAAGGCCATCACGACCAGCGCCAGGCCGTACAGGCTTCCCACCCAAGGGCTCTCACTCTCAAGCCACAAATATGCAGCCAGTATCATGATCCCAACTAAGAACGAAGCAAAGGCATTGTGATACTGCAGGGTCGAGCTCAGAACACTGTTCCAGGAATTGCTGTAGCTCACCCAGCCTGGAACGGTCATGATCCCCCAAAGGGCTATGACGCTCCCGATCAGCACCAAGCCTTGAGACAGAAAGCGCATCCGACCGCGGCCCTCCAAGGAACGGCTCAGAATAAAGTAAAACAGAACATAAGTCCAGACGCGCAGGCTCGTCTCAATCGCGTCCCCCGTGCTCACTGCCGCCAAGATGGAAAGAGTGTAGGCTAATCCCAAGCACAAGACAGCCCCATCCAGCAAATCCAGCCCCAAGCCTTTCCTCTCAGAGAGCAGCGGTAATGCTACCAGGCTCAGCACCCCAACCAGAATGTTAACCACGAGGAAATCCTGGGGAAAATAAAGCCCCCGAAACCAAGCCCCCACTCCCACTAGCAAGAGGGCCGCTATGACATTAAACCAGAGAAACTTCCGCCTTGTCTGCGACCTAAGCCTCCACTCCGCCATTCTCGTTCCCACCCCTCCTTAAACCTATTCTGCCCCAACATTAAGGGAGACCCCTGGGTTCCCCCAAGGGTCTCGGAGTCAACAGTTACTAAGGCTACTGCACGTTGACACTCGCAGAGCCAATCACCTTGGCGAAGGAAGAAGTATTACTGAACTCAACTGTGCCCGTCGCGCTAGAAATCGCGGTTCCTTGATCAAGCGACAGAACCGACGGGCTATCACTGTTCCAGTACTGCACGTTCCCGTCTTGCAAGGTAATGCTCACCGTTCCGCTCACGCCGGTCTGCAACGCAGCATACGGTGTACTACCATTGTTCAGGTTGTAAGCGGAGATGCTGCCTGACACATACACATTGTTGTATGCAGGCATTGTACCGCTGTAGGTGAAGAGAGGAACAGGGGCATTGACGTTTTGGAAGTTAGAGCTGCTACCCGTAGCTTTAGGTCCGCCAAGGTTCACGTTTTGCTGAATAGCTGTACCGTTAACCTGAGTGATCCACAAGCCCTGAGTACCAACACCCTTTACGTAGACCGTAGCGTTCTGCAACGGCATACCATACTGGTCAACAGCCGTAATCGTCAGGGTTTGCGAACCACCGAGGGCGAAATTCACGGACGCAGGAGTTGTAGCGGCCGCGGTAGGCCCGCCACCCGTTGCGCTGGAAGAAGTGAAGTTCTCAGTGACCGTAGCTTTTTGACTGTTCACTGAGTTGGTAATGGCGATCGTCGGGGATTCTCCGTAGGCATCACTCGTGTAGACTGTTGCCATCTGCACGGGAGTCATCTTTTGTCCCTCGACGGCAGAAGTACCTAGAATCCCACTAGGAGCCACTCCACCCTTAGCCGCAGAGTCGAGGAGGCTCAGGTTGTTGCTGGAATCAATGCTGAAGCCCATGTAGCCTTCATAGCCAGCGGCCAAGTTCGCTGCCGGCACCGTCCACTTCGTAATGGGTGTAGTCGTGTTGGCTGCATTGTAGAGTGTAAACGTTGTGTTGTTTGACCCTGTACCTTCTGTCAAGACGTAGGTGACAGGCGGCTGCACTGTCGTACCACCGTAGGTATACCCGATGTCGTAGTGTTTCACTCCGTTCGCGTCGGTCACAGGCGTCACGCTGCCGGTGTAGTACCCAACGACATTTTCACCACTCGGTACGGTCCACAACGCTGTGTTGTTGACAGCTACTGAACCATTCGCTTGGATGCTCACCTGGGCGCTCTGTGGCGCAGCTTGAAGGACATGCCCGTCAATCATGCGCAGTTTGGAACTCTTGTTTCCAGAAATTGAGTAGGTCAAGCCTTGAGTAGGAATCGTTGCCACTGACACGTAGCTGTTGAACGGACCCACCACGAACGTGGCGTTGTTGTCCATGTTTGGATTGTCATCCGCTGTTCCGGCAACAGTGATTGTGTTAGCCGGAGCCGCGTTGGTCTGTTGCAACGGATAGTAACCGGCAATCTGACCAATGTTCCCGCCTAAGCCAAGGGATGCGATCGCGTCGGAGCCTGTGAAGGTTCCCGCGACACTGGCACTGGCGGCACCCTGTGCGCTCAGCGTACTGGCGTCAGTCCAGGGCCCAGTCAGGTTGTTGTAAGCGGATACACTGACGTTGATCGAACCAGACGTCGAACCCGATGTTTCAGCTACTTTGAACTTCAATTGCCCGCTGCCGTCATAGGCGGAGGCGTCGCCAACGACCTGCGCGTTAACAGTTCCATTGTTAACCGACTCAAGGTACAGCTTCCCGGCAACGTAATGCAGATCGGCCTGAGTCACGGTATTCGCTGTCACACCGGTGTACCCAGTAATGCTGTTAACATCGGTATTGCCGATCTCTTCAATGTACATGCCCGACGGAACACTGATGTTGAAGTCAAGGCCATATCCAGCGAACTGGTTGCCTGAAGCCCCGATACCCGTAGGGGCAATTAACTGGGCGTTTTGGTTGTAACCACCGACGTAAATCGATTGGTCACTTCCCTGAACGTCGCTGAAGCTAACGTTGGACGAAGGCACTTTTGTCAGGTCACTGTATTGAGACAAGAGCGATCCTGTCCCGATTCCGACGGCTTGGAGTGTCTGTCCCTGCTGCCACACGACATCAACATAATTGTCGCTGTGGTTGTTGCCGACAAAGCTCAGGGATGTAATGCCGCTATTCGGCAGGCTCTGTCCACTGGCTACGGCAACCGTGGCAGGCACGTAGTAGACATAGTACTTGGTTATACTGTTGTACACTGTTTGGGTAACCGGCACATTGGCCGTAACCGTGAACGAGAAGTTACCGTTGCTATCCGAGGTCACGGTCGGATAAGCTGTTGCACTGAACAATGTCGAGGTGCTGTTTTGGACGAAGGCATCATTCTGAATGTTGTTAGAGGTTCCGCCATTCACGTTGTAATCCTGCATGGCCAAGGTGGCATTCGGAACAGGATTACCCGCTGAGTCCTCAACTGTTCCGCTGATTGTCAGCTGCGAGCCGGAGGCCGCAGTTTCAGCGCTCGTATTGACGACCGTCTTGTCGTTGCCAGTAATCCCGGTCGTATTGAGCATAGCGCTCGGGCTCAGGTTAGCAATCTTGGCCGCCTGGGCTACAGCCTTCCATTGATAGTAGCCTGTGCCGCTGACACCGCCACCATTAACGAGCTGAGCTTGAACGCCGACCTTAATGCTCGCCGCCATGTTGGCAACGCCGTTGGTGGTTGGCTGGTTAGCATTGACATAGACCAAGGCCTGTCCGTTGCTGTTGGTGGTGACGACATACGTCGCTGAGGCAGGTGATGACGTAGTATCGCCGCCTACGGACGCATTCTGGGCTACCATGGTCGTGCCATTGGCATCAGTGAAATACGCCGTGGCACTGTTAGGCACCGAAGTGTTCATCGTGAACTTCACGGACTGGCCGCTCACTGATGTGGTCGATCCGGACACAGGCAGAAGAGTTGCAACGACTGCAACCAAGCCTTTCGTCTGGGCACCAGTGGTGGAGAAGTTCAGGCTCTCCGGAGCGGACGATGTGTAAATCGGACTCAAAACGAGAGTCCCCGGAACGCCCCATTGCATGCGGGCTTCATTCGATTTAACTGCTTGGCCGTTGTTGCTGAAGGGAGCTTCAACCACAACGTTGAACGTCTGGGTGGAATTTGCAGAGGAAGTAAATGTGGCACTGACTCTACCCAGAGAATCCGTGGGAACCGTGTAAGAGGCATTAAAGGTGTCATTGCCGATGATAACCGGACTGTTCAGAGTCGTTGCGGTCAAGGTGTTGCCATTGGCATCCTTAGCCGTGATGTTGCTGGAGCTGGAGACCAGATACAGCATGCTGGCGTTGGCAGCAGAAGTGCCGCTGACCGTGGTGCTGACTTTCACAGCGGTGTTAATCGGAGCAACCGCAGGCGAACTCGCGGAGCCGTCACCGACAGTCTGTCCGCTCACGTTCAGGTTAGCAATGCTGACACTTGATGTCGGAGGAACAGGTTGGCCACCGTTTTCAACCAGGGCGACCATGCTGTCAGGTACAACGCCCGTGCCGCCCAAGGCGATCACGTTGGTGCTGGAGGTCATGCTGCCGGCAATGGCCGAAGCGGCCGGAGCGGCAACCGTGTTGTTCAGGGTGTTGCCCAGAACGATCGGGGCATTTGTCTGTGCGGCAAGGGAAGATCCGGCCAGAGCGTCGACGAGGGTTTCACCGTTGGCTACATATACGTTGTCGTATTTGTAGCTAAGGCTGGTGAGCACCTGGGTGTTCGTGCCGTAGCGGTCTGTGCCGGCCAGGCGGGTTGCACCCGAGATGTCTTGAACCAGGGTCGGGCCGCCGAGGACGTAGGTCTTGCTTCCGACGATCTTTTCAGCCGCGGGAACCGTACCGTCCGGATTGGCCACAACAATGGCATAGTCGTTCGCCGCAGCATAGGAAGCGACGGAAAGAGCGTCCGGTAAACCGTTGTAACCAACGACGAACGTGCCGGCGGGGTTGGTCAGCTGAGCGCTGATGTCGGCCGCGGTGTTGGTGCGGTCAGCCCCTTGGAGCACTGTCACGGTCACACCGCTGATAGCTTTCAGCTGGCTGATAACCGTGGAACTCAGGGCACCTACCGCATAGATCTTGGTAGCCTTCAGAGTAGCGATTTCACTTTTCACTCTGGAGGACAGGGAAGCTTTGTAGGTCAGGAGGATAGGAGCTTTGAGCTGGCCCGCCAAAGGAGCCACGGCCAAAGCGTCAACCAGATTCGCATCGTCGGCAGGTGCGACGATGACGTTCGTCGCGCCGCTGGCCCAGCCTTGTTGGGCAATAGCCAGAGCTGTCCCGACGCGGTCGGTTCCGGCCAGGCGGGATGTTGCTGTCGTTGTGCCAGCGAATGCCTGGACAGGTACCAGCATGAGGACCATGGCGACGATTGCCAAGATGGCTAAGGTCTTCTTAGACTTTCTCATGTAGTGATAGTCTCCTCTCTTTCTTTTTGGGATAGGTCTGTCTTGGAGGACTCTCGCGGGGAATTCTCTTTCTCAATCCGCTTGCGCCTCTCACCATGTTGTCCTACGCTTTATCCCTCACCCCCTTAAAGTTCCGCAAAATCTTTAGACATTGCGCAATATCTAAAGGCACCCACCCGATGTCTTGTCGGGGGCGTCCCCCCTTTGAGAAGAACTTCTCATGGGTGGCTTACCCTTTAGACGGCAATAATGAAGAAACCTATGATAGGTTCTACATTCGATATAAGTATTCTTTGGCAAAGCGAATATTCCTGCCGCGTCAAAAAACTTTTCGAGAATTTTTTCCCCTGAGGGGACGCGGCGGCTGGAATCTTCTTGCCGGAGTCTTACCCGGAGCCGATCACAACGCATACTCAGTTTACCCTAAAACCCGCGCATTTTCTAGACCTGTTTGGATTAAAACTGGAAAAACTTTGTCCTTCTTGAGTGAAGAAGATGTTAAGAAGTTGTGGGCTGTCGAATGGCGAGGATTTGAGGCTAAACCGGCTGCGCGCTCTTTCCCAGCCTTAAAGGATTCGACACGTTTTCCCCGGTTCCTGCTGGGAAAAGGAATAAATCTCCTGGAACATTTTCCCCTTCTTGCCTTGACCATCCAGGTCGTCTTGGCCCGCACCCTCTAGACTCCTTTGTAAGCCAGGATTCCCTGATAAATGCCCTGAGCGGCCTCCTGCCGGAAGGCGGGAGAGCTGAGCAGTTTTTCTTCCTTGGGGTTGGAGATAAAGGCCAGTTCGACCAGCACCGCCGGCATGGTGGTGTGTTTAATCACGTAGAACGGCGCTTCGCGCACACCCCGGTCTTGGAGACCCAAGGCTTTGACGGTTTGGGTCTGGATGTCCTGAGCCAGTTTGGCGCTCTCGGCGGCCTGCGGGTTATCCGCGCTGTAATAGGTGCTCGTCCCGCCCACGGCGGGATTCGGGTACGAGTCGTTGTGAATGCTGACAAACAGGTCGGCTTTGGCGTCGTTGGCAATCTTTACCCGGGCCTGCAAATCCGGAAGTTCCTTATAGGCGCTCCCTGTCGGTGGCGCGTCCCCCGTGCGGGTGAGGACGACTTTGGCCCCGGCCGCCCGCAGGATGTTTGCCAGGTCCAGCCCGACCGCCAGGGTGTTATTTTTCTCCATCGTCCCCGCCGGACCCACCGCGCCGGCATCGGCTCCGCCGTGACCGGGGTCTAGGGCGATGGTCAATCCCCCCAAGAGGTAAGGCAGGGGTATCTTGCCCTCAACCATGCCCTGCACCGTATCGGACAAGACGTTGCTTCCCCCGATGAGGGTCACCCTGAGCCCATTGACCGCGGCATCCTCCATAGCAGAATACGTGACGGCGGGCAAAGTTTGGGAGGCCGACATGAAGAGAGGCGCATTTTCTTTGGCCGCCAGGGCCGCCGTAACCAAAGCGTCGGGGAAGTTCTCGCCGCTTACCAGGAAAGCGTGTTTAACGGCGCTGCCCGACGAGGCGGATGGGGCGGAGCCGCTGCTTCCCGCGGCGCCAGCCGGATCCGAAGAAGAGACATTGCCCGCCAGCACATCCGCCGCAAAGCGGTAAACCTGGGCCGCCGTGCCGTAACGGTCCTCACCGGCCAGGCGCTGAACATTCGGGAGTCCCTCCAGGGAAGACGAGGAAATCACGCCTGTTCCGCCGACGACCAGGCTTTTGAAGGAACCTTGGCCGGACGACTGTCCGGGGGCGGCTGCCTCCAGCTTCTGCAGTTCAGCCTCCGTCGAGGACGGGACCGCGTTCAGGGTCGTGAGCAGAATGGGCGTTCCTGTCACTCCGGCATAAGGGGAAACAGCCAGCGCGTCCGGAAAGTTTTCTCCGCTCGCCAGGATGACCTGCCCGTTCGGCTTTAAGCGCTCGGCGACGAGAACCGCCGTCTGATAGCGATCCAGCCCCCCGACGCGCTCCACGCTGACCCCCGCGTCCCGCAGGGACTGGGTGATCTTATCACTAAGGGCGCCGGTACCACCCATAACAATGGCGTGTGTGGCGCCCAGACGCCGAATCTCCGCCAGAACCCTCGGGTCGAGACCGTTCGGATAGGTCAGGAGAATCGGCGCGTCCAGGCTGTGAGCGAGCGGCACCGCAACCAGGGAATCCGGGTAGTCATTGGCCGTGGCCAGGAGAACCGTGCCCGCCTGGCTCCAGCCGGCCTGAGACACCCCGATGGCCCTGGCCACTCGGTCGCTGCCGAGAATCCGATCTGTGGAACATTTGAGCGGCAACGCCTGGGCGGCGATCGGCCCGCTCAGCCAGAGTGTAAGCGTGAGCAGCAGACCCAGAAAGACGAGCATCCCAGGCGAGGAAAGGCACCACCGAGGGGGACCGGCATCCCTTCCTGTCAGTCGAGTTTGGCGAAATTGTCTGTTCAATGCGACTCCCCCTTCATACGCGCAGGTTTGACCCAACGGCTTTCGCTTTGGTCCGCGGTCTCTTAGTGCTACGGCTCAAGAGTTGGGTTTGTATTTAAGAGTTCCATAGTGAGTGTTTGAGAGCAGTGTTTAAGAGTTCTCTGAGAGTTGTCTTTGAGTAATATCTTTCGACGGTTTTCCCCTGAATCCTCCCCCGTGGGTTAAAACCCCCGCAATTAAAATACCTTATCTTTTGCTTTTCTCCAAATCCATTTTCTCCCTGCGCTGTTCTGACAAGGAATTCCCTCTTTTGTGGCGAATAGTAAACACTTAGGAGACAATGTGCGCATTGGAAACGTCTTATCGGAAGCATTTTATCGGAAACGTCTGAATCTTTTTGCCGGCCTACCGATTGTCCAAGATACTCGGCCGCGTGACCCCGGCTTCGGCCATGGGATAGGATACGGCATGAGACCATGAAAGGAGAAAGTATGAAAAGTCTGTTCACCCAGAAAGGTCTGTTAACCCACAAGGGTCTCTTGACCCACCTTGCCCCTAAAAGTACAAATCATCGCAACATTTCCCTTTTGCTCGTCCTCTCTTTGACGCTGACACTGGTTCTCAGCCCAATCTTGCTCTTTCCCCGGCCGAGCCGGGCCGCTACCGCGCCCGCTCCCGTCTTTACCCGTTTAGCCGGAGCGGATCGGTACGCCACGGCCGCCCAGATCGCGGAGACGGGCTGGACCCACGCCGATACGGTGGTTCTGGCCCGGGGAGATGATTATCCCGACGCTCTGGCCGGTGGAGTCTTGGCCCGGTCCGTAGGAGGCCCTCTTCTGTTAAGTGATCCCCATACCCTCCCCGCCGTGACTCTGTCGGCTATTCATGACCTTCAGGCGAAAAAAGTGTTTCTCCTCGGGGGCTCAGGGGCTCTCAGCCCCCAAGTGGAAAGTGATCTCATGTCCCTCGGCCTCACGGTTCAGCGCCTGGCTGGGACGGACCGCTACGGGACCGCCGCGGCTGTGGCGGAAGCGGCGGTGAGCCACGCCTCCCAGGCTTTCCTGGCCTCGGGTTCCTCCTTCGCGGACGCGCTCAGCGTTTCGTCTTATGCCGCGGCTCAGGGAATACCCCTTCTCCTCACGGACAGCAACGCGCTGCCTGACGTAACCCTCCAGGCCCTGCGCGCCTTGGGCGTACACTCCGTCACATTGATCGGCGGTACCGGCGCTATCGCTCCCAGCGTGGAAAATGCCCTCGAAGCCGCCCATTTCACGGTCAACCGGCTGGCCGGACCGGATCGCTACGCCACAAATATGGCCGTGGTAGGCAGCCTCAATTTCACGGGCTCGCAAGTCTGCGTCGCGACGGGAGAAGATTTCCCCGACGCTCTAGCCGGGGCTCCGCTCGCCGCCCAGACCAACAGCCCAGTGATCCTCGTCCCCCCGCAGCCCCTGCCGCCGGCCACCCTCTCCTACGTCTCCACCCGCCGCAAGGCCGGCGCTTCTTTCGTCCTGCTGGGGGGCTGGGGAGCGATCCCCTATGGCACGGAGAGCATCCTGCGCACAGGCTCCCTTCACCCGCGCCTTTCCCTTCAATACGTCCAGGGCTCGAACCTCGTGGGAGAAGAGAGCCAAGTCAATATCATCCCCCAGCCCGCGACTTCCTATGTGGATGTGGTCGCCCCCAGCTGGTATTATCTCAATGACCCTCCCGCCGGCTCCTCGAGTGCCGACGGATCGATCTCAGGCATCTGGGACAGCTCAGCCGTAAGCGGGCAGTACGCCCAGTTTATTAGTCTCGCTCACAGCCGCGGCCTCAGAGTCTTTCCCACTCTGACCGGGGGGTCGGGGACGGACAATGTGCTCACTTCCGACACGGCCCGGGCCAAACTGGTCAGCCAGATCCTCAGCCGTCTTCAAACCACAGGCGCGGACGGAATCGTGGTGGATCTGGAGAGCATGAAGGCGAGCTCGGGACCCGGTCTGACCAAACTCGTCCAGGCTCTCGCCGCCGCCCTGCATCCCCTCGACAAGCAGGTGGTCGTCGCCGTCATGTCCCGCACCGGGGCGGAGTCCTGGTACACCCAGTATAATTACCGCGACCTGGCTCAAGCCGCCGATTATCTGGATCTCATGACTTACGACTTCAGCACCTCGACCCCCGGACCCGTCGCTCCGTTGGATTGGGTCAACGCCGTTCTCTCCTACACTCAGGGCCAAGGCGTAGATATGAGCAAGGTTCTCCTCGGCATCCCTTATTACGCCCGGGACTGGACCGTCGTCCCGCCCCAAGGAGACCAACCGACGACTTATACACACGTCCATTGGAACCTGACGGACGCGCTCAACCTGGCTAAGACTTACAACGCCGCCATTCAGCGAGACACCTCGTCTTATGTCGCGAACAGCACCTTCAAAGATACGGTGGGAATTCCCCACTTCACTTACACAGACGCCAACAAAGCCCAGCATATCGTCTACTTCGACGATCCTCAGAGCTGGAACGCCAAGCTCGGCCTCCTGGACCAATACCATCTGGGCGGTGTGGCCGACTGGTCTCTCTACTGGGTGGACAGCGCCACAGCCAAGCAGCTCTTTCCGCTTCTGCAGGAGCATTTGCGGTGAATAAGGGAAGTCTTCCGGGCGTCCGGATGTTTACCTCCGTTGAAAAGAGCGATATAATAAGTAAAAAGAGAGGGAGCTAACAAGTTTGGGAACTATTGAGATACCCTATCAGCACAAGGATATTCTCTTTAAGTCCTTAACCGAGATTTTTGCCAACCGCGCTTTGAACTTCTATGACATTAATACCGCTCCCATTGTGCGGGCTGAGCCGGCAAATCTGCCGACCATCAAGGTTCAGCAAAGGACCATGGATTTCGTCTTCTATCTGGCCGATGACAGCTATTTGCACTTGGAGTTTCAAAGCAGCCAAGGTCTTAAGGAATTAGGGCGGTTTTTGGAGTACGACGTGGCTCTTTACCGCAAACGCGGAAAACGGATCCACACCTATGTGGTCTATACCGCCGATATCACACAGGCAGCCGAGATTTTAGACTGCGGTTCCATCGAATACCGAGCCAGAGCCATCTACATGGACGGCTACGACGGTGACAGTATTCTTAAAACCCTAAGAGAGAAAATCTTACGAGGCGACCCTTTGGATGAACTGGACCAACTGAAACTTGCTTTTTTGCCCTTGATGAAGAGTTCGAAATCCAAAGCAGAACGCACTATCGAAGCCGTCGAACTGGCCAGTAATATTCGAGATGAAACACAAAAAACGTTCCTTATGGGCTGTGTCATTGCCATATCAGACAACTTTATTGATCAGAAGTACGTTCGAAAGATACTGGAGGTGTTGAAGATGAGTAAGGTCTTGCGGGCACTGGAAGAAGAAGCTAAAGATGAAGGCCGAAAGGAAGGCCGTAAAGAGGGCCGCACAGAAGGCCGTAAAGAAGGCCGTACGGAGGGCCGTAAAGAGGCTCTTAAAACAATGGCCCGGAAACTCCTGCTCAAAGGTATGACTATCGACGAGGTAACGGAAATCACCGGCCTATCCAAGGAAGAAATTCAGAGCCTAGCTTAAGTGAAAGTCTCCGCGCGTCCGCACGGATACAAATATGTCTAGCCGTAAGCAAGGCTAGAGCCTAAAAGACCGTCAGTTCACGATAGGAACCGACGGTCTTTTAAGTTTGACCACGCCGCCCACACAGAATGCCGCCGAAAGCCCTTCCCACGCTCTAATATGCCCCTCTCCCGCTAAACACCACCGTGACAGTCTGCAGCAAAATCCTCAGATCTAGGCCCAGACTCCGGCGGCGTACATACTCCAGATCGTAGGCCATCGTCTCACCCAGGGTGAGTTCACTGCGCCCATTGACCTGAGCCAGCCCTGTCACTCCCGGGGGAACTTTGAGGCGGAGGCGCTGCTCGGGGGTGTAAAGCCGGACAATTTCCGGCACCTCGGGGCGCGGTCCCACCAGGCTCATGTCTCCTTTGAGGATATTCAGAAGCTGGGGCAGTTCATCGAGGCTGGTCTTACGCAGAAGCCGCCCGCTGCGGGTGATGCGCGGGTCGTCTTTTTGCTGGAAGACGAAACCCTCCAGATCCTGTACTTGCTCCAAAGCGGGCCGCATAAGCTTCTCCGCGTCCACGACCATCGTGCGGAATTTATAAATAGTGTAGGGCACCCCGTCCAGCCCGATCCGGGTTTGGCGGAAGAGGGCCGGTCCGGTGGAGTCGCCCTTGATCCACAGGACAAGAATGAGCCACAAAGGCGAGACCAAGACGAGCAGGGGCACCGCCACCAGGATATCCAGGACGCGTTTTGCTTTCAGCTGCCAAGCCGGATAGGCCGGGGCACCCTCCGCGTACGTCCGGGAGGCTCCGGCTGTCGCTTTCTCATGTATGGCTCGATTCGTGGCTGCCGGGCTTTTCCCCATAACCCACTGTTCCTCCTTGTATGCTTAAGCGCCCTTCCCGTAAATGGGGATCCTTCGACGAGTACAGACGTCAGCAAAATCGCGCTCATTAAAACTAACCAATGACAAGGCTAACCAAAACCCAGTATCGAAGATGACGCACTTCGCTATCCTAGGAATCATAGTCTGCGACCTCATCGCTTTCGCCCGCAGCGAATCCCTCCCACGGCGCAGGCTTACGTTTGCCAAACAGAAAAGTGCCTTTATAATGCTTATTGCCACCCACCATTACCCCATACACCGCGTAGATCCTGTCGGTCTTACGAAATTTCACAGTGGCTCGAATATCCTTTTTTATCTCGTCAACCAAATCTTTTTCGTACTGGTAGGAAAAGACGGCCACACTGTTCCCGCATTCCTTGGCTTTCCGGGAATCTAACCAATAATAGAGGCTCGTGTAGTCCCCATCAATTCCCAGATCGTACGACAGCCACACAAGCTGTATCACGCTGACATCCCCCTTCTTGAAAATTCCTCACTTTCTTCTTCTCACTGCACGTGCCCGAGTTCTCCATCGGCACATGAAGGGATATCTACATACCTCTTTCTCTATTTTATCACATATCGCTTCTTTTCACCGATTTTGCCGTCTGGATAAACTCCGTCTCCGCTTCCTTGGCCAAGACCAGACCGGGGAAGCAGCTCCTCCCCGACCCCGCCTGTCCGGCTGAAACCTTGCCAAGAACCTCAGCGCCGCGCTTTCTCCACAATCGCCCTCACAGCCTCAATCACGTCTTCGACATCCTGATCGGTCATCCTGGGATAGAGCGGCAGAGAGATGATGCGTTCGAAGACGGCCTCCGTCTGGGGATAATCCCCGGGTTTGTAGCCGAAGGTCTCCCGGTAGTAGGGGTGGAAATGCACCGGAATGAAGTGTACGCTTGTGCCGATATTTTGCCCCTTTAGCTCTTCAATAAACCGGTTCCGGTCAATGGTAAGCTTGTCGAGGTTGAGTTTAATGATATAAAGGTGCCAGGCGTGACGGGCATATTCCATCTCCACCGGCGTTTCCAGTTCGGGCATGCGGCCGAAGGCTTCGTTATAGCGGGCGGCGATCTCTTTCCGCCTGCCCTGCATTCTCTCCAGCTTGGCCAGTTGGGTCAAACCCAGCCCCGCCTGAATATCCGTCATATTGTCCTTATAGCCGGGATAAAGGACCTCATAGTACCAGGAACCGGCCGAGCTGTAGCGGTTCCAAGCCGTGTGGTTCATCCCGTGCAGACTCATGATCCGGATCTTCTCCGCCAGGGCCTCATCGTCGGTGGTAACCATGCCCCCTTCGCCGGTCGCCAGGTTCTTCGTGGCATAAAAGGAAAAGCTGGTGGCGTTGCCCAGGGTGCCTATCAGTTTTCCTTTGTACTTAGTATAGACGGCGTGTGCCGCGTCCTCCAACACAAAGAGGCGGTATTTCTTGGCGAGAGCCATAATTTCGTCCATCGGGCAGGGGTGCCCGGCGATATGCACGGGGATAATGGCCTTGGTGCGTGGGGTGATAGCCGCCTCAATTTTGGTCACATCCAGAATCATGGTCACAGGATCGATATCGACAAAGACCGGCTTGGCTCCGCAATGGAGTACCACGTTAGCCGAAGCGACGAAAGTCATGGGCGTGGTAATAACCTCGTCCCCCGGCCCGATGCCCGCGGCCACCAGGGAGAGATAGAGGCCGGCCGTGCAGGAATTGACGGCCGCAGCGTGCTTAGCTCCCACGTATTCAGCAAAACGCTTCTCGAACTCCGCGGTCTTGGGGCCTTTGCTGATCCAGTTGGATTTCAGGCTGTCCACCACTTCGGCAATATCATCCTCTTCAATCAATGGTAAAGCATAAGGTAAAAACTCTTGACGAGACATAAGACAAATCTCCTTTCAAGCAAAAGCATATTTAACCGCAGACGGTTCGGCCGGCCTGGCCTGGGTAGGATCGTTCCGGTAGGATCCTTCCCGGTAGGATCCTTCGAGTACCGTCACTTGTCCGGGAAGGACGTCAACGGAAATTACGAGCCTCCCGACCCTGTCCGGGTATAGCCGCGTTTCTCAAAACGGGCGCTTGGGGATAGCCTATCCCAGCAGCCGCCTGTATACCCGCTCCATCTGCGAGACATTCTCCATCCAATTATAATTCGCCAAAACAAAGCGTCTTCCTGCCTCGCCGAAGAGCCGGCGCTCCACGGGATGCCTGACCATGTATTCCATGGCGGCGCTGAGTTCTCGCACATTCCCAGGCGGAATGAGGAGACCTGTTTCATGATCAGTCACCACTTCCGGCAGCCCGCCGACTTTGCTGGCGATAATCGGGCGCCCGCAGGCGGATCCCTCGACGGCCGTCACCCCAAAACTCTCCTGATGGGAGGGGACGACCACCACGTCCAGCTCCCGGTAGAAAGCGGCTACTCTGCGGTTGGGAATGAGTCCGGACCATTCCACTTTGGACCAAACCTCCAGGTGCTTGGCCAGCTTGTGCAGCCGGTTTTTGTCCGGCCCGTCCCCGGCGATCCTGAGCACGGCCCGCCCCGGCAGCCTCCGTTCCAATTCGGCGAAGGCCCTGAGTAAAACATCCAGCCCGTAAACGGGTTGCAGATACTTGGCGACCCCGAAGATCACCGGGTGCTCGGAACGACCCTCCGGCTCAGGATGTCCCTCCGCGTACGCGGTATCTATCCGAACATCGGTCGGACCGGTACGGGAGTGTAACGGGGCAAAGCTCTCGACATCCACTCCGAAGGGAATCACCTCAA
The DNA here is from genome assembly GCA_001029295.1 of Peptococcaceae bacterium CEB3. Lineage (GTDB taxonomy): Bacteria > Bacillota > Desulfitobacteriia > Desulfitobacteriales > Desulfitobacteriaceae > Acididesulfobacillus. The sequence continues at coordinate 247,449 of LDXJ01000063.1, read as the reverse complement.
TATCCCGCTCTTCGCCCACGTAGCGCTGCATCTCCCGGGCCATGACCCGGCTGGTGGAACAAAGCACGTCCGCCCGCTTCAACGTCCATTCCAAGAGCTTGCGGTGTAACAAGGATTTGCGGGGAAAGGAAAAAATGTCGCTCCCCCAGGCTGAGATGAGCAAGGGGTGACGCCCGGTCAAGGCCCCGAGCAAGCCGAAACTGGTGGCATAATGGGCGTGCACCAGGTCCGGCCTGATGTGGGCGATTTCTTTCTTGATCCAGTTCCGGCGGACGACGACATCCGCCTTGGCCCCAAAAAACGGCGGGGTGACGTGCACTTTGACCGAGGGAATGGATGCGGGCAGAAAACTGATAATCTCAACCTGCCAGCCCCGCCGGGCGAGTTCTGAGGCCCATTTTTCCGTATGAGGGCTTGCCGCATTGGCAAGCAGCACCAACTTCGCCATTCCCGTTCACCCCCCTTACCGGAATCAGAGGTCAGAGGTCAGAAGCCAGAAGCCAGAAACCAGAGAACCCTCACTCGAACCCCAAATTTCGGGCTCTAAGCACCGCCTCCAAACTCTAACTCCAAACTCCAAACTCTAGTTCGAAGCTCCGACTCCAAATTCCAGACTCTTTACTCCAAACTCCGAACTCTAACTTCAAACTCCGAACTCTAACTTCAAACTCCGAGCGCTGACTCCAAACTCACAAACTCCAAACCCTGACTCCAAACTCCAAATTCCAGGCTCTGACTCCAAACTTCAAGCTCTGACTCCGACTTCCGGACACCTGTCTTCTAAGTCACCAAATGTTTAGGCCTTCCGCGTCCCGACGTCGCCATTTCGGGCTTTTTCCCTTCCCAACGCCTGACTCCGGTTCCTGACCGCTACCGACCGGCCAGCGGCGACCGGTTTTCGTCTCGCAGCAATCCCATGTCCGCGAGCCAGCGCCGGACGAGCGACTGCCAGGCATAATGCTTGATCACATATTCCCGGCCCCGCCGGCCCATTTCCTCACGCAGCCGCGGATCGGACTTAAGCGTGAGCACAGCCTCCGCCAAGCGCTCCGGCTCCTCCGGCGGCAGGATCAGCCCGCCGCCGCTTTCCTCGACGATTTTCGCGCCTTCCCCTTCCCCCACATAGATCAGAGGTTTGGCACTGGCGAGCCCCGGAAAAACTTTGGAGGGACGGACTCCCTCCGCCAATTTGTAGCGTCTGAGCGTAGAAAGGTTGACGTCTGCCAGGTTGTAGTAACGGTGGATCTCGCCGAGCGGCTGAAACGGAACCCAGCGGATGTTGTCAAGCCCCAGTTCCCAAGCCGTCTTCGCCAGCCGCGGCCGCTCTGAGCCGTCTCCGACGAAGAGAAAGACGACGTCCCTTCCCTCTTCCTTTTTCCTCAGGATATCAGCCGCCCGCAGGGCCACCTCCAACCCGTGCGCGTAGCCCATTGTCCCGGCGTAAAGGATGACAAATTTACCTTGTAGGTCCAGCTCTTCCGCCAGCCTCCGCTCGGGGTCCCCCGGCTGAAAGAGATCGGGGTCCACCCCGTTGGGCAGCAAAACCAGCTTCTCCGCCGGAATCCCCCGTTCCCGCAAAGTCCGGACGATTCCTTCAGTCTGAGTCGAAATCCGCCAGGCCATCTTGTAAAGGTGTTCCTCCAAAAGTCCGGTAAGCCTGATCAAAGTCGTGTTCGTGACGAGCCCCAGAGAAACCGCCGACTCCGGCCAGAGGTCCGAGACGTTGAAAATTACTTTGGCCTTTTTTACCCGTCTGGCAAACATGGCCGTGAAGCCGAGGAAGAGCGGAGGGCTTTCAACAAAGAGGTAATCGGCCGGACCGGCCTTAAGAATCCCCCAAGCAGAGGAAAAGACAAAGGAAAAATAATTGAGGAGCCGTTTCCAGAAGCTTCCCCTAGGCACCGGGTAGATCCAGGTGCGATAAACGGGTATTCCCTCCACCTCGTCCCGCCGGAAAAATCTCCCGCGGTAGGGAGCCGGGATGATCCCTTCGGGGTGGTTGGGAAAGGCCGTGACCACTTCCACCTTGTGCCCCGCCGCCCGGATCCCCTTGGCGATTTCCAGCAGCCGAACCTGGGCCGCCCCGGTCTCCGGGGGGAAATATTGTGTCAGCATGAGAATACGCACGACCACATCTCCTTCAGTGATCCCAGTCTCGCTTCCGTTTATCCCGGTTGCGCCGATCTTGCTTGCGCTTGCGCTAATCCTGCTTGCGCAGACCCGACCTCCGACGCTCTTACTTCCCTTAATCCTACACTCGATATGGTTAGACTTGCGCCGCTCTTATTTCCAGTGGGTCCTGCATACGGTTATCTTAGTTCCGGTTCCCTTGCCTTACGGTACTGTTGTTTGGCTTCAACGGCCCGGGACGCACTCTCTATCAGTTCGGCCAACTGTCCGGCCAAACTCACCCGGCTGAACTCCGCACAGCGCTCGACCGAGTCGATTGTCCGCACACCGTTGGCCCATTCCTCATAATGTCTGGCTAAGGCCGCCTGGGCCCCCTCCACATCCCCGATCCCTACGACACTGCCGATCCCTTTCTCTCGAATCAGATCAGCGGCGACTCCTTCGGGCAGAAAACCGAGGATGGGTTTTTGGGCGCCGATATAATCGAAAATTTTACCGCTGTAGGCGGCCTTCGTCTCCGGACTATCGTCAAAAATCAGCAGTTGCAGCTGGGCCCCGGCCAGGTAATTCAGACAGACGCTGTGCGGAACGTACGGCCAGACCTCAAATAAGTCGGCGACCGCGCTCTCCTTGAACATCTGCCGGAATTCCTCAGGAATATAGCCGACAAACACAACCTGGATCTTATCCCTCAGCTCCGGGCGCTCTGACACCAAACCCTCCAGTCCGCGGACCAAAGTCTCGGGGCTGCGCTTCTTGCTTAGGATCCCGGTGTGAATGAGGGTAAACTTGGCAAAGGCATGAGGGACGACACGGGCAAAATCCTGTGGATCAAAGCCATTCGTAATCGTGACGAACTTTTCCCTGTACTCGGGATAACGCGCCCGGTACATCTCAGTAATGCTCGGCGTTACGTTGACGACATACGAGGCGTTTTTTACAACTTTGCCTTCCAGCCAAGCATCGAGCTTTCTGCGAAAAGCGATGTCCTTAGCCATGGCTTCGTTGCCCACCCAGGGATCCCGGAAATCGGCAATCCAGGGACAACGATGGACCTTCTGAACCAACAGAGCCATGATATGCACCGTGTACGGGTAGGAGGAGGAAAAAAGGACATCGATCTTCTCCCGGCGCGCCACCCGGCCGGAGGAGAGAAACCCCAGGGGCAGCCAGCGCACCTTGGAATCCGGGATAAACAGATAATCGTCAATAAGATCGAATATCCGCTGTTTAATCGTTCCGGAGGCGTCCTCCTTCGCTCGTGCCGGAACCCCCGTAGCGTCCTCCTTCGCTCGTGCCGGAACCCCGGATGCCCCCGCTTGCAGCGAAGGGCCGGGCCCCTTCTCCTCTACCTGGGCGTCGGTTCCCTTTAGCTTTACACCAATCGCACCCACCCGCGCCGGCGCGCCAGATGCACCCCCTGCGTCGGATGCACTCGCTGCGCCAGATGCACTCGCTGCGCCGGATGCACTCGCTGCGTTGGCTTCTGCCTGGGTGCCCCGCCCCCTGTGGGCTACTTTTTCGATCACCTTGCGCAACCACAAAGTCTCCAGGGAGTTCGAACGAAAAACCCGGACCGAGGCCGGAACCTCCCCCAGCAAACTTTCATCATAAGCAAAATTATGTCCGTTGCGCACGGTGCTGACCAGCGGCTGAACCCCAAATTGAGGCAGGTACTTTACGAATTTCAGGGTTCGCTGGACTCCGCTCCCCCCCAAGGGTGGGAAGAAGTACGCAATGAACAAAACTTTCTTCGGTTTTTTCAGCGGCTCTCTCAGCTCGCCCATCAACAATATCCTCCGGTTTCCTTATTCCCTCGGGCTTCCCTTTCCGTCAGGCTTCGTAGTCCCCTATTCGAAGTCCCTTCCGCCCCCGTTTCCCTTCCGACCTCTGGCTTCTGACCTCTGGCCTCTGGTTTGCCTCTGACCTCTGACCTCTGACTTCTGATTCGCCACGTAGCTGCTTTGGCGTCTGATGGAAAGCTTGTGCCGTATTTTAGCAACCGTAGCCAGCAAATAGGTCAGGCGGCTGCGACGCCCTTTTTGCCAGCGGCGCGCCACAACCGTAAAGACTTCCTCCCCACTGAGCAGGAACATGGCCCTGAGCTGTTCTATTTGCAGTTTGTGATAAAAGATACTGGCAATGTCTGCCACCCGAAAGGGATAGAGGTCATAAAGCGACCATTTGAGCCGGCCCGCGTCAAATCTCATCACATTCTTTTTCAGGGTCTCCAGACCTTGCTCATAGAGTGCTTTAGCTTCGGAATTTCCCCCGGCCAGAAAGAACTCCCACAAGCCCCACAGCGCGAAAATAAACCCGTTGAGAACATAAGACGGAATCGCAGAGGGGTATTCTTCATAGAAGACCCCTCCCTCCAGCATGGCCTGAACGCCGCCCTCCGCCCCGGGCACGGAAAATGCGCGCAGAGCCTTGTCGCCGGCGGCCAAGTATTTCCTGTCCTTAGTCTCCAGGTAGGCCCGGGCCAGGACAGAGAGGGCCTGTCCCTGCGAAAGTGCGCTCAGCCAGGGTGCCTTAAGAGCGTAGATCTCCTTATCGTGTTCATTGATCCAACCCCAAAGACCCGGCCGAACCTCCGCTAGGTTATCGATGAGCCAATCGGCAGCGAGAAGAAAAGTGGTTTGATGAAGGTTCCCGCCATGATCTACATATTCATCATAGTGTCCCAGAGCCCATTGAGCGATGGTCACGGGCAGGTGACAGAGATGCCCGTCGATCTCGACCAGAGGAATAGCCCCGCTATCGAACTCCCCGGCATAGTTGGCTTTGCTCCCCATGGCCACCGGATATTTGGCAACCCTCCCGGGTGTAAGCTCGGCATTGGCCGGCATGTCAGGGTGCCAGTAATCCGTCCTGCCGAAAACCATACCGCCATAGGCCCGAAACATTTGGTAGATGTTCATGCCTCAGACCCACCCCTTGTTGAAATTTATCCCCAGCAAATCGCCGTATAAGGTCCGGACCTCGGCCATATTATCCTCCCAAATTGCCCTCTCCAGGATCTTTTTCCGGTTGCGTTCAAGCGCACGCCCCCTCAGCCCCGCGTCCCGCAGACTGCGAATCATGGCCCCAGCCAGCGCGGCCGCGTCTTTGGCCGGCACGATCAGCCCGTTAAAACCGTCGCTCACCCATTCCCGATTGGCAGGGAGATCAGATAACACCGGGAATGACCCGCAGGCCATGGCCTCGAGCAGGGAAACCGCTGTCGCGTCAGAGGAGGGAACACTCACCATGATGGCCGACTCATTTAAATAAGCCTCAACTTCACTGTGTGGCAGCTGCCCCACGAACCTGACAAAAGGCTCGATCCCGAGCGAGGCCGCCAGAGCCTTAAGCTTGGGGGTCTCCTCCCCTTCCCCGGCCAAAACCAGCCTCGCTTCCGGCACTGCCCGCACGGTCTCCGGTATCGCTCTCAGGATGACGTCAATATTATAGATGGGCTGGTGCCCCCTCAAGCTCAAAATCTGTGTTGGCTTCTTGTCCCCCGGCGCAATCCCGTCGAACCAAGCGCGGGAAACGCCCATGGTCACCGTCAACAGGCGTTTGGGAACTCCATGCAAAAGTTCTTCCATCCGTCCTGACATGTACAGGGAGTCGGAGATCAGTGCGTCTGCCCTTGCAAGAACACACTCCACCACCTTTCTCAGCCAGTAGGACCGCACCGGGGCCACCAGGACATCGGAACCCCAAGCGGATACGATCAAGGGGTGAAATTTGCTTATGACGCCTAGCAGACCAAAACTCGTGGCGTAGTGCGCGTGCAAAATGTCCGGGTGAATCCGGCGCACCATGCCTTTAACCCGGGTAAGAGCTTTCATATAGGCCAGCCGTCCCTCGCGGCCCGAAGCCAAGAGGTGCACCTGAACGCCCTCGACTGGACAGCCCCGAAACGAGATGACATGAACCTCATGACCGAGGGAAACAAAATAGGCCAGCCAACGCTGCAGATGGATGCTGCCGGCATCGCCGAGAAAACACAGGCGCACTTAGGTCACCTCCTCCGCACCCGCCAGGGCCGCGAGCAACCCGAGAAGAATCCATAGATAGGGGTCTTCCCAGAAGCGGCCTTCCCCCTGGGCGCTGACGAACACGACCAAGACTCCCAGAACGGCAAAGACCGTCAGCAGAGCCCGCGGGTAACTTTCTGACCAATCGCTTCCTACGCGCAGCGTGTGCCCGGCGCGCCCAACCCTGAAAAAGAGAAACAATAGAAAAGTGAGCACGATACCTAAGCCTATTATGCCCAACTCCGCTGCCGTAGTGATCAGAGCCGTGTGAGAAAGGCTGACCCCGTTCCGAATTACGGCGGCATAGTGGGTCAACATCACCTTCTGGAAACCACCCAGCCCCACTCCAAAGACGGGGTGTTTGACAAACATGTCCCAGCCCGCCCGCCAAAGATAGCTGCGTTCGGTTGAAGCCGCTAAGAGGCCATGGCGCAAATCCTGAATCCGGTGGAGAACAGCCGGGTCCACGAGCAATGCCACGCCCCCCAGGAGAATAGCCCCCCCGAGAATCACATAGACGGGTTTTCTGGGCACAAGAACGGCAAAGAGAATGAAGGCCAGGACACAGGCCAACCAGCCTGTGCGTGAGCCCGTGCCCAAAAGCGCCGCCAGCTGAATTGCCAGCGCCAGATAGCCGACGGCCCGACCCGCGCGCGGAACCGTGGTCAACAGCCAAGCCAAAGTAGCGAGCATGCCCAAGACGAGAAAGCGCGCATAGATGTTAGCGTCCACAAAGGTCGCGTTATAGCGGTGCAAAACCTGGTAGATCTGCCCCAGCCAGAGAAAATGCCGGCTCACCATTTCATAGACTCCCACTCCGCCCAAAGCCGTACCCACTGCGGCAAAAGACTGCGGCACCAGCCAGTAATCCCGGTCTTCGCTTAGGATACGGTAAACCGCCAGACCCAAGACCCAAAGGAGGCCCAGCCGGACCGCGCCCGTCAGGGTATGAAGTCGGTCAACCGACCAAATCACGGAGAGCAGCCCGTAGAGAATGTAGATCCCTGAAACGGAGAACAGCCGGTCCCGCCAACCCGCCCGGGGCCGGTGGAGAAAGGTTCCCGCGTTCAGGTGACCGTCCAAGCCTCCATGTCGGGCCCACGGACCGTGTGTGCGCAATACCGCATAAAGGAAGTATAGAACCACGGCCAGTGCCATGATCCTGCCGAGATCGACAACTCCCACAGAAGCTCCGAGTTTCTCCAGATGCTTGAACTTGGGAAACCAGGTGCGGGATATCTCCAGGGGCAAAGTGGCAATGAGCAAGGGAACGAGCAGACGCGGATAGCGCCATCCCCCGATAACCAGGGCCACGGCCAGGATGAGCAGAAGCCAACTCACAACAAACGCCTCCTTTAAGATCGTCGCCGGGAATTCCTTGGACTTCAGTCAGGGGTAGTTGACACTTTTCCGCCGGCCCTGTTACCGTTTAAACCTCTGCAACAAGGTCTGACGCACAAGTACCAGGTCCGTACCTTTCAGGATGAGAACATCCTGCCACCTGCAGTGCGTATGCCGGACGTAGAAATACAGCGTGGTTAGCGTAAATGTGATATAGGAAAGGCTGGTTGCTATGGACGCACCATTGATCCCGATGCGCGGGATAAGGATAAAATCCAGCACTACCGTAACAACGCCGGATATTACCGCGGAATAAATGTTCTTCTCCACCAGGCCGATCCCGGCCAGGTAGTTGGCCAGAATATTGGAAATCGAAAAAATGGCCACACCGGGCAAGAGCCAAAGAAAGGCCTCAGCCGCCGGGGCGAAGGGATAGGTAAACCACCAGATAATCAGCGGTCTGCTGATTAAGCCAAGAATGAGCGAAAAAAGCATGATCAAGGCCAAGCTCACCCGTGTCACTCGATTCGTAAAACTATCCAGGTCCCCTTTATTCGTGGCAGAGGACGCAACCGGCAGTATGACAGTGGCGATGCTCCCGGAAACTGCCCACAGGGTTTTCCCCAGCGTCACGGCGACCCAGTACATGCCGACCTGATTGAGCGGAAGAAAATAGTTAACGATGAAAACGTCCAAACTGTAATTGAGTCTCTGGATGAAATTTCCCACCTGGGCCTTGAGACCATAGCCCAGCATCCGGCCCATGAGAGGGAAATCCAAGGTAAATAAATAGCGCAGGGCGCCGCGCCTCGGCCGCCCCCCTGTCCCTGAGACTTCTTCGAGAAAATCCCGCTGTCTTACAAGCCTGACCAAAATGGCCATCTCCCAGACGTTCACTATGACTGTGCCCGCCAGGGCCGCCAGAATCGCGGAAGAGGGAGATGCCAGGTAGAAAAAGAGAACCACCAAAAGGATGAGGTTAAGAACCTTATCTCCGACATTAACCCAATTATATGTCACAACGTCCTGCAACCCAAGCAGAACATTAAGCAGGGAGGCTTTTAAATTCATGAAGGGCACGGCGAGGAGCACCATCAGCATTTGCGCGTCGCTCACTCCGCGCAGAAACTGGAAATGAAAGCGGGTATTGAGATAGTAGAACGGGACCAGAATAATGGCACTGAGCAGAGTCAGAACAATATTATTCCCGACGATGCCGCCTAAATCCCGCCTATTCTTGCCCAAGAAAAAGACGTTGGCAGCCGCCAGACCCAGACCCAAAATCAAAGTGCCAAAGGTGAGAAAGTTGCTGGCGACATTCCAGACCCCGGCTCCCGCCGGTCCCAACACCCGGGAAAGGAGGGTGGCCGAAACGAAAGAAAGCAGAAACAGAAACATATTGCTCAAAAAAGTAATGGTGACGGATTTCGTAAAACCCATGCAGTTTGTTCTCCTCTTAAAACGGAAGTCGAACCTCACACTCTCGCCAGTGTCCCGCAGACTCACCTGACCAGGGCATCCCGATAGATTCCTTTGAGTTCTCGTGCCAAAGCCTTCGGCCCGAAGTGTGCGTCGGCATAGGCTCTGAGAACCGCCGGCTCATATTCAGGAAGTTTCCGGGCCATTTCTCGCATACCGTCCAGAAGTGCTTCGCTGCTGCCCGGCTTGACCAAGAGCCCGGTCTCGCCTGTAACCAAACTTTCCGGCCCTCCGCAGGCCGTGGCCAGCACCGGCAGGCCCGAAGCCATGGCTTCGATCAAGACACAGCCGAAAGTCTCCTTCAACGAGGAAAGCACGAGGAAGTCAGCTTCCCGGTAGCGTTCGGGCATCTTTTGCGGCGGCAGCACCCCGCGGAACCGGCAGCTTCCCTCGATCCCCAGTTCCCGTGCCCGCACTTCATAATGTTTTCGCATGGATCCATCCCCAATCAGTTCCAGGCGGAACCGGCGCTCCCGGGCAAAACGGGCCAAGGCAGGCAGCAGAAATTGCAGCCCCTTGACCTCGGTCTCATCCATCCCGCCTACAAAGAGAAGTCTCAGCGGCCGAAGACCTTCTATGCCCTCTTTCGTCCCACCCTCGCGGTCTGCCCCGTCCTGTCCGGGAGCTGCCTCATCCTGTCGGGGATCTGTCCCTCTGCGTTCGGAGCCCGCTCCTCCCTGTTCTGCGTCCGTCCCTCTGTGTCCGGGATTCACTCCGTCTTGCTCCGCGTCCGTCCCTCTGCGGCCGGAGCCCTCTCCGGCCCCGCGCCCGCCGTTCGGGGTGAAACGCGCGGTATCCACGACATTCGGCAGCACCCTCAGATTCAAATTCCAGCCGAGGCTCTCGATTTGCCCAGCCAAAGCCGGACTCACAGGGATAACCAGCCGCGCTTTTTCAAAGGCCGCCTTAAGAAGGATGCGATGCTGCCACTTCGCGGTGTAATCCCGGAGATAAGACATGTGTTCCGTGACGACATAAGGCAACTCTCGCCCGCGAGTGAAAAAGTAAGCGAGGATTCCGGCGGGATAAGCGACATGCGCATGCAGGATATCCGGCTGAAATTGCCCCGCCGCCTGCCGCAGCAACTTGAGCGCGCTGTGGTAGCTGCTGAGACGGGCCCAGCGGCGCCGGAACGGCTGTCGAGAATTTAGCGGGCCGCCCAGAGAATTCGCCCGCCAGGTGACTATCCCCTCTTCGTCAGCGCGACGCACGACACCCGCCGGAATCTCCTCGTCAAAAGGATAAACTACCCCTACTTCTAACCCACACGCCCGCAGAGCCCTGGCTTGCTCGCGCACAAAAACTCCCTTGACCGGGTTCGGTGTGTTCGGATACCAACTGCTCAATATCAGGACCCGCAAACTCAACCCACCTTCGCCCCAGGCTCCACCTTCGCTACAGACTCCGCTTTCGCTACATGCTCCGCTTTCGCCCCAGGCTTCACCTTCGCTGCATGCTCCACCCTCGTCACAGAGACTCCGCGGAAACCCCTCCGTGAAAGCCCTCTCCATGCAAGCTCTCCGCGAGCCCGAGGATCGCCCCGCCACCGCTCCCGTCGCCGGAGCCGCCCGCCTAAAGAGACCTTTCGAAGATCTCTCCTTTGTCCTCCGCCAGGAATTTCTCACGTTTGTTGACCACAAGAACCGCCAGACTGAGTAAGAGCCACATTTCAGTAAAGTTGATCACTGAACTTGGGGCGAAAGAGGTGAGAATGAAACCCGCCAGGGCTGCCAGCAAGCCCAGATAGAGGAAACTCATAAAACTGTAGGGGGCTCGGGTTCGGCTCAGCTTGCAGCTCTTGAGCAAGTCCCAAAGCAAACTCAGATAGATAAAGATCCAATACAAGAAAATCCCAATACCGAAATCCCCCAGAATCTCGAACCATAGACTGTGAACGTTCGTGATACCGAAAGTGTTTTCTTTGCTGCCGATATAGAAGGGAGTATTGGCCACCCCAAAACCTTCCGGATGCCCTTTGAGCAGCACTCCCTTAACTACATCCACCAGGATGGTGTAACGTTCACTGGTCGAACCCTGGTCACCGTAAGCTACGATGGGCGTCGGATGGTAAGAACCATGAAAGCTCAGCTTGTTCAGGAACTCGGTATTATTAAACTTGCCAAAATAGACGTCAAGCTGCGGCACAAAGGAAAGGCTGTAGAAGACAACCAGAGTCACCAGAATCCAGGCAAACACTCGTTTGCGCTTCTCCTTCTCCCGGGTGACGCTGAAGTAGATAAGAAACCCCAGCATGGTGACCAGCATCGTGATGTAAGCCGTTCGGGAAGTGGAAAAGATGATGTTGAGCAGGATCGCCACCTGCAGAATACCCAGACCCCAACGGATTCTCCTGTCTTTGGCAAAAGCAATTCCCACTAAAATAAAGGACATAGCCAAAACGAGGAAGGTACCGAAATTGTTCGGGTTGTACCAGAACACCGTAGGGATGGTTTTCAGGTAATAGGGGCCTTTCGCATACCATCCTTCGTCCATAAAGATGTTCCGCACCGGCATGCGAATATCCAGGATTTCCAGCAACCCCATGAATATCGCCGGAACCGCAAGGAAAAAAAGAAATTTCACGGTCTGCTTCAGTTTGGCCAGATTGGGGTTGTAGCGATAAACCGCTAAGGTGAAGCAGATCATAATGGCATAATCGACCATGTATTTCAGGGCCGCTTTTAGGTGCGTTACCCAGAGCAAAGAGAGAATCATGTATAGGATAAATATGCTCAAGAAAAGCACATAGCGGTTCTGGGCAAGGCTTTTGAGACTCCACGTTTTCCTGCGGCGCATGAACTCGACGAACATGCTCACCGTCAGGATAAAGAGCGTAATGTGCAGATAATAGATGTTGAAATGTCCTACCGGCAGATTAAAGGTGAAGTCCGTGATCGCAAAAAGCAGCACAAAATTGTAAAGGAGTTCCGACTTGCTCTCCCACTGCAACTTGTTAATAATCAGCAAGCCGAATACAAACGCGTAGAGATCGACAGCCCAGAGCTGCACGCCCAGCAGTAGATTGCCGAGGATGAACAAGCTGTAGATGACACTGTAGGCAAGTTTCTTGTTGTCACGGGTCCAATTCAAGTTAATCCTCCTCCTAAATCTATCTGGGCTTTCACACTAAACGAGAGACCTACGCCAAAGCTTTACGCATCACCCTAGCGATATGTTCCTGCTGCTCCCGTGTGAGCTCCGGATAGCAGGGTATAGCCACAGCCTCCCGGGCAGCACCCTCGGCCGCGGGGAAATCCCCCTCCTGATAACCGAGATTCCGCAGGGCTTTCTGTAAGTGAAGAGGCACAGGATAATAAATAGCACTGGCGATGTCTGCCTCGGCCAGCTGTTCCATCACCTGCTGCCTTCTATCCGTCCTCACCACGTAGAGATGGTAAATCGGCTTAGCCTTCGGGTCCCGTCCCGGAAGTGTCAGGGGCAGATCTTCGAGCAATTTGTCATATCCGGACGCCGCTTGGCGGCGCGCCTCATTCCATTGATCGAGGTATCTGAACTTCACCCTCAAAATCGCGGCTTGAATCTCATCAAGACGGCTGTTATGACCGATCTCTTCGTGATAATACTTGGTCCGGCAGCCATGAAAACGCAGCATCCGAAGTTGAGCCGCCAGGTGTTCGTCATCCGTGATGACCATGCCGCCGTCTCCGTAAGCACCCAGGTTCTTGGTCGGGAAGAAGCTGAAAGTACCGGCGTGCCCGATCGAGCCCGCCTTCCTCCCGTTGTATTCCGCCCCCATGGCCTGAGCCGCGTCCTCGATGACTTTGAGGTCGTAGCGGGCGGCAATCTCCATAACCCGCTCCACATCCATCATCTGGCCAAAGATGTGCACAGGAATGATAGCTTTGGTTTTAGCCGTAATTTTCTCTTCCAATTGAGCCAAATCCAGATTCAGGGTCACAGGATCAATATCTGCAAAAACAGGCTTCGCCCCCAAGAGAGCCACCGTCTCGGCCGTGGCGAAGAAAGTGAAAGGCGTGGTGATCACCTCGTCCCCGGCGCCGACACCCAAAGCCTCCAGGGCCAATAGCAGCGCATCCGTCCCGTTCCCAACCGCCACCGCTTCTTTGACCCCGCAATACTGGGCCGTCTCCTGCTCCAGCGCCTTCATCTGCGGGCCGAGGATGAATCTGGCCGAATCCAGAACGCTCTGAATCGCCGCATCGATTTCCTCTTTAATAGTCAGATATTGAGCCTTCAGATCCAACAGCGGAATAGCCATCCTTTCAGTCTCCTTTCAAAACGCTAAGAAACTTTCCAGCCGCGTCCCCGTCGCCAAATATCTGAGGGCGCCCGGGTGGCGGCGCAAACTCTATCACAGCCTTGAGAATGGACTGTGTATCAGCCCCGACCAAAACATTCCAACCGGCCGCCACTGTCTCCGTCCATTCAGTTTCATCCCGCAGCGTGATACACGGAACTCCCGCGAAGTACGCCTCTTTCTGGACCCCTCCGGAATCAGTCAGGATCTTCCAGGCATTCTCTTCCAAGCAGATCATGTCCAAGTAACCAACCGGTTCGAGGATTCGCACCTGCGAACCCTCGAGCAAATCGCCAAATCCTTGATCGTCCATGACTTTCCGGGTGCGGGGATGCAGGGGCAGGATCACCGGTCTGCCCGCTTGCCCCAGGGCCCGAAGAATTCCTTTCAAGCGCTGGGGATCATCCGTGTTCTCGGCCCGGTGGATCGTGCCTAGAATATAGCTCCCAGGCGCTAGCCCCAACTTCTCCGGCAGGGAGAGGCTCTGACGCGCCAGGCGGCTATTGTAGCGAAAGGCGTCGTACATCACGTCGCCGCTGAGATGAACCCCCTTTTGGATGCCTTCCGCCGACAAATTGTTCACCGCCGTCTGGGTCGGACAAAGCAAGAGCATGCTCAGATGATCCGTTAACACCCGGTTAATTTCTTCCGGCATGTCGCGGTTAAAGCTGCGCAAGCCCGCTTCGATATGAAAGACCGGGATGTGCAATTTGGCGGCCGCCAGAGCCCCTCCCAGGGTAGAATTTGTGTCTCCGTAAACCAAAACGGCGTCCGGCTTCGCTTGCAAGAGGACTTCTTCCACAGCCTGCAAAATGGCCCCGGTCTGCTCCCCCTGGCGGCCGGACCCGACGCCCAGGTTATAGTCCGGACGGGGAATATGTAACTCAGTAAAGAAAATATCCGACATATTAGAGTCATAATGCTGCCCCGTGTGGATGAGCGTTTCCTGATGCTCAAGGCGTAAAACTCTCGACACCGCAGCCGCCTTGATAAATTGGGGCCTTGCACCCACTATGGTCGCTATCTTCATCGACAGATTAAACCTTTCCCGGCCCTGCGCCAATTCCGCAGTGACCTTTACTTAGCCAAAGTTCCGGTTTCACGCTAGGGGTTCTTCCTCAGGCTCCGCGGCAGAGGTTCTTTCCCCGGCCGTGCGGCCGAAGTCCTGTCCTCTTCCTACGGCAGGAGTTCTTCCTCGGGCACGGGCCGGACGTCCTGGGCCGGAAACCCCTTGACCACCCGCCGGGCCTCCGTGTCTTTACTGACCAAGGCTCCCGCCGCCACAAAAGTTTCTTCCGCGACTCGCACTCCGGGCAGGAGGATCGCTCCCCCGCCGACCCGAGCCGCGCGCCCGATATGCGGTCCCTTCACCAGCTTAAACCGCTTCTCGGTGCGTCCCATGAAGTTATCGTTTGTCGTCGTCACCATGGGGGCGATGAAGGCCCGCTCCTCGATCTCCATATAGGCTGTGATGTAGGATCCGGTCTGGATCTTGGTCAAGGCCCCGATCCGGGTGTCGTTTTCTACGGTGACACCGCTCCCGACAATGACCCCTTCACCGACGAGACAGCGTTCTCGGACGATAGCCCCGTCTCCCACGAAACTTCGGTCCCCAAACACGGTTCCCGCGTAGAGAACCGCCGCACAGCCGACCGTACAACCGGGGCCCATTTTCAGAGGCGGCAGGTCGGCTTGTACTTTTACCGTACTGGCAGCCGCCGGCTTAGGTCTCCGACCGAGAGAGGAGTTACCTCCGATAAAACAAGCCTCTCCCAACTCCGCTTCCTCATAGAGGGTGCTGTGATCCCCAACCTGAACCCGTGCGCCCACATGTACGCCCCGATGGACGGTGACATGGTGCCCGATTCGGCAGCCATCCCCGAGGACGGCCCCTTCTTCCAGAACGCAGCCCGAGCCCAGGACAACCCCCGCACCCAGAACCACATCCTCGCCGATGGAACAAAAGGGACCCAGCGTCACACTCTCCGGAATCACCGCCGTCGCCGCCACCCAGCTCAGCGGGTGCGCGTCCGCGGTCTTACCGGCCGCTGCCCCCCGACTGTTGCCGGCGGGCCCGTGAGTATTGTCAAGCAGTCCTTGGAAGTTTTCAGCTGCTCCGTCCCGCTGACCGCTTAACCCTTGGGTGCGATCACGTGACCCGCCTCCGCTGCCCGCGGCCGTGTCCCAGTCGTTTACCACATTATGATGGTCGTGGTCGTTATTATGGTCGTGGTCATTTGCCACATTATCACCCGTCCTCAGTCTGGGGACTTTAACGGACTCACATCCGCAGTCCTCGCTCCCTAATGGCGCCGCCTTTTCGATAGTCCACTCCCGCCCGCGGCCGCTGTGCTAAAGCCTACTCTGCCGCGCTTTCCCGCGGCGGGAAGATGACGGGTTGTCCCGTTTCCTGGCATTTGTAAATGGCCAGGATGATCTCCAAGGCCTTGCGGCCTTCCTCACCGGGGACAGCCGGAGTTCTGTCTTCCCTGACCGCCCGGATCATGTCCTGAATGATTTCGCGGTGGCCGAAGCCGTAAACTGTGGGAGGGTCGCTTTCCTGGGAAGCGAAGAGTTCCTCTTTTTCCTTTTCGCTGCCCGGAAACTCCCAGGTCTCAATGCGATTGACGGCGATCCCGCCGATGATGACGGAACCCGTCTCACCGAAGATGTTTAAAGTCTCCTCAATGTTGCGTGGATAAATCGTGGAAGCCGCCTCAATCAGGCCGATGGCGCCATTTCTGAACTTGACGACGGCGCCTGCCACATCTTCCATTTCTATCTTGCGCAAACGCGTGGCCGTATAACCGAAAACCGACTCTACCGGACCAAAAGTCCACTGTAAGAGGTCGATATTGTGAATGGACTGATTCATCAAAACCCCGCCGTCCCGGAGCTTGGTTCCGCGCCAGGGGGCTTGGGCATAATACTCATCATTGCGGTTCCAACGGATCGTGGCCTGGCCGTGCGTCAGCGGGCCGAAACGGCCTGCTTCCAGGGCCTGGCGCATGCGCTTGACGGATTTGTTAAAGCGGTTTTGGTGGATGACCGCCAATTTAACCCCCGCCTCCCGGCAAGCGGCAATCATCCCATCCGCACTCTCTAACGTCATCGCCATCGGTTTTTCCACCATAACGTGCTTGCCGGCTTGGGCCGCCGCGATTCCGATGGGGGCATGGAGATCACTCGGGGTCGCCACTGTGACCACGTCAATATCGGCTTCCCGCAGCATTGTCAGGTAATCGGTATAAGGCTTTCCCCCATATTTGTCCGCAAAAGCCCGGGCCTTCTCCGGAATAATATCGCAAACGGCGGCGAGTTCGGCCTCAGGCAGGGCCACGATAGATTCCGCGTGCTTGGGCGCGATTCGCCCGCAACCGATGATAGCAAATCTCAGGACCTTATTTTTATCCTTCTTTTGATCTCGCAAAAATATATCTCGATCTTTATCTCGCAAAAGTAAGCCGCTCCTTTCAAGCTCTACTCCCGTTCCGAGCCAGACCCGAAGGCGAACCGTCTCTTAGGCCTTCCCTTCAGCCGAGGGGTCCCTTTCGTCACGGTTTTCCCGCTGTCAGTCTCTTACCAAGTCTTTCCGGCAGAGCGCTCATCCGACAGCCGCCTTTATCCGGTCGCCGCGCACTTTCCGCCGCGCCGTCTCTCAGATCTTAGCGATCTTGTCCCGGTTTTTCGCCACGTGTTTGGTCGCGTTCCGAGTATCCACAACCACCCGGGCCTGTTCAACCACGCGCTCATAATCGACCGAACTGTGGTCGGTGAGAATGAGCACGCAATCCGCTTCCGCTACAACCGCGTCGCTGAGCGGCGTGCTTTCCAGACGCACAGTGCTGCCTCCGTGGGGCTCGATGACCGGAATAAAGGGATCGTGGTAGCTGATGGTGGCCCCTTCGCGGCGCAGCAGTTCCATGATTTTCAGAGCCGGAGATTCCCGGACATCGTCGATGTCTTTCTTGTAGGCGACCCCCAACACCAAAACCTTGGCGTCTTTCAAGCTTTTGTTCTCTGAGTTCAGGGCCCTGATGACCCGGTTGACCACATAGTAAGAAACTTCCACGTTAATTTCCCCGGCCAGTTCAATGAAGCGGGTGTGGAAGTCGTATTCCCGAGCTTTCCAGGTGAGGTAGAACGGATCGATGGGAATACAGTGGCCGCCGACGCCCGGACCCGGGAAGAAAGTCTGAATGCCGAAAGGCTTGGTCCCGGCGGCTTCCACCACTTCCCAGATATCTAAGCCCATGCGGTCACAGAGGAGCATGAGTTCGTTGACTAAAGCGATATTCACGGCCCGGTAGGTATTTTCGAAAACCTTGGTAAGTTCGGCCGCCGCCGGAGAAGAGACGGGCACGACATTGACAATGGTCTGAGCGTAAAGGGTATAAGCGATCTCCAGGCAGACCGGTGTCACGCCGCCCACCACTTTGGAGGTGTTTTTCGTGGAAAAGCGCTTGTTTCCGGGATCCACGCGTTCCGGCGAGAAGGCGAGGAAGAAATCCTGACCGACTTTGAGACCGCGTTCTGCCAAGAGTGGCAGAATAACCTCCTGGGTCGTCCCGGGATAAGTAGTGCTTTCCAAAGTCACAAGCTGCCCGGGGCGCAAATACTTGGCAATGGCCCGGGTCGAAGCCTCAATATAGGAAATGTCCGGATCGCGGGTTATGGTTAAGGGTGTGGGCACACAGATGATGATCACGTCGCATTCGGCCAATAAGGCAAAATCCGTCGTCGCTTTGAGAACTCCGCGCCGGACCAGGTCCTGAAGTTCGATGTCTTTGACATCTGCTATGTAATTGTCGCCGGCATTGACTTTGTCCACCCGTTTGGGGTTAATGTCAAAACCGATCACGGGAAAACCAACTTTGCCTTTTTCCACCGCCAGCGGCAGGCCGACATAGCCGAGTCCGATGACCCCGATCCCAGCCGTATGGCGTTCGATTTTATCTTTCAGAGCCTGAGCCAAAGTGTCCTGGTCTGTGATGACTTGTGGAACCGTGATCATGAAATGCTGCTCCCTTCAAACAAAACTTTTCTGTCTCCCTTAATTAGGCTCGCCTTTACTCGCCGCCGGCCCGGGCCACGACCCTGAGTGCGGGCCTCGGCGCGGACTTGCGGAATGTCGGCACAACGGTTTGAAGTGCTCCGACGACCTCTTCTTTCGTCATGTAGGAACCTCGCTCCTTAATCGTCTGGATAAGTTCCTGCAGTTTTTTGACGTCGATGGTATTCGGCTTGGCCACGAAAATCCGCTTGTGTTTGGTAGCCGAGGTTCCCTCCTCTGCCGTGAGCAGTTCTTCATAGAGCTTTTCCCCGGGGCGCATGCCGGTGAATTTGATCGGAATGTCCACATCCGGCTCAAAGCCCGAGAGACGGATGAGGTCGCGAGCCAAATCGAGGATTTTCACCGGTTTGCCCATGTCCAAAATAAAGATTTCCCCTCCGCGGGCCATGGCGCCGGCCTGGATCACCAGTTGTGCCGCTTCGGGAATGATCATGAAGAAACGCACCATTTCGGGATGTGTAACCGTTACCGGCCCCCCTTTGGCAATCTGGCGCTTGAAGGTCGGAATCACACTCCCCCGGCTGCCCAAGACGTTGCCGAACCGCACGGCCACAAACTTGGTCCCCGAGTGCTTGTCCATGCTCTGAATGATCATCTCGCCCACCCGTTTGGTCGTACCCATGACACTGGTGGGATTCACCGCTTTGTCAGTGGAAATCATGACGAAGGTTTTGACTCCGACCGCGTCGGCGGCTTCGACCAAATTGTTCGTCCCCACAATATTGTTCTTCAGCGCTTCTTCCGGATTTTTTTCCATGAGCGGAACATGTTTGTGGGCCGCGGCATGATAAACAACCCCGGGCCGGTATTTCTGAAAGACGATCCCAACCTTTTCCCGGTCTTTGACGTCGAAAATTTCGGTCGTCAACTCCAGTTGGGGATACTCTGAGCGCAGTTCCTGCTCGATGTCAAAAATGGTGTTCTCCCCGTGCCCGGCGATCACGAGTCTGCCAGGGCTGAATTTCGCCACTTGGCGGCAGATCTCGGAGCCGATAGAGCCGCCGCCCCCTGTGACGAGAATCGTCTCCCCGCTCAAGTAGCCCGAAACCTCTTCCAAATCCACGCTGACCGGTTCCCTGCCCAGGAGATCCTCCACCTGGACCTGCCGGATGGCGGCGGTGTTCACCCTGTCGCTCAGCATATCATAGACTCCAGGCATGATTTTGAGCCCGACACCCGTCTTTTCACAAATCTGCACAATGTCCCTGACGGCATCCCCCGAAGCCGAGGGCATGGCGATGATGACCTCGTCGATGCTATGGTTCTTGACAACCTTGGGAATGTCCTTGCGCATCCCCAAAATGGGCATACCCATCAGATGCAGCCTTTGTTTGGCCCGGTCGTCGTCAACGAAACCGACAGGACGTCCCTCGCGGAAGTTGTGGTTTTTTAGCTCCCGCGCCGTGAGAACCCCGGCGTCTCCCGCTCCGACAATTAAGACCTGTTTCTGTGAGCCCGGCACATGCGGACTGGCGATATTGTCGAGAACAATGCGCCAGGTAAAGCGGGAGCCTCCCACCAGCAGGACTGTCGTAAACCAGAGCAATGCGGCCACCGAGTGAGGGAGACGCATGGGTGCCAGGAAGAAGACCGCCGTCACCGTAGCCAGGGTGCTGACGGTGACAGCAAACAGGATAGAAAGGAGTTCCCCGGTGCTGGCATACTGCCAAAGCCGGTTATAGAGGCCAAAAACATAGAAAACCGCCAATGAAATCAATGTGGCGGCCCAAGCGGTATGGTAAAGTGTCAGGTAGTATTCGCCCGGGATCGTCCCTTCAAAGCGGATATAAAAACTCAAAAAAGCGGCCAGATTGACGAGCACCGCGTCAATCAGCATGAGGAGAAGCGTTCGTTTACGCAAAATCATACCGAATCCCTTCCTCTTAATGTAATGCAAAAGCATTTATAAACGCATTTATATATGTAGAAAGGCCTTGGAACAGGACAGCTTGAGCGCGTTGTCCAAAATCACCGTCTTACAGTTTACTACAGTTTGCGCGCTTTTACAACATCACATACGTTCGCGTCCAGGCTGCTCAGACAAACGCTCGCTTATCACATATCATAGGACAAAGAAAGAGCCGGGAGGCGAGACGCGCGGCCTTCAAGCCCCGACTCCGCTTCCCGACCTCGTCTCCGTGCCTCGTTTCCGGCCCCGTTTCCCGACCCCCATGCGCCGGCCTTCCCAGCCGCTGTGCTTCAGCCTTGGCGGCCCCCCCGCACCCTCCGCGCCTCCGGCCTGCCGCCGGTTGGCCCGGCTCAGGCGTTTAGGGGGGTCTCACCGGTTATGATCCATCTCTGGTTTATCTTGACCAGATTTACGCGGACGTGAACACTGTGATCCGTAGGAACGCCGGTCCCCTTACCGTCTTTCAGATTGCAGTCGCCGGCCGTATAGCGATAGTCGGCCCGCAAGGTGGCGGAGTCGGCGTTGGCGTTTTCGACCGTGACACTGTCAAACGTGATGCTCCGGGCGTCAATACCCACGCCCCGGGTAATGTACGGTTCCGCCTGCTTGACATGGCTATCAAGCAGGGGACCGGCATACCCCTTGGCCAATTCGGCTTTAAAGGCCTTGACATTTTGGCACTTCCAGGCATCAAAGAAGGTCCCGATGTCTTGCTTATAGTCCGCGATTATTGCCTGCGCCGCGGCCGGGGGAACCGGTTCCGCCGAACCGGTCCCAGAGGCCGGGGATTGAGAGCCCTGCCCCGAAGCTCCGGAGGCTGATCCGGCTGACTGGGATCCCTGACCGCTTGTACCCGAGGACCCGGATGGCGCCGGCCCGGAACTGGGAGAGGGCACCGCGTCTGACCCGGCGGAAGCCGACCCCGAGCCGGGGTCGGTGGCGGAACCCGTGCCCGACGTACCCGCCCCATTAACCGCGTTGCCGCCGTTTCCCGGGGCGTTAAGAGACAGTTGCGGGCGGTCCGAGCCCGGGGCTTGGGCCGCGTCCCCCGGCGAGGTTTGGCCGCCGCCCGGCTGGCTTGTCGCGGTCAGGCTGCCCGTTCCGAAATGGAGCTTGGAGAACAGCCGGGCCGGGGAGGCGGAACTCGAAACGAGCAGGGAGCTCCCAATCCCGATGAGAATTCCCAAACCTAACGATGTGAGGCTTACGACAAGGTGTTTCTTAACCATAAAGACCATAATCCCCTTTACCAGGTTTTTTACTCATAGAATAACCGGATAAAGGGAATCTTAGACATTCGGACTGAGATGATGACAAAATCACAAGAGAAAATGATAACACGAAAAAGCCCGTCGTCTGACAGGCTTTTTGCGAACCCGCTCCGAGAGCTGAGCGGGATACGGGGAATAGCGGCGGTCCCTGTTTCCTTGCTGGGAAAACCAGATGCCGCTTCGGAGACTGAACGGGTTTTAGGGGAATGTTCAATGAGCAAATGCTCAATGAGCAGAGTAAATCCCGAATGGGCAGACGGGACGCGTGTGGCGCATAACCGGCTCCCGCCTGACACGGCTTTCGAGGGTATGGATGCGGTCTTTGTCCGCCTATGCGTTTTCTGGTCACTCTAATCTTGTCGGCGCTATTTAGTTTTTTTCTTCAGCCTTATTCAGTTTTCCCGCGCTGGCCGCGGCCTCTGCCCCGTTAGCAGCGGTCTCCCCCGCTTGATACGGTTTCCGGCCCGCTCGCCGCGCTTTCGCCCCGCTTGAGGCGGTTCTTTGTCTTGGCAATGCTTTTAACAACGTTCTCTCTTTTTTTCTGTCTGCCGCTGCGCTCCCGCATTGCTTTCTTTCTCGAAGCTCACCCTCGAAGCTCACCCGTCACGCCGTGTCCGCGGCTCCCGGTTATTCTCTCTTAGTTATATTCTTAGGCCAAGCCCCCTTTGTGCGCTCTTTAAGCATTTCTAAGCGGCCTCTTGCACGCTGCCGACTTAGGGAGGTTCCCCTCTGCAATGCCGCACTATTCGGGTGCGGACCGCAACATCGATATTTCTCGCAGCTTTCGGTTCCCGTCGGCAGCGTCGCACTTCAGGCATCTGCCTGCCCTCCTTCCCGCTGTCTAACGTTTAGTGGCGAAAGGAGTCGCCCCGTAAACCTTGGCGTTCGGATTGTTGCGGAACAGGTGCTGGTCCATGTCATGGATCTCCTGATGGAACTCTTCAATCCGCACTTTGTCCTGGGAATTAAAAGCGTCAATCCCCCGGTTGAACATCTCATCCATGTAGTTGCAGAATACCGCCGCCTTGGCCGCCCCGGGCTCCTTCTTGAGCTGACTGTCCCAGACCGTTTTGAAAAAGATAATATACTTTTTGATGTCCTGTGCGTTCATCTGGGGACCGGCCGTCGGTCCGTAAAGGTAACCGTCAACATACTGATGAATATCCCAGCAGGCACTGAACGCCTTGGTTTCCGCCGTCTGGCTCAGTCCGCCGTTATTGGGGTCAAAGAAACCCGCAATAGAAGGCGCGAGGTCAATGAGCTTCAGATCCGGCGCCACGTACTTTTTGGGGCCGGAAGTGTCTCCTTGGGGCTGAGTGTTCTGATCAGTAGACGGTGCTGTGGCTGTCGGCGATGACTGGCCGGGTTTACCTTGCTGGGATGTACCTGTGTTGGAATTCCCAGGAGCTTGCACATTCGGGGCCGACTGGGTCCCTTGCCCGGCTACGGCCCCTGCCGCCGAGCCCCCTCCATTGATGGGGGGGTTTTGGATGAGAACTTGGTCGCCGGCCGCTTTGGGAGATTGCGACCTTAATACTTTCCAGGCGCTGGGACCGTAAACTCCGGCGGCAATGACGGCTCCGGCCAAAACCAACGTTCCGACCAAGGTTACAACCTTTCTTTGATCAAAGTCCATGGCTCTTTCCCTCCTTACTTGGATTTTCCTTGGTATTTTACCATTTATTAGGAAAGAAGAGTGTCGCTTTATCTGATTTGTCCAAACTATTTTCCGTCATTCCCGGCCGGTGATCGCCGCGAGCCCGGATTTTCTGCTTATTTTCCCGACAAACGGCCCGCTTACCCGAAAAATTAAAGATAAAAACCCAGACGCTCTAGCATCCGGGTTTTCGACACAGAAAAATTCGTCAGGTTTGCTACACATCTGGTTTGCCGGACATGCCGGGTCCGCGGGGCACACCGGAACGAGCCTGCGGCACGCGCGCCTCAGGCACCGGTTTCGGATTCTTCTCGGATATCCGGAGGTCTGCCCGCGGCGTTCAGACAAGCTGCTTAATACGGCTCGAATGTCAGTCCGCCGTTCCCTCCTGGCTTATAAGCTTTGTCAAGTAGCGCATCAAATCTTCGTGAAGATCCTCCCGGCGCAGGGCATATTCAATCGTGGCCTCAACAAAACCCAGTTTATCCCCCACATCGTAGCGCCGGCCCTCGAAGTCGTAAGCCATAATTTCCTGATAGCGGCTGAGCTCCCTGAGGCCGTCCGTCAACTGGATTTCCCCGCCCTTGCCGGGGGTGAGGTTTTCCAAGATGGCGAAAATATCCGGATTGAGGATGTAACGCCCCATAATAGCCAAGCGGGTCGGAGGCGCGTCCTCGGGCTGGGGCTTTTCCACCAAGTCATGCGCCCGGTACAGCCGGTCGGAAAAGAGCTCTCCGTCGACAATCCCGTACTTGGGCGTGTCCTCCAAAGGCACCTGCTGGACCCCCACCAGACTGGCCCCATGCCGTTCATAAATGTTCATCATCTGGCGCAGACAAGGAACTTCCGAATAAATAACGTCGTCACCCAAGAGGACGGCGAAAGGCTCGTCGCCAATAAACTTGCGGGCGCTGTAAATGGCGTGGCCAAGCCCCAGGGCTTCTTTTTGCCTCACATAATAAATGTCCACCATGCAGCCAATCCCCTGTACCAGGTCCAAAAGTTCTTCTTTGTCCCCTTTTTCCAAGAACATCTCCAATTCGACGGAACGGTCAAAATGATCCTCGATCGCCCGTTTATTCCGTCCGGTCACGATGATGATATCCTCAATTCCCGAACGGATGGCTTCCTCCACAATGTACTGAATAGTGGGTGTATCCACGATGGGCAGCATCTCTTTGGGTTGGGCTTTAGTCGCGGGCAGGAACCTTGTCCCCAAGCCGGCGGCCGGAATGATGGCTTTACGGATTTTTCTCATATTCTCTCTCCTTGGTCTCTCCTTAGTCTTTCTTCGGCTTCTCCTTGGTCTTTCTTCGGTCCTCTTCGTGCTTTCTCCCGACATTCTCCCTTAACAGTTTCTCTTCCCAGTCTCCCCCGACAGTGTCTCTTGACACCTCCCGTCAAATGGGAATGCCTGCGCTGTCGGAATTAAAGGCCCCGACTGTTTCTCTTCCTTGTCTCCCCCCTTGGTTACTCTTCTATATTACCATCCTAATTACCATCCTATTATCTCACCTGACAAAATAGATTATTTCCTTCTGTCGTTCCTATCGTTACCACCTTTCCCTCAATATACCTGAAGCAAGATTGCATGGGGTTTTCCCGCCGCATCCATACTAGGTGCATGAATAAGATGACACGCTTCTTTATCTATGGGCTGACGGGCTTGGCGCTCGAAGTCGTCTACACCGGCTTGGCCTCCCTGTTGAAAGGGGACTGGAGCATGCAAGGGTTCACCTTTTTGGTGATGTTCCCCATCTACGGTTTGGCCGTTTTACTGGAGCCGGTGCACGAACGCGTCCGGCCCTATCCCTGGTGGCTGCGGGGGGTAATTTACCTGGTTTTGATCTGGGGAATTGAATACCTGAGTGGGGCGGCTTTCACCGTCCTCTTAGGGCACAGTCCCTGGTACTATACGGATTCTCTCAATATTAACGGCTATATCACCCTGCGCATGGCTCCCGACTGGTTTCTGGCGGGCCTGGGCTTCGAGTGGCTGCATGACGTCCTCGGCCGCGTCCGGCTCAAAGCTTGAACTGTCCCACCAGAACCTGTAAGTTGTTGGCCAATTGATCCACGGACTCGGATGAGGCAAAGAGCTCCTCCACCGAGGCGTTTTGCTCCTCCGCGGCCGCCGCGGTGGTCTGAGTTCCGGCTGAGGCGGCTTCCGCTTCTTTGACCACGGTGCGCATCCCGGCCAGCATGGCCTCTCCCTCATTCTGCACCTCCCGGACCGAGGTTTCAATCCCTTGAGCCAAGTTGGCACTCTCCTCGACCGCCTGCAGAATGGTCCCAAAGCCGGCCGCAATGTCCCTGAGGGAGGCGCTTCCCCGGTTCACGCTGGCCACGCCGGCGTTCATGCCCCGGTGGGCACTGCGGGAAGCCTCTTGCATCTCCTGGACCCTTTTGGAAATGTCAATCAGGCTGAGCTGGACTTGTTCGGCCAATTTGCGCACTTCCTCGGCCACCACCGCGAACCCCCGGCCGTTCTCCCCGGCGCGCGCCGCTTCGATGGCCGCGTTCAGTGCCAGGAGATTTGTTTGTTGGGCAATATCGTCGATGATCTGTACCGTCGAGGCGATCTCCTCCGACTTTTGCTCCACGTCCCCGATGGTCCCACTTAGATTATGAACCTGACTTTCGATCTCTTCCATTTGGGCCACTACTTGCCCCAGGGAGTCCGAACCCCGGCGGGCGAGCTGGGCCGAACGCCGGGAAGCGAGGCTTACCTTTTCCGCCTGTTGCTCTGTGCGGCTCATTTCATTCATCACATGATCCATGCGTTCCATGCTGGCTTCCATCTCCGTGACCTGGGACTCGGCCTCGCCGGCAATTTCCGTGGCGGACTGGGCCACGAGCTCAGCCGCTTTGGCGGACTGTTCCGCCCCCTGGCGCATTTCCTCCGCCGTGCTCACCAACCGGCCCGCGGCCTCCACCACTTGAGTGATGGTCCGGCGCAGGGAAACGACCATGTCGCCGAAAGCCTGCTGCAGCTCGACACTCTCCCGGTTCCAGGCTTTCCAGGGCGTTTTTTTCTTGCGCTCGATATTTCCGGCGGCAATCTCTTGGGCGTTGGCCACCAAGTGATGCATCATGTTGGTTAGAAGCCGGCTGAAGACAAAGCCGAGGAAGAGACTGACCAAGACATCCGCCAGGACGAGAATTAAGGACAAGCGGGAAGTCACGGCAAACATCTGTTGAGTCTTAACGCCACTGTCCCGGTTGACCGCGGCCAGTTTGTCGTTGACCATCTTTTCCAGGATGCCGTCAGCCTTCTCGTATTTTGTCATCGCGTCACCCATCAGATTCTTCTTCGCCGCCTCCAGCTGCCCGGCCAAAGCATTCTCCCCCGAAAACTGGGAAGACTCGATATAATTATTCCAAGCCTTATTAAACTCCTCCCAGGACGCGTTTTCCTGCGGAGTGCGCGGGTGCTTCTGGTAAAGGCTCATGTCCTTGATAACAGCGTTCTCTTCGTTTTGAACCGAGTTTTGATAGTTTTGCCGTTCTGCCGCCGTGCCCGATTCCACCAGCAAAATGACATCCGCACGGTAGACCAAAGCGTGATAACGTATGTCTGAGAGAAGATTCATGGGGACCACGTCATGCTGATAAACCATAAGGGAGTTGGCATACATTTTGTACGTGCCGTACACGCCGACGCCCCCCACGACTCCCGCGGCCAAGGCTATGGCCAGGAGCAGCACCTTGAGCTGAATTCCCAAACTCCATCTTTGCGCCTGCAAACCCGTCACCCTTTCCTTCCAAGAGGGTATGGGCCGCGCAACGGCTGAACCCTCGACTGAGGATTTACTGAAGATTTATTGAGTATTTATTGAGGATTTATTCTACGCCCCTGCGACAGTTTCCTTTAAGTACAGGAAAATATTTTCCCTAAAACGAAAAAACTCGCTCTATTTCGCCAACTTCACTCGCTTCTCCCACCCTTTATTCCTAATATAAGCACCCCCTATGATCGATCCTTGTCCGACCACAGGGGGTGTGTCCTTTTCGGGGAAACATAAGCTTTCCGCGCCTCATACAGGGCTTGGTTACATCCAGGGGCCAGGCGTTACTCCGCCTTTTTCCCCTCCTTCGCCGGGATCTTGTCGATGACTTCGTCGACAAGGCCGTATTCCTTGGCCTCTCCGGCCGTCATGTAATGATCCCGATCCGTATCGGCCGTGATTTTTTCGATCGACTGACCGGTCCGCTCCGCCAAAATCTTATTCATCTTTTCACGCGTGCGCAGCAATTGCCGGGTGTGAATCTCGATTTCCGTCGCCTGTCCCGAAAGCCCGTGCCCGCCGATGAGCGGTTGGTGGATGAGAATTTCGGAATTAGGCAGAGCACTCCGTTTCCCTTTGGCCCCGGCCGCCAGGAGAAAGGCGCCCATACTGGCCGCCATACCCACGCAAATGGTATGTACGTCCGGGCGGATGTACTGCATCGTGTCGTAAACGGCCATGCCGGCTGTGATCGATCCCCCGGGGCTGTTGATATATAGGAAGATTTCTTTCTCCGGATCCTCGGCCTCTAAGAAAAGCATCTGAGCAACTATCAGATTGGCCACATCGTCATCGATCGGCCCGCCCAAAAATATGATCCGGTCTTTCAAGAGGCGGGAATAAATGTCATAAGCCCGCTCTCCCCGATTTGTCTGTTCAACGACCATTGGCACGAGATAACCCATTTTGCCCATACCCCCTTCAATATGTTCCGACCTTTGACCTTCAGACTTCTGACCTTTGATTTCTGATTTCTGACCTCCGACTTCTCACTTCTGACTGTCCGCCTTCTATTCTTCCCTCTGCGCTCTATTTTAGTACAAAGGTCAATAAAGGTCAAATACTTTTGGGAGTTCTTGAGTGGCCTGTTGTCAAATTTCGTGGATGAACAAGCCGCTCCTGAGCTTGGGTTCAAACCAAGTGGACTTCGGCGGCATCAGTTGGCCGGCATCCGCCACGTCGAACAAGTCTTGCAGAGAAGTGGGATAGAGAGAGAGGGCGAGTTTCATATCGGTCCGGGCTCTCCTTTCGAGCTCCGGAAGCCCCCGGATCCCGCCGACAAAATCTATCCTGGGGTCCGTTCTGACATCCGCAATTTTGAGCAGAGGAGCGAGCAAGTGATTTTGCAAGAGGGAGACATCCAGCCCCTCCACAGGATCCGGGGAGCGAATCTCCTCCCCGGCCCTGAGTTCGTACCACACGCCCCCGAGGTACATGCCGAAAGTCGCCTTTTCCTCCGGCTGATAGGGCTCGCTTCCGATCTTCTTAACCCGAAAAGCCCCGGCCAGCGCCCGGAGGAACTCTTCCTCACTGTAACCGCCCAGATCCCTGACGACCCGGTTGTAAGGCAAGATTCTCAGTTGGTCGTGAGGGAAGAGTACACTGAGGAAGAAGTTAAACTCCTCGCCGCCGGAGTAAGCGGGATTTTCTTTTCTCCTCTTGAGGGCCAATTTTACGGCCGCGGCCGCCCGGTGGTGCCCATCGGCTATATAGACACTTTGTACCCGGTCAAAACCTGCCCTGATCTCTTCCCGCTCAGTTTGCCCGCCTATTTTCCAGACCGTATGCCGGACTCCGTCCGCCGCCATAAAATCGCAGAGAGGGGGCTCCCCTTTAATCCGGGCGACCACCCGAGTGATCGCTTCCCGGGAACGATAGGCTAGGAATATGGGCCCGGTTTGCGCCCGGCAGGCCTCCACATGGTTGACGCGGTCGGCTTCTTTATCGGCGCGCGTGTTCTCATGTTTCTTGATCACATGGCCGAGATAATCGTCCACGGCCACACAACCCACGATGCCGGTTTGAGTGTGTCCGGCCCCGGTCAGTTCATAGATATAGTAGGAATCCCCGCTTTCCGGGATGAGGACGCCGTCCCGCATCATTTCCCGCAGTGTCTCCCCGGCCCGCTCATAGACCCGGGAATCATAAGGATCAATCTCCCCGTTAAATTGTGTCTCCGCCCTGTCGACTTTGAGAAATGAAAGAGGCTCTTTGCGCACTTCTGCCAGTGCCTCTTCCCGGTTAAAGACGTCATAAGGAAGGGCCGCCACGCGGGCAGCCGCGTCAGCACGCGGCCTCACTGCCCTAAAGGGTCTCACAATAGCCAAGATTTCGCCCGGTTTCCGCTCCGCAAACTCCCGCTACCCCCGCTACTCCCTCAACTCCGGCAAACTCCTCAACTCTCGCGAACTCCCTAACTGGCGCAAACTCCTTAGCTTCGGCAAACTCCGGTAACTTTCCGGCCATTGGGATTCGACGCTCAACCAGTAGGATTTGACGCTCAGATGGTACCATTGAGATCTTTGCCTTGTAGTTTTCGAATGATACCATCGAGCCATGGGGTCTGCCCGGGAATTTCAAGGAAAACGGACTTGCGGCGTTCCCGCCGGGAACCGGGCTTTTCACCTCCTCTTGCAAGATTTCGCTAAAGCCATGCAGCTTCTTTTCTTCGGGCTGCCCGTGGGTAAGCGATACCGGAAGTATTTGCGGCCTAGCCAGCCGCTGCCTCTCGTGTATAAACCATGGGGCTTGCGACGGGTTACGGTTCTGCCACTGACGTCTTGGACAGCGGTCCTCGCCGGCAACCCGCGTCTCAGACCACGATCCGGACTCTTAGGACTCCGTCAATTTTAGCCATTCCCTCCGCCATGGCCGGAGTGGAGGGCGCGTCTATATCGAGCAGGGTATAGGCCCATTTGCCCTTGCTCTTGTTGGTCATGTCTGAAATATTGATGTCCTCCCGGGCAAATGTGGACGTGAATTGGCTGAGCATGTTCGGGATGTTTTTATGATGAATGGCGATGCGCCCCACTTGGCCACAAACCCCCATGTCACAGTTGGGGTAGTTGACCGAGTTTTTAATATTTCCGTTTTCCAGGTAATCCATCAACTGCTCCACAGCCATAATCGCGCAGTTGTCCTCCGACTCGGCGGTGGAAGCCCCCAGGTGGGGAATAGCGATGACCCCTTCCACCCCCGCGATCTTGGGATTCGGGAAATCGGTCACATACCTCTTGACCCGTCCGGAGCGCAGGGCTTCGATCATATCGTCTTCGTTGACGATGGCGTCGCGGGAAAAATTCAGGATCTTGACGCCTTCCTGCATGAGCGCAAAAGCCTCTCCGTTGAGCATGCCTTTGGTCGAATCCGCCAAAGGAACGTGAACCGTGATAAAATCACAGGTCCGGTATAACTCATCCAGTGATTTGATCGGCTTAATATGCCGGGAAAGATTCCAGGCGGCCCTGACGGAAATGAAGGGATCGTATCCGTAGACCTCCAGCCCCAGCCGGTTGGCCGCGTTGGCGACGAGAACCCCGACCGCCCCCAGCCCTATAACGCCCAGCCTTTTGCCCTTGATTTCCGTGCCGGCAAACTTCGCCTTGGTCTTTTCCACCAGCTTAGCCAGGTCCGGATCATCCTTCATCGAATTCACCCAGTTAATTCCGGCCACTATATCCCGGGAGGCCAGGAGCAGGCTGGCGATAATAATCTCTTTGACCGCGTTGGCATTGGCCCCCGGGGTGTTGAAGACGACCACACCGCTTTCCGCGCATTTTTCCAAAGGGATATTATTCACCCCGGCACCGGCCCGGGCGATAGCGAGCACCGAGGCAGGCAATTCCAGTTCATGCACACTGGCACTCCGGACCAGGAGCGCGTCCGCCTCGCGGAAGCTGCCGACATTCTCATAGTTTTCCGCTAAAAGGTCCAAGCCCACCCCGGCAATGGGGTTTAAGCAGTTGATCTTAAACATAGTTGCACCTCTTCCTTCTTTTTTCCTAACTGCCAAAAGTACTGATTCTTGCGTCTTTCCTCAACCCTTTTCAGGCTGCCAAAAGTACCAATTCCCGCGCCGCTCCTCAATCCTTCTCAGGCTGCCAAAAGTTAGGATGCCCGCGTCCCTCCTCATCCCTTTGCGGATTGAGCACGTGTCACCGCGGCGCCATGCCAACGCACGATTCCTCATTCCCGGCTCAGGATCCTGAATTTCCGGCTCAAGATCTCGAATTCTCTGCTCAAGACCCCGAATTCTCCGCTTCGAATTTCCTCATGAATTCCACCAAAGCTTCCACACCCTCAACCGGCATGGCGTTGTAAATGCTCGCTCTCATACCCCCCACCGTTCTGTGTCCTTTAAGATTTTCCAAACCGGCCGCTTTGGCTTCTTTCACGAATTTTGCTTCCAGTTCCGCCGAACCTATGACGAAAGGCACATTCATAAGTGAGCGGTCCTTCTTGACGACGGTTCCTCTGAAGAGAGTACTCCCGTCCAGATAATCATAAAGGAGCGCGGCCTTCTCCTCGTTGCGCCGCTTCATGGCCGTGAGCCCGCCCATTTTCTCGACCCATTTGAATACTTTGCCGCAAATATAGATCCCGTAAGCGGGCGGGGTGTTGTAGAGGGATTTGTTATCAGCATGAGTCTTGTATTTCAACATGGTCGGCGTGCCGGGCAAGACATCGTCTCTGATCAAATCCTCCCGCATGATCACCACCACGACCCCGGCCGGACCGATATTTTTCTGCGCACCCGCGAAAATGAGGCCGTATTGTGTGACATCGACCGGTTCGGAAAGGATGTCGGAAGACATGTCCGCCACCAGGGTTTTACCGCCGGTCTCCGGAAGTTCGTTAAACTTAGTGCCGTAGATCGTGTTGTTGTGGCAGATATAAACGTAGTCGGCATCCTCCGAGACTTTCAGGTCTTTCAAGTCGGGTATATACGAAAAAGTCTTATCTTCGGAGGTGGCGATGACGTTGACCCGGCCGAAGAGTTTCCCTTCCGCAATGGCCTTTTTAGCCCACTGTCCCGTATTGATGTGGTCTGCCATCCTGTTTCTCATCAAGTTCATGGGCACCATGGCAAACTGCTGGGAAGCGCCTCCTTGCAGGAAAAGCACCTTGTAACTGTCCGGTATCCCCATCAAATTCCGCAACGCTTGTTCCGCCTCCTCGATGATGGCGGCAAAAGCCTGAGACCGGTGGCTCATTTCCATAACCGACATGCCCGTGTTTTTGTACTCCAACATCTCCTCCGCTGCTTCCTTCAGCACCTCCTCCGGCAATACAGCCGGACCCGCCGCAAAATTGTACACCCTTGCCATCCTTAAAACCCCTTTCCTTTTTCACTTAGATTTCTGAGAATACGTGAGAATACATGAGAAAACAATTAAAACCCACCCCAAAATTTGGGGCGGGTATGTCCGCGGTGCCACCCAATGGCTTGCCGGTTCGTTCTGGGTTCAGGTGAAGAGGGATCGCCGCCAACGGCACTGCCATCCCCTGCCAACGGGAATAAATAAAACCCCTCATCCCAATCAGGGACGAGAGGTTATTTCCCGCGTTGCCACCCATGTTGCCAAACCGGCCAACTTATGTCCGCGCTATCGGGCGGAACCCGTCACAATTCATCATCGGCCGCTCCGGGACGGAACCCTGCGGCCTATAGACTGACTCGCACCAACCGTCAGCTCTCTGATCTACCCAGCCCCGGGACTTCCCTTCATCGCGTTATACTCTGTTCAGTTAACTGTTCTTATCTCAGTTCATTTGACCTCAGCTTAACGTTTCCCTTTGCTGTTCTTAATGATAGCGGATCCGGCCTCGTTTGTCAATCACTTTTGGCGAAATATCCTCTGTACTGTAACAGGCTTGCGGCTCTTCGGGGGTAGATTACCGTGCCGCCAAGAGCAGCCGACAGAGCATGAAAACAGGTGCCGGGTTACAGGCTTGTGCCTACTTTACTCCGCCGGCGCCAGGGTTTTCAGCCTTTCGGGACCCTCCGCGAGGAGCTCAAAACCGAGTTTCATCAATTGAACGTCATCAAGCCCGGTCGGCTCCGGCCCTTTCCCATCGACAACCGTCTTTTTAAATAAGGCCGGCCTCTGCTTCAGATAATCCCTGAATCTATCGAGATCATAACAAACCATAAAGAAAAAACCGGCAAATTTCTCGTCCGTTCCCCGGTCCCCGCTGAGTTTCACCCGTTGAGGTATTTGGCCAAACTCCTGTTCCATTTCTCCATAAATCTCCAAGCCCTGATCACTAAGCCATTCTTTGACGGTCTGGGCCTTTGGCTCACTTAAGCCATGACAGAAGGAACTCTCAAAACAGAAGGAATACTTGCCCCCGTCCAGCATTTTCATCGGAGCAATCCGGCAGGCCCACGGCCGCTCCGGGTAAACCCGGCACCCTTTTGGGGTAATAAAGGGGCACTTTAGGCTATCCTCTTCGGACATCTTGATTTGCACGAAAGAAAAGCCGGATTGATGAACCGGCACCCTGAGGGCGTATTTCGCCAGAAATTCCCCCGAAGAGAGGCGGAGGAAGTTCTTCAGGCGCAGGACGTCGTAAGGGGTAAGAAAAATGTTGATATCCCGGCAGCATGTCCCGAAACAATCCAGCCCGTCATGGCAATGGAAATTAAACTCACTGTTTTCATCCAGAATTTGATCGCGCTGATCCAAGAATTTGTCCTCCCAGTGCAAAGATTTTACGTAGCTTGCGAGGAGTCCCCCGCCTTTTGACCCTCCCCCGACTGAAGCCGAGCGGAGCCAGAGAATTCCCGCTTAGATAGATTCCACACTGAATGGCCAAAATCCTGCTCAAGACGGGAATGCCCTGCGCAAGACCCAAAGCCCCGCTCAGTGACCAAGATCCTGCTCAACGGGCATACCCTCCCCAATGCGCAATACCTCGCTCAATGCACAATACCTCGTCAATGAGCAAACCTTGCCACCCTGAAAAACAGTGCCGCGATGCGGCATGGGGGTCTGATTGGAAAAGAAATTGGAAAAAAGCCAAGCAGGCGGCTTACCCGGCCGTCGCTTGGCTGTCATTGGTGTCCGACCCCTGAATAAATTCAAAGGAATGCGGCACGCAACCGATCTCTATAAAGGGGCATTCCGTCTGTAAGGGGCATCCCGCCTGTAAGAGACATCCCGTCTGTGCGCAGAAACTTTTACACCGTCATGAACATCTTGAGGTCGTCTTCCACGTTGCTGATTCCGCCGATGCCAAACTTCTCCACCAAGACGTTGAGCACATTGGGTGAGAGAAAAGCCGGCAGGGTGGGTCCGAGGTGGATCTTCTTCACACCCAAATAGAGCAGCGCCAGGAGAACGATGACCGCCTTTTGCTCATACCAGGCAATATTATAGGAAATCGGGAGTTCATTGACATCGTCCAGACCGAACACTTCTTTCAGCTTGAGCGCGATGACCGCCAGAGAGTAAGAATCGTTGCACTGCCCGGCATCCAGGACCCTGGGAATCCCGCCGATATCGCCCAGGTTCAATTTGTTGTACTTATACTTGGCACAGCCGGCCGTCAGGATCACGGTATCTGAGGGCAGAGCTTGGGCGAAGTTGGTATAGTATTCGCGGCTCTTCATACGGCCGTCACAACCGGCCATGACGAAGAAACGTTTAATGGCTCCGGACTTCACCGCCTCGACTACTTTGTCGGCCAGGCTCAGCACTTGGGCATGGGCAAAACCGCCCACAATCTCCCCGCTCTCGATCTCGGTCGGAGGCGGGCATTTCTTGGCTTGCTCGATGATCGCTGAGAAATCCTTCGGCTGACCGTTCTTGCGGTCAGCGATGTGCTTCACCCCGGCAAAGCCGACAACCCCTGTCGTGTAGAGACGATCTTTATAGGAATCTTTCGGGGGAGTCAGACAATTGGTCGTCAAGAGGATAGGGCCATTGAAAGAATCGAATTCCTTGTCCTGTTTCCACCAAGCGTTGCCGTAGTTGCCGGCGAAATGAGCGTACTTCTTAAAAGCGGGATAGTAATGAGCCGGCAGCATCTCGCCGTGGGTGTAAACGTCCACCCCGCTGCCTTCTGTCTGTTGCAGGAGTTCTTCCAGGTCTTTCAGGTCATGACCGCTGATCAGAATCCCCGGGTTGTTGCGCACCCCGATCTCAACTTTGGTCAGTTCCGGATTGCCGTAGGTGGAGGTGTTGGCCTTATCCAAGAGGGCCATGACTCCCACTCCATATTTACCGGCCTCCAGTACCAGAGCCACCATGTCATCGGCGCTCAGGCTGTCATCGGTCATCGCCGCCAGAGCTTTGAGCATGAATTGGAAAATCCCGTCGTCATCGTAGCCGAGAGTCAGGGCGTGCTCGGCATAAGCGGCCATCCCTTTCAAGCCGTAGGTGAGCAGTTCGCGCAGGGAACGCACATCCTCGTTGGCCGTAGCGAGAACACCCACTTGAGCCGCTTTAGCTTCAAACTCAGCTACGCTATCCGCGGACCAGACGGCGGAATCGTGCAGGTTTTCGGGAATCCGGCCGCCTGCCGTGACAATATCCTCCTTGAGGCTTTCCCGGATCTTCAGCCCTTGGCGCACCCGGTCGATGAAGACTTGCCTGTCAAAATTGGCGTTGGTAATGGTGGCAAACAAGCTTTCCATGACAAATTTGTTCACATCCGGGCGAACCACACCCAAGCCGCGCGCTTGGTTGGCATAAATGGAAATTCCCTTCAGAACATAGATTAAAAGGTCTTGCAGATTGGCCACATCGTCCGTCTTGCCGCAAACTCCCTTGATGGTGCAACCGCTGCCTTTGGCTGTTTCTTGGCATTGAAAACAAAACATACTCATCGCTGTTTTTTCCTCCACTTCGTTTTTTTTGGTTTCTCGTCCCGACCGCTGAACCCATCTTAGCCTATTTCGAAATGCAGGATCGTGATTGAAGTACGGACTATACTGTGATAAAAGTCACACACGCGGAATTTCTAAGCGTAGAGAGTTTTAACAAAGCTTGCAAGCTGAACGGCTTCACTTGTTCCCATCTCTCTCCGGAAAGAAGTAAGAGACAAGGGCTTGGTATCGGTCCTTGGCTGAGAGACAAGTATCTGTGAGATACCCTTTTTCCCTGCTGTATTCTTTGAGGCCGCGATAGTAGAAGAGCTTATGTTCGTGGTCAATGATAAACGGGGTAATGTCATTTTTCAGACATTCCTTGAACATAATGATTCTTCCGACACGTCCGTTACCATCCTGAAAAGGATGTATACCTTCAATTTTGTGATGAACGTCAATAATATCGTCTTTTAAAGTGTTTGGTTTCCGCTGGTAGATCCTTAGCAATTCTCTCATTGCGCTTTTGACGTTGCCCGGCGCGGTAGTTTCCCTATCCCCGACAATATTCGGCCTGGTTTTGTAGTCACCCACCCTGAACCACTCTTTTCGTTCATCGGAAGTGTTTCTCTTCAGGATGCGGTGGAAGTCCTTAATCATTTCCTCGGTCAGTGTTTCCTTGGCGTGGCTCAGCATAAAATCAAAGCAAGTGAAGTGGTTCACTGTTTCAATGATGTCATCAACATTGACGGTTTCCGGCAGGTTCACAGTAAGGGTATTTGTTTCGAAAATATGCCGTGTCTGATCTTCGGATAAGGTGCTGCCTTCGATACGATTGGAATTATAGGCAAGCTTAATTTGGGTCTGGTGATACAGACCCCCCTTAAGCCTCATTTCCATCTCTTCCTGCAGGAGTTCCAATAACGGTCTGTCTTCCATAAGTGCTGCCCCTTTGGATATGATGTCTATGCTTGTACTCCCTTGATCCTGGCCAGCGCCTTTTCGGTGTTTTCCCGAGTGCCGAAAGCCGTGAGTCTGAAATACCCTTCGCCGCTGAAGCCAAAACCGGCTCCTGGGGTTCCTACCACGTTGGCCTCCCGCATCAGGAAGTCGAAGAAGTCCCAGGAGGGCATGTTGTCCGGGGTTTTGAGCCAGATATAAGGGGCGTTAACTCCTCCGAACACCGTATAACCCGCTTCTCGCAAACCTTCCCGGATGATGCGGGCGTTTTCCATGTAATAACTGATGGTTTCTCGCACCTGTCTTTGGCCCTCCGGCGAAAACACCGCCGCCGCACCCACCTGAACGGGGTAAGAGACTCCGTTAAACTTGGTGGTCTGTCTTCTCAGCCAAAGGGCGTTCAATCCGTGGGCCTGCCCTTGAGCATCGTAAACCTTAACCTCTTTGGGCACGATAGTGTAGCCGCAGCGGGTGCCGGTGAAACCCGCGGTCTTGGAAAAGCTGCGAAATTCGATCGCGACCTCGCGCGCCCCTTCGATCTCGAAAATACTGTGCGGAATTCCCGTTTCCTGAATGTAAGCCTCATAGGCCGCGTCAAACAGAATGAGGGCCCGCTTCTCCCGGGCAAAATCCACCCATCTCTTCAGCTCCGCTTTGGAAAGGGTCATACCCGTCGGGTTATTGGGATAGCAAAGGTAGATCAGGTCGACCTTCTCGCGCGGCAGGTCCGGCTTCATGCCGTTATTCTCCGTGCAGGGAAGATAAACCAGGCGGTCATATTTCCCTTGTCCATCCAGCCCTCCGGTGCGGCCCGCCATGACATTGCTGTCGACATAGACCGGATAGACAGGATCGCTGACGGCCACCACATTGCCGGTGGCAAAAAGTTCCTGGAAATTGGCCGTGTCGCTCTTGGCCCCGTCACTGATGAAAACCTCGCTCTCGTCCAGTTCGATTCCCCGGGGCGCAAAGTCATGGGCGATGATTTTTTCGATGAGAAAGCTGTATCCCTGCTCGGGCCCGTAGCCGCGGAAAGTCTCCGGCCGCCCCATCTCGGTCGCGGCCCCTTTCATGGCCTCCACCACCGCCTGAGGCAGAGGGCGGGTAACATCCCCGATGCCGAGGCGGATAACATCCGCCTCGGGGTTTTTCTCTTTAAAGTCGCCGACCCTGCGGGCGATTTCGGAAAAAAGGTAACTTCCGGGAAGTTTTAAGTAATTTTCATTGACCAAAGCCATCTCTCAACGGGTCTCCTTTCTTTCCGGCTGTCCCTATTATATTATGTACGGGATCCGCCGGCAACAGGGCCGGCATTTTTTCCCACTGATACCTTGACACTCTAATACGGCCAAGATCATCCACCTATTATCCACCGACCGCGCCGGCATTTTCCCCTACAGCGCGGTGATGCTTTTGCCTGACCTTGACCTCACCGGTCCCTTACTTTATATTTCTAAGTAAGGATACCTGTATGGGGGTAATGGAAATGTCAAGGATGAACGCTCCCGGCTATGAAAACTGGGCTACAGTAACAGAGAAGGGACAAGTCACAATTCCGAAGGCAATTCGCGACGAATTGGGTATTCCCCATGGCGGTAAAATTCGATTTCGCCGCCGATATGACGGGATTATCGTTGTGGAAACGCCATCGACTGCCAACCAGATTACGGGGAGGTTACAAACATACGCCAGCCCCGGTAATCCGGTCGATGCCTATACCGCGAGGGAGAAGATGGAACATGACAGAACCAAAGAACTTGGTTATTGACGCTAGTATTATCCTCCGCGCCGTCCTAAACGATATCCCGGAACAAGCCGAGAAGGTTAACTTCCTCCTGCATCAGGCTGAAGCGGGGAGCGTAGTCTTACTCATCCCCGAGCCCGTGCTTTCCGACGTCGTTTATGTCCTTTCCGGCCTGAAAATCCCCAAAAATGAAATAGCCGGCACTATAAGGGCTTGGCTAAACTTACCTGGCATAGTCCCGTTAGGGATTAACGCTGAGGTAGTCCATACTTCTCTAGACCTGTTCGTCGACAAGAACATTAAGTGGTCTGACGCACTCATTGTTGCCAGAATGTTTGAGTGGGGATACACCGATATTTACACCTTTGATCGGCACTTTGACCGAATACCCGGAATTCATCGCATTGAAGAACTTATCAGCACCTAGCAGAAGACTCCCACTTCTAAAGCGGGAGATGAATGCTGGTTTCTGCATTTTCGCGCGCACACTCTCGACTCCCCTTAACCCTGCGCCTGCGCTTTCTGCGGCTCGAGTTTGGCCCGCGCGCCGGAAATGAGCGGGGGAATCGAACGAAGGTGCCGCGAGAGGGCAAGAGCCAGAAGCAAGAAGACCAATATCATGCCGATGACACCACCCCAACCCCAGGCACTCCAAAAGACACCCCCGGCCGTTCCCCCGACACTCGAACCGGCATAGTAGAAAAAGAGGTAGAGAGAAGAAGCCTGGGCCTTGTCATGTTGAGCGCGCCGCCCGACCCAGCCGCTCGCCACCGAATGCCCGCCGAAGAAACCAAAGGTGAATACGGCGATGCCCAAAATCTTGAGTACCAGGGGCCCGCCCAAAGTAACGACCGCACCGGAAGCCATGATCAGGACCGCGATTCCCAGCATCTTCTGCCGGCCGTATTTATCCGCCAAGCGGCCCAACCAAGCCGAACTGAAGGTTCCCGTGAGGTAGAGGATAAAGATCCAGCCCACGAGGGCCTGGCTGAGGGAATAAGGAGGGATGATCAATTGAAACCCGATGTAGTTGTAAAGGGTGACAAAACTCCCCATCAAGGCAAACCCGACACCATAAAGGCTGAGTAAACCCGGGTCTTTGAGATGGTTGAGCATCGACTTAGACAATTTGGCCAAGTCAAACGTACGCGCTTGGAAATTCTCCGACGCTGGCAATAGGTACCAAAAGAGCAGGCTGGCCAAAACGCTCAAAAGTCCGATACTGCCCAAGGCCACCCGCCAGCCATAATAGTCGGTCAACATGCCGATGATGATGCGCCCGCTCATGCCCCCGACGGAATTTCCGCTGATGTAAAGCCCCATGGCAATCCCCAGGCTGGAGGGCTCGATCTCCTCACTGAGATAGGCCATCGCCACCGCCGGCAGGCCCGCGAGCACGATCCCCTGCAGAACGCGCAGGACGAGCAGGTCCCGGTAATCGGGAACAAAAGCCGTCAGGAGCGCCAGCACGGACGCCGCCACCAGCGAAAAGATCATGATCGGTTTCCGCCCCCGCACCTCAGAGATCGAACCGACCAACAGCATACCTACGGCCAGAGCGATCGTCGTCAGCGAGAGAGACAGACTGGCCATAGCCGGCGAAATATGAAACTCCCGGGAAAAATCCGGCAGGAGCGGTTGGGTGCTGTACATAATGGCAAAGGTGTTAAAACCGCCGAAAAACAAGGCAATATTGGTCTTGCGGAAAGCCGCCGTTCCTCTTCGGATATATGTCAAGGATACTCACCTCAGTTCAGGGCCGGAAAACCGAAACGTGAAACGCAAAACGTAAATCATCCGGTCCACTTCAACTCCAGGCTTTATCTTACACCTTGACAAGACCTGATGTCTAATTTATCATTTGCATTGATTTGATGCATGCTAGTAATTGATCGGTGTGGGTGGCGTGCCAAGTACCGGATCCACTCTCTGTCAATTCCCATCCACTCTCTGTTAATTCTCCATCCTTTTCCCGCAGTCCGCAAACAAGGGTGCTCGATGGAGACCGCCCGAAGTTACCCCTGTGAAGATTGTGTAAGACCCAATCCGGCATGTGACAGTGTTGGATGAGACACCTAAACCCATTCAACACATCTGGAGAAATGGTGGGATGAACCGGTGTACGCTGCTTTTTGTCCGCGCCTCCTATAATTCATTAGCGGCGAATTGCCTAAGGAAATCTACCACGTTTGCCATACAATCATGCTCAAAATTCCAATAGCCATTCTTAGCCCCA
The DNA here is from genome assembly GCA_001029295.1 of Peptococcaceae bacterium CEB3. GTDB lineage: Bacteria > Bacillota > Desulfitobacteriia > Desulfitobacteriales > Desulfitobacteriaceae > Acididesulfobacillus. The sequence continues at coordinate 206,744 of LDXJ01000063.1, read as the reverse complement.
ATTCCCACACTGGTTACCAGCACCGGCATTACCGAAAGAAAAGCATGGGCCTTAGCCTTAGAAAGCACCCTAGGAAGTTCAGAAGTCTTGCTTGCGGCGCACTGGATAAATGCTTCAACGCATTCCATCACAGGATGGTCTCTTTGAGACTTAAGGCAAAGGTCTTCAAGCATACCTTCCTCATTATTTCCCGGCATTATAAACACGCCGACTTTTGGCTTACCACTATGGGCAAATGTGTTTGCGAACTCCGGTGTGGGCAAATGATTTTCCCTGAGAAGACTTGCGACGCTCTCAAAACTTGCACCGGGGTTTCTATCCGCATCCCTTATGATTGCTAATTCATTGACATTATCAAAACCTGTTGAAAGAGTTAATGCCCTTAATTGTGTCTTAAACCTATCCTTCCCTTCAACGGAAATTATCTGAGTACGGGGGTCAAGCAAACCAACACGGTTCAACAGAGCCTCGAAAAAATTTAATTCATCTTTTCCTTCAACCAATAGCAGCCTACGACCGGTGATATTGACAGGCATTTTACCGAACCTCCCAATCATTGGAGAGGGCTTCACCCAGAGATTCGTAACTAAACTTCCGTGGAACAATAGTATTAACGATAGTATTATTGTTATTTTTGCTTTGGGAAAGATCTAACCTGATGTAACTGAAATCCTCTCTTCTAGCTGAAAAACCCTCATAAGCTGCTTTGAGGCATTCGTAGCTATGGGTAGTGGCGACAATTTGACAATTAAAACGGTCGGCTGCTTGGGCAATTCCTTCCCAAACCTTCGGCATAACCGAATAATGTATTCCATTTTCTATTTCATCAATAAAAACGATCCCATTTTTTGAATTGGCAATTGCCAGGATAATGGAAAGAAGCCTCGAAACCCCATCCCCCAACATCGCCACCGGCATCTTTTGTTTATTTCCGGAGATATCTGCATACATAACAGAAAACAAGCCCGTGGAAACAGCCGAAAGATTTTTTAACTTCGGTTCTATCGCTCTCAGTATTTCTGTAATGGATTCGGTCTTATTATCTATATCCAGAACTCCAAACCTCATGGCATCTTCATTTTGGTTTGATCTGGCCCTTGAAGCCATAAAGACCGCCGGCGCCGTAATATTGCTTTCCATCAGATCAAATACGACACCATATCCCATATGATCCAAAACCAAGTGGTTATCTTGGACTTTCTTTCCTTGGATCTTGAAAGTTATATCCAAGGCTGTAATAGTCTTAAGTGCCTGGCTGCTTGCAATATTGGTTTGTTCAACAGTAACAAAACGGTTAATCGGCTTCGTCGTGGAAAATGACGGATTGAATTGTATTTCTAAAACTTCTTCCCTTCCATCACGGGTAACACTGATACTGCATTTTTTACCAATGTCGTAGTCCCTAAAAATGGGTGCCCACGCCGTTTCGGGGATCGTATATAACTGTTCCAATCCGCGAAAGGCATATTGTCTTATTATAAACTGGGGATTCTTTCTATCGTGGTGCAAAAATAATGCTTCTAAAAGGTTAGTCTTACCCACATTATTGCGCCCACCCAATAAGGTAACTCTGCTCAGAGGTATTTCCGTATGGGCATGGTTCTTGTAATTCTTTACCACTGCTCTCGTTATCACTTAATTCACCTCCCAAATTCTATTTTACCCATATATTTTCCCACCGCACACATATCCACTCACGCCAACCCAATATACCCCGATTATATCAGAATATTTTGTTTGGATCCATAGATTTCCTGTGGCTTACCACATAGTGATTCGCCCAAACCCATCTCATCAGAGAATTGGGACTTACCGTTAGCTATGTTAAAATACTGTTGTGGGTTAAAGATTACGGGCAATGGACCTGATCATCGTTAGCGATTAGGGCTTATCATCATTAGCGATTAGAGCTTAGGCGGCCAAGCTGTTGCGTGCTGAAATAATGCCTGCTGGCAAGCTTTACGGGGGGAATCCTTACATGGAATGGGACCAGCTCCACTACTTTCAAACCGTCGCTCAATTACAGCACTTTACCCAAGCGGCGAACGTTCTCTCAATTTCCCAACCGGCCCTCAGCCGTTCGATGGCCCGTTTGGAAGATGAATTGGGCGTACCACTGTTTGAACGCCAAGGACGCCGGGTCGCCCTGAGTTCTTATGGCCAGATCTTTCTTAAGCGGGTCAATCGTGCCTTGCAGGAAATCTCCTTGGGAAAACAAGAGCTTCAAGATTTGCTTGATCCGTTCAAAGGCAGCGTGGCTTTGGGCTTCATCCATTCGCAAGGTTCAAACTTGGTGCCGGACTTACTCGGGTCATTCCGCCGGAAATTCCCGCTCGTTCGGTTTCAGCTCCACCAAAATACGGCTCACCGCCTCCTGGACAGTCTGGAAACCGCGGACATTGACTTTTGTTTTTGTTCACAGCCCTCCGCCCATGAACACATCCGCTGGGCCCATTTGTTCACTGAAGAGATCGTCTTGATCGTTCCGGCTGAACACCCCCTGGCCAGCCGTGCCTCAGTCAATTTGGCCGAATTGGCCGGCGAGCCCTTTATTCTTTTTAAGAAGGACGTTTCTTTGGGGGAAATTATTTACGGGCTTTGCCATGAGGCAGGCTTCACGCCCAAAGCCACCTTCGAGGGAGAAGAGGTGGGCACCGTCACCGGACTCGTCGCCGCCAAACTCGGCATCGCCCTGGTCCCCCGCTGTCGCGGAGCCGAAAGCACGGGAGTCGTCCAAGTACCGGTTTCCCAACCGAAATGTCAGCGCGTGATCGGGATCGCCTGGGTAGAGGAACGTCACCTTACCCCGGCCGCCCAACATTTCCGGGAGTTTGTCCTGGGACATTTCGGCGCCTCCCTGCCCGGCTAAAAGGCTTCGGTATCCCAAAGGACGTCATTGTTGCTACTAGGCAAGACATAGAAGAAAAATGGAACCTCCATGCTTTCAGCTGGTTGCCGGGCTTGATCGGGCATGTTATAATTAGGAATGATAAATCGGGCATTGAAAATACGGAATGTCACAAAAGAGGCTTTTGTTCGTTTCTACGAAAAAAGCCTCTTTTTTTTGTATAAAACTACAAAGGAAGCGTTTCAGAGCCGTCCGGTTCTTAAGCTGTCCGACGAGCCCCAAAATACAACTGAGTCCGGGCCTTCGGATGGTCCATTATTTTTGCTCAGTGCGCACCATCCTGGGATCCTTGTAATACACGGAAGGATTGGTTAGTTTCAAACCCGGAAGGGGGGCGGTCAAACGCACCAACCTATCTAAAGCCAGGGATTGAATCTCTTGCAGCTGCAGGGCCCGCGTCGGACAGGCCCTGACGCAATGGGGCGCCTGCCCTTGGTCAACCCGCTCATAACAAAGCTGGCACTTGGCCGCTTTCCCTGTCAGCGGATTGAGGCGCGGAGCACCGAAGGGACAGGCCGCCACACAGGATTTGCACCCTGTGCATTTGGCCGCCGAGTGCACGACAATCCCGTCCCGCCTTTTGGAGTAAGCACCTTGGGGGCAAACCCGCATGCATTCGGGGTTCGCGCAGTGGTTACAGGCAGTGGAAAGATAGAACCGGCGCCTGCCCTCCGGCCCTTGCTCCTCCACCGTGCGGATGGCGCGCCAGGCCAGGGGGGATGAGGGATGATTTATTTGGCAGGCCTGCACACAGGCGCCGCAGCCCAAGCAGCGGTTGGGGTCGAGCACGAATCCGAGTTGTTTAATCATGAGGATCAAGCTCCTTTGCTCAGAGGCTTCCGCAGGTTGACGAAGGTCTCGTTGAGGGCGAGCCCCGGTGCCCCGGTCGCAAGCTTCCCCATATCCGTGCCGCGAGACTTGAGCAAAACATTCAGACCCGGGTGTCCGGATCCGGAATCTTGCGGGTAGATAATTGCCAGGCCCTCCGGGATCGTCGGATCGACGCGGAGTTTCACCGGCAAACGACCGGAATCGTTGTAGATCTCCGCCTCCTCATTTTCCCGGAACTCGTATTCTTGCAGGACTTTCGGATTGACATGGAGTTCATAATAATCCTTTGCTTCGTCAAGATAGGATTGAGAATTAATCGAAGAGGCATGATGGGGTGTCAAGAGGCGCAGAGGAGCCTCTCCGGGAGGATTGAGAGCAGGGATGTAAACCGGCAGCGCCGGCAATCCCGCCGCCGCTGCCCTGTCTGAGAAAAATTCGAACCTCCCCGAAGGAGTGGCGAACTTACGCTCAGACCAAGCCACGGCGGGCAGGCGGGCCCTGACCGGACCGGCCAGGATGTCCTCCGGCTTATTCAGCCCGAGCAAGGTGAGCATGTCCGGAGTCATGAGGGAGAACACTGTCTCTTTTTCCGAACCGCGGCCCGGAAAGGCACAGCTGCCCGGCTCCAGTTCGTTCAGCCGCCGCGCCAGATCCCAGGCAATCTCCAGGTCGGATTTGGCTTCGCCCAGCGGGGAAATGGCCGGCTCGTTCACCCCCACCCAGTAATGCCAGTAACCGGCATTGAGATCCCAGTGCTCGTAATGGGTGGTCACGGGCAGAAAGAGGTCCGCGGCTTCCGCCGACTTTGTCAGGAACAGGTCGCTGACGATGACGAGTTCCAGCTGTCCCACTAATTTCCGCCAGAGTTCAAGGTCCGCGTCCTGCGAAAGAGGGTTTCTCCCCGCCAGCCAGAGCATTTTTAGCGGCGGTTCACCGCAAGCCAAGGCCTCTTCGGCAAACCGGTTCATGTCGAGCAGGCGGTCCGGGGGTTGTCCCTCAGGCGGAGGGAAACCGGGCACGTTCCAGGTCTCGAAGTGGCCGTAGTTCACACCGCCCCCCCGCTCCCCGATATGCCCCGCCAGAGCCCCCAGGGCATCAATCGCCCGCAGGGTCTGGCCGCCGTTGACATAGCGCTGGAGACCAAAACCCGCCCAGATACAGGCTGGGTGGGTTTGGCCGTAGGAGAGCGCCAGTTCACGTATGGTCTCGGCTCCTACCCCGGTCAGAGCAGCGGCTTGGGTCAGATCGATCTCCGACTTGAGGTAGGAGGTAAACTCCGGGAGACCGAGAGAATAGTTTTCTAATTCCGGATCGACCAGGTTTTCCTCTACCAGGACCTTGCCCATTGCCAGGGCCAACAGCCCGTCCGTACCCGGACGTACCTGAACGAACCGGTGCGAGCGCGCGGCGGTGGCGCTGAAATACGTGTCAAAGCAGACCACCTTGGCACCGCGATCCATAGCCTCAAAGATGATAGGCATTTGATGCACCGCCGTCCAGGCCGGGTTGACACCCCAGAGCCAGATGAGTCGTGCTTGGGCCATTTCCAAAGGGTCAGAACAGACAAAGCGGCCAAAATCAAAAGCCTGCGCTTCGACCCCGGCGGACCAACAGGGGGAGCCCACAGCCCTCGTCGTCGGCCCGATCCCGGTAAAGAGCCATTCCATGGCATTGTGGAGAAAACCGAAGTTGCCGGAGTATTTATTGAGAGCGAGCGGCAAGGTGCTCCCATATTTCTCTTTGAGGGCCAAAACCGTTCCGGCGATCATCGTCAAAGCTTCTTCCCAGCCGATCCGTTCCCAATCCCCTTGGAAGCGGTGCTTTTGGCGCATGGGATAACGAATGCGCGCGGGACTGTAGACTTTGGCGACATCGTTCATTATTTTTGGGCAAACTCTGCCCCTGGTGTAATCATGGGCCGGATTGCCCTCGACGGAAACCAGCCGGCCGTCCACCGTCGTACTGATTAAGCTGCAGGTATCGTAACAATTGCGCGGGCAAATGTGCTGATGTTTCTCTGACACCCGGCCTCTCCCTCTTCCGCCAAACGGGAAACCTTCCCGCCTTTCGCCGCCACCGCCGGCTTACAGAAACGTAGCCGGGCCCCGCCGCTTTCGAATCCTAACCTTCGCATCCGAAAACGCTCCCCGACTCAACGGGTGCGCGGGCGAAACAGTTCCCCGCTGCCACCCCTGAATCCTGACCAAGATACCAAGTTTCCGCGTCCAATCGGCAGTGTGTTTTCGGCTACTGCTTAGCGTCCGGATGAGTGTCTTCGGTTGACGCCCACCGCCCGGATGAGTGTTTTCGCCTACTGTTTATACGTCCGGATAAGTGTTCCCGCCCGCAGTCCCGTTTATCCCCCCTCGGGGCAACCAGTCGTTCGGTGGCGGATAGCATCAGCGATGTCTTCTTTGGTAAAATGTCGGGTGCCGGTTCCACCCTCTCGCCGGCATGGTCGGACGGCGCTTCTATTAAATTATAAAGGCAAGAACCATCTTTGGGGAAGTGCTTTCTGCTTCTATTTCATGGCGGTAATCTGAATCCCCACCGCGGTTAAATAGAATAGAGCGCGTCCCAGAAATTCCCCCAGCCCTCCGGCGATTAGGGCCGTCAGGATCCATGTCGGGTTGAGAGCCTTCTTGCGCCACGCCAAAGGGAGAAGCAAAAGCATCGGAATCAGCCAATTCGTGACGACCCTGAGCCAAAAGAGCGGACTGTTCAGCAACAATTGAACCGTGGACATTCCTTCCGGACCGGCGGCATTGAGCATGGAGAGATAAACCAGGAAGGAAAGGAAACTCGTCAGCACGATGACCGCCAAGGCCTGCAAGAGCTTCTTAGACTGGGCCGCGTTTAAGGCTTTTTGCCCCAACACCAAGAGGACGAGTCCCCCCAAGAGTCCGGCGGTCAGGAGGAAAAAGAGTGGAGTTTGCACACTGTCCCAGGCCGGAACCCGCGGCAAAACGTAGATCATGGAGCTGCTGAGTATACCTAAGAGACCGAGAATACCGGTGAGGCCGGCCGCCAAGCGGCGCTTGCCCTGGCTCTGGCGCGCTTGGACAAAGAGATAGAGCCAAGCCGCGGAGGCCAACAGGAAAAAGAGGATTTCCCGGCTGAGCCAGGAGGAGTCCAGATGAGACAGGGTGCGATAGGCGTATTCCGGACGACCCAGGTGAAAAAGGGACGCGACCAAGGCGAGGACCAAGAGTCCTCCGGACACGAGGGTCGCCTTCTTATACAAAGCGGAGTCCAGCGCGGAATCGGCCTTGGGACGATCGAGCCACCACAGGGCGAGAACAATCCCGATCGCGGCCTCCCCCACGACAGTAAACACTACGAGCGGCCATTCCAGAGTTCCCATTTTTAATCCCTCCTAACTTGCTTTCCTTGCGTCGGCCCGATAAAACGAATAGACGGATGGGTGATGGACGGGCTGGGCAATCCCGGCAAGGTCTTAAGAACACCTGTCTGACTATCCAACTTGCCGTCGATCTCGACCAGTTCCAAAGCACCCGGAATGCAGGCCTCCACGCAGGCCGGTTTTTTTCCTTGATCCAATCGTTGAAAACACAAATTACATTTTTGCACAATGCCCATCTCCGGGTTAAACTGAGGTCGGTCATAGGGGCAGGCCATGGCACACAGGCGACAGCCAATGCAGCGGGAATCGTCGTGAATCACCACTCCGTCAGAGCGCTTAGTGTACGCCCCCACCGGACAGACTTTTAAACATTGGGGTTCGGCACAATGGTTGCAGGCCATGGAAAAAAACATCCGGGTGGGCAGGGGATAGCTGTTTTCGTTAATCTGGAAGACCTGGCGCCAACGCAGTTTAGCGTAGGGCTGGTACAGGTTTTTACAGGCCATTTCACAGCCGCGGCAGCCGACGCATTTCTTCGAGTTGTGCAAGAAGCCTAGTTGCTTGCTCAAACCTCATCCCTCCTCAAACTTTTTGCAAGCTGACAAAGTTATCGTGAAAAGCCAGACCGTTATTGCCTGTCGCCTGTTTCCCCATGTCGCTGGGTATGGCCTTGACCGTGTAGTTAACATCGTAATTAGAGCCCTTGTACCACGCTTCATAGGAAACGACGACATCTTCCGAGGTAGTCCTGGTCAAATGAGCTTTGATGGTCACCGAACCCAGATCATTGAACACTTTGACCATGTCGCCCTCCCGAATGCCGTATTTGGCCGCCAAATTCGGGTGGATCTCCAATTTCGGTTCGGGATTGGCGACCATCATCCAGTCCAGGTTTTGGAACTGAGAGTGGAGCCCGTGCTGCGGATGAGCCGTAATGAAGCGGACCGGGTATTTCGCCGGTGCTTTCATTTCCTCCACCCAGATGGGCAGAGCCGGCAAACCATTTTTGGCGGCCAAGTCGCTGTGGATTTCTATTTTTTTCGAAGGAGTGCGGAATTTGCCGTCCGCCCAGGAAGCCGGAGGCATCTTGGCTTTGCGCGGGCTGTCGATCAATGCTTGCCAATTTGTAATCCCCAGCAGGTGGTACATGGCGGGGCTGAACTCTTTGCCCAACCACTCTTCCTCACTGCCGCTGGTGGGAAAGGTACAGGAACCGGACGACAGGGCGTTCATTTTCTGCGAGAGGAGCATGGCGATCTCCAGGTCGCTCTTGGTCTCGTACATCGGCTTGATCGCCTTCTGGTTAATCCCGACCCAATAGTGCCAATAACCCGCGTTCACGTCCCAGTTCTCAAACTGGGTCGTGGCCGGAAGCACGATGTCCGACATCTGGACCGTCTTGTTGAAGAAAGAGTCCACGGAAACCACAAATTCCATTGAGGCAAACATTTTCTCTATCGCGGTCGTGTCCGGATCTTGTGAACCTGGATTACGACAAGCCAGCCAGAGCATTTTGACCGGGGGATCTTTCTGGGCCATGACGTCGTGGGCAAAGTTATTCATATTGATCATACGGTCCCCTTCTTTGCCGTCCGGGCCGATGAAACCTTTGGAGCCGTTGGGTGCCGGATGAGTCATGGCGTAATAATTGAAACCCCAAGTTTCCAGTTGCCCGTAGTTGACGCCGCCGCCGGATTTGCCGACATTCCCGGTCATCACCCCCAGGGCGTCGATAATCCGAACGTTCTGCCCGCCGTTCGTGTGCCGCTGCATCCCATAGGAGACCCACATAGAGGCCGGTTTGGTGGTGGCGTATTCCCGGGCGAGTTCTTTAATAATATCTACGGGCACCCCGCTCTTGGCCGCGGCCCACTCTAAGGTCACGTTGTTTTTAAGGTAGCTGACCCATTCGTCAAAACCGACGCTGTTGGCGTGCGCATAGTTCCAGTCGACCCAGTTGTTGTCCAAGATATGGCGAGCCATGCCCAGAGCCAGGGCCCCGTCCGTGCTGGGCTTAATCTGGATATAGAGATCCGCTTTGGAGGCGGTCGAAGTCACGATGGGATCGATCACGACCACTTTAGCCCCGCGCTCACGGGCTTGATTAATAAAAGGAAAGGTGTGAACGGCGGTCCAAGCCGCGTTGCTTCCCCAGAGGATGATATAGTTGGCGTTGCCCATGTCTTCCGGATCGTTGCTGTAGAGCGTCCCGAAATCATAGGTCTGGGCATCGATGCCGGCCGGCCAGCACGGTGTTCCCAAGGCTCTGGTCGTATAACCGATACTGGACATCGTTCCGTCGGCGGCATAGTGCAGGATGCCGAAATTGCCTGAGTACTTGTCAAAACAGATGGGTAAAGTGGAACCGTAACGCTTTTTCAAGTCCAGTATCTTCTTGGCAATGGTATCCATAGCCTCGTCCCAACTGATGCGGGTCCAGTGGCCGGAACCGCGGGAAGTCTGTTTCATCGGATATTTTACCCGGTCGGGGCTGTAAACCCGGCGGGTGTAGGTGTATCCTTTGACACACAGTTTACCGTTGGTATAGGTTTGTTTGGGATCGCCTTCGACCCGTTGCAAAACCCCATCCTGGACGTAGGAGATTTGGCTGCACGTGTCATAACAATTGCGCGGACAAACGTTGCGGTAAAGCACGGGCTCGGCCGAGCTTTGGGCGGCCGCGGCCGGATCCAGTTTAGTCAGCATTCTAAAGCTGAAAAGCCCGGTGCCGGCTGCGAGGGCCGCTGTGCCCCCGATGAATTGGCGTCTGGAAATTCTCATGGTAGCCCTCCTTCATGATCATAGTGTCGCGTGAGTTCGCTGTCGTTTCCGCGCTAGGGCCCGACAGTTAGACAAGTCCTAAGCACGTTGAGAAGTATCTCCATTAGAAATGGAAAAAAGGGATGGCGGGTATTTTCACAAACGTCCCGGCAAAAAGGATCCTGCCAGCGGAGCAGATGCTCCGAGATAAACAGGTTAAAGAGTTCAAGGTGGGCTTGACTTTCTCTTTCCTTCCCCGCCGCCGCCTCTTCTCCGGCCTCTTTAAGCAGGTAAGCGGCAAATTCGAGTTCCGTCCCTATGAAGTCATCGGGAATTTCACCCTGCGCGGCCGCCATGAGCCCTTCACTCTGATACAGCCGCCTGACTTCCAGTGTCTGTGCCTGCATGACACAGGGTTCGGGTGAGAGATAAACGGATTCATAGGGTGGGGCGACCGGCGGAGTGGGGCCGACAAAGAGACGGTTAAATTCGAAACACATTTCGGTCCGTTCCGCCGTACAGGGGTTAAAAAACTCCTCAAACCACTGGCGATCTTTTTCTTCGCCCCAAGCCCGGACGAACTCCCGGTATGCTTTTCCCAGCTCAGGCACAGTGTCTGCCATATTCTCGCCACCGCCCGAAAACAAGCCGCTCAGCGCCGCCAGAACTCCCACCAGGGCCGCCGTTTTGTCCATGATTTATCCCCCTTGCGTTTGTGCAAGCACTCACTTTCTTATAGAAAGTATAATCTGCTTTTTTTCCCTTGTCGTTGGCAGAACAACCAAAGCGCTGACCGTTTTTTTGTCAAAAAAAACAATGCCCTCCCGTGATTTTTTATCTGCACCATGGGAAGGCTTGGGTCAATCAGTTTTTGTTCAGCTTCTGCCGAACGAGTTCACTCCGACCACAAGGCTTTAAGCCGGCCAATCTGAAGGCCGATAAACAGGCTGACCTGATTGTCCAAACGAAAAATATCCTTGTCCAGGACTTCAGCCGCTTTTTTCAAACGGTAACGCAGGGTATTCGGGTGAAGGAAGAGTTTTTGGGCGGCTAAATTCAAATCACCGCTGCAGAGAAAATAGGTGAGCAAAGTCTGCTCCAAATCCAGGTTGCCCTCGCGATCAAACGCTAACAAGGAACCCACGGTTTCCTGGCGGAAGTCCTCAAGTTCCTGGTGGTCCAACTTCTGAAGCAGGCGCATAATCCCAAGTTCGGCGAAAGTTGTCAGCCGTTTATCCGGAAACAAAAGCCGGCCCAATTCCAACGCGGCCCTAGCCTCCTGAAAACTCCTGGGAATCTCACGGGCTGTGGGATAGAGGGAACCCACGCCCACGTAAATCTTCCGCCCGGGAAAAAACCGCTCAGCCGCTTTCCAGACCGGTTTAAGGAATTCCTCCGCGGCGGAGGCTGCCTGGGATTGAGCAATGCTCTCTTTGAGAGGAAAGAGGAAAACAGGCTGATCATTCCGTTCCAGGCAGATGGAGCCGGGACGAAAATTGGACAAAGAGTGGGAAACCTGGCTGATTAAGCCGGCGAGGCGCTGTCTTTCCGCCGGAAGAGCGGAAAATCCCTCGGCCTCTGCCACCGCAATCACGTGGGGCTTGCTGAAATCCCAGCCCCACAGTTTTCCCCGCGAACAGATCACCTCTAAGGAATCAAAGTTGTTGTAGAGGAGATCAAAGAGGAAATCACGGTGATGCTGACGCTCGCTGTCCCTAACGCACTGGTTTTTCAACAACTCCAGGGCGACGAGAGGGCCTGTTTTGCCGACAAAATAACGTTCGACACTGCCAAAAGCCGACTCGGAAACCCCCAAACCCAAATAGCCCAAGAGACCCTGTTCCCCAAAAAGCGGGCATAGGCTCAAAGGGCTGTCCCAGCCCTCCTCTTCTTGCCAAAAGCCGGGGAAGACGGGAACATCGACGGATGAGACTAAGGCCGAATTCACCGAATCTACCGGAGGAGCCACAAACGGGAGAGGTCTTTCCGGTAACCCATTCCCCCCGGCCCATTCTAAAACTTCCTGCCGGTTGTCGGCCAGGAAAACTCCGCAGTCCAAAATCTCTTTCAGTGCGGGCACAACCGAACGGCCGTAGCGATAAGACGGATCCTGTGAAAGTGAGGAAAAGTATGTCTCACAAGCTGTCAGGATGTGTCCCTCTTCCCGCGTCAGCCAATCTTCCACAGCCAAACAAAACCCGGCCCACGGGGATTTGGGACGCGCGAACAGAACTCGGACCTTTTTCGCAACCACCGTCGCCGCAGTCGCAGTCGCCGCCGGGGTCGCGTTCGGCGTCACAACCACCGCAGCCGCTGCCGGGGTCGGAAAACCCAGTTCCACCTCCAGCAGGGAATCCTGCTCAGTGAAGACCAATTCGCCGCCGGGAAACGGGAGAACATGCTCTTTCCGGTCCAGCCGCAAGATGTGGACGGGAAAAGCGTAAACTTCCTCTTGAGCCGGCTGGGGTTCGCTTCCCGCTCCGGAGAGAGAGACGAGCTCCAGTTTAAAACTTTCGCTGAGGTCCCCCAGGGTAATTCCCCGGGGTAAACGGCTGGGCATCGCTTAACCCCCAATCTCTGTAAAACAACTCGGCGCCGCAGCGAGTGCTCCGGTGCTTTCTTTATCAGCACTTTATCAGCACTTCGCGGAAGACTCCGGCCTATACTTTCGGGCAGAACAAAAGAAAGCCCGTTTTCTTGTACCGCCGTCCAAAGGAACGTTTAGGGCGAGACACGAATTCTCTTTACGAATTCCCTTTAAAGAAGCGTAAACAGAAACCCGGCAAGCCTATGTGATGGTTCCGGAGCAAAAAAAGAGGAGTGCGCAAAGATGACCCTATGGCTTCAACTCGCGGTCTTGGCCGGCTTATGGCTCGGTGTCCTCCTGCTGCCGGCAGCCCGGTCATTAGCGCTGGCGCAAATGACCGGGGGAAGCGCGGTTTTCTTGGTCGCGCTGGTTCTCATCCTCTCCGGATTCAAGTTCGCCTATCTTGAGTTGGCTTCCGGGAGTAAGGCAGCGCACGCGCGCAGCCGCGGAAATAAGGTTTTCCTGTTCATGCACAAAGCGTTGGGCTGGCTGATTTTGTTGCCGGCAGGCTATCATAGCGCCTATTATGTCTATTACTACTGGCAAATTATACATTCTACCGCTCTCCCTGTCACGCTGACAGGCGTTTTTTCGCTCTTGGCCACCCTGCTCATTTTATCCAGCGGCCGGGCTCTTTCACTTCAAACCCGTCCGCACGAACCCTCCTATAAGTGGCACATCGGCGGACTGGTTTGTTTCATCGTAATTCTTCTCATTCATTTGAATGTGCGGTAGGCCATCCCGGCCACCCGGCGGCGGCCCCAAGACGTAAACCCCTGAACTCGGCATAGCCGGGAACCACCGTTATCTCTGCGTAGCCGCGGGTACCGCTCTTATCTTAGCATAGCCGCAGGCATCGCTTTTATCTGAGGATGGCTACGGACATTGCTGTTTTTTCGGATTCCTGTTTCGCCAGGGTCAGCGGTCCTGGGGCATAGGTTTCATCAGCCACCACTTTGATTTGCCCGGCCGCCACCAATGTGGAGCGTTTAAACCGTGACTCGACTCTCGGCTTGAGACCGCTCATAACAACCGTTCCGCCGGCTGCCGCCACGTTCCTGGCGAACACCTCCAAGGCGTTGAGAGAAGTGGCGTCAATATCGTTTACGTCATTCATGCGCAAGATGAAACCCTCGGCCCTGTCGATTAGACTGTCGAGTTTTTCCTCCAGATCCGCGGCGGATACAAAGTAAAGGTTGCCGGACAGTTCCACAAGTAAAACGTCAACCCGTTCTCCGCCGGCTTTGACTTCCCTAAGGGGAATCTCGCGCTCTCGGCCTTGCAACGGAATGAACACTTTAACAGATGCCTTGTCAGTGTCTTTCAGATACAGAATGAGAGACAAGGCAATGCCCGAATAGATGGCATAATCGAGGTTGGGCATTAAAACGGTCGCGGCGAAGGTGACCCACATGGCTATCGCGTCGGAGCTCCATCGGCCCGCCTTGGCAATCTTCTTCACTTCTTTCTTATCGATCAGGCTGTACCCGGTCAGAATGATCACGCCTGCCAGACAGGGATTGGGAATAAACTTCGCATAAGGAGCAAAAAAGAGCAACACCAAGGCAACCGTTACCCCGGAGAGCATTCCGGAGATTTTGCTGACGGCTCCGCTAGTGTAATTGATAGCGGAGCGGGTGAAAGAACCTGATGAGGGCAGGCACTGGAAGAAGGATGCGACGAGATTGGCAATACCCTGCCCGACAAATTCCTGGCTGGCGTCGATTTTCTGTCGTGTGTTGCTGGCGATAGCCTTGGAGATCGAGATCGCTTCGACCAGCCCGATAATGGCGACAGCCACGGCTCCGCTAAAAACATGGCTGACAGCCCCGAAGCTGAATTGCACCATTGTAAAGGGAGGCAAGGAAGAGTCCATATGCCCGACCAGAGAGACCCCCTGTCTTTGCAAGGAGAACAGGACGACGAACAAGATGGGGACGATGATACCAATCAAAGCCCCAGGCAGGTTTTTGTTGACCCGCTTGCAAATCAGAAGGATGGCTACGGTCATGAGGCCCAGACCCAAGGCATAGAGGTTCGTCGACGGCAAATGAGTGACCACATAATACAATTTATCCATTGTAGCCATTTGAGCCGAGTTTTTTATCGATATGCCCAGGAAAGTATTGATCTGCCCCAAAGCAATCAAAACACCCGCTCCCGCCGTAAAACCCACAATCACGGTATGGGAAACAAAATTCAGCGCCTTACCCAGCTTGACAACCCCGCAAACAATTTGGATGACCCCAACCAAAAAAGTCATGAGAAACAACAGCTGATAGGCGTTCGTTAACCCCATATAGTTTCTCATCGCTCCGGCCACGAGAAGGCAGATGGCATTGGTCGGTCCGGTAACCAACTGTTGTGAACTGCCGAAGGCGGAACCGAAGATGGAGGCTACGATCGAGGTATAGAGGCCGTAGACCGGGTTGACACCGGCAATCAGAGCGTAGGCCATCGACTGCGGCACCCCTACCACAGCCACCGTTAAAGCCGCGACCAAGTCTTTACCGAAATACTCCTTTTTGTACCCTTTCAGGGTCGCCAGCAGGGGAATATATTTACTCAGTGCTAAACCTGACATTTTTAATCCACCTTTCTGTCTTTGCGGTGCGCGGCTCTCCGTCGTCCTCGGGCCGGCTTAAGCCGGCGCCGGAGCATCTTCTCCGGAATCTCTCTCCGGAGCGTCCCTCCGAGACCTCTCTTCCGAGCCTCTCTCCGGAACACCCCTTCAAAAACCTCTCTCCGGAGCATCTCTCTCCGACGCCGCCACGATTCACCGGATTTTCTTGTCCGGGCTTCACTCCATCCGCATGGACGCAGGCTCAGTTTTAAGGCCTTTGAGGCCTTTAAGGCATGCTTTCGGGAATATTCTGTGTTATAATGGTTCTAGTCTCACTTCTTAGCGGCCTTGCAGGGCTGCTTTTTTTCTGTAGGCGCAATGATCCTGACAAATAATCCCCAAACTAATCACCGTCGCGACTATGGCCAAAACTCCTGTAATCACTCTGCTCACCTCCTCGTTATTTATTTCACATTTACGATAACATGGGTGTTAGCCGCCGTCTATAGGCAATCGGTATGTTACCAATCTGTTTTACCTATTGCCAATAGGGGCCCTTAACGTCGTTTGGGAACCTCCCAATGGAGCAGCCGAGAGAGAACGGCAGCATTCGGCATTATAGCGCCATTCGGCATTATAGCGATATTTGCCGCTTGACAGTATACTGTTAAAAACACTATACTGTCACTAACATGATTCACTAACATACTTCACTCTGCCGTGAGGGGGAATTTCATGCCGCGCAAAAAGGAACACGTTTCCCGTCACGCTCCCGCCTTCATCCTGCTTTTCTTGGCCCGCGGCTGTGACTACGGGGGATCTCTCCTGACCGCCATGCGACGGGAAATGCCACACTTCTTCGGAGACAGCGCCGCGACCTACCGCGCGCTGCGCAGCTTGGAAAAGGAAGAATGCATTGTGTCGCGATGGAAAGTCCGACAGACGGGCCGGCCGAAAAGAATCTATTCCCTTACCCCCAAGGGCTGGCAGCGCCTTGAGGAATATGCTGCCGATATCCAGATGCGCTTGGAAAACTTTCGTTTTTTCCTGACTTCTCTGGAGGCTGCCCGGCAAACCCGCCAAAGGGCAACGGAAGACTGCGGCTCGGCCCTTGCCGGGACTGTACCTAAATCTAGGGCCTCCGTCCTTTCTGAGAGTGAGGTCGCCCACCCTGCTGAGACGGCAACTGAAGGTGAGACTTCCGCCGATTTCGAGACCCGCAAACCAATAACAAGCTTCCCTGCCCCCCAGGGTACAAAAGCCACTGGGGACTCGATTAAGGAGAGATAGAGATTTCATGGAAAAGAGAGAAATTACTGAACAGAAAGAACCCCTTCTGAAGGATGTTCCTCCACAAAGCACCCAGCCGCCCCGGGGGGGTACATCCGTTCCCGAAAACCCTTCCATCGGCCGGACACTCATTTTCACAGTCAGTCACGTGATTAACGACACCTATCCAAACCTTTACCCCGTGCTTCTGCCGGCTTTAATGGCCGCGCTTAATTTTAACACGGCGGCGGCCGGGCTGATCAGCACCGTTTCCGCGCTCAGTGCCCAACTCTTACAGCCGCTCATGGGCTTTTGGGCCGATCGGTCCGGAGGAAGAAAATTCGTCGTGGGGGGACTTGCCTTAGGCAGCGTTTTGGCAGCCTTCGCCTTCGGTTGGGCTCCTTCTTATTCCATTTTGCTCATTCTTTTGCTCATCAGCGGTCTGGGCAATGCCGCTTTTCACCCTCACGCCGCGGCCTTGGTCAGTGAAATGACGGGTAAACGCAAAGGGTTGGGCATGAGCCTGTTCATGATCGGAGGCAATTTCGGCCGGGGGTTGGCACCCCTGCTCGCCAGCACCGCCTTCCTGTTGGGCGGCCGCCCGGGTCTTTTCTTCGTCGCCCTTCCGGGGTTGGTCATGGCGCTCATCATGGCCTGGGCCATGTCTCCCCCGCCACCGCCCAAACCACGCGAAGGAAAGATTTTCACTCCGGAATTTCGCGGCGGCCTCAGGCGGGCGGGGAGCCTTTTGACCGTTGTCGCCTTGCGTAATATGACCTCCATGGCAGTATTGACACTCGTTCCCATCCTTTGGCACTCCCTGCACTATTCCATGACCCTCACGGCCGACTTGTTGGCCCTCCAGTTCATCGCCGGGAGTTTCGGCAATGTGGCGGGCGGCACTTTATCCGACATCATCGGTCCCAAGCCTGTCCTCATCAGTTCGGCGCTCTTGTCCAGTCTCTGGCTTTTCCTCTTTCTGAATGTGCATACTTTAGTTCTTTCTTTCGTCCTAATCGCTCTGCTCGGCGCTTCCCTCTATTCCACCAGTTCCGTAGTCATGGTGTTCGGTCAGGCCCTCTTCCCGACAAACAAGGGGATGGCCTCAGGCCTGACATTGGGCGTTGGAAACACTCTGGGCGCCTTAGGCGTGAGCGTCATCGGTCTCATCGCCGACCGCTATTCCATCACGGCGGGGCTTTATATTTCCGCGGCCGCCGTACTTCTCAGCATTCCCTTCGTCCTACGCTTGAAAGGCACCAAGGTTGCCGTGCATTAAAGGGAGACGCCCAACCGCAAACACAAGAAATGAAAATCCCCGGCTGACACTGCGCAGGCCCAATGAGCTCCGCGAAGTGAAGACCGGGGTTTACCTTTGTCACGTATGTCACGTAATGCGTTTGGTTCTGTCAACGCGCTCCGCTGCGAGCCCTTTCCCAGGCCGAGGCCCGGCGCGTTTCCCAAAACAGGCTGCCCAGGCCGATGCCCATCACGACCACCACGACCAAGAGAAAAGCGGCACCGAGATGGTGAAGATTATGAACGTAAATCGGAGTAGTGACTTGCCACTCGACCAGGGCCGGGGCCGTCAAACCCAAGATTCCCATGAGCATGAATAAAAGGCCGCCGCCCAAAAGCGTCCGGCCGGCCGTAATTCCGGTGACCCGGGCAACAGCCTCCTGCGATAAGTTCAGGTGCCGGGTGATCCAACCGAAAGCCGCACCAAGAATAATCTGCATGGTCATGGTACCGACGCCGAAGAGAAATCCGGGCAGCCAGGCCAGATAGGGGTTTGGCATCGCGGGGGCTAAAACAGTATACAGGATCAGGGCGAAAGAACCAAACCCAAAACCGGCTATAAAACCGTGCAGCGCAGCCATCCTGAGCGGAATCCCCTGTAAGCGCGGGGCTTGAAACGGGTCGGGCCGTTCTCGGCGCCTGCCCGCCAACGAATGCCAATGTAAGTGGAAGGAAGTCTTCGAGCGAAAAATATAGAGACCGCCAAAGATCATGGCCACACCCACCGCCAGGTAAACAATGTATTCGATAGAAGGCAGGCGAAAAATCCCGTCCAGGGCCAGATAGGCGAGTTCGCTCATCAGCGAGCGTTGTATAGTGAAGGCCAAAGAGAAGACCAGCCCCACTTTCATCCCCGTGCGCACGGAATAGCTGCCGACGGCATAACTGAAAGTTATCGGCCAAGTATGCTCATCCGGGGTGATGCCATGCACCACCCCCAGCACGTAGGCTGTAAGTAAAACCATGATCAAAGACATGCCGGCCTGTGGAGACCAAAGATCCATGAGAATCCCTCCCGCAAAATGTGACCACCCCGGAACCGGTCCCTTACGTGACCCGGCACGGGCATTCTCTTCGCCAGAGAACAGTAACAGATTTTAGATTTCAGATTTCGGATTTCAGTAGAGATATCGAACACGCAGCGCGGCTTTACTGCTCCGGGCTTTTTGTTTGGTCCTGGCATTGACGGCAGAGACCGAAGAAATCCAATTGATGCCCGTCGCATTGAAACCCTTCGCCATCCGTTACGTTCTGCAAGACAGGACAGTCGAAGATTTCTTTAATCTTGCCGCAGCCGTGACAAATTAGATGATAGTGATGACGGGGGGAACAAAAGGTATATCTGATTTCTCCGGAAAGGAGAAAGGCCCGCGCCAACCCAAGTTCCGACAATGCCTCCAAGAGCCGGTAGACCGTTGTCAAGCCGATGTTGATCCCTTGGCCGCGGGCATCGCGGTAAAGCTCCTGGGCGCTCAGCAGGCGCCCGGACCGGGCAAAAGTCTCCAATAGCCGCAGCCGGGGTTGAGTCAGTCTCATTTTTTTCTCATGCAACCGCTGGCTTACCCAGTCAATCAGTTCCTGCATGTCCACCGGATGCTCTTTGCCGTCGTTATACATATAAACCCGTCCTTAGAGGAAACGATTTTCTCTAACGTTCTTTAGGATAAGGCCGATACCTGTTTTTGTCAAGATACCAATTTTTTTGGCCTTTCCCGCATAGCCGGGCGCGGCCTGTGACACACTGGATTCAGCGGCATAAAGGCCGGTGCCTGCTCGGTGAAAGCAGATGGTCGGCGGACGATCACTCCGGAAATACTGTTGGGTAAAAGACGGCACGCGGAATACGGATGGATGCTACTGGCTGATGATACGAGCGTACACCACCACATGCACCGGGAGGGATGACAGTGGGATTTTGGCATGGCCGGTTCGGCTCAGGCACTAAGAAATCTAGGGGCATTGGGATCTTTTTAAGCGTCATACTGGTTTTAGGTTTCTTCTTGGTCTGGCGATCCTCATCTCCCGGGCACCTTCGGCTTCACAGCGCCTCCGCCGGGCAGCCCCTCAAGGCCGGCGTTTCCCTTTCCGCAACGAGAAGTAACCCGCCGGGCCCTAAAGGCACGCTTCCGAAGAAAAATCCGCCGGCTGCGGCTCCAGCCCTGACCCCCTTCCCGAAAGAGGGCATCCCCGTCCTCATGTATCACTCCATCAGCACCATACCGGGCAACACGTTGGGGGTTCCCGTCAAGCAGTTCACCGCCGAGATGGTCTGGCTGCACCGCCGGGGCTACCACTCCCTGTCCCCGGATGAGTTGTACCGCGCCTTGACTGCCGGGGGAAAAGTCCCGGAGAAACCGATTCTGCTCACATTTGATGACGGATACGCGGACAATTATTACGCGGCTTGGCCCATTCTTCGCGCTAACGGTTTTCGGGCGACCTTCTTCATCATCACGAACTCCGTCGGCCCGGGAATGATGACCTGGAGCTGGCTCGCGGATCTGGTTCGGGCGGGGAATTCCATCGGCAGCCATACCGTGCACCACTTGGACCTGGCGGCGCTTCCCGCCAAGGAACAGGAAGATGAACTGGCCCAATCGAAACAGGCTATCAAAAACCACCTCGGCCTCGACGTCCGGGCCTTTTGCTTTCCGTCAGGGCGTTACAATCCAACCACACTGGAATTACTGTCCAAACTGGGATATAGAATCGGTTTCACCACCCGTCCGGGCAGGGTTCATGTAGGAGACAATCCCCTGACCCTGAAGCGCCTGCGTATTTACGGCGGAATGCCTCTGTCTTCCTTCGAAAGGTTGTTTCCCTAGCTTCCCTGAAGACAGTTTTCCCTTAAAGCTAGCTTCGCAAACCTCTCTGATCCCCGGCCCGAAGTCCCTTTCTTCTCCTGCGCTTCTCATCGAGAAATTTCGCAAATACCCCTTGACACTTTAGAATAAATACTATAAGATAATCAATGTCAAATGCAGAGCGGCCTTAAGAGGCCGAGTCCGTAAACAAAAGGTTTAAAGACGGGAAGGAAGGAAAGAAATCATGAAGAAGTTTGTCTGTTCAGTCTGCGGTTACATCTATGAGGGAACTGAAGCGCCCGATAAATGCCCCCAATGTGGCTCCCCCAAGGAAAAGTTCAGCGAGAAAAGCGAATCCGGGCTGCAGTGGGCGGACCAGCACATTATAGGCGTGGCCAAGGGTGTGGATCCCGAAGTAATCGAAGGCTTGAAAGCCAATTTTACCGGTGAATGCACGGAAGTCGGAATGTATTTGGCCATGAGCCGTCAAGCCGATCGTGAAGGGCATCCTGAGGTCGCGGAGGCGTACAAAAGGATCGCTTGGGAAGAAGCGGAACATGCGTCCAAATTTGCCGAACTTCTGGGAGAAGTCGTAGCGGCGGATACGAAAAAGAACCTGGAAATGCGGGTAGAAGCCGAACACGGTGCCTGCCAGGGTAAAAAGGATTTGGCCACCTTGGCCAAGAAACTCAACCTGGATGCCATTCACGACACGGTTCATGAAATGTGTAAGGACGAGGCGCGGCACGGCATGGCTTTCCAAGGTCTCCTCAAGCGTTACTTCTAACTACTCGCTGAATACTGAAGAGACCTCTCGGTAAATACCGGAATCAATGCTCTATCAATACTCGAATAGATACTCCAAAAACCGAACTGCCACGCACTGGGTTTTACCCGTGTCCATACCGCAATTAAGCCACCCTCATGGTGGCTTTTTTTACTGAACCATTACCCCGAGAATTGTGATACACTGATATTTGTAGCTCATCCTTTACGCCCCGGCCGCGAGAACCCGCCGCAAAGTGAACAGTTCATCCGAAATATATATGTGTGTACCTTTACGGAGACTGCGGAGCTGCCGCACCCTTGCCTACGGTCCGTTACACTAAATCCCATGACTGTGATCAGAGGTCTAAGAACCTATTGATAAATCCAGGGGCATACGGTTAAGCTTTTTGGCCATATTACTTTTTTCGAGTTTATTTTTTCGCTCTTAATTTGACTATAACTGTCTAACGTACTAAAATATGGTCATGGTTATAAAATAGGGTTTTCAAGCAAAGGATAATTTTGATTAAAAGCAATGTTGACCAATAAAACATGTAACTAAAAGAGATTTGATTAGGGGAGATTTGAGTGACTCTTTATGAGTGAAAACATCGAACAAATGCTGCAAGGCGAAATCCGGGAACAAAAGCGAACCGCCTCCGGTGCGTTGCACAGAGCGTCGAGGACGCGAAGGCACGAAACCGTTCGAACTCCAAGCGAAAACTTGACCGGGTTTGAAAAACGGCTCGTAGTTTATCCCGGGGTCCTACATATTACAACGATAGGGGAGATTCAACTGATGGATATCTTGGAACGCATCCTCAAAGGAGAAATACCTCCGCGCAACGACTTTGATGCCCTGGATTTTAAGGATGCACAGAAAGCCGCCGCCGAACTGCGCCGGCTCCATAAGAACCAGGAGATTCTCGACGCCTGGAAATGCTCGCCGGCCACTGTCAGTTCCTTTTTCGGCAAATATGAAGTGGTAAGAATCAGAGGAAACAACGTTCTAGTCGGGCCGGCGGCGGTTGAGCATCTGGACAAGCTGCGCTCAGACAAACACCCTAAAACACCCGAGGTGACGGAGACCGCCGCGCCGGTCCAACCGCAGCCGGTCGGGCGGGAATCCTACCTGGTCAATATTGACAGGCAATTTACCACTTCGGAACTGGTTAATTTCATCGAGCGTCTGGGCATGTTTATCAACGGTCCGGAGCAGACTTATCATGTCACCCTGAACATTCGGGAGATCCTGAAGTAGAGAAAACTTGGCACATCACGGCCTTAGGGCGCACCTTGCCCGACTTTGTGGGAAGATGAATAGTACGAAATATGGCCTCGGCTTGAAGAAGTGTCGCTTCTTTCGCCTTGAAGAAGCCTCGCTTCTCCGCTTGAGGTACATTGTCAGATCTTGCACTGAGTTTGTTTTCTTCTGCTAATTCCTGGATCTCCGAGGTCATCTTGTGTTACCATTAAGATAGAAGGTAGCAGAATATGAGGTGATGAGCTTTGACCACGGCGAAAGAAGTCATGATCGATCAAGTTGTGTCTGTGAGTTCGGAGAGCTCTGTCAGGACGGTCTTGCGCGCGTTTGTTGATCATCGCATCAGCGGGGTCCCTGTCATTAATGACAAAAACGAGCCTATCGGTTTCATCAGTGACGGTGACATCATGAGCAATATCGGTTATCGGGATCCAAGAACCTTTTTCTTTGATCTGGGAACCTATACGACCTCCTGGGTTGACACAGAAACCTTTGAGGAGAAAATCGGCAATCTTCTTGACCGCAATGTCATGGAAATTGCCACCAAACGGGTTATCACGGTTCCGGCCAGCCTGGAAGTTGACCTGGTTGCCAAGGTCTTAGGCGATAAGAAAATCAAGAAGGTCCCGGTTGTGGCGGACAAGAAGCTTGTGGGTATCGTCAGCCGGGGAGATATCGTACGCTTTGTCGTCAGTAACTACCTGGACTCCTAATCTTCCGGCCCCGCCTCCCAGGTGCGTTAAATTCGGCAACGTTCGTTCAGTATTCGATGCTCGCTCGGTCTCCAATACTCGTCCTAAACAACCATAACCGTCGGTTCCCATTATGGATGCTCCCCGCTCTCGCCCCTCAACGTAGGCACCCCCCGCGCACAAAGCGCGGGGGGTGCCTACTGCTCCAGCCGAGGAAACCCTTTCATACTTTGGACTATTTCCCGGTGGCCTGTTTTTCCGCCTTTTGGTCGATCCAAGCGGTCAAATAATAGAAATACGGGAAAACGGGATGCAACTGAGCATGAACCCAAGGCTGTAAGAGATACTCGGCCTTGTCGTGATAAAGCGGAACCTCCGCCCCGTCTTGTAAAATGGTCTTCTCAACCGCCTGGTAACCGGGAATAGCCTTTTCAAGGTCCGGTTCCTGGCATAACTGATTCAACTGGGCATCAACTTTGGGGTTACTGTAGCATTGGAGATTATTGGACGGAATCTGGGATGTATTGAAGAGTATATTGAGGAAATCATCCGGATCCGGGTAATCTTGAGCCCAGTGCCCCAAGAGGAGAGTAGCCTTTCCTTGGGTGACGACGTCCAGATATTGCGGGAACGGTACGGCATCCAGCTTAACTTTGATGCCGAGTTTGGCGAGCTGAGCCTGAATGTTAACCATTAAGGTGTTTGTAATTTGACTTTGCCTGTAAATAACCGGGTATTCGCCGGGCAAGCCGTTGGCATATCCCGCTTCCGCTATCAGACTCTTCGCTTTGGCAAGGTCATACTTGAAACCGGCGGGATTTTGTTTGTAACCGGGCATGTTGGGAGGCAGAATTCCGTTGGCGATGACACCGCGGTTGTTGATGAGCTTCAGAAGCGCCTCCTTGTCGATGCCGTACTCCAAAGCCAGGAGCAACTTTTTGTTGTTAAACGGTTTCACTTTTTCATTGGCCGCGAAATACCAGAAATCATTCTGAACGATGGAAACAACATCCTTCTTAAGTACCGCATCGTTCATGACTTGCACGTAATCAGCCGCGGGAATCCAGGTATAATCTTGTTCTTTATTCTTGAACTTCAGGAAAGCTACAGACTCGTCATAACCCAGTTTCCAGGTTATGCCGTCGAGATAAGGCAACCGGCGGCCCGCCGCGTCCTTCATAAAGTAGTCATTGTTGCGAACCAGCTTAATCTCTTGGCCTCTCTTCCAACTTACGAATTTGAACGGCCCCGTGCCCATCGGCTTGAGGGAAAGATCCGCCTGGCTGGAAAGAGCTGAAGTGTATTTTTTGTCGAGAATGAAAGCATAAGGTAAAGCCATGACGTCAAGAAATGTTCTGTTAGGCGCGCTCAAATCAAATTGTACGGTATAATCGCCTTTCTTGACCACCCCGCTCACGGTCGTGGCTTTTCCCTGATTGACTGCGTCCATTCCTTTGATCATGGAGAAATAGCCTTCTCCCTCGGAAGCTATGCTCTTGGCAGCCAACCGGTTAAAGGTATAGACCACATCATCCGCGGTCAAGGGATCACCGTTTTGGAATTTGATGCCCTTGCGAAGCTCGAAAGTATAGGTTTTTCCGTTATTGCTGATGGTCGGCATTTGCGAAGCAAGATCCGGGATAACCTTCTTTCCGCTTTGGTCGAAGGTCAAGAGCCCGTCGTAGATATTCAACTGGATGTCATAGGACTGGGTATCTCCGCAGTGCGCCGGGTCAAGTGAGCGCGGATCGTCTTTCATCCAGTTAATAAATGTTCCCCCCCGTTGCGGGGCATTCGCTCCCGGGGCCGACGCCGGCCCGGTGGCGACATTTTGACTGCCGCAACCAGTCACGACCGTCACCAGCAACAAACCCGCCGCCACGCCCGCAGCCGCCAGCTTCTTGAGTCTTCCTCTTTTTCCTCTGCCTCCTTTCCTAAATGCAAAATTTTCGAGTCTTCCCATTTTTCTGCCCCCTTCTGTTATATCTCACCAGTTCTTAAACCCTGTCTTGTATATTCTACAGCCCAGTCTGGAATTTGTCTATCCTAATTATTCCATTCCCGGTTAGTACGTGTTGTATAACACATTGTCGGCTGCACTCTCTCCCCGTGATTAATCTCCTTCTTGTTGAGACGTTGCTGACCGCCGCTGTTCTTTTTGGTAAAACCGACAAAGAGTTCCACTGGCATTTTTAAAAAAATGTGTTATACTGAATATGTCAAAAGAATACGGGGGCGTTTCAGACTCGCTCGGGGAAGCGGTGGCAAAAGTTGCGCGTCGAGATTCCACCTGGTCTCGTTAAACGGTGGACCTTTTTAATTGCCAACGAAAATTACGCTTTAGCTGCTTAATTGCCGCTAACATCCTGCCTCACGGCCTGCGGTGAGGGGCCAGGGTGTCAAATAGCAGGACTGCTCTAATGTCAATGCTCGGAGACATTAGCTAAGATTATCGAGCAAAACCTCTACTGAATCCCGCCTTCAGGAGTCAAAGAGGTTAAATAAATTGGAGGCTACACGCGTAGACGCTTTTGTGGCAGCTCTTCGATACAGGGGTGCAAGTCCCCTCGCCTCCACCATCGAAGCACCTAATAATTGATACAATAGAAAGTCCGGTAATACCGGGCTTTTCGGCGATTATATGGAGTGAGGTGTTGCTGATGAGGATCTATATGGATGTTTGCTGTTTAAACAGGCCCTTTGACGACCAAACGCAGGATAAGATACGAATTGAAAGCGATGCCATACTCGCTATTTTGGCAAAATGCATATCAGGAGAATGGCAACTGCTATCAAGTGAAGTGCTCGACATTGAAATTGAAAACACTCCTGACAAATGGAAAAAGAGCAAGGTCTATGAACTTTATAAGTTAGCCGAGGAAAAAATTATGTTAAATGATGCTATCGCAAAACGAGCAGCTGAAATTCAAATGTCTGGAATTAAATCGTTTGACAGTTTACATTTGGCCTCGGCTGAATATTCAAAAGCTGATGTGTTTCTGACTACTGATAGAAACTTGGTACATATAGCAGGGCGGTTAAAACTGAATATCATAACAGAAAATCCGTTAAACTGGTTCATGGAGGTGGACGAAAATGAGTAGCATGACTTCTAGAGATTTAGGCACTATACGTAGGAGGGGAATTGAGGCTTTGAGTGAAAAACTTGGTCCCGTAGGTATGGTTGAATTTTTACGGCAATTTGACTCCGGTTACGGCGACTATACCAAAGAACGCCATGAATGGCTTGACAGCATAGATATTGAAACAATCGTAAAAGAGGCGGAGGCGAAAAGGAACTAATAAGGCTGGCTAGTGGAACTCTTTGTCGGCTTTGCCAAAAAGAACATCGTCTTACTGTCACGCCATTCCTGTGCACTTTGAAAACTTCGCCCTCGAAAGACTCCAGATGACAACGCAATTCCTTCATTTCCTTCATGTTCGTTCTTTGCAGTCTCCTTCATGTTCGTTCTTTGCAGTCTCCTTCATCTGCCGGCTTGAGGATCATCCAACCGGCTGTTTCCAGCTCCTGTGTGATGGCTCGTCTTCAATGCCAATGGTGTAGCGCCCTCGGCTCAAGAACGGTTCTGGTGCGAATAAGAAGCTAGTTTGTTTTTTGCATTGGCACCTTATCCATCGACAAGCCATACCTTATATCAACCTTAACAAGGTACAAGGAGGTATGTCGTTATGCCAATGGTCGTCTATGTGAACGCCGCTTGGGCCGGTCTTCCCCCAGGTACCACCGTAGGTCCCGGTCAGACCATAGGCACAAATGCCTTTGCAACCATCCAAGATGGAGTAAATGGCACCGCTCCCAAAGGTACCGTACAAGTATCAGCCGGTGTGTATAACGAAAACGTAACTATTTCCCAGCCACTTCAATTGCACGGTGCACAATATGGAGTGGACGCGAGAACCAGAAGTAGTGCGGCGCCAACCACAGAATCGGTAATCAATGGATCCTCCATCAATGGGACTATCTCGATCGGGGCTGACGATGTCGTTGTTGATGGCTTCACACTTCAAAACAACGCATCGGGTCCTGCCGTCACCGCGAACCACACGTACTCTGGCACGTGGATTTTTAATAACATTGTGCGTAACAACGTGTTCGGGTTGTATTTGAATCCGAGTGGTTCCGCGTATTCCCAAGTCAAGCAGAACTATTTTGTCAATAACAACCTGCCCGGAGCCGCTTCAGGCAACGCAATTTACTCCGATGGAGGTGCCGTAAACTACTTTATCTATCGGAACACCATTACAGGGCACATTAGCGGATCCGTCGCGCTGTACGGGGCGTCCGGGACTCAGCAGAACATTGTTATAGCTATGAATGACATCATACACGACGCACCGATCGCTATGATCCATGCATCCAATGTTAAGGTCATGGAAAACACGATTCAGAACCTTCCCTACGAGGGTATCTCGTTACAAGGTGGAGACAATAACGTTGACATCGAAGCTAATGTATTGCAAAACAACGCTCGACAAGGCGTTAGCGTCAACAACGCGTTCGCACCCGAATCGAACAGCAACATCCGGATGAAATACAACGCTATTCAAGGAAACGCGTCCGGCGGTCTGTTGGTGACAGCTGGCTCGTATACGGGGACATTGGATGCAACCAATGACTGGTGGGGCGATCCCAGCGGTCCATCCGTCAACGGAGACGGGCCAGGGACTGGCCAAGCCATCACCGATCCCGATAAGGTTGTCCTATTCCAACCATTCCTGACCAGCAATCCGTTTGCCCCTGTCTCGCATGTGGTAACCCTGACGAGTGGCCCCATGGTCACTGACGGCGCGAACAGTTTACGCATCGCCATTGACAATGATAGTCAGACCAACGCCGCCGTGATCGAGCTGGAAGTATTTTACGCTTCCGTAAGTCTTACGGGCGCGCAAAAAGTTCCCTTTGTGCATGAGCTGTTCTCGATTGCACCTGGAAATGTCGTTACCCACCACGTGACCGTCAACTTCACAGAGGAGTATGTGGTTCAAGTAGCCGTTTCTGGGGTTTCCCCTTCGGATGTGGTTGTATCGATATTCGCCATGGATACCATCGGCAAGCAAATCGGAGCCCAGCGGGTGCTTCAGGCCGAGCAGACACCTATATCCGCCATTACACCCGCGTCTTAAAACCCAAAAAGGCGCATTCATTGTGCATGCGCCTTTCATCTGATATTCTTGCGTTTGTTCGTACTAGCTGGACCACCCAGTGTTCACACCCGCTTCGACCAGCAGCAATGCTTTGCTTTGCGACCACTGCCGCAGGGGCAGGGATCATTCCGTCCCACACCCCGCCAACGCTCTTGCGATTCGGCCAGCAGCTTAGCCCTTATCGCCTCCAAAGTTAACCCTTCTTTTCTTAGCCGCGTGACGTGTTTCAACGGCTGTTCAGCGTGAGCAAAAAACTGCCGCAAGCCGCCGCACAAATAATTTAGCCCCCGCTCCCCGTTCTCGGCTAAAGCGAACCTGTCTTTTGGGCAGCCGCCGTTGCATACCGTAAGCCACGAACAAGAACGGCATTGTGAGGGAAGTTTGGTCTGCTTTTCGTCACCGAAGCGCCGCTGTACCGGTAAGTCGACCAGGGCGCTGAGCGGGGAAGCTTCAATATTGCCGATATGGTGGTCAGGATTGACAAAGTGATCGCACGAATATACACTGCCGTCATGCTCAACGATGAGCACTCGCCCGCAGGTCGGGGCCATCCAGCATAAACTGGCGTTTCCCCCGGACCAGACCAAAGCCATTTCCGCGAAGAGTTGGACATCCAGCCGTCCAAGATCCTGACGGATCCATTCGTCGAAAACCGCACACAGAAAATCTCCGTATCCTTGGCCCGTGACAGAGTCCGCTGTCGGCTGTCCGTCCGCTGTGAGCCGTACGATCGGTATAAACTGAATCCACCCTGTATTAAAATCTTTCAGCGCTCGATAAACAGCGAGCGGTTCTTTGGCTGTCTCGGATGTTACGGTGCACAGTAAATCGGGTTGAATTCCATGGGCTTGCAGGCGGCGGACTGCCGCGACCGCCCGTTCATAAGTGCCGTTGCCGCTATGATCTGTGCGGTTTCTGTCATGCAGCCATTCTGTGCCGTCAATGCTCAGCCCGACATCGAAGCGGGCGTTCGCCAAGAACGAACACCACTCGTCATCCAACAGGATTCCGTTGGTCTGAAGATTGTTCCAGCAGCTCCATCCTTCCGGCAGATAGCGTCCAAACGCCTTGTTTCATCCTTGCCCCCCTTAAAATGGGGAGGATTCTTGCTGTTACGTCCTAAAAAAACAGCCCTCACCGGGGCTATTTAATATACCGTTTTAGTTCTTCGTAAAAATTCTCACGAGTACCAGCGAGCAGAACGATTACTTTTCTACTGCCCATTTCAACAATGGTATAAGCTATTTCATAGTTAATACCTTTGTACCTCACATCAAAACCATAAATACCGGAAAGGTCTCCGCGTTTCATTTCACCAATATAGGGTTCTTGGCTTATAGATTTTAAAGCGTTTTTATATGCCTCAATAAGAGGCTTCTCCCTAAGCTTCTTAAAATAACGTTCGGCGGCAGGATTGAATAATAGTTTGTACATCTTCAATCATCCGCGCCAAAGATATCGGTATAAGAGGCGGCAGGCGTAGAACCATCGGCAATTTTGTCAGCTTCGTCTAACATTTTGCTGATAGCCTTTTTAATATTTTCATTTTGTTGTTCAAAGCGATGAATAAGCTCGTCACCGCTATAACCTTGAGCAACCAGCTCTTTAAGGATTTGAGTCGAAAATTCCCCTGTGTCCCTTGCGAGAGGGCGGACAACTAAAGCGCCGTTTTCAACGGTGCACTCAACTTCATTTTCTAAATGAAGCATTTGGTAAAATTTCAAAGGAATTGTTATTTGGCGTTTCCCGGACACGCTAATGATTTTGCTTTCCATGATAGCACTCCTTACAGCCGGAATAGTTTTCTCGCTTATCCTTCTTTATCAATGTATGCAAGTCATCTTTGTTTATGTGCAATCCTTGATGTAAGTATAACAAGGAAACTAGGATATATCAACGCTTGGCCAAACTCATTATTTGCGGCGGCGGGCATCTCGCCTTAGCTCTGGCGAACCTCGCCGAGTCCCTGGAATTCAGGGTCACAGTAATAGACGACCGCCCCGAGCTTGCCACCTATCTTGCCGGACGTTATGTCGAATTCATCATTTATCCTTTCTCATTTGGCGAACTAATCGAATTGTACAAAACAATCTTTCCGGAGGCTTCTCCGAATGCCATTTTTGCGAAGTATCTTACCATCGGCGGTATGCCGTATCTAAGCAATCTCCGGTATGCAGACCAGCCGAGCCGACAATATTTGCAGGACCTATATAACTCTGTTGTTCTCAAGGACATAGTCAAGCGGAACAACATAAGGAATGTTGATCTGCTTGAGCGAATTATTGCCTATATCACGGCAAACGTTGGAGCTGCCTTCTCCGTAACGTCGATTCACACTTTGCAGCCTTCCGTAATGCGCCATCACCCGTCAGTAGTACGATTTTCCTTACTTTAGCAATTGCCAAGGCGATACGGTCATATATAGATAGTTGAGGATAACGCGGTCCAAATTCTTCCGCAAGGTCAAACTCTTCGATTGTGAGATCTACACTTACAAGGCCGCACCGCAATAGTTCCGAACAGAGGCCGACCGGCGACAACAATTCGTCGTCGATCGCATCTGAGTTCATGATATACGTATATGGCAGACGGAACGGCAATTCGGTACGGCCGATAACGGAGAAATCAATCCACACATTTGTATCGCTGCTTATATATTCCATTATTAGATCCCACTGAAGCAGCAGTGAGAGACTATTTCATCATATCGGATTTTGAGTAGCTCTGCTCCTCTTTGCATACTAATATCGTTTTCATTTATAGCACGATACACTAACTGTTCGAACAAAGTAGGCTTTTCCTTTTCAACACGAACCGGCTCATTCTTTCTCCATCCGGCCGAAGAAGCAGCAATGTAAAACTCTTTTGCTGAACCTGCGGAAATGATACCTAATAGTTGCGCGCGCTTTGCAAGCAAATACATAGAAATGCCATATTCCTGTGCCACTAATAATATGTCTTTTGAAATTATTGAAATTATAGTCCTGCGAATTCCGAGCTCTCTTATAGCATCACTCTTTGGGAACAGGAAAGCACCGCTAATTGCAGTTGCGATTTCTTCAATCTTGCCGTCTGCCATATTATCTGGCCATTTGAACATTAAATGGGAAAGCTCATGTGCGATGGTGGATCTGTTTCTTTCAGGACTCATATTTCTATTAACCACAATGTATGGGCGTCCGTTGACCAACCCGTTCATACCGGAAAACCTGTCATTATTGATCTCACAAATATATACCAAGATACCCTTGTTTTCCAAAATCTCGGTTAAGTTATCAATTGGCCCGTCGATAGCCAGATTCAAATGTTTTCTCAATAATTCAGCGTCCCTTTCGCTATCGCAGGAGAGTTGAAGTACATTAGTAACCGGAGCATCCGGCAAAACATCTCCACCCAATATTTCGACGATGGTCATAAATCGGTTAAGATACTCTTCCACAGACTCTCGAACATATTCCTGCTGAGCAACAGAAAGCGCAAAGTTCTTTCTGAACTCTCCATGACAAAAAAGCAATTTATTATTGCGGACGGCTAAAAAGTCCGACACACGGACTCCCAACACGTTTGCCATCCGCTTAAGCAATTCCATGTCAGGCTTACGTTTTCCGTTTTCGTAATTCGAAATTGCCATTGAAGAGACATTAACTTGTTCAGCCAATTCTTTCTTAGACATTGCATTTTTTAAACGGTAATATTTTAAATTCTTACTGAACATATTTCCCGCCTCCTCCCGTTTATATTATATGCTAAAACGCAGGAAAGTAAACACCACGAAGAGAAAATTTGGTGGCTAGAGGGCACCCCTCGCGGGATGGCAGCCCCGATTCATCGGACGTGCAGTTTTACCGCATCCGGCGGCCCCAATGCTATCCGTTGGCACTGGCCCACAACAAAAACAGCAACACTACCTTGACAGACACAGTAGTATGATGTATTATGCAGTCGTGGAGGTGAGCCGGCGACGAATAACAAAATAACTTCTGATTTACTGAGGGGTCATACCGACACTATGATTTTAAAACTTTTGCTCGAGAGGGACCGTTATGGGTATGAGATTGTAAAACTCATCAATCAAAACTCCGGCGGTGAGTATGAACTCAAAGAAGCGACCATGTATTCCAGTGTGAAGCGGCTGGAGACGGACGGCGACATCGAGTGGTATTGGGGCGATGAGTCACAAGGCGGCCGACGTAAGTATTTCAGGATCACCGAAAAGGGCAAATCTGTTTATGCCCGCAACAAGAGCAATTGGGAGTACGCGAAGCGCGTGCTTGACAACTTACTGTAAGGAGATTTGATGCTATGAATGAAAAATTGACAAATTACTTGAACGGCGTTTTTGCGCCTTACGACGGGGTAAAGAGCGTTACCGAACTAAAGGCCGATCTGCTCACCGATTTGCAAGAACGGTTCCGTGAACTCAAGACCGAGGGCAAGGATGATGAAACAGCTTTTAAGATGACCATTGAGAGCATCGGCGACATCGAGCAAACGGTAAAGGAGGTCGCCAACCTTTCCAACCCGCCGGAGCAAGAGGTGCTGACAAACTTCAGCGCCAGCAACCTGCAGGAGAGTGACTTGGCGGGCGTTACCGCGCACAAAGTAAGTTTTAAGGCAAGTGCGTTGCGCGCCTCCGACTTCGCGGGGGCGGACTTGACCGGCAGCTCATTTTATGCCAGTGACGTGCGGGAAGCTAATTTTGACGCCGCCAACCTGACCGACTGCACCTTATCCGCGTGTGACCTTAGGGACGCGAGTTTTCGCCAATCCATCCTTGTACGCACGAACATCAACGCGTCGGACCTCGGCGGGGTAAAATTCACAGGTGTAAACCTAACTGACGCCAAGCTGGCCATGGTTGACCTGACAAAGACGATCTTTGAAAACTGCAGCTTTAACGGGGTGAACTTCAAATATGCAGACCTGCGAGGGCAGGCCCTTGACGGGCAGACCTTTGTCGGCGTTAAGTTTGACAAGTCGGCACTGAATGACGTTTCTTTTAAGGGTGCGACGCTTAAAAATGTGTCTTTCCTTTCACCCTATACTCTTTCACCCTATACTTGGTCAAAGAAATATTACCGGGCCATTAAGACCATCCGCTTTGACGGGGCGAAGATCGATAAGCTGACCTATGCCGCGCTCAAAGGGATGAAGGCCGATTTATCGACGGTTACCGTCATATAGGGGAGGAAGTCATATAGAGGAGGAAGATATGCAAAATAATTCAATTCAAGCGAAAGGACTGCAGAAGTCTTACAAGAAACTTAATGTCCTCAAGGGCGTGGATTTCGAGGTGGAAAAAGGCAGCATTTTCGCCCTGCTAGGCTCCAACGGCGCGGGCAAGACAACGGTTGTTAAAATCCTCACTACCCTGCTGAAACAAGACCGGGGAAGCGCCAGCGTAAACGGATTCGATGTTAGGTCACAACCCGACCAGGTGCGGCAATCGATCAGTCTGACCGGGCAATTTGCCGCCGTGGACGAAGTTTTGACGGGGCGAGAAAATCTAATCATGATCGCCAGGCTGCGACATCTCAAAAATCCGCGTCAAGCCGCGGACGATTTGCTTAAACGCTTCGGTTTGACCGACGCCGCTAACCGCAGGGTGTCCGCTTATTCAGGCGGCATGCGCCGCAGGCTCGACCTCGCCATGAGTTTTGTGGGAAAACCGCAGCTCATTTTCCTCGACGAACCGACCACCGGGCTTGACCCCGAAGCCCGCCTTGAAGTTTGG
Organism: Peptococcaceae bacterium CEB3; assembly: GCA_001029295.1. Lineage (GTDB taxonomy): Bacteria > Bacillota > Desulfitobacteriia > Desulfitobacteriales > Desulfitobacteriaceae > Acididesulfobacillus. The sequence goes on along the minus strand of LDXJ01000063.1, from coordinate 172,735 downwards.
AAGATGGTGAAGGAGCTTGCTAACAGTGGCACTACAGTCTTCCTAACCACACAGTATCTGGAGGAAGCCGAACAGCTGGCCGACCAAATTGCCATTCTGCATGAGGGCAGAATCATCGCCGGCGGCACGCTCGCGGAACTGAAAAGGCTGTTTCCGCCCGCAAAGGCAGAGTATGTCGAAAAGCAACCCACCCTGGAAGAGATCTTCCTCGCCATCATCGGTAAAAAGGGGGACAAGTAAATGGAAGCCATGGCCCTAAAGAAACACTTTTTCAGCGATATGGGCGTTATGCTGGGTCGTTCCCTGCGCCATATCTTCCGCAGCCTGGACACCATCATCACGGTTACCCTTATGCCGATTGCCTTTATGCTGCTCTTCGTCTATGTGTTCGGCGGCGCCATTAAAACCGGCACGCCTAACTATGTAAATTACCTTCTGCCCGGAATACTTCTGATGGCAATTGCCAGCGGCATAGCCTATACGGCCTTCCGCCTGTTTACTGATGTACAGCGCGGGCTATTCGAGCGCTTCCACTCCATGCCGATTGCTCATTCCGCCGTACTGTGGGGTCATGTGCTGACCTCTTTGGTATCCAACGCTATTTCGGTTGTCGTCATCATCCTTGTGGCCCTGTTGATCGGCTTTCACTCGCCGGCGGGGGTACTATCCTGGCTTGCCGTCGCCGGTTTACTGGCACTCTTTACGCTGGCCCTGACTTGGGTCGCGGCTATTGCCGGACTGACCGCAAAATCGACGGACGGTGCCGGCGCCTTTTCCTATCCGATTCTCTTCCTGCCGTTTGTCAGCTCGGCGTTTGTACCGACCGCTTCTATGCCGGGACCTGTACGCGCCTTTGCCGAAAACCAGCCCGTGACCTCGATCGTGAACGCCATCCGAGCGCTGCTGTCCAATCAGCCGGTTGGCAGCGATATATGGGTCGCAATCGCTTGGTGTTTAGGCGCTGCGGTGGTCGCGTATATCTTGGCAATGATGGCCTACAGGCGCAAAATCGGGTAGGGCAGGGACTTATAGGCAATTACAGATCGAAAGGCTTAACGCCTCGGCGGAAATCGCCTTACGAATAGCGGTTTCTGCCCCGCAGATTCCGTTCGATCTCCCTCTTGGCATCGCGCTCCGCAATATCCTGGCGCTTGTCATAGTTTTTCTTCCCGCGCCCGACGCCAAGTTCAACCTTGGCCATTCCTTTCTTCAGATAGACCTTCAAGGGAATGAGCGTCAAGCCTTGGAGTTGCAGACGGGCGAAAAGCTTGGTAATCTCCGAACGGTTGAGCAGGAGCTTGCGCTTGCGCAGAGGATCGTGATTGAAGCGGTTGCCCTGTTCATACGGACTGACATGCATCTGATAAAGCCACACTTCCCCGTTATCGATGCGCGCGTAGCTGTCTCGCAAATTCACCCGTCCGTTACGAATGGACTTAATCTCCGTTCCAGTCAGGATGATCCCCGCCTCCAAACGTTCTTCCACAAAGTAGTCGTGAAACGCTTTGCGGTTTTCGGCAACAATTTTTATCCCGTCAGCCATATCACAAACCTCTATTCTTCGTTCTCACCATCAGAAACCTGTATTCCTCGTCCCGCCCTCGCCTCAGAACCCCGCTCAGTCTTCCCCCAGTACTGCCCGAGTGCCACCCGCCCGGCTTAACCATCCTGAGGCCGGAGCCTCTGGATCAGTCTTCAGGCACCCCATCTTCCTCCGCTTAAGGCCTCTGCTTGCCCCCGACCCGCACAACCCTAGAGTCCCAATTCCTCGGAAATTCCTTGCATGGCCTCCAGACCCAAAGCCAAGAACTCCTCCAGGGTCAAGCCCAATTCGTCGCAGGCCAAAATCTGCTCTCTCCTGGCGCCGCGGGCAAAAGATTTTTCGTCAAAGCGCTTACGCAAGAACGGCACGTCAATGGCAGCCAGCTTCTTCTCCGGACGGATGAGCGCTCCGGCCACGATGAGGCCGGTGAGAGGGTCGGTGGCATAGAGAGCTTTGTCCAGGAGAGATTCGCGGGCAACCCCCAACCGTTCGTTATGCGCCTTGACCGCCCGTGTCATCTCTTCCGGAAAACCGAGCTCGGTCAAAACCTCGGCACCCTTCAGCCCGTGCATCTCCGGCTGATCTTTCGTCTCTTCATAATCAATGTCATGGAGCAGGCCGGCCAGACCCCACACCTCCGGATCTTCGCCAAAATGTCCGGCCAGGCTCAGCATGACCGCCTCGGTCGAGAGCATATGCTTAAGTAAATTCGGGTTCTGTACATATTTTTGCAGTTCTTCGTAAGATTCATTCCTGCTTAACATCGTCCTCTAAACCCCTTTCCGTAACGGGCAGATTTCTCTTCTCTCCGCCCGGAACTTCTCTGCCCTCACCCGGGCAACGGGCGACTCAGCCCTCCTCCAGCTCGTTCTTCAGAAAACGGGCCGTTTCTGAGGCAACCGCTTCCCGTTCGGGACCGAGCGTCAATATATGGCCGGAATTTTCCCAAAAAATCAGTTCGGTCCGGGCTCCGGACAGTCCGCGCCACAGAATGTCAGCACTTCGCGGTGAAACAGTTTTGTCCCTCCTGCTCTGCATGACCAGAACCGGGCAGCGCACTTGCCCCAAATTCCGCCGCACCCCGGGCAAAGCCTTGTTCAACGAGTCCAGCGGTCGCAGGGGAATCCTCTCATAGGCAAACCTCTCCGCCGTCGTCCCGCCCGAGGCTTCCGCCTTTTCCACATACCGGACAAAGGGCTTGGCTAAGCCGGCCAAGCGTGCGCGCCAATCCTGCAGAACCATGGGGGTATTCATGGATATGACCGCGTCAACCAAACCCTTCTCCGCCAAGTAAAGAGATAAAAGCCCGCCCATGGACAACCCTATGGCCGCCACCCGCCGACAATGCCGCCGCAGGCCCATCACGCCCGCTTCGGCATCCCGGGCCCAGTCTTTCCATCCGGTCCGAACCATGTCCTCCGGGGTAGTCCCGTGCCCTGACAGCAGTAAGCCGTAAACCGTCCAGTCGTGAGCGGCCAACTTCTCCCCCAAAAAGCGCATTTCTGAAGGAGAACCGGTGAACCCGTGCAGCAAAAGACAACCTAAATCATCGTTCCCTTCGTGGTAAAAGGCCTCCACCAAACGCGGCTCCGGCTTCATAATCATCGGGGCCCGAATCCTTCCCGATTTAAGTCAGGGGAGAAAGGCCCCTCCCCCCTCTCTTAAGGCTCAAGCCCATCGTTTCCGCCGAGATGTTTCCGGCAGACCCACATAGCAGCTTGGTACCCTCAACATTCCCCAGTCAATCTTTTGAGCCGGATTGGGAAACATAAGGAGTAGACGGGAAGTGTGATGCGACTGAAGGGCACCTTTTTACAGGTGCCCTCATTTTCTCCAAGCCGTTCTATCCGCTAGCTCTACCCCACCCGATCCTTGACCGAGGAAACGGGGCGCCAACTTTATTTCAGAAAAGACACCGCCAGCGAACTCAGCAAAAACACGGCCGCAAACCCGACGCTCAACTTCCCGAACAATTCATCCATGCCTTTCTTCTTGCCAAAAAACGCCTCGCCGGCACCGGAAATGGCACCCGAGAGTCCGGCGCTTCGTCCGGATTGCAACAGAATCGTGGCAATCAAACCGATAGAGCTCAGGAGAAGGATTACGATCAAAATACCTTTTAGCAAGTTTAAATCTCACCTCCTCAACATAAGCCCTTAGTCCGCATGGTACAATACGGCTATTTTAGCATAAGCGGGGCCAAAACTCAAGGCCGGTCGGCCGTCGCTCCAGCGCTTCAGCGCGCCAGGACCGCCCGGCCGCGGTAAACGGCGCTCTCTCCGAGTTCTTCTTCGATGCGGAGCAGTTCGTTGTACTTCGCCACCCGTTCCGTCCTGGCGGGAGCGCCGGTTTTGAGTTGTCCGGCATTTGTGGCCACAGCGACATGGGCCAAGGTCACGTCTTCGGTTTCTCCGGAACGGTGCGAGACCACGGCGGTGTACCCCGCCCGTTTGGCCATCTCCATGCAGTCAAGGGTCTCCGTCAGAGTTCCGATCTGGTTGAGCTTGATCAAGATGGAGTTGGCACACTTTTCTTCAATCCCGCGGGCCAGGCGTTTCGGATTGGTGACAAACAGATCGTCCCCGACCAGCTGGATTTTGTCACCCAGCCGTTCCGTCAGAAGGCGCCATCCCTCCCAGTCCTCTTCGGCGAGTCCGTCTTCGATCGAAACGATCGGATAATCTTGAACCAACTTCTCATAGTAAGCGACCATCTCGGCCGAAGTCTTCTTCACTCCTTCGCCGGCCAGATTATAGATACCGTCTTGATAGAGTTCCGTGGCCGCCGTATCAATGGCCAAGGCGATTTGCTTGCCGGGTTCATAGCCGGCCCTCTCTATGGCGTCGACGATCGCCATCAGGGCGTCCGCATTGGAGTTGAGATTCGGAGCAAAGCCCCCTTCGTCACCGATCCCTGTCGCCAAGCTCTTTTCCTTCAGCACCGCTTTTAAGGCATGATACACTTCCGCGCCCATGCGCAAGGCTTCGGCAAAATTGGCGGCCCCCACCGGCATCACCATGAATTCCTGGATATCGACATTGTTGTCAGCGTGTTTGCCTCCGTTCAGGATATTCATCATGGGAACGGGCAATTCCTTGGCATTCACCCCACCCAAATGCTGGTAAAGGGGCAGGCCGACGGACTCGGCCGCCGCCTTGGCTGTGGCGAGAGATACACCGAGGATGGCGTTGGCCCCCAACTTGCCTTTGTTTTCCGTTCCATCCAACTCGAGCAAAGCCTGATCCAAAGCCGGCTGATCAAAAGCATTCATTCCTTCAACTTCGGCGCTGATGATGTTATTGACGTTTTCTACAGCCGTCAGGACCCCTTTGCCCAAATAACGCGTCTTGTCACCGTCACGCAGCTCCACAGCCTCAAAAGCACCCGTCGAAGCACCGGAAGGCACGGCCGCCCTGCCCAGAGAACCGTCTTCCAAGGTCACATCAACCTCAATCGTCGGGTTGCCGCGAGAATCCAAAATCTCCCTGGCATAAACATCACTAATTTCACTCATCAGTATATCCCCTTTCTATTTCGTTTTCGTTTTTTCCCTTCCGTTTTTTACCATATATACAGGCCCTGAGCAGGTCTGGGAACTCACCTGTTCCATCATTCCGGGTAAAGTTTCGCCTTAACAGACTCTGGGCCAGTCCGGAAACATGTGGACACCCCGAGTCCGCAAGTCTTCCCGGGCTCCTCAGTTCCGACCCTTCCGGGGGGCAGCACGGCGGCTTTGACACGATTGCCCGCACCCTGGGGACATCCGCTGCCCAAAAATCTTATTCGCAAGCGAAGAGCCCCCAAGTAAAGGAAGCAACTTCCGCAGACTTTTACCCGAAGCCGGTTAAGCGAGCAGCGATTTGCCGGTCATCTCGGAGGGCTGCGGAATGTGGAGCAGTTCCAGAAGCGTGGGGGCGATATCGCACAAAGCCCCGCCTTCGCGCAGGGAACGGCCCCGATAGCGTTCATCCACCAGAATAAACGGCACCGGGTTTGTCGTGTGCGCGGTCAACGGCATTCCCGTTTCCAGGTCAATCTTGGCTTCCGCATTCCCGTGATCAGCCGTAATCAAGAGAGTTCCCCCCAGTCGGCGGACAACTTCCTCAATATCCCCAATGCAACCATCCACGGCTTCCAGCGCCTGAATCGTGGCTTCAAAGACACCCGTGTGCCCGACCATATCCGGATTGGCGAAGTTCAAAATGATGACGTCATACGAATTTTCCTCCAGCCTTCCGATGAGTTGCCGGGTCACCTCCGGAGCGCTCATTTCCGGCTGCAGGTTATAGGTGGGGACTTTTGGAGACGGGATGAGGCAGCGCTCCTCTCCCGGCATTGGCTCCTCAACGCCGCCGTTAAAAAAGAAAGTGACATGAGCATACTTCTCCGTTTCCGCAATGCGCAGTTGCTTCAGTCCTTCCCGGGAAAGTACCTCACCCAAGGTTTTCTCCAGGTTCTGGGGCGGAAACGCCACCGGTGCCTGAATCGTCACATCATATTCCGTCAAACAGACGTAGCGCACCCGGGGGTGTGCGCCCCGATCGAAGCCGTTGAAGATTTCGTCCACGAAAGCCCGGGTAATCTCACGGGCCCGATCCGCCCGGAAATTGAAGAAGATGACACTGTCTCCTTCTTTCACTCTCCCGACCGGATCGCCCTGTTCATTCAGGATAACCGTGGGCTCGACGAATTCATCTGTTACCCGCTTGTCGTAAGACTTGTCCACCGCGGCCAGAGCCCCGGCGGCCGTTTCGCCTACGCCGGAAACGAGGGCCCGGTAACCCTTCTCCACCCTTTCCCAGCGGTGGTCACGATCCATGGTATAGTAGCGCCCACTGACGCTGGCGATCTTGCCAAGGCCCAGTTGACGAAGTTTATTTTCCAGCGGTCCCAGGTAATTTTTGGCGCTCTGAGGCAGCACGTCCCGCCCGTCCAGGAAGGCGTGGATATATACCTCATTTAACCCCAACCCCTTGGCCATGTCCAGCAGAGCAAATAAATGTTCAATATGGGAATGCACCCCTCCATCGGATACTAGGCCCATGAGATGCAGAGCCCTCCCGGAAGCCTTTGCCTGCTGCATAGCCTCGCGAAGCACCGGATTTTCAGGCAGTTGACTCTCGGCGATGGCTTTAAAAATGCGGGTCAATTCCTGATAAACCACCCGCCCGGCCCCTATGTTCAGATGCCCAACTTCTGAGTTTCCCATCTGTCCGGCCGGCAGCCCGACCGCGGTTCCGGAAGCGGCGAGAAGGGTTCGCGGGTAGTTCTCCTCCAGCCTGCGGAAATTGGGTATCTTGGCTTGAGCTACGGCATTGCCCCGACTCTCGGCACTGTAGCCCCAACCGTCCAGAATCATGAGAAGAAGGGGCTTTGACCCCCGGGAACCGACCCCACCGGCGGAAGGATCTACGTTCGTCATTAAGCATTCACCTCCGGATTTCCGTTCCGCCTCATCTTATATTTAACCGCCCGCGTTTTCCACCAAGGCCGCAAAACCCACGGGATCAAGGCTCGCCCCGCCGACCAAGGCCCCGTCTATGTCCGGTTCCCGCATCAGTTCGCCGATATTTGCCGGTTTGACACTTCCGCCGTACAGGACGGGCATCCCGGCGGCGGCCGAACCGCTCATCTGAGCGACGGTCCAGCGGATGTCCGCACACATCTCCTGAGCGTCCTGACTCGAAGCCGTTTTTCCGGTACCGATGGCCCAGATGGGCTCATAGGCAATCACGATCCGCCGCAGTTCTTCTTCCCCCAAACCCGCCAGGTCCTGCTCCACCTGACCGCGCACGACATCGGAAGCCCTGCCTTCCTCGCGCTGCCGCAGATTTTCCCCCACACAGAGGATGGGGATAAGCCCGGCCTCCAGAGCGGCCTTCACTTTGCGCGCAATTTCTCCGTCGGTCTCGTGCATGAGTTCCCTGCGCTCAGAATGCCCCAAAATCACGTACGTGCACGCAAGTTCCTTCAGCATGCGCGCCGAAATCTCTCCCGTGTAGGCACCCTCCGCGGCCCAGGACATGTTTTGGGCCCCCAAATGAACCACACTTTCTTCCAGTTCATCTTGAAGCGCGGCCAGAACTGTGAAAGGCGCACACAGCACGATCTCCGGGCTGGCCAGTCCTCCCACGCGCTCCAAAAACTCTCCCGCGTAATAGCGAGCTTCCGCCACGGTTTTATGCATCTTCCAGTTACCGGCAATGATTCGCCGTCTCTCCGGCATAGTCCGTCACTCCTTTCCGATTCTCTCTCCCCACTGGCACCCGCAATAGATCCTGCCAATCTCCCCGTACTCCGGATGTTATCTCAAGCCCTGTCTTTCAGAGCGGCGACACCCGGCAGAGTTTTCCCTTCCAGAAATTCGAGAGAAGCCCCGCCGCCTGTAGAGATGTGCGTGATTCGGTCGGCCACACCCATTTTTCCCACGGCGGCGACCGAATCCCCTCCACCCACGATGCTCAGAGCCGGACTTTCCGCGACCGCCTGAGCCATCCGCTCTGTCCCTTTGGCGAAGAGCGGATTTTCGAACACCCCGAGGGGACCGTTCCAGACCAGGGTTTTCGCTTGCGCCACCCGGGAGGCAAATCTCTCCGCACTCTCCGGTCCGATGTCCAGAACCATCTCTTGCTCCGGAATTTGGCTCACTGGAACCACGCGCGGGGTCACTCCCGCATCCAGTCCGGGGGCCACCACCACATCGGTGGGAAGTTCAAGACTCACCCCTTTGGCCTTGGCTTTCGCCATTAGATCCTGCGCCAAGGGGACCTTGTCCTCTTCCAACAAAGACTTTCCTACGGCATACCCTTCGGCCCGCAAGAACGTGTTGGCCATGCCCCCGCCGATAATCAATACATCCACTTTTGCCAGAAGGTTCTCGATCACGCCGATCTTATCGCTGACCTTCGCTCCGCCGATGATAGCCATAAAGGGGCGTTCCGGCGCCTCCAGGGCTTTCCCCATGACTTCAACCTCTTTTTGCATGAGAAAGCCAGCGACTCCGGGTATGTAATGGGCAACTCCTTCCGTGGAGGCGTGGGCTCTGTGGGCGGTTCCAAAAGCGTCATTGACGTACAGGTCCGCCAGACTTGCCAATTCCCGGGCAAAGGCGGGGTCGTTTTTCTCCTCTTCCGGGTGGAAACGGACGTTTTCCAATAAAAGAACCTCACCGGACTGCAGTTTGGCCACGGCGTCCCGCACTTCCTTCCCGACGCAGTCCGCCGCCAGGGGAACGGGATGCCCCAACAGCTCTCCCAAACGTTGAGCCACCGGCTTGAGGGAGTATTTTAAGTTACGCTGCCCTTTAGGACGGCCAAAATGGGAAGCGAGAATGACTTTGGCCCCTTGCTGCACTAGATAGCGAATAGTAGGCAAGGCCGCCCGAATCCTCGTATCGTCCGTGATTTGGCCTTGCTCGGACAAAGGGACGTTAAAATCCACCCGCACCAGTACGCGTTTGCCCTTGACGTCTGCATCCCTGACACTCATTTTCTCCATGACTTTTTCCGACCCTCCATTCCCTGATTTCCTTAGTTTACCTCTTTTCCCACCGCTTATTCCCCGCGGCAAAAACAGTGCCCTCCGGCCTTAAGGCGCGAAGGTAGATCAACGTGTGAACGGATCAACATGTAATTATTGGGTAATTATGTGCCATTTTGGTAATCACTCGGTAATCGTTTCGTAAATCATAAGATAACCAGATGTTAATCAGACGGTCACCAAGTGGCAATCGAACAGCAATCGAACGCCAATTGAACAGGACCCGAACAACCGGCCGGTCAATCTGAACATCAACGCACAACCACACTATACCCGACTTTTTTCCGCTTGTCTATCCCCGTTCAATTCATGCTCACCGGTTTTTTTGCTCGGGGGCTACGCCCTTCAGGTCAAACTCCGGAATATAAGCCGAATCGCCGGAATCTAAGTCCTGGGCGAAGCCATTTTCCAGTCCGAGACTGAAAAAGAAATCGATCGCTTCATCATACTCTTCCTCCGTCAGATGGCGCGCGAGTTCAGAGTAGCGAGAAGCTTGATAAACCGGTGTATACTGGCCCATAAGGCTCACGTAGACATCCCTGGGCAGCGTCTGCGCGATCCAACGCAGAACCTCCTTGGAATCATCCAGGAGTCCGGGAAGCACCAGATGTCGGATCAGGAGCCCCCGTTGAATCAATCCGTCACCGTCAAAACGCGGTACACCCACTTGGCGCAACATCTCCAAAATGGCTTGGGAAGCCCGGGCAAAATACCCCTCCGCCCGCGAATACCTACGGGCGTATTCATCGGAAAAATACTTAAGATCCGGCAGGTAGACATCGATTAACCCCTCCAGGCCGCCCAGGGTTTCCGCTTTTTCATAAGCATTCGTATTGTAAATGACCGGAACCCGCAGTCCCCGAGCCCTCGCACCGAGTAAGGCTTCCCTCACCGGCTCCGGATAGTGCGTCGGGCTCACAAGGTTAATATTGTGGGCTCCCTGAGCTTGCAGATTCAGGAAAATGTCTGCCAGTTCCCCGACCGTAACTTCCCGACCAAATCCCTCCTGGCTGATCTTGTAATTCTGGCAAAAGACGCAGCTGAGGTTGCAATGGGAGAAAAAGACCGTTCCCGAACCGCGGCTGCCACTGATACACGGCTCTTCCCAGGTGTGCAGGGATGCCCGCGCCACCCGCGGCCTGGCTGCGGCGCGGCAGACCCCTTTCTCCCCCAGAGCCCGGTCTTTGCCGCACTCCCAAGGACACGCCCGGCAGCCCCCTCTATTGTCATTCGGTTCGGCGGCCACCCTTGTCCCTCCTCCTCCATTTCACTTCACCCATTTACCTACACTCGTAGGCAATCCCCGTCCGGCGTATGCGGAATCAGTCTGTTGCCGTCGGGGTAGTTGGACCTGATAGTGCTGCCTCGGCGGCATGGGAGTCTGCTCACAGTCTCCCGCAACCTCCGAACTTCGGCCGCTTTATGGCAGCGCGGTCTTTCAGGTAGGCTGCCGTCGATGGGCCCTGCGCACGCGCCCGACGGCCTCCAGCCACCCCTCATACAGGCTGCTGCGCACCGTTTCCGGCATGTCCGGCTGAAAGCTCTGCTGAAGAAGCCAGTTCTTTTCCAGTTCCTCTTTTCCGCCCCAGAACCCGACCGCCAGTCCGGCCAGATAGGCCGCTCCCAGAGCCGTAGTTTCGGTGACGGCCGGCCTTTCCACGCGGGTCCCCAGGATATCGGCCTGAAACTGCATCAGGAAATCGTTGGCCGAAGCCCCGCCGTCTACGCGCAGAGCCTTGAGTTTCATACCGGCATCCTCTTCCATCGCCTTCAGCACGTCGCGGGTCTGATAAGCGAGGCTTTCCAGCGCGGCCCGGATAATCTGAGCTCTCCCCGTCCCCCGAGTCAGGCCCAGAATCGCCCCCCGGGCATCCATATCCCAATACGGAGCCCCCAAGCCCACAAATGCCGGCACAAAATACACCCCACCGGAATCCGCCACCTCACTCGCCATACTTTCCGACTCGGCCGCGCTCTCCAGAATTCCCAGCCCGTCCCGCAGCCACTGCAGGGCGGCCCCGGCCACAAAAACGCTGCCTTCCAAAGCGTACTCCACCCTTTTATCCAGACCCCAGGCAATCGTCGTGACCAGCCCCTTTTTCGAGACGACCGCTTTCTCACCCGTGTTCATGAGCATAAAGCAGCCTGTGCCATAGGTATTTTTGGCCATCCCCGGCTGAAAACACGTCTGACCAAAGAGAGCCGCCTGTTGGTCGCCGGCCGCTCCGGTCAGAGGAACGGCCCCGCCCAGCAACTCCGGCAGGGTTTCGCCGAAACTGCCGCCGGAGGGTCTGACCTCAGGCAGAAGGGAAGGCGGGACATTGAAGACCGATAGGAGTTCCGGATCCCAGCTTAAGGTATGGATATTGAACAGAAGGGTGCGGGAGGCATTGGAATAATCGGTGGCATGAAGGCGTCCGCCGGTCAGATTCCAGATGAGCCAGCTGTCAATCGTGCCGAAGAGGAGGTCCCCCTGCTCGGCCTTAGCTCTCGCCCCCGCCACGTGATCGAGAAGCCATTGAATCTTCGTTCCCGAGAAGTAAGCGTCAAGGAGCAGGCCGGTCTTGGCCCGGATCATCCCATCCAGCCCTTGCTCTTTCAGTCCGGCCACCAGGGGGGCCGTTCGCCGGCACTGCCAAACGATCGCGTTCGAGATCGGCTTGCCCGTCCGCTTTTCCCAGATGACGGTTGTCTCCCTTTGATTCGTGATCCCTATGGCTGCGAGGTTTTCCGCCGACACCCCTGCCTGCCTCATAACCTCGCGCGCCACTTCCAGCTGACTCTGCCATATTTCTTCGGCATCCTGTTCAACCCAGCCGGGCTGGGGAAAATACTGCCTTAATTCTTTTTGGGCCTTGCCGACGATCCGGCTTTGCCGGTCAAACAAAATAGCCCGCGAACTGGTCGTCCCCTGGTCCAGAGCCAAAATATAACGATTTTCCATTTCCCATCCTCCTCCCGGTCTCTTCAGCCTCCCAGTCTCTTCAGCCGCTCGCTTCATCAGGCCTCTCCTCTGCCGTCTTTTGAGCAGGCTGTTTCATCAAACCTCCGCATTCGGTCACTCTACCCGGCCCCCTCACAGTCAAGCGATCCCCATGATAACCTGGGCGATATTGACTACGTGTTCGTCAACATTATAAAACAGGTTTACGGCATCCACCAGGAAATAGCGCAGTTTTTCCAACTCTTTGGCTCCGACGGCTTCCGGTCCGGGGGCGGGCAGACCGGCCAGGGCGCTGAACTGTATGGAGCGTTGCAAACGAAGAATATCCGGGTGCTCCCGAATGACGTCTCCGGCTTTGTCCTCATCCCAAGCGCGCAGGGCCTCGAGCAGACGGGCAAAATTGGCCGCGACCTTTTTGTAGAGGGGGGCAATGCTTTCCCAATCCTTTTCCTTGAGATCTATGCCCTCACGGTGAATCTTATGGATCTGCTGGACCATGGCCATCAGCGTATCCCCAAGATATTCGAACTCTTTGACAATGATTTGGGTATTTACGATTTGCTCGGTCTGCTCATCAGCCAGTCCTTTCTGAGAGACGGTCGTCAAAAAGCGGGTGATGTGGCGGTAGTACCAATCTACGTCGATCTCAAACCGTCCGATGTGATTGGCCGCTTCGTCAGTCCCCGTCAAAAAAGCTTGAGGCAGCTTGTCCAGCATATTTTCCCCTATGCGCTCCCCCAAACCCGTCACTTCTTGCAGAGACTGCTTAATGGCCACCGCCGGCAATTCAAGTGAAGCTTCGTCAATAAAAGCAAATTCCCGGCTGGGAACCCCTCTCTTCTTGCCCGGCAGGAAGCGGACGAGGGCTTTGGCGATCCAACCGTTGAAAGGTAAAAAAACGACGAGCATGAAGAGCGCGAAAATTAAATAGGCATTGGCCACCTGACGCTGCACATCCGTGGTCGTCCACTGCACCAAGCGATCAAACTGCGGCAAAAAAGGAAAAACTATCAGGATCCCGACGATCTTGTAAGCCGTATTGGCAATGGCCACCCGTTTGGCATCCATCTTTTGCGTGGTGAGGCCGGACAGGAGAGTTAAAATCGTGCCGCCGGCATGGGCGCCCAGGACCAGCGGCACAACCGCCGCAAAGGGCAACAGGTGATGGGCCGCCATGGACATCATGATAGCCAGGACCGCCGCGCTGCCCTGGATCAAAACATTGAGCACCAGGGCGACCAGCATCGCTAATAGGGGATAGGCCGCCAATTGAACCAAGAGGGCAGAAACTTGCGGAAAACCCAAGAGAGGAGTCGAGGCTGCGGACATATTGGCCATACCTACATAAATAACCCCAAAACCGATCAAGGCCTGTCCCAGATGCCGCCAGCGCTTACTGGTCAATTGGAAAACGACGCCGATGAAAATAAGAGCCAGGGCGATATTTAAGATCTTAAAGGCGAGAAGCTGAAGGGCTACGGAGGTACCGACCGCGGAGCTGAGCACCATCCCCAAGGCCTGTGCCAAATTCATCATGCCGGCATTGACAAACTCGACGACCAGCACCGTGGTCGCGGTGCTGCTTTGAAAAGCCACCGTGGCCGCAATGCCGAAGAAGACTTCCAAATAGGTGTGTTTGGTCATAAAACCCAGGATCTTCTTCATACGGCTGGCCGCGAATTTTTGCAATCCGTCGGATGTGGTCTGTACACCGTACATGAAAAGCCCCAACCCGCCCAAAAACATGAGCAGCGGTCCGATGAACGTCACTCCCGCGCCTCCTTTCGTCCCAAAAATCGTGTCCAATCTCCCCTGCCATTTCCCTGTCGGACGCATTTGACGTCATTCCCGATAATCCGCCTTTAGCCTTTGGCGGTACAGTTCCCAGCAGCTGACTTGGGGTCTACTCACCCTGATCCAGCCGCCTTCGTCCTGTCTTGATATAGACGAGCATCTCCGCTACGTTAACCGCGTGATCCCCCATGCGCTCCATCGTCCGAGCCAAGATCAGAGAAAAGGCCAGGGCGCCGTCGCCCGGCTTCTGCCGGCCGGCTGCCAGGATTTCCTGTTGCAATTCGTTGTAGGCCCGGTCCAACGAGTCGTCCTGCTCGTCCAGATCCCTGTCGATTTCGCGCTCTCCCAGCAGGACCGGCACGAGATAGTCAAACATGCCGAGCAGATCCCTAACCATCGCCAGAACCCTTTCCGGCCAAGCCCCTTCCGGGCGCAGGCAGCTCAGTTCCGCCAAATCACAGGCATAATCCGCGATCCTCTCCAATTCCTGGGCAATGCGCTGGTAGCCCAGGATCCAGCGCAAATCCTGAGTTCTCAGCTGCTGCAGGCTCATGATGGTAAAACAACGCTCCACAATAGCGTCTCTCAGCCGGTCAACGTGGTCGTCGTCGGTCCGCCAATCGACCGACTCCCCGCCGCCCCCTCGCACGACCTCAACTGCCTGCCGCAATAACTCCCGGACAGCGACAGCCAGTTCTCCGCTCTTCGTCCGCAGTTCCAACAGGGCCCTGTCATATCCCGTCATACGTATGGCGCTCAACTTTCTCACCTCCGGACAGTCTGATGACGCCTTCCGCCACGAACAATCTCCGCCAAAATTCCCTGCCCTCCCTCGATCAACGGCTAATAGCGCCTTCTGGCCGAAGCAGCCTGAATGTGCATTCCGTCGCGATATTTGGCTACCGTGCGCCGGGATATTTTCATTCCCCGTTCGCTCAGAAGGTCGGCCAGCTTCTGGTCTGAGTAGGGTTCTTTCGCGTTCTCACTTGAGATCAAAGTGCGCAAGGCCCGCTTGATGCTTTCCGTCGTCAGACCCTGCTCGTGCCCGATCCCCGTAGCAAAGAAGAATTTGAACTCGAAGATGCCCCTGGGTGTCTGCACATATTTGTTGGCCGTAGCGCGACTGACCGTCGATTCATGGACTCCCACCTCGTCGGCAATATCTTTTAAGGTCAAGGGCCTGAGAAATTGGATACCGCGGCGCAGGAACTCCTCCTGACGTTTGACCACCGCGTTGGCCACCTTGTACAGGGTCAGCCGCCTTTGTTCAATACTGCGGATCACCCAGGCCGCCGCGTTCAGTTTCTGCTCTACAAATTTGCGGACCTCGCCGTCTTCCTGATTCAGGGCTCTGCGATAAACCTGATTAATGCCCAGGCGGGGAACAGAGATATCGTTAACCAATATAATGTATTCCCCTTCGATCTCTTCGACCACCACGTCCGGCACGACAAAGCGCACGTCTCCCGCCCCGGAAAACCTCAGTCCCGGTTTCGGATCCAGGCGGCGAACAATGTCTGCCAGCTCCTGCACCCCGGCTAAACTTATCCCCAAGTCCGTGGCAATTCTCTGCATCCGCCCCGCGGCTAAATCCTCCAGATGTTCCAAAAACTCCGGCATTTCCGGCGGGCAGTCATTCAGAAACGGCAATTGCAAGAGCAGGCACTCCCGCAGCGAACGCGCGCCGACTCCCGGGGGATCTAAACTTTGGACAACCTGCAGGGCTCTTTCGACCTCCGCCGGAGCGTCCCCCCGATCTCGGGCGATCTCCTCCGTACTGAGGGTCAGATAGCCGTTGTCATCCAAATTCCCGATGATGTATTCCGCCAGAGGCAAAGAGGCCGCCGACTTCTGCACGTGCAGCTGGAGGAAGAGATGTTCCTGCAGCGTGGGGGCAGCCGCTACGAACGGTTCGAACTGGGACTTTTCTGCCCGTTCCGCCGGTCGTTCAGAGCGGATATATCCTTCGTCTTGTCCCCGAAAATAATCCTGCCATTCGACTTCGAGTCTGGAATCCGTATTTTCCGGCGTTTCCTCCCGGTCTTCGTTCACGGGCTCGTCTTGAACCTCCAGCAAAGGATTTTCCAGCAGTTGGTCGTCCACAAAGGTGGAGAGTTCCAAGGCCGACAACTGCAATATGGCGATGGCCTGCCGCAGTTCCGGAGTCATAACAAGTTTTTGGGTTTGTTCCAGATTAAGACCGTATCCCAAGCGCACGCTTCTTACCCCCTTCCTTGGCGGTTTCGCCCTGCCTCGTTTTTTCCCGGGTGCCCTTTCAGCCGGATGCTTTCGGCCAGCTCGTCAATCTTACGCAAGCGATGGTTTACCCCGGATTTACCCACCGGCGGCCGGAGCATCTCCCCCAGTTCTTTCAGACTGGCGTCGGGGTACTCCAACCTCGCCTGGGCAGCCTGCCGCAAAGCCTCCGGCAGGGAAGCGAGACCGACCGTATCGGCTACCAGCCGGATATTATCCACCTGCCGGACCGCCGCGTCCACCGTTTTGCTGAGATTTGCCGTCTCACAATTTACCAGCCGGTTAACCTGGTTACGCATATCCTTGAACACCCGAACATTCTCGAAGTCGAGCAAAGCATGATGGGCTCCGACCAAAGCCAAGAACCCGACTATGTGTTCGCTCTCTTTAATATAGACAACATGCCAGTTTTTACGCGCGCTGACCTTAGCCCCCAGTTGAAATTTATTGATAAGCCCGCAAAGCGCTTGGGCATGCCCCAGGTCGTTTGTGATGATCTCCAGGTGGTAAGTCCCTTCCGGATTATTGATCGACCCGCCCGCCAAAAATGCGCCCCGGAGATACGCTTTTTGGTCGCCGCGGCGTCTGACCAGGCCCTTGCCTATTCCCGGTTGGATGAGACCGTCTTCGTCCAATAAGCCCAAGCGCTGCAAATCCCCGACATCCCGCGGATAGACTTTGACCAGGTAAGAATTGTTTTTGCGCAGGCGGAGTTTGCGCCTGACCACGATGTCCACCCGGCCGCCCAATACATTCTTGGCCAGGCGGTAGACTTTCCGCGCCACCGCCGCGTTCTCGGTCGTTACGTTAAGAGCGTACTCCCGGTGGGAACTGATTTGCAAAGTACCGTCCATCCTCACAAGCGCGGCCAATTCCGCCAGCTCACCGCTGGGACTGTGTTCTGTTACGCGCGCCAATTCTTCTTTCGTCGTCGCACTGAAAGACATCGTCTCACCTCCCGCGCTCTGCCCGTCCCTTATTCCGCCGCCTCGCACCAGGCACAGCTTCCCGGCCGTGCCTCCGGCCATCCTTCCCTCCGCCGCCCCCGCGGACGACACCCGCGGTCCGAATCCGTCTTTCCGGCTTCTGACCCGGACCCCTTACGGCTCCTGGCGTAATTTGTGACTTAAGAGATAGGCATCCACCAGGGCAATGCGTTCCCCCATGGGCTTGAGCTTGAACAGGAGACGAATGAGTTCACGGGCCAGGCGCCGCGAATCGTGGCGCACGGCCGGGCCTGTCTGAACAAGGCTGGCTTCGTGGAATTTGGCCCCTAGCCGTTCGACGGCTTTGGCCCCTCCCTGCACGGGCTCGGAGCCTTCCTTGGCATAGCGGACCCGAACCTCCTCCGGAATCTCTTCCTTGTTGGCCAGAACCACGTCGACAAACCCCTGGCCGCAGTGATCCAGAATCGCCTTGAGATGGTCGGCCACCCCGTAGCCATCCGTCTCACCCGGCTCGGTCATGACGTTGCAGACGTAAACGCAAGGGGCGCTGACCGAGCGGATCTTTTCTCTCAACCCCTTGACCAAGAGATTGGGCAGCACGCTGGTGTAGAGACTGCCCGGTCCGAGCACGATCAAATCCGCGTCCTCCAGCGCGGCTAAAGCTTCCGGGATGGGATGGCAATCCCCCGGCTCCACGTGAACACGCCGGATTTGCCCCCGAGCGGCGCGCACCGCCGTTTCCCCCCGGACGCGGCGCCCGTCGGCTAAGTCCGCGACCAGGACGACCTGCTCCAAAGTAGAAGGATAAACATCGCCTCTGAGGGCAAAAACACTGCCAACCTGCTCGATTCCTTTCCGAAAATCCCCGGCCATGTCGGTCAGCCCGGCCAGAAGGAGATTGCCCAGGCTGTGACCCTCCAGAGTACCCGTTTCAAACCGGTAAGAAAAGAGTTTTTCCATGGTATTTTCCGTGTCCGCCAGCGCGACCAGGCAATTGCGCACATCCCCGGGAGGCAAAATTCCCATTTCGTGGCGCAGTTTGCCGGAGCTGCCGCCGTCATCCGCCACCGTTACGATGGCGGTTAAATTATTGGTATATTCTTTTAAGCCCCGCAGCAAGGCAGACAGTCCCGTTCCACCTCCGATAACCACGATCTTGGGCCCGCGGCTGAGATGCTGCCTGGAGTAAATCACGTCCACAATCCTGCCTTCGTCAGAAGGTAAAAGGACAGAAATAATGGAATTCAGCATACGTTTGAAACCTACGATAATGGCCACAACTCCCAGAGTACTGATCAGAACCCCCACCGGCACGGCCACCCGCTGGGTGCTCCCCGTCACTCTGTAGACTGCCTCCCGGAATTCCAGTTCCAAGTAGCCCAGGGCAATGCCGTCGTTCATGACGGCAAACCCGGTGGCAAAAAGGAAGATGCCCAAGGTCGCCAAAAGAAACCAGCGTTTTACTTTCAGATTGGGATAGAGCCATTTGACAAAGCTAGGCAGTTTAATCCGCTTGGCCATCGCGTCTCTCAACCCTTTCGATTACGTTCACAGTCCCGGTGCTTAACACTCACCGGGTACCCTTGTTCCTGTAAAAAGTCCCTGAGCCGTTCGCCGATTGCCACCGAACGATGCTGGCCGCCGGTACAGCCGACACCTATCACCAAGTGCGTTTTTCCCTCATTGAGGTAATGCGGCAGGGTGAATTCCAGGAGGGCCAAATAGCGCCGCATGAACTCCTGGGCAATCGGATTGCCAAACACATAATCCCGGACCAGGGGATGGGATCCGGTCAAAGGGCGCAAATCGCTGACATAATAGGGATTGGGCAGAAAGCGCACATCAATCAGCAAATCCGCGTCCAGCGGAACACCGTACTTGAACCCGAAAGTTATCACGGAAACGGTCATTTGGCCCGGGCCCTGCTTTTTGCCGAAAAGCTCGGCCACTTGTTTGCGCAAAGCCTGAGCCGAAAGGTTGCTCGTGTCGATAATCTTGTGGGCTTTACCCCGGAGTTCCTCGAGCTGCAGGCGTTCGGCTTGAATACCGTCTAAAATCCTGCCCTGAGGGGAGAGGGGATGCCGCCGCCGCGACTCCTTGTACCTGCGCACCAGCGCTTCGTCCGAGGCCTCCAGAAAAAGGATCTCGTAAGAAAACCCTTCCTGTTTCAGGTTTTGCAGAGCTTCGCTGAGAGAAGAAAAGAAATCCCCGCCGCGCAGATCGCAAACAATCGCGGCTTTCGATATTTTCCCCTGAGACTGGGCACAGAGAGCGGCAAACTTAACGATGAACATGGGCGGCAAATTATCCACACAGAAAAACCCTTGGTCTTCCAGGCTCTGCATCGCTTGGGTACGTCCCGCCCCGGACAGGCCCGTGATCACGATGAGCTGCAGTTCCGCCTGTTCCAAATCGTCACCCCCCCGCGTTTCCGACGGCCTTGACGGCCTCCGTCTGGGCCTTGTTCAGAGCGTCCTGCGGACTCAGTGCCCCGGCCAGAGCCTGAGCCCAAGCCGCGTCCTCCAGCGGCAGCAGCTTCCGCTCCGGGGCATCCCCCGCCAGGGACCAGGTATCCTGTAAAGATTGACTGACCGGAGGGCCTATCCCCTGCCGGCCGGCCCCGCTGACATAGTAAGCGCCTGAGGCCGGTGAGAGGTGCCCGGCCTGAGCAACCGCCGCTTCCGCCTCGGGCTTGAGCAAGGCGTCCTCCACGACCCGGACGGGCTCAACCATCGCTCCGGTCGTCTTCACCGCCGAATTGGCGATGCCCAACGTCGTTCCGGGTAAAACCCGGCCTTGTCCACCTGACAAGGTGCTTAAGGGCAGCGCCTGCCAAGGAATTTTCAGGGCGGTCAGGGACGGGGCCTGGCTGGCCCAGCCGAGCAGATACGGGACCTGCTTATTGGCAAAGAGGGTCTGGGCGTTCGGATCCACCCGCAACTGTCCCGCAACCTGCCAAGCAAGCAGTTGCCGCAAAAAAGCCTGGTCCGCAGCCGAGTTGAGCTGGGGCCTGTTACTGATCCACACCCCTCCTCCCTGCGCCGTCCACCAGGGTGCCAGGCTTTCCGTGTCCAGTGCCGTCGCGGCTAACCCGCCTTTGGCGAAGAGGTCCGTCAGACTCGCCGGAGCGGTGGCGCTGTCCGTACGGTAGAAGAGCAGGGGCACATCCGTCAGCCAAGGCTGCGCATAAAGCCGGTTGTAGAAACGAAACTGCGCCAACTCCGCCGGATAAGCATCGGACAGATACTGTACAACGGGCGTTAGTTCCCCTTTCGCGTAAAGTTGCCACAGAATCTCACGCGGCGCCAGAAACACTTCCGGACCTTCCCCACCCGCCTCCGCTTCGAAAGACATCGTAACAAAACTTTGTTCCGGAACGTATTTCAGCTTAATGATGATGGACGGATTCTCTTGCATGATCCTTTGCGCCTGACTTTTGAGCGCGGCTTCTTCCGCCCCCTGCAGAGTGTGCCAGACCGTCACGACGGCGGGGGCCTCCCCGCCGGGCTGCCCCCGTTGGGGGGCCCGAAAGCAGCCTGTCGCCAGGACGAGGATCAGGCTGAAGATTAAAAGTAAACGCGCGCTCCAGCCAATGGCCCGGTGCCGCTGATTCCGTTTTCTCAACTCGGCTCTCCTTCCTAAAACATTTCACTACCCCGGTCTGAACAAATCAGTCTCAGTCCGGCAGTCCGCGCTTTCTCGACTCCCAAAGAGGGCTTAAAACGATTTCAGCTATTGCCTACCACCGTTCCACGCTAAGTCACCCGGTAGACTCCGGTCTTTTTTCCTTCGCCGTAAAAAAACAGATACCATATTCCCCCGCTCCCCGCTACCGGCCCCGTTTCTTCCGGGGAAAGCGCCCTCTCGGGAACCCGGCTCAACCTGCCCCACACGTCGTCCGTGAAGTAGGCCAGGGCGCTGGCCCGCGACCACTGCCGGCGATCCATCCCGGCCATTTTGGGAATCTCTGTCAGCCAGCCGGGATCAGAGAAAATCTCTTCCTTACTCGGCACCACACCTCCCGCTCTCTTTCTCGGGCAGGGTTCCTTATCACACCGAACACCCGATCCTGCCCTCGTCACACCGCCCGCCGGGTTTCTCGGGCGGCCCTCTGCCTCCCGCGCCTGATATCCCGAACCAAGCGGCGCGTAGTATCCCTCAGGTACTTGCAAAAAGTCCGGCAGAGCTCCCGGTCGCTCCCAGAGGTAAAAATCAAAGCGCAGGGCGTCGCGCCAATCCTCCGCCTCCCCCTCGGCACAGCGGCCAAGTGAGAACTCAATAAACTGCCAGAGTGAGGCGAAAAGGGCTTTCCCGTGCAGTTCTCTGTCAAACCACCCTTGGGCTTGCCAAAACTCGGCCATCCTTAGGTAAAAGTCGAACGGTGAAGAAAAAATCCGTTCCTGTTCAGCCTGGCGCAAGCTATAGATAAACCTTCCTGAATTATAATATGGGTTAAGAAGCTTCTCCATGCGCTCGAGCCACAAAAGCCGGTCATGACTGAGGGACGCGGTCCGCAAGACGGTGTAGGGAGGATCAGGAGAGTACACTAAGCCCAATTCCGCACTCCGTTGCCGCAGGCCGGAACCTTTGAGGAGTTTCAAAAAGCCGAGCTGCAGCATGGCGGGCGCCAAGGCATAGACCTCGTTAAACGATTGACCGAACCTGTCCCAGTCCTCACCCGGCAAACCCGCGATAAGATCCAGGTGAACAGGGATCCGCGCCTCCTGAATCCGCCGGACACGCCCGCACCAGTTCCGGAAGTTCTGCACCCTCCGAATCAGCTCCAATGTGGGCTCATGAGTGGATTGAACTCCTATCTCAAGTTGCAGAAGCCCGGCTGGGTAAGTCGATAAGTACTCCACCCACTCTTGGTCCAAAAGCTCCCCGGCCATCTCACAGTGAACCCGGAGATCCGGCGGCTCCCCGGCCAAGGCCGCTTCCTCACGCACGATATCGAGAATACGCATCGCGTGTTTCTTGCGCGCGTTGAAAGTTCGATCGACAAATTTAATTGTCCTCGCTCCCGCCTTCAACACATGCCGCAGGATCCCGCGAAAACGCTCGGGGGACAAATAACGAACCCCTTGCGTCACTGACGATAGGCAGTAAGCACAGGCAAAAGGACAGCCGCGGCTTGTCTCCACGTAGACCAGACGCCCCGTCAGCGATTCCTCTGTGGCATACGGGTCAGGCAAAAGATTGAGGTCCTTGGCCAGGGGCCGGCTGGGGTTGACGACGACCCGGCCCTGCTTGCGCCAGGCTATCCCGGCGACTTGCTCAAGGCCGGCCCGCCCGAGGTTTCTCCCGACTTCTTCGCTTCCCGCGTTTGCTTCAGATCCTCCTCCTGGATTCTCTTCGCTTCCCCACACTCTGAGAAGCCCCGGAAACGTCCGCTCCCCTTCTCCCATCACCGCGACATCGACCTCAGGCTGCTCGGCCAGCAGGGTTTCCGCTTCGTAGCTGACTTCCGGGCCCCCCAAAACAAAACGAACCCGGGGGCAGACAGGCCTCAGCTGTCGGATCAGGGCTAATGTCTGGGTTATGTTCCAAATATAACAGGAGAAGCCAATGACTTCGGCCTTGGCTTCATAGATCCGGGCGGCTATATGGCTGAGAGGCTGGTTTATGGTAAATTCTTGCAGCAAAACATCGGGAAATTCGGCTTTAATCTCCTCCCGCAAATAGCGCAGCGCCAAGTTTGTATGCACATATTTCGCATTGAGCGATGCCAGCAAGATGCGCAAGAAGACAACTCCTTTCTCCTTCAGTATAGCGGTTTGCCCGCCCCAATGCAATTCTTGTGCCAGGTTTCTCAGCCCAACTATAGCGCCGCGGGGACCCCGGCCAGGACATCCGCTCCGATCCCGGACAAGCCGGCACAGCCGGTCATGAGCATCGCTTCTTTGAGCTCCTTGCCCAAGGTTTCCAGCACCATGACAACTCCTTCTTCTCCGGCCCCGGCGGCCCCAATCAGCAGAGGCCTGCCAATTAAAACCGCGTCGGCTCCTAAAGCCAGCATTTTCAGGACATCGAGTCCGCTGCGCACCCCACCGTCCGCGAAAACGATCATTTGACCGCGCACCCGGGCCGAAATTTTCGCCAGGACCTCCGCGCTGCCTGGCGTGTGATCCAGCACCCTTCCCCCGTGATTTGACACGACTATGGCCGCCGCTCCCGCTTCGCCCGCGATTTCCGCTTCCTCAACGGTCATAATTCCCTTCACGATGAAGGGAATCTCGCTGTGCGCGATAATCTCCCGCAATTCCCCGGGGGTCTTGGGACTTACCGGCTGACCGGCCCGAGCCATGGGAATGATCCCGGCCGCGTCGATATCCATACCTACGGCCGCCGCCCCCGCTTCTTGCGCCATATCTATGTATCTGAAAACCTCTTCATTTTCCCGCGGTTTGATGATCGGGATCCCTCGTCCGCCTAAGCCCCTGATCTCGTCCAACCCCGAACGGAACATGACCGGATCGGGGCCGTCCCCGGTCATCGCCAGGGCCCCCGCCGCCAGAGTCCCCTTTGTCACAGCCTTGGCCCATTCCTCTTCCGTCAAAGCTCCCCCGGCGTTGAAAGCCATCCCGGTCATGGGAGCCGCCAGGATTGGGCCGGAGAGTTCCCGCCCGAATAAATTCAGACGGGTATCAACAGAATCAAGCCTGATCCCGTGCAAGGTGCGCAGGTTGACACGAACCGCCGCCAAAGCCTCCACATTATGTCTAAAGGCGGCGCCCGTACCGATGCCGCCCATGCCGGGCATTTCGCCGGCACAGGCCCGGCCGTTGCATTCGGGGCAGACCCGGCAATAACCTTTCAGTTTCTCTCGCGCCCTTTGGCGCATGGCTTTCAAATCCACGTCTTGCTCCCCCTCAAGGCGTATTTTTCTATGGCCGCGGCCACCCCGTCCTCCTCGTTACTCAAGGTAACGGCATCCGCCTCTTCCCTGATTTCCCGGCGGGCATTCCCCACGGCCACACCCAGGCCGGCGTAGCGCAGCATTTCCAGGTCGTTGAAGCTGTCGCCTATGGCCATCACTTCCTCTTGCCGGATGCCGTAACGCTGGGCCAGCGCGGCCAAAGCCGCTCCTTTGTTCACCGACGCGTCGGTCATTTCAAGGAAGAACGGTTTAGACTTGGTCAGGTGAACCTTTTCACCGTAGCGTGCCTGAAACTCCGGAGTCAGAAGATCCAGCTCTGCCTCTTCGCCAATGATCAGGATCTTCTCCACACTCGCTTCAGGATCGTCCAGAAGTTTCAAAAGATCGGCTGCTTCAATCTCCACCTTGGATATCCGCTCATATTCACTCGACAGGGCGTTTTTTTCCTGAACCAGGATCTTGCCCCGGCAATAAATTTGCACATGCATTTTCCGACTCAAAACATCCGCCGCCAGCTCCCGCGCCAATTCGGCGCCGAGCGCGTGCCTGAAGAGCACTTCCCCGCTCAGAGCCTGCTGAATCAATGCCCCGTGAAACGTGATGACCGGGACGTCGATTTCCAGCTGTTCCGCATAGGGGCGCATCGCCGCCGGGGTTCGGCCGGTGGCGATGGTGGTGATGATCCCCTGAGCCCGCGCCCGGCGAATCGTCGCCACCGTCCCCGCCGAAATGGTCAGGTCGTTACGCAAAAGCGTATCATCCAAGTCCATCGCAATCAGCCGTATCGCCAAGTTTCCACACCTTCTTTCACCGTGAGTCCTTTTACCTTGCCTGTTACTTACCGATACATCGTGACTCCGGCAGCACACTTCCACCCCAAATTGGTGAAACTGGCGATAACGCCCCCTCCCGTTTTCACCCTTACCGGCCGCGGCCTAAACTGCGTTTGAGAAATTCTCCCGTGTAGGAAGCCGGGAAAGCCGCGACCTCTTCCGGGGTTCCGACAATGAGGACTTCTCCGCCCCTGTTTCCTCCTTCCGGGCCCAAATCAATCAGGTAATCGGCGGTCTTAATCACATCGAGATTATGCTCAATCACGAGCACCGTATCCCCGGCGTCAACCAGCCTGTGCAGGACTTGCAAGAGGCGGTCGATGTCCGCGACGTGTAAACCGGTCGTCGGTTCGTCCAGGATGTAGATGGTTTTGCCCGTGCTCCTGCGGCTTAACTCGGTCGCCAGTTTCACCCGCTGGGCTTCGCCACCGGAAAGGGTCGTGGCCGGCTGCCCCAGGTGGATGTAACCCAGCCCGACATCCTGCAGGGTCTGGAGTTTGCGGGCAATTTTCGGTACGGCCCGGAAAAAATCGACTGCCTCCTCCACCGTCATGTCCAGGACCTCTGCGATATTTTTCCCTTTGTAATGGACTTCCAGAGTCTCCCGGCTGTAGCGCCGCCCATTGCAGACCTCGCAGGGGACGTAGACATCCGGAAGGAAGTTCATCTCGATCTTGATAATGCCATCGCCATGGCAGGCTTCGCAGCGGCCGCCTTTCACATTGAAACTGAACCGTCCGGGGAGGTATCCGCGCATTTTGGCCTCGGGAGTTTGGGCAAAAAGCCCTCGGATAAAGTCAAAAACCCCGGTATATGTGGCCGGATTTGAGCGGGGCGTACGCCCGATCGGGGATTGGTCGATGTCAATGACCTTCTCCAGATGTTCAAGCCCGCGCAGTTCCCGCGCGGTTCCGGGGCGAACCCGGGCGCCGTTCAAGCGTGAGGCCAGGCCCTTGAAAATGATTTCGTTGACAAGGGTGCTCTTCCCTGAACCGGAAACTCCCGTTACACAGGTGAAAACGCCTAAGGGAATACGGACGTCGATATTTTTCAGGTTGTTTTCGCGGGCGCCCAAGACCTCCAGCCACTTGCCGTTCGGCTGGCGTCTGAGCGCGGGAACCGGAATGCTGCGGCGGCCGCTCAAATACTGCCCCGTAACCGATCCTTCTTGTTGTTTGATTTCTTCCAAGGTGCCCTGGGCCACTACCTCCCCGCCGTGCGCCCCGGCTCCCGGCCCGATGTCAATGATTTGGTCGGCGGCCAGCATCGTCTCTTCGTCATGCTCCACCACGATCAACGTGTTGCCCAAATCCCTCAACCTTTTCAGAGTCGCGAGCAGACGGGCATTGTCCCGCTGATGCAGTCCGATGCTCGGTTCATCCAGAACATAAAGAACCCCCATCAAACTGGATCCGATCTGAGTGGCCAAGCGGATGCGCTGAGCCTCGCCGCCGGAGAGCGACCCGGCCGCACGGCCCAAGGTCAGGTAGTCCAGCCCGACATTAACGAGGAAGCCCAGCCGTTCCTTTATTTCTTTCAGCACCTGATGAGCAATGGTCTCCTCCCGGGGCGTAAGCCGCAAGCGGTCAAAAAAGGCCAACGCTTCGTTGACCGGAAGCTCTGTCAAATCATGGATTGAAAGATCCCCGACCGTAACCGCCAAAGCTTCCGGTTTCAGACGTTTACCTTGGCAGACCGGACAGGGCCGTTCACTCATGTATCCTTCTATTTCCGTGCGGACAAAATCGGAGGATGACTCTTTGTAGCGCCTTTCAAAATAGGGAATCAGCCCTTCAAAGGGCGCGTTGTAAGTCTTGTACTGGTCAAAAATGTTGTAATAGTTGAAACGCACCGGACTCTTCGTACCGTACAAGAGCCCCTGCCACTGTTCCTCGCTCAGTTCGGCCAGAGCGGTCCGCGTTTCAAAGCCGAGATTTTCCGCCACCGCTTCCAGCAAGCGAGGATAATAAGTCGAAGCGGAACGGGCCCAGGGAGCTACCGCCCCCTCCGCCAGGGATTTGCCGCGGTCCGGGATAACCAGGTTCAGGTCGACCTCGAGGTTGGCCCCCAGGCCGGTACAGGCGGGACAAGCGCCGAACGGACTGTTGAAGGAAAAAAGGCGGGGGCTCAGCTCTTCCAGGCCGATCCCGCAATCCGGGCAGGCAAAATTCTCGCTGAAGAGGAGTTCATCCCCCCCGATCAAGTCCACGATCACGTTACCCTCCGCCAAACGCAGGGCCGTTTCCAGGGAATCGGCCAAGCGGCTGCCACTGTCGGGCTTCAAAGAAATCCGGTCAATCACAACCTCAATTGAATGCTTCTTCTTTTTATCCAGTTTGACTTCGTCGTTGAGGTCCACCGTCTCTCCGTCGACCCGAGCCCGCACATACCCGGCCTTGCGTACCTCCTCAAAGATCTTGCTGTGTTCTCCCTTTTTCCCTTTGATCAGGGGCGCCAGGATCTGCAGCCGGGTTTTCTCCGGCAAGCGCAGAACTTGATCCACCATTTGCTGAACCGTCTGCCTGGAGATCTCCCGACCGCAGCGGGGGCAGTGGGGCCGCCCAATCCGAGCATAGAGCAGCCGGAGGTAATCGTAAACTTCCGTCACCGTTCCCACAGTGGAACGGGGATTCCTGCTCGTCGTTTTCTGATCGATGGAAATGGCCGGTGATAACCCCTCGATATAATCGACATCCGGTTTATCCATCTGGCCCAGGAATTGACGGGCATAGGCCGAAAGGGACTCGACATAACGCCTTTGCCCTTCGGCGTAAATCGTGTCAAAAGCCAAAGACGACTTACCCGAACCGGACAGGCCGGTGATCACGACCAATTTGTCCCTGGGAATGTCCACGTCGATATTTTTCAGGTTATGAGCACGGGCGCCCCGCACCCGCAAGTAATCCTGGGTCATAACAGTCCCCCATTTGAGAAGTCGGAAGTGAGAAGTCAGAAGTCAGAAACGAGAAGGCGGATCCCCAAGCCAACGAGCCGACCCGGTGCAGGCGGTGACACTTGCAAGTAGGGCGCTGTTTCACGGCTAGTCAGCGTGTTCCGGAACCGGCCTTGGCAGGAGGCGACGCCGTCCGGCCCGAACCCCGCTGCTTGCGGCCGTAGTGTCCTCTGCCCTCTGCTTTGCGCCCGCGCGCCTGCACCGGAACCTTAAGCCGGTTCTCCTCCCCTTTGAGTTCAATGATGGCGTCGCGAATCTCGGCCGCCCGCTCAAAATCCAGCTCCTTGGCCGCCTGGCGCATCTGTTGTTCCAAGGTTTGAACCAGTGCCGCCAGTTCCTCGGGCGCCGGCCGGTCACCGTAAAGTTTCTTTTTCTCGGCTACCCTGGTTGCTTCCGGAACTTCGTACACCGGTTTGCGGATGGTCTGCGGTGTAATCCCGTTTTGCTCATTGTGCGCCTGCTGCAATTTGCGGCGGCGTTCGGTCTCCGTGAGCGCCACCCGCATGGAATCCGTGATTTTGTCCGCGTACATAATGACCCTGCCGTTGGCGTTGCGGGCTGCCCGGCCGATGGTTTGGATCAAGGAGCGCTCAGCCCTCAGGAACCCTTCTTTATCCGCGTCCAAAATGGCAACCAGCGAGACCTCCGGTAAATCCAAGCCCTCGCGCAAAAGATTGATGCCTACCACCAACTCGATCTCGCCCAGGCGCAACTCCCGCAGGATCTCCACCCGCTCCAGGGTGGTGATGTCCGAATGCAGGTATTTGACTTTCAGGCCCAGATTCTTAAAATAATCGCTCAGCTCTTCCGCCATTTTCTTGGTAAGGGTGGTGACCAAAACCCGCTCGTCCCGCACCTGTCTGGCTCTGATTTCCCCCAAGAGATCGTCGATTTGACCCTTGCTGGGACGCACGACGACTTCCGGATCCAAAAGCCCGGTCGGGCGAATAATTTGCTCCACATTAACCGGACAATGGCTCAGCTCATAAGGCCCGGGAGTAGCGCTGACATAAATCGCCTGCCTGACCCGCGCCTCGAATTCGTTAAACTTGAGGGGACGGTTGTCCAAAGCGGAAGGCAAACGAAAGCCGTATTCGATCAGAGTCGTTTTGCGGGAGCGGTCCCCTTCATACATCCCCCGGACTTGGGGCAAGGTGACATGAGACTCGTCTACGAACAGCAGAAAATCCTCGGGAAAATAATCAAGCAGCGTATACGGAGTCTCTCCCGGTTGCCGGAAGGTCAAGTGCCGGGAATAATTTTCAATCCCGTTGCAAAAACCCATTTCTCGCAGCATTTCCAGGTCGTAACGCGTCCTTTGCTCCAAACGTTGGGCTTCGAGAAGCTTGTTTTCCGCTTTGAGCGCCTTGAGCCGGTCCGTCAATTCCTCTTCGATATTGTCCGCCGCTAAGAGAACTTTTTCTCGCGCCGTGACATAGTGGGAATTAGGGAAGATGGAAACATGGCGCCTTTCCCCCAAGATCTCGCCGGTCAAGACGTTTATTTCGTAAAGGTGTTCGATTTCATCGCCGAACATCTCCACCCGGATTGCTTTTTCACTCGATGAGGCCGGATAAATCTCCACCACATCTCCCCTCACCCGGAAAGTTCCCCTGGCAAAAGAGATATCGTTGCGGTCATATTGGATCGAAACCAATTTGCGCAGCATCTCATTGCGATCGATCTCTTGGCCCAAACGCAGGGAGAGCACCAGATCATGGTATTCGTCCGGCGAACCCAAGCCGTAAATGCAAGAAACACTGGCCACGACAATGACGTCCCCGCGTTCGAAGAGAGCGGCGGTCGCCGAATGGCGCAGCTTTTCAATTTCGTCATTGATCGAGGCGTCTTTTTCTATATAGAGGTCGTTGGAAGGCACATAAGCCTCCGGCTGGTAATAATCATAATAGCTGACGAAATATTCGACCGCGTTCTCGGGAAAAAACTCTTTGAATTCGCTGTATAATTGAGCGGCCAAGGTCTTATTGTGAGCCAAAATCAACGTCGGCTTCTGCACCTTGGTGATGAGGTTAGCCATCGTAAAAGTTTTGCCGGAACCCGTCACTCCGAGCAGGGTTTGATGGCGCTTTCCGGCCCTGACACCGGCGGCCAAGGCCTCAATAGCCTGGGGTTGGTCCCCCGCCGGCAGGTAATTCGATTTGAGACGAAATTCCATACTCACTCCCCCTCATACCATGACCAAAGAAGAGCAAAGCCCGTGAACCTTGCCCTTGGCCCAAACGGCACGAGATATATCCGCTTGGTAATTGTACGGAGTCCCTGCGCCGGGAACTCCTTTCGCTGTGGAACCCTCGGGTGAATCACCGCGCCGAAATCCTCGGGTAAAACCCGGGCTGTAGTTTCCCACCTTGCTATTATAGCACCGCCACGCCGGAAACAAAACATGCAGGTCGAAAATTCGTTCGATCTGCATGTTTACGGTTCGATCTTAAATTCCCTTTATTTAGGCACCGGATGATCCGCCGCCTCCGCCACCCCCACTTGATTGTCCGCTCCCCTGTTTCTGCTGACCGCCGGACGGCTGCTGTTGTTGCTGTTGTTGCTGTTGTTCCTGTTTAATCATCTCGGGTGGAACCGTGCGCACTTTCTGGCTGGCACTGTGTTCCGTCCAGAGAACTTTTCCTTTGGAATCCAGATATTCTCGCGTGATATCCGTATTGACCTTCTCGACGACCTTGGCCACATTCGGGGGAATGGCCCCCGCACCGGAGCTGCCCGCTTGCCCGCCGCCCCCTCCGCCTTGCGAGCCGTCCGAACTTCCGTTCGCACTGCCACTCTCGCTTGTCGCGCCCTTGGCGGCGGAACCTCCCTGCTGCGTACCGGGTTCTTTCGCCGTTTGTTGACCCGTCTTTTTCTGAGCTTGTTCTTTTTGGGCTTGGAGCGCCAGGTTCACCGCTTTGGTATAGCTCTTCTGGGTAATCGCTAAATTTTCCGGTGTGACCGCTTTGACCGCGATGATTTTGGCCGGAATCTCCCCTTGGTCCCCGGTCACGGAATCATTCACGTCAAACGGCTCTTGCTTAAGCACTTTTTCCGCCCATTGAAAAGCGTACACCCCCTGGAGATAGGGGGACACGTCCACATCTCCCGCCTGCAGTCCCCCCGCCATTCTCTGCAGGGACTGCAAGTTGGCCTGCCCGCCGAAGAGCAGCACTTTTTTTTCCAGTTGTCCCTGTTTAAGCCCGTCTGCCGCCTGGGCCGCCACCTTCTCCGTGTCGGCGCAAACCGCCCGCACTTTGCCCGGGTTCTTAAGCAGGTACTCCAACAAGGCCTGTTTCGCACCCGAGGCACTTCCCGGCCGACCGGAAATCACCTGCAGGCTGACTTTGGGATATTTAGCCAGAATCGTCCGCAACCCGGCCAAACGCTCCTGTGCCCCTGTTTCACCCGGATTATCCTGAAGAAGAAGGACAATCCCCGCCTGAACTTTTTGCGCCAAGGCCTGCCCCATCAGTTCCCCGGCCTTCTCCTGGTCCGGAGTAATGAGGCCCGCCGGCGTGCTCCCGGCCGGTATCTTGCCGATGGCCAAGACCGGGATTTTCTTCGTCTGAGCGGTTTTCAGCAGTTCTTGGTTTCCGCCTTCGTAAAGCAGGACTTTGGCATCCTTAAGGGGATCTCCCCCGGCCTGCGACACTGGCGCCGAACTTCCTTGGCTCGAACCCGCGCTTCCGCCGGAAGAAGTCCCTATGTATTTTATTTTCACATTCGCTTTGGCCGCCGTATCGTCGATACCTTTTTGCAACAGGATCTGATTGGGATCATCCCCGCTCAGGGAGACGGCGACCACCGGCTGAGGTTTCTGCGCGGACAGGGAAGAAGATTTTTTCTTATTTCCCAAAAGCCCTTGTAGACCGCAGCCTGTTACGGTTAAACTAAGACAGAGAAAAATGATTGTAAGGCGAAATCCTTTGAGGCGCATGGGACACTCTCCTTTCCATGCCCGTGTGCCCCTAGTTTTCCCCCATTGCCCGGAAAAATTCAAATGAAAAACCCAAGGAGGGGTCTTAGATGTTCGGTTTGCTGGCGCGTTGGTTGATTAACTCCGTTGCTCTTCTTCTCACTACGCTTTTCGTTCCCGGCCTCCATCTCTCCCGGCCCTCCACAGCCGTTTGGGCGGCACTCGTTTGGGGCCTCGCCAATACCCTCATTAGACCGGTTCTTTCCTTCTTTACCTTCCCGCTCCAAATTGTCACCCTCGGCTTGTTCACCTTAGTTATCAACGCTTTGATGCTGTTACTGACAGCCCGTCTGGTCCCGGGCTTCAGCGTCCGCGGCTTCGGCAGCGCCCTGCTCGGCTCGATAGTCCTCAGCGTCATCAGCGTTATTTTAACTCACATGTTCGCTTAATATGAGCAGAGGGGATACCGCATTCTAGCGATTCATTTTTGCTTCTAAAGTTTGCAGAGCCTGCACCAGTTGGGGATCAAAATTCGTATCGAGCGGGAGGACCGTGGCCTTCTCATCCTTGGGCAATTTCACCTGAATATCCGGTTCAATCCCTTTTTTGTTGATACTGATTTTATCCGGAGTGAGGTATTTGGCCGTGGTCAGTTTTACACTCGTCCCGCTGTCGAGCTGAAAGATCGTCTGCACGATCCCTTTGCCGAAGGTCTTCACTCCAACCAAGGTTCCCGTCTTCCTGTCCCGGATAGCTCCCGAAACGATCTCCGCCGCGGAAGCGGTCTCTTCATTGACCAAGACCACCAAGGGCTTGTTAATATAGGTGTTTTCCGCCATTTTCGTGGTCACATGCCCTTGTTTGTCCACAATATAGACGACCGGGCCCGGAGTGACGAAATCACTCGCCACCTTGACCGCCGCGTTCAGTTCCCCGCCGTGGTTGTAGCGCAAATCGAGAATAACCCCTTTGTACTTTTGAATATCCATCGATTTTAGGACTTGCGCCAGTTCAGGCCCGGTATCGGTGGAAAACTGGGAAATGTCGATATAAGCAATGTCCGGGTGTCCGGGCAACGGCTCGCCTTCCACCGTGGGCACACTGATATTCTCCCGGGTCATGGTCAGGGTGAGCGTCTTCTTCTCGCTCGCCCGATAAACCTCCAAGGTGACCTTTGTTCCCGGGTCCCCGCGCATCAGGGCTACCGCTTTGTCCTGGCCAATGCTTGAGGTATCGACATTGTCAATCTTCACGATGACGTCCCCGGGCAAGATCCCGGCCTTCGCGGCCGGAGTGTTCTTGATCGTCTGCAGGACGGTCAGTTTCTTCGGATCCTTCAGGCTGAGAACGATTCCCACACCCCCGAACTGCCCATAAATTAAATCCATTAACTGCTGGTTGTCGGAGGCGTCCATATAAGTAGAATACGGGTCACCCAGGGAATCCACCATCCCCTTAATCGCGCCGTCCACCAGTTGATCTCCCGAAGCTTTATCAAGATACTGGCTGTGTATCAGTTCGAGTACTTGGGCCAAGCGGCCCAAGTGATCGACGTTGAGCGCCACCGCTCCCCCGACCGTGGCAGACATCAGAGCAAGGACTATTACTAAGACAATGGCAACGTGCTGCCAAATCTTACGCCAATTTCTCTCCCCCAAGCGTGTGCTCCTTCCCGGTCATCCCTTGTCGGGTCTGACCACCGGTTTGTCCGGACCGCTGTTAGTATATGCTCATCCGGCTGGCGACATTCCCCCACGGTTTCCCGAATTCGAGCGGGGGCCTCCGCGGCCCCGCCCTCCGACAATCTTAGACATTCAGGAATTTGCGCAGGGACAGCGCGCTGCCCGCGGCGCCGATGACCATCCCCAGAACCAGTAAACTCGTTTGGACCTGCCAGAAAAGCCAAGTGCTACGCACGACAGGCAGGAAAGCCAGGGTGCTGCTCACGTACCCTGCCAGCCAATTGTACCCTGTCCCCACCAAAATGGCAGCCAAAATTCCCCCTGCCAGGCCGAGAAAGAGCCCCTCGACCAGAAAGGGCCAGCGGATGAACCAGTTGCTGGCTCCGACCAGCTTCATGATTTGAATCTCCCGCCTACGGGAAAAGACATTCATCTTGATGTTTATGGAAATCAAAACCACCGCGGCTGCCCCGAAAGCGATAATGACGCCGGCTCCCATCCAGCGCAGCCAGCGCGTGAACTGCAGCAGCCGATCCACCACGCCTTGCCCGTAACGCACGCTTTTCAATTCCGTAAACTGTCGGAGTTGATCGGCCAGAGTCTGGACTCGCCGGGGATCGGTTGCTTTGATCGTAAATTTGTCGGGGAGGGGATTCGTTCCCGCCAAATCGGAGACGAGGTTTCCCCCGGCCTTGCCCAAGGATTGACCAAATTGAGCTAAACCTTGCGCCTTGGTTACCAAAACCACGGACGACACCCCGGGCATGGCCTTAATTTTAGTTTCCAGAGCCTGAACCTGAGTCTCGGGCACATTCGTATGCACAAACGCCGAAATCTCCACCTGGGATTCAAAACTCTGCGCGACATTCGAGGTGTTGGCCAGGAAAAAAGCCGAAAAGCCCAAAATAATCAAGGACACCATCACCGTCATCACAGACGCGATGCTCAACCAAAGGTTGCGTTTGACGGAACTCAACGTTTCCCGCAGGACGTACTTGGCTGAGCTAAAGCTCATAACCGTAGCCCCCTTTTTCGTCGTCCCGGGCGATCCGTCCCTGCTCAATCGCCACGACGCGTTTCTTCATTTGGTCGACGATGTCTTTGGCATGGGTCGCCATAACGACGGTTGTGCCTTTTTTATTAATGTTGTGCAGCAAATCCATGATCTCCCAAGACGTATCCGGGTCCAAATTACCGGTGGGTTCATCCGCCATCAACAGAGCCGGATCATTGACGATGGCTCGGGCCACGCAAACCCGTTGCTGTTCGCCTCCGGACAATTGATGTGGAAAGGCTTTGAGCTTCTTGGTCAGACCCACCAATTCCAGAGCCTTCTCGGCCCGAACCGCTACCTCATGCCTCTGCAGGCCGAGAACCTCCAGAGCAAAGCCTACATTCTCCCGCACGGTTTTGCGCGGCAGCAGTTTAAAATCTTGAAAGATGACCCCGATCTTCCGCCGTAAAAAAGGAACCTCCCGTTCTTTCATGCGGACCAGATTCTGCCCGTTGAAGGAGACCAGCCCCCGGCTCGGATGCTCTTCCCGGTAAAGGAGCCGGATGAGGGTTGACTTGCCAGCCCCGCTCGGGCCCACTAAGAAGACGAATTCCCCTTTGCCGATGCGCAGGCTCACATCGGCCAAAGCCTTAGCACCATTCGGGTAAATCTTAGAAACGTTTGTCAGTTGGATCATGAGAACCTCCTTGGTTCAGATACCTTTCTCCATTCTCTCAGGCGTTTGTACTTAAAATTCGACACAAGACGCGAATTTCCTGTTAAAAGTTTTGCAATCCGCCTGGAAAGAAGCGCCATCTAGCGGCGGGCCGCTTCTTCCCCCGCCCGGACACTCGTTTTCATGTTCTGACGGTGCTGCCTTGGCGGCATAAGGGCCGACACGCGGAAAAAGCGTCTCCCCGGAGACGCTGAAAAGGGTGCGTGGAATTCCCGCAACCGCTAGCGCGTGCGGCTGAGGGCCTTGCGCAGGGCGGCCACAATATCTTTCCAAGTTAAGCCGAATTTCTCCAGGAGTTCCTGGGGACGGCCGGACTCGCCGAAAACATCTTTTAAGCCCACCCGCTCCAGTGGCAGAGGATGATGCTCCGCCAAGGCCTCGGCAATGGCGCTGCCCAGACCACCGATCACATTGTGTTCTTCGGCACTGACCATTGCCCTGACCCCTTGCGCCACCCGCACGATCGTCTCCACGTCCAGCGGCTTGACTGTGGACACATTTACCACCGAAATATCCAGACCCTCCTGAGCCAGTTCTTCGGCCGCCTCCAGGGCCGGGGCCACCATAACCCCATTGGCCATGACAGCCGCATCCCTTCCTTGACGCAGGATGCTGGCCCGGCCGATTTGGAAACGGTAGGAATCGTCATAGAGGACGGGAACGTCCAGCCGCCCCATGCGGATGTAAACAGGACCGTCGTACCGGGCCGCCGCCAAAATCATCTGGCGGGTTTCCACTCCGTCGGCCGGGACCAAAACCGTCATGTTCGGTAAAGCCCGCATGATCGCCACGTCCTCAACGGCCTGGTGCGAACCCCCGTCTTCCCCCACCGTGATGCCGGCGTGGGTCGCCGCGATCTTGACGTTTAGTTTGGGATAAGCGACGGAATTCCGGATCTGCTCAAAGGCCCTGCCTGTGGCAAAGACCGCGAAAGTACTGGCAAAAGGGATCTTGCCCGCGGTTGCCAGCCCGGCTGCCGTACCGATGAGATTTTGTTCGGCTATGCCCATATTAAAAAAACGGTCCGGATATTTCTTGCCAAAATCAGCTGTCTTAGTGGATTTGGATAAATCAGCGTCCAGGACGACCACGTCCGGGTTTTCGGCCCCCAGGGCTAAAAGAGCCCGGCCGTAGGCATTCCGTGTCGCTTCTTTCTCAGCCAAGGTGTGCCGCCTCCTCCCGTAACTCTTCCAGCCCTTGTTTCGCCTGTTCGGCACTCGGAGCGGCACCGTGCCAGCCCACGGCATTCTCCATGAAGGAGACCCCTTTCCCTTTGACCGTTTTGGCAATGAGAATCGTCGGACGCCCTTGGGTCGTCTTAGCCTCAACCAGAGCCTGCCGCAAGGCCTCAACATCATGTCCGTCCACTTCGATCACTTGCCAGCCGAAGGCCCGCCATTTTTCGGGCAGGGGTGCGCTGGACATCACCTCGTCCGTGCGCCCGTCGATCTGCAGTCCGTTCAGGTCCAAAATGGCGGTCAGGTTGTCGAGCTTGAAGTGCGCCGAGGCCATGGCCGCCTCCCAGACTTGGCCTTCCGCCATTTCCCCGTCCCCAAGCAGAACATAGACCCTGTAATCTTTCTTGTCCAGCTTACCCGCCAAAGCCATGCCGTTGGCGGCCGAGAGCCCTTGGCCCAAGGAGCCTGTCGACATGTCCACGCCGGGAGTCTTTTTCATATCCGGATGTCCCTGGAGCATGCGTCCGGTCTGGCGCAGACCCAAAAGCTCCTCCCGCGGAAAATAGCCTTTCTCCGCCAGAGCCGCGTACAAGACGGGAGCGGCATGTCCCTTGCTGAGAACAAACCGGTCTCTCTCAGCCCAATGGGGTTCTTGCGGGCGCAGCCGCATTTCCCGAAAATAGAGGACGGCCACAATCTCGGCCGCGGAAAGGCTGCCGCCCGGATGACCGCTTTTGGCCGGAACCAGCATGGTCAGAATATCCTGCCGCAGGCGGTTGGCCATCCGCTTTAATTCCAATACATCTTTATCCAAAGCACTTGGCCCCTTTCAAAATTGCCCCTCTCCTTTGGTCAACTGCAGAAAAGCGGCGACAAAATCGTCGATCTCCCCGTCCATCACGGCGGCCACATTGGCGGTCTCCACATTCGTCCGGTGGTCCTTGACCATACTGTATGGGTGGAACACATACGAACGGATCTGGCTGCCCCAAGCAATCTCGTGCTGTTCACCGCGAATTTCCGAGATTTCTTCTTCCTGTTGTTTGCGCTTGAGCTCCAAAAGCTTAGCCGCCAGGATACGCATAGCGGTCGCCCTGTTCTGAATCTGGGAGCGTTCGTTCTGGCACTGAACGACAATCCCGCTCGGCAAATGGGTAATGCGCACCGCCGAGTCTGTCTTATTGACATGCTGACCGCCGGCCCCGCCTGAACGGTAGGTGTCCACTTTCAAATCCTCGGGGTCAATATTGATCTCGGCATCATCCGTCACCTCGGGAATGACGTCGACCGAGGCAAACGAGGTGTGGCGCCGGCCGGAGGCGTCGAAAGGAGATATACGCACCAAACGGTGCACCCCCTTTTCCGCCTTGGCATAACCATAGGCGTTTTCACCGGCCAGAGAAAAAGTGCAACTTTTGATCCCGGCCTCTTCGCCCGGAAGAAGGTCGAGTGTCTCCACTTTGAACCCGCGCCTTTCCCCCCAACGCACGAACATGCGGTAGAGCATGGAGACCCAGTCTTGGGCTTCCGTGCC
The DNA here is from genome assembly GCA_001029295.1 of Peptococcaceae bacterium CEB3. Classification (GTDB taxonomy): domain Bacteria; phylum Bacillota; class Desulfitobacteriia; order Desulfitobacteriales; family Desulfitobacteriaceae; genus Acididesulfobacillus. The sequence continues at coordinate 135,003 of LDXJ01000063.1, read as the reverse complement.
GCCTGCCCCCGCGTGCAGTGTAAAGATCGCGTTGTTGCGGTCATAAGGCCCGCTTAGCAGGATCTCCAGTTCGAGTTCCCGGAAATGGTCTTGCAAGGCCCGGACCGTCTGAGAGATCTCCGGCTCCAGACCGGGGTCATCTTCCTCAACAGCCAGTTCCCACAAGGCCTTCAGATCTCCCTCTTCTTGCGCCAGATCCTGATAGGTTTTGACTTTGCCCTGGTGATAGGCCAATTCCTGCATGGTTTTTTGAGCGGAGGCCGGATCGTCCCAAAAATCGGGCCGGCGCAAATCTTGCTCCAAAGAGGCTATTTTTTCTCCACGCCCGGCGACGTCAAAGAGAAACCCTCAAATCTGCCAAACGCATTTCTAGATCTTCAATTTCCCGTTTCCAATCCGATAACAACTTCGTCACCCTTTCTCACTTTTTTGCCCCGCAGCAGTTCTTATATTTCTTGCCGCTGCCACAGGGGCAAGGCTCGTTGCGTCCAATCTTTTCTCCGGTGTGCACCGGTTTCAGCGGCTCCGCCTCGTCCCGGTTTGTGCTCAAATTTTGCGGCTCCTCCGGAGCTTGTTCCCTTACCTGGGGAGTAACCCTCACCATGTAGCGGATGATGTCTTCCTGGATGGAGTCGATCATGCCCTGGAACATATCATAGCCCTCATGCCGATATTCCACCAGCGGATCCCTTTGACCGTAAGCCCTAAGCCCTATCCCTTCGCGCAGGAGGTCCATGGCATCCAGATGATCCATCCACTTACTGTCTACCACTTGGAGCATGACCGCGCGCTCGATTTCACGCATCAATTCCGGGCCGAATTCTTCCTCTCTCCGGTCATAAAGCTCGATCGCCTTGTCCGTGAGCAACTCTTGTACTTCTTCCTTGGTTAGTTGTTTCAGCTCCTCCCCGCTGATCCCATGATCCGGCAGAAATGAGTTGTCGCAATACTCGAGAAAACTCTCCAAATCCCATTCTTCCGGGTAGGGGCTGCCGCTGCCGAACGTGTTCACCGTGTCCGCGACCACTTTCTCCAGCATTTCCATAATGCTGTCTTTCAGGTTTTCACCTGTCAAAACCTTACGGCGCTGAGCGTATATGACTTCTCTCTGCTGGTTCATGACGTCATCGTATTCCAGAACATTCTTCCGGATATCAAAGTTCCTGTTCTCAACCCGGCGCTGTGCGGTCTCAATGGAGCGGGTAATCATTTTGGACGCGATCGGCACCGTGTCGTCCATGCCCAACTTATCCATGATGCCCATGATATTCTCCGAACCGAAGAGCCGCATCAAATCGTCTTCCAGGGAAATGAAGAACTGAGATGAGCCGGGATCTCCCTGCCGTCCGGACCGGCCCCGCAACTGGTTGTCTATCCGGCGGGACTCGTGGCGTTCGGTACCGATAATGTGAAGCCCGCCCAACTGAGGAACCCCTTCCCCCAAGACAATATCCGTGCCCCGACCGGCCATATTCGTGGCGATCGTCACCGTGCCCGGCTGACCGGCCCCGGCGATGATTTGAGCCTCTTGTTCATGAAATTTGGCATTCAACACCTGGTGGGACACCCCGCGCATCTCCAGCATCTTACTCAGACGTTCGGATTTTTCAATTGAGATCGTCCCGACCAAGACAGGTTGACCTTTGGCATGTCTTTCGACGATGCTTTCGACCACGGCACTAAATTTGCCTTCTTCCGTCCGGTAAACCACATCCGGTACATCCTCCCGGATCATGGGACTGTTAGTCGGTATCTCAACCACATCGAGTTTATAGATCTTTTTGAATTCCGGCTCCTCCGTCAGGGCGGTACCCGTCATTCCGGCGAGTTTCTCATACATGCGGAAATAGTTTTGGAAAGTGATGGTCGCCAGGGTCTGCGATTCTTTCTCGACCTTGACCCCTTCTTTGGCTTCAATGGCCTGGTGCAGTCCCTCACTGTAGCGGCGGCCGAACATCAGGCGGCCGGTGAATTCGTCGACAATGATCACTTCTCCGTCCTTGACCACATAATCGCGATCCAGGCGAAATAAAGTGTGAGCTTTCAAGGCCTGATTGACATGGTGGGCTAACTCCGTATGCAAATCATCATAGAGATTCTCAACACCCAGCATGCTTTCTACTCTGCCGACCCCATGCTCCGTCAGGGTGACGACCCGATCCTTTTCATTGACATGATAATCGGTTTCCGGCGTCAGGCGGGGAATGACCCGGGCAACCCGGAAGTACAACTCTGTCGGCTTGTCCGCTTCACCGGAAATAATCAACGGGGTCCTGGCTTCATCGATTAAGATAGAGTCCACTTCATCGACGATGGCATAATTAAGAGCGCGCTGAACCAGGCCCTCAGGCCTGGAAACCATGTTATCGCGCAGGTAGTCAAAACCGAATTCATTGTTGGTTCCATACGCGATATCGGCGGCATAACTCTCTCGGCGCTGATCATAATCCAATCCGTGCACGATCAGCCCGACGGAAAGCCCCAGGAAACGGTGGATTTGACCCATCCATTCGCTGTCACGGCGAGCCAGGTAATCGTTGACCGTGACGACATGCACGCCATCGCCGGTTAAAGCGTTGAGATAAGAAGGCAGAGTGGCCACCAGGGTTTTTCCTTCGCCAGTCTTCATTTCGGCGATGCGCCCGTCGTGCAGCACCATGCCGCCAATCAGCTGGACATCATAGTGTCGCTGCCCCAAAACCCGCTGGGCCGCCTCCCTGACCACGGCGAAGGCTTCGGGCAGGAGGTCGTCCAAAGGCTCTCCCCGATCGAGCCTGCCCCGGAATTCCACCGTTTTATCCCTGAGCTGTTCGTCGCTTAGGGCATGGATGGACGGTTCCAGGGAATTTATGACCTGAACCTTCTTTTGATATCTTTTTATTTCACGCGCGTTATCATCGAGCAAGCTGCTGAGAAGCCCCATGACCGAGAACCACCCTTTCTCCCACCGTTCGACCCGTTCCGCCCGTCAACGTTCCGCCGTTTCCGGGTCGCCACGTACATCAGTATACATCGGTTTACATCAGTTTACATCGCTTTACATCAGTTTATTGTAACATCATACGCAAGTGACCGCAAGGCGGCGCGCGGACTGTGCGGACTGTTCAAACTGTCCATCCTCACGGACGCCGTAACTATTCAGAGGCATGAGGATCAGTGCCGTGCCTGAATAGTCACCGGACGCCGATGAGACAGTTACAATGGCAATGACAATAAGAGTAAGAGTAAGAACCGGAAAAGGGCCCGCCCCGGCGGCAGGCCCTTCCTCGTCTTATTGTTACCTTTCCGGTTCCAGCAGACCGTAATCTCCGTTCTTACGCCGGTAAACCACGTTCATTTGGTGGGTGTCCGCGTCCGTAAAAACAAAAAACGTATGCCCAACGAGATTCATTTGCATAATCGCTTCATCCACCGACATCGGTTTCGCTTGAAACTTCTTGTTCCGGACGACGTTTTCATGTTCCTCCTCGACCGCGGGATGCTCGGGCTCATGGTCTTTCAGGACCTTCGTGCGCAAACGCTTGTTGATCCGGGTCCGATATTTGTCAATCTGACGTTCAAGTTTCTCCAAGACCATGTCGATCGACTGATACATATCAGATGTTTCTTCTTCCCCGCGCAAAATCATACCGTTAATTGGGGCCGTGACCTCTACCCGGTGCCGATCCCTCTCCACCAAAAGGGTGACTTGCACATCCTGGAATTCATCCGAGTATTTTTCCAGCTTACTTACCCTTTTTGTGACATAGTCTTTGAGTGCATCGGTTACCTCGATGTGTTTGCCGCGAATTAAAATATTCATCGATTACAACCCCCTTCTTAACCTGGCGTACGAGTATACTATTCCCTATATCCGAAAAAAATCCTGCTCTTTTCATCGGAAAAATACCCTCCGCCCGGCAGCATGTAGGTATAGGGCTCGTTACGGGTACATGGGTTCAGTGAATGGATCGAACCGAAGAGGGAAACGCTTGCGCGCTTCCCTCTTCGGCAGCTCAGCCATCCGGACTGCTCGGCTTGATTCACTTTGTCATAAGGCCAAGAAGCAGGAAACGTCACTGAACGGTTACGTTGGCCGCCTGATTGCCCCGCGGACCCTGGACCACGTCAAACTCAACCGCTTGGCCTTCCTCCAGGGTGCGAAACCCTTCACCGACTACTGATGCGTAATGAACAAAAACATCCGTTCCGTCCTCCTGCTCGATGAATCCGTACCCTTTTTGTTTACTAAACCACTTAACCTTGCCTACCACAAAAAAACAACCTCCTTGAATTTTGCAGTCCCCGAAGAGCGGCAGCGGCGTTTCCGCCGGTTATTGCCTTAAGTCTCAACTTCCGCCTTCCCATGGAACTGCCTCTCCTAAAGGATAACCACTGGACAGGCTCTTTAAACGATGCACACCGAATTTCTGATGCACGCTGAACTTTAGGGTATGAATGTGCCCAAAGGTACGAAAAAAGAAGCGCTGCACCCGCCGGCGCTTCTTTTTTCCTGCCTTGCCTGCCGTTGAGCCAAATTAAGGCTAACCCAAGCGATGGCGCTGATAGCATTCACGGCAATACACCGGCCGGTCAGCCGTCGGTTGGAACGGCACCTGCGTCTCTATGCCACAATCGGCACAAACCACGGTGTACATCTCCCGTGATTTAGCCTCGCCTCCGTTGCGTGCTGTTTTGCGCGCACTGCGGCAATCGCGGCAGCGCAGAGGTTCATGTTCAAAACCCTTTTCCGCATAAAACTCTTGTTCTCCCGCAGTAAAGATGAAGGTTGCTCCGCAGTCTTTACACACCAGTTCTTTGTCTTCAAAGGCCATGAAAAATATTCCCCTTACCTCATAATGTGACGGGCATGTTGCCTATCCAGCTCTATTATAGCCTTAATCTTCCTCTTGAACAAGCTCTTTTCCGCCGGCGAGGCAAAGTCCGTAGACAAAACGGGCTCCTGCCCGCTTGAGAGCAAGGGCACAGGCCTGCAAAGTCGCCCCTGTGGTGGTCACATCGTCAACCAGCCAGAGGTCCCGGCCCCGGACCGCGGCCACTTCGGGAACGGCAAAGGCCTGACCCAAATTGTGCAGCCTCTCCCGCCGGCTTAAACCGACCTGGGAGGCGGTCGGCATCGTCCGGATCAGAGCCCCGGTGAGAATGGGCAGCCCCAGTTCCCAGTGAAGAAGGGAGGCAATGACCTCGGCCTGGTTAAAGCCTCTTTCGGCCAGCCGCTCCGAATGCAGCGGGACCGGGACGACGCCGTCGGCCGGGGGCAGTTCCCGGCAGGCCCAGGCTGAAAAGGACCCGGCAATCTCTTGCAGGCGCCAAGGTTGAGCTTTAAATTTTACTTCCCAAATAAAGTTCTTCCACAAACCGGCGTAGTGGCCCCAGGCCCGGCACCCATCCAACCCGACCGGACCCCGCCCGGCACGGCAATCCCGGCAAAGTTCCCCTCCGGGAATGAGTTTCCCGCAGCTGCGGCAGCGGCCCAGCTCAGGACAAAAATATTCCTTCAGACAGTGCGGGCATAGGGGGCCCTCCTCCGCGCCGCAAACCGCGCAGGTTCTTTCCCAATACCAGACCAGGCGGATTAGGTCCGCCGGGCCGCTCGTCCGCGGGTTTCTCAACCTCGTCAAACCTTCTTTCCGAAAATGCTCAGTTCCAAGATTCGTTCGGCACTTGTGACGCTCGCCTATTTGCCTGCTCTGATGTTACCGCCTTGGTGATGCGGACGTCTGCCCCGAAGAATTGAGTTCCCCGGCTGACTGGGTCGGAGAAGCGAGCAGCCCCTCTTCCCGGGCAAAACGGTTCTGCTCTTCAATCCAGCGTCTGGCCTTTTTCAAACAAGCGGTCTCACGCTCCGCGAAAAAAACGACCTGTCCGTCCGGGCAGTCTTTGGTTCTGCCCGCCCGGCCCGCCATTTGGACCAACGCCCTTTCGTCAAAGACCGGGTGATCGGCCGCGAGCACCGCCACTTGGACACCCGGCAAGGTAACCCCGCGTTCCAGGATCGAGGTCGTGACGAAAAAGCGGTATCTTCCTTGTCGCAGACCCTCTATTTTTTCGCGGCGCCGGGGATCGGCACTGTAGCTGCCCTCACCGGCCAAATCCGGCAGGCAGCGGCGGATAGCGGCCAAAACCGCTGCCACCCAGGAGATCTTGGGCACAAAGACCAGCACCGGCCCCAGCCGCGCCAGATCCCTAAGCTTCTCACAGAGCGTTGCCGGGCAGCCGCCGCGTCCGTCAAGAGACAGGCGCTCCCAGTGCGGAACGGGGAGCGGTTGGCCATGATGTCTGGCCGGGAGCCTGATTAAAGGAATAGATCCCTTTTTGGCCCCGGCCAGGACGTCCCGGGAAGGTGTGGCGCTGAGCCAGAGAAGTTTGCCTTCCGGCCGCATGGCCTGCCTGACTCCCCAAGCCAGCATGCGGTTCCCGGCGTAAGGAAAAGCATCCATCTCGTCCAGGAAAACCAGTCCGAAGGCCCGGTAAAAGCGGAGGATCTGGTGGGTGGTTGCCAGCACCAGCACACCGGGTTCATAATGGCGGGAAACACTGCCGGAGAGAACCTGTACCGGCAGCCCCGGAAAATCACGCCGCAGGCGGGGAGCCACGTCATGCACCACATCCTGCCGGGGCGCGGCGAACAAGACGGGGATCGTTCGGCTCAGGGCCCAAGCGACGGCCGGAAAACACATCTCCGTCTTGCCCGCGCCACAGGCCGCCCAAACCAAGGCCTCCTTCTCTCCGTCCCGCTCAACAAAGCGAAGGACCTCCTCGGCCGCCGCGCTCTGAGCCGCCGTGAGCGGCCAGCGCGGAGCAAAATCGCAATTTGCCGGGGCATTGCCGCTCAATGAGCCATAATCACGGTAGAGGACTTCCAGAGAAGTTGCCGCTCCCAAAGCCGCACACTCCGGACAGGTGGCCGCCGGCCCGTACTGGCCCGGCCACTCTTTGGCCTCCTCGCCGCAACGCCGGCAAAGCCACTTTCCCTCCCGCCGGCTTACGGCAGGAAACCAGCCTGCCAGGCTTTTCCGCACCCTGCGATCCGCCCAGCGCCAAACTTGCTCTGGGCTGACCGCCATTTCGCGGGCCACGCGGTTCAGGTCCCCTCCCAGAAGTTGACGCCCGCTGACCCGCTGGCAGAAATCGCGGTAGGACTCTTCATCCGCGTCCTTCGGAGGGCAAGCGGCCGGGCCCCACTCCGGCAGCAGTTCTCCCCGCGTCCCGGCCGCGGCCTCCCGCTCCGAGCCGGCACGCACAGCCCGCAGAATATCCCGGCCAAGGGTTTCCCGGTCAATCCCGTGTGGCGAACCCGGACCCAGGCTTTTCAGAACGTCCCTGAGGAAACCCAGCGGGAAAGGCTGACTCAGGACCAGACCTTGCTCGGAGGGGCTGTCCGCTTCCGCAAACGGGGAGAGCCTGATTTCTCCGTCCCGGTTGAGAATCAGAAAAAACCTCATCTATGTTCGCTCCCAACACTTTCCACTCTCAGCGCGGCGGCTCGGCAAAAAGGCACTCCACTCCCCTGAAGCGGCGTTCGCAAAACGACCCCCCGCAGGCACCGCCACGGACAATGAGCCGCGGCCGCAGAGGCTCTCGCCGCCTGGCCTCCTCCCGGCGCAGGGATTGCCGCAACTGCCAATAGTACACTTCCAGTTCCGACGTATCCGCTATTTCCACGTGCACGTCGAGGGTAGCCATATTGCCGAATTTTGACCGCCACCTGCTCAAGCCCTCCTGCCAGCCCTGAGGAAGGTTCCATTCCCAACCGCCTGCCAACCACCACAAAACAATCACCGCCAGCCAAAGCAAAGCCGTCCCTGCCACCACGCATCACCCCTTTTGTTCACCAGAGTATGCACCCGGTGCCAAAGGAGTGCTGTCCCCGCGTCGATCACGGTTCGACATTTCGGTCAGGGAAGCGGCCGATTGTGTAAAACATCCCCGGCACATCGTGCCAGAAGTTCTATGTGGGGATCGTCACGAACGAATAAAGCATATCCCCGCCAGTGGCCGCGTTCCGCGACGGGAACCGTCCTGGCAATGGCGGTAATCCGGGCGGGCACCGCCGCCACCCAACGGTAGAGCCCGCGGCTCGAAGCTGTACCCGCTCGCCTTTGCCGCTCCGCCGCCTGCCAAACCAGGCTTTGCGCCCATTCCCAACTCCCCAGGTCGAACTTTTGCCAGGCCAAAACCCGTTCAACCTGGTTCAGGCCCGGCGCGATTTCCCCCCGTAGCAGCTCGGTTTCAGCCAATTCCCTGCGCCAGCCGACATTGGTCCGGTCCAAACTGAGGGCCCGGGTCAACTCCCGGCAGTAGACGGCCGCGTCCGGGGGCCCGCCAGGCCGACCCATGACGCCCGCCTCCGCCGGCAACCCTCCCGCCGCCAGGAGGACGCCCGCGGGTGCGAAAAGGAGCAAAGCCAGAACGGGTTCCAGGAAAGCCGGGCGCAAAACGCGTATTCCGGCCGGCCTGACCCTCGCGCTGCTCAGCCTGTGCCCCTCCTTTTCACCCCATCGCTTTCTTCCCCCTTGCCCGCGGTTTTCCGCCGCCGGGTCCCGGCCTTCGGCCAGGGCTACGAGCAGCCAGAACAAGACACCCAGAGCCGCAAAAGAGAAATCCGCGTCAACTAAGCTGTGCAGCGCCAAAAAAACGCAGGCCCCCCAAAGGCCGGTCCGCCCGATTTGCCGAAATCGGGAGGCGCTCCAGGCTGTCAAGGACAAAAGGCCGGGCCATCCCTGGTTCAGCAACACCCGGATCAGGCTGCAATGGGGATCGCTCGCCCAATACGGTATTTGCTGCACCAGCGGGAAAGCCAGCCAGCCTCCGGCCTGAGGCAGGAATCCCCCCGAGGCGGCGAGACGCAGGCCGTCCCGGAAATACAAGATCCGCTCCCAAACGCTGTCCGACATGGCCCAGCGGCCGAGGTGCGCCCAAGCCCCGTGGAAAGGAGCCGCCGGGCCGATGAGTCCACTCTGCCAGCATAAGACCGCACTTGCCGCCAGAAAACCGACCGTCACAAGGAAACCTCGCCCGGCGCCCCGCTTGCTTCGGCCGAACAAACGGGCGAGGCGCCCGCGGACGCCAAGGTTCGCATCCCGCCGGAAGTTTATACTTTCTGACAAGACACAACGGGTCCGCCGTCCGGGCTCTGCTTGTGACGGTTTTACCCCGGACTTCAAGGCTATAAGCCCTTGCAAAACCAGAATGCCCAGGAAGAGTGCCAGGCCGGCTCTGGACCCGGTGCTGAGGAAGAACGGGATGAGAACGAGTTTCAGGCGTATGTCTATGCGCGGAAGCAGCAGAACGGCACCCAAGAACGCCGCCGCGGCGTTGGGATAGCCGAACCAGGAACTCAGTCTGCCGGCCTCCGGCGGACCCGGAGGGGGCCAGACATGTGCGGCCCAAGGCAGCCAGGCCGAAATTCCCAAGGCGAGAGCCGCCCACCCGGCAGCCCTCATCAGCCGTTCTTCTCCTTTTGAATTCCGGGCCGCCTCTCGTCCCCAGCGGTAAACAAACCAGTACAGAAGGAAGCGGATGGCCTCCAACCAACCCTCCTCCGCTTTAACCGGGTGCAACAAGCCCGTCAGGGACAGTCCGGACATAAGCAGGAGCAGGGCATCAGTGGCGGTCAGTTCCAAGGTGCCCTCTCTTGGCTTAACCCGCAAAGAGTGAAAGGCTGCTCTGAGATCATCTCGCCGGAAGAGCAGGTACAGCCCCGGCAGCAAGGCCAAAGCCAAGAGATCCCGCGCAAAGAATAAGCCGTGGGCCAGGAGAGCGGCCCAGAGTAAAAAAACCAGGGCATGCTCTTTGCTGCTCCTGGCTTGGCTGCTCGAATCAAATATTATCCCACCGGCGGGGTCACTTTTCATAGGGCTCCGTGCCCGGCCTCAAGGCGAATTTTAAAGTCCCCCTGGCGGCCAATTCCTCACCCACATAGGCCCTTCCCTCCGCGATGCCAATCAGTCCTTTAAATTTCACCATCTCCGCCTCCAAGCGCAGTTGATCCCCCGGAAACACCGGCTTCTTAAAATGTACGTCATCCATCCCGGCAAACAGGGCTATGTAGCCCGCGAACTTCTCCTGTCTCAGGACCAGTACCGCACCCACCTGGGCGATGGCCTCCAAGATCAGGACTCCGGGCATAATCGGGTAGCCGGGGAAATGTCCCTGAAAAAACGGCTCGTTCGCCGAAACATTCTTAATCCCCACCGCCCTGTTGCCCTCGATTTCCAAAATGCGATCAACCAGGAGAAAAGGATAACGATGGGGAATGATTTTCTGAATTTCCCTGCTGTCCAACATTGACAAATCCTCCTTAGAAGCCCGTCCGACTTGCGCGATCGCGCCATCTTCCTTTATGATAGTGCGAGAGGGGCAAGACTCCTCTTTAACCTTATTCCGCTCATACTGCCAGTATACCCCAATTTCTCCGGGAAGGGAAGATGTTCCATGGGCCCAGTCAGAGTCTTACATATTATCGGCGGAGGAGAAATAGGTGGGGCGGAGCAGCACGTCCTCACCCTTCTTTCTCACCTCGACAGCCGACGCTACGCCCCGCTCCTGGCTTGTCTCGTCGCGGGGCCCCTGGGCGAAGCTGCCGCGGCCCGGGGGTTGAAGGTGAAAACGTTTCCCCAGCGTCGCAAAACCGATCCCGGCCCTTGGCCTCAGTTGGTGCGTTGGATTCGCTCTGAGAACGTGACGCTCCTGCACAGCCACGGCATGCGGGCCAACCTTTTCGGGCGCCTGATCGGGCGTTGGCTGGGCCTGCCTAATATCTCCACCGTGCACAGTTCCCTGGCCCGCGACTACTTGTCTGCGCGCACCGCCCGCGCCGCGGTCTGGCTTGACCGGCTGACCCTCCCGTTGAGCCAAGGACAAATCGTCATCTCCAAAGCCCTGATGCCCGAGGTTGCGGCCCGGGGAGGAAAAAATATCGAGGTTATTTATAACGGCCGGGAACTCACTCCTTCGACGGATCCGGTTGTCGAACGCGCCGCCTGGCGCCGGCGCTGGAATATACCCGCCGAAGCCCGAGTCGTCGGCAATATCGCTCGCTTTCATCCCTGCAAAGGGCCGGAGCAATTAGTTCAGGCCGCCCAAATCCTGCGGCGGCAGTTTCCCGGCCTTCACCTCCTCATGATCGGGGAAGGCCCTTTGCGCCCGCTCATCGCCGAGCAACTAGAAAAAGAAGGAATCCCTTTCACCTTACCGGGATTCCTTCCCCAAGCCGAGCGGCTCCTGCCGGTCTTCGACCTTTTTGTCCTGCCTTCCCTCAGTGAAGGGATGGGATTGGTCCTTCTGGAGGCCATGCAAGCCGGAATCCCGCTCGTCGCCTCCCATGCCGGCGGGATCCCCGAACTGATCCGGGACGGACGGGACGGCCTCTTAGTCCCCCCCGGTGAACCCGAAGCCCTGGCCCGGGCTTGCGCCGCCGTCTTGTCCGACCCCGTGTTGGCCGCATCCCTTGTCCGTTCCGCCGATGGGCGCCGGCAGGAGTTTACTGTCGAGAAAATGGCGGCTGAGACCGAACGCTTTTATGATCGGATCCTCGGGCTTTGAACCCGGCCTATTTCCTAAGGAACCAGCCAGAGGTTTGGCGAAAGTCTTGCCAAGAGCGTTGTCTAAAGATCCCTTCAGGGGTTTGTCGAGAGAGTCTCTAAGGATCTTGCTCAAAGATTCACCCAAAGATTTGTCAAGGGGCCTGTTGAGGGCCTTGTCCCAGGATTCTGCCCCCGCTTTGTCGAGAGACTTGCTGAGGGCCTTGTCCCAAGAGTCGGCCCCCACTCTGTCAAGAGCCCTGCCCAGGGCCTTGTCCCAGGATTCGCCCAGGGATTTGTCAGGGGGTTTGCCGAACGTTTTTTGCCAGGATTGCTCGAACATTTCCCGCCACTTTTCTGAGGACAGTCCGCCCTGACCCCGGATCCCGCTCGTGGGGATCCGTTTTATGAAATCACGGTAAAATCTCTCCCAATCCCGGGCTGAAGCGCCTTGGCCGCTCTGCGGGAGCGTGGGTCCGGCACCGTCTCTTGTCCCGGTCTTGTTCCCTGCCGCCGCCCCGCTTCCTTGCCCTCCCGGCGGAGTGCTCCTTGCCGGCGGTACTGTCTCAACCGGCTTAGCGGGGGTCGGCCTGCCAGGAGCGACCTGTACGGGGAACGTCCGCCCGGGGGCACTCCCGCCGCGGACCTTCCCTGAGGAAGCCGTCCCGGCCGGCGTCGTCCCGTCCGCCGGATTCGCCCGCAGCCCGGCCGCGCTTCCCGCCGGCCTGCCTGTGCTCTCTTGGGGAAGGGCCTTCGTCGCGGCACCTTGCCCCAAGAGGGCTTGCCCCCCGCCGCGGTTCGGGATTGCCTGTCCCAGGTCGAGAACTCCTCCCAAAGAACGGGTCTCGGCCTGCACCTTCGGTTCGGACAGAAGACGGTCCCTTTGCGCGGGATCGGACATGGCTTTTGCCGTCAGGGAAAAACCCGCTTTTTTGGCACTGCGCCACAAGGCATATTGACCGGGTGTCAAACCCTGCGCCACGGCTTGTTTTTGCTCGGTCCCATTCAATTGATAGGCAGCAACGTGAAAGGTGTTTCCCCCCGCGTCCATTTGAACCGCCAGGCGCCCCGCCACGGCGGACAGATGGTACTCGGTAAGGGCCGCTTCCTTTCCGTCCATAGGGGCTAATCCCAGGAGGATCCAGGGATGCTCCCGGCTGAGAAAATGAAGTTTCTGCGCGCGCCCCACGATCTCCGCCAAAACCTCCTGATCCGGCTGGCCTTGGTAAGCAACACCCTTCAGGAGAGTGCGGGCATCGGCATTCAACGCTTTGATCCGGAGTACGCGCGCCTGTCCGTCTAATTGCAGTTCCAGACTCGGATTGATATCCACGGACAGGATAGCTGCGGGAACCTCTTTCAGTCCTACCGCCTTGGTTTTCATTCCGGTTAACCGGCCCCCGGCCAGCCAGGTACCCGTCAGGGCCAGGAACAGCAGAACCGCGGCGGTCGCCCAAACCCGGAATCCCCCGCGGTTTGTCAGGCCGCGCGATTCCCTGATTTCAATCTCCTGCCCGACTTGGGCAGCCAGAGGCGCTCGCACCCTGCGAAAAGAGCCATCCGCTGTCAAGACGGTGCAGGTATTCCCCGACCTCTCTAATACAACCGCTTTTTCGGTCTTCATAGCGCGGTCCTCCTTTCCGGAGGGATGACATATTCCCGCAAATAAAGGTAATCGTGCCTGCGCGCCATCAGCAGAGCCACGGCCAGCAGATACTTTCTGCCCCGTTCCAGTACTTTGGGGTGGAATCCCGATTCCACCGCCAAAGCCTGAATCGGGACTTTCCCTTTTTCCTCAACCTGCCGCCACAATGTGGGGTTAAAAGCCAATATGTTCGCTGCCCTCAACAAAGAAGCCCTCGTATCGCGATGTTTGGGAGATGCTTGCACCAAATCCCTGAAATTAAGTCCCCACTTACGCAACTCCGCGGCAAACTCCTGAATTTCCTGCGCCCGCTCACGGTTCTCCTCCTGTTCCCGAAACTCCGAAACACTGAGCCCGAGGTCGACGCTTTGACCAACCTCCGCCGCGTCCAAAGGCAGGGCGTCATTATGTTTTTGCCGGCGGAAATAATCGATCAGCCGCCTTTTAATCAAGAGCCGGGCAAAGGCCAGAAAGGGAACTCCTTTCCCGGGCTCGAAGCGGTTGATCGACTCATCGAAAGCAATGAGGGCCACTGACAATTCCTCATCCCGGCCCCACTCAAGAAACCTTCCACAGGTCTGTACCGCGACATGGCGTATGAAAGGTTGGGATTGTGCTAGGAAATCCTCCCTGGTTTGCCGATCGTGCCTAAGGTCATCCCAGCGTTTGATCGGCTCCGGCCATTCCGGCATATCCCCGTCCCCCTAGAGCTTCGTTCAAACATGAGTACCCTAATAGAAGAATACGCCCTCCACATGGATTTTCGGGGGGCTTGTCCTCAACCTGAGCCTGTTTTTTTAGCGCCCGCGCCACACCTTTAAGACAAACCCCGGCAGAACCGCCTGGCGGCGCCAGCGCCGGGGCTCTTTCAGTAAACGATAGAGCCATTCCAGGCGCATCCTCCTCAACCAGGCGGGAGCCCGCCCGATCAAGCCGGCCAGGGTATCGAAGCTGCCCCCGACGCCCATCGAAACAGTGGCCAAGCCCTCGTGCTCAGCCAACCAAAACTCCTGCCGGGGAGCCCCCAGGCCGGCCAAGAGCAGGTCCGGCTTAAAGTCTCCGATTCTCTTAATGACGTCCGCCTCTTCCGCCGGATCAAAATAGCCGTGGGCCGCCTGCCAGACGATGCCCGGGCAACTCTCTCCGACGCGGCGGGCGGCCTCCGCGGCAACACCCGGGCGGGCGCCGAGCAAGCAGATGCGCCAGTGCCGGCGGCTGGCCAGCGGAAAAAGCGCTTCCAGCAGGTCAATCCCCGTGACCCGTTCGGGAACCGGCGTTCCCAATCTTCCGGCTGCCCAAACCACACCCACTCCGTCCGCGGTCACCAAGCCCGCGGAATTTATCACCCGGCGCAGGTCAGGGTCCTTTCCGGCCGCGCAGATCATCTCCGGATTGGCCGTCACCACCCGGAGACGGGAATGTGCCTCGACCGCGCCCGCTATACGGGCGACGCATTCGGCCATGCTCAAGGCGTCGAGTTCGATGCCCAATATATCGACCCTCATTCTCTGCCCGCTCTCTCCCTAACGGAATATCCCTTCCAGGACACTTCCTGTGCCGAGAACGACACAGGAAATCGGGTCTTCCGCTAAACTCACCGGCAAGCCTGTCGCCCTGGCAATTCGCGTATCGAACCCGTAAAGCAGGGATCCCCCTCCGGTCATAATGATTCCTTTATTGAGAATATCCGCGGATAATTCCGGCGGCGTCCTCTCCAAGACCTCTTTGACCGCGGCGACAATGGCGTCTATCGTTTCCGCCAAAGCCTGGTAACAAGTCCGAGAGTCGACACTTACCGTCTTGGGCAGGCCGCTGACCAGGTTGCGGCCCCGCACCTCGATCCGGTCGTTGTCCGGACGACCTTCGGGAATGGCTGCGCCCACCAGCATCTTTATCTCTTCCGCGGTGCGTTCTCCAATCAAGAGGTTGTGCTCCCGGCGGACAAAACGGATAATGGCCTCATCCAGTCTGTCCCCTCCCATCCTCAGGCTGCGCTTCGTTACGATGCCCTGAAGGGAAAGCACCGCAATATCCGTGGTTCCTCCCCCGATGTCCACCACCATATTCCCGGTCGGACCCGAAATATCCAAACCGGCACCCAAAGCGGCCGCATAGGGTTCCTCCACAACTTTGACCCGTTTTGCCCCGGCCTGGTAAGCCGCTTGTTTGACCGCCCTCTCCTCTACTTCCGTAATGCCGGAAGGGATACAGACGACAACTTTGGGCCCGAAAAACAGCCAGCGTTTCGCGCCCGCCTTTTCTAAAAAATATCTCAGCATGAGTTCCGTCGTCCTGTAATCGGCAATCACACCGTCCCGCATAGGGCGGACGGCCACGATATTGCCCGGCGTGCGGCCCAGCATGGAGCGGGCTTCTTCACCGACAGCGATTCTCTTGTTCGTCGCCTTGTCGATTGCCACTACCGAAGGCTCGCGCAAAACGATCCCTTTGCCCTTAACATAGACGAGAACACTGGCTGTTCCCAAGTCAATTCCCAACTCCATTCCAAACACCGCGGAGAATCCCCTTTCTCTGACCGGCTTGTCCAAACAAAGATTTGTCCGGAAAAAGTACAATCTCCCCGCCGGGAGATTTGTACACTGGCATAGATGTATTCGTTATAAATCCGCCAATTCCTTTTTCCTTTTTCTCTTTTTTGTCAATTTGTTATGGGTTTCGCGTCCGGCGTCTTACGGCTCTTGGCAACCGGTGCCTTATCCTCTTCCGATTGGCAACAGGTTTTTATCCGGCCTCAGCTTTCCTGGTACTTTTTCCGGGTCGCCTCTCCGCCCCGGATATGACGTTCGGCCTTGTTATTTTCCAGAATGTGCTTGACCTCCATGGCCAGCTTTTCATTGATCAACGGCAGGCGTTCCGTGACATCTTTATGTACGGTGCTCTTACTCACTCCGAAAATATCCGCAGTCTGGCGAACGGTGGCACTCGATTCCATAATATAACTTCCGATTTCCAAAACCCGCTTGCGAATGTATTCCTGCACGCCGAGCCCTCCTTCTTGCGCCCGATTTTTAGTTCATTTATATGCATTCGCCAGCGAAAAAGACATCCCCGAAGGGATGTCTCGCAATTGGTAAATCCTGTCTTAGTTAGGGGCGATTACTTTGTGATAGGCAAAGGGGTTTTCGGAGGCCTGCTTGCGGGCCGCCGCGGAGACCCCGGCCGGAGCCGGTTCCCAGCCATGCGCGGAGCACAGGTTCTTGGGCACCGAGGGCAGAGAAAACACCAGGGCCAGGATGATGGCCAAGGTAAAGAAGACTATTTGCAAAGTCCAGGCCAACCGGCGGGTAAAGTCCGCGCTGAATTGTCCTCCCGGCCGTTCTTTATAACGTTTGTTCTGGTTCATTAGGGTCACCTCGGGATTAGAGTTCCCACTCCCACCCCTTTCTAATCCTGCCGGGGAAGATAACTTTTCCGGTCCGTCATCACTGAGAGGGGGAAGTCCCGTTCTTGGCCGAGAGGGACATAATTTTAGCGCCCGGATAAAAGTGAGCCAGGATCTGCTGGTAGGTTGCCCCGCGGCGCGCCATGTCATTCGCCCCGTATTGGGAAAGCCCCACGGCATGCCCTTTGCCATAGGTGGTTATTTTTAGCTCGTCTGGTTTCACCGCCCACTCGATGTCGGTCGAAGCAAGTCCGAGCAGGAGGCGGAACTGGTTAGCCTGAAAGGTTCGGCCCAGGACGGTCACTGTTTTGGCCCTGCCCGCCGCGGTCAGGGACGTCACCTCAAAGTCCGTGGACAGGAGCGCTCTGGGGACCGCCTGCAGCCCCAATTTCTGCGCCAGTTGCTGCCGGGTGAAGGTATAGTGTTCCACAAAACGCAACGGATCTTGCTCCTCCGAAGAGACGTTTTGCAGATAGGGTCTGGAACTTCCCCAGACGTCCTCCGCCCGCTCCGTAGGCTTGCGCCCGCAGCTGCTGAAATAAAAGGCGTCAATGTAATCCCCGTTATACACTAAGACCTCGCCCCGGGTGGCCTGAACCGCCTTTTCCAGCTTGGCCTTATTGCGCCAATAGGCGAACCAACCCCATTTTTGCCGCATTTGCGCGTCATTCAGCCAAGCTTGCGTCTTTACGGTCGTATCGACATCATAACCGGGATCCGGAGCCGGGACATGGCTGAGACGTTTAGCCGCGTAAGTCCGTGCGGCCACCGCCTGAGCCTCCAGGGCTTGAGAAGCAAAATCCGCCGGCATTTCCGCCGCTAAAACTCCCACCAAATACTCCTCCAGAGGCAGAGTCTCAACTTGGTGGCTGGGAAGAAGAACGCGTATGCGAAAGTCCCGGCCGGGCGGCTTTTCATTGCGCCAGCGCAGCACGCTCCACGGCAAGAGGATGATTAGACACAGTGATAAGAGAAGAATCCACAGCCATTCCTTCTTCACCCCGACGCCCCTCTTTCTGTACAAGCCTTTCATCAGATATTATGCGGGGTGTGTGAAAAATATGGTTGTGAGCGGAAGAAAAGTTGGCGCTTCTAGTCCTCCCGGCGAATTTGCCCGCCGATTCCCACCAGTTTCTCTTCTATGCGTTCGTATCCCCGGTCGATGTGCTCCGCCCCGGAGATCTCAGTCGTACCTTCCGCCGCGAGCGCCGCCAAGATCAGGGCGGCCCCCGCTCTCAAGTCAGCCGCGGCCACCGGAGCGGCGGCCAAGCGGGGAACCCCCTGAACCAGGGCGCTGCGACCGTCAATTTTGATGTCGGCTCCCATCCGTTTCAACTCGTCGACGTGCATAAACCGGTTTTCGAAAACTGTCTCAGTCACCATAGCGGACCCTTGTGCCTTGGCCAGAAGAGCCATAAAAGGAGCTTGGAGATCCGTCGGGAAGCCGGGATGGACCTGGGTTTTGACGTCCGCCGCTTTATAAGGGCCCTCCCGGACGATTCTCACCCCATCCCCTTCCTCCTCAAAATGGATGCCCGCCTCCTCTATCTTGGCCAGGACGGGTTTTAAATGATCAATGATTACATTTTCAACCAGCACATCTCCACCCGCGGCAGCCGCCATCAACAGGTAAGTGCCTGCCTCGATCCGATCGGGTATGACAAGATGCTCCGCACCGTGCAGTTCTCTGACTCCCTCGATATGGACGATGCTTGTCCCTGCTCCGCGAACCCTGGCGCCCATCTCGTTGAGAAAGTTTGCCAGATCAACTATCTCCGGTTCTTGGGCCGCGTTTTCCAGGATAGTGACACCCTGGGCCAGCACCGCCGCCATCATGATGTTTTCCGTGGCACCCACACTGGGAAAATCCAGGTAAATCCGCGCTCCTCTGAGCGTCTCCGCCCGGGCGTCCAAATACCCGTGATCCATCCGGATCTCGGCACCCAAGGCTTCCAGCCCTTTCAAGTGCCAGTTAATCGGCCTGGAACCGATCGCGCACCCTCCCGGGTGGGAAATGCGTACATGTCCTTCGCGGGCCAAAAGCGGGCCCATGGTGACAAAAGATGCCCGCATTTTTGATACAAGATCATGCGGTGTCTCTATGTTGAGGATTTGCCCGGCCTGAAGACGCAGAGTCGTCCCTTCCCGAACCACGTGTGCGCCCACCGCCTGCACAACCTGACTCATGACGCTCACATCAAGAAGGTCCGGAGCGTCCTCCAGCACCACGGGCTCGGCTGTGAGCAGGCTGGCGGCAATAATCGGAAGAACTGCGTTTTTTGCTCCGCTCACTGTCACGGTGCCTTGCAGCGGTTTCCCGCCAATAACCACAAATTTGCTCAAGTGTCGAAAGCACCCCCTAATTACGTCTAAGTCATAATAGTTCGTCCTCCCGCCGCCGATTTCCTGCTTCTCGGCGCAATCCGGCTCATTTCCGTGATCAGATCAGAATTCCTCCAACAAGGTCGGCATGGCCAAGACCGTCTCTCCTTCCCCCCCGTGCGAACGGGTGAGCAATTGCAAGTTGATCCGGTCGGGGCCGGCCCGCACCGGTTTCACACCACCTTCACAGTACCCGGCCAAAGAGAACGTGGTCCCGGAGTAGGCCCATTGGCTCGGCTGAACCCCCAGAAGGCTGAAGTAGCGAAAGATGTCCAGCGGCTGCCCAATCCTTTCGTCAAAGTAGGCCAGTCCGCCGATCCGGGCCGCCGCGGCCGAGAGACCTTGATAAAGGTTCAGGACGCCCCTTTCCTCCGCAAGAGTGACCGTGGCTGTCCCCGCAACCGTGGCGGGGCCCTGAGTTTCCGGGGGAGATGCTGTCTCCGTCCAGTGCCACCCCTCCGGCAAGCCTTCCAACCACTGCCGGCCCGGGGAACGGGGCAGCCAAAAAATGATGTGCACCTTCGCCTGTGTCGACTTGCTTAAGCCCGAGGCCAAAAGCAGGCCAACCCGCGCTGCCGGCTCGCGGCTGAGTCCGTTCGTATCTGGGCGGAAATGGGCCAAGGCCAAGGGAGCGCAGGTTAAGAGGCAGAGAATCAGGAGGGCGCTCAGCCCAACCCTTTTGCGCCCGGCAGGATTCAGTTTTTGCTTGGGGTTGAAAACCGCGGCCACAGGAGCCATAACAGGCAACACCTTTTTTCTCGTTTTTCACTATTAGTGTTGCCAAAGATGGGGAAAGAAAACGCCTTCGCGCAGAGAATTGAAGATTTGAACACACAAAGCCCCCATTCGCGCAAATGGGGGCTTTGACCACAATGCTTAATGATACTTGGCGCCGCCTTCGGCCGCGCTGATCCGGGCAAGGGCTCTGCGCAGGGCCAGCTCGGCCCGCCGCAGATCCATATCCCCTCCGGGGTGCGACAAACGCTTCTCGGCCCTCTCCTTCGCCTCCAACGCCCTCTTGAGGTCGATGGTGTCCCCCGGTTCGGCCGTGTCCGCCAGGAGACTGACCACGTTATCCGCGACTTCGACGAACCCGCCGGAAATGGCCATAAGTTTGATCTTGGCGTCAATCGTATAACGGACCACACCCACCCGCAATCCGGCAATGAGCGGGGCGTGATTGCGGAGAATGCCCAGTTCTCCCACTTCGCCGGGCAGTACGACAAACTCGCAATCTTCCCGTAAGATCTGCCCTTCCGGCGCTACCACCCGCAGTTTGAATGTTCCCGCCATGGCTTACGCCCCCATCCTCTTGGCTTTTTCCGCAACCTCCTCAATGGTTCCGACCATCAGGAAGGCATCCTCAGGCATGTCGTCGTGTTTTCCTTCGACAATTTCCCTAAAACCCCGAATGCTTTCTTTCAGAGGCACGTACTTCCCGGGGGCGCCTGTGAAGGCCTCTGCCACGAAGAACGGCTGGGACAGGAACTTCTCAATCTTGCGCGCCCGGTAAACGATCATCTTTTCATCCTCCGACAATTCATCCATGCCGAGAATGGCGATGATGTCCTGCAGCTCTTTGTACTTCTGCAGGACCTGCTGCACGCTCCGCGCCACCTGATAATGTTCGGCCCCCAGCACCTGCGGCGAAAGAATGCGCGAGGTGGAATCCAAGGGGTCCACGGCCGGGTAAATACCCTTCTCCGTAATGGCCCGGGAAAGAACGGTGGTCGCATCCAGGTGGCTGAACGCGGTCGCGGGGGCCGGGTCGGTCAGGTCGTCGGCCGGGACGTAAATAGCCTGAACCGAGGTGATGGACCCCTTGCGGGTCGAAGTGATCCGTTCCTGCAAAGTCCCCATTTCTGTCGCCAGAGTCGGCTGGTAGCCCACGGCTGACGGCATACGGCCGAGGAGAGCCGACACTTCGGAACCTGCTTGAGTGAAACGGAAAATATTGTCGATAAACAAAAGCACGTCTTTGCCTTCCACATCCCGAAAGTATTCGGAAAGGGTCAGCCCCGCCAGGCCCACGCGCAGGCGCGCGCCGGGGGGTTCATTCATTTGGCCGAACACCATGGACATCTTGTCGATAACTCCGGATTCTTTCATCTCGTTCCAGAGGTCGTTTCCTTCGCGGGTACGCTCGCCGACCCCGGAGAAAACTGAAATCCCACCGTGCTGCTTGGCAATGTTGTTAATGAGTTCCTGAATGAGAACCGTCTTGCCGACTCCCGCGCCTCCGAAAAGCCCGATTTTTCCGCCTTTCGAATAAGGAGCCAGCAAATCAACCACTTTAATTCCCGTCTCCAGGATTTGCGTGGACGGCTCCAGCTCGACAAATTCCGGCGCCGGACGGTGAATGGGATAGTGAAGCTCACCGGTCACGGGCGGCTTGCCGTCAATGGGTTCACCCAAGACGTTGAACATGCGTCCCAAGGTCTCGGGGCCGACCGAAATGGTGATAGGGGCTCCGGTATTGGTCGCTTGCATTCCCCGCTGCAGACCGTCCGTTGAAGACATAGCCACACAGCGGACCGTGTCATTCCCCAGGTGCTGGGCCACTTCCAGAGTGATCCGGATTTTCTGCTCCGGGTATTCCACTTTGATTGCGCTATAGATTTCCGGTAATTCTTCCGGATCGAACTCAATGTCGACCACCGCGCCCATTACTTGGACTATCTTGCCGATATTCACAGGCACTGAACCTCCTTTTGGGGTATTCCTGCTGTTATTCGAGAGCCGCCGCTCCGCCGACAATCTCCGAAATCTCCTTGGTAATCGCCGCCTGCCGGGCCCGGTTCATCACCAGGGTGAGCCGGTCGATCATGTCTTTGGCGTTGTTGGTCGCCGAATCCATGGCGGTCATCTTGGCACCGAGTTCACAGGCTTTGCTTTCCAGCAGCGAGCGGAAAATCAAAGTCTCCACATACTTGGGCAACAAACGCTGCATCATCTCTTCGGGTGAAGGCTCAAAGATATACTGCCGGGTGGCGTGGCTTGCCGGCTGTTCAATCGGAAGCAACTTGACAAACGAGAGTTTCTGGTTGATCACGCTGACAAACTCTGTATAGATCAGGTATACTTCGTCGACTTCTTTTTCCTCATAGAGGCGAATGATTTCCTGCGCAATGCTGCGCCCTTGGCTATAGTTCGGGCTGTCTCCCAGTCCGGTAAATTCGGCCATGATGTTTTTCTTGCCGCGGTGGTAAAAATCCCGGCCTTTTCGGCCCACGGTGACGAGCTTAACCGGAGCCTTTTCCTCCGTCAACAGCCCGTTTGTTTTGCGGATTAGGTTGGCGTTAAAGCCTCCGCAGAGACCGCGGTCTGATGTGAAAAGGACATAGCCGATGTTCTCAACCGGGCGCCGTTCCAGCAAAGGATGTCTGACGTCCACCTCAGTTTGGGCCAGGTGGGCCAAGACTTCCTGCAATTGGATGGCGTACGGGCGGGCAGCGACCACCTTTTCCTGGGCTTTACGCAATCTGGAGGCAGCAACCATTTTCATGGCCTTGGTAATCTGCTGCATGTTGCGTACAGCCCGGATCCGGCGCCGAATTTCGCGTACTCCTGCCACTCTCACCTACTCCCTTCTCATTCAGCCTAAGAATCCTTGCTTGAATTCTTTAATGGCCGCCTCAAGCCGGGCCGTCAGTTCGTCCGAGAGAACTTTCTGGGCGCGGATATCATTTAAGATATCCGCTTTGGCGGAACGCAGGTAGCGGAGATATTCTTCCTCGAACTTGCCAATCTTGTCAACGTCAACGTCGTCAATCCAGCCGCGTACGGCGGCGAAAAGAACGACAACCTCTTCTTCGACCGGCATAGGCACGTATTGCTGCTGCTTCAGGATCTCCATGGTCCGCTGCCCACGGGCCAGGCGGGCCTGAGTCATCTTGTCCAGATCGGAACCGAACTGGGCGAAAGCGGCCAGCTCCCGATAAGAGGCCAGGTCCAAACGCAGCTGGCCTGCCACTTGCTTCATGGCCTTGATTTGGGCGGAGCCGCCGACCCGGGATACGGAAATACCGACGTTGATGGCCGGACGGAAGCCGGCATAGAACAAGTCTGCTTCCAGAAATATTTGGCCGTCCGTAATGGAAATGACGTTGGTCGGGATGTAGGCCGCCACGTCTCCTGCCTGGGTCTCAATCACGGGAAGCGCCGTCATCGAACCTCCGCCCAGTTCCGGAGCGAGTTTCGCCGCCCGCTCCAAAAGGCGGGAGTGCAGATAGAACACGTCTCCGGGATAGGCCTCGCGTCCGGGCGGCCGTTTGAGCAAGAGGGAGAGTTCCCTGTAAGCCACAGCCTGTTTGGACAAGTCGTCATAGATGATTAAGACATGCTTCCCGTTGTACATGAACTCTTCACCCATGGCACAGCCTGAGTAAGGCGCAATGTAGAGCAGGGGAGAGGGTTCGGAAGCCGAAGCGGCCACTACGATGGAGTACTCCATGGCTCCGTGTTCCTCGAGCGTCTTGACGACGCCGGCAACTGTGGAAGCCTTTTGTCCGACTGCCACGTAAATACAGATCTCATCCTGGCCTTTCTGGTTAATGATCGTGTCAATGGCCAGGGCCGTTTTACCCGTCTGACGGTCGCCGATGATCAATTCCCGCTGGCCGCGCCCGATCGGCACCATACCGTCAATCGACTTTAAACCCGTCTGCAATGGTTCATGGACGGACTTACGGGCGACGACGCCCGGGGCCGGGGACTCAATTGGGCGATATTTGTTGGTCTTGATTTCCCCTTTGCCGTCTATGGGCTGCCCGAGGGCATTGACCACCCTTCCGATTAGGGCCTCCCCGACCGGCACCTCCACGATGCGCCCAGTCCGTTTGACTTCGTCCCCTTCTTTAATTTCCGTATAGGGACCGAGAATAACGCAACCGATGTTGTCCTCTTCCAAGTTCATGGCCATGCCATAGATGCCACCCGGAAATTCCAGCAGTTCGCCGGACATCGCCTTTTCCAAGCCGTAGACACGGGCAATTCCGTCACCCACCTGGATGACGGTTCCTACATCGACGACTTCCACAGCACTTTCATAACGCTCGATTTGTTGTTTGATAATCGAACTTATTTCTTCTGGACGTAAGTTCATAAAATCAAGCGGCACCCCGGAATTGACTCCGGAGCGAAACCGCCCCAGTGCCTCCTTTCAGCCGGTTAAGTTGCTCAGACTCACTCTAGGACACTTCCCCCGATGTTGCGAGCAGGTCCTCGCGCATGCGCTCCAAGGCATGCTTGATCGTCCCATCCATCACCCGGTCTCCCACTTGCACCAGCACCCCTCCGATCAGTTCCGGACGCAGCTCTGTTTTGAGGGAAACCGTTTTGCCGGTCATTCGGCTCAGGCGTTCCCTCAGCCTTTCCGTCTGACTCTGGTTGAGTGCCACCGCACTGGCCACCCGGGCCTCGATAATATGTCTGGCTTCGTCCGCCAGGTGCCTGAATTCCCGCACAATCAGAGGCAGAAAGTCCTGACGCCGGCGATCGATGAGCAAGTAGAAGAAGTGGCGGACCACATCACCCACCTGTCCTTGGAGAAGTTTGTCCATTAAGGCCTTCTTCTCGCCGGCGGAAATATGGGGATGCTGCAAAACCCGAGCGACCTCGTCTTGCTCCTCAATGAGTTGCATCAACTCTCCCAGTTCCTTGTCGATCGAGTCGAGTTTCTTTTCTTCTGAGGCAATCTCAAACAAGGCTTCGGCGTAGCGGCGGGCTAAAGCACCGTTAAGCATTACTGCATCTCCCCTACCTCTTGAATAAATTGCTCAATCAACTGATCCTGGCCGGCGAGGTCAATCTTCTGCTGAATAATTTTCTCGGCGATGGTAACCGACAAGTCGGCGACCTGGGCCTTGACCTCGGCTACCGCCCGGTCCCTCTCCCGCTGGATATCGACCAAGGCGGCGGATTTCACTTTGACGGCTTCTTCCCGGGCTTGGTTTAAAACTTCTTGGGCGCGTTCGCCGCCGGCCTTGGTGGCCTTGGCAATGATCTCCTGCGCCTCTTGCCGGGCTTTGCGCATTTCCTCTTGATATTCTTTTTTTATCTGTTCGGCCTGTCGCTTCTCTTTCTCCGCGGTAGCCAAGCTGGTCTCAATAAAGGTGCGCCTGTCCTCCATCACTTTCATCAGCGGGTTCCAGGCAAACTTGGCGATGATCCATACAAGTACGAGGAAAGACAAGACCTGTGCCACAATCGTGTAGTCAATAGATATTCCCATGTCTACCTCCCTCTCCAGGCTGGTTGGTCCGGGGATACTTTTTCAAGGGGGAACTTGTCGTCCCCCCTTGAAGCCACGGGTGACACACCCGCATCGGTCTCTTACTTCAGATAGAGAAGAAGTCCCAGAACCCAGGCTAAGAGCGGAAGAGCTTCGATAAGGCCGACGCCGATAAACATGGTGGACTGCAAGCTTCCTTTGGCCTCCGGCTGACGGGAGATTCCTTCCACCGTCCGAGAAATAACGTTACCATTGGCAAGTGAGGCTCCGAGCGCCGCTAAACCGGCAGCAATCCCCGCACTGAGTGCGGCAGCTGAATGTACATCCACAAGAGTTTCCTCCTTTCAAATTATCCGGAAAACTGAGATCGGAATCAACTATGCTCTCAGCGCTGCAGGCGCTGAAAATCCGCGGGCATTAAAACCCATGTGTCGGTTGGACTCAGGCCCTCAATCTCAATTAGTACTTTAAGAACACAAGCACAATCGATAAGGCACCTAGCCGCCTAGTGCAATTCGGCAACGGCCTGAGAAATGTAGGCCGTCGTAAGGACCGTGAAAACAAAGGATTGGATAGCTGCAACAAAGACACAGAATCCGAGCCAGATGGTGTTCGGAAGGACTCCCGGTAAAACCCAGACGCCAGGCAGCATAAGGATGACTTTGATTAGAACCTCACCGGCAAAGATGTTGCCGAAAAGACGGAAAGCCAGGGTCATCGGCTTAGCCAGCAGGTCCAGTATTTCGATGGGCAGGAACACCGGAAACGGTTCGATAAAATGATGAAAGTAATGGACTCCTTTGTGTCTGATTCCCATGCCGACAACCAAAATGATGGTTAAGATAGCCAAGGCCAGAGTTGTGTTGATGTCGGCGGTCGGTGCCTGCAAAGTAGCTCCTTCGAAGATCTTGTTCAGTTGTCCGGCATCGATATGGAAATATTGGAACAGGTTAAAGGTAAAATTGGGAAGGACGCTGACCAAGTTCGAGAAGAAAATAAACATGATTAACGTCAAGAGGTAACTTAAAAGGGGGCGGGCTTTTTCCATCTCCATACCGTTATCGGTTACCAACTTCGAAACAAAATCGACAACCCATTCCAGAATGTTCTGCATTTTGCCAGGCTTTCCGCTCGTCAACCTGCGTACGCCGATAAACATAAAAACCAACATGACGGCCATGACCATCCACGTCATTACCAGAGTACGGCCGTGAAAAGTCATGTTTCCCAGGTGCCAAATTATGGTTTCTTCATTCACTTCTTATATCACTCCTTTCCGTTCATAATTTGACGGCGCATATAAGAGACAAGGGATATTAACAACCCTGCCGCTATCCCCAAGGCTAAATCAGGCAGCCAGCTCTTTTGTAAACGGGCCACCCCGACGACCACCGCCGTTACGAGAGCGAGGCGGGCAAAGAGACTGCGACGCATTCTGGTCAGGGCCCCGCGCAAGTCCATCTCGACGATGCGTTGGGTATCGCGATAGAGCCAGGCGGAATTCAGAAAACCCAGAAGGTAACCCACTACCGCTCCCAGAAGGTCCCAGCGACCGCTCAAAGCCATCGCAAAGAATAAGCCGGACACGCCTCCCCACAAGGCGACTGAATTATTTTTCATCGTCCGACGTCCCCAAGGCCTTTAACACATACACGAGATAAAACCCACCCAAGACCATCCCGCCAAACATAAGTAAAAGCTGTAACCACGGCCGGCTTCCCAAAAGATTATCCAAATAGCGGCCCAGATAGAACCCACCCATGACTGACCCGACAAAGGTAACAGGAATAGTGGAGCCAACGGATACCGCTTTAAGCCAACCTTTCCGGCCGTCCTTCATGAGAAACTCCTCGAAACCGTTCACGATTGCTAATTCGCCATTCAAGTCCGAATTCCTGCTTTTCGAGCGAAGAATTTTCGTCTTTTTCTCTGTTTATTTTTAACATTATCACTGGGTCCTATGCATTGTCAAGCCCCAGCCCGATCAAGATGACTCAATATGACTCAAAGATCGGTTCCGGATATGCTCCGCGATGCGCCGGGCAGCCCGGCCATCCCCGTAAGGGTTTGCCGCCCGGGCCATTCCCTCGTAAGCGGCCTTGTCCCCCAGGAGCCGGCGCAAATGCCACAGTACTCTTTCATACTCCGTGCCGGCAAGGGCGACGGTGCCCGCGGCCACGGCCTCCGGCCGCTCCGTGGTATCCCTTACCACCAAAACCGGCTTGCCCAAAGAGGGGGCTTCTTCCTGAATCCCGCCCGAATCGGTCAGTACAAAGTGGGCACGCGCCATAAGGTTAGCAAAAGGCCCGTAATCCAAGGGCTCGATTAGGTGAACCCGAGCAAGGTCTCCGAGAACCGCGCGAACTGTTTTTCTCACCTCCGGGTTGCGGTGAACCGGAAAAACCACATAGGCGTCCGGAAATTCGTCCAAGACTTGGACCAAGGCCCTGTAAATCTCCCGCATGGGTTCCCCTAAATTCTCCCGGCGGTGGGTCGTGACCAGAATCATCCGGCCGTCCGACCCTTCCCGCAAAATTCTACGCAGTTCTTCGCTCCCAAAACGGTAATCCGGCCGCACCGTGGCCAAGAGCGCATCTATGACTGTATTGCCCGTCACGATGACGGACTCGGGTTCCACCCCCTCCCGCAAAAGGTTGGCCCGCGCGGTCACCGTAGGAGCGAAGTGAACATCCGCCAGGGCCCCCGTTAATTTACGGTTGATTTCCTCCGGGAAGGGGGAATATTTGTCCCCTGTGCGCAAGCCGGCCTCCACATGGCCAACCGGAATTCGGGCATAAAATGCCGCCAAAGCCGCCGCGAAGGTTGTCGTGGTGTCCCCGTGAACGAGGACCAGAAGAGGTTTTTCCTTGCCGAAGATTTCACTCAGCCCGCCGAGTGCCCGGCTCGTCAGGTCGGGCAGAGTCTGCCCCCGGCGCATTAGGTTCAAGTCATAGTCCGGCACGATCCCAAAGAGGTTCAAGACCTGATCCAGCATCTCCCGGTGCTGGGCCGTCACAGCGACGGTGCAGTGAATTCCCGGAGTCCCGCGCAGTTCTTGGATCACCGGGGCCATCTTGATCGCCTCCGGCCGCGTGCCGAAAACGACCATGACTTTGCGTTCCTGCTCCATAAGTCCCCCCTTCCTCCGAGTTCAGCTTCTCAAAGGGTCGGCCCCAACCGCACTCTCTCCATCCCGGCTTCTTCCGCCAATTCCCTGGCCAGCGCATCCTGATAGGGAAGCAGAAAGACGGCCCTGCGGATGCCAGCGTTGATGAGAAGTTTTGTGCAGAGCACGCACGGCTCCAGCGTGGTGTAAATATCGGCGCCGTCAATGGAGACTCCGTGCTTGGCGGCCTGCACCAAGGCATTCTGCTCGGCATGGACCGCCCGGCAAATCTCGGTGCGTTGGCCGGAAGGAATGTTGAGGGCTTCTCTCAAACAGCCGACTTCGGCGCAATGTTTGAGTCCGGAGGGGCTGCCGTTATAACCCGTGCTCAATATTTGCTTGTCTTTGACAATGACGGCCCCGACCTGGCGCCGCAGGCAAGTCGACCGTCCGGCGACCACCCGGGCCAGCTGCATAAAATAATCATCCCAGCTTGGGCGCTCATCCTGGCCCGCGCTCATTTCGTACCGAATAGTCTGTCCCCGGCGTCTCCCAACCCGGGAACAATGTAGCCGTGTTCATTTAAGTGTTTATCGACAGCCGCGACAAAGATATCAACATCAGGGTGAGCCCTATCCACGGCTTCCACCCCTTCAGGAGCGGCTATCAGACACATGAGCTTGATATTGCGCGCTCCCCGTTCCTTGAGAAAAGTGATGGCGGCGCTCGCCGACCCTCCGGTAGCCAGCATCGGGTCGATGACGATCAGATCCCGTTCTTCCACGTCGGGGGGGAGTTTGCAATAGTACTCCACCGGCTTCAAGGTCTCCGGGTCCCGGTAAAGCCCGACATGCCCTACCTTGGCGGCCGGGATGAGCCTCAGCATTCCGGCCACCATTCCCAGCCCCGCCCGCAGAATCGGCACCAGCCCGACTTTTCTTCCCGAGATCATTTTGGTGGTCGCCATGGCCACAGGGGTTTCAATCTCTACATCTTGCAAGGAGAAGTCCCGAGTCACCTCATAGGCCATGAGCATGGCCACTTCTTCCACCAAGTCGCGAAAATCTTTGGAACCGGTGTTCTTGTCACGGATCAGGGAAAGCTTATGCTGTATGAGCGGGTGATCAAGAATGTGCAGATTGGCCATCCGCAAACTTCACTCCTCTCCTGGAACTTTTATTATGACCTAGCCGAGGTCCGGATAAAGTGGAAACTCCCGACAGAGCCCGCCAACAATTTCCCCGGCCTCCGCCAGTTTGGCGGCATCCGACTGTGAGCTCAAAGCGAGGTTAATGGCGCGGGCGATACGCCCCATCGCGTCCGTCGTCATCCCCCGGGTGGTCACGGCAGGGGTTCCGAGCCGGATCCCGCTGGTCACGTTCGGGCCGGCCGGGTCAAAGGGAATCGTGTTCTTGTTGACCGTAATCCCGATTTCATCCAGAATATGTTCGGCATCTTTGCCGCTCAGGCCTTTGGAACGCACATCGACAAGAACCAGGTGGTTGTCCGTACCGCCGGAAACCAGCCGGAAACCCTCGGCCGATAAGGCCTGCGCCAGCGAAGCGGCATTGTCGATAATGCGCCCGCAGTACTCCTTAAACTCAGGGCGCATAACCTCACCCAAAGCTACGGCCTTAGCCGCGATGACGTGCATGAGCGGACCGCCCTGTGTCCCGGGAAAAATGGCCTTGTCAATCTTTTGAGCGTAGTCCGCCTTGGTCAGAATCATTCCTCCCCGCGGGCCGCGCAAAGTCTTATGTGTCGTCGTGGTGACAAAGTCGGCATAGGGAACCGGACTGGGGTGATGTCCCGTCGCCACCAGACCCGCGATATGGGCCATGTCCACCATCAAGTACGCCCCCGCCTCCCGCGCAATTTCTTGCAGGAGTGGAAAGTCTATCACTCTGGGGTAGGCACTCGCGCCCGCCACAATCATCTTGGGATGATGGGCACGGGCCAGCTTCCTGATCTCATCATAATCGATGCGTTCCGTATCAGACCTGACGCCATAGGGGATGACATTAAAATATTTCCCAGAAAGATTGACCGGGCTTCCATGGGTGAGATGACCGCCGTGGGCCAGATTCATGCCCAGAATCGTGTCTCCGGGTTTCAGTACGGCAAAATATACGGCAACATTAGCCTGGGTACCCGAATGAGGCTGAACATTGGCGTGCTCGGCTCCGAATATCTTCTTGGCGCGGTCCCGCGCGATGTTTTCCACAATGTCGACATTTTCGCAGCCGCCGTAATAGCGTTTCCCCGGATACCCCTCCGCATATTTGTTAGTAAGCACGGAACCTTGAGCCGCCATCACAGCCCGGCTGACAAAGTTCTCCGACGCGATCAGCTCAATCTTGTTTCTCTGCCGGCTTTCCTCAAGTTCAATCGCCCCGGCCACTTCCGGATCTTGCGGTTCCACCCATTTCTTGATGCTGTCCATTCTTTTGCCAACTCCTTGTCAAATGCTAACCCTATTCCGACCTCTGTTCTGACCTCCGGCTTCCGACTTCCGACCTCTGTTCTGTTCCGGGTAGTCCGCCCTCTTGCCCCCGATTAGCCGAGGCCGGGTCCGCGCCATAGTCAGGTGCGCCTGCCCGATGGATTTTGTGAACAAACGGATCGGGACCGCCACCGGCTTCAGATGCATGCCGATAAACGTGTCTCCGATATCTATGCCCGCGTGCCCCTGAATCCGTTCGACCATCACCGGCGCCTCAAACTTCTCCCAGGCTTTCATCGCCATCGCGCCCCCCGCGTGCAAAGCCGGCAGAACCGTCACCGCTTCCAAGCGGTAGAAATCAACACACGCCTCCTCGACCACAAGCGCTCTGTTAATATGCTCACACCCCTGTACCGCCAAGAACAGATCGAGTTGGCGCACTCTCTCCAGAAGCGGGGGCAGCAAGACCCGGGCCACTTCCAGGCTGCTCCCTTGGCCTATCTTCTGACCCAAAACCTCGCTCGTGCTGCAGCCGAGAACGAGAATTTGCCGCGGGCGCAGACCGGCCTGCAGAAAAAAGTCCCTCAGCACTTTATCCCAGGTCTGAGAAATATCTTCCAGGATCCCGTCCAATTCTTCCGGCATCTCTCAACGCAGGCCCCGCAAAGGACCCGCGCCCTCCTCTCTAAATTTTCTCACCGCGTTCGATGGCGGCAATCATCCCTACCCTTTTGGCGTGACGCCCCCCCGCGAAATCCGTGCGCAAGAAAACCTCCACGATGTCTTGGGCGAGGCCGACTCCCGTCACCCTGCCGCCCAAAGCCAGCACGTTGGCATCGTTATGCTCTCTGGCCATGCGAGCGGAATAGGTCTCGGTACATACGGCGGCCCGGATGCCCGGGACCTTGTTGGCCGCCATGGAGATCCCCAGGCCTGTGCCGCAGACCGCAATGCCAAAATCCGCTTCACCTGCCGTCACGGCACTGCCAACCGCAAAGCCATAGGCAGGGTAATCCACGGAGGCTGTCGAATGCGTCCCCAAGTCCAGCACCCTGATTCCTTTACCTTGCAAAAATGTTTTCACCGCTTCTTTTAACTCATATCCCCCGTGGTCCGCGCCCAAGGCCACTTTCATCTTCTCCGCCTCCACGTTCTTCCCTTTAGTTCCTAGTTTTTGACCTTTGCCCGGATTCTATGCCCGGTTTGCCTCAGGACTTGCCAGGGCCCCGCGGACATCTTCGAGTAACCGCGCGATCTCATTGGCACACTCCCTATAACGTTCCACTGGTCCTCCCCACGGGTCAGTCACATCTGCGGACAGGTGACCCCAGTCCCCCAGACGCCGGATCTTTCCGGCGGACTCGGGATACTTTTCCTTGAGCACACGTTCCTGGTCCCGAGTCATGGGAATCACCCAACTCGCCCCCTCCACCAAGGAGCGCGTCAGCCGGGCCGCCCGATGCTCCCTTAAACTCAGGCCCCGTTCCTCCATGACCTGAAGAGCCTGCGGGCTGGCTCCGTCACCTTCCCAGGCCCCAATACCGGCAGAATGAACCCCAGCCCAGGAACCGAACATGCTCTTGGCGATCGCTTCAGCCATCGGGCTGCGGCAGGTATTGCCGCTGCAAACAAATAGAATGTCCATAGCTTTCTCCGTTCCCCTTCCTCCGGGTGACCGGACCCTATCAAGTATAACACAAAAGTGAGCCGTCCCCCTAGGCCCGCTCCGACAAAGCTTGTCCACACGGGCGGAAGTATGAATACCTCGCGCCCCTTCCGACGCTATACTTTCGGAAGCGCCAGAGCAATCTTGAGACCGATCAGAACCAGAGCCAGGCCGCCAAAGAACTCCGCTTTTTCTCCGGCCCAAGTTCCCAGGAGCCGCCCCAAAACAAGGCCGGCAAAGGTCATGAAACCCGCGGCACAGCCGATGATGATCACCGTCCGGCCAACCGCTCCTCCCATCGTCCCCAGGGAAAATCCCACACTGAGGGCGTCCACGCTGACGCTCGCGGCCAGGGCGAAAAGCCCCGCCCCTTCCAGGGAAATCCCGGCGGGCAGCTTTCTTTCTTTCTCTGCCCCCATACCCCGGGAAAGGGGCCAGTGCTCCGTTTTGGGCCTCAAGACCGGATAGAGCATTCTGGCTCCGAGCCAGAACAGGATCAGCGCACCCGCGCCTTTGGCGACACGCCCCAGAAACAGGCCCAAAGTCTGGCCCGCAACCAACCCCGCCAAAGGCATCAAGACGTGAAACAAGGCGACCAGCATAGATAAGCGGAAGATCATCCGCTTGCTGATTCCGGTAAGTCCTATGGCCAGGGCCAGAGAAAAAGCATCCGCTCCCAAAGCAATGGCTATAACGACGACCCAGCCCTGACTCAAGCTGTGCACCCCCCGGTTGCTTTCAACGCCCCGCCAACACTCAGAGTTTGCCGCCGAGGCTCTTTTATCATATGCCCGCAACCGCGGCGGCATTCACGCCGTATTTACCAATGCTCAGCGCAAGGCCCCGACCTCTAAGGTTTCCCCAAGCCCCCACTTCGAACGCCGATTAATGCGTTAAGTGGGGGTAGTTGATCCCTGCGCAGGTGAAATCGGGATGACTTTTTGTCCGGCCGCTTTCTTCAGACGGTTCATAACCGCAACCCCGATTCCGCTTTCCTCCGTTCCTTCAGCCAGGATGACCTCTATCTCCTGGCTGTCACAAAGCCTCAAGCCTTCAAAGAGGTTGCTCGCCACTTCCTCCGGACGACCCTCCGAACCCAAGACAAACAAAAGATCGGGAAGTTGGGCATGCAAAACAGGGGCACTTTCCAAAGTACAAAGAACCCCTACTTTCTTGTTGCGCCGATGCGCCTTGGCAATCTCCTCCGCCATCTGTTCCAGGCCCTTTTCCCGCCCTCCGCTAATGACCAGCAAATCCCCTTTGGGGGCATAGTGACGATACTTCATGCCCGGAGCTTTGGGCGGCCGGTCCGGAGACGGCTTGTCGACACTGACCCGCCCTAGCAACCTCTCCAGCTGCTCACGGGTGACCCCTCCCGGACGCAGAATCGTGGGAATCCCCGCGCTCAGATCGAGAACTGTAGATTCAAGACCCACCTGGGTTCCGCCAGCATCCAGGATCAGGGGAATTGCCCCCCTCAGATCCTGCCAGACATGCGCTCCGCTGGTCGGACTCGGCCTTCCGGACAAATTGGCACTCGGAGCCGCCACCGGCAGCCCCGCCTCTTCAATGAGAGCCAGAGCGACCGGATGGCTGGGCACGCGAATCCCCACCGTGTCCAAACCGGCTGTCACCTCATCCGGAATGACCGAACTTTTGGGCAAGACTAAGGTGAGCGGCCCCGGCCAGAACTTCCGCGCGCACAGTTCCGCTGCCTCACTCCATTCTCTGATCAAAGGCAATGCCTCAGCCTTGCCGCGCACGTGCACAATGAGCGGGTTATCCTGAGGGCGGCCTTTCACCCGAAAGATTTGAGCACAAGCGGCGGCATCCACTGCATTGGCTCCCAGACCATAGACCGTTTCCGTGGGAAAAGCCACGAGACCCCCGTCCCGCAGAATGCGCGCCGCCTCGGCCAAAGCCTCCCGGCCCGGCTGATGGGTACTGATGTAAATCCTTTTCGTCTCCATGTTTCTCACCTCGCCAAAATCACCCGGTCCTTGCGGGCCAGGTCCCGGTAAACTTCGGTTTTCAGACCCTGTTGGTTCAGCAGGTCGCAGACAGCCGTCGCTTGCCGCCAGCCGATTTCCAGCAACAGTCTCCCCGCGGGATTGAGAAAAGCCCGCACCTCCGAAGCTAAGCGCCGGTAGAAATCCAAGCCATCCTCTCCCCCCACCAGAGCCTGTTTCGGTTCAAACCGGATTTCGGGAGCTGTGGCTTCGTACTCGCGGCAGGTAACGTAAGGAGGGTTGCATAAAATCCAATCCCACCTTTCTCCCCTGACCGGATCCAGAAAGTCGCCCTGCCTCCAGTCCGCTGACGCCCGCAAACGCCGGGCATTGAGCCTGGCCACAGCCAGGGCGTCTTCGGACAAGTCCGTCCCGGTCACGCGGGCCCCCGGGCGATACACGGCTGCCGTCAGAGCCAAGACGCCGCTTCCCGTGCACAAATCCAAGACTTTTACCGTTTCCGCCGTCGGAACCGCCGCCAAGAATTGAACCGCCAGACATTCTGTCTCCGGCCGCGGGATTAAGACGCGCCTGTCCACA
The DNA here is from genome assembly GCA_001029295.1 of Peptococcaceae bacterium CEB3. Classification (GTDB taxonomy): domain Bacteria; phylum Bacillota; class Desulfitobacteriia; order Desulfitobacteriales; family Desulfitobacteriaceae; genus Acididesulfobacillus. The sequence continues at coordinate 100,052 of LDXJ01000063.1, read as the reverse complement.
TAAAAGTTTAAACCCATAAAGTCCTGGCTGCCCAGAATGTATTGCAGAGGTTCCCTGGCCCGGCGCCTGGAGAGCAAAGCGGAAAAGCGCCTCTCTTCCTCCGGCCCCAGAACCCGCTCCCTTTCGAGATAGAGGCGATCCCGGGCAAGCGCCAGCACCGCGCTCAGCATCAGGTCGGCATTGAAGCGCGGATCCTCCACCCCTTCGGTCTCCAGTTGCGCTTCACCCCAGCGCAAGGCCTCCATGATCCTCATACGACCTCGGCTTTGAGGCGTTCGGCCTGCTCCGATGTCGTCAAGCCCCGGATGATTTCATCGAGATCCCCTAAAAGCACCGCTTCCAGGCGATGGAGCGTCAACCCGATCCGATGATCCGTCACCCGTCCTTGCGGGAAATTATAGGTCCGGATCCGTTCACTCCGATCCCCGCTTCCAACCTGGTTCCTGCGCACTGAGGCCACTTCACCCATCTGCTGCTCCTTAGCCCGCTCCAACAGCCGGGCCCGTAAAACCCGCAGGGCTTTGTCTTTGTTCTTGTGCTGGGACTTCTCGTCCTGGCAGGAAACGACAATTCCCGTCGGCAGGTGGGTGATTCGGACCGCGGATTGGGTGGTATTGACAGACTGTCCGCCCGGCCCGCTGGAACAAAAAATGTCTACCCGAATATCATTGGGATTAATGTCCACCTCCACCTCTTCCGCCTCCGGCAAAACCGCCACCGTAGCGGCAGAGGTATGAATTCGCCCTCCCGATTCCGTGGCAGGAATTCTTTGTACCCGGTGGGTCCCGCTTTCAAACTTGAGTTTGCTGAAAGCGCCCTGCCCTTCCACCAAAAAGATAATCTCTTTAAACCCCCCGATATCGGTATAACTGGCGCTGAGAAGTTCCGTCCGCCAGCCCTGCTTCTCCGCATAACGGGAATACATTTTATATAGGTCGCCGGCAAATAAAGCGGCTTCCTCCCCGCCCGTCCCTGCCCGGATTTCCATGATGACATTCTTGTCATCATTAGGATCCTTGGGCAGGAGCAGAATTTTCATTTGCTCTTCCAGTTCTTCTTTCCTCTTCTCCAGACCCTTGCGCTCCTCCTCAGCCATTTCCCGCAGTTCGGGATCCGATTCCTCGACCAATAAGGAAACAGTTTCCCGCAGCTGCCGCTCTGCCTCCCGGTACTCCCGGAAAACAGTCACAATTTCCGTCAACCCGGCTTGGGCCTTGGCGTACTTTTGCCAGGCCTCCTGATCGGCAATAACTCCCGGATCACTCAGAAGCTGGGAGAGTTCATCATATTTCCGCTCGATTTCCTGCAATTTTTCCAGCATGTTTCACCTTCACCTTTTCAGAGTGCTTTAACCCGCAAGAGTGGGCGGTCTTTACCTCAGCTCTTGCCCGGATGCCAGAACTCTCTCCAGGGCCGCCAAGGCCACTTCGAGTTGGCTGTCGTCCGGTTCCCGGGTCGTCAGGCGCTGCAGCCAAAGCCCCGGAACGACGAGCCAGCCCAGCAACGGCGAATCCAGCCGGCGGGCTGTGAACTTTAGAATCTCATAAGCGATTCCGGCTACCACCGGCATGAGAAGAATACGGGATAAAAAGCGCCACCACAAAGGCTTGACACCCAAAAAGGAAAATACCACAATACTGGTCACAACTACGATGAGGAGAAAGCTTGTGCCGCAGCGGGGATGCAGGGTGGAAAACTTGCGCGCGTTCCCGACGCTGAGTTCCTCCCCCGCCTCATGAGTATAGATGGCCTTGTGTTCAGCCCCATGGTACTGAAAGAGGCGCCGGACATCTTTGAGGCGGGAAATGCCCCCGATATAGATCAGAAACACGGCCAGGCGGATGCCGCCCTCCAACAGGTTTTGCCCAACCGGACCGCGGACCAGCCCCTGCAGCAAATGGGCCGTTTCCGCCGGCACACCGACAAAGAGGAGCAAACCCAAACCCAAGGCGAAAATGATCGTCAAAAGCATCTCGCCAAAGCCCAGTTCTTCTCCCTCCTCTTCCCCGGCAGCGCGGCCGGCGGAAAAAGTCAGAGCCTTAATCCCCACGATCAAGGAATCGAGCAAGGCCACGAACCCTCGTACCAAAGGCAATTTCAAGAAAGGGCGGGAGGACCAGGAACCCGTCTCCTGACACGTCACTTCGATCTGTCCGTCCGGCAGGCGCACGGCAATAGCGCTCTCACGAGGACCCCGCATCATAACACCCTCGATAACGGCCTGCCCCCCATACTGAACCGGCCGGACCTTACTCGCGGGAGACCGGGAATCAGAGGTCGGAAGGGAACCCCGGCTGCGAGCTTTGAGGGACCCAGACTCTAAGTGTCTTAGCATAAAACATTCGGCGGCAGACACCCCATGCGGTGCGAAACCGCCGTCCTCCTTTCGTCCGGCGCTCCGCGTTTCTTCAGAGAGCAGCGAATTTCAACAGACCCCCCATGGCGCGAAAGTCTGTCAGCGGGCGCACAAATGCTGCTTTATACTTTCCGATAGGGTAAAAAGGCAGAGCTTGCGCTCTGCCTTTTTACCCCGCAACGGCCCGGGAGTCCGGGTGAAACTCCCGCGCATCTAAGCAGGCCGTTATTATTGCATCCCGTATTTCTTCTTAAACCGATCTACGCGGCCTCCGCTATCGACAAAACGCTGAACCCCGGTGTAGAAGGGATGGCATTTTGAGCAGATTTCGACCTTAATATCCTTGCGCGTACTGGCGGTGTGAATCACCTCGCCGCAAGCGCAGGTAATGGTGGTCTGCTCATATTTCGGATGAATCTTCTTTTTCACGTCCTCACCTTCTTCCCTGGATACAGTCAGCTTCAACTATTTTAACACAGGAACAAATTTCGGGTCAAGAGCCGAACCGGGAAATGGGGAAATTCCCCCCGAACCTTTTCGTCAAGGTGACTATTCAGGGGCAGACTCCCGGGCCGCAATAGTATCACCGACAGAACACAGAAATAGCTCCCATCGGTTCAAAAGGCACCCTTCATCGCATACTTCGGTTTCCGGTCAAAGGAATGGTGGGCCTCGATAAAGCGCACGGTTCCGCTGCTCCCCCGCATGACCACTGTATGCGTAACCGCCCCCTGGGCGGTAAACGTGACCCCGCGCAGAAGATGCCCTTCCGTAATTCCTGTGGCCGCAAAGAACACGTTATCACTGCTGGCCAGATCGTTCAGAGTCAAGAGCTTGTTTACGTCCTTGATTCCCAACACTTTGGCTCGCTCCACATCCTGCTCATTCTCGGGCCAGAGCCTGCCCTGCATTTCTCCGCCCATGCAGCGAAGAGCCGCCGCGGCCAGGACCCCTTCCGGCGCCCCGCCGACTCCCATCATCACGTCAACGCCCGTTCCTTCAAAAGCACAGGCAACCGCCGGCGAAACATCCCCGTCCGATATCAGGCGTATCCTGGCCCCGCAGTTCCGCACCTCTTCAATCATTGCCCGGTGACGCGGCCGATCCAGGATGACAACCGTCAAATCATCCATTTTCTTATTGAGGGCCTTGGCTACCGCAACCAGATTCTCCCGCACAGGGGCGTCCAAATGTACGGCCCCTTTGGCGGCGGGACCCACCGCGATTTTATCCATGTACATATCGGGCGCGTGCAACAAACCGCCTTTCTTAGCCACGGCCACTACGGCGATCGCCCCGGTCAACCCCTTGGAGACAATATTCGTCCCTTCCAAAGGATCCACAGCCACGTCGACCTCGGGGCTTTCTCCGGTTCCCAACTTTTCCCCGATATAAAGCATGGGCGCCTCGTCCATTTCACCCTCGCCGATCACCACGGTCCCCTTCATCCGGATGGTGTCGAAGACAGACCGCATGGCCTCCACAGCCGCGTCGTCCGCCGCCTCTTTGTTCCCACGCCCGACCCAGCGGGCAGAGGCCAAAGCCGCCGCCTCGGTTACCCGGGCAAATTCCATCGTTAATTCTCTTTCCAAAGATCCCGCCACCTCTCTCTGCGGATTCTCAGAGCACAAAGGCTCTGTCAGGGCAAATTATGCTTCACATTTACCCCGCCACAGCCTTATTGTGCCATACTTTTTATCTCTGTTCAAGCTTTTTCCAATCCGCTAGGAACTTTTCAATACCCGCTTCGGTCAAGGGGTGCCGGAACAACTGCCTGAGGACCGCAAAAGGAACAGTCGCAAAATGCGCGCCCAATCTTGCCGATTCGGTAACATGCACCGGGTTGCGAATGCTGGCCGCGATGATTTTGGTCCCCAATTCATGTACCTGGAAAACCTCGGCAATGTCCGCCACCAGATTCAGTCCGTTCTCCCCGATGTCGTCCAACCGGCCCAAGAACGGGCTGACGTAGGTCGCTCCCGCCCTGGCCGCCAACAAGGCCTGGACCGGTGAAAAAATCAGAGTCACATTGGTCCGGATGCCTTCGGCAGCCAAGACTTTGACCGTCTTCAGCCCCGCTTCCGTCATCGGGATCTTCACGACGATATTTTCGTGGAACCCCGCTAAATCCCGGGCCTCCTTGAGCATACCCTCATGATCGAGGGCGATGACTTCGGCGCTGATCGGACCCTGAACGATTTGCGTCAGTTTGCCCAACAGGGTATGAAAATCCTCTCCTTCTTTGGCCACCAGGCTGGGATTGGTCGTAATCCCGGCAATCACCCCCATGTCCCAGGCTTCCTTTACTTCTTGCGGATTAGCTGAGTCCAAGAAAAACTGCATGTTTGCCACCTCATTCTTAAGCGGCGGCCGAACCGGCCGCCGCCCTATATTTTGTGCCCCGGCCGCAATGGCCTCAGGCAATATCGATCCCGCTTCGGGCCTTTCCGGACGTGCCGAAGACCCGCATTTTCCCCCGAATCACCTCGGTTGCCGCTTCCCTGGCCGGTCCCAACACCTTGCGCGGATCAATTTCCTCGGGATTCTCCGCCAAAACTCCGCGAGCCGCCAAAACAAAGGCCTCCCGAATATTGGTATCGATATTCACTTTACAGACACCCAGGGCAATCGCCTCTTGAATCGCCTCATCCGGAACCCCCGAAGACCCGTGAAGGACAATGGGCGCGGATATCCGGGCTGTAATCCGGCGCAGACGCTCAAAATCCAGTTGAGGTACTCCTTGGTAGCGGCCGTGAGCCGTCCCAATGGCCACCGCCAGGGAATCCACTCCGGTTGCCCGAACAAACTCGGCCGCTTCCTCTGGGTCCGTGAACAGCGCATCCCGGGCCGTCACGCTGATATCGTCTTCCGTCCCCCCGATCTTCCCCAACTCCGCTTCCACGGACAAACCCAAGGGATGAACAGCCTCTATCACCTTGTTCGTCAGAGCGATGTTGTCCGGCAAGGGCAGCTTCGAACCGTCTATCATCACCGAGGTAAAACCGCTGCGTACGCATTGCATGACCTGGGTGAAGCCCGTTCCGTGATCGAGATGCAGAGCTACGGGAACTTTCGCCTTTTCCGCGGCCTGACGGGCCAGGACTCCGATGTATTCAACCCCCGCGTATTTAATCGCTCCCTGACTCGCCTGAATGATAACTGGGGCCTGTTCGGCTTCCGCGGCGGCCACGATTGCCTGCACTATCTCCATGTTGTTGCAATTGAACGCCCCTACGGCGTAATGCCCTTTTTGGGCTTCGCGCAAAAGCCCGGCAACGGGGACCAAACTCATAGATGTTCCTCCTCTTTTGGTTTAGCAAAGTTTTGTCCCCGCACAGGACGGTTGATTTGCCATGTCTTATTTTCTTCCAAATAGAGCGAAGTCATTCCTTCCACCGCTTGAATATTATCCGCATTGTCGGCATGAATGATTCCCAGCGCTTCGCAATATTCACAGTATAATTCTATCCGATCCGGCTGCAGTTCAAAAGAAAGCTGTTTGTTGCCGCAGCGGCAGCCGAGCGTTCCTTCCTTGGCCAAGCGGTGCAGGTGGTCAAGGATCTTGAGCATAACCTCCGGATTCTCAAACTCTTCTTCGTAACCTAATTCCGTTGCCAATTCACCGATAGACTTCTCCCGTTCCTGACAAGCCTGGGCTACTTTTTGTTTGGGCCCGATAAATCCTACCGAGGATTCCATCTCCGGGCAAATAAGAGGCAATACTTCCTTACCCCAGATGACCTTCCGGTTAACCCTCAGATAGTGATTCTCCCCGCAAAAAGCACATTGGTAAGATATATTAAATTGCCGGCGGTCGCTGCTCGCAAGGTCGAGGATGGGGGCGCCGCAGTCACAAGCCAGCCTTATCCTTTCTCTCCCCGCCAGCGCGAAAAGCGACAGAGCCTGAAACTCCAACTGCCCGCAGCGGGGACACTGAATTGCAACCGTTGCATTCGTCGCCAGAATCATTGACTTCCACCTCTTTCTAGCATATACTTCGGCACTCACTTAAAATTTCCTGCCGACTCGCCGAAATCTGCCAAACATAGGAGGCGGACCCCAAAAATCCCGTCAGGGCCGCGCCGGTGGACTTCCTCCGTTTCCTTCGGAACTTCTGCCCGTTTCTTCCCGGGGATTCTATCAGCTCCCCGCCGGGGGCTCCTGCCCTTTTCCCCCGAGAATTTCGGCAACCTTGTCGCGGAGTTCAAAAAGGTCGAACGGCTTCGTCAAGTAATGAACGGCCCCCAACTCCCTGGCCTGCTCCATGTTATGTACGTCTCCATAGGCGGTCATCATCATAACCTGTGCCTTTATCTTCAAAGACCGAATTTGCCGCAATGTCTCCATCCCGTTCATGCCGGGCATTTTCATATCCATCAGAATTAAATCCGGGCAAAATTCCCCTGCCAACCGAATTGCTTCACTGCCGTTCGCCGCCATCTCCACCTCATGCTGATCCTCCCGAAACGTCTCGTAGAGGAGCAGCCGCACGCCCAGCTGGTCGTCCACTACCAGAACTTTTGCCAATTCTGTCATCCCCTTCAGTCCGCAGTATACGCTTTCCCTTTCATCCCGGCCGGATCGTCCTTCAGCATAGGATATTCTTGGTCAACTCGGGAAAATCCTTCTTTCAAGCGGCGTTCCGCAAATATTCTTCCCTCACGCAGGTACAGGCGCGGCAGCCGGGGATTCGCCGACGTCCTGCGTAAAGGAAGGCAAACCTCATCCCCGGGGAGGCATTCATCCAAACCCACGTCCAGAACCGTCAGCTGCATGCCGATTTTCCCGGCCACGCGCACCGTGCGCCCGCGCAAACTGACTTTTTCCCGGCCCAACACTACCCCGAACATGAGGGCAAAATTTTTGATAAAAATCTTTAACAAATCGACCCAGCCTTGGGGCACCAGGCGGGGTTCGAGACCGAACCCGTCGGCATACCCCACGGGGATCACCGCCAGCTGCGTATCAGCACCGGTCCGGTAAGTGCTCTGATACCCCACGTACGTACCTTTGGCCACCCGGCGCACACTGAGCACCCGGCATTTTGCCGTCCAGGGGTCCCGAAGGGTAATACGCCCCTGAAAGCCCACTCCGGGCAGATGTCCGACCAAAAGCGTGCCTAAACGGACAAAATCCAGATGCCAGTCGGGAAACTCCAAAAAAGCCGCGCTGTTGCACACATGCTTCCATTGCGGCCGCACTCCGGCGCTTGCCAAGCGCGCCGTTCCGTCAAGAAAGACTTTGTACTGCCGTTCCGTATATGTGCGATCCCGCTGAGCCGCTCGAGCGAAGTGGGTATAAACCCCCATGACCGCCAGATTTTTGGCTCCCCGCAGGCGGGAAGCGAGCTCTTCCACCTCTGCCGGAGGAAAACCCGTACGCCCCATTCCTGTTTCCAATTTGAGATGAATTTCCGCCCGCACCCCTTGTTTGCCGGCCAGGTCATCGAGCTCGGCAATTGAGGCTTGATCGGAAATGCTGAGCTGCAAACCGGAAGACACGGCCGCCGCCCATTCGGGACGCGCGCTTGGACCCAAGACGAGAATGATACCTTTGATTCCGTGCTCGCGCAACACCAGACCCTCTTCCACCGATGTCACCGCAAAGGCTTCACACCCGCATTCCTCCAACCGGAGAGCAACCTGAACCGCACCGAGTCCATAGCCATCAGCCTTGACCACAGCCATACAGCGCGACCCGGGCCGCAGCAGTTTAACCGCGGCCCGGTAATTGACGGCCACCGCGTCCAGGTTCACTTCAATCCACGCCCGCGCCATACTCCTCACCTTTCTGCCCCACGGCGACTTCACTCTTTGTCGATGCCACACTTACCCAGGCGGCATCCAGCCCCACGGACCTTTGCCTTACTCAGACGGTTCGCTTGGTGGCCACGGCGCCGGAGTTTTCATCATCACTCTTACCCGAGCCGCCCTTCCGGCGGCGCAGCCTGCCGATGAGGCTCTTTACGACATCGGAATAGATCGGTTCCAGATGCCGCCAGAGAAAGTAGACAAATGGCCGGTAGACCAAATCCCACTCCCCGATAAATTCGGTATATTCGCCGTTGAAGCCTTTCTTAAACCGGTAAAGCCCGTAAAGGGGGTTGTCCTCCGTCAAGTGCCCCGGAACACCCCGGAAATCATACATCGTGCAGCCCAGAGACTTGGCCCAGCGAATCATTTCCCACTGGATCAGGTAGTTGGGCATTACATTCCTGTGGCTGTTGGAAGATGCCCCATAGATGTACCAGGCTTTGTCCCCCAGCCTGAAGGCCAGGGTCCCGGCCACAACCTGACCTTGGTACTCGCCTATGAAAAGTTCCGCCAAGCCGGCCGGTACCAAGGTGTCAAACATATCCTCAAAATAAGAATAAGCGCGGACGAGAAAGCGGTCCCTTTCGGTCGTCTCTTTCAGCACACGGTAAAATTCGGGCAAATCCGCCCGTGCCCCGCGCCGGACCCGCACCCCTTTTTTTTGGGCCAAACGGATATTATAGCGCGTTTTTTGGTGCATCCCGGCCAGCAGCTCCTCTTCCTTCGGAGCTATATCCAAGCGGAACACATATTTTGGCTGTACCCCCTCAAACCCTTTGCCCGTTTCCGCCGAGCGGAAACCCCGGCTGTGCAAAAACTGTTCCAGTTCCCGGTCGGAGGAGGGGATATCCGGGTCGATTTTCAGAAAGATCGCACCCCTCTTTTTCGCCAACCCTTTAAACGCCCGCAACACCGCGTCGAAGAGTTCCCGATCATGCCAGGTCAGGACGGGGCCGCGCGGAACGTAAAAAATGGGTACCCCCACTAAGGGAAGCTTTCGCTCCAATACCGAAGCCGCCGCTTTGATCTCTCCATCCTCTTCCACGAGGAGCCGCCAGGGCCGCCAGCCCGTACGGCTCTTGATCTCCCCCCATTCCCAGGTCTGTAAAATGTGTCCCTTATAATGATGGGTCAAAAAAGCGTCAAAGCGCGCCCGTTCGTTTACGTCAATCCATTTTGTGGCATAGGCCATGCCCCGAATCCTCCATTCCTGCGGAAAACCTTCTTGCTACAAGTCTTGCCTTCATCCCCGCCCTTCTAGTCCCGTCTATGCCAAGAACAGAATAAGCGGCCTTGATGACAATCCGGTTATCTTTACGAACCTTAAAGTGAATCGCGTCACGCCGGAGCTACCGGCTTGCCTGGTCAAGAGCAGCCCGAATGAAGCCCCGGAACAGCGGATGCGGACGGTTGGGACGAGACTTAAACTCGGGGTGAAATTGGGAAGCCGTAAACCAAGGGTGATCGGGAAGCTCCGTGATTTCGACCAGACGGCCGTCCGGCGAGGTGCCTGAGAACTTCAGTCCCGCCTGCTCAAGATCGGCCCGGAACTGGTTGTTGACCTCATAGCGGTGGCGATGCCGCTCGTAGATTACCTCATCCCGGTAAGCCTCGTAGGCATGAGTCCCTTCTATCAGCTTCGCCGGCGAGATTCCCAGTCTCATGGTCCCTCCTTTGTCCTCAATATCCTTTTGCTCAGGCAGGATATCAATGACCGGGTAGGGAGTGTCAGGATCGAACTCGGTGCTGTTGGCCCCCCCAAGGCCGCAGACATTGCGGGCAAATTCAATAACCGCACACTGCATGCCCAGACAAATTCCCAAAAAAGGGATTTTGTTCTCGCGAGCGTAACGAATGGACTGAATCTTCCCCTCGATTCCCCGGTTACCGAAACCCCCGGGGACAAGGATACCCGCAACCTCCTTGAGAAAATCCTCCACTGATCCGTTTTCCACCTCTTCGGAATTAATCCAGCGGATATTGACCTTGGCCCCATGTTCGGTCCCGGCATGGCGCAGAGCTTCCGCCACACTCAGGTAAGCGTCGGGAAGCTCAACGTATTTGCCTACAATCGCTATTTCCACAGCAAGCTTGGGGGACTTGATGCGCTCGACAATCTGACGCCACTCCGTCATATCGGCCTTCGGGGCCTCCAGTTCAAAACGCTTGAGGACGATCTCGTCCAGCCCTTCCGCCTGGAGATTCAAGGGCACCTCATAAATGGTTGGGGCATCTACGGCCTGAATAATGGCGTCCCCATCGATATCGCAAAGGAGAGCCAGCTTGTCCACCATGTCGGCGGACAAACGATGTTCGGTGCGGCAAACGAGGATATTGGGCTGGATCCCTATCCCCCGGATCTCTTTGACTGAATGTTGACTGGGTTTGGTTTTGAGTTCTCCCGAAGCCGCCAGATAAGGCACTAAAGTGACATGGATATAGATAATGTTCTTGTGCCCGATGTCTGTGCGCATCTGGCGTATGGCCTCCAAGAAAGGCAAGGACTCGATATCACCCACGGTGCCCCCGATCTCTGTGATCACGACATCCGGATGGCTTTCCCTCGCCACCCGGTAAATCCGCTCCTTGATTTCGTTCGTAATATGGGGAATCACTTGAACCGTTGCGCCCAGAAAATCCCCCTTGCGCTCCTTGTTAATGACCGCCCAGTAAATCTTCCCGGTGGTCACATTACTGTTTTGCGACAAGGGCACGTCAATAAACCGTTCGTAGTGCCCAAGATCCAAATCGGTTTCCGCCCCGTCATCCGTGACAAAGACTTCCCCGTGTTGATAAGGGCTCATGGTACCGGGATCGATGTTGATATAGGGATCAAACTTTTGAATCGCCACTTTGAATCCCCGATTTTTGAGCAGACAGCCCAACGAAGCGGCCGTAATCCCTTTGCCCAAAGAAGAGACCACTCCTCCGGTCACGAAAATAAACTTGGTCGTCATCTGCGTTTGTCCTTTCTCACTTCTAATTTCCCTTTTTCCGCGTCTTTTCCCTCAGGTTGAATGTGCCGATCCAATACACGACCCGGCTGCGACACACAAAAAAAGCTAGTCCGTCCAGCCGCACTAGCATTATTTTTCCTATTGCTTTGTATTCTAGCCTTATTCAAAAGACCTGTCAAGAACCAACCAGCCGCTTCTGTTACTTCGGCGAGGTCTCCTTTTCTTCTGTTGCTTGGCCGACGTCTCCTTTACCACCGGCCTTTGCGCCCGCCTCCGTCCTCTTCCTCCTCATCTCCCTCTGCCATGTCTTCCTCATCTTTATCTTCGTCTTCATCTTCATCTTCATCATCCAAAGCGTCTCCCGCCTCGCCCGGATCCTCTTGGCCCTCATAGCGGTGCTCCCCGTTTTCCGGATCCTCCCCGTCCGGCGGAGACGTTTTAGCCGTGTCTTCATCATCATAAGCCACCGACTTATTCATCAGGGTGATGGATGGCATACGTTTTGAAGTACGGGTGGGAAGCCAAACCTTCAAACCCCATTCCCCTGAGCCCGCATAAGCAAAGCGGGTGTCAAGGTTTATCTGGGTCAGCACTGCGGATACCTGCTCGGGACTTTGGGGCAGTTCCTTTTTCTGCAGAATTAACCCGATTAAATCTCGATAGTTCATCGGGCGACCGTGAGTTTTCAAAAGTTCGAAAGCAATATCGGTACTACTGGAGAGCCTCCCTTGACCAAAAGATTGCGCCAAAATTCCACCGCCTTTCCTCAAACATAGGTTTACATTAACAAAGCATAGGTCTACATTAAACAAAATATAGGTCTACATTAACAAGGCAGAGGTCTACATTAACAAAATATAGGTTTACATCCGTTCCGGCGCTGACACGCCCAAAATCCCCAAAACATTGGCAATGACCTGTCGGGTTGAGCGAATTAAAGCCAGACGCGCCCTGCGCAAACCCTCTTCCTCGACCAAAACCCTGTGGCTGTTGTAAAACGTGTGAAAAAGCCCGGCCAAATCAAGCACATACCGGGCCAGACGGTGGGGTTCCAGCAACCGTGCGGCCAAGGAAATTTCATCGGGAAAATCCGCCATCTTTTTCAAAAGAGCCCGTTCTTCCTGACTGTCGAGAAGGAGTTCCAGTTCCCGTTCGGCAGGAATCTCCGCCTCGGCCTCCGTGTCCCCGGCCTGGCGCAAAATGCTGCAAAGCCGGGCATGGGCATACTGGATGTAGTAGACCGGGTTATCGGCGGATTGGGATTTCGCCAAATCCAGATCAAATTCCACGGCGGAATCCGGGTCGCGCAGAATAAAGGTGAAACGGGCCGCATCCTTCCCCACTTCGTCCATTAACTCGCGCAAGGTAATGTACTGACCGGAACGTTTGGACATCCTCACGACTTCGCCATTCTGGATCAGACGCACCAACTGCATGAGAATGATCTGCAGTCGATCGGGATCAATGCCCAAAGCCGCCATCGCGCCTTTCATTCTTGCCACATGCCCGTGGTGGTCCGCCCCCCAAATATTAATCACTTGATCAAAGCCGCGTTCAAATTTGTTCCGGTGATAGGCAATGTCCGCCGCAAAGTAAGTCGGTATTCCGTTGCTGCGCACAACAACCTCATCTTTTTCGTCTCCGAACAAGGTGGATTTCAGCCAAAGGGCCCCCTCTTTCTCGTAGATATAGCCCTTTTTCTCCATGTCCTCCATGGTGGAACGGACGAAGCCGGAATCATGCAGAGATTGTTCACTGAACCAAACGTCATACTCCACCCCAAAATCTTTGAGCGTCTCCCTGATCTGTCCCATCTTTTCCGCTAAGGCATAGCGTACGAGAAATTCCTGCCTCAGGCCGGCATCCATATTTAAATATTTATCACCATCCCGATCCATGAGCCCTTGAACAGTGTCCAAAAGATCTTCACCGTGGTACCCGCCTTCCGGGATCGGGGCATCCTGTCCCAGAAGCTGAAGATAGCGTGCTTCTAAAGACAGGGCAAAATTGTGAATCTGATTGCCGGCGTCATTAATGTAAAATTCACGGCTGACCTCATAGCCAGCCATCTGTAACAGAGACGCCAGACTGTCCCCCAGAGCCGCTCCGCGGGCATTTCCCATATGGAGGAGCCCCGTTGGATTAGCGCTGACGAATTCCACTTGAACCTTTTTTCCCTGCCCCAGATTCACCCGTCCATAGGCCTGCCCTTCCCGCAAAACTTCGGGAATGACGGCGCTCAGCCAGCGCGGATTAAGCCGGAAATTAATAAAACCGGGACCGGCAATCTCTGACGACTCTATCCAAGTATTATCCGTCTCCAAATGGCGGATTAAGATTTCGGCGACCTCCCGGGGCGAACGCTTAGCCTGTTTGGCCAGAACCATACCCAGGTTTGTGGCCAGGTCCCCGTGCTGACGTTCGCGCGGTTCTTCTAAAACGAAAGAAGGCAATTCCCCGAAATCTAACTCACCTTGAGTCTTAGCTTTTGCAGCCGCTTCCGCCAAATTGCGTTCAATCTTCTGGGCTATCCGTGCATAGAGACTCATCGAGGAGGCTCCTCCTTTATGATAATTTCCAGGCCGTTATGGCTCACCAAGGCATCATCCGCAAAAAGATCATATTCTAGACTAATACGTCCCCCCATAACTGTCAAGTCATATTCCAATTCGGTTGTCAACACGCTCAGCCAAAGTGTTCCGAAAGACGTGACATATCTCCCCCGGTGCAAAATCCCCGGTTGGAATTCCTGTTTCAACTCCGCCTTTCCCATACGATTTAAGGTAATATGCTTTCCTTCGATGCGGAGGGAAGTCGTGACTCCCGCCATACCGCTGACTTCTGATTCGCGGTAAAGCAGATAAAAGGCCCCCTGCCGTTCGTAAAACGCCCCTGTCGTGACAAATTCCAACCTATCGGTTTCTCCTTCGGAGAATTTCTGTGTTCCGACGACTCTAATCAGGACGTTTTTTTTGCCCGCCATCCTCTCGTCTTCATCCGAATTCCCCACATGCCCTCCTTTCCAAGCCCTCTTCCCGCACCGGGGTCTTGTGTTGCCCGGGTTAGGGCCGGGTTCAGACACCGGCTTAGCCAATTCCGGCTATCGCTTACCTAATATATTATAAGGCAGGGAAGGAGCAGCCTCAAGGTAGGCTGCTCCTGGCACCGCCCTGTGCCGGCTTGACCCTTGCCGGGCTGTCCTAGCTAGGACAAAACCGGCGGAAGGGTCGCCACCTTCCCGGCATATGCGTCCCCAGGGATCTACTGGATGAAGTCGCCCCGCGGGGTATGAATAACCCGCTCGATTTTCTCCTCTTTACCGTTGAGCGCATCCACGTAGATGAGATATTCCTCACCCCGATACCGCCCCCGCAGTTCATAACACAATACCTCTCGGTTCCCGGGCCTGGGAATGACCGCGAGATGGGTGGAGGTAAGGCTGAAGCCGGCGGGAAGTTTTTTCTCGGCCTCCGCCAGGGTGATACGCGGGCCCGGAAAACTTCTGGTGTGGTGGAAAGCCCAATAGGCTGTGGCATCATAACCGACAAGCTGGCCATTGTCCAAGGCCACCATCAGGCGAACTTTGTCCGGGTAATAATAGATCCCCTTTTCTTCACTGACCGCCGCCAACTGGATGTAGGATCCGTCATCCTCCACCGAGGTGAAGGCCAGATTCCAGTGTAAAGCATGAAGAATAGCCGCCGCTTTGCTCTGCCCTTGGGCCGCACTGAGGGTGCGGGTCCCGATCGGCCTCTGATCGCGGAAGAGCAGCACCACACCTCCCTGGCGGCTGACCTCCAGATAAGCGGTCTTAGCGGTAAACGTGTAGGCCGCCAAAGGCCCTTTGGTCTCACCCGCCGGCACCGGCACCAGACCTTGGTACCCGGCCTTAGTGAGAAAATCCCGCGCCACACTCTGAGCCTGCTGACGACTGACCTGCCCCGCCGGCAAACCCAGCGGTTTGGCGACCGAACGGGTGGAATACTCACCCTGATACTTGAGCGGGGGCAGCTTTTCCAGACTCGTGTCCAGCTGCTCCAGACCGTTGCGCACAGAGTGGGGAGCCGACCCGGCCTGCCCTTCGGCCGCCGCCTCAGCCACCTGGGTCCGGCCGAAAATCCCGGCGAGATTGAATCTGGTCGGAGTTCCCGTCCAGGCCAGGTTTTCCGTATTGGTGCGGACGAGCAGATCTTGTACCTTGCGGTTGACCTGGATAACTCTGGTATGCATATCGTTGAGCGTTTTTGCCTCAGCCGGCGAAATTGCGTCCCCCACCGCTACGCGCTGAGATAGGGAGTTGGCGAAGGCCGCCGTTTGGGCCAAGAGCTGCCCCACATAACTTAGGCCCGTTTGGTCTGCCGGCAATTGGGCTAAGTCGTGGTTAGCCGCCTCGCTTTGACTTGAGACACGCCCCAGATAGAGCACCTGCTGATTGGCGGACCCCGCCACCGCACCCTTGGCCAGGTCAGTATCGAGTTGGTCCAGATGACCGGCAATTCCCTGCAGCGAACGCTGGTGCTGAACGTCCAGAGCGATCCGGTACTGTTTAGCCGACTGGTATTCATTGACACCCCAAGCCAAAGAAACCAGCAAGGCGACTGCTAAAGTGCCAATCCAAGCCTTGCGCATCCGATCACGCATATGATCCCCCTCCTAACTCGTGAAAATCTGCTGGCCGATTTTGGTGATCTCCGGCCGAGACCAAATATAGCGGTTACTCGTCTTAGCCGGGTTGAAGAAATAGAGCGCCCCGTGAGAAGGATCAACCCCGGAAAGCGCTTCGCGAGCGGCCCGGATAGAGGACGCCGTAGGCTGCTTGTTGACCTGGCCGTCGCTAACGCTGGAAAAAGCCCCCGGTTGATAAATCACCCCGGCGATAGTCTTGGGAAAGGCCGGATTCTTGAGCCGGTTGAGAACGACCGCCGCTACGGCCACCTGCCCGATGAACGGCTCCCCCCGCGCTTCCCCGTTCACGATATGGGCCAGAAGGTTGACATCGGCACTCTTGTTCCCCAACGCCACCCCGGACGCATTGGTGCTGCTTCCGGTCAAATGGCTGAGCTCCCCAATCGTCTTGGGTCCCGCTATCCCGTCCACTTTCAGACCATGGTCCTGTTGAAACTTACGCACCGCATTTTCCGTTCTGGATCCGAACTTCCCGTCCAGCGGCCCGACCGGGTAACCCAGCTGAATCAACTTGGCCTGCATCTCGCGCACATCCGAGCCGTTGGTACCTCGCGACAACAGCCGGTCGCCCAAAGCCCCAAGGGCCACGGTGCTGAGAATGAGACTCAAAACGATGCCGAGCGTTACGCCCAAACGTCTGCGACTAAGCATACCCTCACCTCACTTTTGGATTTCCCAATTAGTGTGGCTTAAGGATTCCCTAATTATCCAAAGGGACTCCCACTTGTAGAAGTGGGAGTCCCGCAGCCTGTTCGGCCTGGGCGTCAATCCAGATGGTCGGATAGTCACACCGCTCTTTTCTCTTTGTGGAGCATAATATCCAGGATCGTCTTCTCGGCACAAGTCATACCCGCCGAACTGAGCCGACCCAGGTTGCGTACGGTATCCTCCACCGTCGGAGAAATAATCCCGTCAACCGGATTAATAATGATCCCAGCCAAAGCCATTTCGGAAGCAAGGATCGCTTCGGAGGCAGCAGTTGAAAGCTTAAACGCACACCCTCCCTTAGCCCCGTCACAAATCATCCCCGCCAAGTTCCCTATGATGTTCTGCACCGCTCCGCCGACCTGCTCGGCCTTGCCTCCTTGCAGCCAGGTGGCGGCCGCCGCGGCGCCGGCCCCGGCAGCAACCGCACAACCGCACATCGTAGAAAGCCTGCCAGTATACTGTTTGACAAAAGCCGTAACTAAATGACTCAAGGCTAAAGCGCGCAAGGTTCTCTCCTCAGTCGCCCCTATCTCTCGCGCCAAAACTGCCACGGTGACTATAGCCACAATCCCGTGGTTACCGCTCCCCATAGTGCTCATAACCGGATGATCCATTCCGGCCATGCGGGCGTCACAGGCGCCGGCCACGGCTGCGCGGGCCCGGTTGCCGACATCGTCGCTGAGGAACCCTCTTTCGATCAGGGCTTTAAGGCCCGCTCCCAACGCCAGGCCGGGCTTTGACCGTAAACCTAATTCCGCCATGGCCAGGTTCATCTCTAGCCCATCCCGCAAAAACTCAATGTCTTCCAGTCGAAATTTCTCCACTTGCTCCACTAATTCACTCAGCTTATATTCGTCAGAGAACCAGTCGCTTCCTTTCTCTTGCCCGCTGTAATCCTCTCTTTGCTCTCTGCTCTTGCCGTTGAGGTTCACAGATACAACCTGGGTATGTCCACCGGCAATTACAACTTCTGCCCAACCCCGTTCCCCCTCCAAATGAGCCTCAATAAAAATGCCTTCGCGATCGGCTATGCGGACTTGTGCCAAACCCCCGCCCACGAGAAGTTTGGCCTCCTCTACGTCGGCGGACTCAACCCCCGCAAAAACCTCCAGCCCCCTGTCGGCCTTTCCCTTTAACAGGCCAAGGACCGCGGCCATTTCCAGGCCTGCCTCTTGCGTGTGGGGAATCGTCACGGCCAAAGCATTTTTATAGATGTTACCGCTCACGGCCAGTTTTATCCTGTCAATTCTGCCTCCCAAATAATCCCGCGCCGTAGCGACGGCCAAAGCCACGGCCGCCGGTTCCGTACAACCCAAGGCCGGTTTAACCTCTGTGCGCAATAAAGAAATCAGCTCTTGCTCTTGCCCTTGCTCTGGCAAAATTTTAGCCCCCTCACCCCGGAAACACTCAGCGGAACTCGTCCCAGGCATTTCCCTTTAAATCTTTGCCAGCCAAATCCTTGCCGGCTGATTGATAGATTCAATGCAACAATCATACCATCTGCGGCCCCCATCCTCGCAAAATACAGGGAGACGCGTTTCCGGGACTGGTGAGAATAGGGTGAGGTGCTCCACAAGCAGGGGAGCGGCGATTTCTTCGGGTGCTCGGACTCGGCAGCCCCTCCGCGGCAGCAGTGAACGGGTCCCGCCCCTTTCTTTCCGTCACTTCTCAGCTTTGATAACTTTTGGGGCCGAGCCCAGCCCCGGCTTGCTTCTCATAGCCGCGAAGTTCTTATCATACTTGAGAAGAAGATTTGCCTTATATCTGAAAAATCATGTCATCTTTGCCAGTTTAAGTCCTTAAATCAAATCGTATTTTTCCAGCCGGCGGTAAAGAGTCGCCAAACTGATTTGCAATTCCTCGGCTACCCTCTTCTTGGCTTCTAAGGAAGCGCCTTTACTCAAATATCCGGCCAAAAGATTTTTTTCATAGTCCGCCAGCCGCTGGTTCAAACTGGAGCCTGGCAGCGCCACGGCCCTTGTCTGTTCGACCAAATTCCGAGGCATTTCGGCCAGCCCGATTTTATTTGACTGGGCCATGTTCACCAAATATTCCACCACGTTTTCCACCTGCCGTACGTTGCCCGGCCAGTCGTAGGTGTTAAACCATTGCACCAAATCAGGTTCAACTTCCGAAATCTCTTTGCCCAGCCTCTGGGCATATTTACGGAGGAAGTGGCGCAAATAAAGCTCAATATCTTCTCTGCGCTCCCGCAGGGGAGGAATAAAAAGCGGAATCACGTTCAGCCGGTAATAGAGATCAGCACGAAAAGTCCCGCTCCGGACCATGCCCTCCAAATCCCGATGAGTCGCGGAAATTACGCGCACATCGAGTGAAATGGGTTTCTTGCCCCCGATCCTGTCCACGGTTCTCTCTTGAAGCACCCGCAGCAATTTGGGTTGAAGGGTCAAGGGCAAATCCCCGATTTCATCTAAAAAAATCGTCCCCTGCTGCGCCAGTTCAAACTTGCCCGGCTTGCCACCCCGGTTGGCCCCGGTGAAGGCTCCCCCTTCATAGCCGAAGAGTTCGCTTTCCAACAGATTATTGGGCAGAGACGGACAATTGACCACGACAAAAGGCCTCTCACGCCGGCCGCTGGCGCCATGGATAGCCCTGGCCAGCAACTCTTTGCCCGTGCCGCTCTCCCCCCGAATCAACACCGTGGATGTGCCGCACGAGACCCTCCCTGCTTCCTCTACCAAATTACGGTAAGCCTCCGATTGTCCGACCATCGACCCAAATGAGCAGTTCTGGCTAATGACCTGCATAGCCTCCCGAACTTGGTATTGCAGCTTTTGGTTCGCTTCCATCAATACCAGCTTACTTTCCAAGAGGCTGCTCATATGGCTGAGAAAATCGGCCAGCTTGGCGGAGGAAAGGATGATTTTCTGCTTCTGCTCCGGAGTCACCGCCATGATCCCGATCACGCCGACGGGCTGTCCTTGCTTGAGAATCGGGAAACCCATAGTGGCCAGTTCAAGGCATTCACCGGCGATGGCACAGTTGCGGCAAGCCGGATGTCGGTCCTGGTCGGGCACCGCCCCAGGCTTGCCCGTCTCCAGAATCCTCTGGAAGAGGGAGCCGGAAGGGACAAACTGGCCGACTTTGGCTTTATACGGACCGGTTCCCCCGATCCGTATGCGTTCCTCATCGACGATGGTTACATCGACTTCCAAGACTTGAGCTATGACTTCCGCGTATTCCTGAACGAAAGAGCGGATTTGGCCTATCCCCGTCATAAGCATCACCCCAAGATCAAAAATGTCCTCTCTTCAATTATACACGAAGAGAGGACATCCCCGAACGCATTTAAGTATTTAGCACATAAATCCACTTTGAAGTCCGTACTTGTCCGGCGCGCCCGAGCAGGCTGTTCAAAGACCGGCAAAGTCCAGGGTAGCAAAATGATCTTCCAGTGTCTCGGCCCGACGAATCAGCTTCACCCGGCCATCCGGCCCGAGCAGGAGTTCAGCCGAACGCAGCTTGCCATTGTAATTGAAACCCATAGCGTGACCGTGCGCCCCGGTGTCGTGGATGACGACGACGTCCCCGATATCGATTCTGGGCAGGGGGCGTTGGACGGCAAATTTATCGTTATTTTCACATAGGCTCCCTGTGACGTCATAGATATGGTCCTGAGGCCAATCCTCTTTTCCCATAACCGTCAAATGATGATAAGCACCATAAATCGCCGGGCGCATCAAGTTCGCCATGCTCGCGTCCAGGCCGACATAGTCCCGGTAGATCTCCTTCTTGTGCAGGACCTTAGCCACCAAGTAACCGTAAGGACCGGTGATCATGCGCCCACACTCCATGGCCAGCTTGAGGGGATGCAGACCTTCCGCAACAATGGTATTCTCATACGCTTCCCGAATCCCTTGGGCGACAAACTCCAAGTCAACCGCTTCTTCCTCGGGCCGGTAAGGGATCCCAATCCCTCCTCCCAAATTGACCATTTCAATCCAGATTCCGAGCTCTCGGTAAATGAAGACCACCAGATCAAACATCATCTTAGCGGTTTCGATGAAGTAAGCCGGATCGAGTTCATTGGATATGACCATGGTGTGAATGCCGAAGCGTCGAACTCCCTTAGCTTGAGCAATCCGGTAGGCTTGCAGGAGTTGTTCCCCGGTCAGCCCGTACTTGGCTTCTTCGGGGTTACCGATGATGGCGTTTCCACCCGCGCGCAGCGGCCCGGGATTATAGCGGAAAGAGAGCATTTCCGGCAGCCCCGCATACTTCTCCAGATAGTCAATATGGCTGATATCATCAAGGTTAATGATCGCCCCTAAGGCCCGGGCTTTTTCGTATTCTTCAGCCGGGGTATCGTTGGAAGTGAGCATGATATTCTCTTCGCAAATCCCGGCTTTCTCCGCCAGAATGAGTTCAGCCAGAGAACTGCAGTCCGCTCCGAATCCCTCCTCACGCAAGACTTTTAAAATGTAAGGATTGGGAGTTGCCTTCACGGCAAAATACTCTTCAAATTCCGGCGCCCAGGCAAAGGCCTTAATTAAACGGCGGGCGTTTTCCCTGATTGCCTGCTCATCGTAAATATGAAACGGCGAACCGTATTCGGCGATGATCTGCTCCAACTGTTCCTTCGTAAAAGGCAGGTTCTTTGCGGCCACGATTTAATTCCTCCAAACTCGTGAGTGAATGGGACTGAAAATCAGTGAATAAAAAGGACGGCTGCGCATCTCGCAAACCGTCCGAAAATCCGGCCCGAAGCCGGCTTCTGCCCAGACATGCGAGATAGCGCTCCATCCGGCCCCAAAACCGGATGACAGTCAGACACCTATTCGGTGCCGGACCAGCACGGACCTGCGGCCCAGGCCGTACTTCGGCGGTTATTCCTTTCCGCACCTCTCATCGCTTGCCAGCTCCCGGTGCCTACTCATAATCAACCGCGCCTCTATCCCTGACAGGATATAATTACTTTATGATTATCTAACCTAAACAAGGTTTTGTCAACCCGTCGGCCGGATTCAAAGCCGACATTCGTCCAGCCAAAATAAACCTGATCACCCATATTCAGCCAGGACCTTTTGGAATCGCCCCCACTCACTTCAAATACTGTCTCCTATTACGTACTATTTCCTCTCACGTATTGCTTCTTTTTAGGGAAGAACGCGGGCCACATTGTAATCTGGAGTTCCCTCAAATTGCCATATTTCGGCTTGTTCACTCGTTTGGGGAAAGTTGACCCAAAACGGATTGGACGGGGTCAAGGCGTTTTGATCAGGATGTCCACCCACGTCGGGATAATCGGCCACCCAATAATACCCCGGTGTGAGGGGCGCAAAGTTTGACCCCATGGTCAGGCTGCCCCACTCAGACGGACTCGAATAGGTCCCGACTTTTACCGTACTGTTCTGCCTGAGCCAGTTGACAAAGGACGTGTAAATTTGCTGATTATTCGTGTAGTCCTTGGCATCCAGCCCTCCGCCGCAGTCTTCAACATCCACAAACACAACCGGCTTGACCTTGGAACCATAGTACTTACTCAAATCCTGAAAGGCCTGGTAAGCCACCTGTGCTTGTTTTTGCCCCCAGGCGGCGGCCGTTATCCCCTTGGGTGCGGCACTAAGCCCTGACACCAGCCAGTAACCGTAAATCCAGGTAGCTTTGGCCGCGCCGCTGCCGTTAAAGTAAGAGCCACTGTGATCGTCCCCGCCCGAACTCGGATCGAAATGCTCATGGGTTCCGTAACCCAGTTGGCCAATATAGAAATCTGGCGTGAAAGGAGAACTGCCCGTACCGGAATCGCTGCCATAGTACACTGGCTTGACCGAAGTCACTGTTACCGTTACCGTAGCCGTAGCCGTCAAGGTCGAATCCGCCACTCTGCCCACGACGACAAATGTTCCCGCCGAAGCGTATTGGCTCGGAGCGACGTTGGACCAAGTGACTGCCACAACCCGAGTTGTTCCGTCACTCATCGTCGCCGTCAACGTCGCCGGTAACACGGGGGGATTTCCGACGGTGGTCGCGATGCTCACCGGCGGCAAGCCGGTTAGCGTTGGCGCGGACCCGGTCACCACCACATTCGCCTTGGCCTTAACGGCCGAGCGCGCAATTTCCCCGCTCACCGCAAACGTTCCGGGGGCGGCGTACACACTTGATGCCACACTTGCCCACGTCACCGCAACACTCTGAGTTGTACCGTCACTCATCGTGGCCGTCACGGTGGCCGGCAATACGGGCGCCTGACCAGCCTTGGTCGTTACGCTGACCGGAGCTGCCGAGACCACCGTACCGGCGGCTTGCTGCGCCAAGTTGAGAAGACTGGCCGGAACAACTCCGCTCCCGCCTAGGCCAATGACCTGAGTACCGTAAGTAAACTCTTTGCTGACATTGGCGGGAATAGGCTTGGTTGTGTCACTGTTAACGAGGACCATAGGGGAATCGGTCTGCGCGGCCAGAGATGAACCCGCCAAGGCGTCGACCATCGTCTCACCGTTCGCTAAATAGACTTTGTCATATTTAAACGTCAGACCGGTAATGATTTTCTCGTTCGTCGCGTAACGGTCCGTCCCGGCGAGACGAGTTGCCCCCGGAATATCTGCGACCAATGATGGCCCGCCCAGGACATAGACCCCAGCGCCGGTGAAAGGGGCCTCAGACGAGGGCAGAGTTCCGTTCGGGTTGGCGATGAGAATGGCATAACCGTTAGCGGCCGCATAGGAAGAGGCGGAAAGCGCATCGGGAATACCATTATAGCCGACCACAAAAGACCCCCGGCTGCCTGTCAATTGCTTCGCTACCAAAGCGGCCGTATCCGTCCGGGATGCGCCTTGCAGCGGAATCACACTTGCTCCGGCGATCCCCTTCAGAGAATTGACGACGGCAGGGCTGAGCGCGCCAATCGCATAGATATGGGTCGCTTGCAAAGCCGTTATTTCCGCCGCGACCCGGGAATCCAACCCCGACTTGTAGGTAACGAGAATCGGTGCTTTGAGCTGCCCGGCCAGGGGAGCCGCCGACAGCGCATCCACCAAATTGGCCCGGTCCGCGGGAACGACCAGCACGTTTTGCGAACCGTCGGGCCATCCGGCTTGGGCAATCTTGATGGCCGTCCCGATACGATCAGTGCCCGCAATGCTGCCGGGGAGCACCGCGGTGCTGGCGGTATCAAACGATGTAGTGGCCGCAAAAACCCTTGGCGCAAACGAGAAACAAAAAACGGCCGCCAACATGACGGTCAAGAGAAAGTGGGTCCCACGCATTCTTTGCCGGAAAACCTTGTCCACACTCATTGTTCGTCAAAATCTCCTCCATCGATTTTCGAATAATCCTGTCGCCAAAACCCACCTCCTTCTCCCGCTTCCGGGTCCTCCGCCTGTCTCTCGACAAGCCCCTTTAAGAAGACGCCTTCGGAGCGCCCTTTCGATGCTGTGCTACCTTTTCGACAGACGCCTCTGGAATTCCTGCCCGATTCATGCTAAACTACGCAAAAGTTTGGACTTCCTCCCTGAAATGTAAACCTTCGCCTATCTCTGCGCTGACTCGGCCTTTGCCCGGCAACTCTCACCGGAACTTTTGAGTCCCCACCGAACAATCGTGCGGGAAGCGAGGTTTCCCCGCCGGCGAACAACAAATAAGCCGCTTGCAAAACGGAGCGACTCATCTTAGCACCATAACGGAGGACATTTTCTCATGAACTTCAGTGTTTATCTCTTAGGGGGAAAAATCGAGGGTTTCTACGTCGATGCCATACGTGAGTACGAAAAGCGTTTAACCCGGTATTGCCGGATACGCCAAGTGCCCTTCATATCCGGTGAACAACTGAGGAGCGATCTCTCCCCGCAAGTTCACAAGATCCTGATATCCCACAATGGCGGAGAATCGCTGTCCTCCGAGAAATTGGCCGACAGAATCAACACCTTAATGTTTGCGGGAATCTCGGAAACCGCCTTTATACTGAGTGCGCCCAACTTACTCCCTACCTTGACAGGACTCATCCGGAACGCACCCCGGATCATCCCGGATCAAGCTGAAGTATCCCCTTTCTCGCCTTCTGCTTTCTCGTCTTCCCCTGTCTCGTCGCCAGCTTCCTCGTCTTCCCCTCTTTCGTCGCCTGCTCTCTCGTCTTCCGCCGTATATCCTGAATATGAGATCCTGACCCTGACTCCTTTGGACATGGACCTGGGCTTACAGGCCACGCTGGTATACGAACAGCTCTATCGCGCTTACCGCATTCTAAATCACGAACCTTACCACAAGTAGGACTCTTCCGGCCCCGACTCCCGCTGCCGAGATAATCAGTCGCTTCGACCCATCGGCTTTCGTCTGTCAGCTTCATCCATTCGTAAGACTTCTTACCTGACCAAAATTCTGTTAAGCTGTTCCAGGAGCGCCAAGCGCATCAGTTGATGGGGAAAAGTGAGCCGGGAGAAAGACCAGCGAAAATCGGCTCTCCTCCGCACTCTGTCGGCCACCCCTAAAGAACCTCCGATGATGAAAACGAGGCGGGTCTTTCCACGCTCCGCCAGCTCCTCCAGCAGGTGCGCAAAACCGGAGGAATCCATTTCCCGGCCTTCTATATCCAAAAGGACCACGAAATCGTCCCCCGAAACCCTGCCCAACAAACGCTTCCCTTCCCGGGTCCTCACATTTTCTTCTTCCGCCTCGGAAAGCCTCTGCGGGCAGGGCTCATCCGCCACTTCCACGATATCGACCCGAGCGTGCGCCCGCAAGCGCTGCCGGTAAGCCGCTGCGCCTTCTTGCAGGTAACGTTCGCGGATTTTGCCGGCAGCGATAATTTTGATCTCAAACATAGCGCTAAGACTTGAGCCCCGACAGAACCACAGGGACGTTGATCGAAGTACCGTTGCGGAAAATCGTCACGGTTACTTTTTCCCCCGCCTTATACTTGAACAGTTCGTGGGTCAACTCGAGAGAATTGCGGACTCGTATGCCATTGACCTTGGTAATCACGTCCCCGGGTTTGATACCCGCTTGGGCCGCGGGGCCGCCGGCGTTCACCTGCGCCACATAAGCGCCTTGCGGCCAACCCTCCTGGGCCGCGTACTCGGCATTGTAGCGCGAATCGATACTGACCAAGAGCGCGGGATGGCTGGCATACCCTTTTTCAATCAACTGTTTGATCGTGGGCAGGGCGTCCGAGATCGGGATGGCAAACCCCATCCCTTCAAAGCCGGGCTCCTGGTTTTTAGCCGAATTGATGCCGATCACAAGTCCCTGATAATTCACCAAAGGTCCGCCGCTGTTGCCCGGATTGATCGCGGCATC
Source organism: Peptococcaceae bacterium CEB3 (assembly GCA_001029295.1). Classification (GTDB taxonomy): domain Bacteria; phylum Bacillota; class Desulfitobacteriia; order Desulfitobacteriales; family Desulfitobacteriaceae; genus Acididesulfobacillus. The sequence goes on along the minus strand of LDXJ01000063.1, from coordinate 74,280 downwards.
CGTCTGAATCAGGTTAAAACTGGCTTCCCCTTGCAGATTCAAAACCCTATTTGTCGCCGAAACGACCCCCACGGTGACGGAACGGGCAAATTCCTGCCCTCCCGGGTTCCCTATCGCGACCACCGGTTCTCCGACCTGCAGTTTGTTGGAATCGCCCAATTGCGCGGCCGTCAGATTGTTCGCGCTAATCTTTATGACCGCCAGATCCGTGCGGGGATCCCCCCCCACGACCTTCGCCTCCAGATTGCGGCCGTCCGCTAAGCTCACAACCAATTTCTGGGCTCCGTCAATAACGTGGTAGTTGGTCACGATGTACCCGTTCTTGGCGTCAATAATAAACCCCGACCCGCTTCCGTACTCACTCAGACCCTGCCCCCCGAACAGACCGCTCGATCCTTGGAAATTGGCAATCCCGACGACCGTGGGCCCGACCGTCTTGGCGATCTCAACCGCCGGGAAATTGGGCTGGGCGCCGGAGGTCACAGGCGGAGCACTGGCTTGCGTAATGGTCACCGGATTACCGCCCGGCGGCTGTACCGGCCGGTTTCCATATAGGGAATGGCCAAAGCCGAGCGCCAAAATTCCGCCAAGCACGGCACTCAGCAAAGCCACCACCGCCGTCGGCAGAAGGCGGGGTCCCCTGCCGAAAGAGTAGTTTGATCCCTTGTAATAGCCCATAGCTTCTACCTCCCTTAATCTATTCTTCACGTAAATAGATAAGTTCATGCGGAGTATGGCGGGGTGCTACCCTCAAACGAAGTTCCGGATTCTCTTTGGCAATATGGGAACCCCTCAGCACGCGCAGAACAGCGGTCAAGGCGGCCTCCGGGGTATTATTCTCCTCGCTCAAATGGGCCAAAACGACCCGTTGTGTATTTTCCCCGATCCAGCTCAACAGACCCTCGGCAATCTGACTGTTCTCCAAATGGCCGTAAATTCCCGCAATCCGCCTTTTCAAAGGCCAGGGGTAACGCCCTTGCCAAAGCTTCTCCTCATCGTGGTTAGCCTCGACCACCAAGGCATCACAGCCGCGCAAGTGCTCATGCATCACTTGCGTAACCGTTCCGCTGTCCGTCGCGATCCCTAAGGTGAGCCTTTTTTTGCCGGCGGTTTGACGCGTAATCTTCAGTCCGTAGCTTTCCCGGCTGTCATGCGATGTCGGAAAAAGCTTGATATCAAGACCGGCCAGGGAAACTTCCTCCGGAATAATAATCTTTTGTTCATCTTTCAGGGGGCCCGCTGCTAGGCCGATCTCCTCCCACAACCCGGCCGTGGCCAAGATGGGAATTTTTAATTTGCGGGCCAAGACTCCGATTCCTTTAATGTGATCAATATGTTCATGGGTGACAATAATGCCTTCGATCTGCTCCGGCGGAACGTGCAGGATCGCCAGGTTCCCCACCAGGCGCTTGGCACTGATCCCGCAATCGACCACAAAACCCCTGTCCCCTTCACCCACCAAAATCGCATTCCCCGAACTTCCACTGGCCAATGTTGCAAAGTGCAAAATTCCGTCACCTCTTGACCACGCATTTTCCCCGGCTCCCTTAGCTAGGGCTTCGCCTTCTGCAGCCCTTCCACCTGGACAATAAGCTTTCTCAACTGGGCCGCGTTAGCATTGCCGGGCTCTTCGGCCAGCGCCTTTTGCCACAGTTTCAGCGCCCCGGCATAGTCCTGTTTGGCCTGCGCCAGGAACAGTCCATAGCTGTAGAGAACGTCAAAGGAATCCGGTTTTTGAGCCAGGGCCTCCTGGTAACTTTTCTCCGCCAAACTGTTTTGACCGGCATAAAGGGCAGCCGTCGCTAAATCAAGCACGAGATTGGTATCTTTCTTAACTTTGAGTACCTTTTGATAGGTCTGAACCGCTTGGGCAAAGTCCCCGCGCGCTTCGGCCGGCGCACTTTGGCTCGCGGCCAAGCCCAGATCATAATAAGCGTTGGCCAATTGTTCTTTCAGAGTCAGATCATCCGGCTGACTTTTGACCTTTTGCAAAAGACCTCGCACTTGGCTCTGCGCCTGATGATACTGGGCCTCGGCCGCTGCCGCGGCCCCGGTAGAAGACGGTGGAGTGGCGGCTGAAGAAGGCGGAACATTGGAACCCGGATAGAAGAAACTGAAAGCCGCGGAACCCAGCATGCTCACAGTCACAAATACGGCCAGGATAATTGTCAGCACCTTTTGCGTCTTTTTGTTCATACTCACTCTCCCTCCCCCCGAAATCCTCTGCAGCCTCCGGCCAAAAGGTCTTTTGTTCCGTCAGGACCAGGTTTTCCGTCAGGGCCCCAGCTTTCCGTCCTCTGGGCCGTCCTTTGCGCTTCCGCGCTCTGTCCCGTCTCGCAGGGCGCAGTGCTCCTCATAATAAGATGTGCTCTCTCCCAAATCTGACACCCTGCCTCTGATCAGCTGATTTACCCCCATCCCCCCTGCCGCGGCGCCCTCCGGAATGACAACACTGCCGGGGTGAATAGCTTCCGAAACTGCCACCGGCGCCCTCCGGAATGACAACACTGCCGGGGTGAATAGCTTCCGAAACTGCCACCGGCGCCCGCAACTGCCCCCCGGCAGTCGAAACAAGGACCATGTCCCCCGGTGAAAGTCTGAATCGTGCGGCCAGGGAGGGGTGAATATAGACCCGGAGTTCTTTTCCCTCCATAAATTGGGAGTGAATCCCCGCCGCCGGGTGAGGAGTCAAAAGATAAAACGGAAATTCCGCCGTTTCTTCCTCGAGCTCGGATCCGTCTCCGTCCGGGACTCCGGACCGTTCCCCGGTAAAATTCGCCACAGGATCGCCCGATTCCTTCCGGGCCACTTCGGAAAATAACTCGACCTTTCCCGACGGAGTTGCAAAGTGGCAATCTTCCCAGGCCACCTCAGGAATATAGGGTGCCCGGAGAGGCCCTTCTTTCAATCGGCCCAGAGTGACCCCCTGCTGTGCCAAGGGTTCGAGCACGTATTCCAGCCACTCTGAGGCCGTAAACGGAAAATAGCGTCCCAAACCCAATCCGCGGGCCAATTCTGTGAAGAGAAGCGGTTCCGGTTTCGCTTCCCCTTGGGGTTCCAACACTTTGCCCGCATATTGGAGAAACGGACTCCACGAGGTGGCGATCAAGTCTTCTTCCTCGAAGACAGTCGTGACCGGCAGGACGAGATCCGACTGCTTGGCCGTCTCTGTCATAACCGTATCAAGCACGACTTTAAAGCGAATTCCCTGCCATGCTTCCCGCCAAAGCAGGGAATCCGGCTGCTGAGCCAGCGGATTGGAGCGCGTGACAAAGGCCATGCGCACGGGCGGATCAGCTTGCCTTAAGCCTTGCGCCAGAAGAGCGTGAGGAAATGTCCGGCTTTGCCAGTCCTCCGGGGGGAGAGAAAGACTGTTCAACTTCCCTTTATGGTAAGCGTGAGCGAAGTGAACCCCCGCTCCGGGGCGCCCGACATTGCCTGTCAGCGCGGCCAGGGCATCGATGGCTCGAACCGTATTGCCCCCATGGGTGTAGCGTTGCAGTCCGTACCCCAAAACGAATGAGACCGGTTTTTCCTGACGAATCAACTCCGCCAAAGAGTGAATATCCTCCACCCTCATGCCGGTGAGAGCGGAGACCTTTGCCGGGGGGAAATCTTTCACCCTGACGGCAAAATCGGAAAAGCCCTCAACATGGGCCTCGACAAAGTCTTTGTCCTGCCACCCACGGTCCAGAATAATGTGCGCCAAGCCCAAAGCCAAAGCCCCGTCTGTGCCCGGATGAACCCTGAAGTAGGCGTCTGCGAAAGCCGCACTCCTGACCCTGACAGGATTGATGACAATAAGCTTCGCCCCCTGCCTTCTCGCTTCCCGCAGAACGGGCAGGAGGTGGATGTTCGTAACGGCCGGATCGCGCCCCCAAAGAATGATCAACCCTGCCCGGACCAGATCTTGCCAGAGGCTGCTGCGAACCGCCCCGAAATCTATTTCCTGGGCCCGGTAACCGGCGCCCCAGCACATACTTCCCCTGGGCTCCGTTGCGCCGCCCAAGGCCTGAAAAAATCGGCGGTCTAGCGCCCGCAAAACCCCGTTATGGCCATAGTCGAAATGATGAAGAATTCCCCGGGGGCCCGTTTCCGCCAAAGTCTGCCGGATTTCCCTTGCCAAAAGTTCGTACACTTCGTCCCAGGATATCCGTTTCCAGGAGGCTCCCGCCCGAAGCTGCGGAAACCGCAAACGGTCGCGCGAAAACACTCGTTCAGCTAAGGCCCGTCCTTTAGCGCAAATAAACCCGCGCGTTATGGGGTTCTCCCTGTCACCGTAAACCCGCAGTCCCTGTTGCGTCTTTTCAACGAGAAAAGCGCAGCTGTCCGGGCAGTTCAAAGGGCAAGCCGAACGAACAACCTCCGTCAAGAAAACACTCCCCCTTAGTCAGCGCCTATTTTTCAGGGCACCCTTGCCGGGGCTCTGATCCAGGTTCCCTGGTTCAGGCTCCTTTGGAGAATATGCGCGAGAAAACATCGAAATTCAATGCCGGGAATGTAAGCACATCTCCACGTTCAGTCAGTCGTGCTGACCCGCCGCCTGCAACTCTTTCGCCTTGAGGTACAGGGCCATCTCCAACCGTTTTTTCTGGAACTCACACCCCAAAGCGTAAACTTCCGTCAAACTTCCGCTCGCGGCGAAATTCGCGGCATGACACCCTCCGCTGCAGGAGAAACGGGCCCAGCAGACCCGGCAGGAGGGCTTGGCGTAAACGTGCGCAGTGCGAAAAGCCCCGACCAGATCCCGGTTCAGCCCCAGCGGATCGGCGGCATAAAGAGAACCCATTTTAAATTGTTCCTGACCGACGAACTGATGACAAGGATAAAGGTCTCCTTCAGGGGAGATCGCCACATATTCATGACCCGCCCCACAACCCGCAAGCCGCTTGGGCAGACACGGGCCCTGTTCTAAAGCCATATTGAAATGAAAAAAGCTGAAATCCTCGCCCCTCGCTCTCCGTTCGATGATCTCCTCTCCCAGGCGATCATAACTTTTCCGGATGGTCTCCAAGTCGTCCGGTTGGAAAGCGTAGGGCTCTTCCGGAGACGCGACGACAGGCTCCATCGATATTCGCTTAAGCCCCAAATCCAGCATGTGGACCACATCCCGGTCAAAGTCCAAATTAAAGTGGGTGTAGGTTCCCCGTACATAATAATATGTCCCAACCGCATAAGGAGAACTTTGCGGGCGTCTCCGGGCAAAACGCCGAATCGACGGAACCACCCGGTCATAACTTCCCTGCCCGTTGGCAAAGGGCCTCATTTTGTCGTGCACTTCCGGCCGCCCATCTAAACTCAAAACGACGCTGATATCTTCCTTTTCCAGAAACTCCTCGATTTCCTTAGTCAGAGGCACCGCGTTGGTGGTCAGTGTGAACTTCAAAGTCTTATGCCGTTTTGCCGCTGCCTCCCGCCCATAGTGAACCAATTCTTGGACAAGCGGAAAATTAAGCAGCGGCTCTCCGCCAAAAAAGTCCACCTCACAGTGAGTGCGATGGCCGGAGGCGGACAAGACGAAGTCAATTCCTCTCCTCCCGGTTTCCGGATCCATTAACATACGGCTCCCGCCGAAAGCCCCCGATCCGGCAAAACAGTAGCCACAACGCAAATTGCAATCATGAGCCACGTGCAGACAGATGGCCTTGACCAGGGGTTTCTCCGGGTACCTCGGGCCTAGCTCCTCCGCTTCCGTTGAGAAGAGCACACCCTCTTCCTTCAGGTCTGCCAGCTCGTCCAGGACTTCCCGCGCGGCAGCCAAATCCACGGCGGCTCTCTCCAGCCCGCGCTTAATCTCCGCCGGCGAAAGGACCCTTAAAGTCCCCGACACCCGCAAAATCCGGTAAGTCAGTTCGTCGACGATATGCAGAGAACCCGAATTTACATCATAAACAATATTGAGGTCTCCCTGCCGAAATACATGCACATTTTTCTCCCAATTATAGCCGGTCAAATCCAACATGACAATCCTCTCTCTCACCGAAAATCCGGCCGTTATCGCCGCCCACTGCCTGCCACAGGGATGCGGGCACTTGAACCCATAGCTGCCATGATCCACAAAACAATCCATCAAAACAGAAACAGAACCCATCCCAGTCAGGGGTGGGTTCCGAAACCGTACCTGCGTCTTATTCCCTCCGCAACGGGATTAAGCACTGGTTTCTGCCGACAAAGACAAGGGTACCTACTTGACACACACTTGATTTCCAACCGTACAGGACGTTTTGCATGCTGACTGGCATGAAGTTTGACAGGCACCACACCCTCCGGTCTTCACGCTTGCACTTAAATTCGCCCTAATCACGGTTTGAATATGTTTAGCCATTCAAACTCCCCCCTTCGGTCTACCTCTTCTCACTGATTATAGCACGATGCCACGTACAAAAGGAAGCCCTTCCGGGCGGCCCCGCAAAATGTCAGGAACGCCTGCCTCAGGCCGCGTGTGCATCTATTTCTCTCTCCAAAGCATACAGCCGATTGACCAAGACATCAATTCGCTGACTGATCATGAGAACTTCCGGATCACGCAAATCCTTTTCCGCAGCGACCGTATACATTCTGCATCGCCACGTTTCCAGCTCCTCCAACAACTCGCGCTCCACAATTTTCACCTTCTTTCTTGGAAGGTTTGCCCACTGCTACAGGATACATCTTCCCAGCCTTTACCGCAATAGCATATATTGGCTTCTTTTGTCGGAAGGCTGCCGGAAGCGCCACATTTTCCCAAACTTCGTTGTGACCTGCCTCCGCCAAGCGTCAGCCGACTTTTTCCGTATGCGCTCCTCTTGCGTCCCGGGCAGAACGAACCGCAAAATACACCATAAGGGTCAGCGGAAGCAGATAGAGATAAAGCGCGTAGGGCACAAACCCAACGCTGCCCACTTTCATTGTCACAGTCGGAACCAGGGCCGCAATATTCCATGGAATCAAGGCGGCTAGGACTTCTCCCGTATTTTCCAAATCTACGGCTAGATCGTAGCTGCCTTTTTCACTTCTTGCGTAGCTTTTTTTCATCAATTGCTCAGTAAGGACAAGACTGATGGACTGATTGGACCCTAGAGCTGCCGTAACAAGGCTGACGAGCGCCGTGCAGCCAAAAAGCGCAACCCTGCTCTTCGCCCGCAGGAGAATCGCCTCAATGCTCCCGAGCATGCGGGTTCCGTCGAAAATGCCGGCCATGGCACAAGACACAAAGACGACGAACGAGGGCTTCAGCATGGAAATTATTCCGCCCCCCTGAACGATGGACTGGAGTGGACTGGCCTTGTCTAAGCGATACCCTAAGACAATATCCCGCATAACTTCGCTCAGATGCTGCTGCTGGAACAGAACCCCGATCCCAGCCGCGGCCAACACGCTCAGAAGCATGGCCAATTTAATGTCCAGCCGAAACAAGGCAAAGAGCAGGACGAGCAGCGCCGGAATCAGCACCTCGCCATTAATCCGGAAAATATTCAGTAATTCCGCGTCTAACCGGCTGGCCACAAAGCTTAAAGGATAACGCAGGGAAATGATATAATAGAGAACCGAGGACAGGACAAAAGCCGGAGCCGCAGTCTTGAACATGTTCCTAATATTGGTGTAGAGATTCGTCTCCGTCAGGTTAGCAACCAGGTTAGCGCTCGACGACATGGGAGAACAACGGTCTCCAAAATAGGCTCCGGCTATAATCGCACCCGCCGCGATATTGGCGTTCATATCTCCGTTTTTGGCCATAAGAATGAGGGCAACCCCTACCGTACTTACCGTGCCCAAGGAGGTACCCAGCAGAAATGACACGGCCGAACTCACCATGAAGGCATAGAGTATGAAATAGTTGGGGTTCATGTACTTTATTCCGTAGTAGACGATCCCGGGCACGGTGCCGGAAGCCATCCAAGCCCCCGTAATTGCCCCAATGAGAACAAAGATCTTCAAGACTACGAACGCTTTTCGGCCGCCTGTCAAAGCCATCCGGGCCACCTCCCGGAGCCGGTAGCCTCGCTTCCAGGCAATAACGGCAAAGATGAGGAGGCAAAGAACCAGTGGGTAACCGACAAAAGTCCCCTTCAAAATAAAGGCGATTAAAACTCCAATCGCCGCCATCATGCCCACAACTAAATCCATCTCAGCCTTCCATTCTCCCCGCGGCAACATTTCTTTTTATTTTCAAAAACGCCAGCCTAGATGTCTTTGTAAAATGATGTCTAAACCCGCCAATCTTTGCACACATCAATCCAGGCACGGGCCTTGGAATATCGTTGCAACTCGTCAAGCGTAAGTTCTATGGCACTGTTGCTGCTGCCGCAGGCCGGGAAAACCGTTTCAAATCTTTTCAGGGAAATATCCAGGTAAGTGACGACTCCTTCTTTTACGCCAAACGGACAGACTCCGCCGACGGCATGTCCCGTAAATCTGACCACCTCATCGAATCCTAACATCCTCGCCTTGCTCCCAAACTCTAACTTATACTTTTGGTTGTCCACTCTGGCGTCACCGGCCGTGACAACCAGGATACATCTGTTTTCCAGCAGAAACGATAACGTCTTCGCAATTCTCTTCGGCTCACAGTTTACTGCCTTAGCCGCCAGCTCAACGGTTGCGCTTGAATCTTGAAACTCCAGAATCCTATTCTCCATATTCCATTGCCTGAAATATTCCTTTACTTGGTCGATAGCCATTTTGTCTCTCCTTGTACCGGGAACGCCTATCCCGTGTTGACATTGGCATCTGCTGCGCTTCTCTTTACCCTGTGCTCATTTCGCGATATGAGGCAAATAATCCGTTTAATTATATAGCCCCTCTGAGGATTGGGCAAGTTTAGTTGTCCGCTTTTATCAGCACTCAGCAGAAGACTTCCACTTAAAAGTGGGGAATGAATGCCGGTTTCTGCCAAAGAAAATACTGGGAAATGTGCGGAATGGGTGTCCTCATAGTGCCGGTAAAGGTATATAATAGGAGTCGTGTCAGAGCTTCGAGAAGGGAGGTGATTCGTGCATGAGCAATGCGGCGGACGAGCTGAAAGGCCGAGCTCAGGAGCGGCATATTCTCCGTAAGACAAGCACAAAAAATTTCCTCATCAGTACCGATCGGAACGTGAAAATTCATGCCAATACCATTTGAATTGATTGGATGGTATAAGAAGGGAAGCCGAGAGCGAGAGAAAAGGAGAGGAATCACGAATGACTGACGAAGAATTCCGAAAGGTTGTCCTCCAGAAATTTGACGGCATGGACAAAAGATTTGACAGCATAGACAAAAGACTTGACGGCATGGACAAGAAATTTGCTGACGTAGAGCAAAACATGGCTACCAAAAGTGAGCTTCAAGAGGTCAAGGCGAGCCAATCCCGCTTCGAATCTGACCTCCAAGAGGTCAAGACGAGCCAATCCCGCTTCGAATCTGACCTCCGAGAGGTCAAGACGAGCCAATCCCGCTTCGAATCTGACCTCCAAGAGGTCAAGACGAGCCAGTCCCGCTTCGAATCTGACCTCCGAGAGGTCAAGACGAGCCAGTCCCGCTTCGAATCTGACCTCCAAGAGGTCAAGACGAGCCAAATTCGTATGGAAACTGAAATGGGGCAGAAAGTGACGGCCCTGTTCGACGCGCGGGAAGTCCAGAAAGATTACAACGACAGAATATTCTCAACGTTGGAACGCCTGGAGGCTAAGATAGATGTGCTCCAAATGGAGACCGCCCATATTCGCCGGATCAAATAGACTACTCGATTGTACTCCCTTGCCTCCCGGACAAATAGAGCCACATAAAACTACTTCCCGCCAGGGAAATCCCTTATATCGAAAACATGCTTTCTTGTCTATGCATTCGGATGTTTAGTTGCGTAATCCCGCAACCAATATGCGTGGAACTCTTCGTCGAGCAGATTTTTAAAGAGAGTGTCTTTAATCTTGACATAGTTCTTTATGTTGGTCTCATCAATAAAGGTCCGATACATTTCCGTAGCCTTATTTTCTAGAGCAACACCAAACATACAAGTATTATATTTGCCGACAAATTCCATAGTTTCACCAACAACACTACCAGCCAACTGAAATACTGAACCGGCTACGGAGGGGACTTTTTCATTGGCTTGAACGATTTTATCAGCAAAATAATCAACGTGCCCTTGTTCGGTCCCTACGATTTTCTCAAATGCCTTTTTGTAATATTCATCTGTTGCGGAGTTGGCTTGAGCCTCGTAAAAAGCAACCTGGAGAATCTCTAGCGTGTAAAATTCTTTTAAACGGAAGATTAACTTGTTATCCATTCTAGTCCACCTTCCAGGGTAAGTTTTCCTACTCTTATTTTCGGCTTTTCTTTTGTTTTTATACGTGAACTCTGGGAACGCACAAAGGCCCGGTCAAAGAAAAAGGGGGGTGTCATAATTGTCATAATGAATTGACACGTATAATAATACGTGGTATATTTAACTCAGCGAGGGGAAGATAGAGGGAGAGGTACATGAAAGCTTATTCTTCAACGGAAATCATAAAAATTCTAAAAAAAGATGGCTGGTATCATGTCTCGACCGAAGGTGATCACTGGCACTTAAAACACCCAACCAAAAAAGGTAAGGTGACAGTGACGCATCCACAAAAGGACATCCCAATTAAGACTGTACTGAGCATCTTTAAGATAGCGGAGATTAACATCCACTAATCCCTGCTTTAGCTCCCCTTGATTTACTTGATTTAGATGAAAGGACGAAAAACAAATGTTAAAGGACCGCTATATTTTCCCGGCCATTTTCGATTATGCGGATGACGGTATCTCTATCGATTTTCCCGACTTACCGGGTTGCTTACCTTGCGCTCATTCCACTGAAGAGGCCATGAAAAACGCTAGGGAAGCTATGGCATTACACCTTTATAGCATGGAGAAAGACGGGGATGAAATTCCCGAACCTCGCCCAGTTGCCCAACTTCACACCGAAAGAAATCAGGCTGTCGTCCTCGTTGAAGCCTGGATGCCGGCATTCCGGGATCATATGGAAAATAAAGCCGTTAAGAAAACCCTAACCATTCCCAAATGGCTTAACGATTTAGCAGAAAAAAATCAGGTAAACTTCTCCAACGCCCTGCAAAACGCACTCAAGGATCATCTTGGGCTTAGGCAGTAGCTCTTTCTCTGCAGCCAAAGCTGTCTACCTTTTTGCGGCATACTGTGACGACATTAATTTTGGACAGCGGAGAAAATGTCCCAAACGTAAGCGGCCTGTTAGGCCATGCTAAGAAGAGTACCACTGTGAACATTTATGATCACGATACTCCACAGGGTATGAAGTTGCTGTCAAATGTGTTTTTTAACTCCCACGCACAAAATCAAAAGACGCCGCAAACCCTTGCAGCGTCTAGATTTCATATGGAGCGGATGACGAGATTCGAACTCGCGACCCTCGGCTTGGGAAGCCAATGCTCTACCAGCTGAGCCACATCCGCAAAATCCACCGGTAAAATTAGCTCGGCCTTGCCGCCGAGCAAAACCAAGCGGAACATTACTTATTATACCCCTTGCCAGTTAGTTAGTCAAGCGGCGGCAGGGACGCAGGCAGGGATACGTCAAAATCCTGTGGCTATCTTTGCACTTTACAGCACTCTTGGGTCAACGAGCGGCTCTGCAGTGCACGCTCACCTTGGCGCCGGAGCTGCGTACTCGAAGGCTCCGCTAACGCGCCTAACCTCTGGGTATTCCTGCATGTGAACCCTTAGGCGCGTTCTAACGCTGCGCCTTCTGCGTGCGCGGACGCTCCTTTGCCTGAAAGGTTCGCTAAGCACTTGCAACGCTCGCCAGTTTTGGCGGGACCCTGCCGGGGACAGCGGGGACCCATGCTTTTCGGAACATCCGCACCCGGCAGCGGGGCTCAGAAAATTGCGCCTCGCACGATGGTCTGCTCCCGTCCCGGCCCCACAGCCACTAAGGTAACCGGCACGCCGGTGAGCTGCTCTATTTTCTCTATATAGAGGCGGGCATTTGCGGGCAAATCCTCAAAGTTGCGCACTTCCGAAATATCCTCCTGCCAGCCGGGAACTTCCTCATAAACGGGTTGGCTGCGCTGGAAGACTTTCAGACTTTGAGGAAACTCATAGAGAACCTCTCCGTCCACCCGGTAGCCGACGCAAATCTTTACGCTCTTCAAGCCTGTTAAAACATCGAGCTTGGTCATGGCCAAATCGGAGATCCCGCTCACCCTCACGGCGTAGCGGGCGATGACCGCATCGAACCAGCCGCAACGTCTGGCACGGCCCGTAGTCGTACCAAACTCACGCCCTTTATCTCGGATCATTTCACCCGTTTCTTCCAGGAGTTCCGTTGGAAACGGGCCTTCGCCAACCCTGGTCGTATAAGCCTTCACCACTCCGACCACTCGGTCAATCCGGGTCGGGCCCACCCCTGCCCCGGTGCATGCTCCTCCGGCAATGGGGTGTGACGAGGTCACATACGGATAGGTTCCGTGATCCAAATCTAAAAGCGTCCCTTGAGCGCCCTCAAATAGAACCTTTTCTCCGGCTTGGATGGTTTCGTTAATCACCAAGGAAGCATCCACAACATACGGACGCAGGGCTTCCCCGAAAGCCAAGTACTCATCGTAAATAGGCTGAAAATCAAGAGGTTCCGCCCCATAGACCTTGGTCAGAAGCACATTCTTTTCCTGCACATTTCCACGCAGTTTAAGCGCAAACTCTTCCGGGTCCAGAAGATCCGCAACTCGAATGCCGATTCGCGCCGCTTTATCCATATAGCAAGGGCCTATGCCTCGTTTGGTCGTACCAATCTTCCGCTCAGCGCGGGCCTGTTCTTCTAAACTGTCCAACACTCTGTGGTACGGCATGATGACCTGGGCCTTTCCGCTGATCAAGAGCTTACCGCTTCGGACGCCGCGTTCGCGCAACTGTCGCAGCTCATCGAGAATAACCGCCGGATCAAGCACAACCCCATTGCCAACGACACAGGTTTTCTCGGAATAAAGGATACCCGAAGGTATAAGGTGCAGTTTAAATTCTTCACCTTCCTTGACCACGGTGTGGCCGGCGTTATTTCCCCCCTGGTAACGAACTACCATGTCCGCTTGCGCCGCCAAATAGTCCGTTATTTTCCCTTTTCCCTCGTCACCCCACTGAACTCCGATCAAAACGACTGCTGCCATTTCGTTTCCTCCCATCTTCCACTGGGCCCGCCCACAGGGGGGCCCGGATGGCCTCACAAACAGCTTTAATATTAGCAATCCCTTTCCCATATGTCAATTACAATCCGAACATTTATGGGAAATCTTCATCTATCATTCGCGTATTTCTTCGCCCACCTGCCCGAATCCCCTCTCTTCTCCGTTCCTTTTTCCGTTTCTGTCTTCCCCGGTTTAATCCTGCTCAGAACATCCGGGCACACCCGCACCGCCTAAACCGCCATTACGTCCTAAAAATGCTGAGCCCCTGCGTCAACCATGCTTTGTTGGTTGGTGGCGTGCTGACGGTCAAGATTGACAAACTTGGTAAATTCCTTGAGATAACCCAGTTCCACCGTTCCCACGGGACCGTTGCGGTGTTTGGCCAGGATAATCTCCGCAATTCCTTTCTTTTCCGAATCAGGGTGATAATATTCGTCACGATAAATAAAAGAAATCACATCCGCATCCGCCTCAATGGCTCCCGACTCCAACAAATCCGACATGATCGGGTGTTTGTCCTGGCGCTGCTCTACCCCCCGGTTGAGCTGAGAGAGGGCAATAACCGGGACCTTCAGTTCGCGCGCGATTCCCTTGAGCCCACGCGAAATCTGAGCGACTTCCTGCTGACGGCTTTCGGCCTTGCGTCCCAAGGTCATCAGTTGCAGGTAATCGATAATCAGCATGCTCAAACCGCTTTCCATCTTTAAGCGTCTGGCTTTGGAGCGCAACTCGGTCAGGGAAATACCCACGCTATCGTCAATCCAAATCGGGGCTTCGGACAAAGGGCCGACCGCCCTGGTCAGTTTCGGCCAATCCGTATCGACCAACTCGCCTGTGCGCACCCTCTGCTGGTCGACCATGGCCTCCGAGCACAGCATTCTTTGTACCAACTGTTCTTTTGACATTTCCAGACTAAAAAGAGCGACCGGCACTTTGGCCCGGACCGCCGCGTTTTGGGCCATGTTTAACACCAAAGCCGTCTTTCCCATGGATGGACGGGCTGCTATGATAACAAGATCGGAGGCCTGCCAACCCGATGTGAGATGATCCAATTGGTGGAAAAAAGTAGGCACCCCCGTGAGATTTCCTTTGTTGCTGTAAAGATATTCAATCTTCTCGAAGGTCTCGAGCAAAACGGTGCGGATCGAAACAAATCCTTCTTTACCCCTTCTCATGGAGAGGTCCAGGATCATCTTCTCCGCTTCGGCCAAAAGGGTTTGAACCTCTTCTCCCGGTTGATACCCCCGCTCGGCGATTTGACCGGACACCTTGATAAGCTGGCGCAGCAAAGATTTTTCCGAAACAACCCTGCTGTAGTACTCCGCCCCGGCACTGGATGGAACCGAACGGGCTATCTCCGCGACCGCAGCCATCCCTCCGACCTGGCTCAGACGCTCGTTCCCCCTCAGAGTCTCGGTCACCGTCACCAGGTCAATAGGGTCTCCTTTGTCAAAAAGTTCACGTATCGCCGCAAAAATGAACCGGTGACTGTCTCGATAAAAGTCGTCCGGTTGAAGTATTTCAAAAACGGAGCCGGCAGCTCCGGGATCGAGCATCAATACGCCCAAAACCGACTGCTCCGCCTCCAAGTTGTGGGGCGGAACTTTTATGACTTCCATCTTTATTCTCCTCCGGCCAAATCACAAGCGGCCAAGACCCGGCTGGAAACTACAACGCGATTTTGGCCGCCTCTTCGTAATCGCCGACAGGGATTATTTCTATCCCCTTGATACCCCCCGGGACGTCGGCCAAGTTGTCCGCGGGAATAAGGATTGTGCGAACTCCCGCTTGCTTGGCCCCGAATATCTTCTCGTAAATGCCGCCTACCGGTTTGACCTTGCCTTGAATGGAGATCTCTCCGGTGACGGCCAGGTCCTGTTTCAAAGGAGCATCCTGTATGGCACTGAAAAGAACCAGCGTTATAGCCAAGCCGGCTGACGGACCGTCAATTTTTCCGCCCCCAACCACGTTAACGTGGACATCATAGTCCCGCAGGTCCGCACCCGTGACCCGCCGAATCACGGCAGTCGCGTTGAACACCGAATCCCTGGCCATACTTCCGGCGGTTTCGTTAAAACGAACCGTTCCCTTCCCCGCCATACCACCGAAAGCAATGGCTTCAATCTCGAGTACGGAACCGAGAAAACCCGCCACTCCCAGACCCAGAATGCGGCCGACTTCCCGCCTGGGCGCAGCCTTGCGCAAGACACAGGGGGCCAAACGGGCAGAGCGCATAACCTCAAGAACGTCTTGCACCCCCACTCTGGCCCTTTCCGCCTCCGGCAGGCGGTAACGAACCAAGCCGTAGGCATCTGTCAGGATACTGTTCGCTTTGCGCCCTTCAATCACGTACTCACTGATGACTTCGGGAACATTCTCTTCTAAGTCAAGCTCCAGCTTCTTCGCGGCCTGATGAACGATCTTTTGCACATGTTCCGGTTCCAGGGGGACGAAGTAAACCTCCGAGCACCTGGACCGCAAAGCGGGACTCAGAGCAGCCGGCTCACGCGTCGTCGCCCCTACCAAAACAAAATCCGCGGGCGCCCCTTGCTCAAACAGGTTCTTGATGAACTGCGGCACATTGGGGTCAGCCGGGTCATAATACGAAGAATCGAAAAACACTCTCTTGTCTTCAAGCACTTTGAGCAGCTTGTTGAGCAAAAGGCTATCCATTTCTCCTATTTCATCAATAAAGAGAATACCCCCGTGGGCTTGGGTCACCAAGCCGGGTTTTGGTTCAGGAACCCCTGTTTCGGCGAAGTCGCGTTTTGCCCCCTGATAAATGGGGTCATGGACAGAACCCAAAAGAGGATTGGTCACATCGCGCGGATCCCAGCGCAAACTTGTGCCATCGACTTCGACAAAGGGCGCGTTTGGCGCAAACGGAGAATTCGCATGCCCTTTGACTGTTTCTAGCGCGGCCCGAACCGCCGAAGTCTTGCCAACCCCGGGCGGCCCGTAGATGAGGATATGTTGGGGATAAGGGGTAGCCAGCTTGGCCAGGAGAGACTGAACCGCTTGTCCCTGACCGATAATCTCCTCAACAGTCTCCGGCCGCAAAACCTCCGCAGCCGACCGGGCCAGTCGGATGCGATTCATTTTTTCCAACAAGCCGAGTTTTTTCAAGGTCTGAGCATTTTCCGGTCCGGCAGTTTCCTTCAGAACCTGCATTTTGATTTCTTGCACATAATCCTTGTGCCGTTCCTGCATGCGATCCTCGATTTGCCTGTCCAGGCGCTCCTCCACCGAACGGCGGGCCACCAAGTCAGCTATCCCGTCTTCAATTTTTGTCAGCCGCTCCAGAATCTCCGCCCGGGGCGGAAGCGGGTGTGGCACCGGGTCGTTAGAGACGATCTTTTCCAGGCCGGCAACCCTCTCGGAAATGTCCGGCGAACGCATTAAGGTCAACGCTTCCAGTTTGCTGGCTTTTAAAACCAACCGGTCCGCACCGTAAAACTCAGCCAGAAGTGAATAGAGCGCTTCCACTTCCTGCTTCAACTCCGCTTCATCCGACGGATCGCCCGCACCATCCCGCAGCCATTTCGTCAATACTTCTTTCATCGCAAACTCAACCGCCGATCACCCGGACCCGAAATTCCGCACTCACGTCGGGGTGAAGTCTGGCGTGGACGGAATAGGTCCCCAGAGCTTTGATGGGCTCCCTTAACTCAAGCTTCCGCTTGTCTATATCCAACGCGTATTTTTTCTTAAGGGTATCGGCAATTTCCTTGTTGGTGACTGAGCCAAACAAACGGCCGGCCTCGCCGGTCTTGGCACCGACCTCGACGACAAGAGGCCGGAGTTTATCTGCCAAATCGAGGGCCCGTTGCTTTTCTTTTTCTTTGCGCTTTTCCTCCCAGGCCTTTTTGTTGACCAAATCTTGGACGTTGTTCTCCGTAGCCGCCAACGCCAATCCCCTGGGAAAAAGAAAGTTGCGCGCGTATCCGTCCGCCACCTCCAAGACCTGGCCTTTTTTGCCCGTCCCCTTGACGTCGGATTTCAGTATGATTTTCATCCGCTTCAAACCTCCTTCGGGGAGTACCCCCAGCCGCAATGCGAGCTATTTCTTGCGCTAGCTCTCTGTTTCCGGCAACTTCCGAAAATTAAAAACCACATCAAACAAGCCAAACATCATGAGCGCCACGAGGCTGAAGAAGAAGAAGAACAAATTCACCATGAGCAAAAGCCATTTGACAAAGCGCGGTACTTTGGCGGATTTGAGCACATAACCGTATACGGCCACCCCAAGCACGAGCGCCACTACGGCATACACCACCATCAAATTCATGCCCACCGTTTTCCAGGGAAACCAGCCGAACTGGTCTCCCAACAAATAAGAGGCGATGCCCAGAATCGCACCCCAGACTGCATACCACGGCAGACGCCAACGGGAAAAAGGCACTTTGGTCCGACCGCTTTCGGGCACGAAACGCGCCGCAATGTAAGACGCCAAACCAAATTTAACCAACCCGGACAAAGCCGCGAAGCTTGGGATCAGTGAAAAATAAACAGGCAGCATTTTTTCCAGCCCCGCTTTTAACTGGCTCTCCGTGACTCCCAGCTGTTGGGCGGCAGCCAACATGCCGGAAGACTTGTAAGAAGCCAGACTGCCACTCACGATTTCTTTCAACATCGCCGGATCCAATCCCTGACGCACAAACCCAATCAAGGGCAGAGCCGCCAGGAACCCTGTCACTGTCAAACTCCAAAAGGTATTCACACTCTGCGGCCAGTGCCGCTTCCAGCCCACCACAGTGAGCAGACCGGCAAACGGAATATACCCCATCTGTTCCAGCCCACTCCAGCGAAATGCCAAGGCAACCGACCCGTAGCCAACCGCCAGAAAGAGCGCGGTGATCCCCCAACCCCGGCGCGACCCCAGCCAAAAGACCGCCAGTAAAATGAGAATCTCCCAGATCCAGCCCCAGAGTCCCCATGCCACGCCGGCCAGCGGAAAAGCGACCAGGGCTATGCCCGCTAAGAAGTCCAGACTTTTGTGATCACTCCAATACATTGCCTTGCTCTCCTATCCGCTCGTCAGTCAAGTCAAAAATATCCTTGCCACCGTAAGTCGGGGACCCGGCCGCCTCACTCCTCCGGGGCCAAATAATCGAGAAGCAAACTGACATCCCCCCAGCGCTCCTCAAATTCCGCCTTATCTGTCTTTCTCCAGGCTTCCAATCGTTGCAGAAGAACCCGGTCGAGCCGCGCAAAGTCATAACCGAGCCTCCTGGTCAAGAGGTAGCTGAGGCCCACCAGGTCGGAGAGAGCCTCCAGCGTCTCCGCCTCCGAGCCCGCCAAAGCGCCTTGCTGCAACTGCCACAGCGCCTTGAGCAACTCAACCTTGAGTTCGTCAATTGCCTTCATTCCTTTGACAACATCCACTTCAACCGATTCCACTGCCATCGGGCTCAGTCCTCCCCTAAAATACAAAAAGGGAGCACCCTGCTCCCTTCGGCCTACTCAACCATGTATGGCAATAAGGCTATGCTGCGAGCCCTTTTGATTGCCACGGTCACTTGGCGCTGGTGTTTCGCGCAATTGCCGGAAATCCTGCGCGGCAAAATCTTGCCGCGTTCTGTCACATATTTGCGCAGTTTGTGCGTTTCCTTGTAATCGATCGACTCCACTTTATCGACACAGAAACTGCACACCCGCTTGCGGGGACGCCGTCCGCGTTCGCGTTTCATGCTTCAATCTCCCCTTCCCTTTAGAATGGGATATCATCGTCCAAACTTACCTCATGCCCGAAGGATCCTGCCTCCCCAAAAGAGCCGCCGCTGGCGGAAGGCCCCGCATTCGCGGCCGGTCCGCCCGCCGAGCTTCCTTCTTTCGGGCTGAGAAAACGCACATCTTCAGCCACGACTTCAGTGGACCAGCGCCTTTGCCCATCCTGCCCTGTGTAAGAGCTCACCTGAATACGTCCGTCCACGGCCGCCAGTTTCCCTTTTGCCAGATAGTTCGAACAGAGTTCAGCCAGTTGACGGTAGGTCACCACGGGAATAAAATCGGTTTCCCGCTCACCCTGAGCGTTTTTAAACCTGCGGTCAACCGCCAGCGAAAAAGTTGCCACAGCCACACCGCTCTGAGTATAACGGAGTTCAGGGTCTTTGGTTAAACGGCCAATCAACACGACCCGGTTCAACACTTCAGCCCCTCCTGACCTAATCTTCCTTTTTCGTCGTCAAAAAGCGAAGAACATCATCGGAGATCTTCATCATCCGCTCCAGTTCCTGCGCCGTATGGGCTTCACCGTCAAAGTTCATCAGGACGTAAAAACCTTCCCGATAATCCTTAATTTCGTAAGCCAAGCGGCGTTTGCCCCATTTGTCAGCCGTGACATTTTCCCCGCCATTGTTGGTTACAACGGCGGAAAACTTGTCCACAGCCGCGGCAAGCGCCTCATCATCCAGATCTGGCCGGATGATGTACAGATTTTCGTACGCTTTCATCTTGCACCTCCCCCCGGACTTCGGCCCCGCAGAAACGGAGCAGGGATTGTTTTAGGACTTACAGGAAAAAATTATACCATTTTACTTGAAAAAAAACAACTTACAACTACACATTGAAACGGAAGTGCACGATATCCCCGTCATTCATTACGTACTCTTTCCCTTCCAAGCGGACCAATCCCTTGTCCCTGGCACCGTTAAGCCCCCCGTAACGGACAAAGTCCTCATAACTCACCACTTCGGCCCGAATGAAGCCCCGTTCAAAATCCGTGTGGATGGTCCCCGCCGCCTGAGGCGCTTTGGTTCCCTGCCTGATGGTCCATGCTTTCACTTCCATGGGGCCGGCCGTGAAAAATGTCATAAGCCCTAAAAGATGAAAGGCGGTTCTGATCAGGCGGTCCAAACCAGACTCCTGTAATCCTAGATCCCGCAGAAAAAGGGCCTTCTCTTCCTCATCCAGCTCGGCAATCTCCGCTTCGATCTGGGCGCAGATGACGACGACCCCGGCCCCCTCTTCGGCGGCCACCTCCCGCACCTTCGGTACGTAGGGGTTTTCCTCCGCCGCGGCCAAATCCGCCTCACTGATATTGGCAGCATATAAAACCGGCTTCAGCGTCAGTAAAGGAAAAGATTTCAAAATCTCCTTTTCCTCGGGGTCGTAAGAAAGGGTACGCGCGGCCTTTCCTTGGTCAAAGGCCTCTTTCAAACGGTCAAGCAGATTGATTTCAACCTTCGCCTGCTTGTCCCCGGCCTTCAACATCTTGGCAACCCTGTCCCCGCGTTTCTCCACACTTTCTAAATCCGCCAGGATCAGTTCCAAGTCAATAATTTCGATATCTCGCCCCGGGTCAATACCGCCCTCAACATGCACGACATTGTTGTCTTCAAAGCAGCGGACCACATGGACGATGGCGTCGACCTCACGAATGTGGGACAGAAACTTGTTGCCCAATCCTTCCCCTTGGCTGGCGCCTTTCACTAACCCGGCAATGTCGACGAACTCGACCGCCGCGGGCACGATCCGCCCCGGATGCACCATATCGGCCAAGACCCGCAGACGCTCGTCCGGCACCTGAACAATGCCGATATTCGGATCAATCGTACAAAAAGGGTAATTTGCCGCTTCCGCTCCCGCCTGGGTAATAGCATTAAACAACGTCGATTTTCCCACATTAGGCAGACCGACGATTCCCGCGCGCAGGGTCATGTCCTACCTCCCCCTGCCGATACCCTCCCTTCAGGTCTTGCCCTCCGGCTCAGGAACATCGGCCCTTTTTAAAATAGTTTTCAGCTGCCTTTCCAACTTCACTCTTGTGATCCAGGCTTGGTGTCCGCAGCCGAGACATTCAATGCGAAAATCCATACCCGTGCGCATGATCTTCCAATCCGTGCTTCCACAGGGATGGGGCTTACGCAGCCGCACAATATCGCCGAGATTCAGCTCAACCACCAAACCACCCTCCTCACTACCGCCTTATGGCCCGCCCTGAGGGTCTCCGGATACGCTGAAATCCTGGGGCACCGGGACACGAACTCCTTCGCGGAGAAACGCCCTGTGGATTCTTCGCCTTAATTCCCGTTCCAGTTCCCATTGGGCATTGGCCTTCGTGTAAGCCACCACGCGCAAAACCGCATTGTGTTCACCAAATTGAATCACACCCTGAACGGTGGGAGCCTCGACAATGTTGGCGGCATATTCCCGGCCAACCTCTGTACAGACCGAATGCATGACTTCCAAGGCGTGATCCAGATCCTGGTCATAGGGGACATGAATATCCACCATAGCCCGCATTTTGCCGCGGTTAAAATTCGTCACACCGCTGATGCTTCCGTTGGGCAGGATATGGAGTTCCCCACCCCAATCGCGCAGCCTGGTCGTCCTCAGGCCAATCTCTTCCACAACCCCGGAAAAGGTTCCGGTTGTAATATATTCACCGACGGCAAACTGGTCCTCAAAAAGGATGAAAAAGCCGGCGATAATATCTTTGACCAGGCTCTGAGAGCCGAAACCCAAGGCCACTCCCAAAACGCCGGCCGAGGCCAGCAGTGTCCCGGTGTTGAAGTGAAAAACCCACTGTAGAATATTGACGAGCACGCTAAATGTAATAACATAAAAAACAACGCTGCGCAAGAGCGGAAAAAGCGTATTGGCTTTTCTCTCATCCAGCAGCACTTTCCTTTTCCTCCGAACCAGCACTCTTCTCAGAAAATAGACAATGAGAACGTAGAGGACTCTGGCCGCCAGCAGAACTGCCACAATATAGACGACCCCGTCAATACACGCTGCCGCCACTTGACGCCAATCAAAACCCAGCCATTGCGCCCACCCCAAAAGCTTCTCCTCCCCCGCCGTTTCCGCTATTACGATGAATTATCCTCTGCAGCCTTTCCCACTGGATTTTTTCCCACTGGGTTTTTCCTCATCACCGACCCAGAATATTCGTCCACTGGGCGAGCCCCGGCGCTTTGGAAAGCAGCTGCAAAGAAAACATCCTATCCAATCCCTGAAAAATCCTCACCAACAAGGGGTAAAAATATGAGTTTTTAAGGACCGCCGCCTCTGGACCCGCGCCGAGCGTGAGAAACGGAGACAGCAAGCCCGCAAGCACCGCCAGGACGATAGCGGCCGTCAGACCGCCCAGAATCAGGCCTGCCCCGTGATTCAGGGTTCCCCCCAAAGGAAGGAGGGGAAGGAGCAAACCGGCACCCAGGTGAACGAGAAGCACCACCCCGTAAAAAACGAGCCCGAAGGTTATAATCCGCAACAGATTGTCGGTAATGACCGTGGACAAATTCTGAGCGGCCTGTACTAAAACTCCCTGACTCACAGACTGCAGGGATGACAGACCGTTGGTCCCCGGAAAAGACTTGAACAGGGCGGAAAAGCCCCCCAGGATTTTCGGCAGCACTCCCCCGTCCGGAGTTTGGGCCTGACTTTGGATCTGGGACCAGACAATCCTATATACAAAAGGCTCTAACCAATTATGCACAGGAAAATGACGTTCTATCCAGGCTAAGACCGCTTGATACCGGAACGATGCAATCAGGAAACCAAGCAAAGTACCGATGAGATTGACAGCCCCGCCCAGAAGCCCCTGCCGGTAGCCTTTGAGGGCACCCAGCAGAATGAGCCCGATGATCAGTACATCGATAATGTTCATCTTCAGATTTACCCTCCTTTCCGTTCTGATTCGTTCCCAAAGACCCGAAATCCTGCTTCTCACGTCCAAGACTCCAAATTTGTCTTCAACGCCTCTCGGCAGCCACAAAACCAAAGCCTCCCCAAAGACCCGAGGAGGCTTTTTCGCCGGAGACGGTAATAATTCAGGCAACTGTCTCCATGGATATTTCGAAAAATCATCAAGAGGTATGGATCAAACACGACCGGCGTAAGCGAGGAAATTGGCGGGGATGCGTGCGAATCGAACACACCTCGGAACGTTCTGCGTCCCGACACGCGGATTTGAAGTCCGGGGGCAGCACCAGCCACCATCCATCCCCAAAAAGTAAAAAGCCACGCAGACTGCACTTCAGTAGTGTAGCATACTTTTTTCAACTTTTAAAGTCGTATGGGGGGAGTATACCTCTGCCTCCTGTGGGGAAAGATACCAAAACGACTTGATTGCTCATCAGAAAGGCGGTATTTCCAGTGCTACTTGAAACGTCCACTGCCAACACGGATTTTCCGGCGACGGTTGATCCGGCCTTCTTAACTCCCCCCCCTCTTCTCTCAACTCCCGAATGGGAGCTCTTCCGCAATCGCCTTAAAGAAATTTTGATTCAGTTGGAATCTTTGCTCGGCCCCTCCGTTTCCCTGCTCCAAACGTCGAACGGAAAACAGTTGCGGCCCCTTTTGGTTTTTTCCGCCGCCGCTCTTATCTCTCCCCCGGGGGAGAAGACCGTTCAAACCGCGGTTGCCGCCGAACTGATCCACTTGGCTTCCCTGGTCCATGACGATATTATTGACCAGGCCCCCCTGCGGCGGGGACAAGCCAGTGTCAATGCCGCCCACGGCAATCAAACCGCCGTCCTGGCCGGTGACGCTTTGTTTGCCGAAGCGTTCCGGGTGCTGTCCGCGCCCGGGCTCATCCCGGTTATGCCCTACTTCATCGAGGCTATTCAAGCCATGTGCGCCGGCGAAGTGCGACAAGGGCAAAGCCAATTTGCCCTCGACCGTTCTCTCCATGATTATCTGCGCCGCAACGCCCAAAAAACCGGCTCCCTGATCGAAGCCTGCTGCCGCGCCGGTGCGGCTACTGCCGGGGCTGAGACAGTCAATATCAATCGGCTGGGCAAATTCGGCCGTTGCTTGGGGATTGGATTTCAGGTGATTGATGACGTCCTGGACTTCGTCGGACAAGAGGAAGAACTGGGCAAACCTACCGGGAACGATTTCGGCCAGGGCAACCTCACCTTGCCTGTCATCTATCTGCTTCAAGACCCGACTTACGGCGTCTGGTTCAAAGAGGCCCTAGAGAAAAAACCTTGGCCACCGACCCTGGCTTTACAGATTTCTAAGGCCTTGGAACAGAGCGGCGCTCTCAAGCGAAGCCGCGACACCGCGGAAGCCTATATTGCTAAGGCGAAAAAAACCCTCTCCCCCTTCCCGCCTTCAGCGGCCTTAGACCTGCTTTCCGAAATCGCCGGGCGAACCCTGACCCGATTGTAATCCCCCTAAAATTAGCAATTATTCCTTAAACTGACATTTAAATCAAATAATTCGCTTCCGTCGCAGGAGCCGGCTCATTGCGAAGATCAAACGCGCAAAGCCACCCGCTTGTGCCAGTACGCTGAAAGTGACCGGCCTGTTCTTCCCTTGAGAGGCTTTGGGATCCGACAAATACATGGCCACGAGCCCCTCAAGAACAAGGCTGTGAAACCTTGGGTAAGCGAGGAGACGGACGTGGTCCCCGGACTTTTGGTAAAACAGGCAGAGTCTTTGACCTATCTCACTATCATCCGTATAATTTCGCACGAAATTCAGATCGCCATGCTCCGAATCCTCCTGCCTGTCGATGAAGTAGTCCAGTAGAATATGGAATCCCTGCACCCAGGGAAAGTAAGCCTCCTCCCCCGCTTGAGCGGCCCCAACGCCTTTTTTCGCCAACGCCGCGAAATAAAATATCCCCAGGGTGGAGCCTGTGGCGACTTCGATTTCCCAAGGATACAGTTCGGGCCAGTTCCGGGCAAGCGAAGCAATCCAGCGAGAGAGGGCCTGCTCCCGCTCGGCCGGGGAAATATGCTTATACGTTTGCAGTTCGGAATAGAGAGCAGCCCAATGCCTCATCTGAGACAACAAGGGGGAGGGGACGGAATCGCCCAGGCGGTCTCGACAAGTCTGAACCAGAGTCTTCAGATACCCCCCGTCGCTATGATGAGGATAGTTGGCATAATAGTCGGAGAGCGGGACATCGGGATGGAGCGCCTCATCCATCGCCAGGTGAAGTTGTCTGAAGGCCCGGGCTTCTTCCACTCCCGCGCGGTCGCATAGATTATCCAAGTAGTCGCTGATCGTTTGATACGCGACGATGAACCCGACCAACTCCCGCCGCTGAGCGGCGTTGAGTCCCGGGTAAAGCGCATAAACCGCTCCGCCTTGGGCATGGAAACGTTTTGCCGCCAAACTTGCCAGGGCCTGGTCCCTCAGTTCTCTGTCGGGAATTTCCCCAGCACGTTTTTTCCAACCTTCCAGCTCCCGGTCAACCAGCGGAAAAACCGTGCGCACGAACTTGCAGATTGAAACGAGCTTAGAAAACATAAAAAATCTCCTCTTCCCCGCAGGCTAATTCACTCGAAGTTCGCCGCTTACTCTTGCCCGGACAAATTCTTGCTTGCTCCGCTTGCCCTCGCCCGAGCAAGTTCTTCAAGTTCTTAGTGTATATCTTTGCCCCTTTCGGGTCAGAATAAAAGTGAATGTTTTAGGAAGGGGGAAAAACCGATGGCAACCACCACGTACCCCGTCGCCAATCTGACGGAACAGGAAGTAGCGGAAATTAAATCGCTTGAGAAGGCGCTGAATCGAACCAAACCCGGCAGCGAAAAAATCTTAGTCGCTTACAGCAGAGCTTGAGCCGATCCCAAACAGGGCCAAAAAGACTGACTGGCGCTCATTCATGTTCCGGAGCCTGTCTGTTCCGGAACCGACCTGCCGGATTTGGGCCCGGGCCCCTCAGTAACTGATACGTCCTTATTCCGGCGGAAGTGATAGCAGGAACCTTTGAGGTAATCTTCGACATAGGCGCTGAGTTCCGGCTCCGATTTGGTCAGGCGCAAAAGGCTGAATCGTGCCTGAACAAAACTCTTCACACACTCCAAAGTAAGATCCATAAGATGAGTACAGCCTGCTTCTTGTCCCACGGTTTTCTGTATTTCTTTGCGCACTCCGTGGGTCAGCTTAAGCCCCACCAGTCTCCCGGCCTTTTTCTCCACTTGACCGCAGTCGGCATGAGGGGCCCTGCGCCACTCGGCCGCAGCGGCCGTTATGGCAAAGGTGGCGAGATCAACACTGAAGTCCAAGCAAAGTTCATGATGACTGTCCAAAAATACTCCTCTTACCTGAGCCGATTTGTAGTCTTCGCTTTGTACGTTGACTGTAATGGACCGATTAAACAGATGCATTCTTTACTCCATCCTTTTCCCCATTGATTAAAGCAGGAGGGCGACATTCGCCCTCCTGTTCGCGTGTTCTTGTTCGTGTGCTCCTTGCTGTGCTCCTTGCTGTGCTCCTTTCTCAAAGTATAAGTATAACTCCCCTATAAGGAAAGCATATTAAGAAACAGTGATGAACTATCCGTTCAAAAAGTAGAATGAAAATGCGTAAGGACATTTTCGTAAGAAAACTTGCGTCTGCCGCCTTCGCCGAAGGCTAGGCGCCGGCCGAGTTTCCTTGAGCGGGTTATTCGATCCGATATCCTTTTGCAATCAGGGCCTGTATTGCCTCGTCAGCTCTGGTCCCGTTCAGTCGAGCCAAGATCTGAACAATATCGCCTGAGCGGTGAAACATCGTCAGGCTGGCAATATTGACATTATAGTTCTTGATCGTCTCCGACATGTCGGAAATCACTCCCACCTCATCTTTGGTTTCCACGACAATACGCTGACCCGGACTGCGGAAACCAAGGGCATCCAGAAAAGCGTCAAAAACGTCGGTCTGAGTTATGATTCCGGCCAGCTGTCCGTTTTCTGTCACCGGCAGGCCGCCTATTTTGTGCTCCCTCATCAACAGAGCCGCATCCTCAAGCAGGGTGTCCGGAGTGCAAGTAACGACTTTCTTGACGGCAACTTCCCTAATTGCGGTCTTGGCGACCAAGTAATTCAGCTCGAAAATACTCAAGGTAGTCGCGGGAGAAGGGGAAATCTCTCTCAGGTCCCCGTCGGTGACCAACCCGACCACCCTGCCCTTCTCCACGACCGGGCAGCGGTTGATCTTCTTCTCTCTCATTAGAGCAATAGTATCCGCGATGGTGTCATTGGGGTGAACCGTTATGACCGGAGTGGACATGAATTGCCTGACATACATGCAAACCGCCCCTTTCTTCATCTCCCCGGCCGGACCGAGCTGCCGGACCGACGGGGGAGAAGGATTCCCTCCTTAAGTTCCACCTGGCGCTAGCCACCCAAATAAGCCTTGCGCACATCCTCACTCGCCGCCAGTTCCCGAGCCATACCGCCAAGCGTAATTTTGCCGGTCTCCAGAACATAAGCCCTGGTGGCAACGGACAAAGCCATGCGGGCATTTTGTTCCACCAGAAGAATGGTCGTTCCCTGAGCGTTGATTTCTTTAATAATGTCAAAGATCTGTTTTACTAAAAGGGGAGACAATCCCATCGACGGTTCGTCCAACAGCATGAGCTGGGGTTTTGACATGAGCGCCCGCCCCATAGCGAGCATTTGCTGTTCTCCGCCCGATAGGGTGCCGGCCTCCTGCCCTTTGCGTTCCCGCAAGCGAGGAAAAATGGCGAAGACCCGTTCGAGGTCTTTTTTGATTTCCGGCTTGTCCCTGCGCAAATAGGCTCCCATGTCAAGATTTTCCATCACTGTCATATTGGCGAAAATACGCCTGCCCTCCGGAACCTGCGATATTCCCCTGGCAACAATTTTCTGGGCAGGCAGACCCTTTAAGTCTTCGCCGTTGAAGCGAATTTTTCCTTGTTTGGGCCGCAATAATCCGGAAATTGTTTTCAGGGCTGTGCTTTTTCCGGCCCCGTTGGAGCCAATCAGAGTCACGATTTCCCCTTGGTTTACTTGGAAGGAGATTCCTTGCAGCGCGTGAATAGCCCCGTAATAGACGTGCACATCTTCAATTGCCAGCAACTATATTGCCTCCTCTCCCAAGTAAGCCTCTATCACTTTCGGGTCAATCCTAATCTGTTCCGGCGTTCCGGAGGCGATGATCATGCCGTAATCCAAGACATAGATACGCTCGCATACCCCCATGACCAAGGACATATCGTGCTCAATCAACAAAATGGTCAGTTGAAAATTATCCCTGAGCCAGCGGATCAGTTCCATCAAGGCCCGAGTTTCTTGCGGATTCATACCTGCCGCCGGCTCATCGAGAAGCAAGAGCCGGGGCTCGGTAGCCATCGCCCGCGCGATCTCCAAACGCCTCTGTTCACCGTAAGGCAGATTCTTGGCCACCTCCGCGGCTCTGCCCCTTAAATGAAATACCTCGAGCAAAGCCAAGGCTTTACTCTCCATCTCCTCTTCACCGCGGAAAAAACTCGGCAGGCGCAAGACGGCACTGAGAGCCGAATATTTGTCGTGTTGGTGAAAAGCTATTTTTACATTGTCAATTACACTCAGGTCTCCGAAAAGCCGGATATTTTGGAAGGTGCGGGCGATACCGCGGTGGGTTACTTGATAGGGCCTAAGCCCGCCCACATCTTTTCCCGCGAAGATCATTTTCCCTTCACTGGCCTCATAAACCCCGGTTAAGAGATTAAAAACCGTCGTTTTTCCCGCCCCGTTGGGTCCAATCAAACCAACCAGCTCACTCTGACCGATCTCGATATTAAGATTGGCCACAGCTTTGAGACCGCCAAAGGACTTGGAAAGATTCTCTAGCTTAAGCAGCACGGCTTTCACCCTTCTTTCCCAGAAAACCGAGGTTGAACTCTTTGGTGCCCAGCAGCCCCGAAGGGCGGAACAACATCATCACTATCAGAAGTAAAGCGGTCACGACCATGCGCCATTCGGGGAAATTAGACAGGTAAGCAGACAAAACGGTCATAACCACAGCGCCGACAATACTTCCCGTCATACTTCCCAGCCCTCCCAAAACCACCATGACCAGGATGTTGAATGAGGTGAGAAAACTGAACGTTGTCGGTTGAATGAGGTACATATAATTCGCGTACAACCCCCCGGCGATTCCGCCAAAGAAGGAACCCAAAGAAAACGCCATGACCTTGTACTTGGTGCTGTTGATGCCCATGGCCTCCGCTGCGATTTCGTTCTCCCGCACTGAAATACAGGCCCGCCCATGGGTAGAGTTAGTGAAATTGTGAATAATAACGATCGAGATGACGGTGAGCCAAAAAGCCCAGGTCCAATTGACCGTTCTAGGGACAGTGAAGCCGGCCGCTCCGCCTACATAATTGGTATTAAAAAAGACAACCTGGACGATCTGACCGACACCCAGAGTGGTGATCGCCAAATAATCTCCTTTGAGCCTGAGCGTTGGCAGGCCCACCAAAAAGCCAACCCCAGCCGAGACGATAGCACCCGCCAGGATAGCCGCTCCCAGCGGTCCGTGCAGTTTGACGCTGACGATAGCGGATAAGTAAGCCCCAATGGCCATGAAACCGGCGTGGCCGATTGAAAACTGGCCCGTAACCCCGTTGATCAAATTCAGACTGGTGGCCAGAATGACATAGACACAAATCAGCATCAGATTTACGCTGTAGAAAGGCGGAACGAGACGGGCGGCAATGGCGGCCTGGATGCCGCCGTAAGCGACCAGCACAGCAAGCAGAATCGCCAAATTTTTCCGATTTAGCACCTTCATCTTGTGACACCTACACTTTCTCACGGACATTCTTGCCAAAGAGGCCGCTCGGCTTCAGGATCAGGACTAGGATCAGGATCAGGAAAGCCACCGCGTCGCGCCAGGTGGAAGCACCCAGCGCGCTGACCGCCGCCTCTGTCAGCCCCAGCACCAGGCCGCCGACCACCGCCCCCGGTATAATCCCGATGCCGCCCAGGACCGCCGCTATGAAGGCCTTCAGTCCCGGAATGATGCCCATCAACGGGTCAATCGTATTGTAGTAAGCACCGTAGAGAACGCCGGCGGCGGCCGCCAAAGCGGAGCCTATGGCAAACGTCGCCGAGATGGTTGAGTTTACGTTGACACCCATCATGAGGGCCGCGTCTTTGTCAAACGAGGCCGCCCTCATGGCTTTGCCTATCTTCGTATACTGAACGGTAAGTGTAAGCAAGATCATCAGGATAATCGTTGTGCCAAAGATAACAATAGCCCCGTATTGCAGATACACGCCACCGACTTTGTAAGAGACGCTCGGGAGCACCGGCGGATAAGAGCGGACCTGGGCCGAGGCAACCAGCATATTTCCGTACTCCAGAAACAAGGATACGCCAATCGCGGTAATCAACGCGGCAACCCGAGTCGCGTTACGTAAAGGCTTATAGGCGATGCGCTCGATGATCACGCCCAGAAGAGCACAGCTCGCCATCGCCAGCAACAAGGCCGGCACAAAGGACATATGCAGCCTGGACGTGGCCAGCCAGCCTACATAAGCCCCGATCATCATAACATCCCCGTGGGCGAAATTGATCAATTTCACGATCCCGTACACCATGGTGTACCCTAAAGCGATCAAGGCATAGACACTACCCATGGACAAACCGTTGACTACTTGCTGCAACCCTTCCCGCAACACATGTCCCATGCTTCATCCTCCTGTGAGTCAGATTTTTAGCCATATGGGCAAGAAGGAGGGGACATGCCCCTCCTGACACTCGGCAGAACCTGCGCCGGTCTGCCTGACATCCCGCTCGCCTCAAGATGGTGAAACACTGGTTAGGTAGATGCCTTTGCCGTTCTTGTTCTCTTTGATGACGGCTTTCTTTTGGGGATTGTGTGTCTTGGGATCAATAGTTATTTCTCCGGTTACGCCTTTGAATCCGGTCAACTTGTCCAGTTCCGCCGTGATCTTCGCCGGATCCCCACTGTTGGCCGTCTGAATCGCGTTAATAATCATGTTGGCCGAATCATAGGAGAGTGCCGACATGGCGTTGGGCTCATGGCCGTATTTTTCCTTGTAATCTTTGACAAACTGAACCATGTCCGGTGAATCGTTGGCGACATGGTCGACATAGTAGGTATCGTTCAAAGCCTCGGGAGTGCCGATCTTGAACAATGAAGGATCGTCCCAGCCGTCCCCGCCGGCGAAGGGCATCTTCATCCCCAAGTCACGGGCTTGCTTAACGATCAGGCCGTCATCATTGTAGTAGCCCGGCAGCCAGATCAGATCCGGGTTCGTGCCCTTAATCCGGGTAAGAATAGTCGTAAAGTCCTTGTCGCCTGACGCGTATTTCTCCTGATCGACAATTTTGCCCCCAGCGGCCGTGAAGTTGGCGATAAAAGTATCGGCCAACCCTTTGGCGTAGTCGCTTTTCTGGTCGATGATGACCGCCGCGGTTTTGGCGTGCAAGGTGTCGAAGGCAAACTTGGCGCCCACCTGTCCCTGGAAAGGATCGATGAAGCAGGGCCTGAAGATATAAGGCTGTACTTTGCCCCCGGCTGCCATGGTAAGTTTGGCATTCGTGCCGCTGGGGGTAATCAAGGGTACTTTGCTGTCTGTGACGACCGGGGTAGCCGCGGCTACGAGGGAACTGGTCATAGGCCCGATGACGGCCACAACATTGTCTCCGACCAACTTGGTCGCCGCGATCGTCGCTTCTCCCGGATCGGACTTGTTGTCAGCTACATCTAGTGTGAGCTTCTTGCCGCCCAGTACTCCGCCTTTGGCGTTAATTTGGTCAAAGGCCATCTTGATCCCGTTTTGGGCTTCCTGGCCGAACATGGCCTGCCCGCCCGAAAGTTCGAGGTCGCCACCCACCTTAATTGTTCCGCCGGCAGCGTTTCCGGCCGCCGCACCCGTTGTGCCGCAACCGCCAGCTAATGATAGACAGAGAATCCCCACCGTCAAAAAACCAAAAATCTTCTTCATGTCTTTTCTTTCCCCTCCTTTGTAACTCTCACCCGAACAAATCCCAGCGCCGTATTTTCTCCCCTGATTCCCCCTCTCTTACATAATAGTGGGGTCTCCGCCAAAAACTGCTACATTTGACAAAGGCCCCTTTGACTTCCAAATTAGAATGAGTCTTCTAATTTTAACCACATTTTATATTTTCTATAGCAGGGTGTCAACGCAGTATTCTGTCTTAGGACTGTCTTTCGTAAGCTGAACATTTTCGGCCGTCCAGTCAATCCAGCCGCGTCATTTCCTCTTCCGGATATCGAACCTTCCCGCCGTTTAACAGAAAACTCGCTTAAACTTCAATGAATTTTCACATCTGACGTATATAATAAGGCCAAAAGCAACATAGTGTACCGGCAGGACCAGTGTGTTATAATATGTCAAGACGCATTTAGTTAGAAAGGGTGAAAAAAGATGCCATATAACGATTTTTCTTCTCGTTCCAACTATTACCCGCCTGACAATATTGTGGATGTCAAGCGAGAGAGGCCGGTGTCTCTCACTCAGGTAATGGGGCTTTTATCCTTTATGTTCCTGGCCATGGCCGCCGGGGCTTTCCTCGTTCCCCCTCAGTATTTCATGCCGGCTGTCATTTTGGAATTCGTCCTGCTCTTTGTCATTCCCTTGACGAATCGGCGCGATCTTGTACGCCAGCAGGATCCCGCGGCCGGTTTGACGGGTGCCTTGTCTTTGCTCTTTGCCGCTTGCGCGGGAGCCGTGCTGAGCCCCTTGGTGCAGATGTTAACAGCAAGTTCCGCCGGGCGTTTGGTCCTGATTCAGGCCGCTTTGGTCACGTTCGTAGTCTTCGGAGCTTTTGGCCTTTACGGGCTCGTGACCAGGCGCAATTTGAGCGTCATGGCCAAAGCGCTTTTCATCGGCTTAATAGCGCTTCTCGGGGTGATGATCCTCTCCGTATTCTTCAGCAGTTTCATGAGCCCGTTCGGCTTGTTAATCGGGATTGGGGGAGCCATTCTTTTCAGTTTGCTTACGGCCCTTGATTTTCAGCGGGTTAAGTACAGCTCGGCCGACAATGCTGTTTTGATTACTCTTAGCATCTTTTTGGACTTCGTCAACCTCTTTTCCTTCATCCTCAATATTTTCTTGCTCTTAGGCGGTGGAGGCGGCTTGAGGAGGCGTTAGACACAGGAAGAGGAACATCGGCCTTGGCTTAATCCGGCTTGATCCAAGGCCATCACTTGGCTGTCGTTCCGTGTACCCTCGGATCGCTAAGAAAAACCCGACGCCGTCTCGGCGTCGGGTTTTTCTTGCCGGTTAAAACAGACAAAATCTGTGGTGCGCGGGCGGAGTTCTTTTGTCGCGGGTCAGTAGGCCGTGCGTTTGTCTCCCTGACGACGGGTCACGTGTTTCTGGTCAAAGTATTCCAGGAGAGGAACCGCATACTTGCGTGAGATTTGCCAGAGTTCCCGAACCTCCCCCACGCTGACCTCGCTGTGTTCTTTGAGGTGCTTGGTCAAGGTAGTTTCCGCCTCTTCCAGAGCCGCTGTGGCAAAATACACTCCGTTTGCCAGTGTCCACTTCCCGGACTCACAGAGAAACTGGGCATATTCCGCCGCGTCTTGAGGGCGAATTTCACATGCCTCCGCCGCTGACTCCAAGTCCGGCGGCGCGAGGCCCGCTTTGAGCCAGCGCCCACTGAGACAGGCAAGCCGCCTTTCCAGCTCGACTGGCAGGGGCGTGTCTTCCCGCGGTAATACTTTCCCACCGGAGAAGCGGTAGAGCCCTTGCGCAGCCCCTTCTTCCAGGATTGACTGCCAGATGAGATGGTTCCAGGTCACCCCCAGTCGGGTTTTTAACTCCTCCCGGCCCATACCCCGGCGCAGGGGAAAGGAACTGACATAACGGTCCACTGTTTCCGTCAGCAGCGTATGCCAAGCAGAGGCGGCGGCCTTGGACCAGTATAGGGCTTGGCCGTTCACTTCCGATTCCTCCAAGCGTTCTTGCTCTCTCAGGCTCTCAAGCAGATCGCCAATCTCTGCGGGCGCCAGATGGAAACGCACGCTCAAATCGGCGGAGGTTCTCGGCTCGTTGAGCTCTCGCTCCAATAGATCGAGAGGGTTCCCTTGGTCCATAAGGCGCAGGCGGGAGAGCTCGGCGTCTTTGTAGCGTTTGTGCTTGTATTGGGAAACTGCCAGCACTTTGCCGCCCGCAATGGTACGGGCCGGAGAATAGAAGCGCAGGACAAAGCGGTCTCCCGCGGCGGCCAGAACCGGAGATTCGAGGAGAATCTGGGCATACCCTTCGTCGCCGGGGTTAAGTTCGTCACGGTCCAAAAGGTGAATTCTACCCAGGACCTCCGCCGTCCCCAAATGAAAGCGGAGGCGTTGCCTTTGCACGATCGATTTCCCGGTCGAAGCCAGGGCCTGGACCTTAGTATCGAGGATCGTTCCCGCGGAGAAGGAGCCGGGTGTGGCCAAGACCGCCCCTTTGGCCACCTCCGCCACTTCCAGCCCCGCCAGGTTCACGGCTACCCTTTGCCCCGCCACCGCTTGCTCCACCTTCAGGCCGTGCACTTGCAGGGAGCGCACTTTGCTGGTACGGTGAACCGGTTCAATCACCACGTCTTGTCCGAGCTTGAGGGTTCCGCTGTAGAGTGTGCCCGTTGCCACCGTACCAAACCCCTGAATGCTGAAGACTCGATCCAGAGGCAGCCGCACGGGTCCGTTCGAGTTTTTGCTTACCGCTTCGTCCAGTATTCGATCGATTTCCTCTTTTAGGTCGGCAATCCCTTCACCTGTCTGGGCCGAAACGCAGCACAGCGGGGAACCGGCAAACACGCTGTCTTTCAAATCCTCGCGAACTTCTTCCTTCATAAGTTCAAGCCATTCTTCGTCGACCAGGTCTATCTTGTTGAGCACCACAATTCCGCACTCTATCCCCAGCAGTGTGAGAATATCCAAATGCTCTCTAGTTTGGGGCATTGTTCCTTCATCCGCGGCGATGACGAGAAGAACGATGTCCATGCCGGCCGCACCGGCCAGCATTTGCCGGACGAAACGTTCATGTCCGGGTACATCGACAATCCCAATTTCCCTGCCGCTCGGCAGAACCGCATGGGCAAAGCCCAGTTCAATGGAAATGCCCCGTTGTTGTTCTTCTTTAAGGCGGTCCGTGTTCATACCGGAAAGGGCCCGAATCAGTTCGGTCTTCCCGTGGTCAACATGGCCGGCTGTACCGATCAGATAATGTCTCTTCTCCATAACTACCCCCTGAGTCCTTACGTCGTCTCTTATGTTTAAGTGTAACTGATTTTCACGATTTAAGCCAACGATAGATCAGCGCAGGAAGAACGGCCAAGCCGATATAGCCGAAGAGGGGATAGACAAATCCGACAAAGTGGGAAAACTTCACTCCGGCAAAGGCCGCACTTACGGCTACCAGAAGAGTCAGCGCCGCGGCGTAGCTGACCCGGCCCGTGGCGACCATTCTGCTGGTCAGACTGAAAGCGTTGCCGATAGCGGCTGTCGTCAGAGCCAGCCATAAAACCCCGGCATAGAAAAAGGCTGGCCAGTCTCCCAGTTTGCCGGCGACGGCGACCATGGGTATTTCTAAACCGTTGACTTCCGGAAAGCGCAAAAGGGCAGCTCCGATAACCCAGGCAAAGGCGCCCAGCGCGATCCCTCCCACGGCAGCCCCAGTGCGGGCTCCCCTCTGCCGCACCTCTTTACCCAATGAAGCAAAGACGACCATGGCCAAAGTTAGGTTGAAAGAGACATAGAGTACCCCCGAGAGAAGCCAGTGGTTAACGAGGTGGGATTGATGAACCGGCAATCCCTCTCCTTCCCCGGGGTGGGCAAAGAAGGCGGCCGCAAGTCCAATGCCCAAGCAGAAGAGGAACTTCAAGGGGATCAAGGCGCTGTTAATCCAGAGGACTCCTTCTCCCCTGAACCAAAGCGCGAGGACCATTAATCCCGCGGTCAAAACCACCCCGAGCCAGCGGGGCTGCCCAAAGAATTCGTAAAAGAGGGCTCCCCCCGCGGAGACCATGGCAACCATGCCGACCAGGAGCAGAGCACTGACCAGCCAATCCAAAACTCGGCCCAGTCTCTGCCCGAAGAGACCTTGAAAGAAGACGGTATAATCCGCCACCCGCCAACGCTCTTGCAGGTCGATCATTACCCAACCGAGAAGGGCAAACAGCAGGGCGCTGATGGCAATTCCAACTAATCCCCAACGTCCAAACCTGACAAAAAACTGCTGGATCTCTTGTCCGGAAGCAAATCCTGCCCCCATGACCGCACCCACGTAAGTCGCAGCCACCTGGAAAGTCGTGCGCTTATGCATGTGCCACCCCCTTCACCCATCCTTATGGCGGGTTAAAGCAGCTCATGCATAAAGAAACCGCAGATTGGAAATATTCTAAGAGACTGGATTTTTTAACAGGGAGTTGCGCCAAGTTTGAGCATACTTTCCATCTTTGCCGAAACAGAAAAAGTTAAAGCACATATTGATGACCTTGAGGGAAGGCAGAGACTGAAACTGCGTTTAGTTGAGTTCTTTCAAAAGGCCGGACGCCGTCCCTTTCTGGTTCTTTGTATCGGGACAGACCGTTCAACCGGCGACGCGCTTGGGCCCCTGATAGGTACCCAACTGCTGCGAGCAGGTCTGCCGCGGTTACATGTCTGGGGGACCCTGGATGAGCCTGTTCATGCCACGAATCTGACCGAGAAGATCGCGTCCATCAGGAGTTCCCTTCTCAACCCCTATATAGTCGCCATTGACGCTTCGTTGGGCCGGCTCGATTCTGTCGGATGCGTCACTCTAGCCGACGGTCCCCTGCGGCCGGGAGCCGGAGTTCATAAAGATTTACCCGCCGTGGGCGACGTAAATATAACGGGAATTGTCAATGTCGGGGGTTTTATGGAGTATATGGTCCTGCAGAACACCCGGCTCAACCTTGTTTGGCATATGTCCGAACGCATCAGTGAATTGATTGTTAACGCCTACCTGCAGGCGGAGGTGAGTGCGGCTGCTGTGTCCGCGGCGGCATTTGTCTCGGACGGTTAATTTCTGCGGAAAACAGTAAAACGAGGTTTGGCAAGGTTATCTTGCAAGTGCCAAGCTTTGGCGCGATCGGCTAGCGCGCTGTAGTGCCAAGGGCCTTTGCGATCGCTTCTCTTTCTTCTCCGATCAGAGGGTAGCGCGATTCACCCTGCACTAACGGCTTCGCGTAGACTCTTGACTCGTCCCTGCTGTTTATAGAGGAGAGAACGAGCCCCGATCCTTCCTCATTGAGTAAGGCCAGGGAGAAGCTTAAATCGCTTCCCATATTGGGGAAGGCATTGAAGCGGACCAGTGCCGCTTTATCCATCCCGCTTCTCTGTCTTTCCTCGGCCCTTGCAAGACGCAAGCGCGTATCTTTCATGTTGCTTTCCAGTGTTTCCGCCTTGGTTGAGTATTCGTTGAGGAGCTCGTCCAGATTAACCCCGGATAAGGAAATCAGGAGAGCTTTGTGCGCGGCCTGGAATTTTTTCAGTTTATTTGCCAGTCTTGCGGTTGGAATCCACATAATAAGAATCATGATGGCGAGAGCGGCCAGAGCCCACCACGCCGGAATGGTTACGCTGGTTAAGGTAGTCACGTTCTTCTCCTTCCACAAGGGCTCATTACGCGCCCAGGTGTAAGTGAGTAAACCATATTGTCAAAGGTATGCTGAAGAAAATCCCCGGCAATAGGTTGCCCACTTTTATCGCTTTGATTTCGAGAATATTGAAGCCGATGCCCAGAATGAGCAACCCTCCGGTCGCACTCATTTCGGCGATCACATCTGGGGACAGGATGCTTTGCAAGAGCCCGGCTAGCAAAGTTAATCCTCCCTCGTACACAAGTACCGGCAGGGCAGCCGCCAGAACTCCGATTCCCATAGAAGAAGCAAACACTAGCGCCGAAATTCCGTCCAACAGCGATTTTGCGTAGAGTATGCTGTTGTTGCCCTTGAGTCCACTTTCCAAAGATCCCATGATAGCCATGGCACCCACGCAATAGATCAAGCTGGTGCTGACAAAAGCCTTACTAAAATTGCCGCTCCCGCGAACATGTGAAAGTTTACGCTCGAACCAGGTCCCCAACTGCTCCAGCCTCAGCTCAATGTTTATCCATTCTCCCGCGAGACCGCCGAGTACGAGACTGGCGATAACGACCAAGGAATTTTTGGTTTCCAGGGCCATGTTTACTCCAATGAGTAAAACTGACAGACCAATTCCCTGAATAACTGTTTTTTTCATTCGTGCAGGGAAAATCCTGCCAAAAACCAAACCGAATAGACCCCCCAGCAGTATCGCTAGCGTATTGACTACTGGTCCAAACATACCTGTGATGGACATGAGGCCACTCCTTCGTTATTCTACGCGGAACAGTGCTGTCATCATCTATTGTTCCACGTGGAACATTCTTTTTCCAATCATCTCTCTGTTCCATGTGGAACACTCTTTTCCCCGACCGTCTCATTGTTCCACGTGGAACATTTTCCCCGACCATCACAAGCACGACTCCGCGCGTCACATTCCTTAACCCTATCACACCCTAATCTACATTGACCTGCCATAGATCTAAGAGCCGGTTTAACTCGTCCGCGGAAAAAAACTCAACTTCGATCTTGCCCCGTTCCGAAGACCCTTTAACCTTCACCTTTGTTTGCAAGCAGGCACGCAGCCGCTCCTCCAACCTAAGCAAGTCTTCGGAAGGGCGCCCCTTCCCAGGTTTCGCCTCCCGCCCCTCCGTCACCTTCTTAATCAACTCTTCCGTCTCGCGCACGGACAGCCCACCCTCAGCCGCTTTTCTGCCCACTAAAACCTGAATGGAACTATCTCCCAGCCCGGACAGCAATTTAGCATGACCGAGAGTCAACTTCCCTTCACGCAGCAACCCCACAAGCGGAGGAGGCAGCTCGATCACGCGCAATAGGTTAGCAACAGTGGCCCTTCCTTTGCCAACGGCTTGGGCCACCTGTTCCTGAGTTAACCCGTACTCTTTCATCAAAACAGCATAGGCACGGCCCTCCTCTACAGGAGACAAGTCCGTTCTCTGCAAGTTTTCAACCAGAGCTTTCTCCGCCATCTCCCGCTCATTGCACTCAAGCACTAAGCAATTAATTCGTTCCATTCCAGCCAACTGCGCAGCCCTGAACCTGCGCTCCCCAGCGACGATTCCGTAGCCATCGCCCAAAGGCCGTACCAAAATAGGCTGCAAGAGACCATGCAACCGCAACGACTCAGCCAGGGCCATCAGTGAATCTTGATCGAAATCCTTCCGAGGCTGGTCCGGATTTGACTTTATATCGCCCAGCGCAATCTCCCGAACCTCTAACCCCGCGACATCCGTCGCATTGCTCGCCAACAACGCCTCTAACCCACGCCCCAATCCTTTCTTAGACACGCTCCAAAACCTCCTTGGCCAAATCCCGATACACTTCTGCTCCACGTGAGCGCGAATCGTAAGTCACAATGGGCTTGCCATGACTCGGAGCCTCGCCGAGACGGACATTTCGAGGAACGATTGTCTGAAAAACCTTATTCCCAAAAAACCGCTTCACTTCCTCCACCACTTGAATCGCCAAGTTAGTACGCCCGTCAAACATTGTTAAAAGCGCCCCCAGAACTGTCAGATGGGGATTCAGGTGCTTCGTGACCCGGTTCAACGTATTCATCAAAAGTGATAAACCCTCCAGAGCATAATACTCACATTGGACCGGAATCAAAACGTAGTCAGCGGCCGTTAAAGCGTTCAACGTCAACAAACCCAAGGAAGGAGGACAATCAATTAGTATGAAATCGTACTCCTTTCGGGCCTTCAGCAGCGCCGCCCGCAAACGCGACTCTCTGGACATCAAGGAAACCAGTTCAATCTCCGCCCCCGCCAACTCAATCCTGGCCGGAACCAGCCTCAAGTTCTTGACGTCCGTCTTCAAAATCACCCGTTCCAGCGCCACCTCGTTGATCAAAACATCATATACACAATGCGTCAACTTTCCCTTGGACACACCCAACCCGCTGGTTGCGTTCCCCTGGGGATCCAAATCGACCAACAGAACCCTTTCCCCGACCTCCGCCAAACTCGCCCCCAAATTAATGGCGGTGGTCGTCTTGGCGACTCCTCCTTTCTGATTCGCAATTGCTATCACCTTTGCCAAACTGCGCACCCTCCCCCATGGAGTTGAGCGAACACCCGCGTCCGACGCCCCACTCCATCGTCGACCTCAACCCTCCTAAATTATATACTCTCCCGCCACATAAAGAAAGCTCAACAAGCGCCGCGATCGCTCAAGTGAGCGACCGGTCGAGTGAACTCCTTCGGCAGAAGCGGCCCGACTTTTACAGCAGCGGCTTTTTCCCGGGGATTCCCGCTCGGCGCGGATAACCCGCCGGCGTCTCCTTAACCTTTCGCACAAGAATCAACGCCCGATGTTCGGCCTGCGGCCCCAAGCCAAAATCCCTTACTTCTTCAATCTCCCCTCCCAACAGCCCTAAAGCTCTCCCGCTCATTGCTATCTCTTCCGCCGCCCGAGTTCCTTTTAAGGCAAAAAAAAGACCACCGCGTTTCAGCAGCGGAAGGACATACTCCAGAACCACCGGCAGAACGGCCACACCCCTGGCAGCGGCACTATCAAACCCAGCCCGGGCCCCGCCCAAATGGCCAAGATCTTCCACCCGCATCTGTAAACATTCCGCCCCTTTTAAACTCAGCTTTGCGCAAACCGCCCGCAAAAAAACGACCTTCTTTGCCGCGGAATCCACCAATGTCATTTTTAGATCCGGTATAGCAATCTTCAGCGGGATGCCCGGAAAACCGGCACCCGTCCCCACGTCACAAAAGGTACCTCCCAACTCGTATCCCGCCAAAACCAGAGAATCCAGAAAATGCTTCACTACCATATCCTCCGGGGCCGTAATCCGGGTCAAATTTACGCGAGTGTTCCACTCCAGCAACATGTCGGCGTAAACGGAAAACCGTGCAATTTGCTCCTCACTCAGAAATAATCCCAGTTTTCTCTCCGCCATCTCAGCAAGTCTAGCTATCTCCTCACTCGGCAAATTTTCCGCCCCCTCGCCGAACTTGTTCAAGATACACCATAAGAACCGAAACATCGGCCGGTGTGACGCCTGTTATCCGCGACGCCTGCCCAAGATTGCGCGGCTTTGTCTCCGTCAACCGTTCTCTCCCTTCGACTGAGAGTCCCCTGATCTCTGCAAAGTCCAAATTAGTCGGGAGTACCCGTTCCTCCATCCTTAAAAATCTTCTAATCTCCAGCATCTGTTTTTCGATATAGCCCGCATACTTGGTCTCAACCTCTGCTTCCGCCAAAACCTCCGCTTCCGCCGTCTCCAGGTCCGGCATCAACTCTAGGATTTCCCTTACCCCAATTTCAGGCCTCTTAATCAAATCTTCCGCCTTAATCCCCGACTTCAAAGCCGACGACCCGCTCCTCTCTAACACAGCGGCCGCCCGATCGCTTCCCGGACCAAAAGTCGTCTCACGCCAAATATCTCTGACCCGCTCCAGCGCCTCAAGCTTTTCCTGAAACCTTCTCCACCTCTCCTCCCCAACAAGACCGACGCAACGCCCCCGTTCCGTCAGGCGCAAGTCCGCATTATCCTGCCTGAGAACCAAACGATATTCGGCCCGCGAAGTCAGGAGCCGATATGGCTCCACCACACCCTTCGTTACAAGATCGTCCACCAAAACTCCCATGTATCCCTCAGAGCGCTTCACTACAAATTCTTCCCCGCCCAAAACCTTCAGGGCCGCGTTAATCCCGGCCAATAGTCCCTGGCCCGCCGCCTCCTCATACCCAGACGTCCCGTTCAGCTGACCCGCCGTAAACAGCCCCCCGATACTCCGTACCTCCAAAGCTAAAGAAAGCTGATGCGGCCTCACATAATCATATTCAATCGCGTACCCGGGACGCAGCATCTTCGCCCTTTCCAGACCCGGAATGCTGTGCAGAATTTCCACCTGCACATCCTCGGGCATACTCGTGGACAACCCGGCAAGATAATACTCCTCCGCCTGCCACCCTTCCGGTTCAAGAAAGATCTGATGAGCCTTCCGCTGGGCAAAACGAACCACCTTGTCCTCAATGGAAGGACAATAGCGGGGACCTATTCCCTCAATTTCCCCACTGAATAAAGGTGCCCGGTCCAGATTTGCCCGGATGATCTCATGAGTCCTCTCTGTAGTGTACCCCAACCAACACGCTTCCTGTTTTGCCGGATCCCCCCGCCAAAACTCGCTCACCATGGGCATAAACGAAAAGCGCCACGCTTTATCATCCCCGTCTTGCCTCAAAAACTTATCAAAATCCACACTGGCGCGTTGAATCCTAGGCGGAGTACCGGTCTTAAACCGTCCCAAGTCCACTCCCAGTTCTTTCAGCGACTCCGACAATCCCAGCGACGGCATCTGTCCATTGGGTCCGCCCGCATACATCGCGGGCCCGATGATGATCCGACCCCTCAGATAGGTTCCGCTCGTCAGAACGACGCTGACCCCTTCAAACCGCGCCCCCGTTCGCGTCACGACCCCAACGACCCTCTCTCCGCGCACAACGACTTTTTCCACCACACCTTGGACTAGGCTCAGGTTCTCCTGACGCATTAAAACGTTGAGCATATTCCTTTGGTAAGCCTTCTTATCCGACTGAATCCTCAAGGCTTGCACCGCCGGTCCCTTTCCGGTATTGAGCATACGCACTTG
Source organism: Peptococcaceae bacterium CEB3 (assembly GCA_001029295.1). Taxonomy (GTDB): domain Bacteria; phylum Bacillota; class Desulfitobacteriia; order Desulfitobacteriales; family Desulfitobacteriaceae; genus Acididesulfobacillus. Next base: position 31,753 of record LDXJ01000063.1, on the reverse strand, counting down.
CAATGAAGTTTCGTCCGCCGTGATCCCCATCTGTCCCCCCAAGGCGTCGATCTCCCTGACCAGATGCCCTTTACCGGGCCCTCCTACCGACGGATTGCAAGGCATATGAGCGATTGAATCCAAATTCAAAGTGATTAGCACGGTCGGGCAGCCCATACGCGCAGCGGCCAACGCCGCCTCGCAGCCGGCATGCCCGGCCCCCACCACGATGACCCCGTATTTTCCCGCCAGATACTCCACTCCCGTAACCTACTTTCCAATACAAAATCGGCCAAAGATATCATTGATAAGAGTTTCATCGACAGAATCCCCCGTAACCAATGATACCTCTCGCAAGCTCTCCCTCAGGTCGACCGTCACAATGTCCCAAGGATACCCGGCATCAACCGCTGCCAATGCTTTTACCAAGCCATCACGGCACCTCTCAAGGGCAATAATATGGCGGACATTCGACAGGACAGGCCGCCGCTCCTCCAACTCCCCGCGGTAGACCCGCCGCCTTATTTCGCGCTCCAAATCAGCAAACCCATACCCTTCGCGAACAGAGAAGTTCAACCAGACACTTTCGTCGCTCCCATCCCCGTCAACCCCCGTCCACTGTAAAGGCCGGGCGAGATCCCCGTTTTCTCCTTCGGCCCGGGCGCAAACACCCCGACTTTCCCAGTCAGGCAAGAGATCTATCTTATTCCGCAGCACGACGACACGATCCCCGTACAGTGACACTACCTTCCGCTCTTCTTCTGCCGGAGCCTCACCCGCTATCGTCACCAGCAGGATAAGATCAGCTCTCGCCAAAGCTTGCCAAGCCCGTTCAATTCCAAGGTTTTCCACCCGACCCGCACCCTGCCTCAAACCGGCCGTATCCACCAGATGCAAAAGCACCCCACCCAAACTCGCGGACTCTCGAATTTCGTCTCTCGTCGTGCCCGGCAAATCTGTAACTATCGCCCTCTCTTCCTTAAGTAAAGCGTTCATCAAGCTCGACTTTCCGGCGTTAGGCCGGCCGCAAATTACGGTTATTAGACCCTCGCGCAAAATCTTCCCTGTGCCGCTCCCTTTGAGAATCGCTTCCGCTTTCTCCTTAGCCTTCCACAAACGCCTTTGCAGTTCAGCACGGTCAAGGGTTTCCACTTCATCCTCCGGAAAATCAATTCCCGCCTCCAGAAAAGCAAGCGTTTCCAAAACAAATTCACGCAAACTTTGCACATCTTGCGAAAGTACCCCAGCCAACTGACTCGTCGCCAATTCGCCCGCACTATCCGTCCGGGCAGCGATGACATCGACGACAGCCTCTGCTTGCGCCAAATCAAGTTTTCCCCTCAAAAAAGCCCGCTTCGTAAACTCCCCAGCTTCCGCCTGCCTTGCCCCTAAACGCAAACACGCCCTGAGAATCCGCAGCGCCACGTACACTCCTCCGTGACAATTGACCTCGTAGACATCTTCTCCCGTGTACGAGGCCGGGCTCAGCATTTTCCCGACCAAAACCTGATCAATGACCACCCCGCCTTCCTTGAACCATCCCAAATGCAGGGTATAATTAGCCCCAACCCGCCAACGCTCAGGGTTGACCGGCTCAAAACACCTCTCTATGATTTCGCCTGCCCCGCTGCCGCTCAAACGAACAATATGAACCCCGCCTACTCCCAAGGGCGTGGCTAAGGCGACAATCGTATCCTCTAATCCCGTTTCAATGCTCAATCGACCCATCTCCGTTTGTCAAAAAGCTATCTACCAAAAAACCCGGCAGCGCCGGGTTTTCCACTTAAGGCGGCGACGCAAAGCTCTTTTTGCGCGCAGCGCCATGTTCTTTCACTCCTCTCAGTCAAAACTCCCGACCACGTCTCAAAGATATTACCACCCGCCTGTTCGGCTCATCTCCTTCGCTAAAAGTGGCTACCCTGCTTTCATCCTGCAAGGCCGTATGAATAATTCGTCTTTCATGCGGATTCATAGGCTCCAATACAACCCGCGCACCGGTTCGCTTCACCTTATCCGAAAGTCTCTTCGCTAAGCGAATCAAGGTCTCTTCCCGCCGCAACCGATAGCCCTCCACATCCACAACGATCCGTATCCTTTCACCGACTCGCTTGGCCACTGCCAGATTCGTTAAGTACTGAAGCGCTTCTAAAGTTTCCCCCCGACGCCCGATGAGTATTCCTAACTCCGACCCCGAGACATTCACTGACCAAAATTCCCCTCGTCTCTCCACATCGCAAACGGCCCCAACATCCATCACTTTACAGACGCCGCGAATAAAATCGAGCGCCATTTCCCCGGGGTCGTCCTCGTACGATATCCGCACCCGGGCAGCCGTCGTTCCCAACAAACCAAACAAACCCTTCTTTACCGGCTCTTCCAAAACTTCAATGAGTGCCTTTTCCTTCTCGACGCCTAGTTCGATAAGGCCGGCAGTCACTGCATCTTCCACAGTCTTCCCCGTCTTCTCCGTAACCTTCATGCCACACAGTCCTCCCCGTTTCCTATCCAACCGTCAAGCCTCATTCGCCTTGCCCCGGGCTAATCTCCGGTTAATGTAAAGTTGTTGAAGGACCGAAACGAAATTCATCGTCACCCAATACAAGGCCAAACCGGACGGCACCGTAGCACTAATGTAACCAAACATCAAAGGCATAAAATAGAGCATTACTTTCTGAGTCGGATCCGTCGCAGCGGTGGGACTCGAAATCCTCGTCTGCAAAAAGGTCGTTGCGGCTGCCAACACAGGTAAGATGAAATAAGGGTCTTTCTGGGTCAAATTAAACCAGATAAAGTGCGCACTGCCGGAATTGCCATACGGAAAATGCAACAACGCGCTGTAAAGCGACCAAAAAATAGGCAGTTGAATAATAAGAGGCAAGCAGCCGCTCATCGGATTGACGTTCTGTTCCTTGTACAATTCCATGACTGCTGCCTGAGCCTTTTGGGCATCGTCTTTATACTTTTTCTGAATCTCTTTTACCTTCGGCTGCAAGTCCGCCATCTTCCGCATCGAAGTCATCTGTTTCCACGTCAACGGGTAAATGATAGTCTTAATAATGATCGTCAGTAAAATAATGGCGACACCGTAATATGGCAGACCGACCGCAGACGCCAGCTTGTACAACACTTCCAAAAAGCTTGTCATCCATTGCACAACGATACCCACAAGACCCCTCCTTAAACTGGATCATATCCCCCCGGGTGAAAGGGGTGGCACTTTGAAACGCGCACAAGCGCCTTCCAGCCACCTTTAACCAGCCCATACTTCTGCAGGGCCTGAACCGAATATTCCGAACAACTCGGATAGAAACGACAGGACGGAGGCTTCAACGGCGAAATAACTTTTTGGTAAAACCGAATTAAGGCGATCAAGACTCTTTTCATAACCTTTCCCTCTTTAAAGCCCCGCTTTTCCTCATCGCATGCATCATTGACCTTTCGACCTCAAAGTAAGAGATCCCTTTTAAGAAGGGGCGAGCAATAAAAATAACCTGCCGATCTTCAGCCAGATCGCGCCAATGACGCCTGACGACTTCCCTCATCAGACGTTTCGCCCTGTTTCTCTGAACAGCATTGCCTACTTTCTTGGAAGCGATGAATCCGTATTTCTGCTTTCCCCGGCCACAATACAAGACAACATATTTAGACGCAACACTCTTCTTGGCCCCGAATACAGCCTTGTACTCAGACTTCTTACGTAAACGCCATTTTCTCCGCAGCATAAGGCCTCCAGTGTAACCGTCCGTATCCCCTATTCTAACTCGAGCCGACGGCTTTTAAACCGCACGCGAAAATCGGCTCTTGGGCTCAATTCCTTTCAGCCAAAAAAGGCCACGCAACGCGGCCTTAAACTGCCAGTTTCTTTCGCCCTTTCAACCGCCTCCGCTTAATCACATTTCTCCCGTTAGGCGTGCTCATTCTGCTGAGAAAACCATGCACTCTCTTATGGCGCCGATTTTTCGGTTGGTAAGTTCTTTTCATATACCGTGACACCTCCTTCAAGCCAGGCAACTGGACACTCTTTACCGATTATACTCTAAGGCCTTTTTCAGTGTCAAGGGAGCACCCATCCGCCAGCGACGGTCATCCCTTGCCCGAGGTCAATTATTCAGGCGCAGAGGAAGCCGAGCCCCCGCGGGGCTCGGGCGCAATCCCGGCCAAACTGTGAATAATTTTTCCCGCTCGTCCCGCTTCATGTTGATAACTCCGGCAAAACTTGATATGATATCAACATACTCCTCGTCGCGACCGCCTTCCTGACCCGTAGTTATCCACAGGCAGATTTTTATTCAGTTATCCACAAATGTGTATAATTTGTGTATAACTTTTTTTTGTCGAATCCTTCAAATTTTAAGGGAGGTTTTCCTTCATGCCGCCCATTGCCGCCTCGCTCGATACAATTTGGCTTGAGACCCTCACGAAACTTCAGGCCGAATTATCTAAACCCAGTTTTGAAACCTGGCTCAGTTCCACCCGTCTACTGGATGTCCAAGATGATCAGCTGATCATCAGCGTACCCAACGAGTTTACAAAAGATTGGCTGGAAACCCGTTACGCTCCCTTAATCCGCTCCGCCATTCAACCCTTAATCGGCCGCCCTGTCGGACTTCGCTTTATTATCCCCGTTCCCAACGGCTTCACAGAAGCCCATCCGGCCGATCCCGTTCCCCCCGGGCAACCCCACCCTTTCCGCTCACACCTGAACCCAAAATACTCCTTCGACACCTTTGTCATCGGCAATAGCAACCGTTTTGCCCACGCCGCCTCACTCGCAGTCGCCGAATCCCCGTCCAAATCCTATAATCCCCTTTTCATTTATGGGGGAGTGGGACTTGGCAAAACACACCTGATGCACGCCATAGGAAACTATGTCGTCGACCGCTTACCGCAAACCAGGGTTCTCTATGTTTCGAGCGAAAAATTTACCAATGAAATGATCGATGCCATTCGCGAGAAAAAACAAATAGAGTTCCGCAACCATTACAGGAATGTCGATATCCTTTTGATCGACGACATCCAATTTTTGGCCGGGAAAGAAGGCACTCAGGAGGAGTTCTTTCACACTTTCAATGCCCTTTACGATGCCAACAAACAAATCATTATTTCTTCAGATCGCCCGCCCAAAGAAATTCCCACCTTGGAAGACCGCCTGCGTTCCCGTTTTGAATGGGGCCTCATCACAGATATACAGCCTCCGGACCTGGAAACCCGGATCGCCATTTTGCGTAAGAAGGCGAAGATTGAAAACCTCCAAGTGCCCAACGAAGTAACCGTCTACATAGCGGACAAAGTCCAATCCAACATCCGCGAACTCGAAGGGGCGCTCATTCGGGTCATGGCCGTCGCGTCCCTCAACTCCACTCCAATCACACCGGAACTTGCCGCCGAGACCCTCAAGGATATCCTCCCGGCAGCAGACCCCAAACAGGTCGAAATATGCACCATCCAACAAGCCGTCGCCGAATATTATCATCTCCCTTTGAGTGACTTTAAGGCCAAAAAACGGACCCGCTCCGTAGCTTTTCCCCGTCAAATCGCAATGTATTTGTCCCGCAAAATGACTGATTGCTCCCTGCCCAAAATCGGCGAGGAATTCGGCGGCCGCGATCACACGACCGTAATTCACGCTCACGACAAAATCCAGGAAATACTTGATAACGACCCCCAGTTCGAAAGGAAAATCTCGGAAATTATCAGCCGCATTCAAGCTCTCTGTTAAAAGTCCCAAGTTCACCCGCCGCTATCCACAGGCTTTTCAACAGCCCACATTCCTCCGCCAAGCTCCTTTTAACCATCTATCCACAAACTGACACCGCAGACGACTTCTGCGACTAACTATGATCTTATTATTAATGTTTATCCCCTAAATCTTGCGAGGGAGGATTCCCATGAAAACTCACTGCTCCAAGGACGCACTCCTCACCGGAGTCAATACCGTCCAAAAAGCCGTGTCCGGCAAAAATGTCGAACCTGACCTTCAAAGTATCTTTCTCCAGGCCGAACCCGATAAATTGATATTCTTGGCCACCGACATGGAAATCGGAATCCGCTGTGAAGTGCCTGCTCAAACGGAAACAGAGGGCACCCTTCTTCTTCCCGCTAAGCTTTTCTCGGACATCGTCCGTAAATTGCCCGATACTCAGATTACGATTGAGAGTGAATCACAGTCTGCCAATCTCCAATACTACCAATCTGAAATCTTCCTTAAGGGTTACGATCCTGAGCAATTTCCGCTTCTTCCCGATCTGTTGGACCCCGTCTCTTTCTCCCTGCCTTCCGAATCCTTCAAAACTATGATCCGTGAAACCCTCATTGCGGCCGCACAGGAAGAAAGCCGGCCAATTTTCAAAGGCTTGCTCCTGGAAATGGAAGGCTCTGTCCTGCGCTTAATCGCCACAGATACCCATCGCTTGGCTTACAGCCAGTCCGGGATCGACAACCCCAACGGGCTCAATTTTTCCGGCATTGTTCCGGCGAAGACGATGTCCGAGATCTATCGCCTGCTGAAAGATGATGATGACTTCATAACAGTACGCTTTACGGGTTCCCACGTCTCGTTCCAATTCGGAGCCGTTCACCTGCTCACACGCTTAATAGAGGGACAATTTCCCAATTATAAACAAGTTATTCCCAGTTCTTGCCGAACAAAGATCCGTCTTTTTGTCAAGGACTTTATGGAATCAGTGGAGAGAGCTTCACTTTTGGCCAGGGACAGTTCGGCAGGGGTAAGTCTTGTTCGCTTAGAAATAAGCGGCGATCTGCTCAAAATAGAACATACCACAGATATAGGCAAGATTTCCGAGCAACTTTCTATTGAAAAAGAAGGCGCGGATCTTACCATTTCTTTCAATTCAAGGTTTATCCTGGATGTTCTGCGGGTACTTCCGTCCGAACAAATGCGTTTTGAACTTTCCGGTCCCCAGAGCGCCGCCATTATCCGTACTCCGGCAGGCGAGAATTATCTCTACCTTCTTTTGCCCGTGCGTACTAACTGACAACCTATGCGCATAAAATATTTAGGCTTAAGAAATTTCCGCAACTACATATCCGTCGATCTTGAGTTTCCGCCCGGAACCAGTGTTTTTGTCGGTTTTAACGGCCAAGGCAAAACCAATTTGCTGGAGGGAATTTATTATCTCCTGCACGGGCGTTCCTATCGGGAGGGCGAACTCATTCGCTGGGGTGAACGTTATTTTCATTTAGAAGGCGAATTTGCTCTGGGAGAAAGAAACATCCGTATCGAAGCTTACTCCCAGGGCCGGCGCAAAGTTATCAAAGTGAACGGTTCTCCTGTCCGTAAACTCTCAGAGTATCTTGGTACCGTCAACGCCGTTTCTTTTGCACCCGACGATTTAACTTTAGTCAAAGGAGGACCGTCGGAACGCAGAAAATTTCTAGACCAGCATATAGCGCAAATTCAGCCGCGGCACATTGCCATTCTAAATTCTTATAACAAAGCGCTGCAACAAAAAAACGCACTCCTGAAAACAAACCTTACCCTGCGAGACAAACAACAGCAGATTCCGCTGTGGAACGAACAATTAGTCAATTTCGGCTGTAAAATCATTGCCAACCGTGTGGAACTCGCGGAACCCCTGGCTGAACGCACAGCGGAGATTTACTCGGAAATATCGGGGCGGCGCGAAAAATTCGGAATGATTTACGTAAGTCTGGGTAAAAATGATGCGAGAGAAGCAATTGCGCTCTTTCCGTCCTTTTTGCAAGAAAAACAGTCCGAAGAAATAGAGCGTCGTATTTCCTTCCTGGGACCCCATAGAGATGACTTGTATTTCCGCCTCGGAGACAAACCGGCCAGGCTCTATGCTTCTCAGGGACAGCAGCGTTCAATAGTTCTCAGCCTCAAGCTGGCCCAACTCCGGCTGATTAAGGATCTTAAATCGGAATATCCTTTGCTCCTGCTTGATGATGTTCTCTCCGAACTGGATAAAGAGAGGCGGGAATTCTTGCTTTCGTTTATCCGCACCGCCAGCATTCAAACCCTTTTAACGATGACAAACGGGGAGAATTTGCCGGGTAATTCAGCAGTTTTTTATGTCGAAGAAGGAAAAATTAGGAGGAAAGTATAATGTATTTGCACTTGGGCGGAGATACGGTTATTGATCAGAAAAAAATCGTCGCTATCCTTGATCTGGCTACGGCCAAGGGAGAAGATGAAGCGGGACGTTTTTCCAAAAAAATTCAAGCCGCGGATTCCGTAGAAAGAGAAGATGAAGACATGGATTCCCTAAAAGATGAATTTACGGCTTCCGTAAAAGACATAAGTGAGAGCGGTAAGCAAAAGTCCCTGATAATTACCACTGACGGATATTATTTTTCACCGATTTCCACTAGAACCCTTTTGAAACGTTCATCCTTTTTCGAAGAAAGCGAGGAAATCAATGAAGTCAGAGAAAATTGATGAAGTCCGTCCGGATGTGAGCATGTCGATAGCCTTAAATAGGCGGGAAATAAAGGTAAAACCCGGATCCATAATACGGGTTGACTTATGCCGGGTCTAAATATATACTGGAAACAAAGTAATTGAGAAATATTTAGCAAATTAATTATTCCAAATTGTTCCACTTTAGGTTTTTAGGGAGGACATTAGAATTTTAAATGGCTCCGATTGAATTTTCCGCGTTGGCGCGTGCCGCTTCCGAAACGGGAAAACAAGGAGCAGAAGGGGGGTGTAGTAGACGCTGAACGCAGTGGCTGCTATTTTTGCCTTAAAGGGGGTTGGCACATGTGTTTGAACAGAAACTTGAGGTTTTCAAGACAGTTGCCGACTGCAAAAACATTACTCTAGCGGCGAAAAAGATGCATATGAGCCAATCGAGTATCAGTTTGCAGATTCAGAGCCTTGAGGAGCAGTTTGGGGCCCGCTTTCTGGACCGAACGAACAGAGGGGTTTCCTTAACCCGTGCCGGTCATGTCTTTTATCAGTATGTGTGCAGTATCCTGGAGGTTATGCAAGAAATCCAGCAGAAAGTGACCTTGCTTTCCGAAGATAAAAGGCGCTATGTCAATCTTGGTGCAACTCTCACGATCGGCGAATATATCATGCCCCAAATCTTGGTTTATCTCTATAAGCAGTGGCCAGATATCAATTTTAAGACAGTGATTGCCAACACCGAGACCATCAGTCAGGGTATATTGGACCGCAAAATCCACGTCGGCTTGATTGAAGGTCCTGTTTCTCCGAATCGCCTGCTCAAGATCGAAAGTTTTTGGCGTGACGAACTGGTGGTGGTCGTTCCTTTTCATCATCCCTGGGCAGAAAGGGACTCTGTAAGTCTGGCTGAACTGTCTAAGGAACGCTTCATTACGAGGGAAGTAGGCTCAGGGACGCGTAAGGTTACGGAAAACTACCTGAAAGAATTGGGACTGGATCCCGCTGTTCTCAATATTTCTATGGAACTCGGCAGCACCCAGGCTATCAAACAGGTCGTCTCAGCCGGTTTGGGAATAACGGTCATTTCTTATTTGACAGTGCGCAAAGAATGTGAGCAACGAATTTTTAAGGCTCTGCGCATCGAGGACTTTCCGCTTTGGCGGCCTTTGAATATTCTTACTTTGGAAAAAAACCCCCAGTTTATGCAAAGCCAAGACGAACGTCATTTTATCGATTTTCTCCATAATGAGGAATTGCTGGCCAAAGTACTCACCAGCAGCTATTCCGAAGCCGACATGACCGCGGCCGGTTCCAAAATCATGCAAATCATGAGCTAGCCGGGACCCGTCATATTTGACTGCCATATGATAAATTGATAGTACGAACGTTGACTTACCCTAGGCTCAGTGCTAGTCTTCTCTTTAGATTGGATTATAATCTGAATAGCTTTGTGCTTTTTGTTACGTGGTTTCTCTGTTTCTACGTCTTATACTGTTGGCATTGGCTCGGGAACGCAATAATTTTTCAGAAAAAAAGATGTAGATTACCGGTATATGTGAAAGAAATCATATTCCCTTACTGGCAGGCGGGGGCGAGTCGTGATGTGTCGAATAAAAAAATTTTACCCCGGCGTAAAAGCACAATCTGTCTTTCCCAGGCTGGATACCTCATAAGGGGTATATCAATTTAGGGTTGTTGCGGTATTCTTGTCCCGCGTTGTCGGGGGGTACCGCGGCATGCCTGAGGCGGACGCTCAATCTTAGCCGGGAGTCTACGGGCATTTAGGAGGTAAAAGGATGGCATTGAGAAGTATTTTAGTGGTTGGGGGAGGCATCAGCGGACTTACCGCGGCTGTGGAGGCTTCAGAGGCAGGGAGTGAAGTGTACCTGGTTGAGAAAAGACCCTATCTCGGGGGAAGAGTCGCCCAGATGAACCAGTACTTTCCGAAATTGTGTCCTCCAAACTGTGGCCTGGAAATTAATTTCAGGAGAATAAAGCAGAACCCGCGCATTCGAATCTTTACGTTGTCCGAGGTGGAAAAGATTGAGGGTGTGGAAGGAAATTTTACCGTGACGGTGAAAGCCAATCCTCGCTATGTCAATGAAAACTGCACGGCTTGCGGGAAATGTGCGCAAGTATGTCCGGTGCAAAGGGAAAACGAATTTAACTACGGCTTAGGAAAAACACCGGCCATCTACAAGGCTCACGAGTTTGCCTTTCCCTTGAAATACGTGATAGATGATCAGGCCTGCTTGGGTGCCGAATGCGGGAAATGCCTCGAAGCCTGTCAGTACCAAGCTATTGAGCTGGACATGCAGGCAAAGAGTTTTAAACTCAATGTCGGAGCCATTGTTTGGGCTACCGGCTGGGGACCTTATGACGCCGCGAAAATTGACTATTATGGTTACGGACGTTATGAAAACGTCGTTACAAATGTGATTTTTGAGAGACTCGCGTCTGCCAACGGACCCACCGGCGGCAAACTTCTCCGGCCGTCCGACGGCAAAGAACCGGAAAGCATAGCGTTTATACAATGCGCCGGCTCCCGGGACGAAAACCATCTGCCCTACTGTTCCGCGGTTTGCTGCATGGCTTCTTTGAAACAAGCGACCTATGTGAAAGCCCTTAATCCGGCGGCAAAAGTCTATATGTTTTATATAGACGTTAGGGCCATGGGGAAACACGAAGATTTCTACACCAAAGTCGCGGATGATATAACATTGGTGAAAGGCAAAGTCGGTGAGGTTTCCGAAGATCCGGCAACCAAAGATCTCACCCTCCAGGTAGAAGACCAGTTAACAGGGAACATCATGAGGCAAAAAGTCGACCTGGTCGTTCTGGCTACCGGGATGGTACCCGCTACATTCGACGCTAAAATTCCGCTTTCAGTAAGTTACGATGAAGATGGTTTTATTGCTTCCGATTCACAGCAACCCGGGATTTATGGTGCCGGCTGCGTCAAGAAACCCATGGATGTCGCATCTTCGGTTAAAGATGCCACGGCGGCCGCGCTCAAGGCCATTCAATCTACGGTGAGGAGGTAGCTCAATGGATAAAAAAACCGCTGTTTATATTTGTACCGGCTGTGGAATCGGGGAATCTCTCGATACAGAAGCCCTCGTTAAGGTTGCCACCAAGGAAGGAAAGGTTCCTGTGTGTAAGACACACGGGTTTTTCTGCGGGCCCGAAGGTTTGGCGCAAATCAAAAACGACATTGAGAACGAAGGTGTCAATTCCGTAGTCATCGCAGCCTGTTCATCCCGCGTCAACTACGATGTCTTTGATTTTGGTCCTGCCGTCCTTACGGAAAGGGCCAACATCAGGGAACAGGTTACCTGGACTCATAAGGCCAATGACGAAGACACGCAAATGATGGCGGAAGACAATTTGCGTATGAGTCTGGCCAAAATAAAACACGTCGAACCGCTGGAGCCTTTTCAAGGGGAAAACATGGTAAAAACCGTCCTGGTGGTCGGAGGCGGTTTGACCGGTATCACGGCGGCCTTGGAAGCGGCTAAGACCGGATACAAAACGGTTCTGGTGGAAAAGAATCAGGCTCTGGGCGGCTGGCTGAACGGGTTGCACCGGCTGGCTCCTCGCAAAGCACCCTACACGATGCCGGAAGAAGTGGATATTGCGGACAAAATTAAGGAACTCTCCCTTTATCCGGATCTAAAAGTGTATACCGGCGCGGAAATAGAGGAAATCGCGGGCGCTCCGGGAATGTTCGACGTCAGCATTCGCCAAGACAGCGGCATCTCGACGGAAAGAGTCGGTTCCGTCATTCTCGCCACCGGTGCCGTTCCTTATGATGCGACAAAGTTACAGCATCTTGGGTACGGCAAATTTGCCAACGTGATCACGGCTCAGAAGCTGGAGGAACTGGCCGGTCAAGGAAAAATCGTACGTCCCGGAGACGGCAAGGAGGTTCAAAGCATCGCCTTCATCCAGTGTGCCGGTTCCCGCGATCCGGAACATCTGCCTTACTGCTCGGCGGTTTGCTGTGTGGAGTCTCTCAAGCAGGCGACTTACCTCAAAGAGCAAAATCCCGAAGCGTCGGTTTACATTTTTTATAAAGACCTGCGAGCACCCGGTGAGTATGAACGCCTTTACAAAAAGGTCCAGCAGGACGGAGCTATTTTTGTCAGGGGGGATATCACAGGAATTGATGAGGATGACGAGAAGAACCTTATCGTCAGAGCCCAAGATGTTCTCACCCTCTCGGAGATCAGTACGGAGAGTGTAGACATGGTGGTGCTGGCGACGGGAATGGTGCCGACGACGGCCTTCGGCGAAAATCCCGAGGCTCAAACCGAAACTGAGAGCGGTGACAAGGCTCCCGCGGGCGAAGTCATCCTAAAATCCAACCTGCTCAATCTGGCTTATCGTCAAGGACCCGAGCTGCCGACCCTGAAGTATGGTTTTTCTGATTCCAATTTCATCTGTTTTCCCTACGAGACTCGCAGGACAGGGATTTATGCCGCCGGCAGTGTCAGGGCTCCCATGGACGAGGCTTCCTCCGCGGAAGACGCGGCAGGCGCGGCCATGAAAGCTATTCAGTGCATGGAATTGAGTGACCAGGGATCGGCCGTCCACCCACGCGTATGGGATCTTTCCTTTCCGGAGTTTGCCATGCAAAGATGTACGCAATGCAAACGTTGTACGGTGGAATGCCCGTTTGGTGCCATCAATGAAGATGAGAAAGCCAATCCTTTGCCAAATCCGACCCGTTGCCGCAGGTGCGGGGTCTGTATGGGAGCTTGCCCCGAGCGGATCATTTCCTTCAAAAATTATTCCGTGCCGATGATTGGCAGTATGATCAAGGCCATCGAAGTCCCCGACGAAGATGAGGAGAAGCCGAGGATCCTGGTCTTTGCCTGTGAGAATGACGCTTACCCGGCTGTTGATATGGCCGGTATCAACGGGCTTCGCTATAATTCTTGGGTCCGGATCATCCCGGTCAGGTGCCTTGGTTCAATCAACCTGGTCTGGATAGCGGATACGCTTTCCAATGGAATTGACGGGATTCTCCTCCTCGGTTGTAAACACGGTGACGATTATCAGTGCCATTTTGTCAAAGGCAGTGAGCTTGCGGAATACAGGCTGTCGAAAGTATCGGAAACCCTAGACAGACTGTCCCTCGAGTCTGACCGGGTACGCATGGAAGAAGTCTCCATTGTGGATTATGATAAGATTCCCGCTATCCTGGACAGTTTTGCCGAGAGGCTGGAAGAACTGGGTCCAAACCCCTACAAAGGGTTCTAAGTCCTTGAACAGCAAAGGAGCATGGTTATGGATGAAATAAAGAATGTCTCTTTGGAGATGAAAGACTACATCGCTTCCTCCGGAGCGGAAACCCTCAGTTGGTGTATGCAGTGCGGTCTTTGCACCAACCTTTGTCCTTGGCGCTTGGTTCCCGGTGAGGTCAGCGAGAATTTTAACATTCGTAAGATGCAACGCCTGGGGCAACTCGGTTTAGAGGGCTTTGAAGAGGAAAATATTCTCTTCGCCTGTGTTACCTGCGGAATGTGTCAAATTAATTGTCCGCGAAAAGTCGAAATTATTGACAATGTCCGCTCTATGCGGAATACTACAGTTGGGGCCGGTTTCTTGCCGCCACATTTGCGGCCCATTGCGGGCAGTTTGCATGCTAACGGCAATCCTTGGTCCGGGGAGCGGGAAAAGCGGGCCGCTTGGCAAAACGGCCTGGACATTCCGGCTTTTACGGAGGACACGGAATATCTGCTCTTCGTTTGCTGTACTTCCTGTTATGATACGCGCAGCAAAAAAATTGCCACAAGTATTGTTAGGCTCTTGAAAGCAGCCGGGGTGAACTTTGGTGTCTTAACGGCGGAAGAAAATTGCTGCGGCGAGTCCATACGCAAGCTGGGGGACGAGGAACTCTTCCAGAAGCTGGCGCAAGGGAACATCGACTTATTTAAGAGAAAGGGCGTAAAAAAAATCATTACGACCTCACCCCATTGTCTCTATGCTTTTAAGAAAGATTATCCTGAACTGGGCGGGGAATTCGAAGTTATGCATTATTCGGAGGTCTTGGCTCAGCTTGTCAAGGAGGGCAAACTTTCCTTCCCTCAAGAGCTTGCCAGAAAAGTGACCTTTCATGACCCTTGTTACTTGGGCAGGCACAATCAGGTTTTTGACCCCCCGCGTGAACTTATTCAGTCAATACCCGGTGTGGAATTCGTAGAACTCGACCGCAGCAGGAATAAGAGTCTCTGCTGCGCCGGAGGCGGAGGCAGGATTTGGGCCGAAGTGCCGATGGGTGAGCGATTTGGGGAATTGCGCATAACCGGTGCTGTCGAAAAACAAGCTGATACCTTGGTAACGGCTTGCCCTTATTGTATAATTATGTTAGACGATGCCTGCGCGGGTTTGGAAAAGGGAGATGTCCTGCAAGTCATGGAAATGTCGGAACTGCTCTGCACGGCTTTGGATACGAAATAGCTCAGAGCCGGGTAACGTTCCGCTCATAGACAAGGGACCGAATTTGCCATTTCCCGTCTGTGGAGAGCTGACAGCGGGCGATAATCAGCCGCTGTCCCTCCCCGGGCAGAAAAGGAAAATTAAGGAGGATAAAGCATGAACATCGTCGTGTGTGTCAAGCAAACATTCGACACCGAGGCCAAGATTGTGTTCGACAGTCAAGGCCGGATTGATCCCAATGGGGTCAATCTCATCGTCAATCCCTATGACGAATTTGCCCTTGAAGAAGGGATCCGTCTGAAAGAAAAGTTCGGCGGGACAGTTACCGCGGTCAGCATGGGCGGAGCCAGGGCTCAGGAAGCCCTGCGCACGGCTTTAGCTATGGGGGCGGACAAAGCGCTCCTGGTCAGTGACCCGGCCCTTAACGATGCCGACGAGTGGGTATCCACCCAGGCCTTGGCTCAGGCCATTTCCAAGATTCCGTACGATATCATCCTGGCCGGCAGGGTCGCCATCGACGACGGTTCCAGCCAAGTTTGCGTGCGCTTGGCGGAAGAGCTTCACCTGCCCTCGGTCAGCACGGTTGTCAAGTTCTCCGTTGAAGGAAACAAGGCGACGGCGGTACGCGAAATCGACGGAGGTACCGAGACCCTTGAGATTGAATTGCCGGTCGTGCTTACCGCTCAGAAAGGAATTAATGGCAATGAACCCCGTTATCCTTCCGTGGCCGGAATTATGAAGGCCAAAAAGAAAGAGCTTAAGACCATGACTTTGGCCGACCTCGGTCTTGCGGCGTTAGAGCCGAAGATGAAGATCTCGAAATATGACTTACCCACACCCCGTCAGGCCGGGAAGAAAGTCCCCGGTGAACCGGCCGCGGCCGCTCAAGAACTGGTCAAGCTGCTGCATGAAGAAGCTAAAGTACTGTAAGAGAAAGGGGAGGATAGACAATGCCGAAAGGGATTTGGATATTTGTTGAGCAAAGAGACGGTCAGATTAGAAAAAGTTCTTTCGAATTACTGAGTGAGGGCCGTAAATTGGCGGACCAGACCGGGGAACCGTTGGTGGGTGTTATCCTGGGAGAAGGCGTTGAAAGCCTGGTGAAGGTGGTTGCGGCCCAAGGCGCCGATAAAGTTATTCTTGTGGAAGATGAAAAACTGAAGAATTACTCGACCGGAGCCTATACTTCAGCCCTGAACCAAGTTATCCGTAAAGGGGAGCCGCAGGCCTTTCTTATGGGAAATTCCGCCGCGGGCAGAGATTTGGCGCCGCGCTTGGCACAAAGGCTGGGAGTCGGACTCGCTTCGGACTGCACGGGCATCGAACATGATCCGGAGAAATTCCTCGTCTTCAAGCGTCCCATCTACGCGGGCAAAGCTTTCGCTTACACCGGGACAACCGTTCGGCCCGTTGTTGCCACTATTCGCCCCAATACCTTTGCTATCAGTTCTCCAGACGAGTCTCGCCAGGTTGAAGTGGAAAGGGAAACTGTCACCGTGGATCCGGCGGACCTGAAGGCCATTGTCAAAGAGATGGCCCTTGCCACCTCAAAGCGGCCGGAGCTTGTCGAGGCTGACATCATCGTCTCAGGCGGCAGAGGAATGAAAGGACCCGAGAACTTTGCCATCCTGGAACAACTGGCTGACGTTATCGGCGCGGCAGTTGGCGCTTCGAGAGCGGCCGTGGATTCCGGCTGGCGCGAGCAAAAATTCCAAGTCGGGCAGACGGGAAAAACAGTTTCCCCAACCCTTTATATAGCCTGCGGGATCTCGGGGGCTATTCAACATCTGGCAGGCATGGGCTCGTCAAAATTCATCGTGGCGATCAACAAAGACCCGGAAGCCAATATTTTTAATGTCGCCAGCTACGGTATCGTGGGAGATCTGTTTGAGGTTGTGCCCCTGCTCACGGAAGAGTTCAAGAAACTGGTCAGCGCCTAAGAATTTTAGTAAGGCAAGACGCGGTCTGGGCTAATTTAGGCGGAAGGAGGGAAAGCATTGGCTACGCGGCAACTGTACTGGAATATACACGGACATTGGCTCCTTTACCCGCTCTTCTTAATCGCGATGGTCTTTTTCGTCTACGGTTTTTACCGGCGTTACCGGCTTTGGAAATTAGGGCAGCCTGAAAACCGTTGGCAGGACATCGGAGCGGGCATCAAGGATGTCCTCGTCTACGGCTTCGGGCACAAACGGATTCTGAAGGAAAAATATCCCGGGTGGATGCATTTCTTCATTTTCTGGGGATTCGTCCTGCTTGCTTTCGCGACAATGGTGGTTGCCTTGCAGGCGGACGGGGGGTTAAACATTTTCCACGGCGCCCTCTATATTTTTATCAAGGTCACCGCTAATCTCTTCGGTCTCCTGGCGCTTCTCGGGATTCTCATGGCGGCCTGGCGGCGTTACATCACACGCCCGGACCGGCTCGACAACAAACCGGACGACGGGTTCATGTTGGGGCTCATCTTCCTCATCCTGCTTACGGGTTTCTGTATTGAGGGAGTGCGGATGGCCGCTGTACACGATCCTTGGGCATCTTATGGATTTGTTGGCGACGGTATCGCCCATCTGCTCAGGGGAAATTTGAGCTACGGAGCCTTGCTGGGGCTGCACCGCTTTCTCTGGTGGTTTCATCTTCTCTTGGCTATGGTGTTTATCGGCTACTTTCCGTACTCGAAGCTTTTTCACGTCGTCCTCGGTCCACTCAATCAGTTTTTCCGCAAGCGCGGTCCCATTGGAATTCCGGAGTTAATCGACTTTGAAGATGAGAGTCTGGAGACCTACGGGAAAAGCAAACTGCGGGAATTCTCCTGGAAGGCCCTTTTTAACACGGATGCTTGTTTGCGTTGCGGGCGCTGCCAAGATAACTGTCCCGCCTATTTAAGCGGGAAGCATCTGAATCCGAAACGCGTTATTCAGGATATGCGCCTCTATATGGAGGAAACAGGGAAGGCCCTTGAGGAGGCCAAGAAGAAACTTGCTGCCCCGGCCCAGGCCAGCGAGGAAAGCGCGGCCGCCGGTGAAGACGCGGGTGCGGAAGCCTTCACTGAAGAGGCCCTGGGTTTGCGGGCCCTCATTGGGGAAGTCATTCCGGAAGAAGACCTCTGGGCTTGTACCACTTGCCGCTCTTGTGAGGAACAGTGCCCCATTTTCGTCGAACATGTGGATAAGACCATTGATATGCGCCGAAATCTGGTACTCATGGAGAGCCGTTTCCCCTCCGAGGCTCAGCTTGCCTTCCGCAATATGGAAAACAACGGCAACCCCTGGGGCATCGGCTGGACCAGCAGAGCGGACTTTTTGACCGGTCTCGGTGTTCCGACTTATGAGGAGAACCCGGAGGCGGAAATTCTTTACTGGCCCGGTTGTTCAGGGGCTTTCGACTCGCGCAACCAAAAAGTTTCCGCGGCTTTGGTCAAGCTGCTGCAGGCGGCGGGAGTAAACTTTGCCATTCTCGGTAATGCTGAGAAGTGCTGCGGCGACTCCGCCCGCAAACTCGGAAATGAATACTTGTTCTATTCGTTGGCGACGGAGAATATTGAAGTGATGAAAGGCTATGGGGTCAAGAAAATTCTGACCCAATGCCCGCACTGTTTCAACATCTTGAAGAACGAGTATCCTCAGTTCGGCGGAGAATTTGAAGTGATCCACCACACGGAATTCTTGGCGGATTTGGTGAAGTCGGGCAGACTCAAACTCAACCCGACCCCGGGCAAAACGGTTACCTATCACGACTCCTGTTATCTCGGACGTTACAACAAGATCTATGAAGAACCGCGCGCTTTGCTCAGCGCTGTCGGTTTTCAGATTAAGGAAATGGCCCATCACCACGAAAAAAGCTTCTGTTGCGGTGCCGGCGGCGGACGCATGTGGCTGGAGGAAAAAGAAGGAGAACGTATCAATGTCATGCGTACCGACGAAGCCTTGGCGGCCGGAATCGATTTGGTCGGCACGGCGTGTCCTTTCTGTCTGACCATGATCGGGGACGGTATTAACGCCAGAGGCGCCGAAGAGAAGGTCAAGGCTCTCGACATTGCGGAAATTCTGGAGCAGGCGAGGGTTTAAGTTCTTATTCTTTTCTTCTCCTGCGGAAGAGTTATACTCGGTGTTAGGAAGATAAGGATCCGGGTCCGCAACGCCCCTCCGGGTTGTGGCGGACCCAGTGCCCTCTTCCCGAGGATTTTTGACCGAAAGGAGAGATGCCTAAGTAATTAATGAACACGGGAGACGGAAAGGAGATGGTGCTACGGAAAATCCTCCCCGAGCTGACGGTCCAACCGGGCAGCTTGAGGCTCAGTGTGGCTTAATTGATTACGTTTATTACATTGAGAAAGCGCAGGTGTCCAAGCGATGGATTTTAGTTCATTTCCGTTCTGGGGTGTAGGGGCGGGCATACTCGCCCTCATATTCGCCGTTTATTTTGCGAGTTCCGTTTTGAAGAATAATCCCGGTAATGCCAAAATGCAGGAGATTTCGAAGGCCATTCAAGAGGGGGCCATGGCTTTTCTAAATCGTGAGTATCGTACTTTGATCCCCATCGTGGTCATCATTTTCTTTGTTCTCTGGTGGGGCAAGCAGTGGCCGACGGCGGTTTCGTTTTTGATTGGTTCACTTCTGTCGGCAGTCGCTGGATATATTGGCATGAGTATCACCACTCGCGCCAATACTCGCACTACGGAGGCAGCCCGCAGCAGTTTGAACAAGGCTTTGGGCGTATCCTTCCGCGGGGGGGCGGTTATGGGTTTGTCCGTAGCCGGTCTGGGATTATTGGGTGTTTCCGGCCTCTATTTAATCTTTAGAAATCCTGAAATCATTAATTCCTTTGCCTTTGGAGCCAGTGCCGTAGCTCTCTTCGCCCGTGTCGGTGGGGGCATCTACACCAAGGCCGCGGATGTGGGCGCTGACCTGGTGGGTAAAGTTGAGGCGGGAATTCCGGAAGATGACCCGCGCAACCCGGCAACCATTGCGGATAACGTCGGGGATAATGTCGGTGATACAGCTGGGATGGGAGCGGACCTGTTTGAATCCTATGCCGCTTCAACCATAGCCGCCATGCTGGTCGGCTTTACGACTTACCAGAGTGTCAGTCAGGGTCTGCCCGGTGTGATGCTGCCTTTGATCTTGGGAGCGGCCGGTCTGGTGGCTACCATCATCGCCAGTTTCTTCGTTAGGACCGGAGAAAATGCCAATCCCCAAGGGGCTCTGAACAGAGGGTTGTGGGGCACCAACATTCTGACGGCGATCGCGGCCTACGGAATTGTCCACTGGCTCTTGCCGGCGTCGATAACAGTGCGCGGAGCGACGGTCACTCCGAATGGCGTATTTATTGCTATTCTCTGCGGCTTGGTGGTCAACGTCCTCATCGGGCTGTTGACGGAATACTACACTTCGAACCAGAAGAAGCCGGCCCAGAGCATCGCTAAGGCTTCGGAGACCGGGGCCGCCACCAACATTATCGCCGGACTGGCCATTGGGTTGAAGAGTACGGCCCTTCCGGTTCTGGTCATTTGCGCGGCGATTTATGTTTCCTTCGCTTCAGCCGGCATTTTCGGAATCGCAATGGCAGCCATGGCGATGTTGTCAACGGCCGGCATGGTGGTCGCTATCGATTCCTTCGGACCGGTTGCTGACAACGCGGGCGGCATTGCCGAGATGGCGGAACTGGATCCGAGCGTGCGTAAAACGACCGACAAGCTCGATTCGGTTGGAAATACCACAGCGGCGGTGGCCAAGGGATTTGCCATCGGCTCCGCGGCCTTAACGGCTTTGGCACTGTTCAACGCTTTTGCGGATTTAGCCAACTTGCACACGATCAACATTCTGGTGCCGAAGACCATCATCGGTGTGTTTATCGGGGCAGCGGTTCCGTTCTTGTTCTCGTCCTTCGCTATGCAGGCCGTTGGTAAGGCTGCGTTCGAGATGATCGGAGAAGTCAGACGGCAGTTCAAGGAGATCCCGGGGATCATGGAAGGAACCGGGAAACCGGATTACCGCGCCTGTGTTGACATCTCCACGAAAGCAGCCCTGCGCGAGATGATCGTGCCCGGATTGCTTGCCGTTGTCACGCCGATCCTGGTGGGATTCCTGCTCGGCAAAGACGCCATGGGCGGATACCTCGCCGGAGGTACAGTTTCAGGGCTGTTGCTGGCCATTTTCATGGCTAACGCGGGGGGCGCCTGGGATAACGCCAAGAAGTACATTGAAGCCGGCAATCTGGGCGGGAAAGGAACTCCCACCCATGCGGCCGCGGTTATCGGTGATACCGTGGGTGACCCGTTCAAAGATACTTCCGGACCTTCCCTGAACGCCTTAATCAAAGTTATGGGGACCATCTCTCTGATTATCGCACCGTTCTTGCACTAAGATGCGGCACTGAGGACAGGGTGGGGAATGTTCCGACTTCCCCACCACCTCCTCACCATTGTATAAATTCATTATAGGAATATTGACTTAATATATCCTCAGTGATAGTCTTTGCTGGGGAAGGGGTTATGATTTGGATAGATTTGTGCAAATGGTAACTTCTGCCGGCAAGGAGACGAGCCCGGAATATTGCCGCACATGTGAAAGAAATCATAATCCTTTGCGCGAGGAATGTCGGCCGGATAGTTGCCGGCTCGCCTTCAGAGAGGCTGACTGTGCTGCATAACCCCTAAAATCGCAATGGCTAGAGATGTTGTCCGTGGATTTGCGGGCCGTAAACTGCGGAGAGATTGAGAGAAGACGGACAAAGAGGAATCGTGCCATGGCGGGGGTTTAATATGTTTCCCTGGTTAAGCGCCGATGCAGCATTGCGAATGGGTCATGCGAATTTTTCTAAGAAGGGGGGTTAAGGAAGAGGAGACCCAACGGTAAGAATAAGGAGGCTTGGATGATGTCGAAACTCGTATCTCCGCATGGCGGAAAGTTGACACCGGTTTTGCTCCCGGAATCAGAACGCGCCAATTATTTGGCCAAAGCGAAAACGTTGCCGGCGATTCGCATGACTTCCAGAGAAACTTCTGACCTTCTGATGATTGGAATGGGGGCTTTCAGCCCGCTGACAGGGTTCATGGGCAAACAGGATTACGAAAGTGTTGTTACCACCAAACATCTGAGCAACGGACTTGCTTGGCCGATTCCGATTACCCTCTCGGTCTCGAAAGAGCAGGCCGCCAGCCTGAAGGACGGGACGGAAGCGGCTTTGGTGGATGACGAATCCGACACGTATGTCGGGATCATCACGATCAGCGAAAAGTATGATTATGACAAAGGCAAGGAGTGCCGCGAGGTCTTCTTCACGGACGAGATGAAGCACCCCGGCGTGCAGAAAGTTATGGCTCAGGGGGATGTGAACGTCGGCGGCCAAGTGGTGACATTCAGCCAGCTGGACTATGACGTAAAATACGGCGCTTACTATGCCACTCCCGCGCAAACGCGCGCCCTGTTTGACGAGAAGGGGTGGGCGACCGTAGCGGCCTTTCAAACGCGGAATCCCTTGCACCGCTCGCACGAGTTCCTGTGTAAAATCGGGAATGAGGTTTGTGACGGACTTCTTATCCACCCGATTGTCGGTAAACTAAAAGAGGGTGACATCCCCGCCGAAGTGCGTCTGGAATGCTACGAGGTGCTGCTGAAGAATTACTTTAACGCCCGGACCTCTGTCATGAGGGTCTATCCGATGGAAATGCGTTATGCCGGACCGAGCGAAGCCATCCTTCACTCTATTTTCCGGCAGAACTTCGGCTGCAGCCACCTGCTCGTGGGCCGCGACCATGCCGGCGTCGGGTCATATTATACCTCCTATCAGGCGCAAGAGCTCTTCGACCAATTCAAGCCCGGAGAACTCCTTTGTCAGCCTATTAAAGTGACTTCGGCCTTCTATTGCAGTAAATGCCAGGGTATGACGACGGAGAAAACCTGTCCTCACGGCTCGGAAGATCACTTGAACATCAGCGGCACCAAGCTGCGGGCTATGCTGGGCAGCGGAGAACTTCCTCCGAGCGAATTCAGCCGGGCTGAAGTCTTGCAAATACTGGTCCGCTACTATAAGAGCCTGCAGTAGGGTGAGAGGGAAATAGGTTACGGGCTCACAATTGTGAAAGAACCCTCAAGTTCTTTATTAAAAATACAAATGATGGAGGTTAAAGCTATGCCAAGTTTTGTTTATGCGGACAAGTGTGACGGATGCAAAGGGCAGGACAAGACCGCTTGCATGTATGTTTGCCCAAATGACTTGATGACCCTGGACAAGGAAAAAATGAAAGCCTACAATCGGGATCCCTGGGCTTGCTGGGAATGTCTCTGCTGCGTAAAAGCCTGCCCGCAACAAGCAATGGATATGCGTGGCTATGCTGACTTTGTGCCGATGGGCGCGTCGTGTACTCCTCTTCGCGGCTCTGACAGCATCATGTGGACGCTGAAATTCCGTAATGGTACGCTCAAACGCTTCAAGTTCCCGATCCGTACTACCGAAGAAGGTACTGCGGTTCCTGATGGCGGTTACGCCCAGGGCGGCGACATCAACGGTATCGAGCTCTTTACAGAGCCGGATTCCCTGGGTTCCCCCGTGTGGAGCAAAAAAGGAGTCTGAGAGAACGGGAAGGCCGATTACTAGGAACGAAATGAATAGGGAGGTTAATTTTCATGCCGATGAATTTTGAAACCGTCGAAGTGACTACAGATCTTCTCATCGTGGGTGGAGGAATGGCGGCCTGCGGTGCTGCGGTTGAAGCGTCCCACTGGGCCAAAAAACACGGAATTAAAGTAACCCTGGTCGATAAAGCTGCCATGACACGTTCCGGTGCCGTCGGGATGGGCCTATCGGCCATCAACGAATATATCGGGCTGACCGAAGGGGACAACACGGTCGAAGACTACGTCAAATATGTGAAGTACGACCTGATGGGGGTTGCCAGGGATGACTTGGTGGCCAGTATCGCCCGCCACGTCGACAGCTCAGTGCACCTGTTCGAAAAGTGGGGACTTCCCATTTGGCGCGGAGAAGACGGCAAGTATGTGCACGAAGGCCGTTGGCAGCTGATGATCAATGGCGAATCCTATAAGATCCTCGTCGCTGAAGCGGCCAAGAACGCTTTGGGTGCCGAGAATGTTTACGAGAGGATCTTCATCACCGAACCTTTGCTGGACAATGGCCGGGTGGCCGGAGCCGTCGGCTTCAGCGTCCGCGAGAATAAATACTATGTGTTCAAAGCCAAAGCTGTCCTGGCTGCCATGGGCGGCACGGTCGGCGTCTTCAAACCGCGTTCCACCGGTGAAGGAATGGGTCGTTCCTGGTATCCTCCTTTCTCGACAGGTTCATCCACTTATTTCACGATCAAGGCGGGTGCGGAAATGACCTCCCAGGAAGTCCGCTTTGTTCCGATTCGCTTCAAGGATGCTTACGGACCTGTAGGCGCTTGGTTCCTGCTCTTTAAGTCCAGGGCGACGAACGCTTTCGGCGAAAACTATATGGAAACACACAACGATGTTCTGGCGAAGTACGGCAAGTACGGCATGGCTAAACCCACGCCGGCCAACCTGCGCAACTACCAGACGATGTTGGACCTCAACGCGGGCAAAGGACCTGTCTACATGAGGACAGAAGAGGCCATTGCCAACCTGGCTAAACAGTACGAAGGCGACGACAAAGCGTTCAAGAAGAAAATGAAGAGTCTGGAGGCGGAAGCCTGGGAAGACTTCCTCGATATGACGATTTCACAGGCCTTACTCTGGGCGGCTACCAACGTGCAGCCTGAAGAGAAGCCCTCCGAAATCGGACCGACTGAACCTTACTTCATCGGTTCGCACTCCGGCGCGTCCGGCGCTTGGGTCTCAGGGCCTGAAGACCTGTCAGCCGGTACGGACTATTTCTGGGGTTACGCCAACATGACGACCGTTCCCGGCTTGTTTGCCGCCGGTGATGCTTCGGGAGCTTCGCCGCACAAATTCTCTTCAGGGTCTCTGACTGAAGGCCGGATTGCCGGCAAGTCGGCCGTTAAGTTCATCCTGGAACACAATACCCAACCCAATGTCGACGACAAAGCTGTGGCCGACCTGAAGGAAGAAATCTACAAGCCGTTTGCCCTTTTCGAAGACAACAAAGGCTTGACGACCGACGAAAACGTCAATCCGAACTACATCTTCCCGAAGATGTTTATGTTCCGGTTGCAAAAAATCATGGACGAATATGTCGGCGGCGTGAGCGCCAGCTTCTCGTTCAACCAAACTTCGCTCGACAAGGCGACGGAACTTATCGGCTTCCTGAAAGAGGATTCCGCCAAGCTGGTGGCAAGGGATCTCAACGAACTGATGCGGGTTTGGGAGAACAAACACAGAATCTGGCAGGCTGAGTCGCACGTTCGCGCGGTTGCCTTCCGTGAGGAAACTCGTTGGCCGGGCTACTACTTCCGCACGGACTTCCCGGAAATGGACGAGGAAAATTGGCACTGCTTCGTGAACATGAAGTGGGATCGGGAGACCGGTGAATGGTCAGTTTTCAAACGCCCGATCATCGATATGTTCGGCGTCGAGTAAGTTAAGGCCGATAAGTTAAGGCCGAGAGGAGCGAGGGCCCGGCTGAGGCCGGGGCCCTCGACCTGCCTATCGCACACGGAACCGGGAGAATATGGGTGAACAGTACGTGGGACCCACTCCCGCTTGCAGAAGTGGGAGGCTTACGGTTGAATGAATACAGTATAAGGAGCAGCCTGAAGGCGGGGCAAGGGAGAGACGAGACCCGGCCCGGAGGAAAGGCGCGGTGAGCGCGCGAGAATAAGACCAAAGGATTGAAAACGGAAGAGTGTGGGTAGCAGACCCGGAAGTTATGGCCGAAAAAAGCGAGTAGAGCACAGATAGAACGGATTGAAAATACGGATAGAACTGATGAAAGATACGCATAGAACCGATTGAGAACACGGATAGAACCGATGGAGAGTACGGATAAGACAGGCCTGGATAAGAAGAAAAAGACGGACGAAGTCCGGATGGGAAAATAGGGACAGCCCGAAGAGTGAGTAGAGAGTGTACAAGCGGAACCGGGCGCGAAGTCAGTCAGCGTGGTCTTTGGGTGAAAGTGCGCGGTACCCCTAAACCCGGCGCCAGGTCACTCCCTGCCGTCTGCGAACCCAACTGTTGAACTGGGCGAATCACCGCTCGTACGACAAGTTATGGAGTTCTTCATGAAATGGGGGGAGTTCAAAATGGAAAAAAAGAAACTTAATTATAAATTGTTGCTTGAGATTTTTCTGGTGTTTTTTAAGATTTCGCCGATTACCTTCGGCGGTGGCTTTGCCATGATCCCGATTATGGAAGACGTCATGGTACATAAGAAGAAGTGGATTGGCAAAGAGGAACTCGTAGATGTCTTTGCGGTCTCACAGTCTGTGCCCGGGGCGATAGCCGTCAACTCCGCGATCTTTGTCGGGTATCAGATCGCTGGGATTCCGGGGGCGCTGATCGCACTCTTGGGGATCGTGACGCCGACCTTCGTGATTATTATCGCCTTAGGGGTGCTTTTTGCCTCTTTCCAGCACAATGTCCACGTCCAAGCGGCCCTGCGCGGCATCCGCCCGGTGGTGGTGGCTCTAATCGCATCTGCCGCCTGGAAGATGAGCAAGGTGTCCTTGGTTGACAAGACGTGTGTCGCTTTGTGTGCAGTGTGCGTCGTAGCGCTGTTATTGTTCAAAAGTCTCAACTTGATACTGGTAATCATCTCGGGAGCTCTTTTGGGTATAGTCCTGGTACAAGTGCAAAAGGCCCAGAGGCAGGCCTCAGCGCAAAAGAAAGTACGCGGTGAGAAATTATGAGCGCTTTTTTCGATTTGTTTATCACCTTTTTTAAGTTGGGCCTTGTCAGCTTCGGGGGCGGGTACGCGATGATACCGCTTATTCAGACGGAGGTCCAAAACCACCACTGGCTGAGCATGAGCGTATTCACTGACATGATAGCGATCTCGGCCATGGCACCGGGGCCTATTGCCACCAACACTGCCACGATTGTCGGCGATAAGTGTTTAGGTTTCCCGGGTGCCGTGGTGGCCTGCCTGGCTGTCACCCTGCCATCGCTTTTGCTAATACTCATTATCGGCAAATTGTTCATCAAGTTCCAGAACCATCCACTGGTGAAAGCGGCTTTCTACGGCCTGCGGCCCACGATAGTGGGAATTATCCTGTTTGCCGCAGTGAAGTTTGCCCTCAGCAACGGTATCATAGGCGGGAGCAATCTGATCGACGTGAAAAGTGCGGTACTGTTGCTGGTTGCAATGGTTATCTTGATCAAAACGAAGTTGCACCCCGCCTACCTGATTCTGGCGGCCGGCGTCGCGGGTATCGTTATGTTCGGTTAAGCCGGAGGCGGACCTTGGTGTGCAAGGCAGGGGATTGCCACAAGATCTTTAAACGGCGGGTTTAGGGCCTGCATAGATGCCTTTTCAGGGACACGCCTGTTGTGTTATAATCATTCTGAAAATAGCCGCGAAAGAGGTATTTCCGATGAATGATTCCAGGTTTAAGGTGTTGCTCTACTCTGACGGATCCCACCAGGCTTTTTCCGCTGCCGTCTATACCGCTACCCTTCTGAAGAATACGCCCAATATGTATCTGACTGTCGTACAGCTGCAGGAATGTGAGCAAGGCGGAGCCGGTACGGAGTACAGTTGGAAAGAATTGAGGCCCAAGTACAAAAGGTACTATTGGGGCTGTATCAAAGGTTCGGACTACCGCTGGATTGATACCTGGCCCGCCCGGCCGACGGAAGAGTGGATGAAACGGGTCCTCAGTGAGGCTGATGGGGAGACGCGCAGGCAGTATGACGAGATATTGCAGAAAACGAATGACATATTTGCCTTGCGGGCGGCGAATGTAAGCCACCAGGAACTTTGCACAAGTACCAGTGTTGCCGATGCACCGGATATTTCGGAAACGGTAGACATGATCCTGGAATATGCGACAAAGAATGCTTTTGAACTGATTATTATGGGTACGCGCGGGCTCTCTTCCTTTCACGGGTTGATTCACGGGAGTCTGGCACATACCATGCTCAACAGGTCAGGCATCCCTGTTCTGTTGATCAAAAAGCTGCCGCAAGAATTCATAGACAATTACTTGGCGGAGGGCGGAGCTTAGAAAACGGATGGGGCCCCAAGGCGGGTGGGCCCAAAAGACAGCCGGTGCAAAAGACAGCCGGTCCAAGAGACCGGCCGGGCCTAAAATAACGGCCGGGGCCAAAAACCGGCGACACCCAAAAAACGTCCCCTCGTGTCGCCGGGCCTCCAGGAAGGCGCCTCGGCGATTGACTTCCCAGGTAGTGCATGCTAGAATTCAGGACATAGGGGGGCGTTGGCTCCTGAGATGTCCGAAGGAGGGAGCGACGGCGGCCGGGGACAAGGTGGGAGCGGGTGGAAATGTGAAAGAACCCGCTTTCTTTTGGAAACCTCCTAGCCGTTCGGACGTGAGTCGGAGGTCATTGCGAACGAGTGAGTTTCACACGGGCAGGTCTCATCGAGTCGGCCGGATAGCGGCGATTATTTGCGGACGTAGGGAGTCTCGCCCGAAACGAGACAGATTGGGAGGGCTTTAGGATGAATCAATTTGACGAGATCATGGAGAAGTGCACAGAATTAGGGCAGTCGATTGCGCGTACCGCTATCTACAAAGACTTCAAAAAGACGGAGTATGACCTTTTGCATAATCCAGAAGCGCGGAAACTTGTGGAGGAGTTGCAGAAGTTGCGTCAAGCGGCTTACAGACGCCAGCTCGCGGGCAGCCCTGACAGCCCGGAAGAGCAAGAGAAAGTGAAGCAAATGGAGGCTGAATGTTTAAAGGACCCTCAGGTCCAACAGTCCAACAATGCCAATTTGCGCTTTCAGGAACTGATGGAGAAGATATCCGGAAAAATTAAAGAAGGGATAAAAGCAGTGGATCAGGGATAGGTGGCCATAAGAGAACTTCATTGCGGCAATATTGACCGGCTACCTTACGAGTGCTACGCTAAAGCCATAAACAGCGGGTGCGTGAACTCTGGGGTAGCCGGTGGTCTCACCAGGGGTCTCTTTAGAATAGCGGGCTGGATACAAGTCTGGAGAGGACTTGTGAAAGAACTCCCAAGCGCTTAGGAAGAAAAAATGAGCAAAAGGTGCTGTGCAGTGGTGGGATAAGGGGGTAATGGAGATGGCGGCAGAAGTAAGTGGGTCGAAAAAAGTGGGATTCGTTAACGATCTAGCGGGCCGAATGGGGGCGTTGCCTTACGGAAAATTCAGTACGCAGTGCCTGCAGTGCGGTCTTTGTGCCACGTCATGCCCAACCTGTGAACTTATGGACTACTCGCCTCAGAGGTTGTTCGCTGTGATTAAGGAGGGCACAGAGAATGAGGTCCTAGCCGTTAACACGATGTGGATGTGTACATCGTGTTACAGCTGTAAGGTCATCTGTCCATACGGCATTGCTATTGCCGACATGATGCACGACCTTAAATACTTGGCCATTCGAGCGGGAAGGTGCGAGTCGGCACAAGCCCAATTCTATCTGAGCTTCTGGCGGGAGGTATATCTGCGGGGAAGATCCTTTGAAACCGGTGCGCTGTTCGGTTTTTACCGCCGGCGGGGAAGAAAAGGTCTTAAGGAGGCCTTGGGGCGGAGGCGATTGGCGCTTAAGATGCTTTCGCGCAAAAGGATCAGCCTGATTCCGCAGCGGAGTGTCAAAGATCCCGAAGCCCTGCAGAGAATAATTACCAAGGCTAAAATAATGCAGAACAGAGGCGAAGTGTAATGCGCATGAGCTATTACCCCGGTTGTTCAATGGGGAGTATTGCCGTTTCTTATGCCAAGTCGCTTCTTGCTGTGGCCGAAGCGCTTGGACTGAGATTGGAGGAAATCCCGGACTGGAATTGCTGCGGCGCTTCTATCGCATCCGGCGTCGCCGGGGGTTTTGTTCAGCAAGTGTTAGTAGCCAGGAATCTGGCCTTGGCGGAAGAGATGAAACAGGACGTACTGGTAGCTTGTAGCTCCTGCTATTTGAATCTTGCGACGACAAATTCGCGCCTGCAGCAGGACAGCCTTTATGCCGGGCGGGTGAATAAGGCCTTGGCAGTCGGAGGTTTGCATTATTCAGGGAGCGTTCGGGTCAGGCGGGCAATCGACGTCATGCTCGGGGAGATCGGCCCGGAGAGAATTGAAAGTCGGGTGCAAGTGCCTTTAAAGGGACTGAAAGTCGCTGGGTACCTCGGCTGCCAAACGATGCGGGCCCATCCGGGAGAATTCGATCAAGCCGAAAGTCCGAAAGGGTTGGATAGGCTCATCAAGGCGCTCGGTGCCGAAAGCGTAAATTTTACGCGGCAAACCACCTGTTGCGGGAGCTCTCATGTCGTTCCCGCCTCAGAGGTTGTAACGAGGCAAGTCAAAGAAATCCTGGCGTCCGCCGTGGAAGGCGGAGCGGACATTATTGTCACGCTCTGTCCTCTGTGTCAACTAAACTTAGAAACTCACCAAGAGAAAGTCAATGAGATATTCGGCACAGACTATGAGATTCCGGTCCTTTTCTTCACCCAGTTGATGGCTTATGCCTTCGGGTTGCCCTCAAACACTTGGGGCTTCGAGCATATGCTCATATCGCCGAAGATGCCGGCACCTGCGTCAGCCTAGGATTCAGCGGGCTCAGAGATCGTCAATAAACTCTTGGGGAAGCTTCTTAATCAATAACACCGGTATCGTAGACTTTGTCAGCATTTCGTGGGCCAGGCTGCCGAAGAGCAGGCCTTTTAAAGAGGTGAGGCCCCGGGTACCCATGACAATCAATTCACATTTGTTTCTCTTGGCAAATTCAAGAATTGCCTCAACAGTGTCGCTGATATTTACACCCGCGGGGATTACCTCGTGGGTGACTTTGAGTCCGCGTTCGGTAAATATGCGGACTGTTTTGGTGCGTATCTCGTCATAGACCTTCTTGGTTGCGGCATCGGATTCATCAATGACGCGTTCCCTTAAGTCGCGACTGGGCGTCGTGGGCCAAGTATTGAGCCAACTGTATTCCAAGTCCGGCGCGTGTTGGGCAGCCTCCTCGGTCTGGACGACGGTCAAACTCATACTGGGCATGTTCTTGAGCAGTGTGGCCGTATAGACAGCCGCGGAAAAAGACTGGTCCGAGCCGTCCGAATAGAGAAGAACCTTGGTCTCAAGAGAGCCTGTCATATAGAAATACCCTCCTCCCGCATGTATCCTCGCTCATATTATAACACAATTTGTCGGGTATTCCGGTTGCATTTTCAACTCCTCCTGACTTTTACAGTTTGAAAAATGCGAAAAGCCCATAGGTGTTGAAACTACGGGCTTTTCTCTGATATGACCGTATTTGAATTTTGTTATGCTAAGGAGATATTCTTCAGGAACTTATTAAACACCTCCTGCCGAAAATAGATGTTGTAGCAATCTGTGTCGTACGTATCCTGAATTAACTTGTAGTCCAGCGCGATTTCATCTTCGTCCGAAAATGCCAGCGTATCCACAAGTTTGCCTTTCTTGTCACGGACCTTTTGGAACGCGATCGCACCGCCGACATCGTCGAGGTGAATGATGCCGCCCTTCAAAACCTGACATGTCGCGACACCCAACGCTCTGGCTATACGCTCGGCTGACAGTGCCTTTTCGCCCATACGGTGCTGAATGATTCGAATGATGAGGAGCGCGACGAAGCAGATCTGGAAATGCGCACGGATATGCTCATTCTTGCGCACGAACACGGGTCTGGCATAAAAGTCTGTTTTCATAATCCTAAAGGACTCCTCTATCCGCCAAAGGCCGCCGTACACTTGGCGCATTTTCCGCTCATCATAGTCAAGTTCGCTAGTGATGATACAAAAATAGCCGTCATACATTGCGTCTTTCTCCGCCTTTTCCCAATCCACGCTGCGCAGCTTTTTCGTATTCTCCAGAACCTCGCCGGTCTCCTTGTCAAAGATGTCTTCTCTT
>LDXJ01000062.1 GCA_001029295.1 Peptococcaceae bacterium CEB3 | reverse complement strand
ATCGGAAAAAGGCGGGCAAGAGTCACGTTGGCTTTGTGGTTAATCTCACCGAGACCTGCGCTGATAATAATCCTGTTCAAATTGTGACAGATTACCAAGTGGAGCCCAATAGCACAAGTGATGTTAAAATGGCCGGTGAGAGTCTCGAAAAACTCCAAGGAACAACTCCAATGAAGGATCTTTACGTGGACGGTGGGTATTATAGCAGCGATTTCGTGAAAAAAGCGGAAGGACAGGGAGTTCAACTCCATTACACGGATATGACGGGGCGGAACGTCACCTCGAACAAACTGCCTTACAACGTCTTTAATATTGAACACTTCGAAAGGATCTTGAGCTGTCCGAAATTGCAGGAACCCTTGCGGAGTAACTTTGATTCCAAGAGCGGCATCTTGAGTGCTCACTTTGACCTAAACGTCTGCACTCCATGTCCCTTCAAGGATCAATGTCCGGTCAAGTTTCAAAAAAAGGATACCGTATTGCGCGTCAGTCAGAAAAGCCTCATGGCCGAAAATACTCGTTTAATCCTGATGGATAAAAAGGACCGAAGCGAAAACGGTAGTAAACGTGCCGCTATCGAAGGAACCAATTCCGCTTTTAAACGGGCGGATGGAGCTGGGAAACTTAAAGTTAGAGGTTTAGTACGCTGTAGTTTGGTCATGGGCTTGAAAACAATCGCTCATAACTTCCACCAGATCGTTCGTCTCCTCCAAGGTGATACTCGTCAAAAGTGCAGAAAAAATGCAGGCCTACACCAAGGGACACTTGCGACCATTTAGAGAAAATGACAGGTTGGAGAGAAGAAATACCCTCCTGCACCACGAAAATATGCGCTATTTTCTATGGATATTCCGGATTTTGAGAAACACAGGATCCATGAACTGGTAAAATCAATTTGAGCGTACAATTAAGAGCGGGTCGGCCTACTATATCTTTAGACTTTTAGCACTGGAATCATTTATGCATCAAGAAGCGATTTATTGACCTTAAAGTACATTTGTGCAGTAAGCAGTCAATTATTGGCAATCAGCCCAGGCTACCGCCAATTAACAAAGTGATGTAAAGAGGCGCCACTTTAGCGATCTTGCTAGGTTCGGGGTAAACTACTACGAAAAATGCAAACGGTAAATCATGGGCACTATCAATGCACCCTTCGCCATGGTACAGGCAATCTAGCCGATCTAAAAATGGAATGAGGCACCCATGCGCTTCATCCCATTTGTATTTCGAGAAAGTTTCTGTTGTGGAAGATTCTCCAAGAAGTAAGCATTGACTAGTTACGGTTCCTGAAATATCAGTAGTCTTCTTTAATAAGTTTCTCAATAGTATTTACTTCATTATGTATATCCAAGGGTTTAAGGGCAGGCCCTTCAACTATATCGCCTTCATAGGTGAATCTTGAGCCGTGACAAGGGCAATCCCATGTTTTCTCGGCGGAATTCCAGTTTATTTCACAACCCATATGGGTACAAGTAGTGTTTACAATGTGCAATGTCCCTTGTCCGTCCTTATAAACACCTGCTCTTTGACCTTCGGCCTCGATTATCTTTCCCTCATCCGATTTAATCTCAACGTTCCTTGGAATAAAAGAAAGTTTACCCTCAACAAGCTGATCCGCTACATTAAGATTTTGGACTACAAAATTCTTAGCGGAGGCCATAATAGTTTCTCTTGATGGATTATAAACATCCTGCCAGGAGCTTTTCCCGTGTACGATCAGGTCTCTTAATATCATTGACGAGGCCATACTATTCGTCATTCCCCATTCACCATAACCGGTCGCAACATACAAATTGGGAGTATTTGTTGTGAACTGTCCAACATAGGGTAACCCATCCAAAGTCATACAGTCCTGGGTGGACCATCTGTAAGGAATATCTTCAACTGTAAAGTTTTGCTCCGCGAAATTTACCAATGTCTCGTAATGCTTAACCGTGTCCTCGCCCTGTCCGGTTTTATGATGTTCACCGACAACAAAAACTAACTCACCCTGATCCGAAGTTTGGCTGCGAAGCGACCGACCCGGCTCCTCGGCTGTAATATACATGCCACCGGGGAATTTCTCCTTCATTCGGGTAGCAATCACATACGAACGTTCGGAATAAATCTTTGTGAAGTATAATCCATGTTTGTTATAGAACGGGTAATGAGAGGCAATTATAACCCTTTGGGCGGTTACTTTTGTTCCCTTGTTGGTGGTTAAAACATAACCCCCGGTATCCCCGTTATCTTCAAGGTCTACAATCCTGCTTTGTTCGAATATTTGAACCCCGTTATCGGTTATTTTGCCGGCGAGTACCAATAAAAATTTGCGTGGATGAAATTGAGCCTGATTATCAAAACGTATCGCCGCCTTCACATCAAACGGCAGCGGTATGTTTTCCAGGTGCGTCGCTACGATGCCAAGGGAGGAAGCGGTATTCACCTCATCGGCAATATCCTTTACATATTTATCCTCAAAAGTAAATACATACGCCGGTTGTAGGACGAAGTCGCATTCAATATTATATTCTTTCGCAAGCGACTCGTACATTTTTATTGCGGTTTGGTTGGCATCCGCGTATTGCTGGGCAAATTCTTTGCTAATTTTTTGCATCTTATTATATATCAGTCCATGTTGTGAGGTTATTTTAGCTGTGGTATGCCCAGTAGTACCTTGTAAAATGCGATCAGCCTCAATAATTGCAGTTTTTACTCTCCCCTTACTAAGCCAATAGGCGCATAATATACCGGTTATACCACCCCCGACAATTGCCACATCGGTTTCAATATCATTATCCAAAGAGGGATAGTCGGTATTTGCGGTTGAAGCTATCCAATATGGTTGTGGTGGCTTTGTAAAATATTCCTCTGTCCTTTTACTCATATTAATTCCTCCATGTAGTCGAGTCGTGAGTCTAAAGCACATCTTGCCCAGATTAGCAAAGAATATTCATTCAAAGCCTGGGTGTTTCATTATGACAATTTCAGGCTTGGACCTCCCTGTTTGGCTCGGCCGGGGGATCAGGCAGACCTAGGTTCCCGCAAGGTTATCCTCCCCACATATTGGGCCCGGATATCTACCCCGTCGGTAGTTTGAATTGAAGCGCTTGAAAATTGATAAGGGGTTAGGCGGGAGCCTGACCCCTTTTGTAGATACATTTGTATTTATGTTGGGCATAGGGAGCCTACCCCCCCTTCCCCTTAAACCCCGGTACTCGACCTACTTATTATACGGAGGTAGTAATTTGCCTCCCTCAAAAGATGGTCCGCAAGCAATGCCGACATAACCCCTTTAAGTTGGCAGGCAAGTAGCATATCTGTACTTGTCGCTTTGAAATCACGGATGGCGACTGTAGCATGCCGACTTTCACTCGTTATTTGC
Organism: Peptococcaceae bacterium CEB3; assembly: GCA_001029295.1. Taxonomy (GTDB): domain Bacteria; phylum Bacillota; class Desulfitobacteriia; order Desulfitobacteriales; family Desulfitobacteriaceae; genus Acididesulfobacillus. The sequence goes on along the minus strand of LDXJ01000062.1, from coordinate 379,420 downwards.
TTTAGGCTAACAGTTGGCTTAGTATCACTAGTAAATTTTCTAACTAATTGATTAAAGCGTAGGGCGAAATCATTTGCTTTTTTAATCATCGCCCTTTCGGAAAAATCCAAAAGCTGCCTTACAGCCTCTGCATGAACCATCATATTGTTGTTCCAGAACTTTTCTGTCTCCGCAATATTCGAATAAGGATCAGGCATTGGATGATTCTGTAGCCGCTGCAAGAGTGTGATATAATTGAGTGTTTCACCCCGTTGATGGTCATAAATGGAGGGTAACATGGTGGAATATAAACGGCAGTGGATAACATCCTCATAGACCTTCCCCATAAAATCAGCGACAGAACGAGCGGAGGAAATAATTTGTTCGTTTAAGGCGGAAATACCCGCTGTGAGTTCGGGACTTATTACGTGTACGGGTAAGGTCCCTAGAGCTAAATGGGACTCCTCTAGAGTAATCGGGATTCCGATCGTAATCCCGGTTAACCCTACAGTTTTTTGTTCTGCCAATAATGTCTTATCGGTCAATAATTCCCCGGATAACAATACCTCAGAACTGATAAAACCATTGGCCATACGAATCGTACGATATAAAAAATCCTCAAATAGACGCTTAAAATCTTCGGCTTGTTGGATATAAGAAACATCTTTAGGCATTAAATTTGCTTGCATAAAAATAAAATGTTCTTTGATAATCCTTGTCCAAAAAAGATTGAGTTCAATGGATTGACCAATATAGTTTTCTGTCATTGTCACTGCGCTCGTATGGACCCCCCCTACCAAAGAAAATCCTGCTGGTTACATTTATCTGGCATAGCATATTCCCAAAATCCAGTGGATGCCAACCTGGACACTCTACCATTTAGTGGTAAGAAATAGTTTACTTAATTACCCGTGTAACCGAGTTTTTTTACTTCTTCCCGAAGGCTTTTTAGCGCATAAATATGGGCCTTCGTGAAAGGATAATCGTTAAAAGGGTTAAAGGAGTGCTCGCTGTGGTCAATCAAGAACGAATGCTGAGCGAATTTCCTGAATTGGTGCGCATTACAAGTCCATCCCTCGAAGAGCGGGAAATTGCGGAGGTACTTAAAAACAAACTCATTTCGTTAGGACTTAATGTTGTAGAAGATAATGCGGGACAATCTATTGGCGGTAACTGTGGTAATCTAATCGCTACTTTTCCATCAACGTTACCACAGGCCCCCGTGCTTATGTTAGCTGCCCACATGGACAACGTTGAACCTTGTCGTGGAGTCAATCCGATTGTTATTGACGGAATAGTCCGCTCATCCGGAAATACAGTTTTGGGCGGCGATGATAAAGCGGGGTTAGTTTCGATTTTGGAGGCTTTAAGGCAAGTCAAAGAACAAAACATCCCTCACGGTGAAATACAGGTAGTCTTTTCAATTGCCGAAGAAGGAGGTTCTGGAGCCAAACACATTGACAGGACACTATTACATGCGAATTTAGGCTATGTATTTGATTCCAGTGGTTCCCCCGGAAAGATTATTGATAAAGCTCCGGGTGAAAACAGTCTGACGTTTGATGTATATGGGCGTTCGGCGCATGCCGGGATAGCACCCCAAGACGGCTTAAATGCCATTACCATGGCTGCAAAAGCTTTGTCGCGGATTCCCGATGGCCGAATTAATGAGATAACCACGGCAAATATCGGTACATTCCATGGAGGGCTTGCCACAAATATAGTGCCGGAAACGGTTGTGATTAAAGGGGAGGTTAGGAGTCTAAGTCTTACCGAACTCGAAGAAATATCAAACCAAATAAAGAGCGTATTTGAACGTGTAATTAATGATCACGGTGGTAAATCTCAGGTGACAGTTAAGAGGGTCTATGACCCCTATGAGCTAACGACGGATATGCCAGTGATATCAATCGCTCAGGCAGCAATCCGAAAACTCGGATGGGAACCGGTTTTAAAAGCGTCCGGTGGTGGAAGTGATGCAAATTACTACAACCCCTACGGTATTCCATGTGCTGTCTTAGGAATAGGAACACAGAAAATACATACGCCGGAGGAATACATAAAAGTGGATGATCTTTATAAGTCGGCAGAGTTGGCAATCGAGTTAATCCAACATGCAGGTGGTCAAGAAAATGCCTAGGTGGCAAAGGTGGTATAAAAAGCTAAGCGTTGGAAAACATAATTGTTAGATAAAATCAGGGGGTGAACGCGTTGAACCTATCAACAAGGGAATTGCTGTTTCTCGAAGATACTGCAAAATTATTTGAGTCTATCAGTAAAAACTGTGACCGGGGAATTCAGACAACCACTGACCCGCAGTTAAAAGGGTTGCTTCAAACTCTCAAACAGGACCATAATGCTTGGGTTACATCTATTTCGGCCCTTGTCACCAGTAGTGCCCCATTACAATAAAAAATCGAAGGGAGTGTCATTATGCCGCAACAACAAATGGAACAGGATAAAGAACTTGTTGGCACCTTGATTTATCAGCTTAAAATGGAATGCAGTTCTTTATTACAGGCCATTATAGAAAGCGCCAACAATGATGTCCGCTCACAGCTTACTCCTATCCTAATAAAGGCCCTTCAAAACCATAAAACGGTTTTTGATTTTATGAGTCAAAAAGGCTGGTATAAAGTAGAGGCTGCGCCGCTGGAGCAGCTCAACCGTTCAAAGACGAGTTTCCAAGCCATGCAACAAGTTCAAAGTCAGCAGCAATAACGGAGGGCATTCGCCCTCCATTTTTGTATTTAAAGGGATGAACATTATAAGCCCTTTGTAAGCGCCAAACCGCGCCCACCTGTTTTTTCGGCGGATTTGAAGGATAATCTTGGAAATCGGCAATAACCGCAGCGAGCGCTTCATCAAACCTTTCGTCATCGGAAGAATTGGCCGTTCTCGAACACCCCACGGGGAGCCGAGGCTAGCGCTACGATTTACAGCATTGTAGAAACGGCGAAGGAAAACGGGCTGAATCCCTTCCGGTATCTGAGTTACATTTTCGAGAAGCTCCCAAACCTTAACCTTGGGGATGAAGACACCTTGGATGCCTTGCTTCCCTGGTCCGAGTCCCTGCCGAGCATCTGCAAGGTCAACGGCAAATTGCAATAGCCATGTCTAGGATACTCCCCGCCTTGCTTTAAGGTGGGGAGTATTTTACACTTACAGCCCTTTATTGCGTATAGTTTGTTTCTCATTTGCCGTTACATTTTAGGTTTTGAATCTCCTCCCTAATCTTTTTAGGCATATCAATAAGATCGCCATCTAGTCGCCTTTGAAAAGATAGATATTCTGCTTTTAATGTTCTTATAAAAACATCTGAATCCTTTTCCACAAAGTTTAACTCCTCCACATTTTGGCACTTTAAAGTTAGCATTTGCTCTATGCAAGGTTTTTATTCATTTGGACACCCGCATTCAGCTCCTGTCGGGCGGTCATTGCTAATATGTTCCATACAAGAAAAAACCAGAACTTGGGTAAGATAAAGTTGCTATGAAGGCTAGTTTAATGTAAACAATGTTTAGGTTAGAAACGGCGTCTATTTATAAAGGGGGAGTAGCTCAATGATAAATTGGGCAAATATCTGGAAATATGGCCCCACTCACTATCTACCTCCGGATTATTGGTGGACGGGATTCTTGGCGTGGACAATACCATTTGCATTAATGATAGCAATTATCGTTGCAATTTGGTATTTCGGTAAAAAGCATAGGGGCCATATTACCCTAGGCCAAATACATAACGGTAACCCCGCAGGTAAACGTTTTGAAGAAGGTAAAACTGATTTCACGGGATATATCAGGCGAAAAGGAGATTAACATGCTGCCTGATTCTAAGTGTGGCTTAAGATCTAATCCCAGGTATTTACAGCACTTGATCGTCCGCATGCGGGTCGGCTGCGCCGGCCAGTATAAAGCGGTATTCGGCTGAAGATCGCCGCGGCTCGGGCAGTAAGCCACCTTGTGGTAGTAAATAACGGTTTTTAGCGTGCTTCCGATCAGTTTGGCAAAGTCGCTTGTGGTCAAGCGTACCGGAGCCGCCAAAGAGCTTGCCAAGGATTTGCGCCAGGCCGGACATTGGAGTCCATCCCGGCAGGAAAACGGGGGAGTGTGAAGAGCATTTCGTAAAAGTAATAGCTTTTGGCGGGAACGGGTATCCATGCCTTCATGCCGATGGCGGCGTGGGCGGCAGCCAGACCGGCAACGGTCAGGGTGTACAGTAACCCGATTAGGATGACGGCGGTCATGCCGATGGAGAATTGCTGCTCATCGGCCGGCAGGCGGCTGAAAGTTCTGCGCTGGGCTGTGACCGCACCGCAGAGATAGCCTTGGAGCCTTTTCATGTTTGCTCTTTCTGAGTTTTTGTCCCGGCCAGTCAAAGCAGCCGGTCGGAAACACCGGTCCTTCAATACATTGTACCCCTTCCGCTTAACGAGGTAGCCGCCGGCGCCTTGTTCAAATCGCTTATTCTTACAGTAAAATCCTCATCCGTCATATTAAGGAATCACGCTAAGGTGGCACAATACGGGGCAACAGAATACTCTGAAAGCGTAGGGGTCTGTAGGAGGGATAGGTTCATGGATGAGGCCGAAAGAGCGGCTTTGCTAAAGATACTGGATGGGGTCCGAAAATTAAACGATTTACAGAGGGAAAACAAGCAATCTATCACTCAAATGAGGGACGCCATTACCCATTACCAAAATATCTTTCAATCCGTCACTAGCAAAAACACGGCCTTAAATAAAATTCTTGTCAGAGAAATAAGAGTGGAGCTTCTTCGGTTATCAATATTGGCAAACCCAGCTACTCAGAAATTGTATCGTGCTTCTTCGGAAGCCGCAAATAGACGATTCGCCGAAAAGTGTACTAAGTCAGTGAGGATTCACAGAACCACAAAAATGGCAGGGACCAACCGCAAAGCCGATCCTTGTTGACCTTTGCTCCACCTCCCCTCCGAAATATTCGCCACGGGATTCTATCCAACCGATAAATTCGTCAAGCCACTGATCATGGCTTAGGTCCGTTTCCACACAGCCGTTGATTTCGATGAGCGTTTGCTTCTCCGGGGCATAGGCAAGAATGGCTATGATTAGCAGGCGGGTAACCCATTTAAGCGGCCTATTCCGCGCATTCCACGACAGGGAACCAAGGATGATCGGCAGGGACACCTTAACGGACATGAATGCGACGGAGCCTCGTGCGATAAGCCACTGCATCAGGGGGTTGGCCCTCCTCAATGGTGCCGAGCCGTAGGCCCCAGAGGATTGGGACACCGTCGAGAAGGCTGAGTATGGAGAGGACTACAACGAGCGGCATGATTCTGTTATGGGTTGTATGGGTTGATGGCGCTAGATGAGGCATTATCGGTGCTCCGTTTCGTTCAGGAGGATTGTTTCAGAGGGTAGCCTTAGACACACGACTCCAGCAACTTCTTCAAATTCTCGGTGGTCGCTTCGGCGACCTCGGCTTTCGTTACTCCCTTCAGCGATGCTACCATGTCACATGTGTCTGCCACCTGTGCTGGTTCATTTGAATCTGTTTCCAGCACTATCTCATTAAGAGTTAGAGTCTCCAATACCGGGTTAACTGCGGGAAGGTTACGCTTGTTGACAGAGATCAGGAACCCCTTATCTCGATACTGGCGAGCTTCTGCGACTGAACCAAGAAAGCCATGAATGATCCCCCTTAGCGGATATTCCTTGAACTCCTCAAAAACCTTCATGATTTCCTCACTAGCACCCCGGTCATGTAGTACAAGAAACAAATTGTTCTTTACGGCTGCACGCACCTGAGCACGAAAGGCTTCTAGCTGGACTTCCAGAGGAAGTGGTTCTAATTCAGTTCGGAAATCGTCGGACCTCCGGCGCATTACGTCGATTCCCGTTTCGCTGATTGCAGTCACTTTACCCGTTTTGGCCAATTGGACCAGAGCCTTTTCCGTTTCCGGCGTAAACATATTCGCTCGCCAAGGATGGATACCGATACATGCTCTTATCTGGCTGTACTTTTCCCCTAAAGAGACATTCGTCCGTGAAGTCGTCAGATCAACGGCGGCTGCCATGTCGCAATATGAGGCCCAATATTTTCTTGCTGACAAAGAGAAAACCGCGTAACTACGCGGCTTCTCGAGAAAGGCTACACGATTTCCGGACACTCGAAGACGAACCGTGCTCAAGTTGCGGATTTCCTGTCTGCCTGATAGGGTTCGTTATAGCGTACATTCACAAAGCGACTTCTGACCCCACGGTTATCCCCTTGGCCCGATTCCACCGGCCGGGGAAGCCGTAAGCTTCTTACTTCCAAGTAACTCTTTACCTTTTCTGTACTTGAGATATCCGCTGACGCCAATTAATTCCGCGTAGTTAGCCAGATTCATAATAATGATATTAGTCCAGATATAACCAAAGTTATTGCCTGAACCGGCTGTAATAAACTGGACGTTCATAAAAAGCGCCAGGATAGAAGTCCAAAATAGTTTGACCCCGAAAATCATCAACAAGCCAATAGCAATTTCCACGCAAATGACCAGTTTATCGGTTAAAGATGGCATTCCGTTAAAGACATGTGTCGCAACCCATGCCCACAGGCTGTTCAGATGGAGCGGGTCAAGGCCATGTGCTTTGGGGGGCAACATATTCTTGACCATTCCGGCAATTAATCCGTAGGAGTTATGTTTCCCATTGGTCAGCCACCCTTCAGTGGTGGCTTTCCCCCAGCCGGCTTGCAACCAAGACCACCCGTAAATAATCCTTGCTACTGTGAAGACAATCACCAAAACAGCCTTTTTCCAATTCCTCATTTCTGATTTTACGGCATCAAAATACGAATTCATTTGAGAAACCCCCCTATGATATTGTTTGACAAACAAAACGAAAAAGAAAATAAGTTCCTCGACCGTCCCGATGACCTTATTTTTGCTATCCTCCTTCCCGAGGCAGGTCCTGCCCATCCGCCCTTATAAAAGTTCTAACAAGTGCAAAGGGCTTCCTTCATGGGCAGTTTGCAAAACCCGTGCCACTATAAGATGTCGGGGAAATAGGGGTTTCTCTAATTTCAACCGCAAACCAGTTAACATGTCTGTTAACAGTTAGCCGTAAACTAGTTAACAAGCTAAGACAATTCTGTAAATAGATCTAGTCCGTGCCTTGTGTATAACCCTTCAGCCTGAAGGAACAAGTGGGGGCTGCGGGCAGCGCAGCTCCCACCGACACAAGTGAGCGGATGAGGGAAAGTTCAGTCCTCAGAAACGCTTTTCTGCGAATCCTGGGATTTATCCGCAGGTTGCAACAGGTTCAGGGTTTTCTGAATTTCTGCCAATTGACCCTCTAAGTCCTTTTTGACCTGGACAAGACGGTCAACCCGTTCTTCATGGGTTAAGAAGGCCCAGCCATGCCCGCCGAAGCCGCCTCCGTGTCCATGGCACCCCCCATGCCCGTGCTGTCCTCCGTGACACCCACAGCCGTGATGGTCGTGTCCCATCCCTTTTCCATGAAAATCCCCGTACTGACCACACATCTTTAAGACCTCCTCTTACATATATCATCTATATGACGTTGTCATATATCGTCTTTATCTTAAACTCCTGAACCCGTTTTGTCAATGACGTCAATGATGTCAATGTTGCACTTGTTCACCGTGAAAGTTATACTTTCTGATTAGCGGAAAAAGCTTAACCCTTTCGTCCGGCGACGAAAGGGTTAAGCTTGTACTGATTCAGGCAATATGTTACCATGTAAGCAGGGATTTATTGGCAGATGGAGGGCTTTCTTATGAGTAAACCCGCGGAACGTACGGAACAAAGATTTACGTATCAGGAATATCTGACATGGCCTGAAGAAGAACGCTGGGAACTCATCGACGGATTAGCCTACAACATGACCCCAGCCCCGACACGTTTGCATCAACTCATCTCCCGCCAGCTGCTTACACTTTTCAACAATTATCTTTCGGGTAAACCGTGTGAAGTTTACCATGCACCTTTTGATGTGCGCCTGCCCCAATCGCAAGGAAGCGATAACCAGACTTCCACCGTGGTCCAACCTGATATCGCAGTGATCTGTGATAGAACTAAACTGGATGATCTGGGCTGCAAGGGAAGCCCTGACCTCGTCGTCGAAATCGTGTCCCCATCAACATTTCAGAAAGACCTCAAGGACAAGTTTAACCTCTATGAGAGGGTCGGCGTACGCGAATATTGGATAGTCTATCCAGACCAGAAAACCATCAGTGTCTTTCGCCTTAGCCCTGAGGGTAGATACGGTAGGCCGGAAATCTACGCTGGAACAGACTCACTGGTAGTCGGCATCTTTCCAGATCTGACCATGGACTTGAATGAAGTGTTTCCTCTGGAGATTTAGGTTTTCTCTCACTGAACTTCCCCCTTGCTTTAGCCGGCCAAAGCAAGGAGCATGTGGCTAAGCTTTTTGGTCAACTTTATACTTCTTTACTATTTTAACCATAATGGGCGATGAGATCATTTGTACCACAGCGAAAAAGGCTGATGGTATCATCAGGGCGCTATTTAGTTTCATTGTATCTACCGCCGCGGAAGCGATGCCAAATTCTTTGCTGCTGACTAGGAACAAGAGGGGCAGAAACACCTCTTTCCGCTTAAGAACGAGTCTGGACAGGAAAGCTAGCATATAACCAAACAGGTTCAGGGCGATTTCCGCCAACAAGACCAATAAGGCAAAAACTTTTAAGGCGATTATTGCTTTGGCATTGGCCGAAACCACAACAAAAAGCAAGGTTATGTAACACAGAGAGGCTATGCCCGCCCAAAGCTGTTCTTTCTCACGGACTTTTTCCGAACGATAGTTTAAGAAGATACCAAACACAACCGGAACAACAATGATCCCGACCAATTCTCCAACCAGATAGGATACGGGCACCTCAAAAGCCACCCCGCCAAGCCAGGCCAGCACATTGGGCAGAACGAAGGGGGTCAGCGCCATAGCCATGACCAGCATGGCCGTTCCGACGGCCGTACTGCCCCCAGCCAGATAAACCATCAGAGGCGCCGAAACATCTGCCGGCAGACTGCCCAAAAGCAACTGCCCGGTGCGAATGTCATCCCAAGGCCCAAACAGTTTGCCGAGCAACAAAGCAAAGAGCGCCATCGGAACAAATTGCAGAAACACGCTCCAGAGTATCACGAAAGGATGCTGCTTAAGCTGTTTTAAATCCTCCGCTTTAATCGTCATGCTTACGTTAAGGACCATGACGGCCAGGACAGGGGTAACCAGCCAGCCTAGGGAAGAACCGGGTTGGGGAAAAATGAGGGAAAAGGCCCCAACAATTAAAACGAAATGCAGCAAGTGGTCCGAAATCCAGGTTAACACTTTCACGCTAACTCTACCCCCACGTCAACCGTCCTCCTACGTAGCGTCCTCCGGGTTTTACGCCAAAAAAGCCTCCAACCAACCCGGTTGAAGGCTCCGTTGCCTAATTTTCACCTTCTTAACTATACCTTGTCTAAGGAAAATAGTAAAGACCCTGACGCAATAAGTCAATCCGACATACCTCAAACCCCACTCGTTTCCTCTTCCCCTTCGCCGGCCCATGGCACTAAGCTCTTTTTGATCCTGCGAATGCCACCCCTGGGATCGGGCACGTCCCCTAAATAGCGCGGAATAACGTGGACGTGCAGGTGGAAGACAGTCTGACCGGCGGCTTCACCCACGTTGACCCCGACATTATACCCGTCCGGGGCAAAACGTTGATCCAACTTTTTCTTTACTTCATGCAGAAGCTCGAGAATACCAAACATTTCTTCATCCGTAGCGTCAAACAGGCTGGCAAAGTGCCGTTTCGGTACGATGAGGGTATGCCCATGGTTCAATGGGTATCTGTCCAAAAATGCCTGAGCCAGCTTATTTTCGGCCAGGACTTCCGTTTGGGGTTGAGAACAAAAGATACAATCCGAAGGCATGGTAACACATCTCCCTTACTGGGCCTTCATGCCGTCAAGGTAGCACCACCGGAGCATGAAAATGGCCGCCAATTATTTCCGGGCTGGACTGGTTCCGGTCTGCCGTTTACCGCAATAGTCCACAAAGTATCGGGCCAGTCTAAACATCTCTGTATGGGAGTGCCACATCATTTCCGGGTGAAACTGAATACCCATGACAAAGGTGTGCTCCATGCTTTCGAACCCTTCAATAACTCCATCTTTGGCCTGCGCAACTTTGCGAAAGCCCGCAGCCAGTTCTTTGATAGCCTGATGATGAAAACTGTTGGTGAACAGGCTCCGTACTCCAAAGGCTTCATAAAGACGGCTGTCTTCGCCGATCTCGACGTAGTGGCTGCCTTCATCACGCGGAGCCGTTTGAGTATGGAGATAAGTTCCTTGGCACTGGCTGTTAATATCTTGATAAAGGCTCCCGCCTTTGGCCACGTTTAGAATCTGGCAACCCCGGCAAATTCCGACCACCGGCTTATCTATTTCTAAAGCGTAACGCGCCGCCGCTATTTCCTGACGATCACGCAGCGGATATAACTCCCCGATCTGGGGGTGAAGACCCTCACCGTAAAATTGGGGATGAATATCCAAACCCCCAGTGAAGATCAAACCGTCCACATGCTCGATAATATCCCGCCAAACGTCTGCCTCTTCGACTAGGGGAATGATGAGCGGAATGCCGCCCGCTTGCGCAATACCGGTGAAATACCCCTCTGCCACATAGGCTCCATAATAAGGAGAATTGAGCAAGATCTTCGTAGACGTAACTCCTATCAACGGTTTCATGCTTTTCGGGCCGGAATGCTTCTGACGTACGCCAGGAGAAAATAGGCCCCTCCCCCTTTCCATTTCTCGCGAATCAACTTCCCACTTCTCCACTCCTCGGCCATCCACCTCCCTCTTCTTCACTCATCCCTTTTCCTCCCCCCGCTTGTCCGCTCCTGGGCTATCCACTTTCCACTACTTTATTCATCACTTGTCCGCCCCTCGTTTATACACACCTCGGTTACCCACTCCCCGCTTATCCGCTCTTGGGCTGTCCACTTCCCACTACATTACTCATCGTTTGTCCGCCCCTCGGCTATCTGCTTCCCACATCTTCACTCGTCGCTTATCCACTTTAGGGCTCATCCGCCTATCGCTCACTCTCACCAATGGCTTATCCCTACTCTTTTCGCTCTTATCCACTTCTCGGCAATCCGTCGCTAATCCGTCAAGTCCGCCAACTACCTATCGGGAAGGCTAAGACAGCGCCTTTCTCGGATGACCGCCGGCCCCCTTCATGGCCGGCTAGCTCGGCTATGGCAAGCCACATAATGGCCGGGCTCTGCCTCATAAAGATCGGGGGGCTCCCTGCGGCACACTTCCTGGCAATCCCGACAGCGTGTATGAAAACGGCAACCGGACGGAGGCGCGGAAGGGCTCGGAATATCACCCGGCAAAAGAATTCTTTCTCGGTGATGGCTTGGATCAGGAACGGGCACCGCCGAAAGTAAAGCCTGGGTGTAGGGGTGAAGAGGTTTCCGGAACAGGCTCTCTTTCGCGGCCATTTCCACAATCGTACCTAGATACATGACTCCGATCCGGTCGCTTATGAATTCCACCACACCGAGGTTGTGGGATATAAAGAGATAAGTGAGTTTAAACTCCTCTTGCAGATCCTTCATTAAATTCAGCACCTGGGACTGAATGGAGACGTCCAGGGCGGACACCGGCTCATCCCCTATAATCAGCTTGGGATTAAGAGCCAGAGTCCGCGCGATCCCGATGCGCTGCCTCTGCCCGCCACTAAATTCGTGCGGGTAGCGCTTAGCGTGCTGAGAAGCCAAGCCTACCGTTGCCAGAAGTTCACTCACCCGCCTGGCCCGCTGAGAAGAGTCCCCGGCATTGAAGATGGCCAGCGGTTCCCCCACAATCTCTCCTACTGTCATCCGTGGATTCAAAGAAGCATAGGGATCCTGAAAAATCATCTGCATTTCCCGGCGGGCCAGCCGCATTTCTTCAGTTGAAAGAAGGCCCAAGTTCTTTCCTTCAAATAAGATTTCCCCCGCTGTCGGTTCGAGAAGCCGGAGAATGACTCGGGCAGTCGTTGATTTACCGCTGCCTGACTCTCCGACCAGTGAAAATGTCTCCCCCGGCTGAATGAAAAAGGATACCCCATCCACCGCCCGGATCCTCTCTTTTTTCCGGCTGAACAAATGCTTTGCCCGGACGGGAAAATACTTCTTCAGACCGCTAACCTGCAAGAGGGGACGTTCTCCGGTAGCCTGAACAGCCTCTGAACCCCTGCTCCCGCTTTCCTTACTCATCGCTCATCACTCGTCCCCCGTCTCCCCGAATTGTCCTCATTCTCATGGTCCGGGCCAACAAGCCAGCAACGGCTGAAATGCCCCGGCTTAATGCTTTGAAGTGGCGGTGACTTAATGAAACATTTCTTGTTTCGGACTGAGCAGCGTTCCGCAAACCGGCACCCTGAGGGAACCTCTTTGAACACAGGAACATTTCCAGGGATAACACCCAAACGCCTCTGGTTGGAGAAAGGTTTAGGGATGGAACTGAGTAATCCCCGAGTGTACGGATGTCTAGGATCTCCGAAGATTGTCTTAACGTCCGCTTCTTCCACAACTTGGCCGGCATACATGACCAGAACCCTATCACACATTTCCGCCACCACACCGAGGTCGTGAGTGATGAAGAGAATAGCGGTACTTTTCGCTTCCTTGAGTTTGCGCATTAGGTCCAGGATCTGGGCCTGAATCGTAACATCGAGAGCGGTTGTCGGCTCGTCGGCAATCAGGAGAGCGGGTTCACAGGACATCGCCATCGCAATCATCACCCTTTGTCTCATCCCGCCGGATAGCTGATACGGGTATTCTCTCATTATGGCCTCCGTGCGGGGAATTCCCACCGCTTTAAGGGCCTCCGCCGCCTTTTGCCAGGCCCGCTTTTTGTCAAGCTTAAGATGTAGCCGGATTCCTTCGGCCACCTGTTCACCTATTTTTAGGATCGGATTGAGAGAAGTCATCGGTTCCTGAAAGATCATGGCAATCTCGCGCCCCCGCACTTGGCGCATCTTCTCATCCGAGAGCGCGAGGAGGTCCCGTCCTTTAAATCGGATCGTGCCAGCCACTACCCTGCCACCACCGTCTTCCAGAAGGCGCATAATGGACAACGATGTTACACTTTTGCCACAGCCGGACTCTCCCACTATCCCAACCGTCTGTCCCGCTTCGACCCTAATGTCGACGCCGTCCACCGCGCGCACTACTGCCTCTTCCGTAAAGAAATACGTCTGCAAGCCTTCAATCTCTAGCATCGCCGGCGTCATGCTATACACCTCCCCGGGAGTTTCTCATTAGAACCGTTCGCCACCTTTTTCCTGCAGGCTTCGGACACCGCAAACCTCCCCTAGCTCTTGATCTTCGGATCCAACGCATCCCTCAGACCGTCGCCAAAAAGATTAAATGCCAAGACTGTTAGAAAAATGGCAAGCCCGGGAAATACTGCCACATGGGGAGCTTGGTCTAGGTAGTTTCTGCCGCTGCTGAGCATGGCTCCCCATTCCGGAGTGGGTGGCTGAGCCCCAAGCCCAAGAAAACTTAAACTGGAAGCGGTTAGAATAGCCGTTCCAATACGCATAGTAAAATAAACTATAACCGTAGAAACCGCTCCCGGAAAGATGTGCTTCCAGATGAGCCGTTTATTCTGAGCGCCAACTGAACGGGCAGCTTCGACATATACCGTGTTTTTCAAAGTGAGTGCGCTGCTGCGAACGATGCGGGCAAAAATCGGAATGCCAAAGATAGCGACAGCAATGATGACATTCCCCAGTCCTGGACCTAGAATGGCGATAATACCGATGGCCAGCAAAATCCCCGGGAAAGCCAAGAGGACATCGGAGAACCGCATGATGAACGCATCCAGCCACTTACCGTAAAAGCCGCTAATTAGCCCTAGAATGGTACCAAAAAAGGCGCTGACCAGCACAGAAGAAAGCCCCACCCACAGGGAAATACGCGTGCCGACAAGGATGCGGCTGAAGATGTCCCGTCCGAATTCATCCGTTCCGCAGAGATGCTGGAGAGAAGGTCCAGCCAACATATTGTTATAATCCGGCTGATCCATCCGATAGGGAGCAATTACCGGGCCAAAGATGGCGATAATAAAGAGAAGGACGATGAATGCTCCCGCCACCATAGCCAGCTTTTGTCTTCGAAACTTCCGCCAGAATTCGGACCAGGGAGAGGAAACCGTCCCGCCAGTCAAAATAGCATCGGGGGCTGGCAGCGGCGGCCCAGGAGGTTCAGTCACGGTTAAACCGGCAGCCGCCGGACTCTTGAGCAAATCTGGCATCTCACTTCCTCCCTACTCCAAACGAATTTGTGGATTGAGCACTGCGTACAATACATCTACGACGAGGTTGATCAAGATGAATTCTAGGGCAAAGAGGAGCATTTCTCCCTGAATCACCGGATAGTCGCGAAAAGCTACGGAATCAATTAAAAGCCTGCCTAGGCCTGGCCAACTGAAGACCGTTTCCACAACCACGGAACCCCCCAGCAGAAAACCGAATTGGAGGCCTGTCATCGTGACGACAGGGATCAACGCATTACGCAAGGCATGCTTCCAAACGACAATATTATAATGGAGTCCTTTGGCTCGGGCCGTCCGGGTATAGTCCTCCCGCAGAACTTCCATCAGGCTGGAGCGGGTAAACCGAGCGATCACCGCAGCTACCCCGGACCCCAGCGTCAGGGAAGGAAGAACAAGGCTTTTCCAGGAGTCAAAGCCGGCTGTCGGCAGCCAGCCGAGCCGGACGGAAAAAAGCTGGATCAACATGAGACCGAGCCAGAAGGAGGGTAGACTGATTCCCGAGACAGCTGTGAACATGCCGGCATAGTCCTGCCAGCGGTTGCGTTTAACTGCGGAGGCGACTCCGATCAAGAGGCCGATAACAAAGGCCCAGCCCATGCTGACCACCGTCAGCCAGAACGTGGCCATGAACCGGCTGCCGATTTCCTCTGCTACCGGGCGGCCGGTCTTCAGCGAAGTCCCCAGATTACCCCGGAGAAGCCCTTCTACATAGTCGATGTACTGGGTCACCACCGGCTTGTCCAGGCCCAGTTGCGCCCGTACCGCCTGAATATCCCGGTAAGTCGCATCAGGTCCTGCCACTAAGCGCGCCGGGTCCCCGGGGATGAAACGGACAAACGAGAAAATGAGAATTGAAACTATGAACAAGATAGGAATCATGCCGAGTAACCTGCGAACTATGAATTTAAGCACCTATCTTCCCCCACTCCTGTCGTCAAGTTGGGCTCGGCCTGACAGGGAGAAGGGGGTGCGTGAGCACCCCTCGCCCAGCTGCTGGCCGAGCTACTTGACGATTTCTGCCTTCTGAACATCCAGGGAGCCGTCCGGCAATAAAAAGGCGTCTTTCAAATAGTTTCTGTAACCATAGATATTGTCACGCGTATCCAGGAAAACCCAGGGCGCATCCTGCCAAATATCCTTTTCGACTTTGTCGTAGGCCGCTTTCCTCTGGGCAGGATCCGCGGTTTCAATGGCCTGTTGGATTTCCCTGCTGACCGTGTCATTTTGATAATAGGCCGTGTTATAGCCTTGCGGCGGGATCATGTCCTTGCTCAAGAGCGGACGGAGCCCCCAATCAGCATCTCCTGTCGAAGGCGACCAGCCGCCAAAGTAGAGTTGAATCGTAGCATCCTGCGGCTTCTTGACGCTCCAAATCTTACTGTCCATCGTTCCGGATTCCATATTCTCTATCTTTACTTTGACACCCACCTGCGCCAGCTGCTGCTGGATAAACTGCGTGGCCTTGATGTAGGTAGAATTATTATTCGACCAAATGGTCGTGTCAAATCCGTTTGGATACCCCGCTTCTTTCAAAAGTGCCTTCGCTTTGTTCGGATCGTAAGGGTACGGTTGTTGGGGGCTGAAGAACTGAACATTCGAGGCAATTTCCGAAGTCATGGGTTCGGCTAAGCCACTGTAGACCACCTTTATAAAGGCATTTTTATCGATGGCGTAATTGAGAGCTTGGCGTACCTTAGGATCATTGAAAGGTTTTTTCAGGGTGTTCATCGAGACATAATCGACGATGATGCTCGGTTTATGTTTCACTGTCACACCACTCTGACCGACCAAGGATTGAACATTTTCCGGCGGTACCGGATAAATGAAATCTGCCTCGCCGGTCTGCAGCATGGCGATCCGGGAACCGTTTTCCGGTACGGACTTAAAAGTAATGCTGTCTAACTTGGGATACCCTTGGCGCCAATAATTCGGATTCTTAACCACGGTCAAATGATCGCCGGGAATCCATTCTTTCAGCATGTACTCACCTGTACCCACTGGGTGGCGCCCTATATTCTTGCCGTATTTCTCGAGAGCAGCCGGACTGACCATGAGGGCAGCCGGATGGGCGAAGTTATTTAACATCGCGCCAAAAGGCTGTTTTAGAATAACCTTGACTGTGTACTCATCGACTACTACGGTTTTGTCCACCAGGGAAAACAAACTATGGCGCTTCAAATTGCTCTTGGGGTCCGACAGGCGGTCAATGTTCACTTTGACAGCCTGCGCATTGAACGGGGTCCCGTCCGAGAACTTAACTCCTTTGCGCAAATGGAAAGTGAATTCCTTAGCATCGGGACTAACCTCCCAGCTTGTGGCCAGGAGTGGAACCATTTTCATGCTCTTATCAAAGCCGATTAAGCCTTCCATCATAGTCTTCTCTGCGGAGAAAGAGAGGGTGTCGTTGGTATCGCCCGGGTCCATACTGACAAAATTGTCCTGGACCGCAACCGTAATACTTTTCCCCTGCTTTTGGACGGACTGGACTCCCACCGTCTTACCGGCCGGTGCTCCGCAGCCGGATAGAATTAAACTCAAGCCAAAGAGCAGCGCACATACGAGCATCATGCTTTTTTTCACCATTTAACTATCTCCCCCTTGCACACTTAGCTAGATTACTCCGCGAAAAGCCTGGTACAGGCTGCGTGTTACCGGACCCGCAACTCCCGTCCCGATGCGAGCCTCGTCAAGCAAAGTTACGGGTAAGAGCTCCATTGTCGTGCTCGTCAGAAAAACTTCATCCGCTTGTCTTAAATCCCGAAGTAGAACCTCCTCTTCTCGAACCGGATAGGCTTCCTTTTGCGCCACCGCCAAGGCGAATTTGCGCGTCACTCCAGCCAGGATATGCCCGTCCAAAGGCGGAGTCTTGAGCACACCATCCTTAACCAGGAAGACATTGCTGCTTGATCCTTCACTCACCCGGCCGTTCTCACGGACCAAAACCGCTTCGTAAGCTCCCTGCTCGTGCGCCCTCTGTTTCGCCAGGACATTAGGCAGAAGATTGACACTTTTGATGTGGCAGTGGGCCCATCTGTCATCCGGCAGGGTTACCACCTTGATACCTCGCTCCCACTGTTCTCCCCCAAGGGGTACCAGAGCCGAGACAAAAAGAATCATGCCGGGTTTGACGTCTGCGGGAAAGGCATGCTGCCGGGTGCTGACTCCCCTGGTTATCTGCAGATAGGCAGAAGCCTCAGAGTAGCCGGCCTGGTCAATGAGTCCAAGAATAAGGGACTCTAAACCGGCCCGTGAGAGCGGAATCTGCAGACGAATTCCGGAGGCGCTGCGTTCCAGGCGTTCCAAGTGATCCGACAGGGCAAAGGGCCTGCCACGGTAAACCCGAATCACTTCATACACACCGTCCCCGAAAAGGTAACCCCGGTCCAAAAGGGGCACCTGCGCTGTGGCAAGCTCCCCCATTTTTCCATTTACCCAGGTAATATCAGGCATTTTTTTCACCTCCTCTACTCAAAGGTACCTTTCACTATGGGCTTTCCCCGTCGTACCAGGCAGCGTCCGCGAGCAAAGACATACTCCGGGTTCAGTTCTTCATCCAAGACCAGGATGTCCGCATCTGCTCCAACCTGCAAAGCCCCCTTCCTCGGCCAGAGCTTAAGTGAGCGAGCCGGGTTCTGAGTAACTACCTTTAAACTCTCCGAAAGTTCCAGTCCTTCCTCATAGACCAAATCCCGAAACTCCCGTAACAGCGAATGGGGCTCTCCCACGGCCAAGCCGATCATCTCGCCGCGCTCGTTGAAACGCGGCAAGCTACCGTTGCCGTCAGAGCTCAAGGTAAGGTGTTCAATATCCGCTCCCTGCTCAAGGCAGTGGCGCACAGCCTTGGCCGCCTTCATGCCTGAGACACGCTTCTCGTCCGGATTCGTGCTGGTGGTAAAATCGAGCATCCCACCGCGGCGGACAAACTCAATACCTTGGTCGAGGAGGTTCTCGCTGCGGTTTATATGTGTTGGCGTGAATTGGCTGACCGGAATCTCCCCTTCGTCCAAAATTTCGAACAGCACTTTGAGTCCTTGGGGGCCGCCGCCCACATGCAAATGTAAAACACCGGCCTTGCCGCTCAAAATCCCCCCGACCCGGCTTTGAGCCGCCAGCTTACGGATGTCTTCCTTGCTGGGCTGGGCGGAACGGTGATCGGATATGGCTACCTCTCCGCAACCAACCACCTTGTCAATGAGAATGAGGTCATTGCGCACATTGTCCGTAATGGTCGGCACCGGCACCTCGTACGCTCCCGTATAAATGTACGCTGTTATCCCCTCTGTCTCTAGGGCTCGAGCTTTGGCCAAAAGTGAAGAGAGGTGCCTGGTGGTCGCATCCGTACCCAAACAACCTACAACCGTAGTGATCCCGGCCCTGGTCAAGTGACTTAAGACGACTTCCGGCGTGCGGGAGGCATAGCCCCCTTCTCCGCCACCTCCCAACAAGTGGACATGTTGATCAAGGAAGCCTGGCACGACATACTTTCCTCTCACATCAATTACTTCTACGTCGCCATATGCCGGTGCGGGAGTGACCTCGTCAGCAAAATTGGCAATAACCCCGGCCGCCACGACCACATCCCCAATCCCCACGTCAGCCGGAGCGAATAGGTGACCCCCTTTCAAGATTGTAAATAAAGGCTTTGATGTTCCCATTTTGTCCGTCAGTTCTTCACCCCCCGTTTTAAATCTCCCGTCTTATGCCTCTTCTTAAGCCTCCCGTCGTCGTACCTCTTCTCAAGCCTACCGTCGCTACGCCTCTTTTTAAGTCCCCCGTCGTCACACCTCTTTTGGATCTGCGCCGGTTGGGATTCGGATGGCCCATGTGGTCGTCACTCCTCTTCTGTCTCTGCTCGCTACATTCTAACATGCAATAACTGTGCCAATACAGTCTATATCTTCTCTTCGCATTATATGACACTTAGGGCACAGGCACCGATTAATCACTCCCCGGTGTTCGTTCCACGGCGAAAGCTCCAGGCCGGGCGGGCGCTTGCTCGGCTAACCAGGGAGTATGAACCCCGTTCCAAAAACGCACTTGCCTTTGCCCACTTTCAACCCTAAGATAAAGGGAGAAGGGGCAAATTTTCTAATCCCTTTGTATCCCATTATCCCAATATCCTAATACCCGAAGGGGAGACGAGTTATGACCCATGTGACCATTGTCGCCAAGGGACAGGCGACCTCAGAAACCCTTTACACACAACTCAATGATCTTTTAGGTGAGCGCTGCTTTATTCAAGGCGTTTTTCTCGATGGGTTTGCGGGAGGCAGCTTAGAAGCAGACCTTTTAGTTTTCTCTAGCCAGCTTTGTTACGAGTTAGCCAAACCCTATCTTACCAAGACCTGTCCTATGATCATTGCCAGGCGCTCAATTAACTACCACAAAATCGACAAGCTCTTGGCTATTCCGGCGGGAACTGATGTCCTCTTAGTGAACGATTATCTCTTTACGGCAGAGGAAACCATTTCCTTGCTCAAAGCGCTGGGCATCGACCATATTAACTATTTCCCTTACGCTCCGGAAGCCACCATCTTTCCGCGTTTGAAAATGGCCGTGACACCGGGGGAAGTAGCACTCGTCCCAGGGTTTGTAGAAGAGATCGTCGATATCCAGACCCGCGCTATGGACTTCACGACCCTATTTGAAATCTTGGACTTTCTCAGTCTGGCTGACGAACGGGCTAACCTCCTCTCAGCCAAATACTTGCGTGATATTATACAGCGGATCAAAGAGACGAAAAGCATGGCTGATCAAAACGAGTTGATGAAAAGCCAACTTGAAACCATTATGAACACAGTGCATGACGGGATCCTGGCCCTGGATGAAAACGGTCGCATCTCGGTCTTCAACAGTGTAGCCGGGGACATCATGGGGATTCCGAACGGCTTGGCCGTCGGGCGGACCTTGGCTGACGAAGGGCTCCCGCCGGAACTTCTCTCCCTTTCGACACAGAATAGGCCCAGTGGGGAAAAATTTCTCCGTTTGAACAATAGGGATGTCGTCGTCACCCATTCCACTCTGAACCGGCACGGCTTTCGCGGCAAAGTGCTCACTCTCAAAGACGTCACGGAAATTCAGCGCCTCGAACAGGAGTTAAGGCGCAAAGTTGTGGCCCGGCAATACCTCGCACCTTATTCGTTCAAGCATATTCTGGGTAAAAGCGCCGTTATGGTCCAAACCAAAGCCCTCGCCCACAGGCTCGCGTCATCCGAGTCCCCGATCTTAATTCAAGGAGAAAGCGGTACCGGCAAGGAACTTTTCGCCCAAAGCATCCATAATGCGAGCCCCCGGCAAAAGTGGCCTTTTGTCGCCGTCAATGTTGCTTCCTTGCCCGAAAGCCTTCTGGAGAGCGAGTTATTCGGCTATGCAGAAGGTGCCTTCACCGGCGCCAAAAAAGAAGGCGCCCCGGGACTCTTTGAGCAAGCCCACAAAGGCACCCTCTTTCTTGATGAAATCGGAGAAGCCCCACTGACCTTTCAAGTAAAGCTTTTACGGGTTCTGCAGGAAAAACAGATACGCCGCATTGGCGGGTCCAAGGTCATCCCCGTCGACGTGCGCATCATCGCAGCCACCAACACCAGCTTGAAAGACCTGGTCGCGGCGGGGCGGTTCCGCCAGGACCTTTTTTACCGCCTGAACGTCCTTCCACTCGCCTTGCCCCCGCTCAGAGAGCGGAGAGAGGACGTCATGCCTATTGCAGTGGATTTCTACCTTCGCTATTTCAGAAGCCGTCTTTGCATGAAACCTGACGCCTATTTTCACGCTGTAGCCCCTTTTTTCCTGACCTATAACTGGCCGGGAAACATCCGGGAACTGCATAATATCGTGGAATACCTTGTCAACATCTGCCCGGATTCGACTCCCGACCCAGACTTGCTTCCCCCGGAAATGACCGCGGGCCTTACCGGCCCAAGGCTACCCCGACAGCTCCCGGTCAATTCGGCGCTCAGGGAAATAGCCAAGGCTCTTGCCGAGGGCAAACATGTCGGCCGCCGTTCCCTTGCCACCATGCTTGGCATTCCGGAAGCCACGGCCCGCCGGCTCATTCAGGAGCTTAGACAGAACGGGCTCTTAACCGTTCATCGCGGAGTGAGAGGGCTTGAACTCACCCCGGCCGGCACCCAGGCTGCCGCCGAGTTAGCCGCTTTTGAATACCGGGAATGAACTGCCTCCGCTAGATTAGCTAAAAGCTCGTCGGGTTGAGTAACTATCCCTCCGCGACCTAACTGTAAATCAGAGGCCACGGCTCAGAGACCAGAAGCCGGAGTAGATGTCTTAACTCTGCAGGGGCTGTCAATCACAGTCACGTGGGTCATGACCGGAAGCCGGAGTACCTGTCTTAACCCACAACGACAGCTGCGGAAGTTGAAGCATTTTTTCCCTGACGCTGGCCCTCTTCTATTTTCAGTTGCGACAACAGCGCACCTGTTGTCGGACAAAAGACCCATTGGCCTTTACCCTCTCCAAATAGGAGGCGAATTTCCTTGGGATTCCGCAGGCTGTAGATCGTCCGGCCTTGGGCTAAGACCTGCTTGACAAGATCCAGGTTGCGCTTGTTCTGTGTGCCTACCGGAAAGCCGGCATCAAGGATGTAAGCCGCTTGGGTACTGGCGAAGACGGCTCTGTTGAGCGAGGATTTGCTGATCTCCTCGAAAGGCTTCTCACTGATGACGGTTGCGCCCAACGCTTGGCCCACATGGTAATCTATATCGTTCTCAGGGATGACTCCGGTACTGAGGCTGAAACCCTGTTTATTGAGCAGCCGGTAAACCAAGGCACCGCTGCCGCCCCCGGCCAAAACAAAGACCCCGGCACCTCCACCGTTTCTCAGTTCAATACCACCCAGGCAATTGCTGAAATTGGCACAATCAATATCGTAGAGTTCAGCAACCCTTTCATCACCCAAGATTTCTTCCGGCGGTCCATAGGCAAGTATTTTCCCGTTCTTGACCAGAATGACGAGTTCGCAACTTTTGAGAGCCATATCCACTTCATGCAAAGAAAGGATGACTGTGATGCCTTTCTTTTGCGTGAGCCGACGCAAAATAGCCATGACCTCCAGGCGATGTTTCAGGTCAAGATGAGACGTCGGTTCATCCAAGATCAGCACTTCCGGTTCCTGCACTAAGGCCCGGGCCATGAGCACTTTTTGTTTCTCACCGTCACTCAGTTCATTGAAATATCTGCCGGCCAACTTACCGGCACCGACTAAGCTCAGAGCCTCCCAAACCTTCCCCGCGTCTTTCCCGGTCAGGCGGCCAAAAAAACCCGTATAGGGATACCTGCCCATCGCTACTAGATCAAAGACCTTGATCAAACCGGGGGAGAGGCGTTCGGTCAAGACCACCGCCATCGTCTTGGCTAAATCCTGAGGCTGAATCGTGTAAAGATGCTCACCTTTCAGAAACACGGAGCCTCCCAGCGGCCTCAGTAACCCGGACAGAGTACGGATGATCGTGGATTTGCCGGAACCGTTGGGACCGAGGAGACAGATAAACTGACCCTTTAAAGCCTCCAGATTGATCTGGCCGACAACCGTCCGGCCTTCATAGCCCACGGCCAATTCTTTGGTTTGAACGATACTCATAAGCTCGTCCTCCTTTTCATGAGCAGGCTGATGACAATAGGCGCACCCAACAAAGAGGTGATAGCACTAATGGGCAGCTCCACCGGAGAAAAACTGATCCGGGCCAACAGATCACACAAAGTCGTAACCGTGGCCCCCAGGAGAATGGTGGCCGGAATAAGGATCTTGTTATCGGAAGTACCAAGGATCAAGCGCGCTAAATGCGGGCTGGCCAGACCGATAAAAGCCACAGGCCCGGCGAAAGCCGTCACCAAAGCGGTCAAGGCGCTGGAAATCAAAACGGTGCCCCGTCGCAGCTTCTTGATCTTCACGCCCATGCTTTGCGCATAATCCTCTCCTAACAACAGGGCATTGAGCGGTTTACTGAGGAGGTAGGCTGCAGCCAACAAAACCCCGCCCACCGGCGCCAAGATTTCCACTTCCCTCCAGTCGAAACCGGAAAAGCTGCCCAAAGTCCAAAGGATAAAATTGTGGAGATTTTCCTTTTCGGCAAAAGTCATAAGGATATTGACGACGGCACTGCAGAGATAGCCGATCATCAGGCCGATCACCAGTAAAGTCACCACACTTTTAACCCGATTGGCAATCGCCATGACCAGGACTACGACTCCCAAGGCACCGATAAGAGCGGCCAGCGTGACCAAGAACGGTGAGACTGACCCCATGCCCAGGCTGAACCCTGTCAGCATCAGCAGGGCGACGACCAATGTAGCACCGGAAGAAACTCCCAACACATAAGGGTCGACAATGGGATTACGAAAGAAAATCTGCAAGAGCAGTCCGCTGACCGCCAGGGCCGCTCCCCCAAAGGCTGCCGCCAAAGCCCGCGGCAAACGGATGTCCAAGATCACCGTTTTGTCCACCGTATGACTCCCCTGGCCCAATAAAACCTGGCTTAAATCTTTGAGAGGAATTGCCACCGAACCGAGCGTCAGGCTCAAAATGAGAGTCAAAACCAGTAAAATACTCAACAGCGCCAATAAATAAAATGGCTTACAACCGATGGGGCTCGAAAAACGGGAAAAACTTTTAGGAATCACCTCTGTCACCATGTAAAACGTCCGCTTTCTTCCCGGACGATTTCCCTTTCTGTCTCGGTGAAAGCAGAACTCACCTCTAGCTCGCAAGAGTTTCATAAACTCTTGCAGTTGCCTTCTGGCAAAGTTAGCCCTCTTTTAAACCGTAATCACGGTCATTTCAGCTTCATAAGCTCTTGCAATTGCCTTCCGGCAAAGAGATGAGGATGGAAAATCTTCGCCAGATCCCCAATGATCTCATCCGTCTTATCCAGCGACTGGAAATACCAGGGTTGATAACACCACACTTTTCCCTGCTTGATCGTGGGAAGTTCCGCCAGGACCGGCGACTGCTTGCTAATATCGGCGATGGAAGTGACTCCGTAATTGGGCATCGTGTCAGAAATATAGACATTGGCTTCTTTGCCTTTGGCATAATACTCTTCCAACGTAATCGGCACACTGCCTGTCCCTTTAAGGTTTTTAAAGAGATAATCACCCCCGGCCAGCGCGATCATTTTGGCTGCGTAAGAATCTCCCCCCGGCACATAGGCCTTACCTTGGTAGATCATCCCCCATAAGACTTTGGGTTTGTCTTTGTCCCCGGCCACTTTCTCTTTAATACCGGAGACTTTTTGCACCGCCTGAGTGAAGAATTGATCCGCCTGTTGTTCCTTCCCGTAAAAAGCAGCTATAAACTTGATCCACTCCAATCTGCCCAAGGGATCGCTTTCCAGCCAGCTGTTGTCAACGGCCACCGGAATCTTGAGTCCTTCCAATTTTTTTAAGGTCTGAACATCTCCCGATGTCCCGGTGCTCATAAAGACCAGGTCCGGTCTCAAAGCGACGATCTTGCCGTAAGCCAACGGTCCCATCCCGGCGCCGCCACCTACCATTTGGATCTTGCCGCTCGCCATTCCCTCTTTCACCGGGTCGATATACCACTGGTTTTTATCAATAGTAACGCCAATAATGCTGCCCAACTCCCCCAAAGGCCTCAGGAAGGCGGCCTCCGTCGTAGAAACTGCCACGACACGTTTTACCGGTGTATAAATTACAGGTAGGTTTTTGTAGCCAGTTGGCGTTTGTTGGCCCCGCGGCACCAAAAGCAAGGTCCGCCCTTCACCGTCCGTCACCTCTTGGCAGCCGCCGCCGACATTGGCGATCTTAAAACCTTTGGCATATTCCAGCTTTACGGCACCCGTAGCTGCCGCTTTCTGCACTGTGCCGCAGCCTGCGAGTAAAACCAGCGTAAGTATTACGGTTAGAACTAAAGACAGTTTCCTTCGGTATCCGAGCATCTTCAAAACCCCTCTCCAAAATTTCCACCTCATAAAAATCGCGCCTTGAGATTTCCACCGGATTTGTACCTTACCTCAAATCAGCACTCTTGCCCTGAATCACTTCCCGGTCTTCTTTTGCCATTCCAACACCTTGCGTCTCAGTTAATAGGACTTAGCTCTTTAATAGGACTTAGCTTTCCACCGCCTGGAGTTTCCTGCCGACGTGAGATTTCCCAGGATCGTGCGCCGGTTTTCCAGTCGGGCCAATTCTTCCAGCTCGTCTTCGATATCCATGAAACGCACCAGCCACTGAAGCCGCTGCTCCTTTTCGGTTTTATACTTCATCAGGATCTCCTCGCGCGCCTCCAGTAGGGTCTGTTTACGCTCTTCCACCGTGGTGCCTTTGTCATTTTCGGGACTCATCACTATCTACCCCTCCTCTTGAGATAAACGGAGCAATTAAACCGGACCTAGATGATTCGTTTCGTGCATACGCACGCGATTCGTTTCGTGCATATGCACGCGATTCGTTTGTACGTAGAGTTATCCGCCTCGACACAGAAAAAAACCCTCTACAGAATACCTGTAAAGGGTTTCGCCTTGCTCGCCTAGCCGGATCGATGGTTACCCGGCAAAAGCAACACCTCCCCTATCTTCCGTAGGTATCTGTGCTGTTCCGGAGCGAGCAGGTCTCCTGGCTTAAGTTCATCGCCGCCTTACGTCTTCCCGGTTTTACCCAGTGACACTATGTAAGGCCGCTCACTATCACAGTGGCGGGACCGCGTCAGATTCGTACTGACTTCCCTTTTCAATACTTTCTCTAAAGAAAGTATACTCGCGCCGCATATATTGAGTTTTCACACTTTCAGCCTAGCACATCGGCACCGGGCTTGTCAATCCCTAAACAGGAAGCTTTGCAGAATGGTTCCCGTCGTGTGGGGGGGGAAATCCTGGCACTGCCCTAGTTTGTTAGTTCCGCTTTCAACTTCTGCAAAGTTTCCAGGGGTAGGCCGGTTATCTCAGCAATGTCTTCTAACGAGAACCCTTTTAACAATGCGCTTCGGGCTGCTTCTAGTTTCCCTTCTCGCTTTCCTTCTTGCTTAGCTTTTTCTGCTACTATCGGATCATACAACGTTCTAGTCATGCTTAGCACCTCCTCATTTAGTTTTTCATCATTACAATATCGGCTGTTTAAGTATCGGAAGAGTTCTTCATTCGCTAACAGCATTGTGTGCAGGTCTCCTCCGTCTATTTCCCCATCTTTACACAGTCTAGCTGCTTCATTAGCCATTTCTTCCACTACCTGTTTAGCTTTCTCGATCAATTCCCACAGTTCTTGTTCTGTATGTGTCTTTCTTAGTTTTATCTTCTCCATCTGATAGCGTAACTTAAATACCTGTAAGGGCAACAGTGGGTAGAGTCTTTGTTCTAAGATCTCTTCTTTTCCATATTCCCAGTATTTCATGACCGGTACCCGGTATTTTACTTCCTGTCCATCTGGGAAGATCAGTCTCAGTCTTAGTTCATCTTTAATGCTTGGGTTTTGTTCTATGAAGATTACCAATTGTTTAGGGATGTAGAATGCCGTTTCCTCTTGGTCTCCAGGGCCTTTGGCTATTTCCTTAGCTTTACTAATTCCGTACTCTAACATTCTGATAACCATACTGTCATCGTTGAGTGTCTGTATTTCTATGTGATAATGACCAGATTTATCAGCGTCACCAAGTTTAAGGAAGAAATCTCCTCTTAGTATATTGTACTCATCATCAACGAATTCATTGCTACCAAAGCTTACCTCGGTTGCTTCTATAGCATAGTTCTCTTTGAATAAGCTGTTTAACATATTGATCAGTACTTTGCCGGACACTGTGAACAAGGATTTTAGTATTTCGTCCAATTTCACCCGTTCTGAACCTGCATCCTTTTGGGACAAGTGTCTCACCTGCCTCCCTGTCAATATTATACTATAGGCTACATTGAATTACCATAACCCCGCCGCGACGTTGTACCCCTCACAGCCTCGTCAAGTAGTGGACAAAGTAGCGAGCTAGCTTAAACATGCCCGGGCCGGTGTGCCACATCATTTCTGGGTGAAACTGGATTCCTATGAGAAAAGTATGTTTCTCATGAGAATCCATGGTTCAATGGGTATCTGTCCAAAAGTGCCCAAACCAGCTTATTTTCGGCCAGGACTTCCGTTTGGGGTTGAGAGCAAAAGACACAATCCCAAGGCATCTCGACATCTCCTCTCTAGGCCGAAAAGGCTAAACTACCATATCGTTCAGGAAATCGACAATATCCAAAAAACTCGTTGTCTTATACGTGGAATTGACGAGCTTTCGGTATTGCTTGATAATGCTATCTCCCGTATCCCACTTTTCCATATTTTCGGGATTAAGCCAGACTATATGTTTGGCTCTTTCCTTGATTTGAGCTAAGTGCTGAATACCTGCTGCATTTTTGTTGTTTCTGGCATCGCCGAGTATGATAACAATGGTGTTTTTATCGACAACGCCAATATATTCCTCGCAGAAATGTTTGAAAGCATTGTTGTAGTCAGAGTAGCCTTTACTATTGAGCGCCATTGCTAATGATATTCCCTCGCTCAGTGAATACTTCGTCATGCACTCCGTTGCTTCGATAATATCGTTAACAAACACATAAGACTTAACGCCGCCCTTAAAGACACTGGACAGCTCGTAGATGAATTGCAAAAGGATTTTGGCGTATTTCTTGACCGATCCGGATACGTCCATGATACACACAAGGCGCGTTTTTTTAACAATAGGCTTCTTAAAACATAATTCTATCGGATCCCCGAATGTCCGGACCCCTTTTTGAATCGTTCGTTTAAAATCCAATTGCCTATGTTTGGATACTTTCATGCTTCTTGAGATTTTTTGTCTGAATTTAGAAGCATTCATTTTTATATATTCCAACAGAAGTTCGTATTCTGTTTCATTTAACGATTTTATGTCTCGCTGGATCAGTTCCTGATAGGATCTTACCGCGTTCTGGCCTTCGATGAACTCTTTTCGATGGGTAGTGCTCATGAGCTTTTCGATTTCCTTGATTTGCTTTATCTTCCGGGACATATCGGACTTAACTTTGGTTTTGGCTTTTGCCAAAAAAGCTGCTAGTTCTATACATCGCTTATTAAACAACTCATCATTATTATGCGTCAGATTATAGAACATTGCTTTATTCAGAGCGTCTTTAACGGTTTTTTCATTCGGAACGATAAGACGTATTGGAATCATGCTGTTTTGTAAAGACTCAAAAAAGGGCTTTAAAACGGAAGTGGTTCCTGACTGGGCAAGAATGTTTTCGATTAATTCGTCTTCCTCTATTTCATGGGTTCCTCCTGCTTGAATACTGAGGGTATGATCACCGTAGTCAGATAGCTCTCTGCTTAATTGCTCATGCTGTTTTTGAAGAAAAGCACTGCGTTTATCCGATAATTCTCTTATGCTATAAGAAGCCTTATTCTGAAAAAACTCGGCTAAATAGTCTTCAAAATTTGTGTATTCCAGTCTCGATTTGGCAAATAGCGACCGCATCGCAATGACCATTTCTTCAAAGTCGAAAATGTCATAATCAGGGCAAAGCTCAAAGAATTGAACAACAGAGAGAGTTGTAATGGTGAATTCATGTTCTCGCAAAAAATTGACCAAGTCCAAAATGACCCATAGAAAGTTCTCGGTTATTTGATTCTTTTTACACTTAACCTCAATGAATTCGGCCATCAATTCATCCATCTTTAGCCCGCCTTCCTAAGATCCAATATCTTTTTAAACGTCTTTTGCATGGCTCCCTCTTGAATCGTTGTATTTAGCTTGATTAAAGGTAAATACTTTTCCGGCATTAACAGAAAAATACTTAAAAAAATTCATCTAACACATCCCGGTAGTATGCTCTCTTCTCTAACGTATACTCGAAGATAAAAGGGAAATCAGCGTCATGAATGATCCCTTTTTCTATCGCTGTCTTGATGGCTTTCGCTTTGACTTCTTTAGGAAACCGGTATAGTTCATTAAGTAATGTTTTAAAATCATCCGGTACGTCTTGCGTGATAACCGGCTGAATAGGTAATGCAATTTTTTGGGTGAATACCCCGCTGGCCTGTTCGGTTAGCCGCAATTTCGGGTATCGGTTATGTCTGTCCCCTTGCGAATAATAGGTTCTGAGCATATCGTTAGCCTCTAATGAGTCGATCATGCTTTCAATTTCATGCCGCTTATACCCACTTAGCAAACCGTAGTATTCCGATTTATCAAGTTCATATTCTGCCATCTTTTTATTTTTGGCCCCCTTGAGTAAGTCGGCATAGGTTGTCTTTCCGTACTTGGGAATCGCCTTAATCGCCATTAATACAATTCTGATGGGTTCTTTAGCTAATAACGCATCTGTTTCAGCCTTCAGTCTTATCAATTGTGTTTCGTGTAAAGCAATCAATTGTCTAATTCCCTTTTTAAGAGAATCGGCTATGGCTTCGTCGTTAATGTCGAACCGCAAATTTGCAAATTCAAGCGTTTTTATTTTGTAATCATATTGATAAGCGTCTTTTTCAAAATTGCGAATAAGTTCATCCATCGATTTCGCCCTAAAGCTGCCATATCGTCCTCTTAAAGTTGACAATTCTAAAAGCGACTCGCTTTTAATTTGGAAAAAAGCATTGTTAAAACGGCGAAACGATTCTTCTATTTTCCCGAAATCAGTATAGCCTAAAATTACTTCTTCGAGTGCTTCCATCTGGTTGAGGATGGAAGTATCGGTTTTAAACAATGTGTTTCCATCAAATAGACAGTGAAATTCACAATCCGGACACTTGACTTTTATGTTTTTATTGTCTACGGAAAGGTCATAATCTGAATGATCGCAGCTTTTCTTTATGTTGGCATTAACAATTTTTCGAGCCTCTTTGTCAAACAGGCGGGTCAGACTGTTATTCTTGATTCCGGCGCGAAGTATTGCCAACATCGCCTTATTGTGATCGTTGAAGAGAGCAAGTCCATGATGAATCTCTTGGTGTTTCTGGTCGAAAATCGTCACAATAATATCTTTTTCAAAAGCTGCCACGTTTGAAAGATAAGGCTTGAGTTGTTCTGTGATGTTTTTGCTTAACTTGTTGGGCAATACACTTAATATGGCTTCAGCACTGGTATCCTCAATGTTCACAATTTGATTTATCCTACTAATAATTCCCGAAATGCCGTAAGACTTTCCGGCTGCCTTATTGCAAAGTACAGGCTTTCCCTTGACTGATAATCTGAAAGAATAAATCTTTTCGTCGTACAGGTCCTTCTCCAAAATAGTGGACAAAATAGTGCGTAACTTAAGTTCGTTTGCGATCATAAAACCCCTTCCCCCTCGCGCATGTTCTGCAAACATAGACTAACTTGCCAGGTAATTACTTTGCCGAACCTTCATAATATCGTTTTTGTTTTTCAGCAAGACATTCAGGGTGAGATCGATTTCATCTTTATTAGTCATGTCAAACTGGTCTTTATTGATGATCAATAAAAGTGACTTGGCCCAAGTTATCGCTTCCGCAATGGATGGCTTCTGTTTTAGCGAAAGTTCTCTTATGTTATTAACTATCTCAGCGATTCTTTGGGCAAAGTCTAGTTCAATGGAAACCTTTGACCTTATGATTTCTGCCTCTATTTCCATGCTGGGATAATCAATGTATAAATAAGTGCAGCGTCTCTTCAATGCTTCGCTCAGTTCTCTTGTACTATTTGATGTTAGAATGACCAGTGGCCTTTCTGCTGCTTGAATCGTTCCATACTCAGGAATCGTAATTGCAAAATCTGATAGGACTTCAAGCAGATAGGCTTCAAACTCCATGTCGGCCTTGTCGATCTCATCAAATAAAAGCACTTTTGGGATATGATTCTTGGGGGAAATAGCTTCCAGGATGGGGCGCTCAATCAAGAAATCCTCACCAAAGAAATCCGTCTTATCCCCGATGATCTGGACAGCTGTGTTGAATTCTTTGTCACTAATTAATTTTTCTGTGTTGCTTTTTAAAAGGTTGATATAAAGTAACTGTTTGGAATAATTGTAATCATAGAGCACCTTTGTAAAATCAATTCCTTCAAAACATTGCACCCTAATGAGTTTGGCAGCGAAAACAGACGAGAGCACTTTGGCCAATTCCGTTTTTCCAACTCCCGGAGCACCTTCAATGAGCAAAGGGGTTTGTAATTTGACGGTATTGAACAGCGTATACTCAATGCTTTTGTTTGAGATATACCCCTGTTCAACTAACTTTTCCTTGACACTTTCCCGTGAAACAAAGTCAAACATTTGCAATTCCCTCCTCTTCCTCACGTCTTGTTGTTCCTGCGACCTCGCTTCTATTTCACCGCCTCATCGAATATAAGTTCTACCTAGATTATAGTACAGAGTTACCCGTTATGGAAGATACTTTTTTAGGATTCCTGTATTTCCGATGCCACAACCAGAAGAGGACCGTCCCCTGGGACGGTCCTCTTTCCTAGCCCTTAAATCGACCGACACGTTTTACCGGTGTATACATTACAGGTAGGTTTTTGCAGCCAGTTGGCCTTTTGTCAGCTGAGCACATCGGCACTGGGCTTGTCAATCCTCATTTGTTTGCGCTTACTTGCCTGTGTCCGGACCTACGGACAAAATGCTGAACAATCAAGGCAATCCCCCCGATCAGGAGCAAACCCACAAAGGCGGACAAAAGGTAACCCAGTGCTTGCTGCCAGAACGTATGGTCATATCCCGCAATACCATAGCCTTTGAGCACCGCGTGTCGCCATAAATCACCGAATTTTTGCATCCCAGCGGGAACAAATCCTAATGTGGACTTTATGTCTTCCAAACTCCCTTCTCCCCAGGCAGTTCCCGAAGCTAGAAGTCCCAAGGGAGTAAACACGGCAATGACCAGCAAACCGATGACATACTTCCTCAGCCGCAACGCCGGGCCCGCACTTTCCCGATTATGTCTCAGTTCCAACAAGGCCGGGTTCGAACGTTGCAGATAGGCAAGAACCATTGTGGTAACCGCAGCCTCCACCGGCCCAGCTATCGTCGCGTGCGCAAAAAGCATGGCCGGTACAGCCACATTCAAGCCATAAGGGCTGTAAAGCGGAGTCCCGTTGGCGGTATGGAAAAGAAGCGGTTGCAAGCCAAATTCTGTTCCGGCAGAAACAGCCGCGACGCACAGGCCGATATAGCCGCCGATGGCAGCCCCCACTAAACGGCGTTTTGATGAGATCACACTCTTACCGGCGATTAAACGGTAAATGGCGTAACTCAGGAACGGCAGCACAATGGCCATGTTAAATATGTTTGCCCCTAAGGCCAAAATACCCCCGTCCCCGAAAAAGATCGCCTGGATCACCAAGGCAATAGACACGCCAATGGCCGCTGTCCATGGACCGAACAGAATAGCCAGCAATGAGCCACCCACCGCGTGTGCTGTCGTCCCATCGGGAATGGGAACATTGAACATCATCAGTGTAAAACAAAAGGCCGCGCCCACAGACAGTAGGGGAATGTTCTTGGCACTCAGTGTTTTAGAGGTCTTCTTAGCCGCAATACCTAAGACAGAGGCGCTCACAATCCCCATCAGCGCGTCTGTTTGCGGACTTAAGTATCCGTCCGGAATATGCATTGATTAGTCCCTCCTCACCCTAAAAACAAAAAGGCCATAGAGCGACCCGAAATTAGGTCAGACCTCCATGGTCCTTTTTCTTCTAATTTTGTCAATAAACTTTAAATTGGCTTTTGATGTAATCTTACACCGGCCATTGGCCAATGTCAAGATGTCCGGGGGAAAGAAATAGTCGGTCGCGGGCAAGGGGAAAGCGAGCAAGGGAGGGGGAGAGGGTCCAATCGATACAAGTGAAAAGAAATCTCGGCACACCATTCCCCCGACGCTTGCAAGATTTTCTTGAGTTGGTAAAATAGATCGAAGAAGAGAATCGTCGGTCGGGCCGTAGGGTCACGATTAGGGCACAAGCAATATTTCTTATAGTCACTCGGAAGATGGGAGCGAGATCATGGAGCTTCTTAACGTTGGGCTTGATGTGGGCTCGACGACGGCCAAACTGGTCGTTTTGGCGAACGGCCGCATCACCCACAAAAAGTACCTCAGACATTTGTCCGGTTTGAAAGAGGCGGTCATCGCCTTACTCGCAGAATGCCGGCCGCTTTTGGCCGACCGGCTTCTGACCCTAACGGTCACGGGTTCCGGAGGATTGCCCTTTGCTCAGACTTTGAACGTTCCCTTCGTCCAGGAGGTTATCGCCTGCACTCAGGCCGTCAAAGAATACATACCGGAGACCGATGTCGCCATTGAATTGGGCGGAGAAGATGCCAAAATCACCTACTTCGATCAGTCCCTGGAGCAGAGAATGAACGGCACTTGTGCCGGCGGAACCGGAGCCTTTATCGACCAGATGGCCGCCTTATTGCAAACGGATGCGGCGGGGCTCAATGAACTGGCCCGGCACTATAAAACCCTTTATCCCATCGCCTCCCGTTGCGGCGTCTTTGCCAAGACTGATATCCAGCCTCTCTTAAACGAGGGCGCGGCCTCTGAGGATATCGCCGCCTCTGTTTTTCAGGCAGTCGTCAACCAGACCATCGGAGGGTTGGCCCAAGGACGGCCGATCAAAGGCAAAGTCGCTTTCTTGGGGGGACCGCTTCACTTTCTGCCTGAACTGCGTCAAAGATTTCGTCAAACGCTCGCCCTTGAACCTGAGCAATACCTTCATCCGGAAGACTCCCAGTTCTTTGTCGCTTTGGGAGCCGCTTTATCTTCCGTCAAAGAGAGCCCTCTTTCGGGGCAGACACTTTACGAACGGGCCGTTCTTCTTCCCCACATGGAACGACAGGGTGACGCTCCCCTCAAGCCCTTGTTCACGAGCGCAGAGGACTATGCCCGCTTCCGGGAACGGCATGCCCGGCATACGGTGCCCAAACATGATTTGGCCCTTCATAAAGGTAAAACTTTTCTGGGCATTGACGCCGGTTCAACTACGACTAAAGTGGCCTTGATCGATGATGAGGGACGGCTTCTCTATTCCTATTACGGGAACAATAAAGGGAAACCTTTGGAAACCACGGTTGAGGCCTTGCGAGATTTATACGCCAAATTACCCCTGGAGGCCTGGATAGCGAATTCTGTGGTGACTGGGTACGGAGAACCGTACATTCAAGCCGCCTTAAAAGTCGACCTGGGGGAAATCGAAACCGTAGCCCATTATAAAGCGGCCGGTTTCTTCCTGCCCGGAGTGGACTTTGTCTTGGACATCGGCGGGCAGGACATGAAGTGCTTGATCATCAAGGAGGGAGTGATTGATTCCATTCTCCTCAATGAAGCCTGTTCCTCCGGCTGCGGTTCATTCATAGAAACCTTCGCCACCTCCTTGCAATTGGAGGTGAATGACTTCTCCCATAAAGGAATTCGGGCCCAACATCCCGTCGATCTGGGAACCCGCTGTACCGTTTTCATGAATTCGAAGGTGAGGCAGGTACAAAAAGAAGGGGCAGAAGTCGAGGACATCTCAGCCGGCCTGGCCTTATCGGTGATTAAAAACGCCCTGTTCAAAATTATCCGTTTTCGCAGCGCTGATGATCTGGGGCAAAAGATCGTCGTCCAAGGGGGAACCTTCTATAATGACGCGGTACTCCGGGCCTTGGAAATGATCACGGACCGGGAGGTCGTCCGCCCGGACATTGCCGGAATCATGGGAGCGTTCGGAGCAGCCCTCATCGCCCGAGAACATGACCAAGAGGGCCGCCGCAGCAGCCTCCTTCCGGCGGACGCCTTGGAACATCTGCATAACGAAACCGAATTCCGCCGCTGCGAGTTCTGCGGCAACCATTGCCGGCTTACGGTGCATCACTTTAACGATGGTCGCTGCTTCATTTCTGGTAACCGTTGCGAAAGAGGGTTGGGGCTGCAAAAGGAGAGCAACCCCATTCCCAATCTCTATGCCTATAAATATCGGCGCGTTTTCCATTATCGGCCTCTGAAAGCGGAAGAAGCCCGCCGCGGCAGCATCGGCTTGCCCCGGGCTTTGAACATGTATGATGATTATCCTTTCTGGTTTACGCTCTTTACGGAATTGGGCTATCGGGTTATCCTCTCCGGCCGTTCCAGCCAGGGGCTGTTTGCGCTGGGAATGGAAAGCATTTCGTCCGATTCCGTCTGTTATCCGGCCAAACTGGTACACGGACATATCGCGGACCTGGTTAACAAGGGTCTGAAAACCATCTTCTACCCTTCCATTCCTTTCAATATCCCGGAGGACCCTCTGGCCGGCAACCATTATAACTGCCCGATCGTCACCTCTTATCCGGAAACCATCGGGGCCAACATGGAAATCCTCGGGGAGCAGGGTGTCAAATTCTATCATCCTTTTTTACCTCTGGACAGCCCCCAGCATATGGCGAAGCGGCTGGCCGCAGCCTTGGCTCCGGAAGGACTGCCATTGGCGGAGATTCGGCCGGCGGTCCAAAAAGCCTATGCCGAACTGTCCCGCTATCGGGAAGATGTGCAAAAAGAAGGGAAGGAAGCCCTGCGCTTTATGCGCGAACATCACCTGAAAGGAATTGTCCTGGCGGGCCGGCCTTATCACATCGATCCGGAACTGCATCACGGTATTCCGGATATGCTGCAATCCTACGGGTTTGCCGTGCTCTCGGAGGACTCCGTGCGGGATTTGGCGGTTGTGGAAAGACCTTTGCAGATGATCGACCAGTGGGTTTACGACTCCCGCCTTTATGCGGCGGCGACTTTGGTGGCGCAAGAGCCGGATTTGGAACTGATCCAGTTAAACTCTTTCGGCTGCGGCCTTGATTCCATTACTTCTGAGCAAGTCAGGGAAATCCTGCGCCGTTACGGCAAGATTTACACGACCATAAAAATCGACGATATTAACAATTTGGGCGGAGCCCGGATCCGGGTGCGTTCTCTCATCGCCTCGATCTATGAACGGGACAAAAAAGGATTTATTCCCCGGCAAAAATATCAAAGTCAGGGCCGGGTGCCCTTTACGGCCGCCATGAAAGAACAGCATACCATCCTCGCCCCCCAGATGTCCCCGGTTCACTTCCAGTTCTTAAAGACCGCTTTCACAAATGCCGGGTATCGAATCGAACTTCTGCCTGACGCCGATCAAGCCGCAGTGGATGAAGGACTGCGTTTTGTCAACAATGACGCCTGTTATCCGGCCATTTTGGTCGTCGGCCAGGTCATGAAAGCCCTTCACAGCGGCAATTATGATCCGGAACAGACATCGGTCATCGTCAGCCAGACCGGAGGCGGCTGCCGGGCCACTAATTATATTGCCTATTTGCGCAAAGCCTTGCGCGACGCCGGCCTGGGGCATATACCGGTCATTTCCCTGAATACGGCAGGTTTGGAACCTAATCCTGGCTTTCAATTAACCCGCTCTCTCTTTAACGAGATCATGCAGGCCTTAGTCTACGGCGACCTCTTGATGCGCGTTCTGCACCGGGTACGTCCTTATGAGCAAGTACCCGGGTCGGCCGACACCCTCTATGACTATTGGGTGGAAGAGTGCCAAAACTCTCTGCAACAGCGAGACAGGAAAGCCTTTAGCCGGAACATCGAAGGGATCGTCCGGCAATTTGACCGGCTGCCCCTTGATGAAACCGTGGTCAAACCGAGAGTGGGAATCGTGGGCGAAATTATGGTGAAATACTACCCGGCAGCCAACAATAATCTTGTCCAAATGTTGGAAGAAGAGGGAGCGGAAGTGATCGTTCCGGACCTCATAGATTTTCTTCTCTACAATGCTATGGACAGCCAATTCCAGTACCAATTTCTGGCCGGCCCTCTTTCCGGCGTCCTTTCGTCCCGCCTGGCTGTGGGGATTATTGAGTGGTACCGACGGGCCATGAAAAAAGCCTTGAGACACAGCCGGCGCTTTGAACCCCCGCTAGCCATCGGAGAATTTGCCCGTGCCGCCCAGAAACACCTGTCCCTGGCCAACCAAACCGGAGAGGGCTGGTTCCTGACCGGGGAAATGGAAGAACTCCTCCACAGCGGCACGAACAATATCCTTTGTATACAGCCTTTTGCCTGCCTGCCCAATCATGTCATAGGCCGGGGAATGCTCCGGGAGTTGAAAAAGCATTATCCGGGGGCCAATATCTCGTTTATCGATTATGACCCAGGTGCCAGTGCCGTCAACCAGTTCAACCGGATCAAGCTGATGCTGACAGTGGCCAAGGAAGCGGTGGAGCTGGGCTGAAAAGGACCCTTTAGCTGTCCCGTGCAACCGCAGTGGCGGGAAGATTTCGTTTGATTCAGGAGGGAGGGGACTTGTTGAAAAGGTGTAGAAGATATAGACAGAAAGATATTGTGAAAAAGAACATAAACCTCCTAAGTAAGGTACGCGCATTTTGGGGAACTCTCTTGGTGCTCACCTTATTGCTTCAGGTATTATCGGAACCCGGCTTTGCTGTAGGGTCACCCGCACCTCTGCCTCCACATGACAACCCCCCCTTAGCGGTTGTCAATCAAAAACTAGACACCATCGCCAGGGAAAAAGGCATACCAAGCGACATCCTCAAGGCGATTGCTTTTGAGGAAAGCTCATGGCGGCAGTTTGACAGCCAGGGAAATCCGCTGCTGGCCGGCCCCGCGAACCATCCCGCCATCGGCTTGATGCAGGTATCCAGTTACAATGATTCAGATCAGGCGACGATTAACAAACTGAAGTATGATATAGACTTTAATATCGAAATGGGCGCAGACCTCCTCAATCAAAAATGGCGAATGGTGCCCAAAATAGGAGATGGGGACCGCAACAAGCTGGAGAATTGGTATTTTGCCCTCTGGGCTTATAACCGCTGGTCGGGAACCAACAATCCCAACGAGGCCCAACTTCCGGCCCCGCTTCCCAGTCCAACCCCTTCTTCCACCCCGCCCTCCGGCCCCTCTTCATCCCCCGCGCCCGCCGGCTCACCTTCTTCCACCGCATCCGCGGGTTCATCTGCCGCATCCTCCCCAACCTCCGGCTCGGTCCCCTCTTCGCCTTCGCCCTCGGGCTCGTCCCCTTCTTCACCTCCGCCCTCCGGCGCGTCTCCCTCTTCCTCTTCACCCGGGGGGGCATCCGCTTCTTCGCCTTCAGCAGCCGGCTCATCCTCCGCTCCTTCGAGCCCACCCTCTCCTCCCCCCTCTAAGGGTCCTAGTCTCCCGGTCTACCAAGACAGAATTCTCAACCTCCTTGCTTATCCCCCCGCTTGGCTCAGCCGCTATATACAGCCTGTACAGGTTACCCCCATTCCAACAGCTACTCTTCCCAAAGACGGAACCCCTTCCGCCTCCACCCCCTGGCCGAC
Source organism: Peptococcaceae bacterium CEB3 (assembly GCA_001029295.1). GTDB lineage: Bacteria > Bacillota > Desulfitobacteriia > Desulfitobacteriales > Desulfitobacteriaceae > Acididesulfobacillus. The sequence goes on along the minus strand of LDXJ01000062.1, from coordinate 340,859 downwards.
TCCTCAGCCCTTTCATTTGGGGGATTTGGGGACGACACTCCCCGCACCGCCAACACATACTTCTCTCATCCGCATAGCCGGCTCGGATCGGGTAGCCACCGCAGTCAAACAAGCTCTCTTGGGCTGGCCGCAAGGAGCCCCGGCCGTCGTCCTCGCCCGCTCCGACGACTATCCGGATGCCCTGGCGGGAGTTCCTTTAGCCGCCAAGCTGGATGCGCCGATTCTCCTCACCGCCCCTCAAGGACTGGATAAGCGGGTGCAAACGGCTCTTAAGACCCTGCATCCAAACACAGTCTACCTTTTGGGCGGAGAAGGGGCGTTAAGCCCTCAAGTCAGCGCCGACCTCAGCGCTCTCGGCTGGAATAAGACAAAGCAAGTTCGGCTGGGCGGTGTGAACCGCTATGCGACGGCCGCCATTGTCGCCCGGAACCTCATGGGCGGGGAACAACCCCAAGCGGTCGCCCTCGCCACCGGCGAAAATTTTCCCGATGCCCTGAGCATCGCTTCCGTCGCCGGGCAACAGAAAATGCCGGTCCTACTGACTAAAACCTCGCAAGTCCCCGACGAGACGTCGCAGGCTCTGCGCGCGCTGAGGCCTTCCCTCGTTTATCTCATCGGCGGAACCGGTGTCATCTCTCCCGCGGTCAGCGGGGAAATTGCTTCCGCCCTGAAACCCTCGGCCGTTCAGGTCGCACGCTTATCCGGGGCCTCCCGCTACGACACGATGGCAGCCGTGGGAAATGCCTTTGGCCAGAATATTAAGGGCCTTTCTTTTGCCACCGGCGAAGATTTCCCCAATGCTTTGACCGGAGCCGCCTTGGCCGCACATATGAATGAAACCCTGGTCCTGGTCCCCGACACCTCCCTGGATAGCTATCCTGACCTGAAGAATTTTATCGCTCGGCATTTAGCGTCCACGCAGCTTCAGCCCTATCTGTTTGGCAACGTGGAGGCCATTTCTTCCCAGGTCGAAAGTGAATTAGATGAGATGCGTTCATCGTAACCACCGCATTCCGATATTTCGAGCATTTGGCCCATGACAAACGGGCCGCCTGCGAAGGGTCGCATTTGCGTCCGGAAATATGACGAGAAACTTTTGCCTATGACAAACGGGCTGCCCGCGTTTTACGCCGGCGGCCCGTTTCTTTTACGGGGCCTGTTCGCATCAAACCCTCACAATGTGATAAAATACGACAGTAAACCCATTCGGCCATTTGCCGTTCCGGCCCGTTCAAGCTCATGAAACGAACATCTCGCCACCCATTTCGAACGCTCCCCATGTTGCAGGAAGGAGAAAGAGCTATGAATTCTGCCAAGCCCCAGTCCGCAAAATCAAAGAGACCAACTCCCGCCGTTCTTGTTGCCCTGGCTTTTGTCCTTTTCCTGATCAAAGTCTATCTCGTCCTGAGTGCTTTTGGCTTGATCACACAACTTCAAGCCCAAAGCCGTTTTTTCGGTACGGCCGGTGTGCTCCTCATTCTTTTCTCCGTTGCTTTTCTGTTTAAAGGCCGGGGCCGCGGGCTCTATCTTTTAGCCGCAGACCTCCTAGTCACCGCCGTCTCGTTCTTTGATTTACTTTTTTTGAGACATTTTGACGATATTATCACCCTGCGCACCTTTCTTACCGCCTGGCAGGACCTCACGAGGACAACCGCTTGGTGGACCCTGCTGCGCCCACAAGACATTTTACTTATCGCCGACTTCTTCTTCCTGGTCCCAGCCGCACTCGGCTTCCATTCCCCGCGCGAGCTCGCTGCCCGTGTCACCGGCTCCCTGCCGTCCCCCAGACGCCGAGCCCTGCTCTATCGCATAGGAGGCTTTGTTTTAGCCTTAGGTCTCGGCTTACTGGCTCTAAACCGGGCTTCTGCCATGTTGGACAAGGATCAGCCCGGGATTACCCGCACCCTCTATTCAAAACTCTACATCGCTCAAAGCGTCGGAAATCTGGATTTCCACGTCCTGGACGCCAAACGCGCTTGGCAAATTCGCCTCCAGTCTCCTCCTCCCACGCCTCAAAAGCGCCTGGCCCTGGGGCAGTGGTTCAAGGCAACTCATCCTCCGGCCCAGCACACCAACGTCCCCCCGGCCTTGGGTGTGACAAAAAGAAAGAACTTGATCATCATTCAAGTCGAGTCTTTGCAACAATTCGTCATCGGCAAGAAAATTGACGGCCAGGAGATCACCCCCAATCTCAACCGTCTTATCAAGAGCAGCTACTACTTTGACCATTATTATGGCGAAACCTGGAACGGCGGCACCGCTGACGCGGAGTTCATGGCCAATGTGTCTCAGTATCCGGTCTCCAAAGGAAGTGCTTTCATTGACTATCCTATGAACCATTACACGAGCATTGGCTCCACTTTCGCCGCCGCAGGGTATACGACAGCCGCCATCGAAGCCAACCTGCCCGGATTTTGGGGTATGGATCTCATGGCTCCCTCCCTGGGATTTCAGCAAGTCATGGACTCCGACGACTTTAAGCCCGGCCAGAAAATCGGTCTCGGCTTAACCGACCCGGATATGTTTCAACAAGGAGCGGCAAGGCTTGAGCAGCTAAAACAACCCTTCTACTCTTTCTTTGTCACCCTCTCCAGTCATTATCCTTTTGAGCTGCCCCAAAAAGATCGCACCCTCAACGCGGCTCCTTATCAACACACCCTGTTCGGGCATTATCTGCAGGCCGTCCATTATACCGATCAAGCCATCGGCTCTTTTCTGGATCGTCTGCAAAAAGACGGTTTACTGGCCAATTCCGTCGTAGTGATCTACGGCGACCACCCCGCCCCGCTCCCGCGCCACGATCCCCAATTGAGCAGTTTTCTGGGCTTTGGCACCAAAGGGATTGACGATTATCGCTGGCAGGAGATGCAAAAAATTCCCCTCATTATCCACCTTCCGGGGGGCGCCGATCATGGCATCGTCCATACAGTCGGCGGACCGGTCGACCTCTTTCCCACACTTCTCGGCCTTTTCGGTCAGGATGCCAGCCATTACCCTCTCATCGGCCATGACTTGTTTCATTCGCCTCTGGCCGGGTTGGCCATCTCCCGCAACGGCGTTCTCTACGAAGAAGGAAAGCTCTACAATATTTACGGCCGGACCGTGTATCAGATAGGGACCGGGAAAGTCCTTCCTTGGTCGAAGTCCGACCCGGCCCTGAAACTCTTTCACACCTATCTCGATAATACAGATTTGATTTTTCAGTATGATTTACAACAAAAATTGCTTCACGCACCCTGACCCATCCCGAACCTTGAACCATCCTGCCACCTTGAACCATTCTGCACCTTGAGCCACTCCTCACCTTGAACCATTCCGCGCCCGACCCATCCGCGTATGCATATCAAACCTTTTTTCGTCAAAGAATAACTTACGAATCCGGAGTGAAGTGAAGGACTGAAGTGGATCTGAAGCGAATTTGACGTGAACCTCACGGAGTGAAATGAAATGAAGTGAAGTGAATTAATTGGGGTGAATTTGCTTGAGGTGCGCAATATCGAGAGTCAATTGTAATTGAACTAACTTTAATTAAGGGAGTGATTCTATGGCTTTGCTCGGCAACCCTTACCTGGCGAACATGCCCAAACAGTTGTCAGCCGACGAATTGGCTCAGGCCCTGCGCGTAGACATTGCCGGGGAATACGAGGCAATCATCGGTTATGAAGCACACGCTTTGGCAACCACCGATGAGAGGGCCAAAAAAGTTCTCTACCATATCGCGGACGAAGAAAGACAACACGTGGGAGAACTGCAGCAATTGCTCTACATCCTGAGCCCTAAGGAAGCTGAGTTTACGGAAAAAGGGAAACAAGCTGTGCAGCAGCAGCAATCTCAAAATTTCCAATCCCCGATGCAGTGAACTCGTTCAGCTTAAGTCCGGACGGTACTCCCACCGGAGTATCCCCTCTGAGCCTCCCGAAAAATCGGGAGGCTGTACTTTTCCCGCTCTCCCTGTGGTAAAATGATCTTGGATTGGACCGCGTTGTCCTTTGCCGGATTACCCATGGAGGAGCTGACACCGGATAGGCATCTTTGATAAAATTGCCGAGGAGAAAATTCAGGAAGCTATTAGGAACGGCGAATTTGACAATTTACCGGCACGGGGTAAACCCATCAACCTGGACGACTGGGCCAGCCTGCCGGTGGAGATACGCCTCGGCTACACGCTGTTAAAGAATACCGGGTATGCCCCTGAAGAAGTGGAATTGTTAAAGGAAATCGGGGAGTTGCGCGAGCGGTTAACCACCTGTCGCGATCAAGACGAGAAAAAACGTATGGGCGGGAAACTCCGAGAGCTCGAGACAAAATACAACTTAGCCATGGAACTGAGAAAACGTGGAAAATAGGCAGGGTTGCCGGCGGCAACCCTGCTATGCTTTTCCCGATATAGTTAACTAATCCGACCCATAGCCTTGATCTGCACAAAAGCAGACTCAGACACAAGTAGAAGTAGCCATCCCTGAAAAAGCGGCGGCTACTTTGCTTAAGTTGTACGGCAGGCGTTCGAGCGACGTCCTCTTGGTGTTTTAGCACGATGAACAGACGTACAAACGAAATCCTCCGCGCAAGAAAACCATGTCCCAGGTTTATGGTATAATGAGTCTGTACAACTCAATAGGGGCCTGGGTGGGCGGCCAATCCCCTGAAAGGGGGTGAGGCCTTGAGCGTGTATCAATCACTTTCACTAATGATTGCGTTTGCAACGTTGGTAGTGCTGATACTGAGACATAAGCAAAAGTAGCCCACCCAGCAAGTGAGAGCTACTTTTGCTTCGTAACCCCTATAGGCCGCCCATTGACGGCTGTGAGTTGTGCTACCGGGATGTTGACCGCGTCCCGGTATTTATTATGCCTTTGACAGGTCTATTATACCACATAGCTGAGGACAACGCTATGATGAAACCTCGCCAGCAAAGCTGAAGCATTACTTTGTAACCCGTATGGAATAAGGGGTGTAAGGGTTTCGAAAATAATCTTTTTCTCAAAATAGGCCTGGTACTACGGTTCTCATGCTCTATGGAATTCTGCTATTTGTCTATCAACAGTCATCCTTAAGAAATGCGAATAAAGAAATGAGCACCGCCACATTATCTATCCCATGAAAAAATCATGCCTCAGCTCTGGTAGATACTTGGGAATCTTGACTTTCTCCGCTGGATATTGCCCCGTTAATCTGCCTTTGCCAGAATTACCTAACTCCGGTCTGGACGGGCCAGGGATCTTGGCCAGCCGGGGATCTTAACCAGCTGGGGATCTTCTTCAGCCGGGGATCTTGGCGTGAAGTTCCGCCAGCAAAATCTTCAGTTCCTCCCGCTCTTCCCTGGCCAGGGCCAGTTCTTCCTTAACGATGCCCAATTCCGCCATCACAGCATCGTGGGTCTCCTGGTCCCTTGCTTCCGCCGCCCGGCCGATGACATTTTGTCCGACCATCAGCAAAGGCAGAGCCCACAGCTGCACCCAGCCGGACCAGTAAAAGAACGAATACTCATAGGGTTTAAGTGCCGGAATAAGTGGCAGAAGTCCGTAAACAAAAAAAGCGTAAAACATCCACATTGTACCGAAAATCAAAGTCGACCGTACGGCCACAAGGTCGTTCACCCGGGCAATCCCCTTGCCCCAGCCTCCCTCTCTCATTTCGCCTTTGGCTAAACCTTCCTTTCCCATTTCCCGTGTCCCTCCCTCATTTCGTAATTTCGTAACTTCGTAACTTTGTAAAATTTTGAACTTTGTTCCATCCTCTGGATCCCAGTGCATCCCAGCTTCTTGCTTCTTGCTTCTTGCTTCTTGCTTCTTCTCCAGGTATGTATAGATTTCGCTGTACTAAATATCCCAGTTTTTCCGCTCCAGGTCAACAGGCGAATTTCAGTTCTGGGTTGATGGTATGAGCAACCTCCTTGGCCCGTCCAAAGGACCAGGAAATGTTTTCTTGCCCGAAAGACCCAGAATCTTTTGTTGCCTTTTTCCGTATAATTTAGAAAATATGCATGCATCCGCCAGCGGGTGCAAGCGGGACGCCGGTTGCCTTGTCCGCGAGACCACAATACTGTCCGGTTCGCCCCGAAAATCGAGGAGGGATCGCACATGTTGGAGCTCGGCCGCTTGGAGCGTAAATGCCCTGTGTGCCAAGGTCAGGGCCGGATAGAGAACCCCAGTTGGGCACAGTTTTGGAGGGTGCAGGAAAACATGAAGGACCTGTTCCGCACCCGCACCCGGACCGCGGACGGGCCGTCAGACATTGCCGCGGAAATGCTGCCGCCAGAACCTTCCGAACCCATGTTTTTTCTCTGCCAAGAATGTCATGGCCGCGGCAAGTTGCTCACACCCGAAGGTGAAACATTGATCCGCTTTGTGCGCTTTTGGCTAAATCCCAACTACTAGAATACACTTGTCGTTGCGATACTCAAGTTTGCTCATGATATGACGCAAACGAAAAAGTAGCCCCACCCTGGTAGGAAAAGCTACTTTTTCGGAAACCCTATGCGGTCGCTCACAGCGGCCCAGTTGTGCGGGCTGGGATGCTCATAACATCCTGGCCTTTACTATTTATACCATGTTCTGTCTTGATTATACCGCATGCCAAAGTTGGATTCAAGTCAGGAAAAAGAAAGGCACACCATAAACCCTTTGAGTCGGGACCGAATCTTTCTTTCCGGCTTTTTTCCCTCGACGTGAAAACTTTCGCCGATTCTGGGAAAACTAGCGGTGAAAGGAAGATGAGCAAGTGGTTGAAAACTTTTGGCCTTCGGACTACGGCTTTGATTCTCTGGAAAAACTGAAAAACGCCAGCAATTCGATCATTTATGACCATGGGGTAAATTATTATGTCGCCCAGACCTCCAAAGGCTGGCTGGCTTGGATTGATCAAGACCCGCAGGAACCTCTCGGCCTATTCGAGAGTTTTCGCGTCGCCCAGATGTTTCTGGTCGCTGCCTTTGAAGAAGCGGCCAAGCGTCAGATCCCGGTCCGCCTGGTTTCCGAAATTCGTGGCACGGTGGAGTAACCGACTGTGCACTTCAGTGAACGGCTCAGCTTAAGCTGAACGAGTTCACTCGCTTGTTATCCACAGGGTCCGCACATTATTCCCACAGGTTTATCCACAAAATTCACACCTTATCCACATAGACATGCACACTTCTGCCACTTTCGCGCACCTTGTTATGCTTGTTCAGAGGCTTGCCACATACGCAAGCCAAAAAACGACCGACCTTGACATTCCACAGGTCGGCCGTTAAGTTCGTTGCGTCTCCGCAACTATTTTGCAACTGTCCGGTAACTGTCTCGTAACTATTTCACGTCTATTTAATGATCTCCGGGGGCCCGTAGTTGACGCCGAACGTGTCGACCGTCACCGTCTTCATTGTTTGCGGCTGCAAGGGCTTGTCCGAGCCATCCCGGGGCACATTGGCAATCTGGTCCACTACATTCATGCCTTCAATCACTTTGCCGAAAGCCGCGTATTGCCCATCTAAGTAAGAGGCATCCCCCACCATGATAAAGAACTGTGAACCCGCACTGTTGGGATTGCTGCTTCTGGCCATGGAAATCACACCACGCGTGTGTTCTAGGGGGTTGTCAAAACCGTTGGCGGCAAATTCCCCCTTGATCGAATAGCCGGGGCCACCCATACCGTTTCCTTGCGGATCTCCACCCTGAATCATGAACCCCGGGATGACCCGATGAAAGATCAACCCGTTGTAAAAACCCTTCTGCACCAGGGAAATAAAGTTCTTAACCGTGTTCGGGGCGGTCTTAGGATAGAGTTCGATCTTGATAACACCCCCGTTCTCCATTTCAATCGTTACGATCGGATCTTTCGGATCTTTCGTCTGGCTGCTTTCCACTTTGGTACCACCGCTTTCCGTTTTTTTAACCGTCTGCCCCGCCGCTGCCCCGGGGAATTGTTGGCCACAGCCGCCGAGCCCGGCCGCCAGAACTGTAGAAGCAAGCATCAAGCCCAGAATCCTGGAATACCTCATCGACCACCCTCCCCAACGGTAAAACGCCTTCGGTAATTCCCGACGCCCCTCCGGCTGCCGACAGACCGCTTCCCCTGACTGCCGAACGGGACATGAGGTTCCCCTGTTTCCCCTTATATTTTAACTTAAACCGGCCGGAAACTACAACCGAACTGCGTGCTTAAAATCAACAACGGGGTCAAAGGCTAACCGATTTTTGAGGAGGCGATGGGTCTTGGCGGGCTTGCCCGGTGTTGGGCAGATGGGGTTTTCAAAGGGCCGATTGGTAGTGCAAGGGAAGATTAGCTATCTTGGCGGACGTTTCATCAACCGCAAACAAATCCTCGGGCGAAACATCCCGCAGGGCGCTTTTGCCCACGCCCCGGGTCATCATCCGCATCTCTTCCGCCGAGGCCCGCAAATAATTGGCCAGGTATTTGGCTCCTTCCTTGTGATTGAACTTATTCTTGTATTTGCCCGTATACCAAAGGAGCTGGGTCGGCGGTTCATATGGAAGTGCCTTGAATTCCTGATTGTGCAGCAGGGCAACCAGGGCAATGAAGCCGATATATACACCGTCAGCGCCGAGGGCGAGCGCCTTGAGAAAATCTCCCGGCGTCTCCAAGCCTCCCCCAACCAGCAGGGAAACCCGGTCACGCACTTTCTCCTTATCCAGGAAGCGTGAGGCGCGACAAAGTCCGGATACCGAGGGCAGCGTAAAGTTATCATGAATAGCCGCAGGGGACCAGTGGGATGTGGCCTGGCCGCCGTCGAGAGAGATCACGTCAACGCCGGCCTCAAGGATAAGAGCCAGGTCGCGCTCAATATCGCTGCCGCAGGTGAGCTTAACTCCAATCGGCACACCCCCGGTAATTTTCCGCAAGTCAGAGACCAGCCTGCCCAGATCCTGCGGCTTCGACAGTTCGGGGAAATTGGCATGATAGACCAGGTCCTCCCCGCGCTTGAGTTCGAAGGCTTTGCGAAGTTCGGGTGTAAACTCTTTCCAGGCGTATTTACTGCCGAGCCCAACCCAGCCGCAGTGGCCGAACTGGATCTCGATCATATCGGCCTGGCGCAATATTTTCGGGTCACGGTTGAATTTGGTGCGGCCGTACTGTACCACATAGTGTTTGGCGGCCGCCCGCTCCCAGGCATTAAAGGGTCCATCACCACTGTTAGTGGAAGTCCCCGCCAGGGTAGCGGCTTCCGCCAGAGCGAGCTTTGCCTGTTTACTGAGACCGTTGCCGAAAGCCATGCCGGTGATCAGGATCGGGATGTCCAGTTTCAAGGGTTTGGCCGCCTGTTTGCCTAATACCAAGGTAGTATCTACCTCCACATCCTGAGGGGTGGAAAAACGGTGCAGCTGGGCGGTATTGAAGCGTATTCCTTCGAAAGCGGGCATTGGAAATGGGGTACCAAAACTCATGACTGCCTGTCCGGACTCGGCCCGCAGGTTTGTGTCCACCATGATCATAGGGTTAACGCGGCTGGTCATAGCATAGGTTTCAAAAATGTTCCTGTCATAAGGCTCGCGCAAAATTTTGGAAGCACTCTGTGTTACCAGCCTCTTGAAGACCATCCTGCTCAACAAATAAAGGCCGGCCGCGCCCAAGGCGGCCAGGCCCAGCCTCTTAACCGTATGCTCTAATAAATCATCACTTTGTGTCAGCATGGCGCGACTCTCCTTTGTTGTCATTCGTGGGTTCTCATTCGTGGGTTTTCATCCGTGCAGTTGTTCTTGCCCCTGTTTCCGCTTTGGCTGGGGCTCGCTCTTCGGTGATTCTTATTCTGCCCCGGTCAGGGGAAGATAATTCTGCCGCATCCCTGCCACCTCACAGAAACCGCAGACGTTTTAGGGGCCAGGAAGTTCCGCCGGCAGCCCGACTTTGATTTTCGTCCAAACAAAAAGACAGGGCCGTCGACCCTGCCTGCACCGGCATCCTTTCTTCACATTCCTAAAAGCCCTCGCTAACTCCATTCCTTAAGAATCGTGCGCATAATCTTTCCGGAGCGCGTCATGGGCAACTTCTCCCGTTCCCGGACGATGATCGGGCCTTTAAACCCGAACTTCCGGCGAATATATTCCTTGACCCCTTCTTGCAGGGCCTCAAAATCCACTTTCACACTGTCATCTAAGGAAAGGAAGATCCTCAATACCTGGCTTTCCGCGGGATCCTGCCGGTCGACACAATCAGAAACGGCACCCGCTTCGATTACACCGGGGTACTCCAGAAGAGCCGACTCGATTAGGAAATAGCTGACGAATTGGCGGTCCACAACAATCCCATCCCTTTGCCGGCCGTCAATTAAGCCCATCTCCTCCTGCACAGCCCTCAAAGAACACACTCCCATCTCAAACCCCACCTTAGATTTTATTTTCTGACATCATTATAGCGCCTGCATCTTATGGACCCAAGGAATTTTCCCTCAATTGCGAAAACCGGGCCCCCAACGGTCGATTTTCCGTCGCTAAATGTTTCACATGTTTCACAACCCCCTTAGCGCCCACCCTTCCCTTCCGGAACACCGCTTAAGGGGAAAATTTCCTTTAAACCCATGATACCTTTTTTGAACAGATTGGGTATAATGTAAAGTAGGTTTCAAGTGTCACAGTGATGTTCTAGTGTAATTTGCGTGAGGGTTATTGACCCGTATTCATGCGTATCAGGCTAGGGTTCATCCCCTGTCTTTTCGGTTCGAGAATATGATGTAGGGATATTTTCTTTGATGAATGACTCAACGACTGGGAAGGAAGATGAAATCTTGTCATTACATATCCATTTTGTGGGTGTCAAGGGAACCGGCATGAGTGCCTTGGCCCAAGTTGCGGAAAAAGTGGACGGAGCCACCGTCACCGGTTCAGATGTGTCAGAAAGGTTTTTTACGGACAGTGTCTTGGAAAGGGCACATATTTCCGTCTTGCCTTTCGCCCCCGAAAATGTGGAAAAGGCCAATCTCCTCGTCGCCTCTGCGGCTTATACGGAAAAACACCCCGAAATTGCCCGAGCGCGGGAGCTTAATATTCCCGTCCTCACCTATCCGCAGTATCTGGGGCGTTTAATGACCAAAAAGCGCGGTATCGCCGTTTCCGGCACTCACGGCAAAACGACCACAACCGCCATGATAGCGTTGGTACTCATTCAAGCGGGGTTAGATCCCACCGTCATCGTCGGCAGTGATGTTCCCGGCATCGGCGGCAACGCCCGCGCCGGGCACGGAGATCTTTTTTTGGCGGAGTCCTGTGAATACCGCCGCCACTTCTTGAATTATTCTCCCGAGTTCTTGATTATCCTTAACATGGAATTCGACCATCCTGACTATTTTGCGGATTTGGCCGACGTCGTACAGGCTTTTGCCACTTTCGCCGCCAAAGTCCCCCCTCACGGGCATATTTTCATTCTGGACGAAGATCCCAACCGTTCTCTTATTCACGGCCAGGCCCCCATCACGACCTTCGGCTTCACGCCGGAAGCGGATGTCAGGGCCACCGATATCACCTTCAAAAACCAGGGAAGTGCCATGAAAATCTTCATTCACGGTCAATACGCCGGGGACCTCAGCCTGCACGTGTCGGGCCGGCACAACATTCTCAATGCCTTGGCCGCCATTGCCTTTTGTCAGGAGATTGGAATTCCCGCGCAGGAAATCTTCACCGGCCTGAGCACTTTCACCGGCACCAAACGCCGCTTTGAGCAGCTGGGTATCCGCGACGGGGCCTTAATCATGGATGACTATGCCCATCATCCCACCGAGATCCGCAGCACCCTGGAAGGGGCCCGTCTTTCCTTCCCAGACCGCCGTATCCGGGCTATTTTCCAGCCCCATACGTTCAGCCGCACGGAAAAATTGCTGCGGGAGTTCTCAGAGGCCTTCCAAGCGGCCGATGAAGTGGTGGTTGCCGAAATCTTCGCTTCCGCCAGAGAGCAAGATCTGCATACCATCTCGGCCGCGTCTTTGGCTGATCTGATTCAACAACAGGGTAAACAAGCCCGCTATATCGGAACCTTGGAAGACATCAAGAATTATCTTTCCCAGACCCTTTCCCCCGAAGACCTCGTCCTCACTCTGGGAGCGGGAGACATTTACAAGGTTGGCCAGGGTCTGGTCTGTTAGCGGCAAGCCAGGTGTCTCAGCAGCGCCACTATCTCCGCCCAGGTCGCACAGCGGGTAACCCCCGCCGGGAGTTTCCCTCGGTTGTAAGTGGTCGCCAGGAGGAAGACCGGTACGCCGAACGCGGAGATTCCCAGGGCGTTGGCTAAGTGGTCTTCGACAAAGGCTTCCAGTTTCCACTGTTTGACCAGATCCACCTTGCTTTTGAAACCGCTGAAAAGAACGGTCTCATGGGGTATCTCATATTTCTCCAGCCACTTAAGGGTCACTTTCTCTTCTTCCGGACGACGGGCCGTGACGAAGATCACTTCATGCCCTTCCCGGCGCAGCCTTTCAATCCCCTCTTTGGCACCCGGCACGGGTCTCGGCATACTGAGAAGACGGTCGACATTTTCAACGAAGAAATCATTCATGTCATCCCAGGGAACATCAAACACCAAGTGCATCTCATAGTCTTCCAACACTGTAATGTTTTTGCCATAATGCCGATTCAGTTCCTGCAACCAAGCCGGATAACTGTCAGACACCACTCCGTCGATATCCACCCCTATCCGCATCCCTAAACCAGACTCTCCGGGCGGGGCAGCTCCAAGCTGGGCGGCAGGTGGCGCTTGTGCTCACTCGCCCGGTGCAGGGCTTCGATACGCTCCCGCACGTCCGCCTTAACCTCTCCCCCCAGCAAATAGCGGTCAAGCTCGTCGTAAGTGAGGCCCATTTCCTTTTCATCTGTTTGCCCGGCCCAAAGTCCCGCGCTGGGAGTTCTTTCGCTAATTTCGTCCGGAAGTCCCAAAGCTTTCGCCCAGACCCGTACCTCACTTTTTGTCAAAGAACTGATGGGCAGAACATCCACCCCTCCGTCCCCGTACTTGGTAAAGTACCCGGTATAACTTTCCGGAGCATTGTCGGTCCCAACCACCAAATAGTTTAAAGCATTGGCCACTGCGTAGAGGGTGGACATGCGCAGGCGTGCCTTTAAATTCCCTTGAGAGGTACGGAGACCCCGTGCCTCTAAACCCGCCCGCGTTAGACTTTCCTCGACCTGGGTCATGATCAGCCGGTGGGCATTAGCCAATTCGACCTCTAAAGTGCACAGGTCGTGTGTTTTGGCCACCAGCAAGGCATCCTCGCGGTCCCTGGGATTGGACTGGGCGGGCATAATCACCGCCAAGGAATGCTCGGGAAAAGCCCTTTTGCACAAACCGGCCACGACTGCCGAATCAACACCGCCGGATATTCCGACGAGCAGCCCTTGCGCTCGGGCTTGAAGGGCCTGCTCCCGCAGCCACTCCACTGCCCTCCGAATACGACTTTGGATTTCTTCGTCTGTCCACATCGCAAAAATCCCTCCCTATTTAAATAATGACTTTAAATAACAATGTACAATGTTCAACAAAAATGCTGGGGCACGATCTCCCCGGATATGTGGTCCGCTTTAACCGTCGGGGCATTCTTGCCGGCACTTTAACCGCCGTGCTCCTCAAGCCCTAAGTTCACCTCGCGCAAGAGCCTCTGTTTCAAATCGTAAAGCCCGGCCGAAAGGTCGACGATATAGCGGTGAGGATTGGCCAACCGTTTTACTTCCCCCCAAAGTGTATCCAATTCCCTTGCGGCATATTTCTGAATCTCCGTTAACCCCGGCAAGGAATAAACCCGCTGGCCCTCACGAAATACGGGAACCAGGAGCTCCCGCGTCCAAAAATTCTCCAGAGTCTTCCGCTTCCAAGTTTGAACTGGGTCAAAGATGGTTAAAGCGGGCGTGTTAAACTCCTCCTCCGCCAAAGCGATGAGGTCGGCCAGAGCTTTTCCCTCCCGGTTGTAGAAACGAACCACTTTCTTGATCCCCGGGTTGGTAATCTTGGTTGTGTTTTCGGACACTTTCAGCCGGGGAGTGAAAATCCCCTTCTCCCCTTCCGCCGCCAGTTTGTAAACCCCACCCAAAGAAGGGGCATCCTTGGAGGTAATGAGATGGGTGCCGACCCCCCAAGAATCGATAGCCGCTCCCTGGCCCCGAATGGCCCAGATGGTTTCTTCGTCCAGATCGTTGGACCCCACGATGATGGCCTGCTTGAGCCCCGCCTCATCCAGCATTTTCCTGGCTTCCCGTGACAAGTAGGCCAGGTCCCCGCTGTCGATCCGAATGCCCAGAAAACGGTGGCCTTCCTTTTCCAACTCCAATCCCACTTTAATCGCGTTGGGCACGCCGGATTTGAGGACATTGTAGGTATCCACCAGCAGAAGGCATTGGTCCGGGAACGTCTTGGCATAGGCCCGAAAAGCCTCCAATTCCGAAGAAAAGCATTGAATCCAACTGTGCGCCTGGGTACCTGAGACGGGAATTCCGTAACGTTCACCGGCCAGCAGATTGGACGTCGACTTCACTCCGCCGATAAACGCGGCCCGAGCGCCCAAAGTACCCGCATCAGGACCCTGAGCGCGGCGCAGGCCGAACTCCATCACCGCTCCTCCTTCCGCCGCCGCCACAACCCTGGACGCTTTGGTCGCGATCAGGGTCTCAAAATTGATGAGGTTCAAAAGAGCCGTCTCCAAAAGCTGGGCTTCGAAGATCCTGGCTTTTACCCGGACCAGCGGTTCATAAGGAAAGACCACACTTCCTTCCGGCACCGCATCTAGGTCCCCGGAAAAACGAAACTGCCGCAGTTCAACCAGAAAATCCTTCTGAAACAAGTTCAGACTACTTAAGTATTTAAGGTCGTCCTCTTCAAAACGCAAGTTTTCGATATAGCGGACAACTTGCTCCAACCCGGCTGCCAGGGCATAACCGCTTCCCGGAGGAAGGGTACGGAAAAAGAGATCAAATACCGCCTCTTTCTCCCAGCAGCCGTTGGCCCGATACCCCTGCATCATCGTCAATTGGTAAAGATCCGTCAACATCGTCAAGTTCCGCACATTCCTGCCCCATTTCCATCTACTCCGGCTTCAGCCGCCTACCCCCAACCCCCTGCAACTTCGGAAATCCGGTCTGCCGGCGCCGCCTTCGGCTGGCTGAAGACTAGCCCACATACCCCCGCAGTAAACCTCTCCGCAACTGAAGTTGCGGATGTTCGCTGTTCACCGCAACAATCCGCAGCTATCCACCGTCATTCGCCGTTTATCCACTGTTATCCACAAACTTATCCACATTATGCACAGGTATTCCACAGGAAACTTGAGTTACCAGAGTAATTCGGCCAGGATCTCCCGGCTTCGGGCAATTCCCGCGGCGACCGCGTCGGGAGCGGGTCCCCCGGTCAACCCGCGGGCGCGCACACAGTGCTCGATACCGATAGTTTGAAACAAGTCCGGGTCAAACACCTGCGAGAATTCCCGATACTGGGCCACCGTCAGATCCTCGAGGGCGAGCCCGCGCTTGCTGCAGTATAGGACGATCCGGCCAACCAATTCATGGGCCTCCCGGAAAGGCACCCCTTTCTTCGCCAAGTAGTCGGCCAGATCCGTGGCATTGGTAAAGCCTTCTTTCGCCGCCCGGGCCATGGCTTCCTTGTTGACCTGCATCGTGCCAAGCATCGGTTCGACCACCAAGAGGGATTTCTTCACGGTGTCCACAGCGTCAAAGACGCTTTCTTTGTCTTCCTGCATGTCCTTATTATAGGCCAAAGGCAAGCCTTTCATCACAGTCAGCAGGGCCATCAAGTCACCGTAAACCCGCCCCGTTTTCCCCCGGACCAGTTCCGCCACATCCGGGTTTTTCTTTTGCGGCATAATACTCGAGCCGGTGCTGTACCCGTCATCCATCACGACAAAACGGAATTCCCCGCTTGACCATAGTACCAGTTCCTCGCACAGGCGGCTCAGATGCATCATTAAAATGGACGCCGCGCTGAGAAACTCCAGGGCAAAATCCCGGTCGCTCACCCCGTCCAGACTGTTTATGGTCACCCCCTCAAAACCGAGCTCCTCCGCCACGACTTCACGTTGTAATGGAAAAGTGGTTCCCGCTAAGGCCCCCGAGCCTAACGGAGAAAAGTTCAGCCGCCGACGCGTGTCTTTCAGACGCCCCAAATCACGCAAAAACATTTGCACATAGGCTGTTAAATGGTGCCCAAAACTAATGGGCTGCGCTTTTTGTAAATGCGTGTAACCGGGCATCCAGGTCTCTTTGTGTTTTTCCGCCAGTTGCAGAAGCGTTTGCAACAAGCGTACCAGCAAGTCCTTGGTCCCGTCGATTTCTTCCCTCAGAAAAAGGCGCAGATCTAAAGCCACCTGGTCATTGCGGCTGCGGGCCGTATGCAGCTTTTTTCCCACCGTTCCGACCCGTTCCGTCAGCAGTTTTTCAATATTCATGTGGATGTCTTCGGCCCCGGTTTCAAATTCTACCCGGCCGGCCTCAATGTCTGCCAGAAGTCCGGCCAAACCCTGAAGCAGAATCTCCGCCTCTTGAGGGGACAAAACCCCTATCTGTCCCAACATCCGGGCATGAGCCATGCTGCCCTGAACGTCCTGCTTGTAAAGCCGCTGGTCGAAGGATATGGAAGAATGAAAATCCTCTACCAAAGCATCCGTGTCTTTCTCAAAACGGCCACCCCATAATTTCATGATCGTCGGAGCCCGTATCAGCATCTCTGATCCAGACCCCTCCTCCTTCCTCATTTAACTCGCAGGAGAAAAGGACCGCGCGTTGTCTTAATTCTAACCAGGGCTGAAACACCTGTCAAATGGGAATCGATACTGCCGCTGTGGCGCGCATTTCCATCCTCAAGCAGCGGCGTCTCACGACATGAAAACCTAAATGAAAAAAAAGCAAACTGTGGAAAGCACCCTCACGGATGCTTTCCACAGTTCAGTCAAACAAGGTCCCGAAGAAAGTGAACTCGTTCAGCTCAAGCTGAACATCGATCAGCGCAAACCGGCCTTTTTCTCCATCAAAGCCTTGACTTTCAAAGGAAGCCCAAAGAGGTTGATAAACCCTTCGGCATCTTTTTGATTGTATACCCCATCCCGGCCAAAGGTCGCGAATTCTTCGCTATAAAGGGAATAGGGAGATTTAACGCCCGTAACCGTGCAGCTTCCTTTATAGAGTTTGAGCCGCACCGTTCCGGTGACATTTTTCTGGGTCGCGTCGACGAAAGCGGCCAAGGCTTCCCGCAGCGGAGAATACCAAAGCCCGTCGTAAACCAGCTCCGCGTAACGGAGAGCGATTTGTTCTTTGTAGTGATAAGTGACCCGGTCCAGGGTCAACTGTTCCAGGGCTTGGTGTGCTTGATAGAGAATGGTTCCGCCCGGCGTCTCGTAAACCCCGCGCGACTTCATCCCAACCAGACGATTTTCCACCATATCCACAATACCGACCCCGTTCTTCCCGCCCACCTCGTTAAGTGCGGCGAGCAAGGCGACCGGGGCTATTTCTTCCCCGTTCAGGGTCTGGGGAATTCCCTGTTCAAAACCCAGTTCCAGATAAGTGGGCTCATCCGGCGCATCCTCGGGCGCAACGCCCAGCAAATACAGGTCTCGTTTCGGCTCATTCCAGGGATCCTCCAAATCTCCGCCTTCATGGCTGAGATGCCATAGATTCCGGTCCATGCTGTAGGGCCGCTCCTTGTTGACCGGAATGGGAATCCCTCGTGCCGCCGCGTAATCGATAGCGTCTTCGCGAGATTTAATATCCCACAGCCGCCAAGGCGCTATGATCTCCAAGTCGGGATTGAGCGCCTTCACGCTGAGTTCGAAACGCACCTGGTCATTTCCTTTGCCCGTGGCCCCATGGGCAATGGCAACCGCTCCTTCTTTTTCGGCAATTTCCACCAGGCGGCGAGCAATCAGCGGTCGAGCAAAAGATGTGCCCAGGAGGTATTTCCCTTCATATACGGCACCGGCCTTTAAGGTCGGGTAGATGAAATCCGTGACAAACTCTTCCTGAAGGTTCTCGATGTAAATCTTGCTCGCTCCGGTTTTAATCGCCTTTTCTTTCAGCGGAGCCAGTTCCTCACCCTGGCCCAGGTCAGCCGCCATGGCGATAACCTCGCAGCCGTAGTTTTCTTTGAGCCAAGGAATAATAACGGACGTATCAAGTCCTCCGGAATAGGCTAAGACTACTTTTTTCACAGGTCTTTCCCCCCAAAAATCAGCCACATAAAGCTAAATTCCAAAAGCAAACTCGTAACAGCAAAACCCAAAGCTCCCTTACAGCAGCGAAGCCAAAATCGCTTTTTGGGCATGTAGTCTGTTTTCGGCTTCGTCGAAAACGACGGATTGCTCCCCTTCCAACACCTCAGCCGTGATCTCTTCCTCCCGGTGAGCCGGCAGGCAGTGCAAGACGATCGCCTTCTTGGCTGCCAGGCGCAGCAATTCCGTATTTATCTGATAACCCGCAAAAGCCTTTTTACGGATTGCGGCTTCACCTTCTTGACCCATGCTGGCCCAAACATCCGTGTAGAGCACATCCGCGCCTGCCGCGGCAAGCCAGGGGTCTTCTACGACTTCCACGGAGCCCCCGTTCACCCTGGCATCCGCCTGGGCCCTGGCCGTCACATCCGCATCCGGCCGGTAGCCTTGAGGGGAAGCGATTACAACCTGAAGCCCCATTTTTCCGCACCCGTACATCAGGGAATGCGCCATATTGTTTCCGTCCCCGATATAGGCGAGCTTAAGCCCTTTGAGACGGCCCTTGTGCTCTTGAATCGTCAAGAGGTCGGCCAAAACCTGGGTGGGGTGCAGATGGTCGGTCAGGGCATTGATCACGGGTACCGTGGCGTATTCAGCCAGCTCCAAGACTTCCCGGTGGCTGAAGGTACGGATCATGATCCCGTCGACCATGCGCGAGAGCACTCTGGCTGTATCCGGAATCGTCTCCCCCCGGCCCAGCTGAATATCCCGGCTGCTCAAGAACAAGGCGTGTCCCCCCAGCTGATACATCCCCACCTCAAAAGACACCCGCGTCCGGGTAGAGGACTTGGTGAAAATCATCCCCAAGGTTTTCCCTTGGAGGAGCGGGTGGGAAACCCCCGCTTTCTTTTCGGCCTTTAAAGCCAAAGCCAGGTTAATCATTTCCTGAAGTTCGCTTTGTGAAAAGTCATGCAAAGAGATGAAATCCCTGCCGCGCAATCCTACCTTCTCTAACGTTTCCATATCCATCCGCACCTCTCTTTTCTGTGTATTATTATACATTACATTGTATAAACATTCAACCTCAAATATGAAACTTTTTTCTTCCTTCTCGCGTATCAGGGATGAAAAAAAAAGCCCGCCCGACATTTCCGGAAAAACCACCCCTGAATTCTTTTAGGCGGCAAGGAAAGGAGCAGACAAAATGACAGTCACGGAACGCCTATACCGTTCGGGACGTAATAAAATCTTGGGAGGGGTATGCGGAGGGCTGGCCGAATACTTTAACATCGATCCTACCTTGATTCGCTTGATCGCCATCGTCACCATATTTGCCATCGGCGCGGGCTTTGTGGCCTATATTGCCTGCTGGATCATCATCCCGATGAATCCCAACGACCGGCCTTATCTCGGCCGGAATTCCCGCGAGGGCGGCTTTTCCGACGATATCCGCGCCAATGTTCAAGATGTGCGCACCGACATTGAGGATGCCGCCCGCAATTTCAGCCATCAAGTGAACCCCGGCCAAGGTACCCGCTGGGCGGGCATTGTCCTGATTGTGCTCGGTCTCCTCTTTTTCCTGGACCGTTGGTTCCCCTTCTGGTTCAACTTTAACAAGATGTGGCCCTTGGTCCTGGTTATCCTCGGGGCTGCCGTCATCATCCGGGGGGAACGCCATTGAACCCGGAACGCCACTGAACTCGTTCGAGTCTTCCCCACTGAGTCAAGGCACGGGGAAACCGCTCCCGCTTGCAGAAGCGGGAGCTCACAATGCGAGCAATAGGATTCGAGCAATAGGATGAACGCCGAGCTGCGCCCGCAGGCGCCTTTAGACTTCCAAATATTCCTGGAGCGCCAAAGTCCGGGGTTCCGTATTACTGCGCATTTCCAAAAGCGCCCTGACAACGGCCCGAGCCGTATCCATCGAAGTCAGGCAAGGAACATGATGCTCCGCCGCCAACCGGCGCAAGAGATAGCCGGTGTGCTCCGGGGTTTTTCCTTTACTGGGAGTACTCAAGATAAAAGAGAACTCCCGTTCCCGAATGGCTTCTTTCAACTTTTCGCTCCCCTCGGCCACTTCCTCTGCCTCAACCCCGCAGAGCCGCAGGGCCTTGGCGGTGTCACCGGTGGCCTTGACGCTGAAGCCCAGTTTGGCCAGATCTCTGCTTAGAGCCAAAGCCTCGGGGCGATCTTTCTCCGCCACCGTGACCAAGATGGAACCCGTCTCCGGCAGCGCCACTTGGGCCGAAGCAAAGGCTTTGGCCAAAGCGTGCCCGAAATTCCGGTCCATTCCCAAAACCTCACCGGTTGATTTCATCTCCGGGCCCAAGGAAGTCTCGACCTTGGTCAACTTTTCAAAAGAGAAAACCGGCGCTTTGACCACGACGAAAGGCACTACCGGGGCTAAACCGTGTTTATAACCCAAATCCCTCAATTTTTTGCCCAAAGCCACCCGCACCGCCAGATTCACTAAGGGAATCCCGGTCACTTTAGAAAGGATGGGTACCGTGCGGCTGGCCCGCGGATTGACTTCCAGGACGTAGACCTTACCGTGCACCACCACATACTGAATATTTATCAGACCTTGAACCCGCATCTCCCCCGCTATTCTACAGGTATAGTTTTCTATTTGCTGAATTTCGTTAGGCGTCAGGTTCTGGGGCGGATAAACCGCAAGACTGTCGCCCGAATGGACCCCGGCCCGCTCAATGTGCTCCATTATCCCCGGAATCACCGTCGTCTCCCCGTCCGACACGGCGTCCACCTCCACCTCACGGCCCTCCAAATATTTATCGACCAGGATGGGGTGCTCAGGCGAAAGGTGGAGAGCCCGGCCCAGGTATTCCTCCAATTCTTCCAGATCGTCGACGACCTGCATGGCACGACCCCCGATAACATAGGAAGGGCGGACCAAAACCGGGAATACTAATTCCTCCGCGATCTCTTTCGCCTGTTCCACTGAAGTCGCGCCCCGACCTTCGCTTTGTGGGATACCTAAACGGCTCAGCAACTGGGCAAAACGCTCCCTATCCTCCGCCATGTCGATAGAATCCACCGAAGTTCCGAGGATCCTGACCCCGACTTTGCTCAGAGGACCAGCCAAATTGATCGCGGTCTGGCCGCCGAACTGGACAAAGACCCCGTCAACATTCTCTTTTTCCACCACATGAAGGACATCTTCCGTCGTTAAAGGTTCAAAATACAGTTTGTCCCCCGTGTCAAAGTCGGTGGAGACGGTCTCGGGGTTATTATTGATCATGATGGACTCCACCCCGGCCTCTTGCAGGGCCCAGAGAGCGTGAACCGAACAGTAGTCAAATTCAATCCCCTGGCCTATCCGGATGGGCCCCGAACCCAGGACCACCACCTTGGGCCCGGAGAGCACCTTCACCTCGTCCTCTTCCTCGTAACTGGAATAATAGTAAGGGGTCGAGGCGGCAAATTCCGCCGCACAGGTGTCAACCGTTTTGTAAACCGGAACGATTCCTTCTCTCAGGCGCTGCCGCCGGACATCCTCTTCCTTGCGCCGGGTCAGCCTGGCGATGGCCAGATCGGAAAAACCCATGCCCTTGGCCAGGCGCAAGAGCTCCCCACCCACGGGCCCCTCGGCCAACCGCCTTTCCAGGTCGACGAGGCCTTTGATTTTATACAGAAAAAAGGGATCGATCTTCGTGAGGGCTTCCACTTCCGTGACCGTCCAGTCCCGGCGAAACGCCTCGGCAACCGCGAAAAACCGCTCGTGGTCCGCCTGGGCCAGCTTGTCTTCGATCTCCATTTCCGTCCAGCGGCCCGAATCAGGAATTCTCAGGCCCACCGCCCCAATTTCCAAGGAACGGACGGCCTTGAGCAGGGAGGCCTCAAACGTGCGCTCCAAAGCCATGACTTCTCCCGTGGCCTTCATCTGGGTTCCCAGGCGGTTATCCGCCGCGGGGAATTTGTCAAAAGGCCAGCGCGGAAACTTGAGCACAACATAGTCCAAAGCCGGCTCAAAACAGGCGCTCGTATGCCCGGTCACCGGATTGGTCAATTCCGGCAAAGTAAAGCCAACCGCCAGCAGAGCCGCCATCTTGGCGATTGGATAACCCGTCGCTTTGGACGCCAGGGCACTGGACCGGCTCACCCGAGGGTTTACTTCGATCACGACGTACTCCCGGCTCTTCGGATTGAGGGCAAACTGCACGTTACAGCCGCCGTTCACACCCAAAGTACGGATGATCTTCAGCGAACTCGCCCTCAGCATCTGGTATTCCCGGTCCGTCAAAGTTTGGGAAGGGGCTACCACGATACTGTCACCCGTGTGCACCCCCACCGGATCGATATTTTCCATATTACAGACGGTGATGCAGTTGTCGGCCGCATCCCGCATAACTTCGTACTCGATTTCCTTCCAGCCTGCCACGCTTCGCTCGATCAAGCACTGCCCGATAGGGCTGGCTTGCAGACCGCGGCCAAGGATCTCGGCCAATTGCCTTTTGTTCTTGACCATCCCGCCGCCGGTTCCTCCCAAGGTATAGGCGGGCCGCACGATGACAGGGTAACCTGAGCGTCCGGCGAATTCTTCTCCTTCCGCCACACTTGTAACGATGACGCTGTCCGCCACCGGTTCCCCGATCCTGAGCATCGTCTCCTTGAACGCTTCCCGGTCCTCGGCTTTGTAGATAGTCCCGGCATCACAACCGATGAGTTCCACCCCGTAGTGTTGCAGGATGCCCCGGCTTGCCAGATCCATGGCCAGATTCAAGCCGGTCTGCCCGCCTAAAGTGGGAAGAAGGGCGTCGGGCCTCTCCTTCTCCATAATGGCTTCCAACCTTTCCGGCAGGAGAGGCTCCAAATAAATCTTATCGGCCATCTGGACATCCGTCATGATCGTAGCCGGATTCGAATTCACCAAAACGACTTCCAGCCCGACCTCGTGCAGGGCTTTACAAGCCTGGGTCCCCGCGTAGTCAAATTCTGCCGCCTGGCCGATCACGATGGGCCCCGAGCCTATCACCATAACCTTGTGCCACGCCGGATTAAGAGGCATGCTGCGCCCTCCTTTGCTGCATCAACTCGGCGAATTCGTCAAATAAATAGAGGGAATCACTCGGGCCCGGACCCGCTTCAGGATGGAATTGCACAGAGAAAAGCGGGAGTTCCCGATGTCGGACCCCCTCCACCGTCTGATCGTTCATATTAAGGTGCGTCACTCGCAAAGGCATGTTTTTTAGGCTCTCACCCGCCACCGCATACCCGTGATTTTGGGATGTGATAGTCACCTTCTCACTGCGCAAATCCTGTACCGGCTGGTTTCCGCCCCGGTGCCCGAACTTTAGTTTGTAGGTATCTCCGCCCAGAGCCAGAGCCAGGAGCTGATGCCCCAAACAAATGCCGAAAATAGGGCGTTGGCCGCAGAGTTTCCGGATCGTGGCAATTCCTTCCGTCACGACCTTGGGATCCCCCGGGCCATTGGAAAGAAAAATTCCATCCGGCAAGAAGCTGAGAATTTCTTCCGCCGAAGTGGAATAAGGGACAACCGTCAAACGGAAACCTTTTTCCTGCATTGCCCGTAAAATATTGCCTTTGATACCAAAATCCATCACCACAACATGAAAGGGCTCCCCGTCTGTCCCGGTGTCTGTCCCCGAATCTGTCCCGGAGTCTAACCCTGGATCCGGGTCCGTACGACCGTCAACCGCCTCCGGTTCCAGCGGGGTCTTTGAGTCCGTGGGCTTTCCCGTCCCAGAAGGAACCTCAGACCCTTTCGGCAGCGCCGACTCCCGGGACAGCGTAGGCTCCTCGGGCGCAGTTGGCTTCTCGGATACTGTTGATTCCCGGGATACCGTTGATTCCCAGAATACCGTTGATTGCCCGGATGTCCTTGAATCCCCGGGGATTTCCGGACCTGCGGCCACTGCCGGACCCACAGACGCTCCGGATTTCTGAAGGAACACGTCCGGCGTGTTCGCCGGCGCCAGCGGGGGAAGGGAAAAGACCTTCCCGGTACTCACCCGCGCCACCAAATCCTGCGGAGGCTCCCAACCCTTGAGACGCTCGGCCAGCGCCGGCAGACTTTGCTCCAAGTCCGTAGTTATGGCCCCTTTTAAAGTCCCGTGTTCTCGAATCAGCCGGGTCAGGAAACGGGTATCGAGCCCTTTAATCCCAACCACCCCCGCCTGGGCCAAGGTCCGGGAGAGATTTTTTTCCATCTGCCAATGACTGGGATTCAGAGCCGCCTCCTTGACGATAAAACCCTGTACCTGAATCTTCTCCGACTGATTGTCCCCGGCGTTGATTCCATAATTTCCTACCAGCGGGTAGGTCATACAGACCATCTGTCCGGCATAAGAAGGGTCGGTCAAAATTTCCTGATAGCCCGTCATCCCGGTGTTAAAGACCACTTCCCCCCATGCTTCGCCGCTGCTGCCCAACGCTTCACCGAAAAAGATCCGTCCTGTCGCAAGAACCAGCGCTGCCCGCATCCAAATTCCTCCCGTCACCCGCCGGTTAAAGTATTACTTCCAGTTCTCTCTTAAAAACCCGTCCAAAATACCCAAGGCCTGATCAATTTCCCCTTTGCTCACCGTAAGCGGTGGCAGGAACCGCAAAGTCTTGCCGCCGATGCAATTGACAAGAAGCCCCCGCTCCCGGCAGAGTTCTACAACCTCTCCCCCGAGCTTGGACAGGGGCCACCCCAGGATAAACCCTCGGCCCCGAACACTTTCACCTGTTTCATATTTTTCCGCCAGATTCTCTAATCCCTGCCGGAAATAGAGGGCGCGCTCCCGGACGTCTTCCAGGAACCCCGGCCGGAGCATGACGTCCAGTACCGCACATCCGACCGCAGTCGCCAACGGATTCCCGCCAAAGGTCGAAGCATGGTCCCCCGGTTGGAAAGCCTGCGCCGCTTCTTCGCTGGCGAGCATGGCCCCCATCGGCACCCCCCCGCCCAGCGCCTTGGCCAAAGTCATGATATCCGGGGTTATGCCGCTCCATTCATGGGCAAAGAGCTTTCCGGTCCGACCCAGTCCGACTTGAACCTCGTCAAAAATGAGCAGCGCCCCATGTTGATCGCAAAGCCGGCGGGCTGCCCGCAAAAACTCTTCCGAAGCCGGGAAGACTCCACCCTCCCCCTGGATGGGCTCGATCAAGAGCGCGGCCGTCTTTGCATTCACTCTCTCCTCAAGCTCTCCCAAGTTATTAATTTCCACATAGGAAAAGCCCTCAGGCAAGGGAGCGAAACCTTGTTGATATTTGGGTTGTCCTGTTGCCGTTAAGGTTGCCAAAGTCCGCCCGTGGAAAGAATTTTTCAGGGAAATGATCTCGAATTTGTCTTCGCCGTATTTTTTCTTAGCATATTTGCGGGCAAGTTTGATGGCGGCTTCGTTGGCCTCGGCCCCGCTGTTACAGAAAAAAACCTTAGAGGCAAAGGAACTCTCCACCAAACGTTCGGCCAAGGCGATTTGATTCGGGATCCAGTAGAGGTTGGAGGTGTGTAAAATCTTCTCTGCCTGCTTCTGAATCGCCTCGACGATGGCCGGATGCCCATAGCCCAAAGAATTGACAGCTAAGCCGGTCACGAAATCCAAATAGCGCTTATCCTCGACATCCCAGACCCAGGATCCTTCACCGCGCACCAAAGCCAGCGGCAAACGCCCGTAAGTATTCATCACCACGGCCTGCCCTTTGGCGATAATCTCGGAAGTGGACAAACCTTCCAACATAGAAACCCCTCCTCTTTATAACTTTTAAATGAACATGGTGCCGATGCCCCCGTCTGTGAAAAGTTCCAATAAAATAGCGTGCGGCAAGCGCCCGTCGAAAATATGCACACTCCCGACCCCACCCGACAGAGCCGCGGCGGCACACTCCACCTTAGGCCTCATCCCACCGCTGAAGATCCCCTCTTCAGCCAGAGCCCCCACTTCCTCCCGCCTGATCGTGGAGATGAGCGATTTAGGGTCTTCAAGGGTGCGCAAGACTCCACTTACGTCCGTCAGCAGGAGGAACTTATCCGCCTTCAGGGCCTCGGCCACTTTCCCGGCCGCCGTGTCGGCGTTGATATTATAAGTTTCTCCACCCTCTCCCCCAGCCAAGGGAGATATGACCGGAATATATCCCCGGTCGAGGAGTGTCTCTATCAAATCCGGAGAAACCTTGTAGATTTCCCCTACATAACCAAGATCGATCTCCTCCATCTCCCCTTGACTGTTCGGCATCCGCATCGGCTTCTTTTCGGCCAGAAAAAGGGAAGCGTCCTTGCCGGAGAGCCCCACCGCCTTACCACCAAAGCGGTTGATGATCGAGACAATCTCCGTATTCAATTTGCCAACCAGAACCATGGCGGCGATCTCCATCGTCTCGGCGTCGGTCACTCTGAGCCCGTGCACAAACTGACTCTCTTTGCCGACTTTCTTCAGCATGGCGTTGATCTCCGGCCCCCCGCCGTGCACCAGCACCGGTCGGATCCCGACCGAATGCAAGAGCAGGACATCCAGCATGACCGATTCTTTCAAGAGCGGATCCACCATAGCGTGCCCGCCGTATTTAATGACAATCGTTTTGCCGGCAAACTTCTGAATATAGGGGAGCGCCTCCACCAATACGCGCGCTTTATCCACGCCTTCGTCACTGAAAGCCATTCCGCCCGCTCCTTCTTCCTTCAACTCGCTCCTTCAGCCAGTCCATTTCCGGCCACAAACTTCTGACTTCCGACCTCTGACTTCTGACTTCCGACTTCCGACTTCCGACTTCCGACTTCTGACCTCTGACTTCCGACTTCTGACCTCTGACTTCCGACTTCCGAATTACGTCCGGTAGTCTCCGTTAATCGTCACATAATCGTGGGTTAAATCACACCCCCAGGCTGTCGCTTCCTCCACACCTCCGTGCAAGTTCACGGTGATCCGAATATCCTTTTCCCGCAAAATTTCTTTCGCTTCCCCTTCCGAAAAAGCGACTCCGCGGCCCGCCAAAGCCATAGGCAGGTTCCCAATCAGAATGTCCACCTTGGCCGGGTTAAAAGAAGCCCCCGCATATCCCGCCGCACAGAGGATGCGCCCCCAGTTGGCGTCTTCACCGAACATGGCCGTTTTAACCAGGCTGGATGCGCAGATGCTTTTGGCAATCTTGCGGGCATCCTCCCTTGTCTTGGCCCCCAGAACCCGAACTTCGAGAAACTTGCTGGCTCCCTCTCCGTCCCGGGCGATGGCCTTAGCCAGTTCCCTGCACATCTCCTTGACCATAGAGGCAAAACCTTCCCACTCCTCAGCGACGGGAGCCAAACCTGAGGCACCGTTAGCCAGGAGGAGGACCATGTCGTTTGTGCTGGTATCCCCGTCCACCGTCACCATATTAAAGCTCTCATCGACCGCTTCCCTCAACAGCCTTTGCAGCTCAGCCGCGGGAATTTGAGCGTCCGTGGTCAAGAACCCCAACATCGTTCCCATATTGGGGTGAATCATCCCGGAACCCTTGGCCATGCCGCCGAGACGGATCGTACCCCCCCGGCAGGGAAATTCCCAAGCCAGCTCCTTGGCCACCGTATCCGTCGTCATAATAGCCAAGGCCGCCCGGTGGGCACCCTCAACTTTTCCCTCGGGGGTGAAAGCCTCCCTTATTCTTCCCTCTGCTATTCTTCCCTCCGGGTCCGATCCGTCCCTGATTCTTCCCTGAGGATCCGATGCCTCTACGCTTTTCCCTAAGACGTTTATGTCCGCCACCACCCGCTCGATTCCGGCCGCCACCCGGTCCATGGGCATCTCCACCCCAATAATTCCGGTGGAAGCGACAAGCACATCGTCAACCCCTATCTCCAGGGCTTCAGCCGTCAGGCAAGCCATGGCCAAGGCCGCCCGGTCCCCGGCTTCGCCCACACAGGCGTTGGCATTACCGCTATTCATGACGATCGCCTGAGCCACTCCGTTGGCCAAGTGCCTTTGGTTCAGAACCAGAGGATGGGCCTTGACCAGATTGCGCGTAACAACCCCCGCCGCTTGAGCCGGCCGAGACGAATACAACAGCGCGACATCATATTTGTCCGGATATTTGACCTCCGCTTTCACCCCGTCGGCCCAAAAACCGCGCGGGGCCGCGATCCCGCCCCGGATGGGAAACCAAGTGCGCCCAGTTGGCAGACCTCTGCCCAGCTCACCGCTCATACCGCCTGCGCCGCCCATACTGCTTGTGCCGGTCGTACCGTTTGTGCCACTCATATCACTTGTGCCGCCCATATCATTTGTGCCGCCTGCGCTATTCATATCCTTTGCACCGTCCATGTCTTGCATTCCGTTCATACTTCACACTCCCAAACCCGTTGCACACCTTATCTGTCGCGCCCGGCTTCAGCTGTTGTAATTTTTCCGCTCAGGCTGCTCATGCTTCCCCGACGGCCAGTTCCTTTCTACTTTTCCCGCCTTGCCCGCCGGTTAAGGCCAGATGCCCGGTCCTTTCAGCCCCAAGTCCTCGGGCAGACCGAAGAGTATATTCATGTTCTGAATTGCCTGTCCGGAGGCCCCTTTCACCAAGTTATCAATGGCGGCGGCGATAACGGCCCTCCCGGTTCGCCTATCCAGGGTCAATTGCAGAAACGCGTGATTCCCGCCGGCGGCAAATTTTGTCTGAGGCCATACCCCTTCCGGCAGAATATGCACAAAAGTCTCCTCCTGGTAGCTTTCCCCCCAAGCCGCCCTGAGGTCGCTTTCATTCACTCCCTCTTTTATCTCCGCGTAGATCGTCACCAGGATACCCCGAATCATCGGCACCAGGTGCGGCGTGAAACTGACAACCAATTCCCGCCCGGCGGCCTCTGAAAGTTCCTGCTCAATCTCCGGCGTGTGCCGGTGCTCCGCCACCCCGTAAGGCTTAAAGTTCTCATTCACTTCCGAGAAGTGCGTTCCCATGGATGCGCCCCTACCGGCGCCGGAAACCCCCGACTTAGCGTCTACAATTAGTGAATCCTCCCGCAACAGACCGGCTCTGAGTAAGGGAACCAGAGCCAGGAGGGTCGCCGTCGGATAGCAGCCGGGATTGGCCACCAGGGACTTCCCGTTTATCTCCTTGCGGTGCAATTCCGGCAGGCCATAGACTGCTTGCGGCAGAAGCTCCGCCGCCGGATGCTTTATCTTATACCATTTTTCATAAACCTCAGCCCTGTGCAGGCGAAAATCCGCTCCCAAGTCGATCACCTTTATGTCGCGTTCCAGAAACCCCCGCGCCCTAGCCGCCGTAATTCCATGCGGCAAAGCGCAGAATAGGACGTCCACCCCGTCCGGCACGGTTTCGTCCTGCAACAGGCCGAGATTTTCCGCGCTGAACTGAGGACATATCCCCGCGTAAGGCTGCCCCGCCGTGCTGGATGAACCCAAATAGATAATTTCCGCCGCTGGATGGTTTGACAGCAGGCGGACCAGCTCTTGCCCGGTATATCCGGTGGCCCCTAAAATGCCCACACGCACCTCTTCACCCCCCCTTGGAATTCCACCCTTGGGATTCCACATGAAATCCAAGCTTCATACTACTTCATAAGTATACAGTTCTTCGTATAATTATGCAATGGGCAGACTCAAATATGTTTCCTATTTGCTGCGGGTGTGAGTCGGACCCAAATTGTTTCCTGTTTGCTCCGGGCGTGAGCCCAACCCAAACTGTTTCCCCTTTTTCTTCGGGTGTAGGTCAGGTACCGGAATTACTCTCCGTTTGCAGCGGGTAGTTGTGGTACTCCTACTTTTCGAGATTCGTCCCGAAAAATAATCTTTTTCTTAGCCACTGTCAAAGGAGGAAAACGGGACTTTCCGTAGAATATAACAGGTAGAACCGTAACTACTTAGTAATGATTACAGGTAAGAACGGGACATTATGAGGAGAAAGAGGTGCTTATTCATGACAAAGGTTCGGGAACTCTACAAGTGCAACATTTGCGGCAATGTGATTGAGGTGGTCAACCCGGGGGCGCCCGCCTTAGTCTGCTGTCACCAACCCATGGTCAAGCTCGATGCTCTGGCCCAGGAGGGGGCTAAGGAAAAGCACATTCCCGTAGTCGAACAAACTGGTGCGGGACTGTTGGTCAAGGTAGGATCCGTACCCCATCCGATGGAGGAAAAACACTTCATCCGCTTCATTGAGGTTCTGACCGCAAACCAGGTGCTGCGGGCGGAATTAGCCCCCGGGCAAAGTCCGGAAGCGGTTTTTGCCGTGGATGCAGCTGCTGTAACTGAAGTGCGGGCCTATTGTAACTTGCACGGTCTCTGGAAAGACCGGTAAGAAAGCGGAAGTACTCCGCAGCACACTTGCCACCGTTGGACATGCCCAGGAAAAGAGGACGTTTTTGAGGAGGAATGCCAGATGGATTTCAAAGGGAGTAAAACCGAGCAAAATTTGTTGGCAGCCTTTGCAGGGGAATCCCAAGCCCGGAACAAATACACTTATTTTGCCTCTCAAGCGAAGAAAGAAGGATATGAGCAGCTGGCTGCCCTCTTTTTGGAGACGGCTGGCAACGAAAAAGAGCATGCCAAGATTTGGTTCAAGCTCTTGAACGGCATCGGCGACACCGCCTCCAACCTTGAGGCAGCCGCGGGTGGAGAGCACTACGAATGGACGGACATGTACCCGACTATGGCGAAAGAAGCCCGGGCTGAAGGATTCGAAGACATCGCCCAACTCTTTGAGGGAGTGGCCCAGATTGAAAAAAGCCATGATGAGCGCTACCGTCAGCTCTTGGCCAACGTTCAAGAAAGCAAGGTTTTTGCCAAACCGGAAAAAGTCTACTGGCGCTGCCGCAACTGCGGCCACATCCATGAGGGTCCGGAAGCTCCCGATGTTTGCCCGGTGTGCAGCCATCCCCAAGCCTACTACGAAATCGTGGCGGCGAATTACTAGGAAGAGCGAAACTCCCCACTTTGTCCGCCGCTTGAAATTCTCCGCTGGTTCCCCGCGACACGGTTTAATCGACACGGTTTAATAGTGAAGCTATTTGAAACCATACCCCGAACTGGCATGGAAGTAACAAGAACGGCATTATGACGAAACATAATGCCGTTCTTGTGGTTCATCTTCATGTTGCTTTGCTGATATGAGAAAGCTGCAAATTGAGCCTATCCGACCACTTGGCGGCTTAACACTTTTGCTCTGTTGCATGCCGTATCAAAATACTGATACAATGTTGATCAGAGAAGGTGTGAATATATGAGAAATACTCACGTTAGGGCAGCCAGAGAACTGCGTAATAATTTTCCTGAGATTGCGCGGCTACTGGAGCAACACGATCAGGTTATTATTACAAAAAACGGAAATGGTACCGCTGTAATGATCAATTTCGATGAGTACGCCGCTTATGAGGAATATCTGCACAAAAAGTACGTTCTTAGCGAGCTCAGGAAGGCACAAACCGAAGCGCACGCGTCCAATACCCTGTGGCTTTATGATGAAGATTTTTGGGCGGGAATTGAGGATGCACCCGATGAAGGACAATCCTGAGGACATACGATAACTCGTCTATTAATTTAAAAAGTCCCGAAGGGCTTTTTATGTTATACAGTGTCAAACTTTCCACCCATCGCCATCACTTAGACTCACGACTCATTGATAACACTCCGCTTCTGTAGAAAGTCGCACCCACCCGATCAATATGCTTCCTAAGTTCTTCATGGGTCAAGTGGGAATAATCAACGATATCAAAAAAATAAGGCATGGGGCTCTCCT
This sequence comes from Peptococcaceae bacterium CEB3, assembly GCA_001029295.1. GTDB lineage: Bacteria > Bacillota > Desulfitobacteriia > Desulfitobacteriales > Desulfitobacteriaceae > Acididesulfobacillus. Next base: position 309,058 of record LDXJ01000062.1, on the reverse strand, counting down.
CTTCCAGCATGGTATGCAAGCTGGCTACCGTTGAGAACGTAATGTTATCACCCCAATCGCTAATCTGAACACGGACAATAACGCGTCAAACCAAGAATCTCCGCCGCCCCAGCAATTGTGTTCCCGAAAAAGACCACAGGTTTGTCCAAATTCAGCCAATCTCCAATGGTGTTATTAACCAGAGTGCTTCCGGTGACAAAGAGGACATCGGCCCAAGCGGTCACCTCTTTAGCTGCAGTGGCACCGTCTTCAATGAGAATGCCTTCTTTCTCCCGTCCGATGTTTTCGGGATCAAGATCGAGTACCCGCAAACGAAAGGCTGAGGCGCAAGCTGCGACAAGTGCCGGCTGAAGTCCTACTATTCCCAATTTGGGATTCCCGTAGCGTTGTCGAATAAACGCAACAATTTCTTGGCCACATAGCTTGGGCCCTTCATTCCGGCAATGCTTTGTGTTGCCCACAAGGCCAGTGTAGCGAACTAGGGCATTGAGGGCGGATACAAAAAGGGCTCGCTCATAGCTGTCTTTTAACGGCAAAGCAAGAATTTCCCCCAAAGTCCCATGAAATTTTCCCGGCCGGTTTGTAAAAGCCTGTCCTTTACTTCCCCGGAGATCGGCTTCCACCATTTTCTCTTTACCCTTCAAAAGCGGAAAATCCTTGCGTTCCGGCTGCCCGATTGCCTGCTCAGCAGTGAGCACAGATGTCTCAATGGTAACTTCCGCCTGAAGAAGGCCGTGTTCTTGAGCCAGTTCGCTCATTTTACGGCGAAGGCGTTCATAAACGGTTGTATTGTACATGTTGATCAGCCCTCCCTATTTTCATCTCACTACGTTGACCCCTCTAACCTGAGCAATAATGACCATTAGTCCATTATTGCTCGGGCAGCACATTTCCCATGGTCTTGACGTACAATATCCCGTACCATATAATGATATTGGAGGCGATCATTATGAAGACCATTCCGATAACCGAGGCAAGACAAAACATTTATAGATTAATTGAAGACACCATTTCCTCCAGCGAACCGGTTCAAATCACGTACAAGAAAGGCAACGTGGTTTTGATCTCGGAGCAAGATTGGCGAGCCATCCAGGAAACGCTGTATTTACTGTCTGTACCGGGGTTGAGAGAAAGCATCCAGGAAACGGAAAACACACCGATCAAAGACATGAAAACCCTGGAGGATCTGGGATGGGATTTAGATTAGTTTTTTCCAAGCAGGCGTTGAAAGACGCGAGGAAACTCGAACAGGCAAGCCTTGACCGGAAGGCGAAAAAGCTATTAAAGATCCTGAGCGAAAATCCCTTTCAAAATCCTCCACCCTATGAAACGCTCGTTGGGGATCTAACGGGGAAATATTCCAGACGGATCAACATCCACCACAGGCTTGTCTATAAGGTTCTTGAAGAAGAGAGTACTGTAATAGTTTTTAGGATGTGGACACATTACGAATAGAGCGTGTCCCTGGTGTCAACGCAAGTTATTGCATAAGACATTTTCCTTACTCTGCCTAATCCAGCGAAGAATTCGCGTTCGCGCCATGAAGACCCAGAACCTCTAAAGCCCTGGCAGCCGTCGTCTCCTCCGTGTTAATCACTTTTATGCCAACATGGGAAAACACATAGAGAGGCCCCTTGCCCCCCAGCCGGTTGCGCATGAGTACCGCGTCGGTCCCGCAACGGCTGAGCCATTCCGCTGTTAAGATGCCTTTGCCTTGCTCAGTCACAGGAACGGGGTTTCTCACCACCTCCTGACGAGAGATGCTGTCTTCCTTTCCCTTCTCTACGATCGTAAATCTAAAATAGGGTGCTTCCCCAAAATGCGCACTGATCCTCTCTCCCTCCGGATCTTCGACTGGCAGAGCATAACGGTAGCTCGTCTTGGCGACGGGTTCATAATGGATGAAAACTTCATCGATATTTGCCGTCTTTTCCCGTATCTCTTTCTCGATTCGCTCCGATACTTCGTGAGCCCGGTTTAGATCATTCGTGTTGAGGACTATATTGGCTTCGACAAACTTGTAACGTCCGGAACTCCTGCCAATAAGGCTTTGGACCTTTAAAACGAGCGCCTCATTGAGAATGCTCTCTTTAATTTGGGCCAAGGTTTCCTTATCCAGAGACATGTCGAGAAGGACTTTAATCGCGTCGAGGGTGACCTTTCCCCCCGACCAAATAATGAATAATACAATGAGGACGGCGGCCGGCCGATCCAGTCTTAGGCCGAAGTAATTTGACAGCAATGCAATCAAGACCACCGAATTGGTCATAACATCGGTCAGGAAATGCCTGGAGTCCGCCGTTAAACCCGGGGACCCCGTTTCTTTCCCGACGGTTCGCTCGTAGGCGGAAAAGATGCCCAATCCGGCAATCACGACACACATACCGCCGATATTCCACCCGCTGTTTTTTACAGTCTGACCCGCCCCGAGAAACACTTCCCTCGCAATCTCATACCCCGCGAAAATTATCATGATCCCGACAAGAGCGGATACCAGGTTTTCTACTTTATAAAGGCCATAGGGAAAGCGGCGGGTTTTCCGGTTGGCCAACTTGAGACCGCCGAAAACGGTCACTGACGCTACCACATCAGTCAATGAGTGAAAGGCCTCCGCCCTTAACGCGATGCTTCCCGAATAAAGGGTTAAACCGTATTTTATCACGAAGGCACAGGCATTGACTAAAAAGGCGGCAACCGCTGTCTTTTCAACCTTCTTCATCTTCGGCCTCCTCTCAGACTTGGCCCCCTTGAAATCACGCCGAATTACCCGACCGGCTAGGTACAGGCCAGGGCATTCAGAGATAGGAATCCCCCGAGATGGGACTCCGCCATGAGGGAGTCCAGCAGCGAGGGAATCTGACATAAGAGCCCGCATGTCGTATGCAAGACCGTCCTAACTCATGACTGAAGTCGCGAATGTGCGGGCTCTGTCCATCAACCTTCTTTATTACCTTCTTTATTGTTTTCTGGATTGATTTCTTGCCCTGTCGTTTCTGTTATTTTAGCAATATGGTCCGCTGCCGCCTCCAGGTAATCCTGCGTCATATTCTCAATCTCCCCGTGGTCGCAAAGCTCGGCAACGCTCGGATCAATCGGCATTTTGCCCAGCACCTGTGTCCCAAGCTCCGCCGCAATGGCTTCGATGTGACTGTCGCCGAACACATTGATCCGCTTGCCGCAATCCGGGCAGTTTAAATAACTCATGTTTTCTATAATCCCCAGGACGGGAATATCCATTGATCTTGCCATATTGTAAGCTTTGCGCACAATCAGGTGAACGAGGTCCTGAGGGGAGGACACCACAACAACCCCATCCAGTGGCAGAGACTGAAAGACTGTCAAAGGGACGTCTCCGGTTCCCGGTGACATATCAAGAAAGAGGAAATCCAGGTCTCCCCAAACCACCTCCGACCAAAACTGTTTAACTGTTCCGGAGAGTATGGGACCGCGCCAGATTACGGGCATGTCGTCTTTTTCCAAAAGAAGGTTCACGGAAACGATACGGATACCATCCCCAGATTGGACGGGCACCAGGCCGTATTTGTTTCCCCCGGCCTTACTGTTAATGCCAAACATCTTCGGTATGGAAGGGCCTGTGACATCAGCGTCCAGAATACCGACATTGTAGCCTTTCCTTTTCATCAGCACCGCCAGCATAGAAGTCACTAGGGATTTGCCAACGCCTCCTTTGCCGCTGACAATGCCGATCACCCGCCGGATCGAATTTGTCTCGAGTGTCTTTACTTTGAAATCTTGAAAATCTGCTATTTTTCCTTGTTGGTCCACTACGTCCATCCCCTTAATCATTACGTCTCTCGCATTATGTCTCTCGCGAGGTCTTACCGCTTTCTACCACTTTCTTAAAAGGTAACGTCTTCCTTCGTAGGAAACCTGCTCCATGGCACCTTCTTTGAGCAATTTGTCAACAACATCCATCTCGCAGTTACGTCGTTTGAGTAACAATGCTACGACCTCCTTTCTGAGCGGATGAACCGAGGCAATGCTCAAAATGTCTTCTCTTGGGTCTCCCTCCATGCTGAAATCCGTCCCCTCATCCCCACATATGCACTCCACCTGGGTTTTAACCTTCTCTCCAAAAATCCGGCAGGCTGCTCGCAGATTCTCTTCCTTTGGCCTCATCACGGCTTTTTCCGCTGGGGGCCGGGTTGGCACTAAGATGTAAGTTTTGGCCGGTTTGACTTTTCTAAGGTAAGCCGCCGTCTGCCCGACGCTTTCTTCGTCATCATTTATCCCCCTGACAAGCATAGTTTCGGTAACTAACGTACCTTTGAAAACCCGGGCGAAGTCTATGATACCGTTTAGGATATTTTTGAGACTCAAGTACCCGTAAGGCCTATCTATATTATGCCATGTGTCCGCACGGACCGAGTCTACTTTTAAAGACACCCAGTCAGCCAACATTAGATCGTCCTTGACATCATGCCGCCAAATCAAGGACGCATTTGAAATTACGGCTACTTTAAAGCCGGATTGTCTAAAAAGCCCTATCGTTTTTCCCAAGTTTTCGTCCAAGGTGGGTTCTCCGTCACCGACAAACGTGATATAGTCGATTCTCTGTTCCAGCTTTTTTAGCTGAGTGATCTTGGTCTCAGCTTCCTGCCAAAGGTCCTCCGGTTCAAAGAAGGTGCTCCGCGCCATCTGCATCCTGTCGGTTCTCCCTAACTGACAATAAACGCAGGAATAGGAACAATGTTTCGGCGGAATGTTGTTAATGCCAAGGCTTTGCCCTAGTCGTCTGGAAGGAACGGGGCCAAAAATTCTCATATCGCCGACACCCTTTCCGAAAAACTATTGAACTACATCTCTGCCTTAACGTTAGGGAGCGCGCGAACGCAGCCCCGAACCCAGTAACCAGAAAGAAGCCTGTTGAATTTTGAAGGTATTTTACACCGGTATTCTTACCGATATTTTTTGGCCGTATTGAATGAGTTGTCTTATCCCCCACGAAATCTTCTGCATCTTCCATGCGCTTCTCCCGATTGCCCTGCAACCGCGTAGTTCCCGCCTTCAATGCGGATCACCTTACCATTGACCAACGCGTCGGCCAGCTTTTTCCTAGCCGCATAGATGAGCCGTTGGAATGTCCCTCGGGATATCTGCATACTTTGAGCACAGGCATCCTGCTCCATGCCCTCATAGTCGGAAAGCCGCATCGCTTCCACTTCTTCGATCCTTAACACCACTTCTTCAGAGTTTTCTAGATGCGGGTAAAACGCTGGGTTAACGGGAACAAAATCGACCCTTCGGCATTTTATTGGTCTTGACATCCCCTGGCGCACCACCCCAATGTCATTATGCACATATTACCGCAGTATTAGGTTGCTTTTTGGGTCATGGAGAGCCTATCCCTTCTCAGGCAGACTCTCACATGCATTCTAGCTCAGCCCATAGATGTACTCACTAGCTCGGACAATTTCGGCAGACTCTCTCGCGAACCCTAACAAAAATCTCTCATCCTGCTCGTTTTTATGTTTCTTTACTTAAAGCCAAAAAAACGAAGACTCAAACTCTCTTAAACTTCCTTACCTAAATCATCACCCGGCTGGCACACAAAAACTTGCTCCACACTCAACAGAACTGCTGCCTGCGCTGGTAAACCCGGCATTTTTTCCTCAACCCAGTTTTTGGCTTCATCGAACACTTTTCCCGACGTTGCCCGGGTTGTCCTCCCTTTAATCTGATAAGCCTGACCGGCTTTAAGATCCCATACACAAATAGCCATGCGAGGATTTGAGGCCAAATTCTTTCTGGTTTTGTTCATGAAATTATCGACGATTAACAGGTTGTTTTCATCATAGACCTTCACAAAGGTCATGGGCACGACATTCGGCGTGCCATCTTGATTAGCCGTTGCGATCGGAAAAACATCTTGCTTGGCGATAATCTCCTGTAAAGCTGTACTTAACTTTGACATCCTGCATTATCCTTTCTTTTCGCTTAAGTCTACTCTACCCTTACCATCCATCTCCAACAACTAACCAGTGCTCACGTTCGGTCCAGCCTACTTTTCAAAAGTAGGCTGTTAGGAAGTTACCCCTGCCCACCTCATTAAGTAGGTATTTGCCTTATTCAGTGTTCTCTTCCCAACGGGCCTGTTCCATCTCCTCCTGGCATGGTTGTCACCTCCTTTCTCTGCTTATTGTGCAATACGAGCAAACACCGGTCATCCCCTTCTCATCTGCTCATCCTCTGATCATCTGCGCACCACACTGGGGGCAGGTCTGGGAATTACACGGACTACCTACCCGATGCGATACTTTCGTCCCACATTTCGGACAGACGCAATCTCCTCCGGGACCCGCGCCGAAATTATTGCCGCCTTGACCCCTTGTTCCCATTCCTCTTCCCATGCCTCTTCCTGATCCTCTTCCCATTCCTCTCCCTGCGGCCTGCCCTTGTCCGTTTCCTTGCCCTTGTCCGCTGCTTTGATTCCAAGGTCCGGTTCCATCTCTATTTGGCATAACACGTAACCCCTCTCTCCTAAATTCTGAGTGACTCACGGTCAGTGTATAGCTCCCGAGTTTTTATTGGCATATGCCTATAATCTATTCTAGGTCTATTTTGACCATATGTCAATAACCTTGAACCCATAGTAATCTGTTTTTTGCCCTAATCGTTGGGACGAAGCCAAGATTCGAGGATACTCTTAGAGCTCACTGGAAGGTCGAACCTTGCACCGGACCAGCCCTGTTTGATCATGAAACGACCGAAAGTCAGGATGAGATGGCCGCGGGAACAATTCACCAGAACCAGTCCCCCACTGGTAATGGCATTGGCCGTCATGATGCACCTTTCTCCTCGGCTTCGACGACCAGCAGGCCGGCGGGTATGAGAAGGCATTTGACAGTCCACTCGTCAGCCGCGCGATAAATGTCTTCTCGACTCAGCGTCTTAGTATTGTTAAGCGGGGAAAAATGCAATATACTTAATATAGAAAGTGAGTTGACGAACGTGCCTTTGATATCATCGTTCTATGGAATTTTGATTTATTTATATATCGAAAAAGGTACTCAGCACCATGTACCGCATGTTCACGCAATGTACAATAGCTACGAGATGTCCATTGACTTTGATGCTAATATTCTAGCAGGTGAGTTACCGCGCAAACAGACCAAACTGGTTGAAGCATGGGTCCTTTTGCATTCCGACGAACTGAGAGCGTCATGGACAGCGTACAGAAATGACGGCGAACTCCTGAAAATCAAGGGACTGGAGTGAAAAACATGCGTCCGAGAGCGACTGTGGTAAAACCCCTTGACAATTACAGATTGCTGATTAGGTTCAGCAACAATGAAACCAGAATATTCGACGTAAAGCCTTACTTCGATTTCGTCCCGTTTGGAGAGTTGCAAAAGCCTGCCATGTTCAATACTGTTCATGTTTCCGGACTGTCAATTGTGTGGCAAAACGGAGTTGATATCTGTCCGGACGAACTCTACTATGACAGCGTACCGTTGCACAACGCGGACGGAAAAAATCTACATGAGTAATCAAACAGCCTCCGGCTTAGCCGGAGGCTGTCACTCGTGTTACTATGGCGGTTGCGGGGTCTGTCGCCATGCTGGTTACGTGACAAGCCGCGATGTCGGTTGCGGCGCCCGTCAAGACGACGTCGGCTTCAGCCGGCATATTTTTCCCGGATATCTAGGCAAATTCTTACCGCCAAGTCGGGAATGACGGCATTCAGTTCCGGCGTGCAGCTTTCTTGAAAAGTGAAGATATCTTTGGCCTCGACAGCGTAAATGAGCACTCGGGACGGAATCTGCATACCCAACCTGCGACCCAGTTGGAGGGCCGTAGCCAAATTGATGTCGTGGACCGAGGTCAGGCGTACGGTAGCGGCCAATTCCTCTTCTCCGAAAGAGTACAGTTGCCCGGCCACTCCGTCCGCGGTTTGGATGGCATCAATGATCACCAAAGACTCGTAACCGACGATGTAATCCAGCAGCTGTAGTCCCGCCAGGGAAGCTTCGACGAAATCCGCCCTGGGTCCGGTGCAGCCATCCTCTCCCGAGAGCAAGGCGGACACGCGGCGCCCCAAGTAAATGCCGATTCCGTCGTCGCAGAGCAACGTGTTACCCAAACCGAAAATCAGCAAGTTCGATCTTTTCCCCCCACCTTCACTCCCCACCCTTTTTTCTCCTGACCGCACTTGTCCGGCCCCGGCGTCCATTCCCGACAAGGTGCCGCTCGACCTTGATTCTCCAAGTGCCGGAGCACTTTCTAAAATTCCCATGACCCACCGCCTCTTTTAGTGGCACCCCTATTCTTACCCTACTTGACTTGTATCTGTCCTTGCCCAGAGGCTAAACTTCAAGAACTCCCGCAAAGACGACATTCTTGCCCCGCCTGTATCTACCCTTGCCTGCAGTTTAACCGAGCCGGGGGCGTCCATCAAGTGGATTCTTGCGCCACATGTGTCTATCCTTGCCTGATTTACGCTTGTAACACTTGTCGCAGTCCCGTTCAGCCCTGCTTTACTTCTTGCCATAAATTTCCGTCATGGTCATAGATTCTGGCCAGGAGCGGCATGGAGCCCGGAAGATTGTGGGTGGCGCAGGCCAGGCAGGGATCATAGGCGCGGAAGGCCATTTCCACCATGTTGAGGAGACCCTCGCTCACCTTGCCTTTTTTGATCAGACCCTTGGCCGCCCTTTGCACGGATATATTGATAGCGGCGTTATTGTTACCTGTGGCGACAATCAAATTGACTTTAGTCAGGATACCTTTTTCGTCCGTCTGATAATGGTGGATGAGCGTCCCCCGCGGGGCTTCGATAATTCCCACCCCTTCTTTGGGAATCCCCTCAGGCAGGGCGCGAATCCGGGGGCTGGTAATCTCCGGATCGCGGGCCAGTTCCAGCACTCTTTCCGAAGAATAGAGGAGCTCAACCAAGCGAGCCCAGTGATTGGCCAGGGTATGGTGGGCCGGCTTACCCCCCAGGGTAGAGTACATCTTTTCATAGGCTTCCTGGGCCAAAGGTGTGGCCATGCCATCCGCCGCGTTGAGTCGGGCCAGTGGAGCCACGCGGTACACCCCACTCTGCGGGCCGTCTTGGAAACCTTTCCAGCCCAGTTTTTTCAGGAAGGGAAACTTAAGATAGGACCAGGGCTCCACGTGCTCGCCGATGTGTTCCAGATAATCCAACCCCGAGAACCTGGCAAATTCCTTACCCTCCGGGTCGACCACCCTGACCTGACCTTCATAGAAGCTAGCCTTGTTTTGGGCGTCGACCATACCCATGTAATAAGACCTCATGTAATAGAGATCCCCGAGAATCAGATCCACGTAGCGTTGGTTCTTGAGCACTACATCTTCGAAAATCTTGAGGGAAAACTGAGCAAAACGGACGAATGATTCTCCTTTCGCTTCAATATCCTTGCGTTCCTCCTCCGTGATGCTCTTGCTCATCCCCCCCGGTAAACCGCAGACCGCGTGGGTGGGCTTTCCCCCGATCATAGCCTGAATGTCCTGAGCGTAGGCCCGATGTTTGATCACCTCGCCCCCCACTTCCAGCCCGACCTTACCAATGACCCCCAGTATATTGCGCTCAGCCGGGTCCGCGTCCGGGCCGACCACAAAATCAGGCGCGGCCAAGGCGTAGAAATGGGCAATATGGGAGTGAATCATATGGGCATTGTAAAAGAGTTCCCGCAATTTCTTAGCAGCCGGGGGCGGTTCAACGTTAAAAACTCCGTCCAGAGCTTTGGTTGAGGCGATGTGATGGGCAGACGGACAAACACCGCAGATGCGAGGGGTGATCCGGGGCATCTCTTCAGCCGGGCGGCCCTCGCAGAACTTTTCAAACCCGCGCAGTTCCGGGACCTGGAAATAGGCGTTGGCGACATCCCCCCGCTCATCGAGGAAAATCTCGATCTTACCGTGCCCCTCCAAGCGGGTGATGGGGTTGATCGTAACTTGTTTCAGACTCACCGGGCCCCCCTCCCTTCCTGGCCGGCGGCCGCCACTTGGGCTTTTGTCTCCGCCTGCTGGGCGCCGGCTTCTTCTGGCCGCAGGACTTTGTGTTTCAGCAGAGAACTGGACATCCCGAAACGATAAAAATAGCCGGCGGGGTCGACCACTTGGTCGATTAACCCCTGAATCTCATCCAAATCTTTGCTGTCCACCAATGTGGCCAGAGCGGACAAAAGGCGTGCCCCTTGATCGGCAACCCCGTCGGGAGGACCGAAGCAACCCCGGCAAGGCATGTTGGCATTGAGGCAGAGCGTACCGCAGCCATCTCGCGTGGCCGGACCGGCACAGATTATTCCCTGCTCCAGAAAACACCGCTCCGGATCGGCCTCCACTTCGTGAATACGGTGAAAGGCCTTGACCTTCTTTTCCTCCTTGGTGCGCCGGCAAGAGTCGCACACGGTCGTCGTGCCGCCGAAAACCGAACCCACCGGCGGCAGTTTCCCTTCGGCAATGGCCGTCACGGCTTCAACGATCATTTTCGGCGTGGGCGGACAGCCGGGGACGTAGTATTCCACCGGAATGACCTCGTCCAGGCGGTAGACGTGATCGAAGAAGACAGGAAGTTCCAATTCTCCTTCCGCAACCCGAGTACGCGGCTGGGGCAGAACATTTTCCGGATTCACTGTGCTGGGTGTTTCCCGATAAGCCCGCTCGAATATTTCCGCCCGGCTGCGCAAATTGGCCAGAGCCGGAATTCCCCCCAGATGGGCACAGGAGCCGAAAGCCACCACGACTTTGCTTTTTTGCCGTAGCAATTCTACAATTTCCTTCTGTTCCGAATTGCGGATCGAACCGTTGATGAAGCTGACATCAATTGAGTTGTCGGGAAGGGCCTGAACATGGTGATACTTGAAATCAAGAGCGACCGGCCAGAGCACGATGTCTGCGAGGGCGGCCACATCGAGGATCTTTTCGTTGATGTCGAGAACCGCGATCTCACAGCCGCCACAACTGGCGTTCCAGTAGAAGGCAAACTTCAATTTGTCAGCCAAGGTTCACCCCTCCTTCTATCCTTTCCTTCTCGGTGAAGAAGCCATCCAAAGCGGCCAGTCTTACCCCGGCGCCGGACAGCGGCCCCAACTCCTTGATCTTGGCTACCATTTCTCCCACCACGCGAGCAAATTTCTCCCCTTCGCTGCTGGCGACAAACTCCAACCGAAAGCGCTCCTTCTCGATCCCAAATTGAGGCAGCATGTTTTGGAGTAACAGCGTGCGTTTGTAGGCTTTGTAGTTGCCCTCCTGATAATGGCAGCCACCCGGATGGCACCCGGCCACCAACACGGCATCCGCCCCGGCCGAGAGGGCTTTGAGAACAAAGGTCGGCTCCACCCGGCCGGTGCACATCACCCGGACGATGCGGATATTGTCCGGGTATTTGATGCGGGCGATCCCGGCTAAATCAGCCGCCGTATAGGCACACCAATTACAGAGAAAACCGATGATTTTCGGTTCATATTCAGGCGGAGAACCCGCAGGCGCAGAACCCGTCGTAAGCTCACTCACAGCGCACACACCCCCTCGATAATCTCCAGCATCTGCTCCTCTTCAAAGTTACGCATGTGGGCCGCTCCGGAAGGACAGGAGGCCACACAGGTGCCGCAGCCCTTGCAGAGCGCTTCATTGTAGAGCGCGACTTTTTTCTCTTCCGAAAATGTAATGGCATTATAGGGGCAGAGGGGAATGCAGGTCTTGCAACCGGAACAAAGTTCTTCCAGACAGTAAGCGGTGATGGGGGAAATCCGCACCCGGCCGGCCGAGATTTTCTCCAAGGCTTCCGCCGCCGCCCCGGCCGCTTGGGCCACCGTGTCGGGAATATCCTTCGGTGCCTGGCAGGCCCCAGCCAAATAGATACCGTCTGTCGCCGTTTTAATCGGTTCCAATTTGGGATGAGATTCCAGGAAGAAACCGTCGGCACTGCGCTGAATCGTGAAGAGGCGGGCCACCGCGTCGGCGTCGGACCGGGGCGTGAGCGCCGTGTTCAGGATGACCATGTCCACCGGGACCTCCCGGAAAACACCCAAAAGCGTATCTTCGGCCCGGATCACCAGACGCCCGTCTTTTTCCAGAACCTCGGCTCCTTTACCCCGGATGAAATTTACCCCTTCATCCTGAACCCGGTTGTAAAATTCTTCGTACTGCTTGCCATAGGCCCGCATGTCGATATAAAATTCGTACACTCTAGCCTTCGTCTTGTCTTTGACCAGGTGGGCGAATTTAAGGCTGGCCATGCAGCAGACCCGGGAACAGTATTCTTTGTAGTTCTTGTCCCGGCTGCCGATACAGTGCAAGATAGCGACAGCTTCAGGCTCTCGCCCGTCTTCCCGGACGATCCTGCCCAAGGTAGGTCCTGAAGCATTACTCAAGCGCTCAAACTGCAAACCGGTCAGAACATTGGGAAAGCGCCCATAACCCCACTGCACGCCGAGGCTGGGATCAAGGGTTTCATAGCCCGTGGCCAGGATGATATTGCCCACTTCTAATTCCACTTCTTCATCCTGCATCCCGTGATCAATCGCCCCAGCTTGGCAAACTTTGACGCACTCCTGACATTCCGAACAGACCCCGCAATCCAAACAACGCTTGGCCTCATCCAGAACCTCTTCCTCGCTCAGGGTGACCGTGATCTCCGCACTCAAGCCGCGCCGCTTTTCCGGTTCCAGCTGGGCCGGCTCATGCCGGGCGGCCTTGTAAAATCTATCCGGGTTGGCGGGTTGGGGCAGGGGTTGGGGTTTGGGAACAGGCCCCGGCAGCGCCTGACCGCGCACGAACGCGTCAATAACCCGGGCGGTCTCTTTCCCGGCCGCAATCGCCTCCACCATGCTCGAGGGTCCGCTCACCAAGTCCCCGCCGGCGAATACCCCCGGGCTGCTCGTCTGCCCATATTCATCCACCAGAACCGTTCCCCTGGCGCCAAGAGCCACTTTACCGGCCAAGGAGGCCGGAAGTTCCACCTTCTGACCCACGGCGACCAGGATTAACTCCGCTTCTAAGAGCACATTGGGGCCTGAGGCAGGAATGCTCCGGCGCCGGCCACCGGCATCCACTTCTCCCAACTGCCGCGGTTGGCACTCCAAGGCTTGCACCCGGCCGCCCCGACCCACGACTCGCATGGGAGCGGTGAGAAAGCGGAATTTTACACCCTCCTTTTCCGCCTCCCGGATTTCCTCGGCAAAAGCCGGCATCTCGTTCCGGGTTCTCCGGTAAATGATTTCCGCGCTTTGGGCCCCCAGCCGCAAAGCCGTACGGGCGGCGTCCACCGCGGCATTGCCGCCGCCGATGACTAACACCCGGCCGCTGACGCTCTCCGCCCGCGTGTTGGCGGATTCCAAGAATTTGAGGCTGCTGACAACTCCCTGCAGCTCCTCGCCCGGAATACCCAAGGTTTGCTCCTTGGACGTGCCTAAAGCCAGAAAAACCGCATCGTATTCCTGGCGCAATTTTTCCAGGGTGAAATCCCGCCCCAGCCATTGGTTGATCCTGACGCTCACACCGTCCCGGCTGATCTGGTCGATTTCCCACCGGAGAATATCTTTAGGGAGACGGTATTCAGGAATACCGTAGCGAAGCAGCCCGCCGGCTTCCGCTTTTCCCTCCAGGACGACCACCTCGTGCCCGGCTCTGCTCAAATAATAGCCCGCCGCCAAACCGGCCGGGCCGGCCCCGACAATAGCCACCTTCCGCCCGCTGGCAGGGGCTGACACGGGTGGAACGGACCCGTTTTTCGCTTCATGATCCGCCAGGAAACGCTTTACCGCATTGATGGCCACCGGTTGATCCAGGTCACCCCGCCGGCATTCCCCTTCACAGGGATGGAAACACACGCGACCACAAACAGCCGGCAAGGGCATAGCCTCCCTGATTAAAGCCAGCGCTTCACTGTACTTGCCCTGGCGGGTCAAGGCCATATATCCCTGCACATTGACCCCGGCCGGGCAGGTCAGACGGCAGGGGGCCGTCCCCTTCTTCGTTATTTGATAGACATTGGGGACAGCTTGGGGAAATTCCTTGAAAATAGCCTTGCGCTCGCTCAACCCTTCGTTAAATCTGTCCACCGTATTGACGGGACAGACCTGCTCGCAGTCGCCGCAGCCGGTGCATTTGTCCACATCAACATAGCGCGCTTTTTGCCGGACTTTGACCTGGAAGTTGCCGATAAATCCGTCGACCTGAGTCACTTCACTGTAAGTAAGGAGTTTGATCTTTTCATGTTGGCCGGCCTCAACCATTTTCGGGGTCAAAATGCAGGCGGCACAATCCAGGGTCGGAAAGGTCTTGTCAAACTTCGCCATATTGCCGCCCAAAGAGGCCTCCCTCTCCACAAGATAGACTTGGTTTCCCGACTCCGCTATTTTCAAAGCGGCTTCCAGGCCGGCCACCCCGCCGCCCACAATCAACACGTTTGGATTGACCGGGGCATACCTTTCCTCCAGAGGGCGGTTGTATCTGACCTTGCGCACCGCGCCGGAAACAAGGGATTTGGCTTTAACCGTCGCCTGCAGGGGATTACTGCTTACCCAGGAAACTTGCTCCCGGATGTTAGCCATCTCAAAGAGGTATCCGTTGAGTCCCGCGGCTGCCAGCGCGCGGCGGAAAGTCGGTTCGTGCATGCGGGGAGAACAAGAGGCGACGACCACCCTGTTCAGCCCCAATTCTTTAATATCTTTCTTGATCAGATCCTGTCCGGGATCCGAGCACATGTACTTATAATCGCGGCTGACCGTTACGCCAGGCAGGGTTCCGGCGAATTTGCTCACAGCCTGGACATCCACTTTATCCGCAATGTTTGTGCCGCAATGGCAGACATAGACCCCGGTCCTAATCTCCTCTGCCATTAGATCACCTCCCCGTAATACTTGTGCAGGAGTCCCCTCAGTGGAACAAGATTCCGTTTCAAACCGAGCTTTTTCGGGGCTAACCCCTGGGCCACTCCCAGAAGCTGAGTGAAATAGATCACCGGGATGTTATAGTTTGTTTGAAACCGTTTATTGACTTTGTCCTGATAGGCATCCAGGTTGAACTGGCAAAGCGGACAGCTCACGACCATAGCCTCCGCCCCCCGTAGATCCGCTTCGCCTAAAAGTTCCTTTTCCAGCTCCAACACGGCGTCGGGTTTCGTCGTCATCAAGGCACCGCCACAGCATTTCGTCTTGTGATCATAGCGCAGAACCTTCGCCCCCAAGACCTCCAAGAGGCGGTCCATTTCCGTGGGCAGTTCGGGATGAGCAAATTCGTTTTTCGGCCGGGCAATCTGGCAACCGTAGTAAGGTACGACTTTTAAACCCCGCAAAGGCCTGCGCACCGTCTCGGCTATCCGGTCTAGGCCCACATCGTTGACCACAATGTCGAGGACATGCCTAATCTGCACTCTGGCTGCAAAACTTCGGCCAATGGCGCCCATGGCTTCCTGAATCTTGGCCCGCCAGAGCGGATTCTCTTCATAGACGGACTTCGCCCGGCGCAAAGTGACGAAACAGGAATTGCAGGCTACCGCCACGTCTTGCCCCGTCTCCTCGGCCAGAGCGAGATTGCGGCTGGGAACGACGAGGGAAAAGAGGTAGCTGGTGGAAGGCAGGGCGGTGGCCCCGCAACAGTTCCAATCCTCGATCTCCCGCAGGCCTATCCCCAGATTTTCAAAAACCGCCCGGGTTGACTCATCGTACTCGCGAGCCGTGGCATGGAGGGAGCAACCCGGGTAATAGGCATAATTCATATTTTTTCCTCCATTTCCCCCACTTTTTCATAAAGCCGCCGGATCTCCGCAAGGGCTCGCACCCGGCTGGGCAAAATATTGAGTTTGCCCTTAAGAAACATCTTCACCCCGATAGGACCGTAAGCGACCAGCATGAGGGGATCCGTCTTTAAAGCGAGTCTTAGCAGCAGTCCGTTTTCATACAGCCGGCCGTAGCTTTGCAGGACAGACCCGAAACAATCGTAAAAAGCCGCGTTTTTGTCTTTGTTTACGGAAATCGCCAGGTGTTTGAGGGCATACATGACTTCGGTCAGATTAATTCCCCGCGGACAGCGTACAGTACAGTAATAACATGAAGTGCAGTACCAGTAGGTGTCGCTGTTCAGAACCTCCTCCCGCATCCCGGCCCGCACCATCTCCAGCAAGCGGCGGGGTGTATGCGTCATCCGCTCGCTGAACGAGCAGGAACCGGAGCAGGTCCCGCATTGGATGCAGGCATTGAGGTTTTGGGCACCGGACAGGGTCTCAATTAGGCGCTTAAAATCCGGATCCAAGCTCCCCTCCTGCAGGACCGGCAGTTCCTCTGTCATGGGCCTCCCTCCTCTCTTTATCCCATGGCAGGGGTGCAAGATCCATGCCACTAAACCGGGCTTATGCCGCCCGACCGCAGACCTTTCTTGGCATTTGCCGGTACCGCCCGGGCAGTGACAAGCAAAAATCTCCCCTCGTAAAGAGCAGAGATAGGTCGAGCGAAGGCACACTTGGGGACTGACAGACAAAAAAATCTCCCCTTTTCGGAGGAGACTTGACTGTGGCGGCAGGCTAAACTGTCCGGTTTTTCGGACACCCCGTCCAGAAATCCGGACAATTCCGAATAATCAGTTCCCTCATTATTCTGCCTATTCGTTTGCGCCTAAGGCTCGTCTTCCCAAACTATATTGTGCTGCTTCAATTTGACGTGGAGGGTGGAACGGGAGAGGCCCAAAATCCGTGCCGCCTGGGTACGGTTGCCTGCGGCCGCTTCAATCGCTTCCAGGATTAACTCGCGTTCAATTCCCGCCAAACTCTCTTTGAGCGAACCGCCCACCCGGCCGGCCGGAGAAGTGAGGTTCCCAGGCAGAAAGGCCAGGAGATCCTCCAAGTCGATGAGCTCGCCGTCAATCAAAGAAAAAGCTCTTTCCATAATATTTTCCAGCTCCCGCACGTTTCCCGGCCAGACATATTGCTGCAAACGCCCCAAGGCGGCAGGCGTGATCCTCTTTGAACCCTCGGGATATTTCCCGCTGAGCTTTTCCAGGATATGCAGGGCAAGAACCGGAATATCCTCCGGCCGCTCGCGCAGAGGTGGAATTTCCAGCCGGATGACATTGAGCCGATAATAAAGGTCCTCTCGGAACCCACCCTCCTCTACCAGTCGCGTCAGATTTTTATTGGACGCCGCAATTAAACGGACATCCACCGCCAAGCGGTGAACACTGCCCAGTTTTTGCACTTCTCCATATTGCAGAACCCGCAGCAATTTGGCCTGCATCGCCAGGGGCATGTCGCCGATTTCATCCAGAAAGAGCGTCCCGCCATGCGCGAGTTCGAGTTTACCCGGATTGCCGCCTTTTTTCGCCCCTGTGAATGAACCTTCCTCAAAACCAAAGAACTCGGCTTCCCAAAGATTTTCGGGGACGGCGGCGCAATTAAGGCTGATCCAGGGCCCCTGCGCCCGCCGGCTCATATGGTGGATAGCTTGAGCCAACAGTTCCTTACCGGTACCTGACTCCCCTTGGATCAGGACCGTGAAATCCGAACGAGCTGCCCTGGCGGCCATTTGCTTCAAATCGACCATACTTTGAGATATCCCTTTCAGATCTTGGAGGGTAAAAACCGGAGAAGATGAATTATTCTTCTCCGCTCTTTTGGGTGGACTGACCCCAGCCGTAGCCGTCATCCCAGCCGCTTGCAACCACTGTTTCTGTAAATCTAAAAAGGAACGGACAGCCACCTTATCGACCTGCCCGACGATAACCCCCGGTGTAGAAGCACAAAAAGCAGAACTGGGCCATTGGGAGTCCGGAGCGACAGAAAATTCACAACAGCTGTCACCCAAACTCAGGCACCTGCTTTCTTCGACTACGACTTTATCCCGCCAAAAGCTCTCTAAGCACCCGGCCAAAAAACCCGCCTGGAAAAAGCAGGAGACCGTAGCGGCTGCGGATCTTGGCCTGCCTTGCCCGGACAAACGAAACACGGGTCGGTTATTTTTCCAGTCGATCTGGAGGTCACCCAAACCCAGAGTGCCCAGGATCTTCACGAGCATGGAAAAGTCGGCACACCCCATGGCGCGTCCGGCGCTTTCACCCAGCTGGTAAAAGGCAAAGCGTGCAACATCCATCTGATCGTCTCCCTAACTGACATGGCAGGCCAGCGCTGACGAATTTCCTAAGACTAATCCCTAGGCTGTTCTCTTCTGTAAATGTCTTAATCCCCTTGAAATATCTTAATCCCCTTGCTAATAGTATATTTTCGCCATAGCGGCAACAATTCCTGCTGCCAACGGGGGAGCCGGTGGAAATCGCCAAACCCAAGCCACTCCCGCGTTTCCTGACTCCGACCCGGTCCGAACGAAAAAAACGATCAAGAGCCGAGTCTGGCAGCGCTCATACTTTGAAGCGATACCCCGCCCCCCACACGGTCTCAATGTACTGAGGATTCCCGGGATTAGTTTCAATCTTCTTACGCACGTTGGCGATGTGCACAGTCACGGTGGACGCGTCACCCAAGGACTCTAAACCCCAGACCCGTTCAAAGAGATCCTCGCGGCCGAAAACGCGGTTCGGGTTCTGGGCTAAAAAGAGCAGGAGCTCAAATTCCTTCTGAGCCAGATTCACCTCTTCCCCATGGACAAAGACGCGGCGGGCGGCCCGGTCTATCTCCAGACCGCGGATGCGCAGAGTGGGAGTCTCCCTGACCCCGGACTTAAACCGTTCTTTCAGGCGTCCGTAATTTTCCAGGTGAGATTTAACCCTGGCCACCAATTCCCCCGGACTGAAAGGCTTGGTGATATAATCATCCGCGCCCAAACTCAGCCCTTTGATCTTATCGACTTCCTCTTTCTTGGCCGAGACGAGGAGAACCGGAATATCTTTGCTTTCCTTCATCCCACGCAGGAGCTCCAAGCCGTCAAGCCCCGGCAGCATGATATCAAGGATGAGCAAATCGATCCCTTCGGTTTGAAGCGCTTGCCTGCCACTCTCCCCATCCGTCCGAATCATGACCTCGAACCCGGCCAGTTCCAAGTAGTCTTTCTGCAATTCAGCAATACTGGCGTCATCCTCAATGATTAAGATCTTTTTCACGGTCCTTCCTCCTACCCCGAACCTCCCGAACCTCCCCGAACTTCAGAACCTTTTGGCGCCAAGACGGCACGGTCAGCGCCTCCGGCCCCCTTCGGCAAAGAGATCATGATGCTCGTCCCTACCCCTTCCCCACTGACGGCCCAAATTCTTCCCCCATGACCTTCCACAATTTGTTTGGCGATCGCCAAACCCAAGCCACTCCCGTTTTTCCGGAGTCCGACCAGATCCGAACGAAAGAAACGATCAAAAATACGCGGCAGATCCTGAGCCGGAATGCCCGCGCCATTGTCCCGGACCTCCACAATTGTGCCGGCAGGCGTCTCCCGCAAAATGAGCGTAATTTTTCCCGGAGTTTTGTTCATATACTTGCAGGCATTGTCGAGAATATTGACCAATACCCTTTTCATTCTCTCCCGGTCCAGGAGGAGTTCACGCCGTTGTGGCAAATCCGTCCGCAATGTTATCTCTATCTGCCGGCGAGCCAACTCCGCTTCATTTTCCTCGATACAGTCCCGGAGATAATCCTCGGCATCTGTCTTCTCGAAATTGAACGGGACCTGATGAAGATCCAGCTTGGCGTAGAGGAGAAGGTCCTCGATCATCTGATCGATCTGCTCTGCTTTGACATGAATGGTTTGCAGGTATTTCCGCTCCTTTTCCGGAGTATTGGCCACCCCGTCCAGGATTCCTTCCACATATCCTTTAATAGAGGTCACCGGGGTTTGCAGGTCGTGTGAGATACTGGAAATGAGCATTTTGCGATTATCCTCATATTGCATCTGGATGTGGACGGAGTCTTTGAGCTTGATCCGCATCCGCTCCAAATCCCGGCATAAGGCTCGGATTTCTTCGTCTCCCTCCTCCGCGATCTGGCAGTCAAGATTCCCGCGGCTGATTTCGGCCGCCGCCTGCCGCAAGTTGCTGAGCGGACTTAAAATACTGCGCGAGAAGCGAACTGAGACCCAAAAATTCATCGCTAAAAACGACAAAACAAAAGAGGCCCCCAGCAGAAAGAGAAACTCGCCGAGTGCCGGCAAGCTGCGGGTGACCGGCGCCAGTAGGAGGACATAACCTTGGGAGCCGTCTTTAAAACGGAGATCCACTTCCCGTACCACATAGTCTGTCCCCCCTGCCTCCACCGGTCCCGCCGCGGACGAGGCCTTTCCCTCCTCCAGGAATTTGGCGATGGCAATCTTACTGAAAGAACGGGAAGAAAACAGGAGTTTCCCGTTTTTTATGATGACAACCTCACCCTGAATGCCGGCCAAATCGTCCCGCAAACGCTGCTGAAAAGCGGCCTTTTCCACCGCCCCCGGGGTCGCTTCGAGAATACTCTTTTCGCTGCTCAGAACCACAGAGTGCACTTCAGCCATTTTTTGGTAGTCTGACCACAAGCCACCCAGACCGGACAATTGGCCGTAAAGGAAGAGGTAGGCCAGAGCCACGAGGACGGTAAGGCCCACCGGCACAAGGACCGCCAGTGTATTGGCTAAGCTCAAGCGCCACTTAAGGTTCATACTCAAAGTTCCTTCTGATCAAATAAGTAGAATCCGGCCACGAAGAACATAACCCCGTAACCGAGCATGAGCAAAAATTGCCGGACAACCGCAGCCACGGGAAAAACATCTGCTAACCATAGATTATACCAGTCCAGCTGAGCCGTCGGCAACAAATCGGCATAGCCGGAAAACACCAAGCCCAGGACTTTCAGGAGCAAAAAGGCAAGAATGGCCAGGAAGAACACCGTAATCCCGCTTCTCGCCACATTCGTCAAGAGGACAATGCCCAGAGCCAAGACGACCAACGGCAGCAGGCTCACCAGAAATGAGAGAACAAGGCGGAAAAAATCAGACCAGGTCAGGGAACTGGCATTGAACAAAAGCCCAGCCAAGACAGAAAATACGAAAAGCAGCACCAGTGCACCCAAGAGAAAAAGGGCAATAGCCCCGATTTTCGCGGTGAAGACCTTGAAACGGCTGACAGGCCGCGTTAAGGTGATGCGCAGGGTATTTTGAGCACTCTCCCCGGAAAAACTGTCGATCGCGACCAAAGCCGCAAAGAGAGGGAGAATCGTGTTCACCACCAGGGAGAGAACGAGGAGAGGGAACTCGCCGCTGCCCACACCCCGAAGGCCAAAACCGCTGCGGACAGCCAAAATCACCAGTTGACCCACCACGATGACGGCCAAGGAAAGGATCACAGCCACCCAGGCCTTCTTCTTCTTGCTGAGTTTTTCAACTTCATTGATCAGCGCAGTTTTAAATACGGCCACTTTGCTCAACCTCACTCACAAAATAATTCTCCAGCGACGCGTAATTCTTCAAGATGTTGGCGGTCGAGTCCACGTCAAGGATTCTTCCGTTGTAGATCACCCCGATCCGGTTGCAGGTCAGTTCCACATCATGAATTAAATGGCTGGAAATAAAGAAAGTCGTCTCCCTCTCCGCTAAGCCCTTGATCAGATTGCGCATGGCGATCATCCCTTCCACATCAAGCCCGTTCAAAGGTTCGTCCAAGATCACGACCTCCGGCCGGGAGAGAACGGCAGCCGCCAAGCCCAAGCGCTGCTTCATACCCAGGGAAAACCTCTTTGGCTTTTCCCGCTTGTATTTTAACATGCCGGTGAGTTCCAGAACTTCGTCAACGCGTTTTTCATCGACTCCCGGGTAATAGCGGGCGAACTGTCTCAAGTTCTCAAAAGCACTTAAGTAAGGATAAGATTCGGCAGTCTCAATCATACAGCCCACTTTAGCCATGGCTTTTTCATACTCTTCAGCAACGCTGTGGCCGAGAATTCTGACCTCCCCCCGGTCAGGACGGATCAAACCGGTCATCACTTTCATGGCTGTCGTCTTACCGGCGCCGTTGGGCCCGAGAAAACCGAAAACATCCCCCCGGTAAATATCCAGGCTGATGTCATCGATCCCCCGACCATTCTTATAGACCTTGGTCAAATGCTCAAGCTCAATCACTTTTTCAATCACTTGTTCTTTGCTCACATCCAACCTCCTCGCCATGTAACTTAATTACATTAAGCATTAGGACTCCGATGACGAAAGGGGAATTTCACCGAAAGCCGTCAAGCTCAAAAATTACACTCCACCACGAAGGATGAAGTCGGCCGGCAAGGCACGAGGTACCACTTCCACCTAAAAACCGAGTATCTCACGCTTGCCTGACACCTGAGGGAAATACCGGCAGGAGGAGTGAGTCCCATCTGGAGACTCACTCCTACCATATTCTGCGCAGTTACGGTTCCCCGCACAAGGTCCTAGTGGAACACCGGATCAAAGGTGGAATCGTATCCTTGTCCCATGCGTCCCATCCCGTTAAACACTAAATTAATCTTGTCTAAGCGGGGGTCGAAATAAAGCTGACCGCTGATTTGGTTCCCGTTAGCCCCAACCGCATTGAATTTAAACGCTCCCTGACCACCTTGCGGGGATAACTCGGCTTTGAATTGGAAGTCTAGTTTATGTGTGGCATAGCTTTCAAAGCCCGGCTTATACTCCTCCTTGTATTGACCGCTCACCGTCTGTTGATCCGCCTGGGTAATGTTCAGGGTCCTCACTCCGGCTTTGACGAATTTGCCGCCTTTTTGGACGACAATATCGTTTTTGAATTCACCCACGAACATTTTCGGGTCGACGGTTTGCTGTTTGTACGTCGCACTCGCAACCGTGTTTTCTTGCACTTTTTTCCCGCTGAGATCGGGTTTGACCACCTGGGTGGCATTGATCCCGCTTAACTTGGCTAGGACCTCAAGGCTGATCACGTGGACTTGCCCCTGAGCATCCTTGCCGGACAGCACGAGCGTGCCCAGAAGGCTCTGCATAACTCCGTCTCGGTTCACCTGGGCATTACCCTTGATCTCTTTGACAAAGATGTCTTGGGTCAACTGAGGCAGGGAGTGGACAATACCCTGCTTGGCCTGAAAGGAAACCAGCGCGTTGATCAGCGGCGGAATCTGGGTCTCATTGAGGGAACCTGAGAACTCTTTGCTCCCATCCGGATTTTCCTTGACCACGACATAGTCTTTCAGGTTGCCGACGACGGCATCCACGATGCGCTCAACATCCCCCGCTCCCTTGGCTTGGAAAGGGTCGGAAAAGACGTCAAATTTGCGGGCCGGGTCGAAATGCGTCACAAAATAAGCGGAAACCTGCGACGAGTGGTCAATCATTGTTTGTGGATCGGCATAGTGTTCACTGGCTTGGCGTCCCCCGTCCTGGGTCACCAGTTCCGTCTGGCTCAGGCTGGCGTTATCTTTGCGGTCAATCTTTTGCACAGTATCTGACGAACTGACAGTTTTGCCGTTATCCTTGATAACATAAGAAATATCCATGGTAAAATTGTCGAATTTGCCGTTGCACTGAGCCGCCGTACCCTTGAGCGCGCCTTTCAGCTGGTCATACCCGCTTTTATGGGTCATATCGGCCAAAGCGGTCGTCGCCACCAGCAGAGCTCCCATGGTAAAACTCAAAAGCAGAGCGGTCTTTTTCTTAAACTTCATTCCTCCATCTCCTTCACACTTTCCTCGGAAGCTTCCTTTCTCTATTCTAACCGTTAAACCTTGCCAATTCCTAAATCCCCTATTAATAAAGTATAAACTCCAATGAAATAAAAACTTCGCCCGCCGATTTTTCGGGCTGCGCACCGGCTGAGGTCCACGAGCAAACCCGCCTTTTCCTGATGGTTAAAACCATGAGACTTACGGCGGGTTACGGTATTAACAACGGCATCTTAACGGCCGCATGTCCCCGGCCGCTGGCAGCCGGACGATCTCGCGGCCGGTGCATAAGGATAAAAGCCGATCGCCTTTTTCGCCTTCGGCAGAAACCTCAGCGCCGCGATCAGGTATTTTTCATCTTCCTTGTTCAAAAAGCGCAGCCTGAGATGATGCTTGCGGCCGAACAATTCTTCCCGTACCGTCTCACTTCTTGAGCCGCGGCCCCGCTCATAGATGAAATAACGCTCCCCCAGCGAAAACTGGATAAAGAGAGTAAAGGGGTCTTCATTATGAATGCCGATAATCTTTAAGGGCTGAGTCCTTTCGACTTTAGCCCATCCGGTATACATTTCCCTGAGCTCGCTCAGGGCTTGAGGCAAATGTTCCCTGCAAACGAGATATCGCGCAATCTCTTGCTGATTGCCCCCTGGATCGCCACCGACCCCAAAGTCTTCCTCTTCGTAGACTTTAACCTGGAAAGCTTCCGGGTGTTCTTCATACGCCACAAGCACCAATCCCTCAGCCGGCAATGGCATTGGATCGGCGACTACGGATGTCATTCCCAAAGCGCGCACCCCCCTATACTTATTTCCCCTAGTTATTGCCGGGTGAGGGCAGCTTTAGACAACGACCGTCGGGTGGAGGACACAAGACCGTTCAAAAAATGCGGAAGAATCGCAAAAGGGACTTTGCTTACCGCCAAAACATTGTTATGCTAAAGGGGTGAGGGCATCGTTCACTGGGACAGGATCAATACGAAAGGATCTGTGACAATTGAACCCGAACAAAGAAAACGGAATTCCTTTGGCAGCCAACGTTCCCGCAGCGGACAGAGTCTCCGCCGCGGCCGGCACCTCCTCACCGACCGCCAAAAGGGAAAGGCCCAAGGCTATCCTCTTCTTGGTCATTACGGCGACTCTCTGGAGTTCGGGCGGACTCCTGATCAAGTCCGTCCACGCCAACCCTCTGGCCATAGCCGGAGTGAGAAGTGCCATTGCGGCGGTCCTCATGCTCCTCGTCCTGGGCAAACCGAAGATCACGTGGTCCTGGGCACAGATGGGCGGGGCGGTATCCTATGCCGCCACCGTCATCCTATTTGTCGCAGCGACCAAGTACACCTCAGCCGCTAACGCGATCCTGCTTCAATACACCGCGCCCATCTACGTCGCCTTTTTGGGAGCCTGGCTTTTGCATGAGAGAACTAAGCCGTCGGATTGGGTCACTGTCGTCATCGTCATCTTGGGTATGACTCTGTTTTTTCTCGACCACCTCAGCACCAAAGGGGTCTTGGGCAATGCCCTGGGGGTGGCGAGCGGAATCAGTTTTGCTTTCCTTCACATCTTTATGCGTAAACAGAAAGACGGTTCCCCCTGGGAATCCGCCTTCTTGGGGAATATCCTCACCGCCGTCATCGGGGTCCCCTTCCTCTTCGGCTCCTGGCCCAGTCCCACCGGCTGGTTCTACCTGTGTATCCTAGGGACGGTACAGCTCGGCATCTCCTATATCCTTTATGCCAAAGCCATCAGGCACGCGACAGCGCTGGAAGCAGTCCTGACTCTCATTCTTGAGCCTATCCTAAATCCCGTATGGGTATTCCTCTTTTTGGGCGAAGCGCCGGGGCCCTGGGCTTTGGCCGGGGGTGTGATTGTGCTTGCTGCCATTACGTTCAGAAGTGTGATGGCGGCCCTGTCTCTATAATAAAAATTCATACTTTTCCATGAACATAAGCCCTCAGCTTTTTGGCCACTTCGAAGAAGTCCTTTCCTTCTACGCCGTTTGCAATCTCAACCTCAGCTTCTGCTAATTTCCCATAAAGTTCAATTAAAGCCTGTTGTCGTTCATAGGTTTCTATACTCATCACCACCATATCCCCTGTGCCGTTCTTAGTCATGATCGATATTCGTGCATTCATTATATCGTTATCTTGAGAAAATACCAATCCCCGTTCCACAAATTTCCACGGTTGCCGCCTCAAATGCACGTGGCGAAAACCCGAGGGCCGAATCCAGAAAATGTCTCTCCTTTTTCGACCGGTTGCTCTTGACAATTTCGCCCTACTGGTGTAATTTAAGCCTAGATTACACTTTAAAGAAGAGGGAGGCTTTTCTAGATGAACGATGCCGCTGGCAAGATATCGAATGCGGAGTGGCTCATTATGAAAGTCCTGTGGGAAGAATCACCGCTGACGGCTTCCTCGGTGGTCGAACGCTTGAAGTCGGTAAAGGATTGGAGTCCTAAGACGATTCAAACTTTGATGAGCCGCTTGGTCAAAAAAGGAGCCCTGGGAGTGAACAAAGACGAGTCTTTGTACCGCTTTTATCCCTTGGTTTCCCAAGAGGAGTGCATCCACCAAGAAACGAAGTCGTTTCTGCACAAAGTGTATGGCGATTCCTTTCAGTTGCTTCTGACCCATTTTGTCCGAGAGGAGAGCTTGTCTGCCCAAGAGATTCAAGAACTGAGACATCTGCTGGACGAAAAGCTCCAGTAAGGGGAAGGGGGTGAACCCGTGAATTTGGCCGACCTCTTTCGCTACGTGAACCTCTTTCGCTACGTAAACCTTTTTCATTACGTGGACCTCTTTCGCTACGCCGTCTCTTTGTCCCTCTTGGGCGGCTTGATGGCCTTGGGCATCCTCGTGGTCAAACGGCTCTTGCACCAGAGACTCAGTGCCCATTGGCATTACGCGCTTTGGTTTTTGCTCATCCTGAAACTCCTGATTCCCTTTACCCCCCCCGCTTCCTTCAATCTCCTCCATCTTATCCCTCAACGAGCGCTGTCCGCTTCATTCAACGTTGCTGCTCCTTTTGCTTCGGGCGGAACTCCCACGCTGGGGCTGTCCCGAAAGCCCTCCTCAGCCACAGTAACCCCAGAGAGTCAGCCCGACGGGCAAAGTTCCCCTTCGACCGTCGGCCCTGTGTCCGGGACCGGGACTCCCGCCTCCGGGAGTGAGGTATCTGCCCCGGCTAGCCCCGGGATCGGGCTCAACTGGACCACAGCCGCCGCGATCTGGCTGGCCGGAGTTTTAGCCATAATGCTCTATATTCTCCTGGTTAACGGACTCTTATGGCTGAAGCTCAGAAAGCGCCCGCTCTGTCGGACCCAGGCCGTGACTGCCGTCTTGGCGGACTGCCAGGCGCGTCTCGGGGTCCGGGCCAATGTTTCTGTCATCTGCGACCCCTCCCTGAAATCCCCTGCCCTCTTCGGTTTGTTCCGGCCGAAAATCATGGTTTCCCCTGAGATTGCGGCTCAGTTGTCGGCGGAAGAATTGCGCTTCATTTTCTTGCACGAGCTGAGTCACTTAAAAAGACGCGACCAATTGACGAACGTATTGGTTACCTTTGTGCAAGCCTTCTACTGGTTCAATCCACTCATTGGCTATGCTTTGCAGCGAATGAAGCAGGACTGTGAGATCGCTTGTGACGCCACAGCCCTCACCGCCCTCAAACCCGAAGAACACAAGCCCTATGCTCAGACCATCATCACCCTCTTGCAGCTGCTTTCACAGCCGCACTGGACCCCAGGAACCCTCGGTTTCGCCAACAAGTTTAACAAAAGGAGAATCGTCATGATTGCTTCGTCCAAAAAGACCGCCTTGAAATGGGCGGTGGTCGCCTTGGCTCTGACCCTCGTCGTCGGATGTTCCGGGCTGAACCAGTCCCCGAACCCGGGACAAAACACCCCCGTACCCGGCAGCCAGCAGACTTCCCCGCCCAACGCTTCTCCCAGTACCTCCGGCTCCCTCATCTACCGCAACACCAAGTATGGTTTTAATTTTTCCCTGCCGGACAGCTGGCAAGGATATTCGGTTATCCAAGGCCGTTGGAGCGGTAACAACGTCAAGACTAATACGATCACGGCTACCGGTCCCCTGATTACTCTCCGCGATCCCCGCTGGACCTCAAAGAACCCCCGGCAGGATATTCCGATCATGATCTTTACCTCTGCCCAGTGGAGTTCCCTGCAACAGGGAGACTTCCATATCGGCGCCGCTCCCATTAACCCCAGTGAATTGGGGCACAACAACAGCTATGTCTTTGCCCTTCCCGCCCGTTACAACTACGCCTTCCCGCCGGGATACAAAGAGGTCGAGAAGATTTTGGCCGATCATCCTCTGCAGGCGACCAGTCCGGCTCAAGCAGTCCAAACTACCGATCCCAATACCTTGCTTTTGCTCAATATGATGCAGTTGGCCACAGCCGGGCAAGTAATAAATAACAGCAGCTACCCAGCCAAGACAACCAATATCTCCACCGTGGAACAATCGTGGGGAAAGCCCAATCAAAGCAACTGGGTGGCGGCGGCCAACGGGATCTATGTCACCTATTCCAACCACGATATAGTCTTTGGCTTCAATAAAGGAGGTCAGATCTTTGAAGTCCGGTCTTTCGCCCACAGCACTTTCTCAGGCATAACCTTGAGCAAGGCCAAACAAGTCTTGGGCACCCCGCCCTATAACGCCACCGTCGGCAGCCAGGAAATCATCGGCTATACGGCAGGACCGGACTTTAAACTTGAATTGGTCTTCCCGCAACCGACCAGCAGTAACCCGGACCCGTCACTCGATCACTATAATGTGCTCTATCCCCGGGGAACCGTGAATATGATGGCTAACGGTCCGGGCAGCCAGGGCAGACAGTGGTAACCCATGGAAGTGATAACGATGAGTGCCCGGGAAGACCGGGCACTCATCGTAACGCATTTCTACCACCTTGGGTGCCGGTTCCAGTAAAAGACGAGCGAATCCGGTAAACTCCTCTGCTTGAAAGCTGCCCCTCATTTCGGCACCGGAGAGCCTTTGTCATCCGTGGAGGAAAACCGCAGTCTCCGGGCAGCGATTAGGGGTAGTTGAACACCAAGACTTCCTGAATCCCACCTCGTCGCGCGGCTACAGAGTTGACCGAGCGCTTCGCTTGGATAATCTCAATCTTGTACCCTTGGTAGAGGTCTTTAATAAAATCTGTGGCGGAATTGGAAAGCAGGAAGCGTACCCCTTTCTCGTTCAGCCGGTCGCAGGTCTGTTTCAGTCTTTCTTGTTCTTCACGACCAAAGCCGCCCTCAGCATAAGCGGTAAAATCGGCCGTCTGGGAAAGCGGATCGTAAGGGGGGTCAAAGTAGACAAACGACCCGCTCTCCGCTCCTTGGACCGCCTGCTCGAAATCCTGACAGGTAATGCGAACCGAGGCCCTGTTTAAATAGGCGCTGACGGCTCGCAAACCCACCTCATTGACGATCTTGGGATTTTTGTAACGGCCAAAAGGGGTATTGAATTCCCCGGCTTTGTTCACCCTAAACAAACCGTTGTAACAAGTCTTGTTGAGGTAGATCACTCTTGAGGCCCTTTGGACGGGGGTAAGTTCAGAGTAGACCACCTTGTCACGGTCAAGCCTCCTCATCCTGTAATAGTACCCCTTCTCGTTCTTGTGCTTGCGCAAGTCCTCAATGAGTTCATCGACCCGGTCCTTAATCACCTGATACAGGTTGATCAACTCCCGGTTAAGATCGTTGACCACGGCTTCTTCGGGCTGGAGCTCGAACAAAACGGCCCCACCCCCCAGGAAAGGCTCATAATAGGTGGAGATATTCCGGGGAATATATTTCATGATCTCGTCTAAAATCTGTCTCTTGCCACCCACCCATTTGACCACAGGTTTGAGCATGGGCTTAGCCGATTTGTCATTATACATGCGGCATTCGGCAGGATACTCTCATTCCCCTGCTCCTCCTTTCCGTCGGGTTTACTTTTTCGACCGTACGGGTCAGGCCCAATGTCGTCCACTGGTCCCTATTCTCAATCGTTTCAACTTCCGTGCCAAGGGAATGTCCGCCGGAGCGAAATTATAACGCTCCAGTTCATCGCCCTCAACCCACTCTATCCGGCTATGTACAATGAGGGAAAACGTGCCTGAAATCCAACGGCAGCAAAAAGCCCTGAGTCTGATCGCCCCGCTCTCATACTCATACCTGCTCTCGGCGAAGAAACTCCGGACTTCTATATCCACATCAAGTTCTTCTTTGATCTCCCGCTGCAGGCACTCTTCTGGGGTCTCTCCCGGCTCCATCTTGCCGCCCGGGAATTCCCACTTGCCTGCCTGATTTTGACCGGGGGCCCGCTGAGCTATTAGGATCTTGTTGCCGTCCACAATGATCGCCGCTGTCACATCTGTCATTTTAATGATAACCCACCACACTCATCTGGCAGTAGCGCAGTAGCAATCTCCGGCTATGTTAGCCACGCTAAATGCCTTCAAATACCAATTTGAGATCAATGACCAGACCTGGGAAAATGAACAAGGGCAGGCTCTCCTCCCCTTTTACTTTAGCATATTTTTGGATTATTTGACAAATACCTCCGTAACCCGTCAAACAATGGTTGCTGTCGATGAAGGTGCCCAGTGGAATTAAGCGCCTTTGTTGCGGCTCTGCTTATAAGCCAGATAGCGTTGCCGCCCTTCCTCGAATAAGCGGCGTTCCTCTTCATCGGCAATCTCCAGAGACGGCACTTCCCGGGGCTTTCCGTTCGCGTCCAGCGCCACAAAAGTTAAGTAGGCCGTTAAAGCCATCTTAGCCGGTTCATCCTTGGAGACGTCTTCCACTGTGACCGTGACCGAAACTTCCATAGAACTCCGGCCGACAAAGGTTAATTTTCCGTAACACGTGACCACGTTGCCGATGCGGATGGGGCGCAGAAAGATGAGTTCATCCACCCTGGCGGTAACGACATTCGAGCGAGAATGCCTCTGGGCCACAACCCCGGCAGCACTGTCAATCAGTTTCATAATCTCGCCGCCATGGACATTCCCCGACGGATTGGCATGCTGGGGCAACATGACATTGGCCATGGTGACTTGTGAGTACTTAACGGGTTTACTCTGCATCCTGAATTCCTCCAATACACTCCCGGCTCTCATTGGCCGGCGAATTTACCAGCGGCGAGACCTCATAAAGCCGCATCATGGCAGCCGGAAAAGACACCAGCAGATCCTTTAAGGCCGGACTGTAAGCGAGAGCCTGGTCAAGCCATATTGTTTCCGCTTCCCGCGGCAATATGACAGGCATCCGGTCATGAATGGCTCCCACCAAGGCATTCGCCCTGGTGGTGATAATCGTGCAGGAGTTGACCGTCTCTCCTGTTGGTGATCGCCACGAGTCCCAAAGCCCGGCGAACCCAAACATCTCTCCTTCTCGCAAAGTGATGCGATAAGGTCGTTTGCCGCGTCCCGTTTTCTTCCATTCGTAGAAGCCATCGGCCGGGATGAGGCAACGCTTCCTTTGCAAGAGCGCGCGAAAACTCGCTTTCTCCTCCAAGGTCTCCGCCCGCGCGTTGATCAATTTGTAACCGATCGCCGCATCTTTGGCCCAAGAAGGCACCAGCCCCCAGCGAAACGTTTTTAGGTAGTTGACCCCGGCTTCATTGATCACAGCGGCAACCGGTTGGGACGGAGCAATGTTATAGCGGGGCTGGAGCGGCTGAGCCGGCAGGCCAACAGCAAACCGCTCTCCGATTCCTTCCGGTTCCGCCAAGGAAAATCGACCACACACGCGCCATCAACCTTTCCTTACGAGACATTCCCGCTTGAGCAGAGGAACTTTGCTCTGTTCCTCCGGGTTTAGCCTACCCAAGTTCCAGAGAAAAACTATAGCCATGTTTTTTAAACCCCAACCGTTCATAAAAGACATGGGCTCCTTCCCGAGCGAGGTTGCTGGAGAGTGCGACTTTATAGCATCCCTGCCGTTGACAATAGCCAACCGCGTAGTTCATTATCAAGCGTCCTATTCCTTTTCCCCGGTGCTCCTCGCTGACCACGACATCTTCCAGCAAACCCGACGGTCTCCCGGCATGGGCAAGATTGTCCATAATCGCCAAGGCAAATACCCCCACAATCTGTCCACCCCTATCTGCCACGTAAAGCTTGTAGTCCGGGTAGCGCTCCATCTTGCCCCAGATGCTTTCCGCCTCTGCCGGCGCCAAGACTTCTTTCCCCGTCAAATCCAGCTGGGCATAGAGTTCCAGGATGTCCTTTAAATCCTCATGCCTGGCCTGTCTAACCACCGGCTCCTCTTTGAGCCGGGAACCGGGACCCTCATCAACTTCTGTCCGCGCTTCGTTGGGCAGCCGCAAGTCCGCTCCCTCCCTTCCTTTCCAGTCAATCGCCGTAATCACAAGGCAACGAAAGTGAACCCGTTCAGCTAAAGCTGAACATCGCATGACAAAACCTGACTCAGATTCGCGCGTAGTGGGCCAAGCATTCCTTAACCCGAGAAATGATCTCCTGGCGCAGTTCCGCGGGTTCCAGAATCTCCGCGGCAGAACCGAATCCGAGAATCCAGGCCAGGAATTCGTTTTTCCCGATGATCGTATCTTCGTAAATCAGGCTTTGACCGCCCTCTTCTTCCCGGAGCACGCAGGAGCGGTGGGCCACATCCTTGCGCACCTTGGCGAGGGTCTGAGAGCGGTTCATAAACCTCACTTTCACGTCCAGGGTTTCCCCAAACTCCATGCCCCAGCGCGGAGCCAGCCAATTGCGCAAGGAAAAACCCTCGGGATAGATGAAAGGCTCTGCCGTTATTCTTAGGTCCCGGATTTTGCTTAGATTATAGGTCTTGATTATCTCCCCGCTGCCGACGGCCAGGTACCATTGCCGCAGGCGGGAGTAGTAAACAACCCCCAACGGAACGGCCATGACGATCTGGGCGTTGAAGGCAAAAGATATCTTTCTCCGCCGGTTAAGGGCACTTTCCAGCGTGAGAAGAATCTCGGCGTCGATACGCTGCAGAGGAGCCAGGCTTCCTTTTATGTAGCGATGGTTTCCCTCAGGCGCCAGGTCCAGACCAGCCGAGATTTTCTCTTTGAGGGTAACCCCTCTCGTCTGTTTCTGCTGAATGAAATCCAAGGCCTCCAAGATCTGCAGAAATTCCCCCACTGTCAAATGGACCGGAACATTACTTCTCTGCGCAGTTTCCAAAAACCATCTCGTTTCGGGGGACAGCCGGTCCGCGCTTTCCTCCGCCATTTCGTCAGCATCTGTATAAAGGGGAATGGGATGGTCCAGATCCAGCAAAATCGTCTTCAGATCTTTTTCCAGCAAAGACCAGGGAACCCCGCAAGCGTCCGCCAATGCCTGTCCGCAAATTCCTTGCTTCGCCTCGATCAGAGCCAGTATCCTTTCCACTCTCAAGACGGAGTCCATGACTTTATTACCCCCCGTAGACGTCCAGCGTCTTCTCCAGATCATCGATGACCAAATCACGTAACTCCTTCGGTTCCATCACTTCCGCCCCGGGTCCGAAACCTCTGACCCAGACGGCAAGTTCCGCAAAGCCGTCCACCCGGTCCTCGACGATGAGGCAGTCGTTCTCTTCCCGTAGGCTGCAGGTTTCCCGATTCGCCAATTCTTCGTTGACCCGTTGAATGGTGGCATAGTAGTTGTAAAAACGGATTTTTACTTTAACCGGGCTCCCTCGACGAAAGACCCCCCAGGAGAATTTGTACCAGTCTTCCAGCCGGAATCCTTCCGGAGAGGAAAACTCGACATCCGTTGCTTCCAGAAGGAGAATGCGGTCGACCGAATAGGTCTTTATCACCTGCGGGCTTTTGTCCTCTTGGGCCACCAAGTACCAGTTGTCAAGGGCCCAGTAATAAACAATTCCCAAAGGGTTGACCCTGACCTCGTGGGCCGCCTCCCTGCTACGGCGGTAAAGCAGCTTGACGGTTCGCCGTTCCCGAGCCCAATCCTCAAGACGCTGACAATAATAACTTCTGCGCAAATTCTCAACCGGCCTGCGGCCATGCACCACCACGGTCTCGATCTCATCCCGCGGCAAGCGCAAAGAAACGTGCAGTTTTGCCGCGGCGGACTTCGCTTCATCTTTTCTGGCCGAAACCTCTCCCTGCATAGCCAAAGCATCGATTAACAGGCCTTTTTCCACGGCATCCAATTCTATGGGGGGAAGCAGTTGGCTCGCGTTCAGAGCATATCTCCCGCTTTTCTCATCAATCAAGTGCCTTTGGCAAAGAACTTTGAGATCGCGTTCGATCGTTTTCTCGCTCACCTCGCCCCCCCTAGTAAAACGACTCACGAGGTCCGGTCTTTCCACACGTTGTACATGGGCCGCTACGAAGCGCAGGATCTCTAACTGGCGGATGGCCGCGTCTTTGATGCCCGCGAAACTGTCCCACCCCGCTTCTTGGAGAAATAGTTGACCGCGTTCATTTCTCGCGAAGGTGTAACCATTCGCTTCCAGCTCTCTCAGATCCCGAACAGCACTGCTGACACTCGACCCCAAATCTAAGGCCAACGCGTCCACCGTATATGTCCAAGGTGAAGTCGCCACCAGCTTGACCAATTGGTGTTGGCGCTCAACTTTAGTCATCCAAATCACCCCATAATTCCACTCGCCAAGGGGTCGTCCTCCTCGACCCTCACCCGTAAACGCAACTTCGTCCAGATAGTCAGAACTCGTGCTCGACAGTTTCCACAACGGTATGACAGTAGTTCCACAGCAGTAATTCCACAAACCACGACGAAATTCCTGCAGCATCTATGATGGCTTTTTGCAGGTCGCAGATGATACTAGACCATAAGCGATTGAGGCAAACGTTCCTCCTTACTTTTGGCAAAGCATTATCGGTCCACCGGTAAGCTGCAATAACATACCGGATTCTAATCATTTCGAAAATAGTTATAAAACCCCGACCTTAACCCATCCTCTGGGATCGCGTGGCGAGAAACTCTACCCCCGGAAATCTGCGCTCCTCGATATTTTGCTCGCTTAGCCAAGAACGAACCAGGCCGTTAAAAGTGTCCGGCCTTGTCCAAGGATACGTGTGGTCGGCCCCTTTCAACAGGACTCCCTGAGAAACCGCAAGGGCTCCGGCTATCTCCCCAACGGATTGTTTCATGACCCTCGGTTCCTTTTCACCGGCCATTACCAAAGTAGGCACCTGGGCTTGTGCCAAACCGTTAGGCATTTCTTGGTATTGATAGAGCTGATCATAGATTCTGTAGAGAGATTCGGGTGTCAGTACTTTGAAGTCCTCCATTGCTTTTTCAATGGAGAACCGGTCGGGGAATTTCAACTGTCCCGCTGTCCAGGAACGCAGCCTTTTACTCCTCATCATGGAGACGGTAAGCTTGTAAACAGACGACCGATGAACCAGGTTAAGAAGAAACATAGAGCCAAATAAGGCACTTGCCACCACGGCCCGGTCTATGAGATCGGGCCTGCTTGCCAAAAGCTCAACCACTACTTTGCCCCCGAGGGAATGCCCGACGACGTGAGCCTTGCTGTTGCCGGACCTCGTTTCAATGAGATGGGCAATACGGGCGGCACAGTCCTCTAGGGACAATGGCCCTTCTTTGCTGCTTTTCCCGTGTTCGGGCAAGTCCGGAACGAGGCAATGGAAATCACTGAAGTATTCGACCTGCTGACGCCACATCCAGCCGCTGATGCCACCCCCATGGATAAAAACAAGGGTAGGTCTGGTACGATCACCCATCTCTTCAAAGTACATCCCGGACTTCCTCCTTGTTGCAGCTTGTTGGTCAGTAGAACTAAGCTCGCCCTCCTCATTTTACCACATCCAAGGTTTGGCAGGGGCCCTCTTCCTCTGATGGTCCCGTAAACCCTTTGATAAAATCCGGGCGCAAATTTCACACACCGGCGTATACTGAAATGGAAATTTATCAGGGGGCGAAGGACATGAGTCATATGATCCAACCCACGGAAATGGCGCCGGATTTCGTGGCCGAGGCTTATTACCATGGTGACAAGGTGACTGTCAAGCTCAGCGATTACCTCAATCAATGGGTGGTTCTCTTCTTTTACGCCGGTGATTTCACCTTTGTCTGACCGACAGAATTAGCGGCCGTGGCAGCGCGCTATCACACCTTCCAACAATTAGGAGCGGAAGTCCTGGGCATCAGTACGGACAGCATCTATTCTCACAAGATCTTTGCCGCCACCTCCCCGTCGGCGCGCAGTGTTCAATATCCCCTGCTCTCGGATCGGACCCAAGACATATGCCGCCTTTACGGAGTTCTGAGAGAGGGGTTGGGGTATGCTTTCCGCGCCACTTTCATCATTGCTCCCGGTGGAGAGGTCAAGTTTTCCTGCCTCAACCCTCCGGAAGTCGGCAGAAATGTCCCGGAAATCATCCGGGTCATTCAAGGCCTGCAGTTTGAAGCCGCGACCGGACTGGGCGTCCCGGCCGACTGGCAGCCTGGAATGCCGGGCATTCACCGCGACTTCGCCTATACCGGGAAAATATGAAGGCAAGTCCACCTTTAAAGCACCTTTCCGAGCGCGGCAAGCGCATCCGGCCTCACATCCTCAGGCAGGGCTGCCAAAACCTGTTCCGAAATGAAATGCAGCCTTTCCTCGTTTTTTCCCTCAAAGCGCAGAGTGATGATGGGCTCCGTGACGGAAGGCCGGACCATCCCCCAGCAATCCGGCAGTTCCACGCGCAC
Organism: Peptococcaceae bacterium CEB3; assembly: GCA_001029295.1. GTDB lineage: Bacteria > Bacillota > Desulfitobacteriia > Desulfitobacteriales > Desulfitobacteriaceae > Acididesulfobacillus. Next base: position 272,830 of record LDXJ01000062.1, on the reverse strand, counting down.
ACCATCCAGGCGGGAAAGGGGAAAACCGGAGAGTCTTTGCGCCATATCCTCGATCAAGGCCTGGGCATCCCCCGCAAAGGGCAGGCGAATATCAGGTGTAATTAAGTAGCGAGGGAGGGCGGCGTCCGCCTGAGCCAGTGATTGTCCGTTTTCTTGCAGTAAATCCAGAAGCATCAGTGAAGAGAAAATGGCATCGTCAAAGAGCAAAGCGCGCCAGAAAAAATGGCCGCTGAGTTCCCCGGCCAAAAGCGCCTTGGCCGCCAAGAACTCCGTGCGCACAAAGCCATGCCCCGAGCGGGCTATACGCGGGGTTCCGCCCAGACGTTCAATTTCCTCCGCAACCGCCATCGAGCATTTGGAATCGTAGACGATAACCCCTTTTTCCCTGGTCAAAAGATGACGGGCAAAGAGGATCAGAAGGCGGTCATTCTCGATCATCTGCCCGCTTTCCGAGACAAAAGCGACCCTGTCCCCGTCTCCGTCATACGCGATGCCCACGGCATCCCTTTTGCCGCTCATTTGCCGCCGCAAAATCGTCAAATTCTCGGCCACAGCCGGGTTAGGCGGACGGTTGGGAAAATTTCCGTCCGGAACACAAAAAAGCTCCTCAACCTCATAACCCGAAGATCGAAAGATCTCCGGAGCAAGCAGAGAGCAGGCCCCGTTGCCACAGTCCAGGACCACCCGGGGTTTTTGTAGGCTGACCTTGTCGGTTCCCGACCGGACCCGGGGTTGTTCAGGTCGAAAATGCCGCAGGATTTCCTTACGATACAGGCTCAGCCATTCATCATCCCGGCGGTAATGACCCGCTCCGGCCGTGAAAGTACCCGCTGCCATCAGATCCCGCAAGAGGGCCAGCTCTTCCTCCTGAATCGGCCTGTTTTCCACCAGGATTTTGAAACCGTTATAGGCCGCAGGGTTGTGCGAGGCCGTAACCATGATGCCCAGAGTACTGCCTGTCCGTTGCACGGCATAATAGAAAGCGGGAGTGGTTAAAACCCCCGCGTCAGTGACCCGGCAACCCGCTTGAACCAAACCGTCGCTCAAAGCGGCTTTCAGCACCGGCGTACTTAAACGCACATCCCCGGCCACCAGACACACCGGAGCGCGGAGCCAGTCGCCGCATGCCCGCCCCAGGGCATAGGCCTCCTTCTCTGTCAGATCCTCGCCATAAACACCCCGGATGTCACAGGCTTTGAAAATGTTCATCTGGCCCTCCCCCGCCCAAGATTTCGCCGGCCTGCGCTGGGGAGAGCCCGACCAGCTTGTCATAGTCATTCATCCGCCCCACATCCCACCAAGGATAGTCGCGTACATAGCCGTATATGGGCATCCCTTTGGCTAAGAGGCGGGGAAAAACCTCGGCGGGCAAATCCACTTCCCGTCCTTCCGGCTGCAAGGTTTCGATCTCGGAGAAAATGCGCCCATCCAAGACATAAGCGCCTGTGCTCACCGGCAGATCCAAATTCGCCTTTTCCCGAAATCTCACAACCCGGTCCATTTCATCCACTTCCCCCGTTCCCACTTCCAGCCGGTACCTTCTGGAAAACGCGACTGTCACCGGTCCCCCGTGAACCCGGTGAAAATTCAGCAATTCCCGGTAATCCAGATGGGCAATGGTATCTCCCGGCACGAGCAGAAACGGCTCCTCGTCGCTAGCCAAGAGCTCGCGGGCCCGCCAGATTTCCCCCGCCTTGCCGGCAGGTTCCGGACCCCTGCTGTAACTGATCCTCACGCCCCATCTGGCGCCGTCGCCAAAATAGTTGACGATCTGTTCGGCCAGGTAACTGACAGCCAGCACAAAATCCTTCATTCCGGCCTCAATCAGGGGCAGAAGAACCCATTCCAGCAATGGTTTGCCTTGCAGCGGCAGCATCGGTTTGGGCACATAAGTGGTCAGGGGACGCAGGCGGGTACCTTTGCCCGCCGCCAAAATCAACGTCTTCATCAGCCTCACTCCTGCTTAGACATTTGTTCAACCATATCAGCCGCAGCCGACGCACCCCCGTATTTTTCTCCCAACTGTCTCAGTTTTTCGGCATTTCGCCGGAAAGCAGGCTCTTGAAGAATCTTCCGCACGGCTTCGGCTAAAGCCGTCGGGGTCAGATCGTTTTTGGCTAAGACAATACCCGCTCCGTTGGCCTCCAACACGGCCCCATTATCTTCCTGTTCAACCATGGAAGGCACCACTACCGCCGGTGTCCCGCAGGCCAGGCAAGTCATCAGGGTTGACGAGCCCCCGTGAAAAACCGTCACATCACTCGCTTTAATCAATTCCAGACCGGGAACAAAACCATGGACTGAGACATTCGACGGCGGATCGTACTCCGCCAATTCCCCGGGTTCAAGCGCTAAGCCGGTGGCCATGACCACATGCACATCCGGAAGGGGTCGAAACGCCTCAAGAACGAGAGAAAGAAAATCCTTACCGATTAACGGAGTGCCCCCCCCTATCGTCACATAGACCAACGCGCCCTCTTTATCCCCCGCGTACCTGAATTTCAAGTCTTCCCGCGCGGACAGGTTTTCCGGGGGTTCCGCCAAGAGCGGACCGGTAAAGCGTATTTTCTCGCGCAGGGCTTCGGCCCATTCGCCCTTGATCTCCGCCGCCATGCCCCCGTCGAGTTCCGGCATGCCCTCCATGATGATAAGGCTTACAGCTTTGAGCATTTCCCAAAATCGCGTCCCACCCTGCATCCGCTGAGTGGCAAACTCCATGGTTTTTCGCCCATGAGGCTGCAAGACGACCAGCGCGCAGGGAATATCACAAGCCCGAGCCGACGACGGCCCGGTGAAACTGCCGCAAACCATAACCTCAGGCTTTTCCCGCCGCACAATTTCCTGCTCCGCCTTGGCCAGCGGCTCTATGATTTGCTTCAGGCGAGCCATCACTTCTTCCCTTGCTTTCCCAGGGGCCCCCCACATAGCCCCAAAGGGAAAATCGGCCGCCAAGGGCGGCATGGGAATAAAATCAAGGCCTTGACTCTGCATGAGGGGGATTTGTTTCTCTCCGGCCAAAATCTTGACTTGGTGGCCCCTGCGTTTAAGTTCCTTAGCCACCGCTACCACGCGCATGGTTTGACCCAGAGCTGTCCCTCCCATTTGAGCCGTGCATATGACTTTCACTTTTTCACTCTCCTCTGAATTCGTGAACGATGAGGTGGTTGCTGGTCAGGAAATCATCCAGCAAAGTATGCAAATACTCGCCATAGTGTGCGACAATAACCCCTTTTATTTCCATAAGAGGGGGGAAAGCCTTGGTTTCCAGAGACGCGGCTTTGAGCGAGCCGAGCGTGTTGCCGAGAATGACCGAATGAATGGGATTGTGAAAGAGTTTGACGTAACTGTAAAGAAAACCGGCTGAGGACGCGTCCCCGCAGCCTGTCGTGTCCAGGACAGGCCCTATGTCGGTGACGACCGGTACTTGAGCCCAAAAAACGCGTTTCTCTCGGCGCCAGGAGACCAAGGAAGACCGGTCGCCAAAAGTGATCCAGCAGGCCTTGGGCCCCGAAGCCACAATCCCCGCGGCAAATTCCACAAATTCCTCGAGTTCCTTCAGCGGCTTGCCGGCCACCCAGGAAGTCTCACTGTCATTCATCTTGAGAATATCAATCTCTCGCAGCCAGGCCGCGGCATCGGCCCACTTCTTTCTAAACCTCTCTCCCCTTTCGTTCAGCCCTGTAATCAAGCCGTGAACATCCAGAAAAAGCAGTCCCTTTGTCATCCCCCTCAGTTTTTGCACGCAAGCCAGGGGAATATCACTCTCATTCAGGGGCATCAAGAGCACGGCTTCGCACTCTGAGAACAAGTCCATTTCGCCTAGAGTGAAAGGCGGCATGACGTTGCTTTGCCGGCTTTGCCGTTCTTTGCCATTAAGGTAGGTCAGTTCAATTTCGGTCGTACCCTTGTCCATGGGGGTCAAACCCGTTAAATCGAGGTTGGGATGGTCGAGAAGGGCTGAAACCGCGGCAAAATCTTCAGGTGCCAGGTGAGAAAGGCAAATCACCTGATCCGAAGAGCGTTCAAGCAGTTTGAGCAACGCGCTGACACTATAGGCCACAGCCCCGTATCTTTCTGAGCACTGACCCGAAGGCAAGATAACGTAGTCCTTAGAAACCGGTCCGGCGATGCCAAATTTAATGGTCCTCCACCTCCCTTGACGCAAATTTATTATTTAACAAAATCGTTAGCACTATCCGCCCCTTATCCCTGCGTGAGACTTTCACTTCTACAAATGGGAGAAGTTCCCTGTATCTTGCTTCAGTGGGGGTAGTCTCCCCCCACTGAGTCTCGAACCGGCTCCCTAGTCTCACCCTATTCTCATTATACCCACTGCTTCGAATGGATCAAGCTGCGGAAGGGCTCACTCAGACAGAACAATCGCGCTGTAAAAAAGGCCCACTGACGAGTTCAGCAGGCCTTTCTTCTGCAAACCCCAATCCCGGGCTCAGCGGTTTGGCGGGCATGACTGGCGCGGTGAGTCTATTTTCTCGCAAACCCCTACCCCATCCAGGTGGTAGCGCACTACCGGCACACAGTGAAAATAGGCACGGTAGGCGTCTCCATATCGACAGACGACTGCGCAACCGCGTATAGAGCGGTGGAAATTCCCGCATATTACATTACATCCACCCTTAAAGCTTTGCCATCCATCCTTTAAGTTTTGCCATCTATCCCATCTATCGCTCCGGTTCTTTGCTATCTATCCCGTCTATCCCTTAGGCTTTGCAATCCATTCTTTTAAGTCTAGCCTTACTTAATGTCCTTACCCTTGGCAAAGAATGGAGATAAGGAGGGAACAAAAGAGCTATCATGTACTTATGGCCATTTCTTACGATTAGTGCCCTTGCTACTTTCGCCATCCTATTGCTGCTGGTTCGCCTTATTGGCAGCACGCAATTAACTCAGTTAACCTACTTCAACTGGGTAGCAGGAGCGGCTATGGGAAATGTCGCGGCAAATATGCTCTTAGCTACGGACCTGCGCACTTGGGCAATCTCTTGTTACGCTTTGATTCTGTTTTCAATCTTGTCGATTCTGGCCGCGGTGGTCGCACTTAAATCCCGCCTCTTTCGCAGAATTAGCAATGGCGAACCCATTGTACTCATACACAAGGGAATTATGCTGCGGCAAAACCTGCGCAAAACGAAAGTCAATCTGGATGTCTTGATGATGCTCCTGCGGGAAAAGGGATATTTCACCTTTTCCGACATAGAATACGCCATCCTGGAACCCACAGGAAACTTGAGTATCCTTCCGCGGCAAGCCAGTCAGTCTGTCTCGAAGATTGATCTGGTACAGGGACCTAACCTTTCGGGAAAGGGGGAAGGTCCCTTCACCGAGATCATAGTCGATGGTGAGATCGACAATGACAAATTGCGGTCTACAAAGTATGACAACACTTGGTTGAACGAACAACTGAAAAAACTGGGGGCTTCGTCGCCGGAAGACGTTTTGTACCTGGCCGTCAATCCTCTGGGAGAAGTGATTGCGGACTTGCACAGAAAAGAAGGTTTTGCGGAAAATCGCAGTAAGTCCAAAATAAGATGACTATCCGGATCCCCCGCAATTGCGTTGCCAGGCGGCGAACCGGCGGAAGCCCCCCACGGAAAAGGGAAAGGGCGGTGCATTCTTCTGGTCATGTTAAATGTTATTCTTTTGCCGGGCCGCTCAATCCCCTGCGAGACAGTAATGCTGAATTGCCTCATTGTAGTAGGCGGCGAGTCCGGGGGCGAACTTATCATAGTAGGCGGTGAAACGGGAATCCGTCACGTACATTTTACCCAGGCAGCTGAACATTTCCAGCGAGCAAGGGTAAAACGTGTCGTGGATGAATTTGTGCGCCTTTTCTGCCACCGCCTGCACTCTGGGATCAGTATGGGGAACCCCCGCCGTGAATAGATCGCGCAGTTCTTTGAGATTGGTCATTTGAGTCTTATTAATCTGCTCCCAATCCTCTTTCGTATAGTTGGCGGTTCGTTCTTTCGAGATCCTGTAAGCCTCAGTCTGCCCCCAACGCTCTTGTACTTCCGGCTCGTACTGTTTTTGCTCCTCCATCATCCTGTCGTAATCGAAGCCGGTGAAGAGATCTTCATTTGTCATTTTCGGTCCTCCTTCCAAACTCAACAAAGTGTCTCTGGCCAATTGCGCCAGTTTGCGGTACCTTCCGGCCCTCTCCTCCAAAAACTCGGCCTGTCCTTTTAAAGCTTCTTTCCGGTCAAAACCTGGGTCATCCAATATTTCCCGAATCTTGACCAGGGGAAAGTCCAGTTCACGGAAAAAGAGCACCTGTTGAAGTCGCGCAACGTCATGATCCGAATAGAGCCTGTACCCGGCGTCCGTTCTCGCCGACGGTGTGAGCAGACCGATCTTGTCATAAAATCGCAAGGTTCTCGAGCTCACACCGGCCAGCCGGGCCATTTTGTTGACGGTGTACGCCATAGTTGCCTCCTTCGCGCTTTAGCATAAACCATGACCAAACGTCAAGGTCAAGTGTCATTTTATCCTTAACCCGTTTATAATAGCGTAAGAAAACTCGGCTTGTGCCACGATACAGTCCGGTGGACTGTATCGCCGAGGCCGAAACTCTGAAACATAGCTTGCCGGCCGACGATGCCTTTTGGCGAAGGCAGAAGCCGAAGTTGCACTTGTGCGACGTGAAAGTTATACTTTCTGATTAGCAAAAAAAGGCCGGCCGATCCACAAAGAATCGCTGCCGGCCTCCATCATTTGTGCCGCCCTTCCTTGCATCTGTGCCGCCTTTACCGGCAAATTTGCCGAAGCCCACGAGTAAACCCGCCTTTTCCCTATGGTTAAAACCACCCGGGGCTTGCGGCGGGCTACAGTTCCTTCACAGCGGGAAGCGCCGTTAAATTCTCGCCGCAATCTGCCGCCAGGTCTCTTTGGTCAGGAAACTTTCATCCACTTGGGCCTCCAGTTCAAGAAAACGTCTGTAGGGGATACTGAAAGAAAGCACATCCTTGTCGATAAACTTACGTGCGGAAGGATCGGTCAGCCCTATGACGCACTTCGGATTTTCCGCCTCCACCTCGGCTAAAGCATAGAGTACGGCTTGTTGACAACCTGAACCCATCTCCACTTTAACATTGTCCTGGGTCGGTTTATCGAAATTAGCAAACTGCACCAGGGCGGAAAGTTGATCCGCGTTGACCAAAAAAATCAAGACCTCAGGAGTTTCGTCCGGGGCCAACTGGGACAGGGGGCTGAAAACCAGGTAAGTCTTCGCTGCCACGTCGGGCAATCCGGTCGCAAATTGAGCCGCTATTTCCGGACTCTTCTTGTAAAATTCCCCTTCTCTCCCACCGACACCGCCGGTTGACAGGAAATACTCAATAAAGCCTAACTCAAAGCGGTTGAAGCCAAGCCCCACTCTGCCGCCCTGACAGGTCGTGGTCTCAACGTCAAAGACAGCCGTGCGACCTTTGGCCGCCGCATTTAACATAGCGATGGCGCAGCCCCACCTTTCCTCACGGAACTGCAGAGCTCCTGCGGGCTTAACGTCTGAGCGGAAGACGGCTACCGGTTGATTCTTAAGTTTTATGGCCTCGGCGATTCTGCTTATCATTATAGTCCTCCTAACATCCCCGACATCCTGTACTCTCACCAGCGTCTCCTGCTGCCTCACCTCCGTCCCAACTCTTCATCGAGCCTTCGCTCAATCTCCTCATCTGTCAGGTCGAACCGGCGCGAATTCTCCCGCGCCAGCCGCGAAAAAGGAAATAGCTAACCAGTGCCGTAAGTAAAAGCATCAGAATGCTCTGCATGGGAGTCCCGAAGCCAAAACCTATGATCATTCTTCCCACCCCAGCTCAGCGCATACTTACGGTTTAATCCGGCTCCAGCGGCGCAATCGCCAACAGTCTAACTGAATCTGTGCCCAATCAACTAATCACCATTAATTATAACACGCCGAGCCAACCACCGCCACGCGGCGCTTCTTTACGCCACCCACGACTTCCGTGCCCCGTACGTGTTATAATGGTCACGGCAAATTCAAAGCAAAGGATGGACTAGATTTTATGAAAGTAATGATCTTGACTGGCAGCCCTAATATTGAAGGTTTAACCGCTGCCTGTGGCAGCGCCGCCAAGGCCGGGGCAGAAGCGGCCGGCGCTCAGGTGGACATGATCAACCTGAACCGCCTGCAGATAGGCCACTGCCAAGCTTGCGGTAACGGTTGGGGGCCTTGCCGCAACGAGCACGAATGTCAGGTTCAGGATGATTTCCAGAGTTTGCATGCCTCCATGGCCGACGCGGACGCCTTCGTCCTGATCACACCCGTGTATTGGGGCGATCTGAGCGAATCAGCCAAAGCTTTTACCGATCGGCTGCGGCGTTGTGAAGCCTTCAGAAACGAGAAGACCTTTTTGCAGGGTAAACCTTTTCTCGCCGTGGCTGCCGCCGGCGGAAGCGGCAATGGCTTGACTTCCTGCCTGACGTCCATGGAAAGATTCCTAATGCATGTCAAGACGGAAAAGTTCGACCTTATCGGGATCACCCAGAGGAGCCGGGGATACAAGCTCGATACCATTCACGCCGCGGCGCGGGAAATGGCAGCTTCCAAGCTAAAGCTGTAGAGGTATGAGGGGATAGGGTGAGTATGGCTCTCTTAAGTTTGGACGGCAAGCGAGTGAGCTGCCGCGGCATCGTTTTCGACAAAGACGGGACCTTGATGGATTCCCTCAAAATATGGCCGCGCCTTATCCGCACCCGCGCGGGTATCTTGGAGAAAAAGCTGAACCTGACAACTGAAATAACCCGCCTGACAGAGCGGGTTATGGGTCTTGAGGAGAACGATCGGATCGCTTTACGGAGTGTGATTGTCATAGGAACCAGGGAGCAGACCGCGGCCGCGGTCAATGCCCTACTTTACCTGCACTTGGGCTTACCCTGGGACAGCGGCTTGGCCGCCATCCTGGCTGCTTTTGATGAAGCCGATTTGGAGGTGGACTTGGCCAGCCAGGCCATACCCATGTTCGGAACCCTGGAGATGCTCTCCGCCTTGCACAAAGCCGGGGTCAAGATAGCCGTGGCGACTAACGATTCCCTTCTCAGAACGAGATCTCTGTTAGAGGCGGCAAAAATGAGCCCTTTCATCTCCGCTTGTGCCTGCCGTGACGAGGTTCGGGAAGGCAAACCGGCTCCGGCCCTTTTCCGGCTCGCCTGTGAGCGATTGGAACTTGAACCCCAAGAGTGCCTCGCCGTCGGCGATTCCCTGCTCGACATCGAGATGGGCAGGGCTGGGAGGGCGGCACTGACGGTCGGGGTGCTGACCGGAGCATCCATTTTCGGGGAGTTGGACGGACGGGCGGATGTCATTCTCAAAAGCGTGAGCGAAATACGTCCCGCTTGATCTACTTCTCTGTTAATTAAAGCTCATGTTTTTGTTCACTCCGCATTTCTCTAAATGCCTGTACAAGGTCGTACGCGCTACACCTAACCGGCGGGCCGTGGCTGACAGATTGCCTCCGGATTGCAGCAATAAACCGAGCAGTTCTTCCCTTTCCGGGTCTCCGTTCGTCTTTGTTCGTCCGACGCCCGGCTGTTCGGTTTCGCTCAAAGGGGAATCACCCCCCAAATAGTGTTGCAGGGGCTGAGGAAGATCATCCATCATAATCGTCCCGGTGCGGCAAAACAGCACGGCGTGCTCCAAACTATTGCTCAACTCCCTGACATTTCCCGGCCACGGATAAATGTTGGCAAGAAATTCTCGCACGAATGGAGCCAGTTTAAGACCCGGCCTGGCGTATTTGTGCGCCAGTTCCTCCAGAAAGTGCTCGCTCAAAAGCGGAATATCCTCCCGGCGTTCTCTCAAAGGCGGAATCGCGATGCTTACGACGTTTAACCTATAATATAAATCCATGCGGAACAAGCCGTCATGCACAAGTTGCTCAAGATCTTGATGAGTAGCGGCGATAACCCGGACATCCACCGGGGTGGCCTTTGCCGCTCCCAGCCGTACCACTTCCCGCTCTTGCAGTACACGCAGGAAGTGAATCTGTAAGGGCAACGGAATCTCGCCGACTTCATCAAGAAACAATATCCCACCCTGAGCCTGCTTGAACTTCCCTTGCTTCCCTTCTTTCATTCCCCCTGTGAAAGTCCCGGGAGCATAACCAAAAAGCTCGCTGGCACACAATTCCTGTGGCACCGCCCCGCAGTTTAAAGCCACAAACGGGCCCCGGCGCCGTTCACTCGCCCGATAAATGGCTTGGGCGAAGAGTTCTTTGCCTGACCCGGTTTCTCCCGACAGGAGGATCGAGACATTGGCTTTGGCCACTCTGTCGCACTGTTCGATGGCAGCAAGCAGGCTGGGGGACCTGCCGATAACTTTTTCCCACGGAGAATCCGCGGGCCTCTTGCCTATTCTCTTGCCGCCCCGGGGTCGCAGAATAAGAAGAAACCCGATGCTTTTCCCGGCAGAGAAAATCTGCTGAATCAAGCCCGGAAAACCCAACTGTTGCGGGAAAACTTCGTATCCATGCTCCTGCCCCAGGGAACGGTGACGCGTCCAAAAGTACGCGCGAAGTTCCGGGTCGGACCACACCCGGGCCGAACTTCTTCCAGTCGCACGTTCAGCCCATTCCCGGGCGCGAGGGTTTGCCTCTACAAGATTAAACCCCCCGTCAAACACAACAATCCCGTCCTCCTGAGAGCGGCGGACCTCTGCTAAATATCTTTCCCTCAGTTGCTGCCTCGCAATTTCCGCTTGTTTCCGCATCTCTTGTCCAACCATCTTGGCAGTCATCATCGCCAGGGCCAGGGTGTGAGTCTGGGCTTCCCTCCAATTTCCGGTGACATCGACAACCCCCAGCACCTCACTCGTCAAAGGGTCCGCTATGGGCGCGGAGGAACAGACCCAGTCATGAATCCCCTCGCAAAAATGCTCGGCCGCAAAAACCTGAACCGGGTTGCCGGCTTTCAGGCCGGTGCCGATGGCATTCGTCCCGATCTCCTCTTCCGCCCAGTTGGCACCCGGCACTAGATTAATTCTTTCCGCCTGACGTTTCACCCGGCGATCACCGTCGAGAAAATTGATCCGTCCCTGGGCATCGCTCAGGATGAGAAGGTGGCTGGTTTCTTGCACTTGAACAAGTAACTCCGTCAAAACGGGCAAAGCACATTCGCAGAGCCCGGAAGACCCCGAGATCTCTCCGTTCTCTTTCTTTTCTGAGGGATCCTTTGCCCGTTTGCGCGCAGGATCGATCCCGCTCTGGAGACAACGCAGCCAGGAATCATAGATAACCGGACGCATCGAACGACAGTTCAAGGGGTTGTACAGAAAGGCACTCCGTGCCTCCTCCAATGCCTCTCTCTGTCTGAAAAGTCCCTCTCCGCTGGAAATTCCGAAAAGAAAGCCCATTTCAACCTCCTCATCCCGTACCCGCAACCACACGCAACCGGCGTTTGACGCCATGGAGACACCAAGTGCTCATAACCTTCGTACCCTTACCAACTAATTATAAGAGTATCCTCGCTCCGTAGCAAGATAGAATAGTGCGCTCTCCGGCGGCCTAACGGCGACCGCATAGAGGCCACTTGTACCGCCTGCCAGTCCAGCCTCAGCTTCTGCTGAGTGCTGGAACTTGGAAATCCTCGCGTTTCAACGCGGGAAGGAAGTCAATCCGTAGAAACACAGGATCCCCGCCGGCTGTCGCAAGATGTGAAGTCGAGAAGTGGTTTAAGCCATAAGAGAGGAGACACGATACTCCCCGCCCGTTTAACCATGGGAAGGCGAGAAGGAGGCGGGGTTTTCCCGCCTCCTTTTAATCCCTGCTACCGTTTACCATCGTTGACAACGCTGGCTTAATCAGCACTAACCGTGGCTTACTTTACTCTACGCTCATCCCGCCCGCGTTTGACCCCCCCAATCGGGCTTGCGGTCAATCGGCATCGGCTTTGAGCACGACTTTAATGGCGTTATCACGCCGCTGTTCAAAGATATCATACCCTTCCGCGACCTGTGACAACGGTATTGTGTGCGTGATAAGCGGTTTCATGTTGAGTTTTCCCTCTTTGATCAGGTCAATGAGTTCAGGTATGTGATTGGAGGGCACCAGCCCCATCTTGATCGTAATATTTTGAATCCAGAGTTTTTGCATCTCCAACATTTGAGGTTTTTCGAACACCCCGATCAGGGAAACAGTTCCACCCGGCCTTACTCCCGCAATGGCCCCTTTAAATGTCGGCTCAAAACCGTTGGCCTCAATGGTTACATCCGCACCCCGGCCGTGAGTCATATCCTTGAGGGCCTCTGTCACATCCACTTTCTGGGGGTTGAGTCCATAGTCAGCCCAACCTTGTTTTTGGGCAAATTGGAGTCTGGATTCGTCGATGTCCACAGCGACAATTCTCGCCGGCCCCCACAAGCGGGCCGCAGCCATCGCGCACATCCCCACCGGACCTGACCCGAACACGGCGACAGTATCTCCCGGCTGAATTTTGCCGTTTTCGGACCCGAAATAGCCTGTAGACAAAATATCTCCAACGAATAAAACGTCCTCATCCGTCAAGCCGTCGGGAATTAGGTACATCCCGTTGTCCGCATAGGGAACCCTTACGAAATCAGCCTGACAGCCATCAATCTTATAACCGAAAATCCAGCTGCCGTTTTCACAGCGCGAATACAGCCCGCGTTTACAGTAGTAACACTCCAGACACTGAGTGACACAGGATACGGCAACCCTATCCCCTTTTTTAAATTTCTTCACGCCCGTCCCGGTCTCAACGACCTCCGCGCAAAATTCGTGGCCAATGATTCTCCCCGGCTCGACTTCAGGCATCCCGCCGTTTCTGATGTGTTTGTCTGTGCCACAAATGGTAGAGGTGGTTACCTTGACAATGGCATCGGTAGGTTGGAGAATTTTCGGGTCCGGCACCTGGTCAAGACTCATATTCCTGGGACCATGATAGACAAACGCTTTCATCGATACCCCTCCCATTTTCTTGCTTGCGGCTCAGCCGTTTAGCTCCTTCTCCGGGCCAACATTGACGCCGGACACATCACTCCCGAGGACTCATCACTCTCGAGGATGCTGTCTCTTGAAATTAGGTCACTCACTTATCCCTCCTCTCTCTCCGAGATTAGACGAGTTGCGCACTTCTGAAAACTCGATATTCGTTGTTAATGTATTAGCAAAAATTGTGCCAATAAAGTGACGGATCCGCCGCAACCGCCCACCCCCAGCCACAGGCGTATCTTGTCCCGTTTCAGGCTTGCCAAAATACACCCACCGTAGCATCTGACCGGCACAGCCGATACAGATGCAGCGCTGCATCTGTATCGGCACGTCCGTCACCGTCGCAACTATGTGATCCCAACGACGCAGGGGGCTATAACGCAAACCCCATATTCACCGCTACCGCCGCCGTCCCCGCTCCGCCGCTGCCGGTAGTCGATCACCTCCACCCCGACCTCCATCCGACTGGCAGAGTCTCTCAAAAAACCCGCGTTTCTCAAGAAAACGCGGGCAGATGTCAGTACGGTGACCATCGGCACACCGAGTATTTCTGATCAGAACCAGTATCAACCAAACAACGCTACGACACCGTAGTACCCTTCCTTCCGCCAGCCGACTGCCAAAATGAGGGGATCACCTCGACCAGCAAGATCGCCGCAAAGATAAGCGCACTGCCTATAATACTCCTGGGGGTAAGGACTTCACCCCAAATGACAACGGAAAACAGCAGGGAAAAAGGGGCTTCCAAACCGAGCAGCAAAGCCGCGTGAGATGAGGAAGTATGTTTTTGGGCGAAATTCTGCGCCAAAAAAGCAAAGCAGGTTGCCATCAGGCTCGTGTAAATCATAGCCAGCCAGACCGTACCGGGCAGAACCCCGGTGACCGGTTCGAACGTAAAAGAATAAGCCAAACTGATAACCCCTGTGACAACAATCTGGATTACGGTTAAAACATACATGTTGTACTTCTTAACATAGTGAGCAACCGCCAGGATCTGCAGGGCAAAGGCAAAGGCACAAAGAATGGAGAGAATATCTCCCGGACCCAACGAGAAGGCGTCACTTCTGGCTAAAGAGATCAAGCATACTCCCACGAAGGCCAAAACGGCAGCGGCGATAGGTATCCAGCCGACGAATTTCTTGCAAAACAGCGAAGTCAAAAAGGGAACGATGATAATATACAAACTGGTTAAAAAACCCGACTTGCCAGGGGTCGTGTAAGCCAAGCCAATAGTTTGGGTGAGAAAACCGAGGGCGAGGAAAAAGCCAATCACACAACCCGCCAGTAATTCCTGAAGGGTCATCTTTTTGAGGTGGTTGAAAAAGACAACTCCCAACACGAGGGAGGAAATTATAAACCTCAAGCCGATGAACTCCATAGGCGGAATCACGGCGATGCCATCCTTAACAGCCGTAAAGCTGAGGCCCCAGATAAGAGCGACAAAAGTCAGCAAAATATCAGCCCATAGAGAACGCGGTATTTTCATAATCAGCGGGGCCCGGCTGCTTCCGGCTTCAGCAAAGACCCCCTTCCCCCCCTTCTCTCTTTCTCTCTTTCTCTCTTTCTCTCTTTGACCATCCCGGTTCTTTAACTCTCTGCCGGAGTCTTCCCCCTGATGTCACGGCATTGGTCGGGGGCGTTCCCGGACCTTCCCTTTCACATGCCTCGTCCCGGGGAGACTTCTCCTTCCACTACAGTTCTCTCTCGAGCTCGCCCTTGACAGCCCAGAGAAAACCCTCCGTATTGACAGTTTTCTTCTCGGGGAGAAGTGAAATTTGGGCCAGATCCTTGGTCATAATCCCGCCCTCAATCGTCTTCAGGGCCGCCGTCTCCAATTTACGGGCAAACTCGGCCAAATCCCTCAGTCCATCCAACTCGGAGCGCTTTTTTAAAGCCCCGGTCCAGGCAAAGAGCGTAGCCATGGAATTGGTGGAGGTCTCTTCTCCCTTCAGATGGCGGTAATAGTGGCGGGTGACGGTGCCATGGGCCGCTTCGAACTCATAACAGCCGTCCGGGGAGACCAGCACCGAAGTCATCATGGCCAGGCTGCCGAAAGCGGTGGCCACCATGTCTGACATGACATCACCGTCATAGTTCTTACAGGCCCAGATATAGCCTCCCTCGGAACGAATCACACGAGCCACGGCATCGTCAATTAACGTATAAAAATACTCGATCCCCGCTTCCCGGAACTTTTCCCGGTATTCCTCGTCGTAAATTTCCCGGAAAATATCTTTAAAGGTATGATCATATTGCTTGGAAATCGTGTCTTTGGTCGAAAACCAGAGGTCCTGTTTGAGGTCCAAGGCATAATTGAAACAAGAGCGAGCAAAGCTGGCAATCGAGTGATCGAGATTATGCATCCCCATCACGACTCCTTTGCCCAGGAAGTCAAAGACGGTTTGCCGCGTCTGTTCTCCTTTACGGTTAGTGAAGACGAGTTCTGCCGTACCGGGTTCCTCTACCCGGTACTCGACATTTCTATAGATGTCTCCATAGGCGTGCCTGGCGATCGTGATCGGCTTTTTCCAAGTGGGTATGAGCGGCCGGATTCCCGCTACGACAATGGGGGAACGAAAAACCGTCCCATCCAGAGCCGCGCGAATAGTCCCGTTAGGGCTCTTCCACATTTCTTTCAGGTTGTACTCTTCAACCCGCTGAGCATTGGGGGTGATGGTGGCGCATTTGACGGCAACTCCGTATTTTTTCGTGGCGGCGGCTGCCTCAGCTGTGATCCTGTCTTCGGTCTCATCCCTTTTCTTTAATCCGAGATCATAGTACTCCGTCTGCAAATCGATGTAAGGATTGAGCAATATATCCTTGATGGATTGCCAGATCATCCGGGTCATTTCGTCTCCATCCATCTCGACTAAAGGGGTGCGCATCGTAATTTTTTGCATGTACCGCTTTTTTCCTCCCTATTCCCCAAGATTGGGCCCGCGTATGATAAATCCTCTCCCAGTGCCCACCTGCCACATTATCGTAAACACCCCTGAGCTGTCAAGATCCTCGGGCAAAGCGTGCCGGGCGACCGACCATCAGTGTCTGCCGCTATATCCATGCCCAAAAAACACCTGGTATGTGCACGGCGGCCACCAATCGCTGCGTTGAACCTTCTCCAAATGTTGTGTGACCGACCATCCCCGTCTAAACTCACCACCTATGTCTATTTATCCGAAAAAAGGAAGATTCCTGCAGAAAAAGATTCCGCACCACCCTAGAGTGATGCGGAACTAATCAGGCTGCCTGCGGCAGTATATTTTCATTTCCCCCCGCCAATAGAGGGCCTATAGAGGGAATTTTTAAAGAGAGCACGCCGCTGATCTACCTTGCACCGATATAAATGGTTTAATGCCCCGACGTAATCTTGCGACCACGACAAAACAGTTCGCCACCCACACCGATGGTTCGTTCGACCATAGCGGATATTTACCCAGCCATACCCAACCTCTCGGCTGAATATGACCGTTACAACACCCGTTATGATCTGCGCTCGACCCTATACGATAAGTTGGAACCTCATTGCAATCAATATGTAATACTGACCGCAATGAAACTTTTCCTAACCGTATAGAATCTTCCCTCCGACTGTACCATCGGATGCAATCCTCGGGTACAATCTTTGGCCAACCCCCGGATGCCCTTTCGTCGAGTATCCGAAAATCTTGGCTCAACCAGTGCGTACTCTCAGAGCTATTTTGCGTAAAAACCTAATTATTATACATCATGCATCTCATCTCACTTCGACAGCCTGTTGGCCACGCTCGATGCCATATAGGCGTCAGGTTTCACCACACAGCGAAATCCGCAGGCTTTGACCCACCCAGTTATCTCGGGAATGTAGTCCCGGGTCGGCCCGTTGAATCCGGCATCCACGTGGATAGCAATCTCATTGCGGATATGATCCTGGGCAAACCTTTGCCGCAGCTTTTCAGCCAAATCCAGACTTAAGTTTGTTTCGTAGAGAATCTTCTGGCGTATGTTGCTAATCCTTTTCACCCTTTTGATTTCGGCAAAGAAAATTCCACCTCTGCCCACATTGTTTTGCACTTTGTGAATTCCTATGATAATTGGGATCTTGGTGTAGCTGAAATTCTGACTGTCCGCTCCCACAGAAACGCGGTACTCACCTTTCTCATCGGAAGCCAAGTAAGCCTTGATCAAGGCGTATGTCTCCTCGAAGCTGACCTCACCGTGCGTAATGCTAAACACTGTTCCACCCCCCATGTTAAGTCTATTCTCTCACATCTTGGCGCATTTCAAAACTCTCTTGTTGCGCCCCTAGCCGCCGGCGCTAAACGAAACATTGCCCTACTCGGCCAGCCAAAAAGAAAAGCGGCTTAAGAAATCTTAAGACGCTTACTAGTCCGTGTCAAGACCGGTATTTTGGCCCTGTTTTGGCTCCTGACCCTAACGGAACGCACAGGCTGGCTCCGGTTCTGCCGCAGTCCACCCCAAATACCGGCAATAATCCCTTCTTCTTGCTGGGTCATGGTGTATCTCCTTCCCGAACAAAACAGCTTCCTACAGACAATATTTTAGCACCTGATCGTTAACAATAAGTTAAACCAATGTAAATTTCAGCTAAAGAATCCAGGAACTCCTTTTTATTTTTTTGATTCCGGGCATAAGAATATGCTACAATACCGAAAGTATTGGTGCGGTCTGTCTGTCTACCTGCCTCCTTTCTCTGTTTCCGGCTCCGGCCTAGAGTCATCCCGCACGCCGAACTGAACTTCGTAGAGTTCTCTATATAAAGGACAGGTTTGCAGTAACTCCTCGTGTTTACCGTAAGCGACCATCCCGCCCTCATTCAAGACCACGATTTTGTCTGCCGCCAGAACGGTGGATAGGCGATGGGCTATGACCAGCGCCGTCCGGCCGGCCAAAAGAACCGTCAAGGCGTCCTGGATCTTTCGTTCGACCACGGTATCGAGAGCGCTCGTAGCCTCATCCAACAAAACAATACGCGGTCCCTGCAGCAAAACACGCGCAATCGCCAAGCGCTGTCTCTCCCCGCCGGAAAGCCGGTACCCTCGTTCACCAACCATGGTTTGATACCCATCGGGCAAATCAGCAATCATATCGTGAATCTGGGCCGTTCGGCAGGCCTGCTCCATCTCCGCCAGTGTCGCGTCTTCCCGGGCCACCCGCAGGTTATTGCAGACGGTATCGTGGAAAAAGAAGGGATCCTGCGGCACAAGCCCCATCTGCGCTCTCAGTGACCGCAAGGAAAGGGTTTTACTGTCAATACCATCCAGTAACACGCAGCCGCCGGTCGGATCGGCAAAGCGAGGAATTAAGTTCAGCAGAGTGGTCTTGCCCGCTCCGCTCGGACCCACCAGAGCCACCTTTTGACCCGGTTCCAGGGTCAGAGTGACCTCCCGCAGAGCCGGTCTGCGTTCGTCCCGGCCGTCATAGTCTGGGTAGGAATAAGAAACTCCCCGGAGTTCTATACGCCCCAAAACCTCCCGGTCCGCAAGGGTCACAGAGCCGCTCTTCACTTCGGTCTCCAGATCCATGACTGAATAAATGCGTCGGAACAAGGCGATGGACGAAAGCACGTTCACATGTACCTGGGCCAGTTGGCTCAGAGGTCCGTACAGTTTGGCGAGTAAAGTCGTGAAGGCGACAATGACCCCCAGTTCCATTTCATGGTGAATGACCAGCCAGCCACCGTAGCCCCAGAGCAAAGCGGGTCCTATCGAAGAAAACATCCCCAGCCACATGAACAGCCAGCGCCCGATCAGACCTTGCCGGACCTGCAAGTCCCGCAATTTGACGTTGGCGGACGCAAACTTTTTCTCCTCCGCTTGCTCCCGGTTAAACATCCGGATCAAAAGCGCCCCGCTCACTCCCAGGGTCTCACTCAACTGCACGGTCATGGCGGAGAGCCATTCCTGGATTTCGGCCTGGAGTTTCTGCCTCACCCGACCCACCCGTTGCGTGGGAATGACAAAGGCGGGAACAACGACCATGGCGAGCACGGCCATCCGCAGGTCCATTTTAAACATGAGGGTTAGCGTAACCGCAATCATGAGCAGATTGCTCATAAACCCCACTAAGGTGGTGCTGATCACGTTCTGAATGGCCGTCACGTCATTCATGACTCTGGACACCAGATCTCCACTTTGGTTGGAGGCAAAAAAGTTTACCGTCTGTTCTTGTAATTTGCGAAAGAGGGCCAGGCGGTAATCCGCCATGACATTTTGAGCGATCAAATTACTGAGCCAGTTCTGCAAGACTCCCAGAAGCCCAGTGGCAATCGCGGCCGCAATCAAGGCCAGTGTGAGCCAAGTCAGCACGGAAACCCGCCCTTTAAGGATACCGTCATCGATGATTTTTTGGGTCAGCCAAGCCGGTGCCACCGTGCCTACGGCGGTCAGAAAAATCACCAGAGTCACCAGGATGGCCATTGGCCAGTAGGGCACAAAGGCCTTGAGTACCCTCCTGGCGATCTGCCAATCAAAATGTTCCTGGTTTGCCAACTCCCTTAGGCGCCAGCGGCTCCCTCCCGAACCGCTTCCCCCGGAATTAGCCCCCAGCCCCATGCCGCGGAATTCTACTCCCATAGACCCATCGCCCTTCCTCCGGCTCCGTAAAATAACATGTAAACTCTAGAAGCGCCGTGCGCCACGCGCTGCGTGCGGTGCTTTCTACTCGACTTACGAACAACTGAAAACCCGGTTGCCAAGACTTTTCCTTGCTATCTCATCTTCTTATCTGACTTACCCTCTACCCCGCCAAGGGGGTGCGGCCTGATGAGGCCGAGGGGGCTGCCGCAACATCGCCTGCTGTCTCTTGTTCGTCGCTCATATTCGTCGTTCTTGTTCGTCAGTCCATCTGCGTCGAGCGATAATCACTTACCTTGGCCCGGCCAGGGAAGACGCCAATCTTCCCAGAAGTTGGAGCAGGACGCTCTGTTCCTCGGAGGAAAACTGGCCAAGCCCTTCTTCCAGGCGGATCGCCCAAAACGCTTCCACCTCTTGGATAAACGTCCGTCCTTTTTCCGTCAGAGTAATAAATTTTACGCGTGCGTCTCGAGTATCGGGAACCCGGTGTATGAGTTGCGCTTTCTCCAAGCGGTCCGCCATCTGCGATATGGTACTGGGCCGGACTCCGAATTTATCGGCCAGACCCCCCATGGTACAGGACTCCCCTTTGTTCACTTGGCGCAACAGCATCCATTGTAAACGGGTTATCCTTTCCTCTCCTTCTGTCAGCATCCCTTTGCGCAAGTGCCGGTTGATGGCTCGCCAGTAACCCAGGAACTGTTCCGTCACTCCGTCTTCAACCATGATAAAACCTCCCTCTCAGAGCAGTTCATCATAAGATTAAGCTTTATCCGCTATAGTCTTATTTTACTTAGTTAACGAAAATATTGCAAGCTTGTATAGGTCAAGAATAATGAGGTCAAAAGCAATAAGGTCTTAGAACCCGCTGGCTTCGGCCGGGCTGCAGCCGTGGGAAGACTCAGCTTTCCCTGTAGGGGTACCTCATGAGCCTCGACGCTGCGCGTTTAGGGTGCCGGTTGCCTGCCCGCCCTCCGCCACGGATATTCCTTGCCGATTGCCGGATGCCTTAAACTCTTCCGAACCTTTGCGGCGCCGGATGCTGTCCTTGCAACAGGCCCGCCGCCAGCCGCGTTTCCCTCATATAGCGGGCGAATTTCTCAAAGTCTGCGGAGAGGGCCCGATCCTCAGCCACAAAAGACACCTGTTCCCGGCATCTCTCGTAAAGCCAACGGGTCCCTTCTCCCAAAGATTCCGCTCCGCGAAAGTCCACGGCTTGTGCCGCCGCCAGCACTTCAATAGCCAAAACATAATAGGCATTGACGATGATCTCCCTGGCCTTACGGGCGGCAATCGTCCCCATGCTAACATGGTCTTCCTGGTTGCCCGAAGAAGGGATCGAG
The DNA here is from genome assembly GCA_001029295.1 of Peptococcaceae bacterium CEB3. Classification (GTDB taxonomy): domain Bacteria; phylum Bacillota; class Desulfitobacteriia; order Desulfitobacteriales; family Desulfitobacteriaceae; genus Acididesulfobacillus. The sequence continues at coordinate 251,935 of LDXJ01000062.1, read as the reverse complement.
TCCACGCTCGCGGGGTGGGCCAAAGATTTGTTCTCGGACACCAAGGATGCCGCCGCATATTGAGCAATCATAAAGCCCGAGTTCATCCCGCCGTGCTCCGTTAAGAAGGGCGGGAGTTTTTCATTCAATTGGGGGTTGACCAGACGCTCCAGCCGGCGCTCGGAAATGTCCGCCAGTTCGGCTACGCTGATCGAAAGAAAATCCATGGCCAAGGCCACCGGCTGTCCGTGAAAATTCCCACCGGAGATGACCCGATCTTCATCCGCGAAAATAAGGGGATTGTCCGTCGCTGAGTTCATCTCTATGCGCACTTTTTCGGCGATGTAGGCAAAGGCATCCCGGCTAGCCCCGTGCACCTGGGGCACACACCTTAAGGAATAGGCATCCTGGACTCTTTGTTCGCCCTGAGCCGTAAGCAATTTACTGCCTTCCGTCAGCTTTCTCAGGTTGGCTGCTACCTCAGCCTGCCCTTGATGAGGTCGAAGGCGGTGTGTCTCAGGATCCAAAGCATCCTTGACCCCCAGTAAAGCCTCGAAGGATAGGGCAGCGGCACCATCCGCCCAGTCCGCCAGGTTGAGAGCATCCCAAATCGCCAGGGCGGCGATAGCCGTCATAACCTGAGTGCCATTGATTAGAGCCAGTCCCTCTTTCGCTTCAAGGACCGCAGTGGCAATGCCCGCCCTGCGCATGGCCTCCCCACCTGGCAAGCGTTCCCCACCGTAGAAGGCTTCTCCCTCCCCGACTACGACCAAAGCTAAATGGGCCAGGGGTGCTAGATCTCCGCTGGCTCCCAGTGAGCCTTTTTCCGGAATGACCGGCGTCACTCCGTGGTTGAGCATCGATACCAGTGTTTCCACGGTTTCCGGCCTAATCCCGGAGTATCCCAGAGACAAGGCGTTGATCCGCAGCAGTATAATGGCCCGTACGATTTCCTGGGCCAAGGGCTCTCCGATCCCGCAGGCATGACTCCGGATTAGATTCCACTGCAAAGCCTTGGTATCCTCCTGTGAGATCAGGGTGTCGCTAAATTTGCCAAAACCGGTTGTCAATCCGTAGACGACCCGATTTTCCCGAAGGAGCTTTTCCACATAGCTCCGGCTTTTCTGCATGCCCTCCTTGGCAGGTTGAGACAATCGGACCTTGCTCCGGTAGCGAGCCACGGCGACCACATCCTCTAGGGAGAGTTTGCCTTGGCCGATCGTTATGACTTTTTTTATCTTTGGCGTTTTCATTTTAATTCCCCTTTTCTTGACAAAAAAACAAAGGAGCCCATACCGAAAAGGTATAAGCCCCTAACCACTTGTGACTTTGGCTCACTATCTCTGGCCCTCCGGCCCTCGATTGAATTTTCGACATCATAAATCAAATAACGAAACAAAACCCTCAACTGGGCCGAACCGGCGGCTCTACGTACTAATCGCTCATAGCTAATCCCACCGGAAACACAGCCTTAGCCCAATCCCATTATATACCTTGAAGTTCGAATTGCAAGAATCATTTCTTGAGCTGAGTGAGCAGATGACCCATATTTTCAGCCATGTGGTTTATGACTCCGATCCCTTCCGTGTCCTGATCCGCGTCAACTTTGCCACTCGTTCCTGCCACCGCGATATTCCAGTAATTGGAACCCACTACGATGAAATCATTGACCGTTGCCCAAAGCAGCAACTGGGCAAAAGCAAAGTTTTGCCCGGCCCGGCGGGCCACCGTGATGGGAGCGACCACCTTCCCGGAAAATGCGGTCCCTTGCCATTGATAAGTGGAATTTTCGCCTTTCATGTCATTCGCGACCCAACGGCCCAGAAATCCAGCCCTGTCCAACAAAGCTTTCAATTTGGGAGTGATGGAAGAGTGATAAGCCGGAGAACCCAGAATTAGCCCGTCCGCCTCCAGCATTTTCCGGAATATCTCCGGAAAGTCGTCTTCTATCAGGCATTCCTTTTCTTGGACACATGAATAACAACCGGTACACTGTTCTATTTGCTTGTCCCCCAGTCGGATAAGTTCCGTCTCGATACCTTGTTTTTGCAGTTGATTCAGGGCCGTCTGCACCAAAAACGCCGTGTTCCCGTTTTCTCGTGGACTTCCGGAAAATCCGATGACTTTCATAAATGTACCCATCCTTTCCTCGTGCGCCTTCAACACTTTCCCCACTTAAGGGCCGTCGCCACCCATGAATAGCCCGTTCCCGCCCCCAGCATGATCACCAGGTCTCCCTCACGAATGCGACCCAATTTCAATCCTTCATAAACAGAGATATAGGCATCAGCCGATTGGACATGTCCGAAACTCTTGAGGACAAAGGACTGCTCCGGTGTCATATGGAATTGAGCGAGAATATGGTCCAAAATCGAACGCTTCATGAAAATGGGTGCCAGAAACTTAATCTCATAAGGATTGTATCCGCTTTTCTCAGCCGCCCCCCGGATCACCTTGACAAAATTGGCCAGGGACAACGTGTCAAGTCGTTCTTTCATGGAGACGGGATCCGACACATCTAAGCCGTAATAAGATACCTTTTTTCCCTGCGCCTTTGCCTCTTCTGCCAGGCCGAAATCTGGCTCCAGCTGAAATCCCTGGGCATAGTTGACGTTTCCTATGGCATGGACCGCGACATCTGTCGCAAAACTTCCGTCAGTAATCATCTCTGTGGCCAGGATCTCATTCCGATCACAACTCCGTTGCAACAGGCAGGCTGCTGCCCCATCGGCAAAGTTGAACATGAACCTGGCCCGCTCATTCCTGTAATCAACCAGGTCCGACTCCCTGGTGCCCACCACCAAGAGAGTGTTCTTGATTTCAGAGTGAACGAGCATCAGGGACCTGGCCAACTGCAGGGCCAGCGGTCCGGATGAACACAAGTTATGGAGTTCGAACGTTTTGGCATTGACGGCACCCAGCTTATGTTGAATTTGGGCTGAACAATTGTAGACATAATAGTCCCGGTACTCACTGCCATGATAAATGAGAAGATCAATCGCTTCGGGTTCTATAATACCTTGAAGACAGTTTCGGGCCGCCTTTGTACACATTTCTGAGACAGTGTCTTCCGGTCCGGCTTTGCGCTTGGATTCAATGCCGAATTTCTCCCGGATCACCGTTTCCGGAATACCGCTCCATCCGGCGATTTCCCGGCTGGTGATCACCGTCTCCGGATAATACACCCCGATACTCCGCAAGCCAACCGGGACAGTGCCTATTTCTTCTCCGCTCACTCGGCCCTTTGCGGCTCTTTGGGCACCCGTTACCCCTCCCCTTGTAGACCTGCCAGCTGCCACATGGGGGCTTCCCCGTTTGCTTGGCAGACTCTTTATATGGCGTCTTGCTCCATTTCCTGCGGCTGCCATTGTATCTTCGTCTCTTCCTTTTCCCACGTTGTTTCTCACTCTTTCTCCATACCTTTTCTCATTGTTTCCTTACTTGTCGTCTCCCTCTCCCATCATCCTTTCTTAACCTCTCCCTAAGTCTTTTCTCATGCTCTCTTCACCTCTCCTCCCACGCCTTGCCCTTGTTGCTTTTTTGACTATCTTTCCGCCATCAGACAAGACTCTCGTCCTCGGACTTGCCATAAAGCCTGAACGCTTCTTGGGCCACAATTTTTCCCACCGAGTTCTTGGGAACTTCCCTGACAAAGGCCACATATTTCGGAACCTTGTAGGGGGCGAGCCGCATCTTGAGAAACGCAATGAGTTCATCCCTGGAGAGGCCCTGGCCCGGTTTGAAAACGACAATGGCCTTCCCGACTTCTCCCCATTTCGAGTCAGGCACTCCGATCACACAACATTCATGCACTTCGGGAATCTGATAGAGCACGGTCTCAATCTCCGGAGGAAATACGTTCTCTCCTCCGCTTATGAACATATTTTTCTTCCGACCCACAATGCGGTAGAAACCCTCCGGGTCTTGCTCGGCCATATCCCCGGTGTGGACCCAACCGTTACGCAGAGTTTTTCCGGTCTCTTCTCGATTGCGCCAATAGCCGGAAAAGATTTGGGGACCGCTGAAGATAAGCTCCCCCGTCTCCCCTTCCCCGACTTCCCTTCCGTCATCATCAACGATTCTCGCGACCGTAAAGTAGAACGGCTTTCCGACAGAGGCGTGCTTTTCTTTGAGTTGTTCTAAACTCATAAATTTGACCGGAGCGCACAGATTCGTGGGTCCACCCTCTGTCAAACCGTAACCCAGGCACATTTTGATACCTTTTTGCCAGAACTTCTCCATAACCTGCACGGGTGTGGGAGCCGCCCCGGACATGACCCATTCCACAGACGACCAGTCGGTCGTCTCAAACTCCGCTTGATCAGCCATCATGCGAAACATCGTAGCAGCTCCGAAGATATAATTTGGTTTATACTCTGTAATCACTTTTAAGGTGAGAGCAGGGTCAAAGGAGCGGTTGAGCAGCACCCGCCCGCCCACGGCCAAAATTCCCAGCGTCAATAAGTTCCAACCCCCGGTATGAAACAAAGGCAACAGTAAATGGAAGGTTTTTGCTGAGTTCAATTCCCAGTCTAAAATGTTGTTCAATTGATTATAGAGCACCGCTTTATGGGATATCATAGCGCCTTTGGGAAGTCCCGTCGTACCGCCGGTGTGCACGAGTAAAAAGATATCTTCCGGCATCAACTCCCGGCAGCGTCTGGGCTTGGCATTGGCGTAGTCCAAAGCCTCTGCGTAAGCAATGTCTCCATCTTTGTTTCCTCCGGTTACTTGGCTTCCTTCGCTTCCTCTGCCTTCTTCACTTACTTCCCCTGTTTTCCTTGCTCCGCCTGCCTCTGCCAATAATACATAATGTTGCAGCCATGGGAGACTCTCCCTCAACTCTCGCACGGTCGCGCCAAACACGTCTTCGTAAAATAAAAGTTTGGGCTCTTCATTGGCCATGAGCTTTATTAACTCGCCTGGCGAGAGCCGGATATTGTAGGGAACGAAAATTGCTCCCAATTTGCCGCAGGCGAACAGGGCATCAAACATCTCCACCCGGTTTCGTGAAATAAAAGCTACTCTATCCCCTTTTTGAATGGTCAACTGTTCGGCCAAATAATTGGCTAAGCGATTGGCCCGCTCGTTTAAGTCGCCATAGGTGTAGTGGATGCCGTTGTCTAAATCGAGCAATGCCTCACGCCCGGGACTCAGCCCTGCCATACGACCAACTATGTCTCCAAGCCAATCCCAATCCTGATGGATCACCCTGATCTCTCCCTCCACTTCTTCATGAGCACCAATCGAAGACCTGGCTCCGTACCATGAAACGACGCCGCCGGCCCCCGTCCGCGCGTGGTCGGCAGACCCGAATCACTATGGCACGAATTTGGTCACCCTGTTCAACAGAGCGTCGGCGACATACATCTCCCCCTTGCTTCCGAAGGCTATGCCCCAAGATGGGGAGGCTTGGCCTCCCCATCATCTCTGTCGTTTGTCAACTCACAGGGTCACTCTGCCACGAACGCAATATTCCTACCTGCCGTTTTGAATGGGCGGAGAGGTCTCCGCCGGAGTCATGGTCCTCATCAGGACCGGCACAGGCCAGGCCACACCCGCTTGTTTTTCCAGGCGGATGGCATACATCGCCTGCAGAGCCTGGTGATCCTCTTTGCGGAAAGTCATCGTGCCTTTCGGTGTCTCAAAAGACATCCCTTCCATGGTGCTGATCAATTTGTCGGCGTTGGCATTTCCGTCCGTCTTTTCCAGGGCGGTGACGATGGCCAGAGCGGCCGACATGCCACCGGCTGTGAAGAGGTCGGGAGGCTCGTTATATTTCTTCAGATGCTCTTTGACCAACCAGTCGTTGATCGGGTTTTTGGGTAACCCATAATAATAGATGCCAAACCCTTCCATGCCCACAAGATTCCCCATGGTTTTTAAAGCGGCAATATCCGGTGCCGCCGTAGAAATCTTAATCCCTTTTTCGGGTAGTTTCAGATCGGAGATCTGTTGCCATGGGGCATTGGCTCCGGCCCAGATCACAAACAGATAATCGGGTTTGCTGCTCACAATCCTTTGCAGGTTGGCGGTAAAATCGGGAGTATTCATGGCGGGAAATTCTTCTAAGATAACCTTGGCTCCCAGTTTTTCGGCCGCGGGTTTAAAGGCCTTCACCCCGTCACGTCCATAAGCACTGTCCGGCGCCAAAATGGCAATTTTAACTCCCGGCTTGGCGATGGCCGCCGCCCCGGCAACAGCATCCTGGGAGGAATTGCGGCCCGTCCGGAAAATGTAGCGGTTCCATTGCGAACCTGTAATCGCGTCAGCCACAGCCGGTTCCACCACCATGACTTTCTTGTATTGCTGGGCCAGGGGTAAGATAGCCAAAGCATCGGTGGAACTGGCGCATCCCACCAAGACATCTACCTTGTCATTTTCCAACGCTTTGATGGCTTTCTGCTTGGCGACATCCGGCTTGGTCTGCGAATCAGCGATCACCACCTGAATGGGATGCCCCGCCACCTCCTTTGTCCCCTTCGTGGCGTAATCAAGACCCATTTCAAAGCCGCGGATGCTTTGTTTTCCATAGCCCTCCAGTGCACCCGTCTGGGAAGTCACGATGCCAATCTTGATCGGTGTCTTGGCCGTTGCTGCCTGACCATCTGAGCCAGCAGACGGCTTGGAGCCACAACCGGTCAAAACCAAAAGACCCGCAACTAAGACAACGATTCCGGCCCGTACCGTTTTGGGCGTCTTTCCCATCAATTCAAACCCTCCTTCTTTGAAGATCTTAAGATTTAACTGAAGCCTCAGAACAAAAAATCCTTCTTCTCCCTTTTTCGTCAGACTTAAGCCATAATCTCAATATTTCGACATTTCCTCTCACTCCTAACCTCCCGCCGTCCCCTCCTGATGTTTGGTTTGGTTGGCCTCTCAACTGCGGACGCTGGTTGAATCACCCCCTTTTTTCTCAATACGACGGCGTTTACTGGCGCGGCAGCACTCCTCCCATGATCAGCTCCAGAGCCGCACTCAGCGCCTTCGGAGGTATGTCCTCCTTTTGCCAAAGAACCCAACGCATGCCCAAAAACTCGGCAACCCCGATCATGGCATAGGCTACCGTTTCCGGATCTAAATACCGGTACTCACCCGCAGCCATCGCTTTTTCCAAACCCTCAATGTATCCTTCCGCAAACTTAGAATAGTACCATTTATAAAGCTCTTCATCAACGAACTGAATTTCTTGCACAATTCGATAGAGGTTCCGGTGTTCTTTGATAAAGGCAAAGAAAATCTGGAAACCACGTTCCTCTGCTTCTTGGCGGTTCTTGGCTCCACTCACGCCGACGCTGATCTCGCGTCGCAGATCATGATTTAACTCTCTGACCAATTCTTCAAATATCGTCTCCTTGCTGGGAAAGTACAAATAGAAAGTCCCCTGCGCCACACCTGCTTTGAGCGTAATCTCAACAATAGAGGCTCCGTGAAATCCTTTTTCGCCAAAAACCTCTTCTGCGGCCAGAAGGAGTTTTTGGCGCGTGGCCTCACCTCTGTCGGTCTTCGCTTGATACGTCCTTTCGCGCTTTTTGTTTTCAGTCCGGTTGTAACCACTTTCTGCTTTCAATGTTCTGCCCTCCCACAATCTATGACACCGTAAGATGACACATGAACCACCTGTCATGTTCATAATAAACTTTTTCCACTATAAAGCAACGCTTTTTAGATGAATAGTTGCTTTTCAGCGCCGAATGGTCGACATCTGCCACCTTAATACTTTCCAGCCGGCACTCGGAAACATGCCGCCGGTCTCGGTACGCAAAAAATGAAAGGACTCACACCTAAATAGGTGTAAGTCCCGACCTAACATTCGCAACCACGCGACATTCGGTTGCCACCCTGAATCCGATCCACCGGCCTGCTAACGCCAGAGCTTGACAGCCAGCCTGTCCTCGTCGGCCAAAAGTGTCGGCTCTTTTCCGTTGTGTGCAAGCATCCCCTTGATGATTTTGTTTCTCACTCCCATTCCCATATGTTCTACATACCCATAATCGCGCAGGGTCTGAATCATGATGGGGTTGCGCGGAACCCGCAAGCCCAGCTTCATTCTTTCGACCGTAACATTATTGGGTAAAGATCCCGGGCTGACAATTTCCAAGCGATCCACGTACAGGCATATTTCTACATCTGTGGGCCTGGTCCAGTCGCGATGAACAAAGGCATTGATCATTCCCTCCCGCACAGCCTCAGGAGCAAAATCCCACTTGAGTTTGCGTGTGAGATAATCCTCCGAAATTATCTCCCGCGAAGCATGTTGGCGCACTTTGCTCATCAGGTGGTCCAGCAACCCAGCCTCAACTTGCTCTCCTTGCTGGTTCCAAAGGGCGACCAAGGGCGCGTCAATTGTCGCCCTATCTCTTGTGTCATAATCTTTTTCATTCCCGGGGTAAGCCACCCACTCTGCCCCTGCTTGCGAAAGGAACCGTTTCGGCTCCCTGCCGAAGAGAACCAGGCCGCAGATCGTGGCCACCGGTTCCGAATATTCGGTCTCCATCATCAATTCCATATTGACCAGAAGTTGTATCCATTCTTCATCGCTGCCAGGCAAGTCATTCATACCCCGCACCCTGGCAAAATAATCTACCAGGCGTCTGAGGTCCAGACTGCCAAAGGTGGCCCGAGGAACCGCGAGAGTTTCCACGTGAAGAATTCCCCCGGTTTGAAATAACCTGGCTTGTTCCTCCCTGGTTGCCAACCGTGAAGTCGAGCCGATGCGCACGTAGATATCTTCACGCTGGTTGTGCCTGACCACATAGGGTTTGGAAATTCCCATGTCAATTGAAATGATGGCCACCCTTCGTCCGCCAACCACTACCTCTTCAAAGTAGGGAATAAGACGTGGGTGAACTTTGCTCGCGCAAATATTCATGACCCATTCTTCCAAATCGGGCCTAGCAATACCTGTTACATCCCCATTATCCTCCACACCGAGAATGATCCGCCCACCTTTGTAGTTGGCCAAGGCTACGATCTCCCGCGCCAATGTCTCCGCCCTGATATCATCCCGTTTGAACTCAACCCCCGAGTTCTCACCATTCCGAATGATTTCCAGTAATTCTCCGTTCACCATCTCGGCTTCTCCGTTCCTTCTCACTGTTTCCCCATGGTTGACCCAGCATTGATAACCTCGACCAGGCTTCTGTTTCTATTATACCATTTATTGGGCCCCGAGAAAACGGTCCGCGATCGGCTTAATCTGATTCAGTCGGACCAGGATGAAGGCAAAGCTACGCCTTGGCCCCTCCTGGCGGACACATGAAGGCAGTCGAATCCCCCAGGACGAAGACAAAGCCACGCCTTGGCCGAGACACGTAAGCGTCTGTGGTGAACAGCGTTGAGAAGCGCCATGGCGGCAGTCCACAGTTCGGACTGACGCCAATTGCACGCGAAGATCGTGCCGAGCCTAGCGCAGCATTGAGCGCCGCTAACCCGCCTTTTCCCGATGGTTAAAACCATGGGGCTTGAAGCGGGTTACGGTTCGGTTACACGTGGTTGATACCGAATCCCAGCGTCTCATGTTCAAAGCCTTTACGGGGGGCCCCAATCGTTCCGTAGAGACATACAGCGATCCACTCCCCGGGCTCGGCTCCTTCCGGAAACAGCGGTCCCCGGACAACCGCAAAAGTGAGACCCACCGTGCGCAGGATCTCGCCGAATTGCATCGTTCCCCGGCCCACACCCTGAATGGCCTCGATGATGGCGTGGTAAAGAGCATGGACTTCCCTGTACTGCTCTTCATCGATCAGCCGGTTACGTTTGGCAGCCGTCTCCACCGCAGCCACAACTTTCATCAGATCCATCGCCCCAACCCGGCCCAAAGTGTAACGGTAGCCACCGTCTTCCAGTTGCTCTTTCACCGTCTTCTGCCAATCGTGGCCTTGCAACAGGGGTAGAAGCAAGGCTAATTTACTGAGGGAAAACGGAGCGGCATTCGGGTTCTCCATAGAAACCTCCATCTCGCCGACATCGCGACCGCGTAAAAGTAAACAAAAGGGATCCAAATTCCTGCTGTAGAAATTCTGTCTATAGAAGCTCTTCCTATGGAAATTCTGCCCATGGCAAGTTTAACCGAAGCCTCCCGTCTACCTGCCGAAAGGCCGCGCTTTACGGCCTAAAGACGTCATGCCTGCCGGGTTTAACGCCCGAAGGGTTCTCAAAAGCCCTGAACCTCCCCACAGTGACATCAAGAATTTGTCCCCTTATTGTTCATCTCTTCCAATAATTCCTTCATACTTCTCAGTTCCCGTGTGATTTGTGACAACTTATGGTAAAGAATCAGATATAATACGACCGGAATACTTCCGATCAGAGTGAAAAAAACTGGTGGAACCAAAAGACTCACTCCTGTTAAACACATCTTTACCGCCCGAAGGATCCCCAAAAGTCCCTGAACCTCCCGACGGATTAAAGCGGCGGACGCAAAGGATTCTGAGAACCTATAATTGATCGCGCCAGGCGATTCGGCCTCGCTTGACCACGGTTTCCACAGGATTACTGCCAAAATGATAAGGCAAATAATCGAGATTGGGAACATCCAGGATGAGAATATCCGCTCTCTTGCCGGCCTCCAAACTGCCGACCACCCCAGCGCGGCCCACGGCATGGGCCGCGTTGATCGTCGCCGCGGTCAAAGCCTCTTCCGGCGAGAGTTTAAGATAGAGACAGGCAAGAGTCAAAACCAAAGGCATGGATTCCGTCGGTGACGAACCTGGGTTGGCATCCGTAGCCAGAGCTAAGGGCACCCCCGCCTCCAGCATGGCTTTAGCCCTGGCATATAGATTCTGCGCCAAGTTGAAAGAGGTAGCCGGCAGAAGCACCGCGATGACATTCTGGGCGGCCAGGGCTCGGATCCCTGCCTCCGTGGCCCGCAGCAGGTGTTCGGCGCTGACCGCTCCAACCTGGGCCGCCAATTCCGCTCCTCCCGAACTCTCCAGCTCATCGGCATGGACCTTTAACTTTAGGCCCAGTTCTCGGGCTTTATGCAATATCTTAAGACTCGTTTCAGGACTGAATACCCCTCTTTCGCAAAAGACGTCACAGTATTCGGCCAAACTTTCCCGCGCCACCCGAGGGAGCATTTCCCCAACGACCAGATCTGTGTACTCTTCCTCACTCCGTCCCGCAGGAATGGCGTGAGCACCCATGAACGTGGGAACGAGATCCTGTACGCCCTCCCCGTCCAGTTCCTTGATCAAGCGCAACTCCCTCAGTTCCTCCGTCACACTGAGACCATAACCACTCTTGATTTCCAGAGTGGTCGTCCCTTGTCTGAGCATCTCAGCCAGCCTTTTGCGGGTTTGCGCTTTGATCTCTTCATCCTTCGCCTGGGTCGTACTGCGCACCGTGGCCAGAATGCCCCCGCCTTGTCGGAGAATATCCAGATAGGGAGTGCCCGCCAATTTCATAGCCAGCTCATTTTCACGTGAACCGGCATAGAGCACATGAGTATGTGGATCGACAAATCCCGGCAACACGAGCTTTCCCCGAGCATCGATCTCTCTCGTCTCTCTCCCTGCCCAACCGGCCCTCCGGATCTCGGCTTCAGTCCCTACCGCCAAGATATTTTCCCCGCGGACGGCCACGGCCCCTCCCTCAATGAGGCCGACCGAGGACATTTCCCGCCCCCGAGCCGGTTGCGCGCTGTGCCCGGCCAGGGTCGCCACCGTGCCGGAATGAATCAACAGGTCAGCCTGAACCACAGCCCTCACCTCCAGTCTTCCCGCTCAAAAGCGGAACACGCCGGCTTAAGGGCCTGCCAAAACCCCCAGCCCAAAAACCCTAGAATCTTCACTTCAATAAAACCGCATGTCTCAGAATACTAAAACCCGAAGACGCGTTTCTCCAAAACTTGTCCGGCGGAAAACTCCTGCAGGTTCAAGTAGTAGGCGGCTGTGTCAAGTAAGGCTTGCAGAGGCACGAGCCCGACGATTTCGCTTCCGACTACCGGGACCCCATAATGGGCCGCCTCCGCCTTAATGAACTCCATAGCCCGGTAAAGCGGGGTACCTGAAGTGTCCACCATGTTCATGGACACTTGCACCCGGCCCTGTTCCGACAGGTTCACCCCCAAGGCTTTGATGTGGACAAAACCGCCCGAACTTCCCCGAATGGCCTTGGCAATGGCTTTCGCCACCCCCAGATCCGAGGTGCCAAGGTTCACGTTAAAAGCCACCAAAGGCGGTCGAGCGCCGATAATCACAGCTCCGGCGGTGCCCAGAACACTCGGGCCAAAATCCGGCTTGCGTTCCTCCGTCTTGATGCTCTCCTTAAGCCCCTCATACTCTCCCCGGCGAACCTCTGCTAAATTCCGCCTTTCGGGACGGGTTGCCGCTCGTTCATAAAGATAAACTGGAATTTCCAGTTCCCGGCCGACTCTCTCTCCCAGCCTTTGAGCCAGGTTCACGCATTCTTCCATACTTACATCCCGGATCGGCACAAAAGGGACGACATCCGTTGCCCCCAGGCGCGGGTGCGCGCCCCGGTGCTCTTCCAGGTTAATAAGTTGCGCAGCCTTCCCGATCAAGCGCCAAGCCGCCTCCAGAACTCCTTCCGGCTCCCCGATAAAAGTGATGACCGTCCGGTTATGGTCCGCGTTGCTGGAATAATCGAGCAGAATCACTCCCGGAACCTTTTTCACCTCGGCAACCACTTCCTCAACAATCTCCGGCCGTCGGCCTTCACTGATGTTGGGAATACATTCAACGATTTTTGCCATGATATACACACGCTACCTTTCACACCGGAATCAGAATTGTCGAGTAGGCGCTGACCTCCCAGCGTTAATCTGGTTTAGGCTGACTATCGCTCCGTTTCCGCCCCTGATGTTTCCTTGGTTAGGTTGACACTTGTGTCGCCATCCCGAGTCGCCAAAGAATACTCATACCCGTTGGCACCCCGTACCTCAGGACACTTCACATGTACATTGAAGACACTGAGCTTGAAGCTCGTCACCCGCTCTACCGCTGGGGAAATGTCTTGGCTACCAGAGCCTCGACCAGTTCAGACTTGGCCAGATAAGGGAGAGTGATTTGGCCCTGGCCCTGGTGCTGCCGGTTAAACTCGATGCCGGTACTGATAGAGTGCTCGTTGCGCGCCCAGGAACGGCGAGCCACTCCACCCATAACGTCCCAGAGGAGAGCTGACCGGATAATCCCGTCCACCCGCTCACTCCCATCCAGAACCAAGCCGAAACCACCGTTGATGGCTTTACCGATACCGACCCCGCCCCCATTGTGCAAAGAAACCAGACTCATACCCCGGGCGGCGTTGCCGACGAAACATTGAGTGGCCATATCGGCCATAACGTTGCTGCCGTCCTTGATGTTGGCCGTCTCGCGGAACGGAGAATCCGCACCACTGACATCATGGTGATCCCGCCCGAGCATAACCGGCCCAATCTCACCTTTGCGCACCATCTCGTTGAACTTTAGGGCAATTTTAATCCTACCCTCCGCGTCCTGATACAGGATACGGGCCTGTGTCCCAACGACCAGCCGGTTGCGGTCCGCGTCCCGAATCCAAATATAGTTATCCCGATCCTGACCGCGCCGGGCGACATCGATACACTCCATGGCCGCCCTGTCAGTCTTGAGCAAATCCTCATGGCGCCCGCTCAGACAAACCCAGCGAAACGGCCCGTACCCATAGTCGAACAACTCTGGTCCCATGATATCTTCCACATAGGAGGGGAAAATAAAGCCATCCTTTTCATCCACCCCATTGCGGGAAATTTCCTTCACCCCGGCATCGAACATGGCCTTGAGGAAGGAGTTACCATAATCAAAGAAGTACGTCCCCCTGTCGACCAACTCCTTGATAAGTTCAAAATGCCGGCGCAGGCTCTTATCTACGAGTTGACGGAACTTCTCCCGGTCGGCCGCCAGCAGCCGGGTGCGCTCCGCAAAGGATACCCCTTGCGGGCAATACCCGCCGTCATAGGCCACGTGGCAAGAAGTCTGATCTGAGAGGAGATCCACCTTATGCCGGTGTTGAACGGCATACTCTAGGAGGTCAACGATATTTCCGTGGTAGGCGATGGAAAATGGTTCCCCTTTGGCCAAGTATTCATCCGCCACCTGAAAGACCTCGTCCAAATCCCGGGAAACCTGTTTCACCCAACCCTGTTCGTAACGGGTCTTAATCCGCGACTCATCCACTTCGGCGATGATTCCGACCGCCCCCGCGATTTCCGCCGCTTTGGGCTGAGCTCCGCTCATCCCGCCCAAGCCTGAGGAAACAAAGAGACGCCCCCGCAGATCCCCATCCGGCGCAACGCCCAATTTCATCCTCCCGGCGTTAAGAATCGTGTTAAAGGTCCCGTGAACAATACCCTGGGGACCAATGTACATCCAGCCGCCGGCTGTCATCTGACCATAGTTGGCAACCCCCATCTGCTCAGCAACCGCCCAGTCGCGCTGGTTGTCAAACATACCGACCATGAGAGCATTAGTAATAATGACCCGGGGTGCTTCCGGCCGGGAAGGAAACAATCCCAGCGGGTGTCCGGATTCCACCACAAGTGTCGTTTTATCTGTCAGCTCCTCCAAGTATTTCTTAATCAGCCGGTACTGGAGCCAATTCTGACAGACGCTGCCTGTCTCGCCGTAGGTCACGAGTTCGTAGGGATAGAGCGCCACTTCAAAATCCAAGTTGTTCTCGATCATGACCTGAAAAGCTTTACCTTCCAGGCATTTCCCCTGATATTCCTGCACGGATTTTCCGTAGATCCGTCCGGCCGGGCGAAAGCGGTAAGCGTAAATGCGACCCCGGGTATAGAGTTCCCGCAAAAACTCGGGCGCCAGCTCTTCATGGAATTTTTCCGGCACGTAACGCAGCGCGTTCTGTAAGGCGATCTTCGTTTGATCCGGCGTTAGGGCAAAACCGCGGTCCGGCGCTCGCCGGATTCCGGCGGCAAATTCCGGCATCTCCGGCAGGCTCTCAAACTCCAGCTTGATCGTCATTGCTTGGGCAATCTCATGGTTTTCTGACATACTCATAAACCTCCCCGTCTAGAAACATCATTCTCAGAATGAGCCCCGTCACAGACTCACACTTGGCCCATTTGTTACCACTGAGTCCGCACTTCGCTGTCAGTCCCACATTAGCGTCAGTACCACATTAGCGTCAGTCCCACATTAGCGTCAGTCCCACATTAGCGTCAGTACCACATTAGCGTCAGTACCACATTAGCGTCAGTCTAATATCAGCGTTAGTCTAATATTAGCGACTTTACCGTATTCGTCCCCTTGGGTTAAGCGGACCTAACGCGGCACTTTTGGGTCCCGTGTCCGGCGCCGTCCAAGTAGATAATAAAGGACCGAAGAAACCGCCAGACCTACTATCCAGGCAATGTCCGCACCCCCCATCGCTTTGGCAAGAGGGCCCTCATATATGTCAGTATTAACAAACGGCAGTTGAACCAGGAACCCTACCACATAAACACCAAGCGCCACCCAATTAAAACTACCATATTGTCCTCCGGGTTCTAAGATACTTTTTATATCATAATGCCCGTCCCGGAGAATATAGAAATCCATTAAATTTATCGCAGTCCACGGAATCATAAAATACAACAGCAATAACAGGAAATTTGTATAGTTGTTAAGGAAATTGCCCTGTCCCCATATCGCCAAGACGGTTCCCACTATGGCCACAATAATAATATATACCATACGCTGAGAATAAGTAATTTTCTTCTTGACCTTCATGAACGGTGTTGTCGTTGTCAAGGTTGACATAAAGCCACCATAAAGGTTCATAACGTTAATTGCAAGGATGCCAAATACTATCAAAATTATGGCAATCACGCCGAAGCTGCCGCTTATTCGATAGACTAAGTCCATAAGGTTTGCCTTCGCGTCAATGATGGTCAAGGCCGCGCCAATAATCATCATCCAAGCTGACCCGATAACCGCTCCCCAGTACGTATACTTAAACACTGAACCCATGTTGACAGATGCCGGCAGATACCTCGAGTAATCCGCCACATACGGGGCATAAGCGATCTGCCACGTCGCAAATATTGATACGCCCATTAGAAACCCCGGGATATCCAGTTTTCCAACATTCCATACGCCCGCGGGTAACAAGCCTCCGAAGAGAACCCTGTAGGTAAACACTAAGAAGAAAAGGGCAAAGATATAGGACATAACCTTTTCATACTGATGTATTAGCTCGTAGCCAAAAATGGCCATTATGACGGCCAGCACACTGATTATCACGATATTCACAGAGTCGCCCAAGGGTAGCAGATGGTTTAAAGCCTGCCCGCCAAGCACACCGGAACTGGCAAAAAAGCCAACGTACATTAAAATTACAATAATCAGGGGCAATATAGCCCCATAAAAGCCAAACTGGGCCCTGCTCTGAATCATTTGCGGTACGCCAAGAATCGGCCCTTGAGCTGAGTGATAGGCCATAAAGATGCCCCCCAGCAGGTTACCGACGAGTATTGCAACCACCGACCAGAACAGATCTAATTTCAGTACTTCAACTGCTATTGCTCCCGTGATAATGGTCGTCAATTGCATGTTTGCGGAGAACCAAATACTGAACAGGCTTCGAGGATGACCGTGCCTTTCATTTTCCGGCACATAGTCAATGGTGTGTACCTCAACTTGCATGTTGCCTACCCCCTTAACTTCATCTAAATAAAATCTTTCTAATCACAAAAGTTCGACCCTAACCATGATTTCTTGGGCAACAAATTTCGCCTTCTCCAAGTGGCTCTTTCTTCACAAAGTCCCGGCCAAAATCAATAATCTGACCCTTTGTCAGGGATCGATCATCTCACTCACCTCCGCAATAGTCTTTAAGAGCTCTAAGCCACCACAGAAGCAGCGGCTTTTTGCTGAACATTTCGGGGAATTTGCCCACCAAACCGCTCTAATCCTGCGGTATCGGCGTCGAATTTTCCCTCTTCGCGTAACTTCGAAGATTGACACGGCGACCGGGAAGATTTGGCATGGCGGCCGGTTTGTAAATTCTCACTAGCCTTTACATTTTAGACATTCGGTCGTCAACATCTTTTATCCTCTGAACTATCTTGTCGTACCCGCATAATCTTGCCAAAAAAAATACCCCCGCGAGGTGGTCAAACCTTGCCGGGGTAACGCTAATATTTAGCGCGATATTCACTTGGGGCCATACCAAAGCGCCGTTTAAAGACCCGGCTGAAGTAGTTCGGATCGCTGTAGCCGACTGTGCCAGCCACCTGGCTGACCGGCTGATTTGTCTTCTTTAGGAATTCTTTGGCCTTCGCCATGCGCAAGGCGGTCAGGAACTCCATCACCGTTTCCCCTGTTGACTGTTTAAAAAGGCGGCTAAAGTAGCATGGGCTGAGGAATTGTCGTCTGGCTATCTCGGACAGCGTAAGGTCTTCACCCAAGTGATCTTGCAAAAATTCTTTGGCCCGGGTGATCATACCGGCTTCCGCATTCCGGTCGTTACTTTCGAGAACTAAGACCTTTTCACTGGCGGTGGCTATCATCCGGTACAGGTCGGAGGTTTCTTTAGCAAGACGGAGTTTCGTTATCCATTCCAAGAAATGGGGAAACAATTCCTCCAAACTCAGCCCGCTCTCCAGGGAAGCCACGGAGATCACCGACAGCAAATCGAAAATAACCGTCTTGGCACTGCTGAGGTTTGCGTTGTCTACCCGGTCAGACATCATCCCTTTGAGCTTCTGGATCAATAGGGCTGTCTCTCGTCTGTCGTTTTTCTGTAGCGCTCGTTTTAGGGCCGATTTCTCCATTTCAAATAGGGGCTCATCATCACCCTCTGACAGGGCGTCAAAAAAGTCCAGATCCGGACCGCCAACGATCCTAACCCGCTCCGTTGTATGCCGAGCCTCATAGAACGACATTGCCAGCTGGCGGGCATCGGGGTACACCCGCCCGACTCCTACGACGAATTTCAAAGCGAGAAGGTTTTCTATTCTCCGTTTCAGTCCGGGGAGCGGTGAGCCATCATCTCCGGGACCCCAGTCATGACTGTTGAAGAGAACAGCCAAGGCCCGGTCAGAAACAAAACAATGTACGGCAATGCCGTCTAAAACAGTATCAAAGGTTTTTTTCAGCTCTCGACGCCATGACACCTTCCATAACTCGCTGCGGTCACTAAAGAACGTTTCGGCACCGGAAACCTCCCATACGGTTACAATATTGGGCGGATATTGTAACCCAGCCGTCCTAACCATTTCCCAAAGTTCGCGCACACTTTCTACTAAACCGAAAGTGAGATTATAGGCCAATTCCTGTCTCATACGACCGAGAAAACCATCCATCGTCATCCCCCTCAGGCTGAGCTTAGTCGGTGTTGAAACCGTATTGGCGCGACATTCCCTGCGCCAACGTGTAACCGGCATCCGCATGCCTGATGATGCCTAACCCGACGTCACTGAATGTCACCTGCTCCGCTTTCTTGGCGGATAGCTCAGAACCGTCCACAATCACGGTCATACCGGTGTGAAGGGAATAACCGACACCCACGCCTCCTCCTTGTTGTATACTGACTAAACTGGCACCCGAGATAGCATTCAAGAGACCGCCCAGTACTGGCCAATCGGCGATACTGTCGCTCCCGTCGGGCATCTTTTCCGTCTCTCGCCAAGGGCTGGCCACAGACCCCATGTGATCCCTTGTCAAGGCGACCGGAGCTGCCAATTTGCCCTGCTTTAGCAAACCCGTAATGGCGTGCACCAAACGCAGCCGTTGATCCAAATTCAACCAGCAGGTGCGAGCCGGCAGTCCCTGAAAGGGGATACGTTCCTGGGCAAAACGAATCCAATGGGCTATCTCCTCGTCGTCCTTGAATTCAGCCAAAATAAACTCATCCAGCGTATAAATATCTTCGGGTTGGCCGGAGAGGGCAATCCACCGGAAAGGACCACGCCCGGCGCAGAAATAGTCCCTGAGATAAGCGGATACGAAACCGGGAATTTCAAAAGCCTCGGATAGTCCCGCGGCAACGGCCTGGTGGCGGATATTATTGCCATAATCAAAAACCACCGCCCCCCGGTGCATAAACTCCATCATGGCTTTCACGTGTTCGACAATTCCCCTGCGGCTCAGCTCCAAGTACTCTTCAGGCGCATCGGCCCTCAACTTAACCGCTTCCGACAAGGAAATACCTGAAGGTACATAACCGTTAAGCAAATCGTGAGCGGCGGTCTGATCGGTAACCACGTCGGGAATGACCCCACGTTCGAGCACATCCCGAAAAACCTGGGCTGCGTTACCCACTAAAGCGACAGAGCGCGCTTCTTTGCGCCCCACAGCTTCCCGAACCAGCAACAGAGCTTCGTCAAGATTGGCGGCCCTCATCTGACATAGGCTAGCGCGCACACGCCGGTCAACCTTTGACTCATCCACCTCAACCGCCAAGACCACGCCACCATTATATTCCACTCCGAGTGGCTGGGCCGAGCCCATACCGCCCAAACCCGAGGTGAGCACCCAGCGGCCTTTCAGCGTTCCGCCGAAGTGACGTCTGGCCACCTCTTCATAGGTGTTGGCTGTCCCTTCCATCACCCCTTGCGAGCCAATATAAGCCCAGCAACTGGCTGTGGTTTGCCCGAACGCGGTCAAGCCACGGCGTTCTAATCGCGAAAAAGTATCGTAATCCGAGTATGAGGGTACCAATAGGGAACCCGCCATGATGACCCGCGGAGCAAAGGGATGGGAAGGGAAGACAGCGATCGGTTTCCCGGATTGAATGAGGAGGGTTTCGTCATTCTTCAGTTGGGTCAATTTTTTCTTTATTCTTTTTGCGCTCTCGATGTCCCTGGCCGCCTTCCCCGTACCACCATAGACAATTAACTCTTCCGGACATTCGGCAACTTCCGAGTCCAAACTGTTTAGGAACAGCCGCAAGAGACCCTCCTGCTCCCAACCTTTACAGTCCAATCGAATCACTCCCCCGATTTTTGACGCCATCGAGTAACGACGAGTCCCATTGACTGAACCGCGTCTTGACTGAACCGCGCCCTCACCTAAGCCTGCTCAAAATTTCCTCCTCAACCACGACCGACACTTTCCTGCCCTCGACCCGTAAGAGCTGACACTCATGCAGGAGCTTTTCCTTCTCCTCGCTTGCTTCGAGGCCTAAGGCGTTGATCTGAACGTTGTAAAGCGCTCCCTCCAAGCCCGTCCGCAGGCTTTGAGCCGCCACACCCATATCGCTGAGAGCGTTCTGATTCCCGTCCCTTAAGAGGCCGGGAAGGCGCCGCAGGCCTTCTAAACACAGCCCGGCCGTCTCGAGGGGAACCTGGGCGGCCTGCAGAGTCGCCTTTTCCAGTTCCGCGCGACGCAGAGCCCGTTCCTCATCCGTATCTTTAGGCAGGCTTAGGGCGGCCATCACTCCCTTAAAGCCTGCGGTATCCTTATCCACCAGTTGCAATAACCGCACCTGCCGCTCCGAGGCAAAGTCGAGGAGCCCCCCCATCTCTCCTTCCACGGCAGCGTACTTCTTCCGGCCGATGGTCAACCTGGCCACCATGGCCAAGAGAGCAAAACCCTCGGCCCCCGCTAAGGCAGCCACACTGCCTCCGCCTGGTGCCGGGGCTGAAGATGCCACTTCAGCCACAAAATCGTTCAGCGTAAAATCTCTTAACATGCCTCATTCCCCCCGCCAACACCATGACCACCACGTGCCGCCACTGAAGGCCGTTCGGTTCACTTAGATTCTAACACAGAACCCCTTGAGACCAAAACCTACTCAAGCAAAAGGAGGTGACACAGAGTGAAGCTCGCTAAATCGTGCGTGATTAATCCCTCGCCCGGCACAGAGAGCCGGCAGGATAAAGAAAAGCCACGATACTCTTGGCAGAGCCAAAAATATGCAGTGGCACTTAACCGAAACGACTCTTTGCCGGGCGTTCTTTTGTCCTCCTTCTCCCCTAGATCCTTCTTTCCTCTCGGCAGAAAACCCCTTGCTGGCGGCGTTGGTCTCATCCTTCCGCCTTGAGATAACTTCCTATTTAAGGAGACCCTTCGCAGTCAAGAACTCTTTGGAAACCTGTTCGACCGACTTCTTATCGACATCCACCTCTTTGTTTAACTCAGTAATGGTTTTGGTATCCAAAATTGAACTCAGCTTTTTCAAGTCCCCCGCAAGGCTCGGGTAAGCCTTGACGATTTGCGCCCGAACGACCGGACAGGCATTGTAGACTGGGAAAGCATGTTTATCATCCTGCAAAGTCACCAAGTGATCGGTTACAATACGCGGGTCTGTAGTGAAAGAAATTGCCAGGTCGGCTTTCTTGGCAACCAATGCATCATATTGCAGGCCCATAGCGACATTGACAAGATCCTGTTTCGGCAGCGTAAAACCGTATGCCTTTTCAAAAGCCGGCAGGCCGTCTGCCCGTCCGTCCCACTCCGGGAATCCTGCAAATTTAAGATGGATGCCCTCTTTGACCAGCTTGACGTAATCCGACGTCGTTTTGAGGTTGTACTTCTTAGCTATGCCGGGACGAACCACGATGCCATAGGTGTCATTCAACGGAGCGTACTGCAGCCAATCAATTCCGTTTTTTGCATCCCAGTCTTTAATCAGCTTGTAGCTTTCCTCCGCGTTGTACACCGGAGCGTGTTTCATCAAGTTGATCACGCCCGTGCCCGTGTATTCCCAATAAAGGTCAATTTGCCCGGACGTAAGTGCCGGTCTTATCACGGCTAGTTCTCCAAGGCCCGTCTTATTCTCGACTGGATAGCCCAAGCCCTTCAAATACTGGTAGGTCATGGTCCCCAAAAGCTCCGCCTCGGTAAACGTCTTGGACGAAACCTTGATGGTGGGCCCCTTCTTGGCAGTCGCTGCCCCAGTGGTTCCTTGTGAACCGCAACCGCCGATACTGGCCAGAGCCAGAACTAGGGACAAGGTAACCACCAAGCCAGCCCACGAGAACTTTTTCCTAAACATATTCGCCCCCCCTTTTGTTCCGCTGTTTCACCTTAATCTTCAATCTGATAGTTAACCTGATAGCTAACCCAGTGGTCAACCCCTGCTCTTTCCTCCCTTCTCGGTAAGCTATACAGGAAATTACTCAACCCGCATGCCGGGAGGCGTAATTCTGTATTCTACATAGCTCAGGACTCGATCGAAAAAGATCGCCATGAGCGCCCCAAGTCCCGCACCGACAATGATGTACTCAGGTATGAACAAGGCCAGACCCCCGAAGATCATATTACCTAAGCCACCGGCCCCAATCAGCGCGCCCAAAGTACCCACACTGACCACATAGACACTTGAGGTTCGAATTCCACTCAGGATAATCGGCATGGCCAAAGGAAGTTCTACCTCCAACAATATTCTCCAGGCGGGCATACCCATGCCTCTGGCCGCTTCTTTCACGTCCGGACTAACTCCCATAAGCCCGGCAATGGTGTTGCGAACGATGGGAAGGAGGCTCTGAAAAAGTAAAGCGACAATCGCCGGCTTCAAACCTAACCCCAGTATCGGCAGCGCCAAAGCGATAACCGCTAAGCCCGGAATTGCCTGCAGAACATTAAGCAAAGTTAAAGCCACGACTCCCAGTTTCCTATGGCGGGGGCGAGTCAATAACACACCCAGTGGCAGTGAGATGACCGTGGCCAAGACAATCGTAACCACAACCATGAAGAAGTGAACCGACAAAGCCCCCGGCGCTTTCTGGAATAAGGCCACACGGAAATTCTGCCAAGTCATTCATTCACCTTCTCTCCTGCACACGTGCTTGCGGATATCGGAAAAGCTGAGAAGTCCCACAATTTTCCCTTCACGCAGCACCCCGAGACATTCGGTGTCATATTCCAACATAATCGATAAAGCATCCGGTAAGGGGCTATCCGCCTGAACCAGGGCAAAACGGCGCGCAAAGGCAATGTCCTTCAGCTGCTGAGCGCCAACCCCCTCCAGCCGCGCCTCGGCTGGTGTAATAAAGCCATGCGGGTGCCCCTGCGTATCTTCAAGGAAAGCTGCCTCGGCGCCAACCTCAGCCATCTTCTGCCAGGCCCCCGGTAATTCGCTGTCAGACAGACAACATACCCCGGTTCTCATCGAGTCTTCCACCCGGTGTAAATTTAGCTTTTTGACAACCCGATCGTGCCCGATAAAGTCCTCCACAAACTCGTTCTCAGGATCGGTCAGAATTTCTTCGGGAGTCCCATGTTGGACCAACCTGCCCTCGTTGAAGATGGCAATCTTATCTCCCATCTTGATCGCCTCGTTGATGTCATGGGTTACAAAGACTATCGTCTTTTTTATTTCGCGCTGCAGCCGCAGGAACTCATCTTGCAAGCGGTTACGCACCAAAGGATCAACCGCTCCAAACGGTTCATCCATCAACATGATCGGCGGGTCCACCGCCATAGCCCGCGCCACTCCCACCCTCTGCATCTGACCCCCGCTCAATTGCGAAGGATATTTATCTCGGTTCTCTTCGGGATCGAGTCCCATAATCGCCAAGAGTTCGTCGACCCGTTTTTTTATCCTTTCTTTCGGCCATTTATAGAGGCGTGGAACCAAGGCGATGTTTTCGGCGATCGTTCGGTGAGGCAGAAGTCCAATCTGCTGAATCACGTAGCCAATCCCCATTCTCAAGCGATCGGGATCAGCCGTCCTGACGTCCTGGCCGTCGATGCGAATCTCCCCGGAGGTAGCCTCGATCAGACGGTTAATCATTCGCAAGGTTGTGCTCTTTCCGCACCCTGACGGACCGACTAAAACGCAAATCTCGCCTTCTCCTATGGTAAGGGACAGATTTTCCACTGCCGGTACAGTCTGTCCCGGATAGCGTTTACTCACTTCGATTAGCTCCAACATAGAAAATATCCCCCTATTGCCCCTGTTGCCGCCGAATCCTCAACCCCCGAGGGACCAGCCACTTCTCAAGAATCCCTAAAATAGTGTCAAGTCCAACCGCAATGACAGAAATCAGCAGTGCTCCAGTCACCATCATCTCAACATTTGAACGCGCCAAACCGTCGGATATGAAGCGCCCCAAATTTCTTTCCCCGATGTAAGCCGCAATCGTCGCTATCCCGGTTGTCATCACCACCGTAATGCGAAAACCGGCAAATATGACGGGCAGCCCCAGGGGAAGGCGTATCTCCCGCATGATCCGCCCTGTGCTCATACCCATACCCTTGGCCGCTTCAATGACGTTGCGATCCGCGCTTTTTACCCCATCATAGACATTGCGCAAAAGGGGCATCATGGCGTAGAGCACCAAAGCCAGCAAAGAGGACTTCCGGCCAAGCCCTAAAAAAGGAATGGTCACAAAGATAGCAAAAAGAGATAGGCTGGGAATACAAAATATCGTATTGGCCACAGCCAGAACCCTTTTGGCCCATTTGTCGCTCTTAGTCAGCAGCAGTCCCACCGGTACCCAGATAACGAGGGAAATACTCACCGCCCAAACGACAAGAGTAAAATGATTCATAGTATAGTCTCGGATGGTCGAACCGTTGTTAGCAAAGAATTCCACCAAGTTCATCCGGCTCAGGTCCACATCCCTCGCTCCTTTCACAAACCGTCGATGACATTCACGGAAACGGCTGCCCAACTTAGCGACGCCATAGCGGCACAGGCCAACTGCTTGTCCTCCCTCCTCTCGAATAGTTTATGCAAAACTCGTACCAAATTTCAGATAATTATGCGAGTCATAGAATTCAGCTTCAACGACGGCTTTCTTCTGCACCACCGCCCCTACCTTGTGCATAATTATTTTGCTCTTCTGCGTCCGGGCCGATCTAAAAAGGCGACCTGAGCCTGCTTTAGCCCCCTGCAACCATTTTGCAGCCACCGTTTTTTTGCACTTGTGGCCAAGGTCTTACTCATCTGGGCTGCCGTTGTCTCTTAGTGCCGCGAATAATGCAGGGCCTGAATGATTTTATCCGGCGTCAGAGGCAGGCTGGTGAGATTTGTCCCGAGCGCATGATTTACGGCGTTCACCACGGCTGGGGCAGTAGGGCAAGTCGCAATCTCGCCGATACTTTTGGCCCCAAAGGGCCCCAAGTCGCCCCCTTTCTCAATCAAAATGACCTTGACCGGCGGCATGTCCGGTGCATTAATAAGGTGGTAACGGCTGAAGCGATCCCCTTTAGCCCGACCGTTATTCGGGTCAATTGCGATATCTTCGCTCAAAGCGTAACCTATCCCCATTTGAATTCCCCCGTAGATTTGCCCTTTGACAAAACCCGGATTAATGGCCCGGCCCACGTCATGCGCAGCCAGCACTTCCAGAACCCGCACGAGCCCCGTCAGAGTATCCACTTCAACCTCGACAAAATTCGCACCGTAAGAGCCTGGATTATCCTGAGCCCGGTAAGTGCTCGTAACGATGACCTCACTCCTGTTCCTGCTCTGGATGAGACTGACCATCTCACCGTAGGAGAAATTCTCCTCAGGCTTTGCCGCGGACCAGATCCTCTCCGACTCCAGCCTGACTTCTTGCGGTGAACACTCCAAGATTTTCGCCGTTTCGCGGCGCAACATTTCCTTTACTTTTACGGCTGCTTCGAAAGCACAAGCTCCTGCCACATGCGTCACCCGGCTGGCCTGTGACCCCGCATCCCAAGGACTGGTCTCCGTATCCCCTTCCGGCGCCTCAATTCGTTCCGGATCCACCTCCAGGACCTCAGCGATGATCTGTTTCATGCTGGTAACCGTACCGCAACCCAAATCCTGAATGCCCGAATTCAAAATCAGACTACCGTCCTCCAGCATACGCAAAGTCATAGTCGTGAAGTCGGGATAGGCTGCGAAATAACCGTTACTGTGGGTGGCACAGGCCATTCCCGCTCCCCGCCGGAAGCGTCCGTCTCCCTGTGGGCGCTTTCGGCGCTCCGCCCAACCAAAGGCCTTTGCCCCTTCCCGGACACATTCTAGGATCCGTGCCTGACCCAACGGAGGACCCCCACTGAGATCGAAATCGCCGGGATGCACCAGGTTTTTTAAACGGAGTTCGACAGGGTCCAAGCCTAAGATGCGGGCGACATGATCCAGATTAATTTCGGTAATGGCGTGAATTTGAGGAGAACCATAGCCCCTAGCCGCACCGGCCACCGGCGTATTCGTATGAACCGATTCCGTCCGGTAGAGTTGATTCTCTATGCGGTAAAGGCGAAAAACCTTCTTTCCCATGGCCACTCCGATAATAGGCCCATTGGAAGTGTAAGCCCCGGTGTCGACCACAGTTCTCACTGTGCGGCCTAAGATCTTACCATCCTCAGCCAGGGCTGTCCGTACATAGCCAATGGTCTTAGTACGGGTGCGCGTGGTCAGTATAGTCTCCTGCCGGTTAAGTTCGATTTTAACGGGCCTCCCGGTCTCTCGGGAAAAAAAGGCTGCTAAAGGCTCTAAGATGACTTCTTGTTTGCCGCCAAAAGATCCGCCCATAGGAGCCTTGAGCACCCGGACTTTGTTAAAGGGCAAGCCCAAAACGGTGGCAACGATTAAGCGGACAGAATAGAGAATTTGGCAAGGGGTCACCAGCGTGATTTTTCCGTTATGATCAGGGAAAGCTAGGCAGACATGCGTTTCCAGGGCCGCATGATGGATTTTAGGCGTCTCTACCCGGTCCTCCGCAATTGCTTTTGCCCGGGGCCAAATGTCTCTCACATCCCCAACGACTAACTCTTTGCTAAAAAAGGGAGAACCCCCCGGGTGGATAGGCGGCGCGTCCGGGCGGAGAGCCTCTTCTGCCTCAAAAACAGCCGGAAGTTCCTCATACTCCACTTTGATCAGACTTAAAGCCCGGGCCGCCGTCTCCTTATCGGCAGCCACAACGGCCGCCACCCGATCGCCGATAAAGCGCACGGTATCCGGAAAGAGTCTCTCATCCTTCGAAGCCTCCTGACCGGCAAACCAGACTTGGCTATTGTAAAGGACAGACGGTGTGTTTTCATACGTGAACACGTCCCACACTCCCGGTACAGCCAGAGCCTCCGCCGTTTCAATTCTCCGGATCCGGGCATGGGGCACGGGGCTTAGGAGCAGCTTGGCATGCAACATACCCGGCATGTCTATGTCACCCGTGTAGCGAATGCGTCCGGTTGCCTTGGCCACGGCGTCATGCATAGGAATACTGCGGCCCACCTGTTTTAACACTTCCGCCTTCATCAGATCCGTCCCCCCTTCCTCAAGGTTGGCTTCAACCGGGCCAGACGTGATATTCAATCCGTTTGCCTTTCCGGCGCCAAGATCGCTCATTTCCTCCGATCCTCCGACAAGGAAGAATAACTCTTCCACCCGACCGCTTGCCGCAGAAGCTCCCCCCAGACATCGTAAGCCAAGCCTCGGATGGCCTCCCGTTTGTATGCCTGAGAATAGCGTCCCGGAATGGCCTCATCTACAACTGCCGTCAACCATTCCGCCAGATCGCGCCCCAGAGTCTCACTAAATTGACATCCGGCCAGCTTCCGCTCGACCTGTCCGGTACGAAAGGGCGTTTTCCCCAGCGCTCCCAAGGCCACCCCGGCCGCTTGAATCCGTCCGTCTCCAGCCTCAGCCTCCAGACGGACGGCCATATTAAGTCTGGCTATCGTCACTGTGCTCCGGCTGCCAACTTTGCCGAACGCGCTGACAATCCAAGACTCCCCTCTCCCGCTTTCCCGGGGTAACTCAATCTCGGCGATGAACTCCCCCCTTTGCAGAGCCGGCCCCGGTTCGGCCAGAAACTGTGCCAGGGAAACCCTTCGCCTGCCTAAAGGTCCGAGAATCCCCACCTCCGCCCCCAAAACCAACAAAGCAGGCAAACTATCCCCCGCGGCAGAGGCCGTAACGATATTTCCCGCCAGAGTTGCCCGGTTGCGAATCTGGGTTGAGCCCACTTGGGCCGCGGCCTGGGCTAAACAACGGGCCTCCTCCCAAAGTAAAGGGCTCCGAGCCGTGGTGGCAAAAGTCGTCGTGCCCCCAATGCGAATGGATTCCCGGTCTGCTTGGATGTAGTTTAGCTCATCCAGCTGGGATAGATCAACCAACCAATCCGCCCGCCGACTTCCTTCTTTCAGCTGTAAGATCAAATCTGTTCCGCCATTGAGAAAAATGATTTCCCCGTGCAGATCGGCGAGAATTGCCAACGCTTCGCCAAGAGTCGACGGACAGACCAAGCGGAATGCAGGCATCATACAGCCTCACCTTCCCCCGACAAGACCTTGCCCGCTGCCGGCGCAGACTCGGCCATACCTGCCTCGTTTCCGAGCAAGACCCCCTGTGGCAGCTCTTGCCCGCGCTCTCCCTCCGCCGCCTTCCCTACCCTGACCCCAGCGGCTGGGTCTTTCAGCGCGACTTCGCCTGCCGCCGCCTCGCGTATCGCTTTAATAATGTTGACATAGCCGGTACACCGGCAGAGATTGCCCGCGAGGGCAAGCCGAATTTGTTCTTCTGTAGGATCAGGCTCGGCCAGGAGCAGAGCTTTCGCCGACATTAACATGCCCGGCGTACAGTAGCCGCATTGAATCGCTCCCTGGTCTATGAAGGCCTGTTGCAAACGATCCAACCCTCCAGCAGCGGCTAGTCCTTCCACAGTCGTGATTGAACGACCCCGAGCCTGATGGGCCAAAACAAGGCAGGAATTAACCGCTAAGCCGTCCATGAGTACGGTGCAAGCGCCACATTCTCCCTCTCCGCATCCTTCTTTCGCCCCCGTCAAACCGAGTTGCTCCCGTAAGACGTCGAGCAACCGGGCCTGCGGTTCTACCTCAAGTGTATGAGCTATACCGTTAACCCTCAAACGCAACTCCATGCCTTCACTTCCTTTTCAACCCCATCCCTTTTCCTGCGGGCGAACAATAGCGGAAAACCCCAATCCCATAGGGCCTGGGAATTAGCCTTAACTAAATCAAGGTGCCCTTCGCTTCTCCCGGCGGCACGAGTATTTACCTAAGCAGGCTAGCAAAAGCCATTACCTGCGGACAAATCAGAGCTGCCGGTTAAGCTGCCGACTCCTCCACAAACCTTGCACACACCTCTACGGCACTCCCCGCGTCAGCCGCATAGCCGTCGGCGCCGATCTCCCGGGCAAAAGCCGACGTAACCGGCGCCCCACCGATCATAACTTTCAGATCCTGCCTTAAACCGGCCCTCTCCAGGGCACGAATCGTTTCGCTCATCGAAGTCATGGTGGTGGTGAGCAAGGCCGACATCCCCAGGACTCGAGGCCGATGCTCCCGCACTGCTTGCACAAATCCGTCGGGGGAAATATTTACGCCAAGATCGACGACCGTAAAACCTTGACCCTCCAACATCATGGTCACCAAGTTCTTGCCAATATCGTGGAGATCCCCTTTCACAGTTCCCATGAGCACTTTTCCACGTGACGGGACGTCGTTCTCGGCTATGAGGGGCTTGACCAACCCAATACCCCCACTCATAGCCTTAGCCGAGTGCATGACTTCCGGAACAAACATGTCCCCCTTCTTAAATAGCACTCCGACGATATTCATACCGGGGATGAGTCCCTCGTTGATGATGCGCAGAGGTTCGACCCCTTGAGCCAACATCCCCCGCGTACCCTGAAGCACTTCTTCAATATGCCCTTTAACCACATGTTCGTTCATTTCCGCAAATTCCATCTTGAGTCCCCCCTATATCATTTTTCCTGATGTGGAAGACTTCCCCACCCCAGGCGTTTCCCGCTAGTTTCAGGTGACATGTGCCGCCTAGACTAAAAAGGGCTCTGAACCAAATCTCTGCTGATAAAAGGTCAACATCCTCCGCTCGCTCTCAACCGACAGGACAGGGCGGTTATAAGTTTGCAAACGTCCCCGCCAGACTTGCTCAGCCTTGGCCAAAATATAAGTCTGATAATCACGCTCGACCCGGTACGTCTCACGGTCGCTCAATTGCGGGTGCCACTGTTCCTGGCGGAAATGTCGGAGCGTGTGATCCGCGTCCAAGAAATGCGCCCCCGGACCTCGCTCTGAAATAGTACCGAGTGCCAAGGTCTCGTCATCAACCCGGATCCCTTGGCGGAAACGACCAGCCATACCCCCGGCATCCTCATCGAGGATCAATTTCTCAAAAGATAAAGTTAAGAAAGAATCTAAGATCCCCCCGGCATGCATGACAATACTCACTTCCCCGGCTAGGGTGGCCAAGATGGAAAGCATGGACTCCATACCGGCCTGGATGTCGGGCGCCTTGGCATCGGTGAGAGCCCCGCCGGCCCGCGAGGGAAGGCGGTAAAAACGCGCCAGCTGGGCAGTGGCCAAAACCAGGAGAGAAAGTTCCGGGGCACCGAGAGAGATGGCCATGGTTTGCATATCGGAGATTGTGGAGGTGTTGCCATAAACCACCGGGGTTCCGGGCCGAATAAACTGCGCGAGGCAGATACCCGCCAAAATCTCCGCGTTATTGACCACCAAAGTACCCGCGAGGGTAGCCGGACTCGTAGCCATAGCCATGCTGCAAGGTGCAATGATCAGCCCCTGCCCGCCCCGCGCGTAAACAAAAAGACTCTCCAGCATTTGGGTTGAATAGATCAATGGAGAGTCTGGATTGACCGTCCCCAGAACATGACAACCCAGACGGTCACCGAAAACCAGCCGGCTTATATCCAGGACGTCTTGGGAGACTTGCTTCCCCAGGTTCAAACCCATCTGCGGCTTATCCGAGTACCAGTGTCCGGCGAGAACCAGCCAGGCAAACCTTTCCTCGTCTGAGCCGAAAGTCCCGCCGGGAATGACGATGCCGCCACCGTTGGTACCATAATGTCCACTCTGGTTGATAACGCGCACAAGGTCAAGGTAGTCTCCGGGAGTGGCCTCCCGCCGCAATCCCCCGGCCTGAACATAGACACACCCGGCGGGGGGAGCGAAAACCGTCTCCCCACCCCCAATCCACAGCGACCGGTCGGGATTTCTGGCTTCCAGGCAAAAGCGCTCCGGGACCGTGGCTAAGGCCCGTGCCACAAGCGCCCGCGGAATATATACCCTGCTGCCCTTTACGGCAGCCCCCAGAGTTTTAAAAACCTCCAAGGCTTCTTCCAGCTGGAACTCGACACCCACGTTCTCCAAAGTCCGTAGGGTTGCCTCATGTAATTTTTCGACTTCTTTCGGCTCAAGCACTTCCAGCAATGGAGTCACTTCCTCACACCTCTTGCTCAAACGCACCACTCTCTGCCAGTGCCACGACCAAGTTCATCTGTTTGTTCATATAACGGTCATCTCCGGTCGCCGCCACATCCCGGCGCACACGGTCATAAGCTTTCCGGGTCGCCGGCGCCAGGCGCAACCCCTCCAGTTGCGGCTCGGCGCAAGAGATCCCTTGAGCGGCGCAGAGAATTTCAATACCGAGGATTTTAAATAAATTCCCGATTACCAACCGAGCCTTGCGGGCCGCCCAGGTCGACATGCTCACATGATCCTCCTGATTACTCTTGGTCGGGATTGAATCCGCACTGGCCGGGAAACACAGGGTCTTGTTTTCGCTGACCAAGGCCGCAGCTGCACATTGGGCCAAAGTAAAACCCGTGTTTAGCCCGACCGTGCTGCCGACCAGGTTGCGCGGCAGGCCGTAACTCGTCGCCGGGTCAAGCAGACGGGCGCTCCGGCGTTCGGAGATATTCCCGATCTCGTGCACAGCCACAGTGAGAAAGTCCATGGCAAAGGCAAGGTATTCCCCGTGAAAATTGCCGCCGCTGATTCCGACATAGCTCCCGTCCTCTTCTTCAAACACCAACGGATTATCTGTCGCCGCGTTTGCTTCCCGCCTCAGAATTTGCTCGACGAAGTCCATGACATCGAGTGCCGCTCCGTGCACCTGTGGCACACAACGGAGGGAATAGGCATCTTGAACGCGAGGTTGCCACTCTCCCTCCCTCATCTCATCTTTTAGCTTCATCCGGCGGGCGCGGTCGCTAGTCCACTCACTGCCTGCCAGAAGCGTGCGGATATTTTCCGCCGCCTTGATTTGTCCGGGATGGTTGCGCACCTCTTGAATGCGAGGATCAAAAGCCCCCATTTCGCCCCGCATGGCCTCCATACTGAGGGCACAAGCAATCTCGGCCAAGGCCATGACCCGCCGGGCATCATGAACCGCCAGAACAGCCATCGCCAAAGTAAACGTACAGCCGTTAATCATGGCTAAAACATCTTTGGCTTTCATGGCAAAGGTCTCCTTAAGCCCTGCCCGCCTCAAAGCTTCCCGGGCCGGAAGTCGTTCCCCCCGATAGAAGGCCTCGGCTTCAGGATGCCCGACCAGCACGGAAACCAAGTGGGCCATCGGAGCTAGATCTCCGCTCGCGCCCACAGAACCCAAAAGCGGAATGACCGGATGAACCTCACGGTTCAGCATCTCCAGAAGCCTTTCCACCACCTCGATACGAACCCCGGAAACCCCTTTGGCTAAAGCATTAGCCCGCATGAGCATGGTTGCGCGCACGACTTCCTCCGGAGCCGGATCTCCAATGCCTGAACAATGAGACTCGATGATCAACTTCTGAAAAAGGTCGTTGTCCTCGGGGGCTATGTGAGTGTCTTTCAGTTTGCCAACGCCGGAGTTAAACCCGTAAATAGTCGGAGCTCCGGGACGCAACCAATAGCCCTCCACATAGTCGCGCACTCGCCGCAACTTGGCGGCTGCCTCCACGGCCAGGCGAACCCGGGGGTTGGGCCGCGCCTCACCTTGACTCCCGCGGGCCACTCGGACAATATTCTCCAGGGTCAGTCCATCCCCGTCGAGCCACAACTCGTCGTCTTTACTTACCATTGTCTTACCGTTGCCCACCTTTCCTTGAGTCTCTTCTCCTTGCGGAGCCAACCGCTCCGTCTGGATTGGCGCCGCTCCCCCGCTCTCCCGCCCCTTGCGGACTTCGGAAGCGCCTGTATCCTCCCGCGTTCCCGCGCTTGACTCATGTCACGCCCTCCTGCCAGCCTCGCATCTCTACTTCCGTCTCCTCCCCACAATTGCGTTAATTCGCTCCACTGTTTCCGTCGGTAACGGAACCACCCGGTGCTCTGACAAGAGCATCTTCACCCGCTCGTTAGCCAGTTCGCCGAAAGTTTTTGCCCCGTTCGCCTTCCAGTTGTCCAGGTTTTCCCGATTTAAGATATGGGTATCGATCCGGTTGTTCCGGAAATTCCTAAGGGTGTGATCTTCGCCAATAAAATTCCCCCCCGGCCCGACGGCCCTGATAACATCCACCGCCAACGTTTCGGCGTTCACCTCAATTCCTCGCAGATAATATTTGACATTGTTGACCGCCTCATCGCAGAGGGTGAGCATCTCTAGGGAAGAAATGAGACCGATGCCGATGTAGCCCAGATCGTGAATTAAGTTTCCTCCGGCCAGCCCGGCAATGAGCAGGTTGAACCCCGCCTCCATTCCGGCCTGTTGATCAAAGACATGGGCATCGCTGCAACCGGCCGTGGTAAAGGTCGGAAGGTTATAATACTGGCCGATTTTAACCAAAGACGTGCAACCGAGATCCCGTTCGGCAGATCCGTAAGAGCAAATAAAAGTCTTTAGGTCCATGGGCGGGGTCCCACCGCCATAGATAAAGGGAGCACCCTTCCGTTTCAGTTGGTGAATGACTAAGCCGGACAACTGCTCAGCATTAGCGACTACGAGTGAGCCGGCCGGCGTCACTGGTCCGGTTGCCCCTCGCATGGTCGCCGGAACATATATTAAGGGAATTTCCTTTTCCGCGCAAACCAACAACTTTTCTACCGCTTCGCGGGAGTGAAGAAGAGGCGAAGAAGGCTCGGCATATAAAGCCAGGAAGGGCTTAAGCTTCAATGCGCGCTCACCCCCGGCAACCAGGGCAGAAATCTCATAAATATCGAGTAGCCCCCGCCTGTCATGCGCCGTAAAGACAATGGGCTTAGTAGTATTCGTTACCATCGCCTGATACTGGTAGACATCAGAAGATTCTTTGGGAGCATCGGAGGCAAGACCCAACGACATAACAAAATCTATGTGCTCGAGCGCGTCCGCTACTCTTGCGGCGTTTTCCACGTCTCTATTTGTGGCCAATCGTTGTTCACCCGTCTCCAGATCAATCGTGTAAGGTGTATCCGATCCACTGCCATAATAAACCCGGCCTTTTTCCAGAACGCAAGCCGGCTCTCCCAAGCGGTTAAACAGAGTGACGGACTTCGGCACACTAGCTAAGGCTTCCTGCACGAGCCAAGCCGGAATCCGGACTCGCTTCCCCTCGATATCCGCGCCGGCTTCGCTCAGTAATTTCAGGGCTTCGTCTTCATAAACTTCGACTCCCACAGTGGCCAACACCTGTAAAGTCGCGGAATGAATTTCCTCAATCTGGTCTGAGGATAACAAATTGAGCCCCACCGTCGTTTGGCTCTGCATATTGACTTTCACACGCACATCCCCCTAATCCATAAAATTTACCTGTCTGTCCTAGCTGGCAGCGGACATACCAGCCCAAATCCGAATTATCCCAAACTCAAATTCATCTAATTGTCAAAATTTAATTGCAAAACTTGTGCCATGACTTTGGCATCCCCGTCCGTACCCCACCAGCGCAACAGAAATGCGCCGGACAGGGACCTGACAACCATTCCAAGATTGCCGGCACAGGGAAACTGCAAAATTCGCAAAAGCAAAGTGCAAAAGGGTTAGGTGCAAAACTTTGCACCTAACCCTTTTGCAAACGCTACTTCTTTCCGGCCATCGTCACGTAAGCCTCTACCGGCATCTAAGCGAAAATACCGCGCCCAGTCAAACGCAGCCTTTAAGTCGGCCGTTATCTCTTCGGTTCTGTCCTCGGGAGCACAAGCCTCAGAAAGGCCTGCGCCCGACCACCTCGTCCTTTGGTCTGGCAATCTGAGGATTAACGCCTAAACTGCTCCACATTAATTCCCAATTTCTTTACTCTGTATTGTAAGCTCTGCCGGAGAATTCCCAATTCTTTGGCCGCCCTGCTCAGATTACCGTGGTGTTTACGCAAGACTTCGACAATGATACTGTTTTCGGCCGTGAGCAGGGAAGGATTCAGGCGCCGCGGAAGATCGTGCCCCACCCCGGAATGGCCGGAACGGCCGGTCTCTATCTGAGTCCTTAGGTAAACCGGCAAATGATCGATACTCAACGACTCCTCATCGCCAGACATGCAGATCATACTCTCTATCGTATTTTCCAACTGTCGAATGTTCCCGGGCCAACGATAATTCACCAGGGCCTCTTCCAGGTCTGGGGCCATCCGCTTAGGGCTTTTTTGCGGGGAGTGTTTGCGAATGAAACTTTCAATAAGAAGCGGGATGTCCTCCCTGCGCTCGCGCAGCGGGGGAAGATACAGGGAAATCACCGTGAGCCGGTAAAACAAATCCTCCCGCAGGAGTTGCCGGTGCAGGCACGTCAACGGATCGACGTTGATAGAGCTTATGATCCGGCAACGCAGAGCAATTTCTTTAACACTCCCCACCCTGCGAAAACTTCGCTCTTGCAGCGCCCGCAGCAGCTTGGCTTGCAAGCCTATACTCATCGAGTTGATTTCATCGAGATAAAGGGTACCTTCGTTCACGTACTCAAACAAACCGACGGTGGGCACGGCACCGGTATAAGCCCCTTTGACCGCACCAAACAGCATTGTCTCTAATAGGTTCTCGGGCACGGCAGCGCAATTTAAAGCGACAAAGGGTTGGGCATGGCGTGAACTGCCGTTGTGAATGCTTTGAACCAAAAGTTCCTTCCCCGTTCCGGTCTCACCGTAAACCATGATGTTGGACGAAGCCGCCATGGCCCGTTGGGCACCGGTAATGACATCGCGTATTGCTTTGCTCTTACCGATGATATCGGTGAAGCGGTAGGTGGCGCCCGCCGGCGGCCCGGCGTTCTTCTTCCTCTCCGGATCCTCCGTCCTAGCTTGCACACCTTGGAGTTGCATAGTACGCGTCAACATTTCTTTCATATGGGTTGTCTCGCGGCAAACCGAGTAAACGGCCAAGAGTTCCTTTTGCTCCAGGACAGGCACCGTACTGGCCACGGACTGCACTTCCTTGCCTTGTTCCGTAAAATATCTCTGCAAACTCTCCGGAATGGGCTTAGCCGTTTGCGACACCAGTTGGTGCTCACCCGTCCCGACGGACTGACGGTACAAGTCCGTCACTTTGCGACCAATAGCCTCCGCCGGTGATATTCCTTCAAGCGAGGAGAGCTCCTGGTTATAAAAAATAACATAACCTGAGGGATCGGTAACCAAGACCCCTTCGTGAATCGTATTAAGAATGCTCTCGTAAATTATAACCTTGCGGCGCCATTCCTCCTCAGCACTCACCGGACCTATGAGCACCCGGTAGCCGCCTTGTTCCACGGGCAGGCACTCCGTCCGCAGCGTATACCAGCGGCCGCGCCAGCTGACCGTGGCAGGGGACTCGTAACCTGGTAGTGAAGCCGCCGGTAAGCCCAAAACCGCCTGGGATGCGTCTGAAATCTCAACATACTTTTCCGCGTTCCGGCTGCCCGATTGAAAGCGCAGAAAGCGATCGAAAAACAGAACAGCAGGCTTTCTCGCTGAGCCCACCGTCACACAACGCCGATACTTCATAACCGCTACCCCCCGCCTTTGCGTGTAGTACCCCGACCTAACCCGCCTCCGCCGCGTCTGCCGCCTCAAACTGGCTATTGTAAAGGTTAGCGTAGAACCCGCCCTTGGCCAAGAGTTCCTTGTGGCGCCCAAGTTCCACAATGTCGCCGTGATTCATCACCAGGATCAAATCCGCGTCGCGGATGGTGGATAGGCGGTGGGCGATGATAAAGCTCGTCCGGTTGGCCATAAGGTGATCCATGGCCTTCTGGATTTGCACCTCGGTCCGGGTGTCGACAGAACTCGTAGCCTCGTCCAAAATGAGTACCTTCGGATCCGCCAGGATCGCCCTGGCAATCGTCAGGAGCTGCTTTTGTCCTTGAGAGACATTGGATGCTTCTTCATTCAGCACCATTTGGTAACCCTTGGGCAAAGTGTGGACAAAGCCGTCAACATGCGCCGCTTTGGCCGCCGCGATGACCTCCTCATCTTTGGCCCCCAGCCGGCCATAGCGAATATTCTCCATGATAGTACCGTTATAGAGCCAGGTGTCTTGCAAAACCATGCCAAACTTGGAGCGCAGATCGCCGCGGCCGAAATCCCTGATATCGTGGCCGTCCACCAGGATCGCTCCGTCGTTGACATCATAGAAGCGCATGAGAAGTTTGACCATCGTGGTCTTGCCTGCCCCAGTCGGGCCGACGATAGCCACTTTCTGACCCGGTTTCACTTGGGCCGAGAAATCGTTAATAACGACTTTTTCCGGATCGTAGCCAAAATGGACGTCCCTGAACTCGACGCTCCCTTGGACACCGTCTGACCGGACAGGCTGAGGCTTATCCGCGACTTCCTCCTCCTCTGCTAGGAATTCAAAAACACGCTCGGCGGAAGCCGCGGTCTGCTGCAGGATGTTGGAAATATTGGCAAGCTGGGTGATCGGCTGGGTAAAGGAACGCACATATTGAATGAAAGCCTGAATGTCTCCTACCTGCATGGCGTTCCTGATCACAAGCCAGCCGCCCAGGACGCTGACGGCGACGAAACTCAAATTACTGACAAAACTCATGATCGGCATGATCAGCCCGGACAAAAACTGGGACTTCCAGGCCACCCGGTAAAGATCTTCATTGAAGCCGTCAAATTCCTCAAGGCTCTTCCTTTCACCGTTAAAAGCCTTCATGATCACATGGCCGCCATACATTTCCTCGACATGGCCGTTCACATGCCCCAGATTATCCTGTTGTTCTTTGAAGTATTTCTGGGACCATTTAATGATCACCATAACGATGATCATAGAGAGGGGAATAACGACAATCGCAACCAAGGTCAAAAGCCAGCTTATGCTCAACATCATGACCAAGACCCCGATCACGGTAGTCACGGATGTGATAATCTGGGTCAAGCTTTGATTGAGCGTTTGGCTGAGGGTATCAACATCATTGGTCACGCGGGACAACACTTCGCCATGGTTGGTCCGCTCAAAATATCCCAGAGGCATGCGGTTAATTTTCTCCGAGATATCCCGGCGGAACCGGTAGCTCACTTTCATGGCGACGCCCGTCATGACCCAGCCCTGAATGTAGCTGAACAGGGCGCTCAAAAAATACAAGGCGACTAGGAAAAGAATGGTCCTGCCGACATAGCCAAAATCTATCCCGCCGCTGTTGCCGGCAATCATACTTAACGCGCCTTCAAAGAGGCGGGTGGTCACGTTTCCCAATAGTTTGGGACCCACTATGGCAAATATGGCACTGGCCGCCGCGAAAATGACAACAACGACCATGGCCGTGCGGTAAACGCTCAAATAGACCCAGAGCTTTTTCATGGTGCCGCGGAAATCCCGGGCTTTTTCGCCGCCCCCTATCATACCGCCCGGCCCGTGCCCCATACCGCCCATCGGCCCGCGCCGGGGTTGTGGTGTCCTTCTCTCCTCGCTCATGCCAATTCCTCCTTGGACAACTGGGATAAGGCAATTTCCCGATAAGCCTCGCAATGTTCCATCAGTTCTCTGTGGGTCCCTCTCCCGGCCACCAGGCCGTCCTCCAAAACGATAATTTGCTCGGCATTCATGATCGTGGAAATGCGCTGGGCCACGATGAGAACCGTGCTGCCGCCTGTTTCCGCCTTCAGTGCCTTTCTCAGTGCCGCATCCGTCTTGAAGTCCAAGGCCGAAAAACTGTCGTCAAAAATATAGATTTCAGGTCTTTTCACCAAGGCCCGGGCAATGGACAGCCGTTGTTTCTGACCGCCGGACACGTTGCCCCCGCCTTGGGAAATCTCGGACGCAAACCCTTCCGGCTTTTGGGTGATAAACTCCATGGCTTGAGCAATTTGCGCCGCTTTTTCTATCTCCTCAGTCGAAGCGGACTCATCCGCATATCTCAGATTGGATTCAATGCTGCCGCTGAAAAGAACGCCTTTCTGCGGCACGTAGCCGATCTTCTCATGGAGTTCATGCTGAAGTACGGTTCGTACATCCACCCCGTCCAGCAAGATAGCCCCTTCCGTCACATCGTAAAAGCGAGGAATCAAGTTGATGAGGGTCGTTTTCCCGGCACCCGTGGCCCCGATGATCGCCGTGGTTTGGCCCGGTAAAGCTGTGAAACTGATGTTCTTCAGGGCATCTTCCTCGGCACCGGGATAACGAAATGACACATTCTTAAGCTCCAGCACACCGGTCACTTTCTGACCAAAATGTACGGGCTCTTTCGGATCCACGATGCTCGGCTCTACCCGCAGAACTTCCCCAATACGCTGGGCGGAAACGGAAGCCCTCGGGATCATGATGAACATG
This sequence comes from Peptococcaceae bacterium CEB3, assembly GCA_001029295.1. Taxonomy (GTDB): domain Bacteria; phylum Bacillota; class Desulfitobacteriia; order Desulfitobacteriales; family Desulfitobacteriaceae; genus Acididesulfobacillus. The sequence continues at coordinate 212,693 of LDXJ01000062.1, read as the reverse complement.
ATCGAGAGCATCAGGAAGGCCATGATGATTTGTATAGCATACTGCATAAAGGCCATCATATCGCCCACCTGCATACCCGAGGTGGCAATTTGATGGGCGCCCACCCAGACGATGAGTAAAGTGACGCCGTTCATGATAATCGTCATCGCCGGCATCATGATCACCATAACCCGGTTGACGACGAGGTTGGTTCGCGTAAGATCCACGTTCGCCTGATCAAAGCGGTTTTCCTCAAAGGCCTGAGCATTGAAAGCCCTGATGACCATCATCCCCGAAAGATTTTCGCGCGTTATCAGATTCAGCTTGTCGACGAGTTTCTGGATACGCTTGAACCTGGGCAGGGCCATTGAAAATACGACCAGAATCAAGCCCAAGAGGACGATGACAGCCAAAGCGATAATCCAGGACATCGAGCTGCTCTTCCCCAGAGCCCGGATCACCCCGCCGACTCCCATGATCGGCGCATAAAACACCATCCGGATCATGATCATGGCCAGGGTCTGAATCTGGGTAATGTCGTTCGTCGTCCTCGTGATGAGCGAAGCGGTAGAGAATTGGTCAAACTCCCCATTGGAGAAGCTCTCGACTTTGGCAAATAGGCCCTGGCGCAGATCGCGCGAAAAGCCAGCCGCGATCAGCGCCGACAAAAGCCCCACCAGCACTGTGCAAACCGCACTGAGCAAAGCGACCAACAGCATGACGAAACCCGTATTCCGGATATAGTCAGTCTGGATCTTGTTGGTGTTCATACCCAAGGCGGCATATTCCGCTTTGACCGGACCGACGGCCGCCTGAATGATCATACTGTTGCCCATCGCTGAGAACTTACTGCTCATTTCATTCCTGAGCTTGGCTCGCTCAACCTCCGGCAGCCGGGCCATCAGGGCGAACAAATCGGTCTTGGCCGGTATTTTCATCCCTTTGAAGGATATAACTCCACCTTTGGCGGCGGCCTGCATTTTCTCTATACCGGACACAGCCAAAAAGGCCCGCCCAAAAACAGGGTTTAGCTTGTTGATCTCCGCCGTCCCCAGGTTCTTAAGCACATAGACCGACTCCTGGGCCAGCTTGGGATAATCTTTGACATATTTCCCATAATCCGCACTCGATTTGTCAACCAAGTTGTAGTCTTTGAGAACCTCAGCTTTCTCTGCCGGGTCCATAAAAAGCGTGAGCTTGGCCATCTCACTGTCCCTGACCGCCACCGGCACGGCGTTCAGAATACCGCCCTGCTGGATCCCCTGATTGACAATATTGGACATGTAGTCCGGCAGGGAAAGGTCGGACATGGCCTGGACGAAAATGAGAAGAACAGCCGCGATGAGCATGACGGTATACGGCTTTAGATATCTGGCTAATTTTGACATTAAATTCCTAGTTCCTTTACTTTAGGATTTATTAATACTCTTACGCTCAACGAAGTTTCCTTTCTCGGACAACTCGCTTCGACTCCATCCGGCACTCAAAAGTGCTGGTCCTGAGTGCCGGACGAAGGAGGGAAGGACCAGCCCGGTTCGCAAATTGTTGTGAATTCCTCCACCCCGCCCGCGGGATTACATGAAGAATACGGACATCTAAAGCTCCGCAAGGCTAAGTCGCACTTATCCCCTAGGGGACAAGCCTTAGCGCAGGCGGAAGCCTTAGTTGCACTTATAAAGAATTCTCTAAATCTCTGATTTCGCAAGAATTCTTATGCCCTATGGGTATGCGCCGTGAAAGTTATACTTTCTGATTAGCTAAAAAATCGCTGCGACTTCCTTCGCCCGGCCAAGTGTTTTATTGAGAACGTCTTCGACATCAACGCCGATGACGTCCAGCATTTCCGCGGCCACCGTGGTAAAGTCAGTAACCCCCAAGAAACCTAGAATCGTCCTTAAATACTTATCCCCCATTTCCAGGGCTGCCATGTATCCTTCCGAATAGACTCCACCCCTTGAGGTAATATTGACGGCCTTTTTGTTGGTGCAAAGACCCTTGGGCCCCTCCGCCGTATAGACGAACGTGATACCGGTCACGGAGACATAATCGATATACGCTTTCAGGATCGCCGGAACCCCAAGATTCCATAAGGGTTCGGCAAAGACGTACTTGTCGGCTTCGGCAAATTGGTAAGCATACTTTAAAACCGGATGGTCACGATATTCACCCGGAGCCGGTTTGTGCATCTTGACAGATTCTGCCGAGAGAAAACCAATGTTTTCCTTGTACAGATCTAAGGTGATAATTTCGTCATGCGGATGGAGACTTCTATAAGTTTGCATAAAGCTCTCAGAAATTCTGAAGGTCCTGGAATCCACGTTATCTTTCGGATCGGCCTTGACATACAGCACTTTGCTCATGTTTAACAAACTCCCTTCTCATCATTCGATCATTTAACCCCGACGATGCCTTGTCAACCTCTGTTTAGCAAAAACCTTTCCCAGCTTCAGTATCCCCTGCCTAGTCCACCAGAATGCAGCTTGTGTAGGCCATTCGGTTGGGCCCATAGTTGTACTCGACACCGTTCTTCTCGCAGACGTCGCTGACCCAAAGACCGCTCGCCTCCATCGAAGTCACCGCCCTGTCCGGGAAACGGCAAGGTTCATCCGGGTAGGAGCAGGTTTCGCAGATGGTGCAACCGCCAGCCCCCAAGGCCAAAAAGTTTAGGGATCGACTCCTCAGTCTGAGAACCAGCTTCTCAAAATTCTTCGAATGCTGTTTTTCCAGCGCCTGCATACTTTCAATATCAAACGAGTCTTCAATCCTGCCCACGCTCTGCACGATGATACCCTGTTGAAACTGGTGGGCCTTGGCTTCAAATTCTTCAAGCGTGCCGCACGCGGGCGGGCAGGTCCAGCATTTGTTGTAGTTGTGACAACGGTCGGCGCTGCACATGTCGCGAACTTCCGGCAAAAAGCGCAGCGTGTCTGTTTTCAGTTTCGCGGCGTGCGAGAAACCCGTTGCCAATGCCTCTTCAATTAAAGCATCGATCTCCATCATTAACCTCCACCTCATTCCCTTTTATCATTTTCCGCATCATTTTCCGTACTATTTTCCGCATTATTTTTCTTTCCGCATTATTTCTCGTACTATTTTTCGATTATTTACGTATCGCTTCGGTATCCGTTCTCTCTTCCTCGTCGTCACAATTCAGCAACTGTTCCTGCTCCATTATGCCCAATAGAGCGTTGAAATGCAACCCCTAAGCATACGAAATATTTTTAGTGATGGCGGTCATCAAGCCTTGTGTTTGCATCGGGCCATCTTTGCTCCAGGCACTTCATCCGCAGCCCAGCCAAAAGGAGGGCCGCCTTGCACAGGGCCCTAACCCTGCTCACAGGCGGCCTTTTTGCTCAAACTCTTTGCTCTTCCACAACTCTCATACCTACCATTTTATGGTCTAACAAAATGACAAAAGTAATTAATGCTTTACATTTGAGTTCAACTCTTCATATAGTGTTTGCGTCTGCGTTTTAGCTCGATCATTAAGAATAATCAACCCGAATTTAGTATTAATGTAAATAAACGGTGGTGCAGAAGTATCAATATAAACTGTTACATCACCAATATCAGAAGAGTACTTCCCCTTAAGAATTGTACCAATACCAAGACCATCAACTTTTGATAAATTGGCAGGAAGCTCATTTTTCAGCTGCACACTTTTAATATCAGACAGATATATTTTTTGACCAAATTCTGTAGAAATTGAAAAGATCCCATTGTTTATTGAATAAACTGGAGGCTTTAAGCTAATAATCATGGAAATTGCGATTATTATACCGACAATAGCTACAATAGTTATACTACCCAATTTTTTTACATTAGTGCTAATTTTTCCCTGTCCCAAATAAATATTAGGTTTTTCAGTATTGGCGAAAGTTTTCTTGCATTTTATATTCATATATATTATTGTTAATATAACTGAAATGATAACAACCATAATATATATAATCGCGAAAATTCCACTATGCAAAAAATTTAACAATAAAGTTGCTATAGTTATGATTAATAACATCACACCTGCTACACGGCTTAATTTATCTTTGTCATATTTCTCTTTCTGATCTTTATTTCTAGTATTGAATCCAGCAATTAGCCAACTTCCCTTACCTACGAGTAAAATAATTGATAATACGAACATAACGCATGCTACAATCAAACTAACCATATATAATCCCCCCCTCATACTATAAAACATTACCGTCATTGACCCCAAGTTTGGCGTAAGAACTTTCCAGCACCAGGCGTAGCGAGGGTTTGAGCCCTATGTCAAAAGTATTTTTGTCACTACAACGCATATTTGCTTAGTCATTTAGGACTACATTATCCGGGCCGGTGCCTCAGAAGCCTTGGTATATAAGGGGTTGGGCAAATATGTCGCCAAACTTGGGTTCTAATCCATCCTTCCCTAATCCGGTTCCCTCTCAGCCTGCTCTTTCCAAAATCCGGTTCCTTCTTAATTGGGTTCTTTCCTAATCCAGCTTCTTCAGCCGGGCTGCCAGGTCTTTGAGCTCGTCCAGTTCATAGTCCCCACCTAAACTGAAATGGTACTGATCCGTCTGCCAAATCAGCATGCCTTTCACCCGGTACAAATCCGTAGCTACATATTTCCCTTCAACCTCCTGTTGATCAAAGACGAAACGTTCGGGCTTTGTTTTCACGCCCGCCGGTAAATTGGTTGGGTTAATGGGGCCCTGCGTTATCATCAGCTTGGGGAAAGGTTTTCCCAGTTCGGTGTACTGGCTGAGCAAGGCTCCCCGCTCAGGTGAAACAGTAACCCACTGGTTCTTAGCCTTGAGTGGTTCGTTCTCCAAGCCCACCTGGAGCAAGTAGGGCGCAAAGCCCAATCTGGACGCGGCTTCCTCCCAGGAAATCTCTTCGATAGGCCGGAGTTCCTCTTGGCGTTTGTCCGTAACCACATACCCTTCCGGAATCGACAGTTCGAACAGAGAATCCGGCAACCCTTGGTTCAGCCTTAACTCCCGAACAATCTTACGCTGGACCAGCCGACCCTCGACATCGTACCACTCTGTGACCAACGGCATCCAAGTTTCCTTGTCCATCCAAAGATGAGTAGTCATCTCTCCCTTGCCGCTTACCTGCTCCTTAAACTGAATGTGCAGCGCCGGACGACCCTCGATAAACTCTGTCCCCAGCAAGCTGCTCGATTTGTCCGCAGCCATAGTTCTCAGGGTATCGGCAAAGCCCGGGTCCATCTTGTCCGCGAAGGCATCACTCACTTTCATCCAAGTGGCTTGTCGGTTTTTCTCCATCAGAGTTAAACCTTCACTCTCCCGTACGATAACGTGCATTCCCCCCCAAGAAGGGTGAGTTGACTCCACCCGGTGAAAGCGAGGACGTTTGAACCATATATGGGAAGGCGGAAGGGTCTGGGCGACTCCCTGTTCAAAATACGTAACCTCTTCCACCTTTTCATAGTCCTCAACGCTTTCCGTCACCTGCTTGATTTTATCCGCCACCTCAGCCGGGGATAAAGCCAACTTACCTGTCAAGGCATGGAGCAAAGTGAGGAAATCCTTGTGTTTTTTTAACTCAAGTCCCCATTCGGGACGAAGCTCCAGCTCCTCCTCAAATACCGCCCGCTCGGCTCCACCCATGGTCCCCTCCAGGTAATCGTAGAATCTCACTCTCAGACCCGTTTGGGTAAAATCTTCGGCCATAGCTCTTGTCTCCTTTCGCTGACTCCCGAACTCCCCTAACAGACTCCTGAGTTTTTCCCTGGCCCGAAATAAGCGTGACTTGACGGTTCCCAATGCCCAACCGCTTTCTCGAGCCACATCCATGAGCGCCGTTCCTTTGAGATCAACTTCGATAAACACCTGCTGCTGCTCCAAGACCAAATCTTGCACAGCCTTGGCCAACTCAAAACGCAAGCCAATCCATTCGTCCATGGCAAGACCACTATCTCTCAGAACCCCGTCGGGAATACCCTGGGTCTCGCGCCGGTACAACCGGAGAATGAGGTATGTCTCGTTCGTTAAGATTCTCCGCCACCAACCGGGGAAAGCGGAAGGAGCCTTCAGGGAGCCGATATGCAAATAGACCTTGAGCAGAGCATTCTGTACCGCGTCTTCGGCCAAGTCGCGATCACGCAGCAGGGTTCGGGCTTGGCGCAGGGCCTCAGGATAAATCTCAGCCAGAAGACATTGCCAGGCTTGCACATCTCCAGCTTGAGCGCGTACGAGGAGATCCTCATTTAGTCCGGTCAACTTCCACCCACACCTCCCCTCTTCTCTCAAACCATTCTTTTCTTCCCTCATGAACTCTAAACCATAGTAAAGATACAAATAGGGGGTGAAAAGTTCCCCCCTTAAAAGAAATTTCGTCTTTATGTATATTCTCTATGCTTCGGTTCACCAACGGTACGGTGCCAATTGCCTACTAAACGGGCAGACGGTTCCAATGCGAGCTCAACATTTTTGTCAGCTCGTTGGCGATATTTGAACTCGTTGAGACAATAAGGTGCATACCCGGATGTGCCGGTCTTTTGGTTCTCCCACCTTTTCGCGAAAACATCGTCCCTTCCCCTAAAAAGCGACATGAAGAGTCTTATTTTATCACGAGGAGCCGACAAGCTGCTTATGCAAGATGGCAAAACCTCTCCTGAGTCCGTTCACATCATCGGGGCTGACGGTTGGCACTCAGAAATTTCGCTGGACGTAATCTGCGCTTCGATAATTGCTATTACGCAAAAACCGTCATGCTTTCACACTTGTTGTATCTTTTGATTACGAATTAGCCGGTGCGACATGCAGGAATATTCATTATAATATGTTCTCCATATCTTACTTGCTTCTAAACTAAGAAGCAACTCTGAATCCACGCATGTCTGTGTTGAAAATCATTATAGCACAATTCTCAGGTAATGTACTGTGCCAAAACCGCGCACCTACCAGCAAACTGGGCGCATTTGTCTCAGCTCAGGAACGGTTAGTGATCTCGCTTGTCCGGCTCATTATTTCCTGGGTACATTTCAACCTACTGGTATGCCAAGAACCTTGCACAGCACACCTCGTTTTCGACAGCCCGTAGGTACAGAAAATGCCCCAATCCCTTATGATACAAGGGCATGAGGCATCTGCCTTTCTCAATACTCATCCGGTAGAGCCCTTAACTGGGCCAAACTAAACACGGGACCGTCCAGACACACATAGCAAGAACCGATATTGCACCGACCGCACTGGCCTATACCACATTTCATTCTCATTTCTAAAGTTGTGAGAATGTTTTCCGGAGAAAAAGCCAATTCCTCTAAGACATTGAAGGTGTTTTTTAGCATGACAGGAGGACCGCATAAAATGCACGCGGTTTCGTCCGATTGCGGCTTGAGTTTCTTTACGAGATCCGGGACATAGCCCACATGCCCCTGCCAATCTTCTCCGGCTTTATCAACCGTAATGGTGACATCAAAATCCTCGCTTGCCGGCCAGATTTCTGTGAGCTCCCTTTTAAAGACTAAGTCTTTGGGAGAACGGAAACCGCCGATTAACTGCAAATGGCCAAAGTCCTTCCTGTGATTCAAGACATGTTTAATGAGAGAGCGAATTGGAGCCAATCCTATTCCTCCGGCAATAAAGAGCAAGTTCTTCCCCTGACAGATATCAAGGGAAAATCCGTTGCCATAAGGTCCGCGAATACCCATCGTCTGCCCTACTTCGGCCTCATGCAGGGCTTCTGTCAATGTGCCGACTCTTTTCACAGCTACTTCAAGGCAGTTTTCCCCGGCACTGGCGGCAAAGATTGCTTCACCCATCCCAAAAACGGAAAGCATGACTAACTGTCCCGGTGAGACCGGGAAAGGCATGTGACCATCAAGAGTGGAAATACTAAAGAGCTTAACATCGGGAGTTTCTTGAGTAATGCGGAATATTTTTGCTTTGACGGGAAGGAGCGCGTTAATTCTCTTTACATCATCGGCTGTTGCCGCTCGGTCAAGGGAGTTAGCCATCGATCTCCGCCTCCTTCACTCGTCGGATTACCTCAGTTATGTCCAAATTAACCGGACATAACTCTACACAGCGGCCACAGCCTGTACAAAGGAACTTGCCATAACGTTCTGGAAAATACCTGAGCTTATGAAGAAAACGCTGGCGGACCTTTTCTTTCTTCCCGGGCCGGGGATTATGACCTCCGGCCATTTCTGTATATCGTGAAAACATGCAACTATCCCAATAACGAATGGTAGCCCCGTTGCAACCGTCCTTGGCACAAACAGAAATGTCAAAACAATGGCAAGCAGGACATACATACGTGCAAACCCCGCAGTTCAGACACTTCTCCCCTAGTTCGTCCCAAAGCGGATGGTCGAACATTTTCTGAAGCTTGTGGGTTATTCCTTGAGCGTCAACGGTTAAAGAAAAGGAAGCTGGCAGGGGCTTATCTACTTTCTTCTCTGCCAACAGACCTGAATTCTCGAGGAGACGACTTAGATTTAGTCCTTTTGGGGTATGACTCTCAACGCCAAAGAATTCTCCCAAGTCGAATAACTGTAGATCCGCTTGTTCGTGCTCACTAGGATTAACCCCCATCGCTTGACAGAAACAATCCCCGTCCGCCTCGAGACAGCCTAAGGCAACAATTATCGCATTGCCTCTTCTAATTCGATAATTATAGTCATTAACTCCATCCCGGCTTGTCCGGTTCAAAAATACGTCATCGAGACAAATAATGGCCTGAAGATCACAAGAACGGACGCCAAAGATGATAGTTGGTTCGTTTTCCTGCGGATCGGAAAATATTTCCGTGTCTTTTCCATGGTTCGAATAGCTATAGATATTTTCGACTTTGGGGAAAAGCAAGGACTTTGGCCCAAGCTTCGTATTCTTGTCTAAACGTACTTCAAGGCCTGCGCTATAGCGTACAAAACCGCTGAAAGTCTCATTTCCCGCAGGTACGTATAAAGGAGCATAAGAGGAAAGTATTTCTAAAACCATGCTCAAACTAATTTTATTTAATGTCTTCATTCTTGCAACTCCTCAGGAACCGGCTTTTACCGCCAGGTTGAAGTGACTTAACGGAAGGGAAGATTCCAGTTCAATTCCTGCATCGTAGGCCCCACATGTGCGGTTGATTTCTTTGGTTACAAGGCGGTTTAAACTCATCAGGGGAATACCGGCAGGACAAACCCGCTCGCATTCACCACACTCGACACAGCGCTCTGCCGCATGCATGGCTCTTGTTACCAAAAAAAAGCTGTTGGCAGACTGCAGGGCAGCTTTCGTCGTCCACTGCTTTCTATCGGAATCGAAAATGCACCCCGCACAATTGCAAGCAGGACAGATATTGCGGCAGGCATAACAGCGCAAACATCTTTCAGCATGAGTTTGCCAAAGAAGCGCCTTTTGTCCGGATGGTAAACTATTCAGTGTGTCGGCTGCCTCAAAGCGGCGGTCAGCTGTTGAGCCTACGGATTGAGCCGTTGCAAAGCCGGAATAAATTCCGGTAGGTCGTCCCGGCTCTGAGGAAACAGATACTTCACCAACCAAGTGGTCCGCATAGACAGGATTAGGATACCTGCACTCCAGACATTTGTTTAGTAAAGGGAGATCGTGGGGATTTTCGGGATCCTCTGCTTTGGCCCGATCATACATACCGGCACAGGGAATGCCAATCACAATGATATTTTCCTTTTTCAGCTGGTTATCCTGGATGAGACGGATAATCCCCCGGCTGTCGCATCCCTTAACAAATACCGCCACTTTTTTATCTGAATCACGATAGTCCAGGAGATATTTTGCCAAATTATTGACTGCAAACCGGTCGAAATAAAGTCGTTCCACTTGATCTTCGTTGTGAATGAATGCGGGCGGGGTTAGATACCAGCGGCTTCCTTTTTCCCAGCCAATAATTGTTCCCACCGTCCGAGCGGCTAAGAGTTTCTGGGCGATTGTTCGCATTTCGATAATCAGCGGCTGATTCATAACTCCTCCTTAAACAGCTTATTGGGCCCCATTTTTTCGACCTCCCGGGCAATCCGTCTTACCGTTTCCCTCAAGCCTTCCCCCTCTATGCTGTCTGTCCATTTTACCTGGATGCGTTCTTTTTCCATTCCCATGAATTGTAGAAGTTCTGTGATCAGCTGCAAACGGTGCCGGACATAATAATTCCCGCTTGGATAATGACATTTGCCCGAAGGACAGCCTGCCACAAGAACTGCGTCGGCCCCTTTTTGAAAAGCCCTTAAGATATATTGAGGATTAATTCTTCCGGCACAGGGGACTCGCAGACAGCGAAAATCCGGATAGCCCGGGTCGTTGGATTCATGCCAGGACACTATGGATGACGGACTGTGCTCACAGACAAGGCCAATAATTAACGGCGTCCAGCCAGATGAATTTTGAACATGAGACTCCATCTCATTCACTCCTATCGTCATAGCACAAATGAACTCCGCGGTCTATTGTTTCAACGGGTTTGGTCCTAGACTCCGTATTGTTTCGGCATAAAGTCCAATTTGCCGTTGAAAGAGAGTCTCTTCACCGTCTGCCTGAAGCTGTGAGCCGTTTGTTCTTGGCAGGCCGGCTAAAGCCGCCAGCACATCCTGGAAACATAACTTAGCAGCCGCACTTCGATCATAAGGGCAAATCAGGGTTTTCTCCCACAGATCAACGAAGGACCATTGATCAGGCTCTAATCCGATATTTTTTTGATGTTTTTTCATTCGGATGCCGAAAAGGTCTTTGGCACAGGCAGCAATCACTCCATGAGCAGGACAAGTACTTAGTCTCTTCGTAACATCTTGCCACGCATGTTCACTACAGAGCCGATCCTCGACGAGTACCTGGTTGAAGCCGCACCTGTACAAAGATTCCTCTAATTGCTCAAAGTCGAGATACTGCTCAAGCTTTCCGCTGCAATTGCATAACACAGCCGTATCTGAGCCGGAGGTTTTAACGGTATTCGAACAAAAAGCATCAATGGTATTCAATAACCGCACATCGCTTGAGTAAATCGGTTGACAGGCTCCTGACGGACAGTTGGCGGCACAGATTCCGCAAGAGCGGCAGGCTTGGGTATCCCGTTCAGAGATGAGTCGTTCCTTGCCTCTAATCAATATCTTACTTGGGACAACCGCGTCAAACGGACACACTTGCCGGCAAGTCAGACAGCCGTTGCAGCGCTCCGGGTCTACGAATATTCCCGGTCTTTTTTCCTCCGGCCAGCCCAGATATTGGGCGCGTTCATTTTCAAACATCATTCTCGTTAATGTCTCTCTCAGGTTTTCCAAACGCTTTTTTGCAAGGATGTCGCCTTGGCGAATTTGGCAAGAGCCCTGCTCACAGCCTAAGAGCAGTACGCCGTCCACACCCGAGGCTAAGGCATCATTGATCAGGGCCGCATTGACAGCACCCATGCAGGGCACTCTGATAATTCGCATGTTTGGCGGCAAGGAAGTGCCTAAAGCAATTTCTCTCATTAAAGCAGGGTAAGTGAGAGGTTCACAGCAGAATGTCAGAAGTATGGGCTCTTCGCTGCCGTCTCCTTTAATGGCACGAATTTCACTGCTGAGCTCTTCAATCCGTAGATCAGGCAAAGAAATACACTGTATCGGGCAACCGCCCACACAAATACCGCAACATTGGCATAAGTCCTGGTTGACTTGCGGATATCCCTCGGAATTCAGAGAGTAAGCGCCAATGGGGCATTCTTCCATGCAACGTTTGCACTTATCACATTTCAGATAGTTTATCATGGCGCTTCTAGCGGTCCTATTTGCGCTATCTACACCATTCCGGATTTTGCTGACTGCCATTTTTATTAAATCCCTAGCCGCCCGGAGAATATTTTCACCCCGATAAGACCATAAGATTAACTCGCGTAAGGGAACCGTGGCGCAAGTTTGCTCCCCCATGCCAGCTTTTCTGATGCAGGGAGAGAGCCGCTGATGAAGTGTTTCCGCGGCACAAGCGCCCACGACTAACCCACTGGGTTGGTTGTTTCGAACTATTTCAACGAACTTCTTAGTTCCTGCCATTGAACAGAGGTGTTCAACAACGTAAACCTGGGATATTTTTTTATTCTTGCTCAGCTTTTCGGTCAAGCGTTCCAGATCCAGCCGAGCGGATGAATCTTCCTGACAGTGACAAAGCACAACATCAACGGAGTTTGGCATAGGTTCTCCTCCTGGTTAAGCGAAAATGTTCCAAGTGAAACCCCGCTTTGTTCTAATGTCAGCTGTACCCATGAAGGGCGCAGCTGACAAATCAGCATTTTCAACTTAACTTAGTCATCGTCATCATCATCATTATCGTCATCTGCTTCATTGTGATTTTTGACCACAAAGCGTTCAACATTACCGTCGATGTCAACACAGGTCCATGTGATACGGTTTGTACCCATCATGGGAATCAGTTTGGCTTCGTGGTAGCCGATTTGATAGGGAACCCTTGTTTCAATTGCCCCTTGCGGACAAATTTTGACGCAGGACATACAGTCCCAACAGTCTCTGGGGTCACGGCAGATCGCTTTGCCATTGGTTCCCAGGGTCATCAGGTCGCCTGGGCAAATCTGTTCGCAAAGAGGTTCTTTTTCGGCTTTGCAGCCGTCGCATTTATTTAACAGTACTTTTGGCGCCAATGTCAGGACACTCCTTCCACATTACTGATGTAATACTAGCGTTTTGGAGATTTGGAAACAAAACTAAACATGAATCCATGCTAACACCTATAGATTAGGCTCATAACGATCACCGGGAACGATCTGCTCATAAGGCCTTGTGAAAACTTCTACTTCGCCGGTATCGCGGTTCAGTTTGGAGTTGACAAAACAATCCAGGGCGGAATTCTTTTCTGGGTAGTCCATCCGGGTCTGCCAACCGGGCCAACGGGTTTCCTTACGGTACTTTAGGTGATAGATGAGGACTTCAGCCACATCCAAGCGGTCAATAACCTCATGGGCAAGCATCAGCTCATGGAGGTCTTTGGCGTAGAGAAATCTAACCTGTTCTTTCATCTTTCTGATGTGGCGCAAAGCATTGTCTAAACGCTCTTCATTCATGCGGTAAAATTGATGCACCCCGCCGGCGTATTCGTCCATAATGCGCTGCATTTTTTCTTCCATCCAGCGGGGGAGAACACCGTCTTCATTCGTAAAGAGTGGACTGAAAATCCTGGCCTTTTCAGCCGACAGCTGTTCCGTTAGGTCACAATTCAGGTCCCCGATGCTTTCGATGTAAGCCACTGCTCCGCGAGCAGAGAGTAGCCCTTCAGCCCCGCATCCTCCGACAAATTTATTGGGAACCCCACCGGCGACATCTCCGCATGCAAATAACCCAGGCAGCGTTGTTTGCCAGTTCTCATCCAGCCAATAACCGCTGGCTGTATGTCCCCCGACGATATATGGATCACTGCCATAGACTTCAATGGGTTCTTTGCCGATGTCGTGTCCGTTGGCAGCCAGGTGAAGAACGAAAGAAGGACGCTCATTAAGGTAGTCAGTCTTCATTTCTTTGATCTGCTCAGGAGTCATTTGCCGTGTATCGACATAGATCGGTCCGCGACCGGCCAGGACTTCTTCCATAGGAGCATTGGCCCGGATGTAACGGGGTGCTTTGTCTCCGCCATACTCGGCATAACGTTCGGCCAAGAACTTTTCTCCTTTTGCGTTGACCATCGGAGTCTTGTAACAGACGGAGATCGTGTCGATTGGGCCATTAAAATCCTTGGTGCGAACTGCTGCCCAGCGCATTTCAAAAGTCGTCATTTCCGCTCCGGCGCGAATCCCCATCGCATATCCGGTTCCCGTGTCAAAAGGACAATACCAAATCTGGTGGTGCGAGTCATTACCGTCGTTCGTATAGGGCTTATAGAGTCCGCCGGCGCCACCGGTAGCCACGATGGTGGCTTTTCCCTTGATAGAGTAGAATTTGCCGTCTCTGACTCCGAAACCCATCGCGCCGACAACTTTTTCCCCGTCAAAAAGCAGATTCGTCGCGACAACTCTATTGACAACTTCTGCGCCCATTTCCCTTGTTTTTTCTGCCAGAATGGGTTTCATTTCCGAACCTTGAATGGAAATATCCCACTGACCGCGATACTTTGCATCCCCGTTGTCATTCTTTTTGATCGGAAGTCCCCAACGTTCCCATTCCTCGATGGGTTCGTTCAGGCATCTGGAGATTTCCAGTGCCAGGTCCTCCCGGAGAAGACCGCCGGCCTGTGCGCGGCTCCAGCGGACTAAGTCTTCCGGAGTCTTATCCTTCGGGAGGTAGGTATTGATGGCATCCATACCACCGGCAAGACACCCGCTGCGGTCGATATGAGCTTTTTCCATAATGATTACTTTCAGTTTGGAATTCATCTTTTTTGCTTCAATAGCAGCAAAACAGCCGGCATTGCCTCCCCCGATAATCAAAATATCTGCTTCCAAATGTTCTTCTTGGATTTCATCTAAATTGTTTGGCTGAGATTGAGTCATCGGTAGACCTCCTTATGTGTTCAAAATCAGGCATATCTGAACGGATTCCGTGAAAGTGAGCTTATGAACGAATGGTACCATGAATAAGGATAAGGGTAAGTCGTGCGCTGGACATTTGTGAAATTAATGACCCAAAGGGTAGCCCATGAGGCTCCACCATGGAACCATAATCACGAGGACATAGACAATCGCCATCAGGGTTACCGGAGCGCCTGCTTTAAAGAAATCGACAAAGCTGAAATCCTCAGAACCATAGGCGACGACGCAAGAAGCCAATTCTACCGGAATCAAAAAGGTGAAGGGATCGAGAATGGCCACACTTAAGACAAATGGTACCGGGTTTAGATGGAGCATTGGAGCCAAAGCGGCCAGTATGGGAGCTATCAAAGAAGTTGCCGCTACACTGCTGGCGATCCCCAGGCGGAAGATTTGGATGACAACCATGACCATCAAGAGAACTAAAATACCGCTGACATGAGGGATTACTTTGAAGACATTCGAGGCGATTAGTTTCGCGACACCCGTAGAAGATAAGGCAGAAGCCAGGGAAATGGCACCGGCCAGCATAAGCCAGGTTCCCCACATTGTTTTTCCTTGCAGCGTTTTCCAGCCGATTGGCAATAGACCGGGCATAAACAAAACCAATAGTGCCAGCAAAGTGACCATTCCGGTTTGCATGTGGTTCAGCGATTTGGTTACCCATAACGTAACCGCTATGGCAAAGCAAGCCAGAATTAACCAGTCAACCGCCTGTATTTTGCCCAGGGACGCTTTTTCCTGCCCGATTGCTTGAGCTCCGCCCGGAATATTCTGGCTGTTAACCTTAAAATGGTACTTCTGCCAGAAGAAAATAATCGGAGTGAGTCCGACCATGGGCCACATCATAAGGAACCATTTTGTCCAGGACAGATCAATGGCACCAGTCTTTGCCAAAATAGTTGCCACCACCACGTTTGGCATGTGTGAGGTCAGAAACAGCGGTGCGCCAAGAGAGGCGGAAAATCCTACTGCCGCAATAGAAATCGTCTTTCTGATTTTTGCTTCATCTTTGTGTCCTTTGAAGATATCCTTTAATCCCTGTGCCACAGGATAGTAAGTTGAAGCACGGGCCACAGTAGCCGGAATGAACAAAGCCGAAGCGAGATTTGCCAGAAAAATTCCCCGGATGATCGAGCCTACTTTGGAGGACTTGCCGACTATCGCGAGAGCGATACGACGGTCCAGTCCCGTGCAGTTCATCGCCGCCGCAAACAAGAAAGTGCCGATTACAAGAAAAGTGGTATTGTTTGTATAGCCAGAGAAAGCCTCGGGTATCTGGCTAAAGGCTCCGCTGACAATTAGCAGCAGTGGGATAGCCAAACCCGAAATTGCTTTGGGAACAGAATCCGTCAGCCATGTGATAATAGCCCAAACTGTGACAGCCAAAGTGGCACGGCCGGCAAACGTCAACCCTTTGCCGACGGGAACGAACATGAAGATTAAAGCCAAAGCGGTCCATGACAGAATAAAACCGGTGATGGCAGTTCGCCCATTGATGCCTGCCGCTTTGGCATTTCTCAGCAGTGAAAAACCCGAAGCCTTTTCATCGCAATATTCTATGGGTATGTTTGCCATAGATTGAACACCCATCCTTTCTAAGACTTCTTTAGCCTAACGCAGCCTGCCCGGGCTTCTGGCCAGACCTGAATCTCATCACGATTGTACCATGTGCTCACAAGTACGTATGTCGTTCAGTAGACATTCGCAAAGAAAAAATCAGAAAAACTGATAATAAATATTAGTGATCCTTATTATTCTGTTCAGTCACCGGAGAAGAATGCCTCCAAAAAAGGGTGTGTAACCGGGTACACACTTTCTGATATGCAAATAAAGCTGCTCAGTCCGAAGACAAAGCAGCTATCAATTCATGTTTTTCCTCAAAGCTCAGCAAATCGTTTTAGGTTTTCAAGATCAGTAATTTCGATATTCCTTTTACTGGAGTAAATAAGTTTCTGTTCCCTAAATTTATGCAAGGTCGTGGTCACTGTTTGACGGCAAGTTCCAATCATCGTAGCAATTTCATCTTGAGTCAGTTTAATATTCAGCTTTAGCCCCTTTTCTCCTGGAGAGACCCCTTTTTCTGCTAGGGAAAGAAGCAGCCTGGCAAGTCTTCTGTCAACTTCGAATGTCATAAGATTTAATATGGTTGTCTCGGCCTCCCTAAGGCGATTGCTAAGGGTGGCTGCAATTTTCAGGGCGAGCTGGGGGCGGCAACACAGCAATTCTTTAAATGTGTTGCCATCCATCTTCCATAGGACAGATGGTTCGATCGTTTTCGCAAAGCAGCACCTGTCCATCTCCCGGAGCACTTCAGCAATTCCGATGACATCGCCGCCTTTTCGGATACCGACCGTGACAATCCTTCCGAAAGGGGAAATCCGAAAGATTTTTATGTGACCTGTTTCAATTAGATAAACGAAGTGAGCGGAGTTTTCTTCTTCAAAAATTGTCTCACCGGCTTTAAGTGTCATCCGTTTGGCAAGTTTCATAAAGCTTTCACTTTCTTCACTGCTGACAGTTACTGCCGGATTCTGCTCTAACACACTATTAAAATCCAAAGGGAATCCCCCCCACGGTTAAAGTCTATCAGCGTAATGATTAATCAAGCAACCTTCCCAGAATGATTTCCTTTTCATCGGTTGTCAAGTTTTTTAACCACAGCTCAATGGGCTTGACTCCGGCTGAACTTATGAGTTCGGCTGGTATTACCCCCTCACCGCGGCTGACTTTGGCCCGAATATCGGGAATAAAAATGAAATCATCTACGTTAAGACTCAGGCCCACAACGCTGTCCACCGTAAACGGCAACATCCCCCCGTTGATCAGGTTGCTGCGAAAGCGTTTAGTGGCATATTCGTTGGCGATATTGGCCCCCCCCTAAAACCTTCTGACAGGATGCGGCCTGCTCCCGGGCAGAGCCTTCACCCGGTTTGACGGCATAGATCGTCGTTTCGAGTCCCGTGCTCTCCAACAGGGCAGTCAATCTGCTAAAAGAAGTATGGCTGTTTTCCAGCACTTTTAGACAAACTTCTCTCAAACTGTGGAAAATTCCTGCCTTAACAACTTTCGTCGTTCACCATCTTCTTAGCCACAGTCCTGGCGCTTATAACCAGTCCGGCTATAACCTGGTGCCGTTCCATCTCAATGGCCCTCATCCTTTGGGCCCACATATTGCGGATCTTTCCTCGATAGCGTGAACTCGGCCAGTTTTAAGGGATTGGAGCGGTAAGAGGACGTTTCTCCGGATGGAATGAGTTCGTCGGTTGTCGTCACCGGATCATGGATCACAGCCGCAAATGTTCCGGCATGGCGACCATCTTCGGCCAATCGGCAATATTGGGCCCGAGCTGCAAATCACGTTCCGGCTGAGGGCTTGTAAACCCCTGATATACTCTGTGGGCATAAATCTCCCGGTCAAATTCATAGCGTAGCAGGAGTTAACCGTCCGCCGTTAATCGCCGTGGCGGCAATGGAGTGCGCATCCATTAAAGCGACCGAGGCTATCTGGCCGTCTCCCGGTTTTTAGCCTTCCCGGTTGGGAAAATTGCGCGTGGTATGCCTGATGCTCAGACTGCCGTTGGCCGGCGCATCCCCTGCCCAAAAGCAGGGCCCGCAGAAAGCTGTTTTCACGGTTACGCCGGCTGGCATCATCTGGGCTACGGCGCCGTTTTTGACCAGTTGCAGGGAACCCGGCTGGCTGGCCGGGTAAACGCTACAGGACAAAACCGCGTTCCCGATCTGTTCGGCAAGAACGCTGTCACTGCTTATTTTGGGGTAGGCTTCGTCCCATCCCTCTTCAGCTTATTTTATCGCGATTTTTAGATATCTGCAAGCCCTCAGCCGTGATTAGGCGGCCCATGGGTGAACTTGGGAAGCAAGAGTAGCCTTCATTGTCAGAGAGGAAGGGCTACTTTTGCTTTTCTATCATCAGCCTGGTTGTCTTGACCTAAAACTCAACAAGCGAAAGTACCAAGAACTTGATTATTGTAAGGAAAAGCTTGCCGGAGTGCTCAAGACCTTTGGCAACATCCAGAAATTCCTGATCTGCGATCTCGGACAAACGGACACAGGGGCCATCGTTCTCACCTGGGTCTGGAATGAAGAAGCCTTAGCGCAAGAAGAAAAATATGACGGAACGTTTGCCTTGCTCACCAATTACCCCAAAGAAAAGGTGAACATGAATCGACTCGTCAGCAAATACCGCGGCCGGGATCAAGTGGAAGTAGACATCAAGGAAATGAAGGGGCTCTTGAACTTGGAGAGAATCTTGTATCAGCGTCCGGAACGGATTGACACGTATGTCTTCTTGAAAGTGATAGCCCTCTTTGTGTTGACGTTTTTGCGGTCCTATACCGCACGGGAAGGAGTCAAGACCACCGAGAGAAAATTACAGGAAAGCATGGGAGCATGCTCAGGGTTTAATTTGAGTTACGCAAAAACCGTCATGATTTCACACTTGTTGCATCTTTTGATTACGAATTAGCCGGACTATATTTGCAAAAAGTAAGTGCGAAATGCAGGAAGGTTACTTTTTGCTCTTTGTAGCCATGCCTCAACGTTCATAGACGACGCGCCCTCTGCAGCCTCAGCGTACACGAACCCTGGGGTATCTGTGTGCTTTTCTACTTTTTCCGGGGTCTCTACAAGTATGTCTACTGCGGCAGGAACGTCAACTAATATTCTATATAATTTCTGAGACAAAGCACTGCGATTATTTATGCCTCGTTTTAAAACTCATAATCAGTGTTCGGCCCTTCTTGTCCTCTACTCCTGGATCCAAAAAGGATAATTTTGTCGGGGTTAATGGATTCTACAATTTTGCTAACTAATGTGTTGAGCATTTCTTCCACAGTAAAACCCCTCCTTTTTTCTTCCTATCAGAAAGTATAAGTCTCCCGCAGGATAAGAAAACTTGCGTCAGCCGCCTTCGCTTAAGGCTCAGCGCCAGCCGAGTTTTCTTTATTGTAAGATTATACCATATCCATTCCGTCAACAAAAGCCCTTAATCATAGCTGGGCTTGTATTAAACGGTGGCACAAATCAAATCCTTTCTTGACTCAAGTCCCTTTTTTAGATAAAGTAATACTGGAAATTCCGCCCAAGCAATAAGAGAACCGACGAAAAAAAGGAGGAATTCACTATGGCTTTGCCACCCTTTTTAGCTTTTCTCGATCAAACCGATCCCGAGTTCGCTCAAGCTATTGAAAAGATCGCATCAACAGCGATGAAACCGGGAGCTCTCGACGCCAAAACGAAACTCCTGATTGCCATGGCCCTGGATGCAGCTCATGGAGCTGCCACAGGAGTTGAGAGCATCGCCCGCACTCTCAGGGGTATGGGCACTACGGACGCGGAAATTGCCGAAGCCCTGCGCATCGCCTACTACGCTTTCGGCAACGGCATTCTGGCGGCATCTGCCGCCGCTTCTTCCCGCAATAAGCCAGAGTAAACCAACCCCAACTTAACGCCTTAGTCGGCGTTTACAGTGGGGGTTTCGGGAAACGTGTAAGCCTGACTTGCACGCCCCCAGGCCTGATTATTTAGCATTAGTGGTCGGGATGTTCACCGAAAGATGGACATCCCGACCACTGCGTTAGGCCGAAACAGATAGGCATCTGGGCTCCCTCTCCGCATCTCACCCCAGGAAGCTCCTGCCGGACAGGGTGCATGCCTGCCAAGATGTAGGCTGGAACGATACCGCCAGACTTTGGGCAAGGAAGAAGGTAACTCCCATGTTCCCTTTGATCTTCAGCCTCCTGGGGCCGGAACTGGTCAACCAAGCCTATCACCTTTTCTCACGGCTTGTTCCGGCTGGATGAGTACAACTCCCTGTTGGGCGTAAACCCCCAGGATTAAGACCTCCGAAATGAAGTCCGCAATTTGTCTGGGGGGGAAATTGACTACACCCAAGACCTGTTTCCCAATAAGTTCTTCCTTTTCGTAGCAATCCGTAATTTGAGCACTTGATTTCTTTGTGCCAATCTCTTCGCCAAAATCAACCCAAAGTTTATATGCCGGCTTTTTGGCCTTTTGAAAAACCTCCGCCCGCATAATTTCCCCCACTCGAATATCCAACTTCGTAAAATCGTCAAATGTAGCCATCCTGACCTCCTATTGCATGCTCTGTCTTCCTGCAGCGATACATGATCGACCTATCTTTTTGTCCTTACCCATTCCCAATGTGCTAACTGAGTCCCCGCTGCCAGATACGTGTGAGAGCGTTTCACAGATGGCTGCAGACCTGCATTGGTCCATTAATGATCTCCCACCGACCTTCCCAAGTTAACCAATCTTTGTAGGAATATTGCCTTAAGGGATCTGGCATACTCAAGCTAACTCCCCCTTCCTCTCTATTATACCATTTTGTTTTATGGAACAAAACTAGAAGAAGGCATCAGAACGAGTCCCTCCTTTAACGTCTTCGTGAGAAGGCCAAAAACATTAAAAAGATATTAGAGATTTAGCGTGACTTGCGGTATAGGTATAATACAGACAAAGGGAACGCGGGATACCGACCCGCGCTCCCGATACAACGACCCGTAGGTGCAGCCACAAGGGGATAGGACGAGAAAAAGCCATCATGAAAAAGTAACCTTTCCTTGGGATTGGGTTATTTTTTCGCCCTATTTTTGCCTGAGCATCGGCGCTCAGCCGCTCGTCAATCGCCTTTCCACTTCCTGTTTGCGAGGCAAAGCCGGGATGACTCCCAAGCGCGTACAGGTGAGCCCCGCCGCCATGTTGGCGCGCCGTCCGAATTCTTGCAGTGTATTCTCGGTTAAGTCCGCAATATCTCTCTTGTCCCTGAGCACACCGGCGAGGGATGTGAGCAGTCCCGCCATAAAAGCATCACCGGCACCGGTCGTATCCACGGCATTCACCGGCTGGGAAGGGATATTGACAGTCAAGCCGGGCCGGGCCAGGACCGCACCCAGGGCTCCCCTTGTCACTGCAACCAACTTTGGCCCGGACTGTGAAAGCGTGGTTAGGCCCGCCTCGATCTCTTCACACCCTGTGAGGAAGGAAAGCTCCTCCTCATTCAGTTTCACAAGCTGTGATTGCCCTACGGCTTTGGTGATAGCCTCCCGGGCCGAACTCTCGTCTGGCCAAAGAGAAAGACGCAGATTAGGATCAAACGATATGAGAGCACCGGCTTCACGGCCCAGCTTCACAGCCTCCACAGTGGCTGTACGGGCCGGTTCCGCAGTCAACGACACGGAACTGAAGTGCAGAATACGCGTTTCCCTCAGCATATCCAGGGGCAGGTCCTCAGGCGAAAGTCTGGTATCTGCCGTTCCGTGACGGAAAAATACATATTCCGGTTTAGCTTCGGCCGTCAGAGCGACAAAAACCAGCGTCGTATTCGCTTCATCATCCTGCACTAAGCCACGAGTATCGACTCCGTTTTCTTCCAGAATACTCGCTAGGTGAACTCCGAAAGCATCCCGGCCCACTTTGCCGATAAAGCCGGTTCGAGCGCCCAAGCGGGCCGCGCCCACGGCCACATTTGCCGGTCCTCCGCCGGCAGCCCTGCTGAAACTACTTACCTCGGCCAAAGGAATCCCGCCTTCGTTGCCAATGAAGTCGATAAGCATTTCCCCCAGGGAAACGACATCCAGAGTTTTCTTAGTCATTTGTTATTCCTCCACAGATCTATTTTCGTCCCTGTAAACGGTGCCACGACAGTGACGTGGAGTCAGCGTCAGATGCTTCTTCGTCGACCACCCAAGATTCAGAGGTCGACGGCTTAAGAGTCCCTTTGGAAATACGCCGACCAAAATCAATTCCACCCCATGGAGAGAGGGCTGTATCCCAATATCTTCAATTCCGTCAACGTTCTGTCCCGAAATTGTCCTCATAATTTAAACGTACCTTGCGCAGACCTGGGGTTTAGAACTCCATTAATATTCGGCAAACTTAGCAACAAATGTCTTAATCTCACACGGGTTCGCCTCAAACTCCAACAGTTTCTTCACATTGAGCGGACCCGCCTCCCGCTCCCGCAGGTCGCACTCCTGCCACGTCGCATTCCAAGTCACTGGTGATAAATACCCGACCCCCTGAATAATCATGCAAGCGTAATACCACCGCCTCTTCGTCTTCAGTCTTTTTCACTACGTCCACCAGAACATAATCCCCTGTAACATGAAACAACGAGAAGTTAGAAGGAACAGCAACTCCAACAGCTGACACTAACGGGTTCTTGACCTCCCAAGCGGCGGTTACGGTCCCCCCGTGGCTCGAATAGCGATTGGAAAGGCCACCTTCAGCAACTGTTCGCGCTAATGCCACTCAGTAAGAGTGTGGAACTCGATTTTGCGGGAGTGCGCCTAAGACACAAGGTCTTGGAAAATGAAGGAATTGCCATATGTCCAAGTGGCCCGATATACCACTTCAAACAGACCGTTTTCCACCACCTCAAACGCCTGCAGATCTTGAGCCTCCTCCATTTTTCCCGATAGGATAAATTGATATCGCGAGCGTAAAAGCGCAAGGGCTTATCCTCAAACACTTAGAACACATTAACCCGCACGCCGTTTACTAAGGTTTCCCCGTCTGCTTCACGATCACATAAACGCACAAACCGCCCAGCTGCGTTCCACTCTGCGATATAGTAAGGCGTGACTAACCTCGGGGGTGCGCTTCAATGGGGAAACATCCTGGTGGGGAGGATTCTGTCCCCTGCGTCGGAACGAACTGCAGGGCTGCGAATCCGAGCGACCGAACTCATACCTCGACAACCCATGCCTAGTGATTCCGCTGCGCAGCCAGAACTTTGCCGTTCTGATCGACCCACACGCCCGTGTAGAATTCAAAAAATCCAAAGGCAGGTCCTCCAGCGTAAGCCGCGCATCCGCTGTCCCGTGCCTGAAAAAGGCGAAGTCGGGAACACCGTGACTGCTCAAGGCCACTGGAGCCAATGCGGTATTAGCCTCCTCATCCCGGACAAACCTGTAGGCATCCAGCGTGTTTTGGGCTAGGACTCCAGCGAGGTAGTCCCTGGTGGTATCCTACCCGACCGTGCTAATGAACGCCGCTCCTCCTCCCAGGCGACTGACCCCCACTACGACGTTGACCGGTCTGCTTACGGCAACGCGTTGGAATTTGTCGACCTCCGTCAAGGGCACCTCCGTCTCCTTACCCACAAAATCAATTGGAATTTCCCCCAAGGAGAACATCAAAGCTTTTTGCCATGATTCCGCTCACTCCGCCTACAGGAGCGACCTTATGTTGTTTTGCCTGACATAACTCCCCAGCGCACCTATCTGTTCATCAGAGAACCCAGCCGCACGCAAGGGAACAATGATTTCTTCGTGCAAATCGATAGGGACCAGTGCCCGTATAAGAACCATCTCCTGTTCGGCTTCTAGTCTCCAGGCACCCATGCTTGCAGGAATTAGCAGGGATTCACCGGCACTCACACTTTCGCAGCCGGCAGAGAAATGCAGTTTTCCCCTCCCTTTCAAAGGTATCAAAGCCGTGAACCTCCGCTTGTCGCCGGGCTCGCTCCAGATGTCCTTGATCATCAAGCGCTCCATGATGAAGTAACTGCACGCGCAGAGATATTCCTGCAAATTGTTCCCCTGTGTCAGAGTGACCGGAAGAATATCCTCAGGTCCGCCTTCTTCAAGCACTGCCGCCCTCAGACTATGTTCAATATCCGCATGCCGGCGAGCCTCATCGAAGTCCCAATCGAGCCAATCCCAAGCAAAAGTGATATCGCTGTTTTGCTGCACCTCAACGATAAAATTGCCAGCACCCAGCGCATGCAGATGACCTCCGTGGATGAGATAAGTTTGGCCGGCGTGGCTCGGGAGTTGCTTCATCGGGGCAAAAGTATCTTTCGCGGCAATCAGATCGGAGAATTCAGCGGTTGTGAGACCGGGTTTATTCCCGCACCACAACGAAGCCCCTTCCCTTGCTTCCACCACATACCATGCCTCGGTCTTCCCCGGAAACGGCTGGCTGGTCCGGACAGCATATTCATCATCCGGATGGACCTGGGGGGGTAAATCCTTGGCACAATCCAAAAATTTAATTAGAAGGGGAAAATAGTTCCCATATTTCTCCCAGACTGTCTCACCGACCAAATCGGCCCGCAAGCGATCAATGGCTTGCTGAAGATTGAGACCGGCTAAGGTACCATTCTTGATCACCCCTTCGGAATCTCGGCAGGCGCTAATTTCCCAGCTTTCGGCAACAGGCAGGTCACTTGGAATATCCTCTTTTCCAAACATCTTACTGATCTGGTAACCTCCGTAGGGATAAAACCGTAAATGCGGATGAAATTTGAGAGGGTAAAGCATGGATACAACTCCTCTTTTCAGATAATGTCTAAATTCCAGTGCCTGAATTCATTAAGGAAACGTCCTAAACAAATCGCCCCTCGGGGTAGGCCTTAAAGATTGACATTTAGTAAACACCACATTCATACGTAGCGTCATATAACGCTTCAATGTTCTGCGGCGGTACATTAGCCAGGATATTGTGTATTTGGTTGAACACAAACCCGCCGTCTGTTGCAAAAACCTCCATACGGCGCTTCACATCGGCTCTGATCTCCTCCGGTGTGCCGTTAGAGATAACCGGCTCCCTCCAACAACACCATGGATGCTAGCTAGTGTCACCTACTCCGAAAGCAGTTGCGACTTTCGGTAATCTTATTCTGGGTGTAACTCTCCCCTCACCGTCAACAGACTTTTGTCTCAAACGACCTGCTTACTATAACTTGCTACTTGGTCGGCACTGGCTAGCCCCCCTCCGCAGTCTAGGTCATTCTTGAGGCCAACCCAAAAACAGATTGGTAACCCTGCAGAATGCCCGGCATATCAAGCCAATCCTTTCTACTTTCCAGGTCTTCGTCACTGTTTACAGCTCCTTAGGTTTAGAACTCCCATTTATCCTTTATGACCGGAATGATTACGCAGCTGCTGTATTGCTCTGAATGGTAGACTTGGTTTCTCGCTACCACATAGTCCGCCGTAGTTTGCTCTGCCACCTTGCCTCCAGCATTCGTGTTGGCGTCAAAGCGTGGAAAATTGCTACTTGAGACCTCTACTCTTATACGGTGTCCTTCCATAAAGACATTTGCCGTCGCTAACATGTCAACTTCGAATTTATAGATCGTTTCGGGAATAAGATACTCATCCTGCTCTTGCGAGCAACGGTAACGTGCTCGCAGGATCCCCTCCGTCAAAATAAACGCCCTGCCATCCGGAAAAACGTCGACCAATTTCATGGTAAAGTCGGTGTCCCTCGCGGAAGATGAAGCAAAGAGTATCCCGCAAACCGGTCCAATGACTGTAAGTTGCTGCCTCAGAGGCTCGCTGGTATAACAGAGCACATCACGGCGAGTTTCTATCGCTTTCTGATCCCGCGGCCCCGCATTTGAATCAATTAAAACTCCCGGAAGAAAGGTCTGTCCTCCCACTGTCGGGACCGGATTAACAGGATCATAAAGGTAGGTGTCTTGTAGTTCTGTAGCAGGACAGATGTTGTCAATAAATCCGTCTCCCTCCAGGGTGTTTGCCTGCCCTTGACTGTGCAAGAAATACTTAACATGATTCGTTCCCGGCAAGGGCCAGTCAGTGGCTAGTAGCCACTGATTTCGGCCCATGACGAATAGTTTTACGGGTGGTTCCTTTTCAAGCCCGTTTTTCTCGTTTTTCAGCCAATGATTAAAAAACCTCAGTAACTCGCTGCCTATATCAACCTTAATATTTTCCATTGAAGACAACGGACCAAAGTCTCGCTCGTGATAAGTCCCTCCCATTGTGCCGTGCGCCCAAGGTCCAATCAATAACCGTTTCTTCATCCTTATCTCAGAAGGCAATCCCGTATAGCTACTGAGCGTGCCACCCAAGAATAGGTCATACCATCCACCAATGTTAAACACCGGAATGTCTATACCCTTAAATGATTCCTTAGGCGCTATTTGCCTCCAATATTCATCATAGTGGGGGTGCTCTAACCATTCCGCATAGTATGGCGACGGCGAGCCCAAAATGGGAATATCAGCTAACGGACGGTGCGCATATAATTCCTCTATGCGTTCCGCCGTTTCAAGCAGCTTTGTTAGTTCTCCCTCGCAGATTAGTCCAAGGTTAACACTACGCATTAACGTTTCAAAAGCCAGCGACAACACCCAATATAGACAGAACCCAAGTTGAAAAGCGCCACCTTGATATACCCATCCATCATGATAGTCTGAAGCAGTGAACGTCGGCGCTATGGCTTTCAGATGGGGCGGTCGAGTTCCTGCAGCAAGCCATTGAGTCGCTCCAATGTATGAAGCCCCATACATTCCTATCATTCCGTTCGACCAGGATTGCCGGGCGCACCATTCAACCGTATCGTATCCATCTTGCTTTTCGGCGGTAAAGCAATAAAAATTGCCCTCAGAATTGAATTTCCCTCGCGTATCCTGAATGACAACAGTATACCCAGCTTGCGCTGCCCTGATCGGATCTAGCAACAGATTGGCTGTTTTCCAGTTGTCTTTACCATAAGGGAGCCGCTGAAGCAGAACCGGCTGAGATCCCGCACCGTCGAGACGATAAATGTCACACTTTAGCCTGGTTCCATCACGCATGGAAACGTCAATATTCTTACCAATAGAAATCCTAGGCATCTACTCTTCCCCCCTTTACTCGTTGATTAGACTGCGTTCAAAGCAATTTTCCGTCCAAGAATGACTGCATCCGGCTCCACCCAAGTTAATCTTCAAAATATGAACTTTTGTCACAAGGGTATAGTTCGGCTGAACCACGTCTAAGTAGGAATATTGTGGCCGAACATTGACGTCGCGCTCAACCTCTGTATGCCACAAGGAACATCCCGCTCCAACAGGGTTTCGCCCTATTCTCCCGGGTGGTCCAACCAAATATGCCTTAACCCCAAACTAACTCCCGCCCAAATAAGCACGTTCTCCATCGGGTCGCAGTCTGTGTAATAAAACATAGCAAGTTGACCGTAGATTTGCGTCCCTCCCCGATGCCTTTTGAACACAGATTGCGTCATCCCCTTCATACTCTTCGCATCCTAAACTGCTTCTCGATAAATAAGCATCGGGAATAAACCAAATTCTTGCTCCTCGCATACTGGGAGGAAATGTTTTCACTCATGCCTTAGTTCTATGATGCTCAAGGGTATCATTTATCTTGCTTCTTTTAACCTTTTAACAGTACTATCGGAATGATTCCCTTAGAGTGATGACCATTTGATGATATCTCAACAAGTAAATCATACCTAGCCTCACTTAACACCTCGGTTTCCAGCGTGAATTCCAACATGGTTTTACCCATGTCATTGTGGTCCAGATAAGTACTGATATTTTTCCCGGGCGACACTTTCCACCCGTCCGGAGTATGCCATTTTATGTTAACCCACTGCTGCCGGCCAATGTTATTTGACAATGTCAGGATGAACGTTTTTGTGTTGTTTTCCTTTATGAACGGTTCGCCACAATAATCTAGAACGGCGTCAAATATGACAAACTCATATTTCACCGAAAACGGCTGGCGCTTTAATGTGTCCCCAAAGCTTTCCTTTATCCAGTAATTTTTCATAACTGGTTTATTATACAGGCCTTCACCTTCCAAGGCATCAATCGTGTATCCGTCCCCCATGAAATCACATATTTCACCGCCAAGAAAGATGGGTGTGAGCTTCAAGACACGGTCAGTTAGTTCTGATATGGTCCCGGGTATAGATACAACACCGTCAAGGAAATTCAGGCACATAGTGTTAATCCTGTCCCCCATCGGTTTTTTCCATACCTCGGGTATACCGTCATATCCATGAATTATGCCCCATATTGAGCCGAGCGTGGCCGCTGTGCAATCCGTATCCTCGCCGCAGTTTACTGCCGTGCATATACTTTCCCCAAAATCATCCCCGCCGTAAATCCACCCTAATATCGTTATGGCAACGTTACTTGGCGCATCATATCCTCTTTCACCGATGGGAATATCTTCAGGTAGGTTTTCGAATGTTCTTATAAGACCAAAAGTCCCGGGCACCGCTGTCATTACTTTTTTTCTTGCTTCCATCCAGGATAGACCATCCCTGTATGAATCGACAGCAGCCCTTACACCCTTAGCAATACCACAATCTTCAGGTATATATGATAGTCCTATGTTGATGAGTTTATCCCGGTCACTTTCAACAAAAGCCGCGCTCTCTATAGCCGCAAAAAATATCTCGCCATATAGTCCCTCGTTACTATGGTCAACGATCCCGTCTTCGTAAGCGTATTTTACCGCTATATCCGGATGCCCTGGTGCAATACACGCCCATACTTCAGACCGTATAAAGCAACCGCAGCTATCCCGGTACGGATTATTGAGATAGCCTGAAAGCGGAGGCACAATACCCATCCTCATGTTTGTCTTACCTGCTCCATATTCAACCCAATGCGGGGTTATAAAAGAGAGCCAGTACTCTCCTAGAATCGACGCATTTATCCGCCGTCCGTATTTTTCGATTGCATTAAGCCATATAAGCTGCAGGTCAAGGTCATCATTGGCCGGCGGGTTGTTGTCCACATCCTGGGCGTAAAACGTGACGTCATTTATCTGCCGCTTGCACTCAAACGGCGCCCCAAGAGTACCTCCGATATTTTTTCCCATCCAGCATCCCATAACCTTGTTCCTGTAACTTTCCAAAGATAATTTCATACATTTACCATTCCCTTCAATTTTCTATTTTCATAGCCGGACTTAGTTTCGAATGAATCCACGGTAGATATGAAGCCCCACAGTGTTAAATCCTTCCCCAATTTCCTGGGTACCCCCCTGACCATTCCGGGTAGCCCATTCCAGTGGCCTTGTACCGTCAACCCACGCACTGACTTTTTCCGATGTCAAGTTTATGTCCACTTCGGTCAACCAACGCCTGACAGCGTTTATCCTTTCAGGGCACCACCCTGAACGCCCTTCTCTAACTGCTGTTGCAAAGCCAGATAGAAAACTAGCACTGGAATACTGATCACCACCAGAATCGCCATAAGTCTCCCCACTACGTTGCAATACACGCCCTCATAAAAGAGCGGCGCCAACGAAATCGTCTTCATGCTGTTGTCACTCATGAAAAGCAATGCCAGTAAAAACTCGTTCCAGGCGTTGAGAAACGTCCAGATCATGACAACGGTCAAAGAACTGATACTGTTGGGCAGAACCAAAGAGAAAAAAATACGAAACACCCCAGCTCCATCTATGATAGCCGCTTCCTCCAGTTCGCGCGGAAAGGTGTCAAAAAAATTTTTCAGAATTACCAGGGCGAAAGGAATGCCCAGCGCTGAATAGGGCAGAATCAACCCCAGATAGTTATTGAAGAGATGCAGCGTCTTGTTGATGATAAAAAACGGGACGGCCAGAGCGGTAAACGGCATCATCAATGTCAACAAGAGGCTAGCATAGACTAAGGAGCGTCCGCGAAACGAGAGTCGGCTGATCGCGTACGCACTCAGCGAAGCGCAGCCTGTTACCAGCGCAACCGTGGAGAGAGTGACCACCAGGCTATTCACAAAAAAGCGTCCCAACCCCTGGATACTCAGTGCGGCCCATAGGTTGCTAAGGGTAAACCCATTGCCTACATCGCTTCTCAGCGAAAGAAAAAGGGTATAGGCACCAGGCAGCAACCAGAGCAGCGCCAGCACCAGGAGTACGCTGCGTACCAGAACGATGACATGGCGAGGTATACGCATATCAGGCCCTCCCTTGCTCGCGATTGAAAAAGGCCAGTTGCAACACGGTCACCACCAGGGTGAGGACCAGTAGCGCCACCGACATCGCACTGCCATAACCGAAATTGCCCTCCGAAAAGGCCTTCTTGTAGATATAGGTTCCCAATACCTGAGAGGCGTTAGCGGGGCCTCCTCCGGTCATGACGAAGACCAGACCGAACTGTTGCAGGCTACCGATCATGCCAAGGATAAACAGAGTCGCTGTGGCAGGCTTGAGCAATGGTAAGAGAATATAGCGAGCGGTCTGTAAGTAGCCGGCACCATCAATGTACGCTGCCTCTCGAAGTTCACGGGGAATATCTTGGAGCGCCCCTAGGCAAAGCAACATAGAGAAACCTGTCCATTGCCAGATGTTGACCAGAGCCACACTCAGAAGCGCCAGTTGTGGCGATCCCAGCCAGTTGGGGCAGTTGTGCCAGAAACCGGCAATCAGACCCCGGTAGGGATCGTAGATGTGACCCCAAACCAGGCTAATCACTACCGGAGAGAGAACGACCGGAGCAAAGATTACGGTTTTAAAAAACTTAACAAAGCGGCTGCCTAAAACCCTGAGATCGAGCAACAGTGCCAGAACGTACCCTAGCAAGGTCTGGATGCCCACTGTGACCACAAACCAGATCCCGTTGTTGTACAAGGCCTTCCAAAAAATAGGGTCATGCATCATAGAAGCATAATGGAGCCAACCTACAAAAATAGTCTTACCATACAAGGTCTGGCCCTGGAAACTGTTGTACAGATTGTACGCGATACCGTAAACAATAAAACCTAGGAACAGCAGAGTCGCCGGGGCCACAAACAAATACGCAACCCCTTGCTGTTCACGCTGACGACGCCTAACCCTCCCGCCAGGCTGGCGAGATCCGGTCACTTGCCCCAACGCTGATTCTGACATAGCCCTCAGACCCCTCATACTCATGCGAGCATCTCCTTCCAGTTAAGATGGCCTCTCCCGCTGGGCCGAACAAGCATCCACGCCGGCTAGGCGCAGCGGGAAAGAAGAGAAGGCTCCAAACGGATAACTGATCCTACCTTATATTTACTGTTTACTTACTGTTTATTTACTGTTTTCTGGCTGCCACACCATCGAGCTTGCTCAACGCCGCCGCCGGAGTTGCTTGACCAGTCGCTACAGATGCCAGTGCCGTAATCAGGGCATTGTTCAACTGTGGATTGGCGACATAGCGACTCGTCCCCTCCTTAGTCCAGTCGACTGACTGCTGATACATCACCTTGGCGCTGGCATATGGCAACGTAGAGGGCGTCAGACCAACCTTGGCAGGCAAGTCGCACATTTCGTTAGCATAGATCACCTCACCATCGCCCTGCGTAAGGAACTGAATCAGTTTCCACCCCGCGTCTGCTTGGACACCAGAGACACTCTTGGCCATGCCCAAAATCGCATCCGCTCCAGCTAATGGTATTTGCTGAGCGGTTGCGCTCAACTTGGGAAATTGAATCATCTGCCACTCCTTGGCTAGAGGGACATTATACGGTCCCGGGGGCGTAGAACTTATTGCCCAAGAGCCTAAAGGGATAATCGCACCCTCACCTTTATTAAACGCATTTACTTCATCGGGGTAGGCGTGGGCACCCATCGCACCGCCCTGCACGATATGTTCAGTAAACAGACTCCGCCAAATGTTCATCGCCTTCACAAGGCCAGGAGCATCAAAGCCTGTGCCGGCCTTCTCCGCCTGATACCAGGCATCAGGCGCGACCTGATTAGCTATCTCCAGGAACAAATCCTCATTCTGCCAGCCGTCGGCACCACCCAGTAATATAGGAGCGACTCCATGACTCCTGAGAACGGCGGCGTCCTGCTCAAGTTCGGAGAATGTCTGAGGAACTGGCAGCTTGTATTTGTGAAAAATCGCAGTATTGACGACCAAGGACGTGCTTTGCATGCCCTCAGGCAGGGCATAGAAGTTATTATCACCAGGAGGGTTGATCATTCGAGCCTGCTGCAAGCCCGTCTTCACATACTTGGCCTGCCAGTTCTGTCCCAGAGAGGACTTGGCAAAGTCCTGTAAGGGACGAAGATACGACACACTCACACCTGTGCCAACGGGCTGCAAGGCCATGACAGTTGGGAGCGAGCCAGCATTTGCCGCCGCTTTCAGAGCCACAAGGTAGTCGTTGTAGGTAGATACCTTGTAGTCTACAGAGATGTTGGGATATTCCTTCTCAAAGGCGGTAATCTGTTTCTTGACGATTTCTATAGCCGGGGCCCATGTCCAGTAAGAGATCGAAACCTTTGACGGACTATTCGTACTCCCGCTACTTCCGCAGCCTGCTAAGAACATACTGAGAATAATGACAATTGCCGACGCCATCGCCATTATTTTGGTATTAACATGGGATCTCATCGCGTACCCACCTCTCAAAAAAGCGCTAAACACATTTCAGACTTACCTTACCTCACAGTTCGTAATCTCCATAAAGGTCCAGAAAGTGTAGTTCCCCCCTTTGCCAAGATCTTTTTGAAAAAATCGAGCCGGAGAATCCCCCTTACATCCCCTCCTCTCACTTTATGGACCCTGCACTTGCAAAGGCCAATGGTCCCAGGCTTTGATGCCAAGGACCTTCTGACTCGGGATCCCGCTACTGTGCCACGATCGTGTCTTCTATTTTTTATGACCAAGCCGGAAATCGGCATCACCGAGTGTCCTTCAACTGTCTGTCCTGGCTTGGTTCCACACCAAACACCGCTCCATCCTTCGCGTCCAGAACATACCGGGCCTTTATCTTTCCCCGGAACGGCAGGCCGGCTTAGGCTGCGTATTCTTATCCGTAGAAACTCGCCCTGCCGGGCCTAATGTTCCAACGTTGTCATTTCTCCATATACGAAATCCTTTCTTGGCACTGGGTTCATTTTACTTGACTTGACTGTATTTTAGTCTATCTTGCCTTACCACTTCACTTTGCTTTAGTTTAGTTTACTTTGTCTTACTATTTTGCTTTGCCTGATTTTCCCTTCGCTGACCCGTTAACTAAGAATGCGCATTGAGACCTCCCCCGAGACAACCGCAGGATTCACGTATTATCAATTCCACTGGGAAAACCACCTCCTTTGCCTCCCGTGACACGTTTTCCACTTGCCCAAACAGGATGTTTGCCGCCTGCCTGCCCATTTCATAAGCGGGCTGCGACACTACCGTAAGCCTGGGGCGTAGCGTATCCGCCATCTCAAAATCATCGAATCCAACCAGGGCTATATCCCGCGGTACTTCCAATCCAGCGTGATTTAAAGCACGTAGGGCACCTTGCACCATCAAATTATTCCCGGCGAAAACTGCCTGCGGTCTGGGTAAACATCTGAGTAACCCCCGGGTAGCTGAGTATGCGTCCTGAGCGGTCTTGTTCCCAGTCTTAACGAGTTCGGGAGAGAGGTTTACTCCTTCTTCTTTTAGAGCCTTGGCAAAACCCGCGAATCGTTCCCGGGCCGTGGAAAGGCCCTCTGAGTCTCCGACATAAGCAACCTCACGATAGCCGTGCTCCAACAGGTGTTTCGTCAGCTCGTAAGCCCCCCGTTCATTTTCCACCTTGACAACGGAGGTTTTGATTCCTTCCCCGCAGCGGTCCAGAAAAACGATGGGAAAACGCTCCATCAGACTTTCCAAGTATTTCTGAGAGCCGGGTGCGGGCACGACAATTAATCCCTCCACCTGCTTTTCCGCAAAAATCTTGGCATAGCGCTTCTCCTTTTTCAGCAGTTCGTTCGTGTCCGCGATAATCACGCTATAGTCCCGCGCGACTGCTACTTCCTCGATCCCACGCACCATAGCACTGTAAAAGCTGTTGGTGATATCGGCAATCAATACGCCAATGGTGTAGGTCTTTTTCATCC
The DNA here is from genome assembly GCA_001029295.1 of Peptococcaceae bacterium CEB3. GTDB lineage: Bacteria > Bacillota > Desulfitobacteriia > Desulfitobacteriales > Desulfitobacteriaceae > Acididesulfobacillus. The sequence continues at coordinate 178,650 of LDXJ01000062.1, read as the reverse complement.
GCAAGCTTCGCGCTATGGCATTGGGTTGGTAACCCAACGCTTTCGCCGCGAAAAGGACCCTATCTCGGGTTTCGGGGCGGACATTCTCATTCTTGTTGATGACCCTGGAGACGGTTTTCAGAGATACATTGGCAGCCTCTGCTACATCCTTGATCGTCGGTAAGCCCTTTTCACTGTCCTGTTTTAAGCTCAATTACATCCTACTCCTAGATCCTACTCCCAAATCTAGACCTTTTGAAAATAACCCCTGTGCTGTGCAACTGCGCGTTTTGCCGGAAGGCGCGATTTCCCCTATGTCCATCGTTGTCATGTTGTGTTATAATTCGCCACTCATACCCTGAATCCTTCTTCTTCGAAAAATATTCCGAAAAACATTTTTCGAAGAATATTTCGGGAAATCTCTCTGCCTGAACGCCCGGCTTGAATACTCACTGAGCACCGGGCTAACAACTCACACCGGCCAAAACCCTAATCCCCCGCCAAAGCTTCCATCCCCAAAACGTCCAACCTCCCGGCTCAATGCCGTGCCTTGAACTCCTTTCTAATCCGCTGTAACAGCTTGGCATTTGTCAGGACGTCCCAACCCGTGAAAGCGAGAGCCTGCATAGCCAGCAGAAGTAAGTTCTCCCCCTCCCGGGAAACCGCCACGTGGGCGAAATCACGGGTGTGGGGGATCTCTGTCCCCGTGCCGAGTGTGAGATAGGGGTGAATGGCTGGGACGACCCGGCTGACATTCCCCATGTCGACCGACCCCATGGCTGTTTGCGGTGGGGCAATATCTTCTACTCCAAGTTCCCTGAGATTGTGGGCAAAACAGTCGGCGAGCACTTTATTGGTCCGCATTTCGTCATAAGAAAATTCGAACTTCTCCCAGGAGACTTGGGCTCCCACCATAGCCGCCGCTCCCTGGGCGCAACGCACGACCCGTTCCCGCAAGCGATCCAGGTCTTTCCGCTTGGCGGCCCGCAGGTAGAACCGGCCCACGGTTTTCTCGGGGATGATGTTCGGGGCGGTACCGCCTTCCACAATGATACCGTTAATCTTGGCGTCATCGGGAATCTGTTTTTTCAAGGCATATAAGCCGACAAAGAAACTGACCATGGCATCGAGAGCATTGATGCCGTAATTTGTCGCCGCCACGGCATGGGCAGCCCGCCCCCGAAATGTGAATTCGAGCGCATCCAAGGCCAGCGTCGAGATTTCCGGAACGTTCTGACTGCCGGGGTGAAACATCATCGCCGCGTCGATTCCCTCAAATATTCCCTGTTCAACCAATGTGACTTTAGCCCCGCTCGTTTCTTCCGCCGGAGTCCCGATGACCAGGACTTCCCCGGGCAGTTCAAGGCTCTTACTGAGAACGACCGCCGCTCCCGTACTGGCGGCTCCGATCAGGTTGTGCCCGCAGCCGTGGCCAACCTCAGGCAAGGCATCGTATTCCGCCAGAAAAGCCACCCTCGGCCCCGGGCGAAGCCCGCGATACCGCGCCAAAAAGGCGGTTTCCAGGCCCGCCACCCCCAGATGGATCTCGAAGCCGTGCTTTTGCAAAAAATCGGTGACCAATTGACCGGCATAGTGTTCCTGATACCCAAGTTCGGGATTTTCGCCGATTCTCTTGGCGACATCCCAAATCGCGGGCAGCAGCGCGAGGGCCTGATCTTGAAAAAAACCTTTTATTGCATCCATCCCGCTCTTGCTCCTCTGATAGGCCGAAAACTACCGTCGGGAGGCGTACGTCAGACTGAATGTCCAACCGGCTCCGACGAGTCTCCGGAAAATTTCTCCATTGGGCGAGCCGCCCAGCGCTTCATGAGAGTTCCTCGAAAAATAGAAGCCGCATCTTGCCTTTCACCACGTGGCGCGTGTATCATCCATGCCGAGCCTTGACGTGCGCCCCTTTAAGCCGGCGATCAGAAAGCCGGCGGTCACGGCGAACCCCGTCAGTTGCCACGAATACTCCCGCCAAAGCGACTCAACCGCTATTCCCAGACCCACCGCAAACCTGATTTTCCCCAAAAGCATACTCCACCATACTTGCGGCATAAAGATAAGAGCCGTCAGGCAAATCAAACCCAAACTGAGCCAACTTGCCGCAAAGGCCAAGCCCCAGCGGCGGCGCCGGGCCAACTCCATCCGGACGTGAAAGTCCACCGGATCTCTGCGAATCGCGGCCATAATTTGATTGTGGAGATTGCCAAGGCTCTCAGAAGCTACCGGCTCATCCCGAAATGCCGGGATCCAGGAATCGTCTTCCCCTCGCATCGTGGTTCCCCCTTTCCATCTCCCGGCGCAGCTTTTGCTTCCCGCGGTGCAAGTAGGTCTTAACCCTACTCACCGGAACGCCCAAGACCCGGCCGATTTCCTCATAGGAAAGTTCCTGTTTATAACGCAGATACAAGGCCTGGCGATACGGATCCGGCAACTTCTCCAGGACCCCGGCAAGTCCCTCGGCTTCTTCTTTGGCCAACCACCGGTCCTCGGGCCCCGCATCCCTGTCCGCAATGGAGTCATCTATGAGCAAGGGCACCTCTTTGCCGCGCTTCCTCAGGAGATCCGTGGCTTTGTTCTTGGCAATCGCATACAGCCAAGCTCTGAATGAGTAAGCCTCCGAATAGCGCCAAAGGTTGCGGTAGGCCGCCAAAAACGCCTCCTGGGCACAATCAAACACTTCCTCTTCCGGCCCCAGCAAACGCCGCAAGAAATGGATCAACGGTTCCTGGTGGCGTTGAACGAGAACAGAAAATTGCTCGTGCTCCCCAGCCAACACCCGTCGAATCAATTCGGAGTCTTCCATTGTTTTCCCGCCTCTGCTCCCGTTTTCACCGACAAGTCCCTGCCGGCCGCCCCCACGTTCCGGGCGCCACCCCGAGCCCGCGCGTTTAAGCCCGCCTATTATCCTTGCGCTTAACGCCCAACATTATCTTTATCTTTTGCTCTTTTATTTTAGCATAAGCTACGCTTTTTAGCACGCCTGTGCCGGCAATTCGAAAGACCGGCCCGGCTCTCGCTTCTAATCTTGCTTTTTTGGGGCTGGCGCGTCAAAAGATTTTTTTGCCGAAAGCCGAACAGATTAAGCCTACCGCCAGTTCCGCTGTCTTGTTATGCGTGTCGAGAATAGGGTTGACTTCCGCCATATCCAGACTGAGGAGGAGCCCCGACTCCGCCACCAGTTCCATGGCTAAATGGGCCTCGCGGTAGGTGATCCCGCCGGCCACCGGAGTCCCGACGCCAGGAGCTTCACTGGGATCGATCACATCGAGATCAAAGCTGATGTGAATTCCTTCCGTTCCCTGTCCGGCAATCTTAAGCCCCCTGGAGACCACCTCCTTCATTCCGAGTTGATCGATATCGCTCATCGTGAAGACCTTAATCTTTGAATGATGGAGCATTTCCCGCTCGTCCCGGTCAAAATCCCGCGCCCCGATGATGACCGTATTTTCTTCCGAGATCTTCTTCGCCGGACCCCCAATATCTGTGAGTTCCTTGACCCCGATACCGTTAGCCACAGCCAGCGGCATCCCGTGGATGTTACCGCTGTGCGTCGTTTGCGGAGAATTGTAATCCCCGTGTGTGTCAAACCAGATAAGGCCGCGCTTCTTCCCGGCTGCCGCAATCCCCGCCAGGGAACCGATGCCGATGCTGTGATCCCCGCCGAGCACCAATGGCACCACCCCATCTTGCAGGGCCCGGGCTACCGCTTCCGTCAGTTCCACACTGACTTTGGCAATCTCCGGTAAGTACTTTAAGTGCGTGTCCTTAATCTCGCGCGTTTCCGGAACCGGAACATTGAGATTCCCCATATCCTCAACCTGCCAACCTAAACGCTGCAAGCGGGCATTCAGTCCCGCATAGCGAATGGCGCTCGGTCCCATGTCCACGCCCCGCCGGTCAGCCCCCAGATCGATCGGAACCCCGATGATCCGAATCACTCTGTTAGTCATCCTTATGCCTCCCGTCCCTGCTTTTTCTTATCTTAATACTTGTCATAAAGCAAATCAGATGTAGCGTTTATGAACATAAGGCGAAGTCATCGCCCCCAGAAGCCCCCCGTAACTCAAGTCAAATTCCAAAACGGAACCGATATCCAACTCCGGTGCCTCCGACAAATCCATAATCAGATGATCAGAGCTGGCCCCGATGATCTTTAACCGCCCGTCCCTGGGCGAGAGGCTCTCGGTCGGCACGTCCTGCCGCCCTAAAGCCAGTATTCCCCGGCGCCGCCAGCCCTCATCCACAAACTCTGGCACACGCCCGAAAGCGTCCTGTCCAACCTCTCCGATCGGGACCGAAGGTTTTTCATGCGCTTCCAGAATCTCCGCTCTCAGGGTAAAGGCATCTCCAAAGGCACCGGGGATAATCTGGCGTTTCACGGTCTCCCGGCCCAAAACGATCCCCTCTCCTACGCGCAGCTGGTTCACTTGCGCAGGCATCCGTTTCTCCAGCAGAAGGGGAAGACTGGCCGAATTCCCACCTGAGATCACAGGCAGGCTGATCCCGAATTTCTTTTCCAGGTTTTCCGCCAGTTCGACCAGCCGGCCCAAGTTCTCCTCCGTCGGAACCACTCCCCCGTAACAGGCCAGGTTAACGCCAAGACCTTGAAGTTTGATTCCTGCCAGGGGCAACACCTTCGCGATGAAGTCGGGTAAGTCCTCCGGCCACACCCCTTCCCGCAGGTCACCCAAGTCCACCATGATGATCACCCCATGGACTCTTCCCTGGCGCCGGCCCTCCGCGGAGAGAGCTTCCAAGACCCGAGTCTCGGAGTTGAGGCTCACCTCCGCCAACCTTACCGTTTCCTCAACCTGGGAAACGCCGGGCAAGCGCAGCAGCATGAGCGGTACGTCGGGAAAAGCCTGCTTGAGTTTGGAGAGATTCTCCAGCCGGGAATCGGCTAACATGCGCACCCCTCCTGCCAACATGGCCCCCGCGATGCGCGGCTCCGCCAGGAATACTTTCGTCACCCCAACGACGTCAATCCGAAAAGAGCGGGCCAGTGCCAAGATAGTCTCGGTATTTTGCCGTATTTTATTTAAATCAATAACAATTTCCGGTAGGCCCATGCCATTACCCCCAAGCCCTGTCCTAGTCTTTGATCTGTCCCAGTCTTTGGACTTAGTCCAATCTCTGCTCCAACTCCATCTTTACCCTCACCCCACCTTTGTCCTAACCCTCGATCCCCAATGATTCCAGAAGAAGCTGCCAGGCTGCTTGTCCGTAATCCCGGCTCAGGACTCCCAAAGAAGCCATGATATAGGATCGGTCCAGAAAGTAAGCTACCCTTTCCGTAGGAAAAAGGGCCTCGCCCGGATGGGCAAAAGCTTCCTTCATCATATCCAGGCCGTTGGGCAGGCGGGTTAAAGCCCCTCCCGTGCCGATCACCCAACGAATGCGGCTTAGATCGCGCCCCTCCACTCGAGTAATTCGTCCCGAAGCCCCGTAATAATGGCGAAAGCGCCCGGCATGCCGGCGCAGGGCATACCCAAGGGCGGCTGAAGCCAGCTCTTCACTCAGGGCGATTTCCGCGGCCGTTTCGGGGACCGGGCGTAAGTGAGAGCGCCAGTCTTCTCCCCATCTGCCGAGGAAATCGTCCCCCAAGAGCCCCGCCACCCGGCCGGCGTTGACATAAACCCCGAGATCTCCCTCAACCGTTCGCTTAGCCAAAGGCTCCGGCGCCAAGGCCAACTTCTGGTTCTCTTCCGCCCCGGCCGTCACGGAGTGAACATCTGTGGTGGCCCCGCCCACGTCGAAGACGAGCACATCCCCAGCTTGTTCGTAGATTAACCGAGCCGTCTGTAAGACTGCCTCCGGGGTCGGACGAATGCCGCCGTTGACGATTTCACGAATGGCTTGCATCCCCGGAGCCTCTGTGATGTGTCGTTCAAAGACCTCCTGGATAATGCCGCGCGTGGGTTCAATGTTGAGTTCATCAATGTCCGGGTAAACATTAGCCACTACACGAACATCGACCCCACTACCTTCCAGGATTTCTTGCACCGTTGTCGCTGCCGCCACATTGCCGGCATAAACCACCGGTGCTTTCCAGGCGGCCTGTCGAAACCAACTTGCCAGTTTGCGCGCATTCTCCGTCACGACCCGTTTATCTCCGTAATCCACACCACCGGCCAAGAGCATAATATTAGGCCTGATCCGCTCGATTTCCCGCCAATCCGCTTCATCCAGTTCCCCCGCCGTCTGGTAGCGCAGGATGGCACCTGCCCCCAAGGCCGCCTCCCGGGCCGCCCGCGCGGTCATTTCCGGCACCAGTCCGTGGACCGTCATCTTAAGTCCTCCGGCCGCCGAGCTGGTGGCGTAAAAAGGCACCTCACCCAGCGTTCCCACCGGTCCGATTCGTTTTTCCAAATCCGCTGCCGCCTGGCGCAAGCCCTGCCTGACATCTCCCTCCGGAACGGTCGTGGGCGCTACACCCTGCCCAAGAAAGAGGGGATTCTTACCGTCCAAATCCCCAAAGGCATTGACCACTGTCGTCGTGCTGCCAATCTCGGCTGTCAAAACCTTGTTCACAAGAATCACCATCTTTCGCGGCTCGGACTTCCAATCCATTCGGCCAAGGGCTAAAATTACTGCTCCTTGCTTCTTGTCTCTTACCTCTCATCTCTTTCTCTTACCTTTTATCTCTTATCTCTTATCCCTACCCCTTACCTATCTGTCCTCACTCTTCGTTTCATGTCGTCCACATCCGGCATCCCGCGTCTGAACCTCCTGGCTCCCGCTTCTTGCTTGCCACACGCATCATTTCTTACATCCCGCGTCCCGCTGCTAACATACCCCGTCTCACTTCTCACTTTCTCTGCATTTGACCAGGAAACTCGCCACATCGATTCCTTTTGTACCCCGGCCAAAGCCCGCGTCCATACCCCAGGCCCGGGCCGATTCCTGATTGACTTGGGTCCCGCCCCCGATCAAGATAAACTTGTCTCTGACTCCGCGTTCAAGGCACAATTGGTGCAAACGCTCCATATTGAGGCGATGAACTTCCCCGTGGGTGATAATCGTACTGATGAGAATCGCTTCCGCCCCGGACTCGATGGCCGCGTCGACAACTTTGGCGACCGGGACCGAAGTACCGAGATAGCGCACTTTGATGCCGAAACCTTCAATTCCGCCGTGCTTAATATCGAGAATCTCCCTCAACCCCACGGAGTGTTCGTCTTCCCCCACCGTGGCCGCCACCACCGTCAGGGGACGCGCTTTGATCGCCCGCCGGATCTCCTCCGGACTCAGCTTTTCCTCTTCGGGCGGGATGTTAAGGGTCGCCGGATCGATCTTAACTTTCAGCTTGCCCTTGACTTCGACCAGGGTCCCTTCTGCCGGGTGCATGACCTGATGGTGAATGACCTCGGCTTCCTCCCAACCCATCTGCCGGGCAATGGCCAGAGCGGCGAACTGAGCGGTGCGGCTGTCCGCGGGCAGGAACAGCGTCATGCTGACAACCCCGTCCCCGGCCCACTCCACCTCGGAACGGAGAAATTCCCGGCGGAATGGCCGGCTCCGGCTGAGCCGCTTCTCCGCATTGTCCTCCTCATCCAGTTCATCCAGATACTTTATCTTCTCCGGGCGGCAGAGGGTGCAGCCGTCGATAGCGGCACAGGGCTGCGTGATCCCCTCGGGCAAAGTATTACGGCCAAAGTGGCTGCAAACCGGGGCGAAATAATCGTCCGCTCTGGGGATCACCTCGAAGCCCACTCCTCCTTTGGTGTCCCGGGCGATCCCGTCACCGTTCCGTTCCGGATACAGGCCTGAATCGACAAAAAAGCCCTGCTCCACCGCCTCAAAATACCCCCCGGCTGCTTTAATCTCCTCCAAAAAAAGCACAGCCCGCTCTTTGAGTTCCCTGACCTTCTCCCCCAGAATCCCGTCCCGCTTGATCTCCACCATTTCCCGCAGTCCGTCCAAACCGATCAAAGCCTGCTTGGCCGTATTGATCGCGTGAATCGAGTTATAATGCCAGGGAACATTTCTGCCCTCATCCGGAGTGATGGTGCTTTGGATGTCGGCCGAAGTGAGCCGGGACAAAAGCACGTTCAGGGTGTGCGTGACCGTCACTTCCCGGGTATCGGACTCCATGTATTTCGTGTTCATCTGGGCCCGCATGCGGTAACCGCGAAAAAGCTCGCGCAAAGCTACCGCGTAGGGAAGATCCAAGCGTAGGGCCGGAGCGGGAGGGGCATCCGGAGGCACGGTGGAAAGGCAGATCCGGTCTTTGGGCAGGCCCACTTGTACAGAATAAGCACAATTGAGAGCGTGCTGGACCAAGAGCTCAGGCATGACCTTCCAGGCTTCATGGGCCGTGGCATTGGCATTGTGCGCTCCGTCGATCTGGGCCATTTCGCCCCAGTTCATCACCTTCTTCGCTTCGGCCGCGTCCACAAAGGAGCGGATGGCGTTAATGTTGCGGTAAAGCACATTGTACTGGGGATCCTGATGGGCGCCGTTCACTCCCTCCTCGGCCAGCAGCACCGCCACCTCCGGCCCCGCCACCCCGCTCACGTAGGAATGCAGATTGATAGGCCGGCCCACTTCGTCTTCAATGAGATCCAGGGCTTTACGGGTTGCTCTCAACTGCTTGCGGCTGATGGGCACCCCGCCGACTCCTTCCGGTGTTCCCTCGATCAAACCGTCAAAATGGCTTTGCCCCGCCGTGCGAATGACCATGATGTGGTCCGCGCCGTGGTAGGCCGCCATGCGCATGCGGCGCAAATCGTCTTCAAAACGCCCGGAGGCGATTTCCGAAGTAATCGTGCACTCCGGCTGCGGATCGATTCCCCCGAAGAATTTTGCCGCCGGCAGGGGTTGACTCTGTTTTAGCCCCTTTGAAGTCTGCTCATAAGTAAAAGGACCGAGTTCCTGTCCCGCAACTTCCTCCCGCCAGTGCCAGCCCCGCCGGCGCGGCCGGTAAGTGCAGAGGCCTTTAAGGATTCCTTCGATATCCATCTTTTGGTTAAGATCTAAGCTTTCCGTCATCTTCCATCTTCACCTTTTCATCCAATCGTGAGACACCCGCTTTTTCAACCGGAAGCGGGTCCCACCGACTTTGCTTCGTTTGAACGCAACCCACCGGGCCATGAACCGGAATAGTGTATTTCACTGCCCGGATGATCCGAAATAGTTTTTCAGGCTGTCCCAGCCTTCACCCCGTGCCAGAGCCTGCCCCGCCGCTTCTATCCCAAGCCCTTTGCTCCGGGCGTAGCGCCAGACGGAGTGTCCCGCTCCGTGTCCGAGTAGCCCGTGTGCCATAGCCTGCTCCACAATGCTCCGGGCTGTGAGGCTGTCAAAACCCATCCGCAGCAGTACGGAACGCTCAATAGATGGAGAGGTATGGGCCCGGGCCAATTCCACCAAAGGCTCCACAACCTCGTTGGCAAGGCTCCAAAAACGTTCTTCCAATTGCTCTTCCGTTAAATGATCGAGATGCTTGCGCCTTTCGGCAAAGTCGTCCGCACGCGGCTCTCCCATCGTTACAGATCATTCCTTTCGCTTTGCCCAAGGCACCAAACGGCATAAAGCCGGTCGCCTTTGAGCTTGTGCCCTTCCGCCGAGGGTCAGTGACGGCCGTCCCCCGCCGCCGACAGTTCTTGGTCCAAACGTTCCCGGCTCCAACGGGTCTCCAGGCTGAGAAAGTCCCAGTCCGCCTCCGTCAACTCTGACGGGGAGACATGGTTTGTCGCGTTTTTCAAGTAACTGCGCCGAACGTGATCGAGGTCAACCTCCACTGCTCGAATCTGGCCGGGGTGCTCGGGGATAATGATATTTTTCCCGGGAACACTTGCCCTTGAGTCACCCCGCCTGATTTCTATCCCCTGCTCGCGGGCAAAAGTCAGCTGGGCCTGAGGATGTTTGCCCGCACCCGTATATTCGGTTTCCTGAACCACCACGACTTGATCCCGCTCGAGCTCCTGAGCCAGGACAAAGGCCGCGGTTAAAGAAGTATTGCCCGCCGGGCCCCTTTCCAGACCTTCCACCTGCGCCAGGGCCTCCGTAATATAAAAAGCCTCCCCCTGGGTCACAGTGACATAACGATCCAGGTAGCGCAAAGGACGGGCGGCATTGCGCGGAACGTCCGAGCGGTCCGGCCAACTGGCGAACGGAAGTCCGAAGCCGGTGTGCCCGGTCGTAAAAGACTTGCGGTTGAAATCGTGATCAGAAGCCATATGCAACCCTTTCAGATCGATGCTGGCCCCGATGACCGGCGCCGAACAGCCAATCTTGCGCAGGCCCCTCGCCGTTCCGGTGACATTTCCGCCTCCCGCATGGGTGACCACCACCGCGTCCGGGAATTTTCCCGTGAGCTTTTTTGTCTGCTCCGCCAATTCCCAACCCAGGGTCTCGACCCCGGCAATCCCGAAAGGCGTGTACAAGGAGGCGTTAAAAAACCCGGTTTCCTCGAGAAGCTGCAAGAAAACATAAAATAACTCCGGCCCCACCGAGAGCTGAAGCACTTCCGCCCCATAGGCCTCGCAAACGCGGCTCTTTTCCACAATTTCCGGCTGTCCCCGCCCGGCGGAATCGAACACTTCCTGGACAATCAGGGCGGGAATTCCCCGCATAGCGGCCTGGGAAGCCACGGCCGCGCCGTAATTGCCGGAAGTCGCCGCGATCACCCCTGGATACCCTCTTCTTACCGCCTCATAGACGGAAAGAGCGGCCCGCCTGGCTTTAAAGCTGCCCGCCGGATTGGCTGCTTCGTCCTTAACGAAGATACGGGCCCCTTTGCCGGGGTCAGCCACCTGGCGCGCCAGTGCGGTCAGATTGCGCAACTCCAAGAGGGGCGTATCTCCGACCCCTGTTTCCCTCTGAACAAGACGGGTTTCTTCTATCGAATAAGCCACAGAGCCCATCATCTCGTCATAATCAAAAGCGATCTTTTCCCTCTCAAAGCGGGAATAGTCGATACCCACCGCCCGGCGCATAATCTCCGCCTTGCGAGCCATCACTTCCGAATAGCCGCTTCCGGCTTTCGCACTCATCTTTCTCTTCCCCTTCCCAGCAGCTGCCGCAATTCCGACCCGATGGCCAGCAACTCCGCCTGGGGATTGCCGAAATCATGCCGCCATCTCGGGGCGACATCCACTAAGCGCCCTTTCACCGTCCGGTTGATCCGGGTGCGAATGCTGACCAAGTCGTCCAACTCGGCCTCTTCTTCGATCAGAAACCCGCGCAAGCGCATCTCCAGCGGCACCCGGGCCGTATCCTCCGGGACCTGAGGAGCCCTCTCCCCGGCAGGTAAAACAACGTTTCCAATCTCTACCCATTGCCCGCGCCGGGCCACCCCGCCCCCGACCGGCTCAGACCCGGAAGCGCCCGCGGATTTCATTTCCCGTATCCCCTCAGTCATGCTCATTCCCCTTTCCGCCACTTCAGGATTTCCCGCACATCCCCCAGCAGAGCACTGGGCGTGGGAAGTTCGGCCATGCTGAGCAGCCCGGGCCGGGCCGCGAGCACTTGCGGAATCATGTTCACAGCCATGGCCATGGTCCCGAGCCCGCCGGGTATTTCGGGTTTAATCATGAGATTCAGGCTCGGTTCCCCGCTGATTTCGATATAGTCTCCCGTCTCTACCCCTTCCAAATGGGGCAAGACCTGTTGGGGATGAATCAATTCGATTTTGGCCTCCCCGTCGACATAACCCAGCGCCGTATGCCGGCAGCCCGCCACCTGCCCCGGTTCCACCTTGACGTAGGGCGTTTCCCGCCGAACCTTGGCGACGATGGGAGAACGTTCCTCCTCGATCCGCTCCAGACGCCAGCCCAAAGCCTTGGCAATTAAATGAATTGACTCCCGGAAACCCACGTGCCCGACGATCTCCCCACTCGCCAAACCCGCGGTAAACTCTTCGACCGTCGTACCCACACCTTGAGTCCGCATGACCGTCGGCCCAAAAGGAGAAAGGTCATTGATCCGGGATGCTTTGATCTTTTTAACTTCCAAACAAGGCCCCGTTAAAGCGAGGACCAAAGTATCGAGCACGAAGCCGGGGTTAATCCCGGTCCCCAGAACACTGACCCCCTTGCTCCTGGCTGCCTCATCGATCTCCCGGGCCAGGGCTTCTTCCCGGGCGTAAGGATAAGCCATCTCTTCGGCAATCGAGATCACATTCAGGCCCTGCCTGAGGGCCTCTTTAATCTGAGGAGCCACTTCCCGCGTGAAGGACGAAGTAGCCAGAATCACCACGTCCGCTTTCGGCGGCCACTTTCCGGTCGGAGTCCCCGCGGTCGGACTCCCTGCGGTCGGAATCTCTGCGGTTGACCCGTCCGCCCCTGTAGGCGGAGCTTGAATCAGAACCCCGCTTTTTGCTCCTCCCAGGAAAGCACCCAGATCCTGCCCTATCTTATTCTCATCCCGGTCAAAAGCAGCCACGATTTCGATCCCGTCTTTTTGCCGGAGCAAACGGGCCATGCCGCTGCCCATGGCTCCCAGGCCCCATTGAACCACTTGAATCGGAGTTGTCATACAATCAATCTCTCCCCTCCGGATTAGTCCGTCAATTAATCCGATAAATCTTTGCGAATTCCCGCACTATAATTAAAAAGGTAATTGCAATTTTGATGCCAATATTTCCGATCTCAAATAGCTTCTTCTAGCTTCTTCTCTATTTTAAAATCCTATTCCTTACGGCAGCCGGCTGAAGCCCGCTCCCCAGTTGAATTTCACTGTTCCTCCGTTTTAGGGCTCTTTTTCACTTTACGCCTACCCGGACAATCCGGTCAGCGAAAATAACAGGCAAACAATCTTGCATGTATGCAAAACTATTTGCCTGTTCCGAATAGCTCGGGGCCTATCAAGCCCGAAACTCGCCCTTTCCGGCTCTACGGATTAAGTACAAGGCCTTCCCAGCCAAAGGCCTCCGCCCGCGGCATCGTTCTTCAGAATCTTCCCGAACGAAAGATAGCAAAGATCATCCAGATGAACATGATGCCCGCGACGACAAAACCGAGTTCTATGGCCGGGAAATGGAAGAGCATGATGGGCTGCCTGCTTTGGGCAGATGCGATGATCAGCCCCGCCATGACGATGCTGAAAGCCAACAAGACAATGCTGAAGGAAATCTGATTTGTCATGCGATCGAGTTTGTGCAGAAGGTCATCCGCCTCCGGCAGGCGAACGTGCAAGGTTAACTGCCCACGCTGGACATTGCGCAAGAGATCCTTTAACTGTTTGGGCAAATCCAGGAGGAGTTCTCCGTATTCGTTCAAATTATGCCAAGCTTTCTGCCCCAGGTAGTCCGGCCGGAAACGCTCCCTTAAAAGCCGGCGGCCGAAGGGCTGAGCAACGTCCATAATGCTCAATTCGGGGTCCAGTGCTTCCACCAGTCCTTCCAACGTCAGCAGGGATTTCCCTACCAGGGTCAAATCGGCAGGGATACGGATTCTATGGCGAAAAGCAACTACAAACAGATCATTGACAGCCTCGCCCAGGCTAATCCTGCTGAGCGGGACCTCCATGTATTTTTCCCTCAGTTCATCGACATCCTGGCGCAGGCGGCGCATGTTGACATCGTCCGGCACAATCCCCATGCGCAAGACCGCCTGCAGCATGCCGTCTGTGTTCTGGCGCATCATAGCAATGACAATTGAAGCAAAATTATACCTCATGTCCGGAGTTAAACGCCCGACCATGCCGAAATCGATCAGGGCGATGACATCGGCAGACACGGCAAGAATATTACCGGGATGGGGGTCTCCGTGAAAAAATCCCTCCATTAAAATCTGCTGGAGAATCGTCCGGACGATCATGGTCGCCATATGCCCCGGGTTGTAACCCCGCCTCTCCAACTCCGCCACATCGTTAAGTTTGATCCCCTCGACGTACTCCATGGTCAAAACCTTAGCAGTCGTCAAATCCCAAAAAATAGCCGGAACCTTGAGATACTCCTGGCCGTTGAACTGCTTGGCAATGCGCTCCGCATTGCGGGCCTCGATGGTATAATCCATCTCGGCCGTGAGCGAGCGTACAAACTCCTCGACGATTTCAGTCAGTTGGTAACGCGCCGCCCATTCCAAGCGGTGTTCCGCCAGGGCGGCAAAGTCCGTGAGAATTTCCAAGTCCGTCTTGATAAGATTTTTAATTCCGGGCCTCTGGACTTTTACCGCCACCTCTTCGCCGCTAAGAAGCACCCCCCGGTGCACTTGCCCGATGGATGCCGCAGCCAAAGGGACATCGTCAAACTCCCGGAACACCCGCTCCAGAGGAACGCCCAGCTCTTCTTCGATAATTTGCCGGGCTGCGGCCGAAGGAAAGGGCGGCACCTGATCCTGAAGTTTAGCAAGTTCCAGCATGATCCCCTCGGGAATCAAATCCGGCCTTGAACTTGCCATTTGGCCTATCTTGACGAAAGTCGGCCCCAGCTCTTCACAAACTTCTCGAATTCTCTGACCAATCGATTTCGGATCGCTTTCCGCCGGCTCCGTATCCGTAAAAAGACGTCTGGGCAAAGAGAGCAAGTGCAATAAGCCGATTTCCTCGACCAGGAAACCCAACCCGTGCCGGGCCATGACGGAGGCCACAAAACGATAGCGCCTGAAATGCCGCATCCTTCTTCCAATCATCATCGAAACCCCTTCACGACTATACAAAAGAGCCTGAATAGCTTCAGGCCCTTTGCCTTTATTCCCGGTTCTCCAGCTTCTCCAGCCGCCTTATCAGTTCCTCTACCCGGCTTTCCAAATTCTTCACCGTTTCCTGGGAAGGAACCTCAAGTTCACGCAAACGTTCCTTGACGTGTTCATTGACATTCTCGCGCATCTTCGTACGCATCGCCTGGTGTTCTTCTTCTCCTTTCTTAATCAGTTCATCCACCAAGTTTTTGGACTCCGCGGCAGAGACCTCGCCTTTCTTCACCAGTTCATCCACGACTTTTTCAATCTGTTCCCGGCTGGCCACAGCCATGCCCAAAGCCAAGGCCAAGCCCTTCTTTAACAAATCTTTCATCTTGACACCTCCGCTTTTAACTAATATATAGGCCAGTTTGAGGGCAAAGTCAATGTTACCTGCTCATAAACCTCGAACCCTCGGCACAATACCCGTCTACCTTCAAAATACCCGAAAACCCGGCGTAATATTCCCGCTGCCTCTTGATTCGGAATGATCTTCGGGGGCCTTTACCGCCACAAAGACCAGCGCCGCATCTTGTACTGCAACAACTGCCTGGAAATTCCCAAAGCGGCCGCCGCTTTCGTTACATTTCCCCGGGTTTCGGCCAGAGCGGCCTGAATTGACTGCCGTTCCAGCCATTCGACCCTTTCCGGCAGGCTCATCCCCGGGGGTATCTCCGGGGGCATCTCCGGGGAAACACCGGAACCGCTCGCAGCCCGCTCTTCTGCCTCACCCCAACCCGGCGCTCCCGCGCGCCGGCCGAATTTCCCGTTTGAAGCCGGGGCTCGCCCGTCCGTCCCGGCAAAATCCGACTCCCCCACCTCAGCAAGATGGCCGGAGCCCCCAGTTTCGGCGTCCCCGCCGGCCGCTCCCGCTTCCTCCAAAGAGCCGCGCCCTGTTCCGTAGCGCAGGTAATTGGGCAGTTCCTCCAAACCGAACTCCTCGCCGGCAATGACAAGTCCTCCTTCTATGACGTGGGCCAGCTCCCGCACATTGCCCGGCCAATCATGCCCTTTAAGGGCCTGCTCGGCCTCCGGCAGGAGCCGGGGAACGTTCCCGGCGTGAAGCCGGGCATAGTGCGCCAAGAAATAATCAATGAGAAGATCAACGTCCTTGCCCCGTTCCCGCAGAGGGGGAAGATAAAGATCGACCACGCTCAGCCTGTAAAAAAGATCCGGGCGCAGCCGGCCCTCTTTCACACTTTGATCAGCCCGAGCATTGGTCGTTGCCAGAAAACGGACATCGAGTTCCCGCTCGCGCGTGTCCCCCAGTCGCCGGACTTTCCCTTCCTGCAAAACCCGCAGCAACTTAGCCTGTAAATTCCAACCCATAGAATCCAGCTCATCGAGGAGAATGCTCCCGCCCTGCGTCTGTTCGAACAGCCCCGGGCGATCCATGGCTCCCGTAAAACTCCCCCGAACCGTGCCAAACAGAAGTCCTTCCAAAAGTCCCTCCGGAAAAGCGGCGCAATTCTGGGCGACAAACGGCCCCCCGGCCCGCGGACTCGCCATGTGGATGCTTTGGGCGGCCATTTCTTTGCCGGTACCTGTCTCCCCGGAAATGAGCACGCTCACGGTACTCCTGGCCGCTTTTTCCGCTTTGGCCAGTGTTCTGAGCATTAAAGGACTCTGCGTCTTAATGTCAGCAAATGTATAGTAAGCCCCGTTGGGGCTTCCCGCCTCGCCGCGAGGAGAGCGAAGCCGACTCTGCAAGAGAGCCACCCGTTCAGTCAATTTGGCCTCATGGCTGAGATCTCGGGCCACCTCCAAAGCTCCTGTGAAAAATCCCCCTCTAAAAAGAGGATAAGAATCGTTTACGGAAGTAATCTTTTCTCCGCGCGGATTCAAGTAGGTCTGGCTGACCCCAAGAACCGGCTCCCGGGTCTTCAAAACCTGCCACAGAGTGCTGGTTTCTTGAGAGAGCGAAGGAAACTGGCTTAAAAGTTGTTTGCCGACAACATCCCCGGGACTCAGTCCCTCCATGCGCCCCATGGCCCGGTTGTAAAAAAGCGTCACACCCTCTGTATCCACAATGTGAATTCCTTCCGCCAGCCTGTCCAGCACCTGCACAAACCTATTATCTTCCGTCACTTATCTCATCCCACCCCGTAAATTTGACAATAACTAGCCGCAAATTTGTTTGCACTTCTAAAAGATTCGACTTTACTTCACAAAAATCCTCCTCTGACAGCCGCCCGCATTTCGCCGAATGTTCCCGCCATCTTAGGGAACACTAACTGCGGGAGGCAGAGCGAGTTATTCAGTATTCCGAACCTTCAATAGCCCGGACAGGGTGACGAAAGGAGACCCGCATGGACAAAGAAACGCTTATTGCCAAGCTCAATTGGTTTTATAGTCTGGAACTGAATCAGGTCGACTTGTACAATGCTCAGAGCAAAGCCTTCCGCGGCCGGTACAGCGGCTTGGTTTTAGAGCGTACAGCCTATATAGAGCAGAACCATGTGGACAACATCGGCGAAAAAATCAAAGAATTAGGTGCCAATCCTACGGTTTTGGGCGATCTTATTTCCCCGCTCATCGGTAAGCTGGCCGGTGGGCTTACTGCCATGGCCGGGCTGGAAGAAACCCTGGCCATAGACATCATGATCGAAGAGAAAGCTATGAAAGATTACAACGACTTAATCGAGCGGCTCCACCAGGATCAGAACGGCGACCGGGAACTGACCAAAATCTTACAGCATAACTTTGTCGACGAGCACTTGCACACGGAATGGTTCAGGACCAAAATAATCGCCATGAAGCAATACGAATTTAGCGCCAAACACTTCAGCGCCACGGCGCAGGCCCATCCGAAAAAGCCCTTAGAACGAACTCCCGGAACCGACACATAAGGACAAACCCACCTAAGACGGGATTCAAGCGCTTGACCCCCGAAGAAGCAGTGCTGCCGGCCTATTTGAAGCGCGAAGACTTGGTCCGTCCCCCGCCTCCGCTTCGTTAGGGAGACTGGACTTTGGCTTTGTCCGTCCCGGCAAAATAATGGCAGAGACCTTGGTATATGCCCCAAGCCATCTTTTGCTGATACTCCGGACTGTTTAACCGTTGCTCCTCCGCCGGATTGGAGAGAAAGCCCATCTCCACGGTTACCGCGGCTTGATTGGCCTTTTTCAGAATGAAAAAATCCTTGTTGGCTTTGGCCACGCGCTTTCCTCCCGAAATGAGGTTCAGCTCCCGCTGAATGGCCTGGGCCAAAACCCGCCCTTCCACGGAATCCGCATGGTAGAAAGTCTGGGGCCCGGTAAGTTTTTCATTGGGAAAACTATTGGCATGGATACTTAAGTAGACATCCGCCTGAGCTTCGGCCGCGAGTTGAATGCGCTGAGCCAGGTCTTCACGCTTTCTTCGCAAAAGGCCGGATGCCGTACCAAGGTCTTTATCTTCCTCCCGCACCATGACCGGCTTGCCGCCCCCCTGCTGGATAAAAGCCTGGAGACGCTTGGCCACGGCCAACGTCACATCCTTTTCCAAAACCTTTGTTTTTCCGACGGCCCCCGGGTCCGGTCCCCCGTGCCCCGCGTCAATAACGACGATTTTCTTCCCGACCGCCCAACTCCAAATCCTGCTGTCTTGGGGTTGGCGGTGCAGAACCACCACACCCGCCGCGATAAGCAGCAGCAAAATGCCCAGGGCCGCAACGGCCCGCCTTTTACCCCATCTGCGCATTCGCATTCTCCTTCCCAGTCTTCATGCTTAAAACTATGGGCAAAAATCCGGGAATATACTTCACGCTTGAGGTTTCCGCGGTCCGTCCTTCGGCGTCGCCGGCGCGCTTTTTGAAAAACAAAAAGAAAATCCCCAAACCCACGCGGGTCTGAGGATTTCCGATTCTCCCGATAGTGAATCAACGTTTCGAGAATTGCGGAGCTTTACGGGCTTTCTTCAGCCCATATTTACGGCGCTCCTTCATGCGCGGATCCCGGGTTAAAAACCCGGCTCTCTTTAAAGCGGGTCGAAGACTGACGTCTGCTTTGAGCAGAGCTCGGGCTATCCCCAAGCGCAGAGCCCCGGCTTGCCCGGTCGTCCCGCCCCCATTCACTAAAGCGATGATATCGTACCTACCCAGAGTCTCCGTAACCTCCAAGGGTTGTTGAACGATCATCTCCAGGGTCTTTTTGCCAAAGTATTCAGCCAGGCCCCGTTTATTTACTGATACTTTCCCCTGACCGGGCAGCAAACGTACGCGCGCAATCGCGTTTTTCCGCCGTCCGGTTCCCAGGTACTGTAACTGAGCAGCCATCGTTTATCTTCCTCCTTCCTGTTTTCCCTGAACCGTCCACACCTCAGGCTTCTGGGCTTGGTGCGGATGCTCGGCTCCCCGGTATACCTTCAACTTGCGGAACATTTGGGCCCCCAAGCTGTTGTGAGGAAGCATTCCTTTAATGGCATGTTCCACCGCCCGCTGCGGAAAAACCTGCATCAACCTCTTGTAGGACATCTCTTTCAGCCCGCCCGGATAACCGGAATGGGTCCGGTAAACTTTCGTCATCAACTTATTGCCCGTCAAAACAACTTGCTCCGCGTTAAGAATGATCACGTGGTCACCCGTATCAACATTCGGAGTGAAAATGGGCTTATGTTTACCCCTCAAGAGACGGGCAGCTTCCGTGGCTATCCGGCCCAACGGCAACCCCGCCGCATCAATCACATACCACTTGCGCTCTATATCAGCCGCTTTCGCGAAGTAGGTCGACATGTTTTTCCCTCCAAATTTGTCAATAATCCCTTTCGCCGCGTGTGGGGCTCAGACACACCGGCAACCCAGGCTCGTGATTTATGGGGCTCAAGCATAAACCACAGCCCAGAGACTCATATATGTATGATATAAAAATTTGAAGTCCCTGTCAAGCGATTTCGCTTTCCTGAAAGAACCCGCTGTTTCGGGAAATTTCTAACCGCTGAATAATCACAAGTCGAGTTTCTCCGCCAATAGAGGCTTAAGACTTAAGGCAGGGGGTGTCAAAGGCGATGTATTGTTGGTTCAGGGAATGACTGTGACGCTTCCTTGCTTGCCGGTAGTCTTTCGGCCCGTTAAATAACGGTATTTCCGGCCCCTGAAACTCATATCCTTGAATAACTGCCCGGGAAGGATTACAATAAGGATGTATAATTTTTAGACAGTGCCTTTCCCTGCGGCGTCGCCGCATTTTCAGGCCAACCCGCGAGGCACTTGTTACGGCCGCTCAAGAACCCAGTATTTTTCTCTGAGAAACGGATGGATACCAATGTCCAAACAAGCAAACCATCAGTTACCGAACGACGCCCACCCCGGCCACTCCGAACCAACAGGCGGGGTAGCCGGGCTTAACGAGACCCCGAGGGGGGAACGCTTGCACATCGCTGTTTTTGGCCGCCGCAACGCCGGCAAATCCAGCTTGATCAACGCGATTGCCAACCAGGAAGTGGCGATCATTTCCCCCACGCCCGGGACGACCACCGACCCGGTCTACAAAACCATGGAGATCTTACCCATCGGGCCGGTCGTTCTGATCGACACAGCCGGTCTGGACGACGAAGGAATCTTAGGCAGCGAACGGGTCCGGCGCAGCCTCCATGTCCTCGACAAAACTGACCTCGCCCTCCTGGCCGTCGATGCCCCGGAAGGCTGGGGCAGCCGCGAAGACGAGATCGCCTCCCTGTTAACGGAACGGCAGCTGCCGCTGGTCGTCGCGCTCAACAAAGCAGACACCCTCGACCCGGACGTGACTGCCCGCATTCGTGCCGCGGTTCAGAACCGGTTTCCCCCGGCAATCCCGGTCATCCCGGTGAGTGCGCGAACCAAAGCCGGGATCGAGGCTCTCAAGTCCGCCCTTATTCAAGCCGCCTCTCCGGAAGAGGAGGAGCCCAGCCTGCTCGGGGACCTGGTCCAGGCCGGAGATACCGTAATTCTCGTGGCACCCATCGACCGCTCCGCCCCCAAAGGCCGTTTGATCCTGCCCCAAGTTCAGGCTATTCGCGATCTTCTGGATCATCACGCTCAAGCCCTGACCATCCAGAGCGAGGAACTGCCTATGGCTTTAGCCTCATTGAGAAACCCGCCCAAGCTGATCATCACGGACTCTCAGGCCTTCCAAACGGTCAACGCCCTCACTCCGGAGGAAATCACCCTGACCTCCTTCTCGATCCTTTTCGCCCGCTACAAAGGAGACCTGTGCGAATTAGCCGCCGGTGCCAAAGCAATTGAGCGTTTACGTCCGGGTGACCGCGTTTTAATCGCCGAAGCCTGCACCCACCACCGAACGGACGACGATATCGGCAAAGTAAAAATACCCGCCTGGCTCGAGCGAAAAGTCGAGGGCAAACTTTCCTATACTTGGGTCAGCGGCGGCACTCTGCCCGCGGACCTGAGCGAGTTTCAACTCGTAGTACATTGCGGCGCCTGCATGCTGAACCGTCGACAGATGCTCGCCCGCCTGCACCGGATTACCTCCGCCGGAGTACCCGTGGTCAACTACGGAGTCAGCATCGCCTACCTGCACGGGATCCTTCCCAGAACCTTGTCACCTTTTCCCGACGCTCTGCGGGTCATCCGTTCTTAACTCGGGTGCCGATCACTCCTTTTCACGGCAAAGCCTTTCCCGGCCCTTCCGAATCTTAAACAGAAAGGGGTGAATAACCCGGTTTCCGCCCTGTGTCGGCGGGAATGGACATGTCAGTCATTATAACCCTTTCCTGTATCTTGAAAATAGCCGGTGCACTGGGATGCACCTGGCAATTGTGCGGGCACCGCGCCTGTTCAGCCTTTGTTGGCACCGCCCGGCGCCATGGGACTTGACATGTTATTAAACAACCGGGAACATGCTATGAAGCGAGAGGATGCTCTATTTGACGCCTCTTTTATCGACGAAGACCAAATTAATCGTATTTTGGCCAAGACTCGCCGGGAAAGCGTCTCTTCTGCCCCCGCGCCCCTACTCGCCATCATCGACCGGGCCCGGGAAGCGCAAGGACTCAGCCTGGAGGATGCCGCTAAACTCCTCTTTTGCGAGGATGAAGCGGTGCTCGGTGAACTTTTCCGCGCGGCCAATGCCATCAAGCAAAAAATCTACGGCCGGCGCATGGTCTTTTTCGCTCCTCTTTATTTGAGCAGTTTCTGTGTCAACAACTGCTTGTATTGCGGCTACCGCCGGGATAACAAATTTGAACGCCACCGTTTAACCATGGACGAAATAAAGGCCGAAATCCGGGCCCTGGAACGAATGGGACACAAGCGCCTGGCCTTGGAATGCGGGGAAGACCCCCGCGAGTGTGACCTGGATTACTTGGAGGAAGCCATTTCCACGATCTACGGGGTGCGGGAAGGAAACGGCCGCATCCGGCGCGTGAACGTCAATATCGCCGCGACAGACGTTGAAAACTACCGGCGCCTGAAAAAGGCCCAAATCGGCACTTATATTCTCTTCCAGGAAACTTATCACAGGGAAACCTATCGCAAAATGCATCCCTCCGGTCCCAAGAGAGATTACGACTACCATACCACAGCCCACCACCGCGCCATGAGCGCCGGCATCGATGATGTCGGACTCGGCGTGTTGTTCGGCCTCTATGATTATCATTTTGAGGCGCTGGCTTTGCTGAGGCACGCCCAGGCCCTGGAAGAGTCGTTCGGAGTGGGACCGCACACCCTTTCCGTACCCCGCCTGCGCCCCGCCGAAGGAGTAGATTTACAGACTTTTCCCCACCTCGTCGCAGACAGGGATCTAAAGAAAATCGTGGCCGTTTTGCGGCTCGCGGTACCCTACACCGGCCTCATTATCTCCACCCGGGAAGAACCCGCTCTGCGCGATGAACTGTTCTCCCTGGGCATCTCCCAACTGAGCGCCGGTTCTTCCACCGATGTGGGCGGCTACGCCTCAGCCTCCGGCAACGGCGCGCTCCGCTCGTCGGCTCCACCCCAGTTTCATTTAAGCGACCGGCGCCCGCCCGACGAAGTGATCGCCGATCTCTGCCGCAAAGATTTCCTGCCTAGCTTCTGCACCGCCTGTTACCGCCAAGGGCGCACCGGAGACCACTTTATGCCCCTGGCCAAGGACGGCTCCATTCAGAACATGTGCCAGCCCAATGCCATCCTGACCTTTAAAGAGTATTTGCTGGACTACGCCTCCCCGGAGGTGCGCTCCTTGGGCGAAAAAACCATCACTCAACACCTGGCCCTGATACCGTCGGCCAGAACCAGGGTTGAGACCGAGTCCCGCCTGGAACGCCTGACTCAAGGGGAAAGGGACCTGTACTTTTAAATATACCCAATACCAATGGCCGGGGATGCGGGGGGAAATTTGCGCGGTTAGGTTAATTAAAAAAGGAACCAGTCTGGTAAAAAAGAAATGAACTCGGAGGTCTTACCATGCCTGTCGTCAAAACGATTGCCGACAAATGCAAAGCCTGTTATTCCTGTGTCCGCAACTGCCCGGTGAAAGCGATTAAGGTCGAGCTCGGCCAGGCTACCGTCGTAGAAGAGCGTTGTATTAGCTGTGGCAACTGTGTCCGAGTGTGTTCCCAAAATGCTAAGCAAATCGTGAGCTATGTTGAAGATTTGCCGCGTTTTTTCGCCGAGGGGGAAACGGTAGCCTTACTCGCCCCCTCGTTCCCGGCCTCCTTTTACTACCTGGAAGCCGAAGAACTCTTCGCCGATTTGGAGGACCTCGGTTTCAGCCATATTGTCGAAGTGACTCATGGCATTGAATTGACCGTTCCGGCTTACCGGGAGTTTCTGGTCAACAACCCGGAGTTGGCCATCAGTTCTTACTGCCCCGCCATTGTCGGCATGATTGAGCGCCATTTTCCGACCCTGATTCCTTTTCTCGTCCCGGTCGACTCCGCGGTACTCGCCAGTGCCAAATATGCGCGTTGGAAATTTCCTCAAGCCAAAATCGTCTTTATCGGCCCTTGCATTGCCAAGAAAGAAGAAATGGCGGAATTCGGGCAGGGTGTACTCGATGCTGTGCTTACTTTTAAAGAACTTAAGGGCATGCTGGACAAGCATGGTTTCCACCGTGATCTCGACCGCTCCGTCCCCCAGCGGCCCCAAGGCGAATCTCTGCCGCCCCTTTTTCCGCTCAGCGGCGGCCTGACCCGCAATCTCGATCCGGACGGGTCTCTCTATCGGGAAGAAGACATCGCCATCGTCGACGGCAAAGAGGACTGTCTTGAATTTCTGCATAACCTGCAGGACGGCCTGGTGCAAGCCCGCTTCGTCGACATCCTGCTTTGCCGGGGTTGTATCGACGGCCCGGAAATGGACAGTCCCCTCGACCTCTTCAGCCGCAAATACCAGATCTTCAAATACTCCCAGCGCAAAAAGCGTGACAAGATCGAGCCTCATCCGCCCCTTAATTTACAGCGGGAATTCACGGACAAGCATCATGTCTTAAAGGAACCGAGTGAATCGGAAATCAAAGAAATCCTCCGTTATACCAACAAATTCAAGCCCGAGGACGAGTTAAACTGCGGTTCCTGCGGCTACGACTCCTGCCGCGAAAAAGCGGTGGCCGTATACCAAGGCCTGGCAGAAATTGACATGTGCCTTCCTTACTTGGTCGAACAATCACACGGAGAGATCGAAATCTATAAAGAGCGGCTGCGCCTCAAGCAGACTTATCATGACAATGAGCAGTTTCTTATCGGTATCAGCCCCGCCAATCTGGAATTACGGCGTCTCGCGGTTAAAGCCAGCCGCAATGATGCCAATGTGCTCATCCAGGGAGAAAGCGGAGGGGGCAAAGAAGTCTTCGCCCAATTCGTCCATCGCCTAAGCAACCGGCGTGAGCACCCGTTTATTGGCATTAATTGCGCAGCCCTGCCGGAAAGCCTGCTTGAGTCGGAACTTTTCGGTTATGAAGAGGGGGCTTTCACCGGCGCCAAAAAAGGAGGAAAACCCGGTAAATTCGAATTGGCGAAAGGCGGCAGCATTTTACTTGACGAAATAGGGGACATGCCCTTAACCATGCAGGCCAAACTTCTGCGCGTCTTGCAGGAACGCGAATTCGAGCGGGTAGGCGGGACCCACACAATCAAGCTTGACGCTCGCGTCATCGCCGCCACCAACCGTGAGCTTCGCCGCCTCGTGCATGAAGGGAAGTTCCGAGCTGATCTCTTCTACCGCTTGAATGTCATCAGCATTACTGTTCCCGCTTTGCGCGACCATAAAGAGGACATTCCCCACCTAGTCAACCACTTCTCGCAGAAAATGGGACTGGCCCGCAAAGTTCCCCCGAAGATCTTCAGCGAAGACACCATCGACTGCTTTATGCAGTATGACTGGCCCGGAAACGTGCGCGAACTGGAAAATATCATTGAACGCCTGCACTATACCGTCGACGAAAATGTCATTCAACCCTACCACCTGCCTCCCTTCCTGACAAAGTTGGCCAAAAGCGACTCCTCTGTAGAATTAAAACCCTTGAAAGACGCCGTGCAAGAACTGGAAAAGAAGATGATCGTTCAGGCTTTAAAGACGAGCGGAAATAACCGGGCCGCCGCCGCCCAGACACTCGGCATGCCCAGGGCCACTTTCTACCTCAAGTTAAAAGAGTACGGACTCATGGAAAGCGGCTGAAAGTAAGCCCCGCCAATCGTCACTTGCCGCGTGCTTCTGCCGCAGGCCGGGAAGCCGATCTCATCCTACTTCTCAAGAGGTACCGGGCGAGCCTGCTGCCTCTCCCGCAGGAATCACTCTGCGCCGAATTATCCTATTCGGTCTCGGTGCCTGACGCCTTTGCCGCCTGCCGCTGAAATCACGTTCCGGCGAATGATCCTGTTCGGCCCCACTTGCAGACGTACTTGCTACCTCCGCAAGTGGGGATTTCTGTCTAAATCTTAGACATGTATAACACTTAGACACACTTACCTTTCTTTCCATTTCTTCGGGTCTGCACAAGCGAACAAGCCCTTACTTCTGTCCAGTATTTAGACACTTGGAGTGCTCACGGAAGCGCATTTTTTGTTCCTATTCTGAAAGTTTACATTTCGTATTTCGTACTCCAGTTGACCCGCAGCTGGCTATTTTCGGCATTATTCAGCCAATAAGCTCACTTCCGTCGCCAGACCCGGGAAAAGCCATTCGCTAGTTGGTATGCTTTTTGCATGCAAATCACTTTATCTGACTTATTATAAATACCTTAATTTTTTCTCTATAGGGTCAATCGCCCGGGGAGGGGGCAGAATGTTTCATTAGCCGTCTAAACCTTAAACAACCGTTTTGCGCTAATATTGCTGGAGGTGTGAGAATGGATTTTCAATCTCGACTCGAGAGAAAGGGTTTGAATCGCCGCGAATTTCTGAAAGCGGTCGCAGCCGCCACCGCGGCTCTGGGCCTGCCGGCCATTTATGAACCGCGTATTGCGGAAGCCGTCGAAAAAGCCGCCGCCAAGCCGCCCGTCATTTGGCTTGAAGGGCAGGATTGCACCGGATGCACAGAGTCCGTACTCGCTTCGTTCGACCCCGGTCCCGCCGAAATCGTCCTCGATCTTCTTTCGGTCCGCTATCATGAAACAATCATGGCGGCCAGCGGTACGGTGGCTGAAAGCTGGCTGGAAGACAACATTAAACAAGGAGGTTATCTGCTCGTCGTGGAGGGATCGATCCCCACCGCGGATGATCGTTTCTTGACCATCGGCGGCAGGCCTTTCAGGCAAATCGTTCAGGAAGCCGCCGCTAAGGCGGGCGCCATCGTAGCCGTGGGGGCCTGCGCCTGCTATGGGGGGATTCCCGCGGCGGGACCGACCGGGGCCAAAGGGGTTCAGGACGTGGTTAAGAACAAACCTGTGATCAATTTACCCGGCTGCCCGGTTAAACCGACTTGGGTTCTGGGCACTGTCCTTCAGTACTTAGTTTTCAAGAAGGTGCCCCAACTGGACAGCAACAAACGTCCCGTGGCTTACTTCGGGACTCTTCTCCACGATAACTGCCCTCGCCGGGGGCATTTCGAACAGAGTCAGTTTTTAACGGACTGGAACGACCCGTCACAAAAGGAGTATTGTCTCTTGCTCAAAGGCTGCAAAGGACCCAAAACCTATACGGATTGTGCCCAAAGCTGGTGGAATGACGGTGTCAATTTCTGTATTAACGCTTCCTCTCCCTGTGCCGGCTGCACCCAACCAGAATTCTATGCCGCCGGTCCCCTGGATCACCGCGCCGGTTTTGCTCCTCTCTATGTCCGGACCGACACCATGAGCCTGCCCGGAGTGGGCGGAGTCAGCCCCGGAACGGTGGGGAAAGTCATCGCCGGTGCCGCGGTGGTGGGAGCCGGCGTACACCTGATCGGAAACGCGGCCACCGGGCGGCTTAAGCAGGAAAAAGAGGATAAACAGGATAAACCCGGCAAGAAACCGGAGAAAGGAAGGCATAACTAATGGCTCAAAAAATTGTCATCGACCCCATCACTCGTATTGAAGGTCATCTCAAAGTCGAGGTTGAAATAGAAGGCGGCAAAGTAACAAATGCCCACGCCAGCGGCACCATGGCCCGGGGACTTGAAGTCCTTCTCAAGGGAAAAGACCCTCGCGACGCTACTTATGTCACGGAGCGCGTCTGTGGGGTGTGCGCCGGTTCGCACGGGTGGGTGTCCTCAGTCGCGGTCGAAAACGCGCAGGGAGCGAAGCTTCCTCAGGCCGCTCGGGTCCTGAGAAACCTCATTCTGGGCGCTATGTGGCTCCATGACCACCCCCTGCATTTCTATCATCTCTCCGCTCTCGATTACCTGGATGTAACCGCGGTAGCCCATTATCAAGGCAAAGACCCAAAACTTCTGGCCGTCAAGGACAAAATAGTGAAACTGGTGCAGTCCGGGGATACCTCTCCGCTCCTTCCCCGCTATAAACCGGATGAATTCAGCGTCAACGACCCTGATTTGGTGACCTTAGCGGTGTCTCATTATATCAAAGCCTTGGAAATGCAGGCTAAAGCGAAAAAGATGTCTGCCATCTTTTCCGGCAAACAGCCTCACCAATCCAGCATCATCGCCGGCGGTGTCACCATGTTGCCCGATATTACGCAAATTGAGCAGTTCCGTACCCTTCTGGCCGAACAAGCTGACTTTGTGGAAAACATATACTGGAAAGATGTCGCCACTTTCGGCACGGGGCCCCTGCTTCCTCTGGCCCGCGCCGGTATCGGCGGCGGATATGGGCACTATCTCACCTACGGCGGCTTTCCTCTCGCGGGCAAAGGTGAACTCTTCTTTCCCGCCGGTGTCATTTTCGACAACCAGTTCGGCAACGTTCAGCCTGTTGACCAAGCCAAGATCACGGAGGCCGTAAAGTACTCCTGGTATACGCCAGCCTGCGGCACCAAGAATCCCGTGCAAGGTGACACCGTGTTCGATTTA
Source organism: Peptococcaceae bacterium CEB3 (assembly GCA_001029295.1). Taxonomy (GTDB): domain Bacteria; phylum Bacillota; class Desulfitobacteriia; order Desulfitobacteriales; family Desulfitobacteriaceae; genus Acididesulfobacillus. Next base: position 150,702 of record LDXJ01000062.1, on the reverse strand, counting down.
AATAAACCCGAGGCCTACTCGTTCATCAAAGCTCCCCGCTACGACGGCAAACCTATGGAGGTGGGCCCGCTGGCCCGCATGCTGGTCCTTAAACCCGCTCCTTTCATGGATATCGTAACCAAGTACGGCATTAAACCCGGAGCGGTCGCCCGCCACGCGGCCAGGGCCTATGAGACCGTGCTGCTGGCCAAGGCGATGCCCGGCTGGCTTGATGAACTGGAAGGGTACATCAAACAAGGCAAGACGCGCATCCATGACACCGAACACTGGGACCCGCCCGCGACAGGCGCCGGTATCGGCATGATCGAAGCGCCGCGGGGCGCCCTGGGTCACTGGGTGGAGATCGCCAACCACAAAATCGCCAATTATCAAATGGTCGTCCCCACGACGTGGAACCACTCGCCCCGGGACGAGAACGGCCAGCCGGGGCCCCTTGAGCAAGCCCTGATTGGGGTACCCGTACCCGATCCGGAAAACCCGAACAACATCGTACGGGTCGTGCGCTCTTACGACCCTTGCCTGGCTTGCGCCATCCATATTATCCAGCCGGAGAGCAACCGTGTCCTTGAATTCCGGATTGGCTGAAATTCATGAATGTGAGGAGGAATGTTCAATGGAAACCCATCACCTGCCGCAGAGGGTTGCCCACGCCGTCAACTTGATCGCCATGGTAGTACTGGCAGCAACCGGTTTCTATCTGCACAGGCCGGCCGCTTACGGGCAGATGAGCACTATCCGCTATGTTCACTATGTGGCAGCATTCGTGGTTCTCGCCAATTTAGCCCTCCGCGTCTATTACGCCTTTCTCGGGCGCTATCGGGACTATTGGGAGTTTAAACCGAATGTTCGGTCTCTGCCTCAACAGGTAAAATACTATCTCTTTTTAAGTAATAAGGATGCTAAACAAGGGCTTTATAATCCTCTGCAGCGCCTGGCCTATCTCGCGGTCATCCTCATGATCATTATCCAAGCGATGACCGGATTCGCCATGGGCTGGCCGCAAGGAACCATGTCTTTCCTGGTCGGTTGGTTGGGTCTGGCGGAAATCCGTTCCATCCACTATCTCTTCACCTGGTTCTTTATCACCTTCCTTGTTATTCATCTCTATCTCGTCTTCACGGAATCCCCGCAGGCCTTCTGGGAAATGTTTACGGGACGGCAGCGCAAAGTGAACCGTTCTGTCGGCAAGAACATGGCTCATGAACGCATTTAAGTCCTCATCAGCGCACGAATGCGGCTCGCGAAGATATATAGCGGTGCGCCTGCTCCGCTGAGTCGAGTAAATTAGCAGCCCTCGTGGGCAGCGGAATCAAGCCCATAACCATGTATAGCGGTGCGACTGGGATTCCGCCCCCAGGAAATCTTCCCCGCACAATGCACCCGAAGGAGCGTTAAACACCATGTCAGTCGCAACTCATCCCAAAACTTTAATCCTTGGGGTCGGAAATGAACTCCTTCAGGACGAGGGCCTCGGTATTCACGCCGCCCGTCTTCTCACTCGCTATGACCTTCCCCCAAACGTGGAAGTGATCGAGGCCGGTACAGCGGGGCCCCAGCTGCTTTCCCTGATTGAGGGAGTGCAACATTTGATCGTGCTGGATTGCATCGACGCGGAGGCTGAACCCGGCGCCATCTTCCATTTCAAACCCGCCGATTTGGGTGCTTTTCCGCAAGGCTACATGGCTTCAATCCATGATGTCGGCTTGCTGGAAGTCCTTCAAATCGCCGATCTCCTGGGACGGGAACCTGACACCGATATTTTCGCCATGCAACCGGCTGTGATTGACTGGGGCCTAGCCCCTTCGCCGGAGATTCAGGCTAAGCTCCCTGACTTCACGGACCGAGTCTATTCGGAACTTACGCCTCAACTGGGCTCAAACCAGCCCTAACCGGTCATCCCTTCCCGCTCTTCCGTTACTCTCGGCCGTGCCGGCACCAGCCGTGCCGAATCTTTCCGCTTGCTTCGTTCGAGTCTTACCCCGCTTCGCTCGGCTTTACTTCGCTTCGCTTTACAACGGAACCCGGCATTTTCGGAAACTTTTTAACCGGTGAATAGTCACATTAAACCGAACGATGGTAAGCACTCCTTGAGACAAGGAGTGCTCTATCGCTTTTTCTGAGGTATAATAAGGATTAGCACCACAACGCCTCGTTTCGCGCTCACACGCCATGAAAGGGTTTGATACAAGAAAGGGGTGGAAACCATGTGTCTGGCCGTCCCCGCAAAAGTAGTCCGTATTCTGAATGATTTCACCGTGGAAGTGGAGACCTTTGGCAACCGCGCCCGCGTCAATACCTCCCTGATCGATCAAGTTAAACTCGACGACTATGTGCTGGTTCATGCCGGTTTTGCGATTGAGATCGTCGATCAAGACTCCGCCCAGGAAAGTCTGGCACTCTGGAGGGAAATTTATGCCGTTCAATCGAGCTGAACACTCTCCCCTACCTCGTTTCAATGATGATCTCGCTCTCGGACGCGCGATGCTCGCCCAAATAAAGGAGGAGCTGGCCGCCTGGCAGCGAGCGCACGGCCGCAAATTAACCCTGATGGAAGTCTGCGGCACCCATACCGTCGCTCTTTCTCGCAGCGGTATCCGAGATGCCCTGCGTTCCTGGGTTGATTTTCGCAGCGGCCCGGGTTGTCCCGTCTGTGTCACAGATCAGGCAGACATCGATGCCATGCTTGAGCTCGCCACCTTGCCCGGATTGACTGTCACGACCTTCGGCGACATGGTCCGGGTACCCGGAAGCCGTGGGGACCTCGCCCACGCCAAAGCCGCCGGAGCGGATGTGCGAATCGTTTATTCCCCTCTCGAAGCAGTGAATTTCGCCAAAACCGAACCTCAGAGGCAGATCGTCTTCATGGGAATCGGTTTTGAGACCACCGTCCCCACCATAGCTGCCGCCTTACGCAGCGCCATCGAAGAAGGACTGGAAAACTTCTCCGTCTACAGTGTGCATAAGCTGACAGCCCCCGTCATCCGTCAGCTCTTGCAAGACCCGGAACTGAAACTGGACGGCCTCATTCTTCCCGGCCATGTAGCGGCCATTACCGGGCGCCGCTACTTTGGTTTTGTGGCTTCGGATTTTTCCCTTCCTTCCGCCGTGACCGGTTTTGCCGAGTTGGATCTTCTGAGCGGCATCCGGGATCTCCTGACTCAGTACCATGACGCTTCCGCCCGTGTGAGCAATTGCTATCCCCGCATCGTGCGGGAAGAGGGCAACCGCAAGGCTTGGGAACTCGTCGACCGTTATTTTAGGCAAGGTGATGTCAGGTGGCGGGGACTTGGCCCGCTGCCGGGCAGCGGCTTGGTTCTGCGTCCGGAATACCGGCAATTTGACGCCCGTCAGCGTTTTCCGCTCAACCTCCCGCCCTCCCACCTACCTGCCGGCTGTCTCTGCGGTGAGGTCCTCAAAGGGAAGGCTCTGCCTTTTAACTGCCGGCACTTTGCTAAATCCTGCACTCCGGTCCACCCCGTTGGCCCCTGTATGGTTTCCGGTGAGGGTACCTGTGCCACCTATTACAAATACGAGCGAAGGGAGGGATAATTCAAACCATGGCCGACTTAAACCACCCGCAACAGCCAAACGGTCCCGACTCTCCCAACTGTCCAGATAGCCTGAGTCCTGGGAACCCCAATGATCAAGACCTGCCTGTCGCGCTGAACCCCACCGCCGGCACGGAAAGTGGGCCCGGAGTTCTTCTTCTCGCCCACGGTGACGGCGGAATCCTGACTCATGAATTAATCACCGGGGTCTTTCAGAAATATCTGACGGCCCCCGAGCTTCTGGCTTTGACAGATGCCGCCTTGCTGCCCGGTGCCGCCACCATAGCACTCACGACGGACTCCTTCGTCGTCAATCCCCTCTTCTTTCCCGGCGGGGACATCGGCAAACTGGCTGTGGCCGGAACGGTCAATGATCTGGCCGTAAGCGGCTCCAAGCCCAAATACTTGACCGCCGGCTTCATCCTGGAGGAAGGGCTGGATATCGCGCTGCTGGAACGCGTTGTCGCTTCCATGGCGGCCACCGCCGAATCATGCGGCGTTTCTCTGGTCACCGGCGATACCAAAGTGGTGGAACGGGGCAAAGGAGACGGGATTTACATCAATACCACCGGAATCGGCTTCAAAGACGGGAACGCCGCTTTGGGCTATGACCGGATCGAGCCCGGTGACAAGATTCTTCTCAACGGGGGAATTGGCGAACACGGTGTCGCCGTCTTGGCTGAGCGCGCGGGATTCACCTTTGACCAAACCGTCGTCAGCGACTGCACCCCCCTCAATACCCTCATTACTCCCCTTCTTGAAACGTTCGGCTCGGCTGTAAAGTTTATGCGCGATCCAACCCGCGGCGGCCTGGCCACCACGGCTAAAGAAATCGCCCTTTCCAGCGGCCGAGACCTCCTGCTGGAAGAAGCCGCTATCCCTCTGCGCGCCGAAGTACGCGGCGCCACCGAGTTTCTGGGGCTGGACCCGCTGTACTTAGCGAATGAAGGTAAAATCATTCTGATCGTGGCCGCCCCGAGGGCCGACGAGATCGTCCGTTTCCTCCGCCGTTTTCCGGAAGGGAAACGGAGCGCCGTGATCGGGGAGGTTCGTCCGGGCCGGGGCCGTGTGCTCCTCGAAACCCCATTAGGGGGCACCCGTCTCGTCGATATGCTGGCCGGTGCGCCCCTGCCCAGAATCTGCTAGACCACCGGCAGAGCCTCTTACCGTCAAATCTGCCTGATTCAGGTTCTAAGACAGGCCCCCTTGTACATAGTCTTTTAGCAGTACGGGAGGGGGCTTGGTTATGGAAGAGCTAGTTCAGCATCTGAATTCCAGCTTGACCAGCGGTTCGCTGGTTGCATTCCTGATCATGTTCGGTACGGGAATTACGTTGGCCTTTAATCCATGCATGGCGGCCATGGCCCCTCTCGTTATTGGGGGAAGCCGCCAAACGGGATTCGGTCGTTCCTTGCTATTTATGGGCGGATTTACCATCACCTTGATGATCCTGGGTCTGGCGGCTGCCAGCCTGGGAAAAGTGCTAACTTTGCCCGCCTGGTTTTGGACGAGCGCTCTGGGGATATTGTACCTGATTACCGGAATGATCTTGCTGCAGACCAGACTACCGTTTCGCGTCTCCAGTTTTTATGTTTTTCGAGAGCAACCTCGCTGGCTGGATACCGTTTTTACGAAAGAAGGACTGAATCCCGCAGCTTTGGGCGCCGTTTTCGCTTTAGCTCCCTCTCCTTGCACTCTGCCGGTTATCATGGCTGTAACTGCTTTCGTCTTGGCAAGCGGACAAATGTTATTCGGTTCTTTCGCCTTAGGCTTTTTTGCCCTTGGGCATAGCTTGCCATTGGCCTTAGCCTTTTTGCCCTGGGTACGTAATCTCTTCCGCCCCAATCCTCTCACCAGAGCTTTGCGTCCGGCCTTGGGAGTCCTAATGATTGCCTTAGCCTTATATTTCTTAGTGGCGCACCCCGATTTTTTCAGTCAGAACTCTATGACATTTCACCGCTGACATCCTCCTGCCGCTCGAAGGGGTAGGGTTCATACGTATCACTTAACGCCCCGAAGTCAAACAACCGTTCTGCCTATTCCTTCGATTTTGGCCGTAATACATTCACGGCAGCGGCCAGGGGTATCGTCCACACAGGCTTTTCCTGGATACAGGGCGTAGAGTTTCCTATACTCTCCTTCCGTAATATTGGGCATGACGACATTGGCCCCGCTTTGTAGAGCGATAGCTCTCCCATCTCTATGCAGGGTCTCCATCGCTGTGGTGGCTGGAATGTTAATATGCGGCACTAAAAGCCGGGTGAGCGCCATGACCTTGAGACTGAGTCGAAAATCCCCTCCTTTGGCAGCTTTGAGGGGGGTATCCTCATGCGGTATAAACGGACCGATTCCAATCATGTCCGCCCCTATTTCCCGAAAATAGAGAATGTCATCGGCCAATGATTCTATCGTCTGGCCCGGTAACCCCACCAAGGAGCCTGAGCCGACCTCATAACCCAGCTTCTTCAAGTCATTCAAACAGCGTTTTCGCTTCTCATGACTCATGCCCGGATCCAAATCTTCATAGAGCTTTTTCTCGGTCGTCTCAATTCTGATTAAATATCGCTCTGCCCCGGCCTCTTTATAGGCCTCGTACTCCGCGTAGGTTTTCTCACCGATACTCAGGGCGATCACTGGACCGAGTCTTTTGATGTTCTTAATGATGTGGCACATTTTTTCCACGCTGTAGTACTCATCTTCACCGGACTGAAGTACCACAGTCTTGTAACCGTATTCCCACCCCTTCTGGGCGAGTCCGATAATTTCTTCCGGGGTGAGCCGATACCGCCCCAGCCCACGGTTTCCCGCTCTCAATCCGCAGTAGAAACAGTTTCTGCGGCAGATATTCGAGAATTCGATGAGACCCCTGAGATGAACCTCATCCCCAACATACTTGCGGCGCACCCTGTCGGCCGCGGCAAAAATCTCGCGGTCATACTCGTGGTCAGCGAGCAAAAAGACCAGTTCATCGCGGCTGAGATCATGTACTTGTTCCGCTCGGCGCAGGACCGCTGCGATGGCGTTCACTTTGTTCCTCCATTCCTTTTCCCCGCCCCGCCCTTCAAATCCGGATATACCTCCCAAGGCAATTCTTCTCCGTAATGCACGTGAACCAGGGTCAGACCGTGGGCGGGAGCCGTTTCTCCCGCTTTTTTGCGTTCTCCGCCCGCTAAAATCCCCGCAACCCGTTCTACCGGGATTTTCCCGCGGCCGACTTCCAGAAGTGTTCCGACAAAGATCCGGACCATGTGGTAGAGAAACCCGTCGGCGGCGCAGGTGACGGTTAAAAGCCCGTTTTCCCCGTCCGCCACCCGGCAAATATACAGCGTCCGCTCAAAGGTCTTACTCGCACCGCCGGCGGCCGCAAACGCCCGAAAGTCATGCCTCCCCTCCAGCAGAACCGCCGCTTCGGCCATGGCTTCCAGCCTCAACCGCAGAGGCTCGTGCAGGGCATAGCGGCGCTGAAAGACATCGGGGATCGGACGGTTGTCAATCTGGTAATCATAGCGTTTCCAACGGGCGGAGAAGCGAGCGTGAAACTCCGGCCGCTCATTTAGGGCGCCGAGAATTCGGATATCGCGCGGCAGCAGGCTGTTGAAGGCTTTTGGGATCTTCTCCTCCGGAATGCGCGTCTGAGACAGGAAATTTACAACCAGCCCTTTGGCATGCACCCCGGTATCAGTCCGTCCGGCGGTGTGAACTTGGATTTTCTCCCCCGCTAAGGCCTCCCAAACCCTTTCCAAGGTACCTTGGATCGTTGGCCCATGGAACTGGGGCTGGCGTTGGAATCCGTGATAACTTGTCCCATCATAAGCAATAGTTAAGCAAATGTTGCGCATGAATCCGCTCCTTTTACTTCGGGGCTTTCCATCCATAGTATAACACGAACACGGCCAGCCACTCACGCTCACACGGAGTTCCGTCCAGGGTCTCGTCAAAGTTAACGAACGAGCGTTGCAAGTGCTTAGCGAACCTATCAGGCAAAGGAGCGTCCGCGCACGCAGAAGGCGCAGCGTTAAGACGCGCCTCAGACGTCAGTCCACGGTGCGGACTGACGCCAAATGCGCCCGACAATCCAGAGTGATCGCCAAAAATCTAAAAAGCCGGGGAATATCTTTCCCCGGCTCTCTTTTAAGCACCTCTTCTGAGACTCGCCACGGCTAAAGCCTTCTGCCGTGGACTTTCCCGCCAGGCAGCCGGAACGCTCCTCGACGGACATTACCCCGGAATACTCCCTTTCAGAAAATCTCGGGGCACTGTGCCGTGTGAAAACGACTGCATTGAGGCCACTTGTACGGCATCAACTGTGCCTTTCCCCTTTTTGGTCAGCACCGGGTTTATCAGTGCCGGGTTTATCGCTGTCGGGTAGTTGACCAGTATCGGACTTAACGATGTCTCCGCGCTTCTCCACCGGCACAGCTCTCAGCTGTTTGAGCCAGTCTCCCACGGAGATACCGGTCAGACCTTCCACCAGTTCCGGCGCCTGGGCCATGATTTGCGCCACATCCTGCGTCACTTTCTGCAGCCCGGTATTGGCCCCGCCCGTAGAAAGCACCGTAATCTTGTCGACATGTTCGAGCGGCAGCGTGACCGCTTTCGCCAGTTCGGGCAAGCCGGCCAAGAGTTTATCCAAAATGGCCGCCTGCGAATAATTCTGGTAAGCTTTGGCTTTCGCTTCGACAGCCTCCGCTTCAGCCAGTCCCTGGGCCTTGAGAACGTCGGCCCGGGCCATACCCGCCGCCCGTTCCGCTTCGGCGGCAGCCAGACCCTGCGCTTTGGCCGCGTCGGCTTGAGCCAACCCTTCCGACCGCAGAGCCTCGGCCCGGCCGGCCGCGGTCAGGGTCAGGCGTTCTTTTTCCGCTCCGGCGAGAGTGCGGATTTTCTGCTGCTCCGCTTCTGTCTCTTTAAGAACGGTCGCGATTAGTTCCTTTTCTTTGCGAATAATTTCCGCTTCCTGAACCTTGATTTGACCTTCGCGCTCAATCTGTTGAACTCGCAATTTTTCCTGAGTCACTGTTTGCTCCAACTCAATGTTGCGAATGTCGTAAGCCCGCTCTTTTTCCGCCGTCGCTTTGGCCACTTCGGCGTCGAAGGCGGCTTTTTTCAAGTTCATATCCTTGGTAAATTCCGCTTGCTTGGCTTCTGAAGCCGCTTGGGCCAACACACGCTCCTGGTCAGCCTCCGCTTTGGCAACCGCGGCTTCTCTCAAAGCAACGGCCTTTTTCATTTCGGTTTCTTTGAACGCGATAGCCTCCGCAATGGAGGCCTCTTTCTTAATCCGGGCGATCTCCGGTTTCCCCATGTTGACGATATAATCATTGCCATCCTTTACATTCTTAATCGTGAAAGAGCGGACTTCAAGGCCCATTTTGATAAGATCCCCCGAGCAGGTTTGGAGCATCTGGGACTGCACCATTTCCGGCTCCTTGACGATCTGTTCAACCGTCAGAGTACCGACAATTCCCCTCAGATGGCCTTCCATGACGAGTCTGATCATGCTTTGCCGTTCTTCCTCCGACTTGTTGAGGAATTGGATGGATGCCGTGGTAATGCTGTCCGGATCGTCTTTCACCTTGATCTGAGCCACCGCCTCAACCATAACAGCCACACCCTGACTGGTATAAAGCTCATTGGCCGGAATAACGTCAAATGACATGAGTTCCAGGGAAAGCTTCTTTGAAGTTTGAATGAGAGGCCACACCACCCTGCCTCCCCCGGTAACCACGTGGTTCCCCCCGATGCCGTAGACGATCAAGGCCTCGTCGGGACCCACCTTTTGAAACATGCGGGCCAGAATGAACAGGATGATCAAAAGACCTATAACCGCCAAGATCACCACGAAAAGAATCGATAGCAACTCCATCCCAATTTATCCCTCCATTTTTCCTGTATACTGCATGAATTCCTCCTTGGGCAGCACCACCGCCACGCCCTCATCAACCTCGATGATGATCACCGTTTCACCTTTCCTGACCTCCCGGCCGTTCCGCTCTCTGGCCGGTATAGCCGCACGGTTATGGTTCAACACGTAGCTGACCTCTCCCCAATGGCCGGCAAAAATCGTCGAACTCACGCTTCCCTCCATTCCGACTAAATTGAAATCGCCGGCCCACAAATACTCGCTTTGGCCCTTGATCAGAATATTGACCAACACCCAGTAAATGATGTAGGCAAAAACGAGACCGCCTGCGGCAGCGGCGAGGAGGATCCAAAGCAGAGGAATTCCGCTCCATACGTTTTGCACGGCAAAACCGACCGCACCAAAACCCACGAGAAAGCCCAGAAGCGTATTCACATTGAGAAAGGATACCTGCGGTGAGCCCGCATTCTGCCCGGACACTCCGTGTGCCGCCTGAGCGGACGGGCCGCTTCCCTGCCCCACGCCGGCGCCCGCGCCCGCGCTTGCGGAACCGCCAGGAGTATACGTGGCCCCACCCCGGGCGGCAATATCCCCGCCGTGGGTGATATCCCCGCCGTGCGAGATGCCCCCGCCGTGAGTGATATCCCCGCCGTGCCCGATGCCCCCGCTATGGAAGCTGCCAAGCAATAGTGCTCCCACACTGGTCAATAAACCGACGCCGAAGCAGATAAGAAAAAAGGCGCTAAGGGGATCAAACATCAAATTGCCCGTCAATTGCAACCCTCCCCATCCTGACTTAACCTTTCTCCAATCTCTATACTTATTCGGCACCTGCCCGTGCATTCCTTTACTTTTTCGCAAGAATATAAGAAATTTTGTCGTGGCTTAACATGAGCCCGACCGTTCCTTCCAACGGCTGCCATAACGCTCATCAAGACCGTCCGGGCCGGCGCACAGAAAAAAGATGCCCACCTTTGTAAGCATCTTTATCCTATCTCGAAAACTCCCCGGCATTATCGGGGGTCGAAGTCATTTGCCGTCTGCACAGCTGAAACAACGACTCTATTTCACCAGCTCGACCAGCACCATCTCAGCGGCGTCGCCCCGACGGTTGCCAAGTTTCATGGTCCTGGTGTAGCCGCCTTGGCGGCCGTCATACTGCGGTGCGATCGTTTCGAAAAGTTTCTTCACCGTATCTTCATCCAGCATGTAAGCCATGGCCTGACGCCGAGCCGCCAAATCTCCTTGTTTGCCGAGCGTGATCAGTTTTTCCGCTACAGCGTTCAATTCTTTGGCCCGGGCTGCTGTAGTCTCGATACGTTCATGCTTGAAGAGGGAGGTCACAATGTTGCGCAACATGGCGCTGCGATGACCCGTATTTCTCCCCAGTTTACGATATGCCACTGCCTTCCCCTCCTTTGCGGGCTAGTCTTCCGGTTTACGAAAACCCAGTCCGAGTGCCCCCAGCTTCTGCTCGACCTCTTCCAGGGACTTGCGGCCCAGATTGCGTACCTTGATCATATCCTCTTCCGTCTTCAGCGTCAACTCTTCAACCGTATTGATCCCCGCCCGCTTCAAGCAGTTGTAGGATCGGACCGAGAGGTCCAGCTCTTCGATGGTCATCTCGAGAATCTTGTCTTTCGGCTCTTCTTCCTTCTCCACCATGATTTCGACACCGGAAATTTTGTCCGTCAAGCCCATGAACAGGCGCAGGTGCTCGCTGAGAATCTTGGCGGCTAAACTCGTCGCTTCTTCGGGAGAAACGCTGCCGTTGGACCAAACTTCCAAAGTGAGCTTGTCATAATCCGTAACCATGCCCACCCGGGTGTCCTCCACAGTATAATTCACTTTGTAGATGGGGGCGAAGATGGAATCGATCGGGATAACGCCGATCACATCGTCCGTTTTCTTGTTCTTTTCCGAAGAAACATAGCCCCGTCCCCGTTCGGCAGACATTTCCATGAAGAGGCGCCCGTCACGGTCCAGAGTGGCAATCTTCAGGTCCGGATTCAAAATCTCAATATCCGGGTCTGTGATGATATCGCCGGCCCGCACGACCCCTTCACCTTCCATTTCCAGACGCAAGATCCGGGGCTCATCGGTGTACCCCTTAAGTGCCAGGGTTTTCAGGTTGAGAATAATGTCGGTGACGTCTTCCAAAACACCGGGAATCGTTGAGAATTCATGGAGAACTCCTTCTATCTTGACCGAGGTCACCGCTGTCCCCTCCAGTGAGGAAAGCAGAATCCTGCGCAAGGAGTTGCCCAGAGTGATACCATACCCTCTCTCCAGCGGCTCTACCACAAACTTGGCGTAGGTATTGTTATCGGAACGCTCAACGCATTCGATTTTGGGCTTCTCGATTTCTAACATCGGGTTGCACCTTCTTTCTCGGGAACTTGATTCAAATCCATCCTAACATCTATTTTCAGAGCGAATCCCCCTCTAAGACCTACCCCGGGGAATGAAGCCGACGTCCGGAAGCAAGGCAGCTCGCGGTCTTTTACGGCATGCCTTACTCCCCGTCCACCCCGGCCCCCGGCGTGCGGTACCCAAAGATTAACGGGAGTATTTCTCAACGATGAGGTGTTCTTGGATGGGTAATTGAACGTCTTCACGAGACGGAAAGGCGAGGATCGTTCCGGCAGCCGTATTGACATCCAAGCTAATCCAACCGGGAACCGGCCGGGTTCCCAGGTTCTGCAAGATTTCTTTTATCCGCGGTGAACTCTTGCTTCCTTCCTTCACCGCGACGATTTCGCCGACCCTCAGTGAATAGGAGGGGATGTCCACCCGTTTGCCATTGACGGTGAAGTGCCCGTGTCGTACGAGCTGACGGGCTTCGGGCCTTGAGGAAGCAAAACCCAAACGGTAAACCACGTTATCCAGACGCCTTTCCAGGAGGCGCAAAAGATTTTCGCCGGTCATCCCTTTTTGGCGATTGGCTTCCACAAAATAGCTGCGGAACTGTCCTTCCATCACGCCGTAAAAACGGCGCGCCTTTTGTTTTTCGCGCAGCTGAATTCCATACTCGGTCGGTTTCCTGCCCCGGCTTTGTCCGTGTTGGCCCGGTGCATACTGCCTGCGGTCTATGGCACATTTGCCGGTATAACAACGGTCGCCTTTGAGAAAGAGTTTCATTCCTTCCCGGCGGCACAAACGACAAACAGGCCCCGTATATCTTGCCATGCTGACACCTCCTTAAACCCTTCTGCGCTTCGGCGGACGACAGCCGTTGTGCGGAATGGGCGTAACATCCTTAATCAAATTGACTTCCAACCCGGCGGCCTGAAGGGCTCTGATCGCCGCTTCGCGCCCGGCTCCCGGGCCTTTCACAAAGCACTCGACCTCTTTCATGCCATGCTCCATCGCCTCTTTGGCGGCGGTTTCCGCCGCCATCTGAGCGGCAAAGGGCGTGCTCTTGCGCGAACCCTTGAACCCCAGGGCGCCGGAACTTGACCAGGAAATCGCATTCCCCGTCGTATCGGCTATGGTCACGATGGTGTTGTTAAACGTCGACTTGATATGGGCAACTCCGGAAGCAATATTCTTGCGTTCCCGGCGCTTTGTCCGGACTGCTTTACGCGGCATTTCGGTTATCCCCCCTCATTACTTCTTACGCCGTGCCCCAACGGTACGGGCCGGCCCCTTGCGCGTCCGGGCATTGGTCTTTGTGCGCTGTCCCCGCACAGGCAGCCCGCGCCGGTGGCGCAAACCGCGGTAGGATCCGATCTCGACCAGCCGTTTAACATTGAGGGATACCTCCCGGCGCAGGTCTCCTTCAACTTTGTACTCTTTATCAATTGCTTCCCGCAGGCGTGTCACTTCCACTTCAGACAAATCGCGCACACGGGTATCCGGGCTGACACCTGTTAGGGCGAGAATCTTGCGGGAGGTCGGTATCCCTATCCCGTAAATATAGGTCAAACCTACCTCTACACGTTTCTCGCGCGGCAAATCGACTCCTGCGATACGTGCCACTTATTTGTACACCCCCAATTATTCAGTCTGGGTTTCCTTCAACCCTGTCTCTGCTTGTGTTTAGGATTTTCGCAAATCACCATGACTTTGCCGTGGCGTTTAATGATCTTGCACTTCTCACACATCTTTTTAACAGAAGGCTTGACTTTCACCCGTATCCACTCCCTTTGGTCCTTACTTAAACCGATACACGATTCGTCCCCGGGAAAGGTCGTAGGGAGAAAGCTCCACCGTAACCCGATCACCGGGAAGGATCCGGATAAAATTCATGCGAATCTTTCCGGAGACGTGCGCCAAAACCTTGTGTCCGTTCGCCAACTCTACCAGAAACATGGCGTTGGGCAGTGGTTCCAAGACTTTTCCTTCAACTTCGATTACGTCCTCTTTAGACATGCGTCATCCCTCCTCTGGCGTCCTCGCGGCTAAGACCGGGTCAAAATCTCCGGGCCATTTTCCGTAATGGCTACCGTGTGCTCGAAATGGGCAGAGGCTCGGCCGTCTTTGGTAATCACCGTCCAATGATCGGACAGGGTTTTGACTTCATACGTACCCAGGTTGATCATCGGTTCGATGGCCAAAACCATTCCTACCTCAAGCCGTGGCCCCCTGCCGGGCTTGCCAAAATTGGGAATCTGCGGTTCCTCATGCATGGCCCTGCCAATGCCATGCCCCACGTAATCACGAACAACGGAATAGCCGCGGCTTTCCACATAGGATTGAATGGCATGAGAAACATCGTAGAGACGCTTGCCCCGAGTTGCCTGACTGATCCCCTGATACAAAGCAGCTTCGGTCGCCTCTAAGAGCCCTTTTACCTCCGGCGCAACATCCCCTACCGGCAGCGTAACGGCCGCATCGCCAAAATACCCGTCAATAACCGCTCCACAATCGATACTGATAATATCTCCAGATTCTAATTTCCTTAAACCCGGTATTCCGTGCACCACTTGTTCGTTCACCGAGGTGCACAAGGTAGCCGGAAACCCATTGTAGCCCTTGAAGGCCGGGGCAGCGCCACGCCCGCTGATATAATCCTCAGCCAAGCGATCAAGTTCCTGAGTGGTGACCCCCGGGCGAACGGTCCTACGCATCAAAGCGAGAGTTTCCCCCACAATAGCCCCTGCCTTGCGCATCCGGGCTATCTGGCCGGGCGTTTTCAACTCAATCATACCGCTTGTCCCAGGGCGACCAGGATATTCTGCAGTACCATGTCAATCTCTTGATCTCCTTCGACTTCTTTCAGCAAGCCGAGATTGCGGTAGTACTGGATTAAGGGTTCCGTCTGCGCATTATAGACGGCCAAGCGGTTCTTTGCGGTCTCCAAGGTGTCATCAGCCCGTTGGTAAAGTTCTCCGCCGCATTCGTTGCAAACTCCTTCCTGAGCAGGCGGGTTAAACACCGTATGATAGGTGGCCCCGCACTTGCGGCAGACTCGGCGGCCGGTTAAACGGGCCAGAAGTTTTTCTTCATCCACCCGCAAATTGAGCACTCCGTCCAGCCTAATCCCCAACTTAGCCAAGATCTTGCCGAGAGCATCAGCCTGAGCTACTGTACGGGGAAAACCGTCCAGCAAAAACCCGTTGGCGCAATCTTCTTCAGACAAACGCTCCGCCACGATGCCAATCGTCACATCGTCCGGCACCAAGGCTCCGGCTTCCATATACTCTTTCGCCTTCAGGCCCAATGGCGTACCTGCTTTCATCGCCGCCCGGAACATATCCCCGGTTGAGATGTGTGGAATATGAAAACGGTCGACGAGTACTGCTGCCTGAGTTCCTTTTCCGGCCCCCGGCGGGCCCATGAGTATGGTTCTCATAACTTCGCCCCCTCTTATTTCATAAACCCTTGATAGTTCCTCATCATCAGCTGGGACTCGAGTTGCTTCATGGTGTCCAGGGCCACGCCCACAACGATGAGGAGGGATGTACCGCCAAAGTAAACGTTTTTCAAACCGGTCAGCCCGATTACCAAACTGGGCAGGACTGCGATAACGGCCAAGAACAGCGCGCCCACTAAAGTGATCCGGTTGAGAACCTTGGAAATATAATCGGAGGTCGGCCTCCCCGGCCGCAATCCCGGAATAAATCCCCCGTATTTCTTTAGGTTATCGGCCACGTCCACCGGATTAAACGTAATGGCCGTATAGAAAAAGGTAAAGAACAGAATCAGGATTCCGTACAGGATGAGGTACGGAATAGAAGTCAAGGATCCGTTCATGCTGAACCATTGGTTGACAAACTGGGCAAAACCCGAATTGGGAGCCCAAGTCGCGATCGTCTGGGGGAAAGCCAGCAGGGAAATGCCGAAAATGATCGGTATAACCCCGGCCTGATTGACCATGAGCGGAATGTGGGAACTCTGCCCGCCGTAAACTCGCCGTCCCACCACTCTTTTGGCATACTGCACATTGATTTTGCGCCGGCCCTCCTGAATATAGATGACCCCGACAATCACCAGGGCGGCGATGATAACCAGCCCTACGATGGAAAAGATGCTGACCTCACCAACCAACGCCAGGCTGTAAAGTGACTTCAGGCCATTGGGCACCCGGGAGACGATCCCAGCGAAGATGATGAGGGAAATCCCGTTGCCGATTCCTTTTTCCGTAATCGCTTCTCCCAACCACATGAGGAAAGTCGTGCCCGCCGTCAAGACAATGGCAACCATTAGGTAAATCGGCCATCTCCAAGCTTCATTGGGAATGAGCAAAGCGTTGCGGATGCCGATAGTCAGGCCGAACCCTTGGACGAAGCCCAGGAGCACGGTTCCATAACGCGTGTATTGTGTAATTTTCTTGCGTCCGTAATCCCCCTCCTTGGACAAACGCTCAAGTGTGGGAATGACAACGGTCAAGAGTTGCAGAATGATGGATGCCGTCACATAGGGCATAATGTTCAAGGCAAAAACTGTCATATTTTTGAAAGAACCGCCGGAAATCGTATCGAGGAAGTTGAAAATGCTGCCGCTGCCGATCATCTTCTTCAACACGGCATGGTCGACAAAAGGTATGGGAATATGGGCGCCAATGCGGAAAATCAAGAACATCAGCAGGGTAAAACCGATTTTTCTTCTGAGGTCCGCAACCTTCCAAGCATTCTGCAGGGAATCCAATATCATCTTACCCCACCTCGACTTTGCCGCCCACGGCCTCGATTTTCCCTTTCGCAGCCTCACTGACCTTGTTCACTTTGACGGTCAGGGCTTTCGTCAACTCTCCGTCCGCCAGGACTTTCACTCCGTCCCGAACCTTCTTAATGAGGCCGACTTCAAACAACTTTTCAATCGTAACCTCTTCCCCGCTTTCAAAGCGGTCTTCCAAGTCACCCACATTGATGACGGTATATTCTTTGCCAAAGATATTGGTGAAGCCCCGTTTCGGCAACCTGCGATACAACGGCTGCTGCCCACCCTCAAACCCGGGGCGCACACCGCCGCCGGAGCGGGCTTTCTGCCCTTTGTGCCCTTTGCCCGCGGTTTTTCCCTGCCCCGAACCTATCCCCCGGCCGAGACGTTTACTGTCCCTGGTCGATCCCGGGGCCGGTTTTAGCTCATGCAGTTTCATGCTCGTAAAACACCTCCTTACTCGGCGATTTGTTCAACGGACACCAGATGGGCACACTTGCGGATCATGCCTTGGATAGAAGGCGTATCCGCATGAATCGCGCTGGAGCCAACTTTGCCCAGTCCCAAAGATCGGAGAACCGAGCGCTGTTTCTGCGGATGGCTGATCGCACTTCTGACAAGTGTCACTTTAATCTTCACGGCTAACCCTCCTAACCCAGGATTTCTTCCACAGTCTTGCCGCGGAGTTTGGCCACCTCTTCCACCCGTTTCAGGGCGGTCAGGCCCGCCATAGTCGCATTCACCATATTGTGCGGGTTGGCGGAACCCAATGATTTCGTGAGAATATCCTGCACCCCGGCCGCTTCTAAGACCGCCCTAACCGCACCCCCGGCTATGACACCCGTACCGGCTGAAGCCGGTTTGAGCAGGACCTCACCGGCCCCGAACACCCCTACGATCGAATGCGGTATCGTCGTCCCCGTCAGCGGAATCAAAATCAGACTCTTCTTGGCATCTTCAATCCCTTTGCGAATGGCCTCGGGAACTTCTCCGGCCTTGCCCAGACCGGCGCCGACATGGCCCTGCCCGTCCCCGACAACCACGAGAGCACTGAAGCTGAAGCGGCGCCCGCCTTTCACGACTTTCGCGACCCGGGCGATATGCACTACTTTTTCCGTCAGTTCCAGCTTACTCGCATCGATTTTCGCCAATGATTTTCCCTCCTTTACCTTTCTCATACTTTGCTCAGAAGTTCAATCCGCCTTCGCGCGCTCCGGCGGCCAATGCCGCGACCCGTCCCTGGTAAATATATCCGCCCCGGTCGAAGACCACTTGCCCTATTCCTTTTTCCTGGGCTCTCCTGCCAACAAGTTCGCCCACTTTCTGAGCGCCCTCGACATTGCCCCCGGACAATTTCGCCCCTTTAAACTCCGCGTCCAGGGAAGAGGCCGCCGCGAGGGTCGCCCCCAGAGCGTCATCAATGACCTGAGCATAAATATGATTGAGGCTGCGGAACACGGCCAGACGCGGGCGTTCGGCCGTTCCAGCCACCGTCTTGCGCACCCTGGTATGCTTGTGTTTGCGAATCACCTGGCGATCAACGGTTTTTCTCAACGAAACTCGCTCCTTTCCCGGGCAAACGCCATACCTCTTGCCCTATTTCTTGGCGCCTTTCTTGCTACCCGTCTTGCCGACCTTGCGGCGAATCACTTCGTTCTCGTACTTGATTCCTTTGCCCTTGTAAGGTTCCGGCTCCCGCTGTGTGCGCACGGTTGCCGCAAAGGCGCCCACTTTCTCCTTGTCCATCCCTTTGACCAGGATCTTCGTCGGAGCGGGCACTTCAATTTCAATGCCTTCGCTCGGTGTCAGCTCCACCGGATGGGATTTGCCCACCGTTAAGACCAGCTTATTCCCCTGCTTCGCCGCCCGGTAGCCGACACCCACCAATTCCAGCCCTTTGCTGAAACCGTTGGTAACCCCTTGGACCATGTTGGCCACGAGAGACCTGGTCAGCCCATGCAAAGAACGGTCCGCAGGCTCGTCGCTGGAACGTGTCACAAGAATTTGCCCGTTTTCCACAGCCAGATGGATGGACGGATGCAACTCCCTCGTCAAAGACCCTTTCGGTCCCTGCACCGTGACCGCGTTGCCCTCAATTTTGACCACCACACCGTTGGGAATGCCAATGGGCAGCTTGCCAATTCTGGACATTCACTGCACCTCCGTCTTATAGTCCATAGCTCCCTCAACTTACCAGATATAGCAAACGACTTCTCCGCCCAAGCCTTCCTTACGCGCCTGTTTGTCTGACATAATTCCCTTGGACGTGGAGATCACGGCGATGCCCAGGCCGCCGAGTACCTTGGGAACCTCATCTTTCTTGGCGTACACCCGCAACCCCGGCCGGCTGATGCGTTTCAAGCCGCTGATGACGCGTTCCCGATTGGGGCCGTATTTCAAGTATAGCCGGATCACACCCTGCTTGTCGTCCTGAATCGTTTCCACGTCTTTGATTAAGCCTTCCGCTTTCATCAGTTCCGCGATATCTTTTTTAATCCGCGAGGCGGGAATTTCGACTTTATCGTGATAAACCAAACCCGCGTTGCGAATCCTGGTCAAGAAATCGGCGATAGGATCTGACATTGACACTGGAATCTTCCCCCTTCCTTACAGTGGCCTACCAGCTGGCTTTCGTAATTCCGGGAAGCTCGCCTTTATAGGCCAATTCCCGGAAACAGATCCGGCAAATCCCAAATTTGCGCATGTAAGCATGGGGACGGCCACAAATTTTGCAGCGATTATGGACACGCACTTTAAATGACGGTTCCTTCAATTGACGAACGATCATTGACTTCTTAGCCACGCTTTCGACCCCCTCCCCTATTCGTGGAACGGCATACCGAACAGGCGCAGCAATTCGCGCGCTTCTTCGTCGGTTTGAGCCGTCGTGACAAAGACAACGTTCATACCCCGGATCTTATCAATCTTGTCGTACTCGATCTCCGGAAAAATAATCTGCTCCTTTAAGCCCAAGGTGTAATTCCCGCGCCCATCGAAGGACTTGGCGGAAACCCCGCGGAAATCCCGGACCCGGGGCAAAGCGACGTTCAAAATCCGGTCCATGAATTCGTACATCCGGTCCCCGCGCAGGGTTACCTTCGTTCCGATAGCCATTCCGGCCCGAAGCTTGAAGGCTGCTATCGACTTCTTGGCCCGGGTGACAATCGGGCGCTGCCCGCTGATCTTTGTCAGATCACCGACTGCCGCGTCGATGGCCTTGGAGTTTTGAATGTTTTCCCCCACGCCCACGTTGATCACGATCTTTTCCATCTTCGGAATCTGCATGACATTTTTATAAGCAAACTTCTGCTGCAAAGCGGGAGCTATTTCGCTGGTGTACCGTTCTTTTTGGCGAGCCACCTAGGTCCCTCCTTTCGCCCTAATCTATTTTTCCGGCAAATTCATACCGCACTTAGTACAAACCCGTACCTTGCCGGAATCCGTCATCTTCACCCTTAAACGCGTCACGGAATTGCACTCCGGACAGTAGAGCATGACATTGGAACTCGCGATGGGGGCCTCTTTTTCCAAAATACCCCCCTGCGGCATGCTTTGTGACGGGCGTGTATGACGTTTTACAATATTAACCTTCTCCACGACCACCCGGCCCTTTTTCGGCAGCACCTGCAGGACTTTCCCTTTTCTGCCGACATCTTTGCCGGTAATCACCATCACCGTGTCGCCCTTTCGCACATGCATCTTTTGCCTTACTGCGGCCACTTTACTTCACCTCCGCTGCCATACGTTCTTTAGATCACTTCCGGGGCCAGAGAGATAATCTTCATGAAATCCCGGTCGCGCAGTTCGCGGGCCACCGGGCCAAAGATACGTGTACCCCGCGGGCTCTTGTCGTCTTTAATGAGAACGGCCGCGTTTTCGCTGAAGCGGATGTACGAACCGTCCGCTCGCCTGATTTCCTTCGTGGTCCGCACAACCACGGCTCTTGCGACCTCTCCTTTTTTGACAACGCCGCCTGGTGTTGCTTCTTTCACCGCAACGACGATGATATCGCCGACCGAGGCGTAACGCCTGAATGAACCACCCAACACCCGGATGCACATGACCTTCTTCGCTCCGGTGTTATCTCCGACCTTGAGTGTCGTCTGGACCTGGATCATCCCTTTAGGACCCCCTTTCCTGTGCTGCTGCGCCTATTAGAGAACGACCGCTCTTTCCGTGACCTCAACGACACGCCACCTCTTGCTCTTGCTGAGCGGGCGGGTTTCCATGATGACAACAGTATCCCCGACATGAGCGGAGTTGTTTTCGTCATGAGCGTGAAACCTTTTTGTGTGAGCAATCGTGCGTTTGTAGATCGGATGACGCTCTTTGATCTCAACCGCCACGACCACCGTCTTTTCCATTTTATCGCTAACGACCTTGCCGATCCGGGTTTTACGTTGGTTTCTTTCCACTCGTGTATCCTCCTTTCCCAGCCTAAACGCGTTCGATGTTCAGTTCGCGCTCGCGGAGAATTGTCTGCCCTCGGGCAATGCCCTTGCGCACTTCACGGATGCGCATGAAATTGTCAAGTTGTCCGGTGGCCAGTTGAAAACGCAAATTAAACAGTTCCGTTTTGAGCTCATCGATTTTCTTTAAGACCTCTTCATCCGTCAGATCACGGAATTCCTTACTTTTCATCCGCGCCACCCCCTTCGAGCTCCTCGTGGCGCACGATTTGGCATTTAATCGGAAGTTTATGAGCTGCCAGCCGCAAGGCCTCGCGGGCCACCTCTTCCGGAATGCCGGCCAGTTCAAACATCACGCGTCCGGGCTTGACAACCGCCACCCAATACTCCGGCGCTCCCTTGCCGCTGCCCATGCGGGTCTCCGCCGGCTTCGCGGTAATCGGTTTATCCGGGAAAATCTTAATCCACACTTGACCGCCCCGTTTGATGTAACGGGTCATGGCGATTCGGGCCGCCTCGATCTGCCGATTGGTAATCCAGGCGGGTTCCAGAGCTGCCAGACCGAATTCGCCAAAGGTCACGGTATTGCCGCGGGTTGCTTTCCCTCTCATACGCCCGCGGTGTTGTTTCCGGTGTTTTACTCTGGTTGGAACAAGCATCTATTTTCCTCCTTCCACCTGAGAGACTTTCTTGGCGGGAAGAATTTCTCCTTTGTAGATCCAGACTTTAACGCCAATTTTGCCATAGGTCGTATTCGCTTCGGCAAAACCGTAGTCAATATCGGCGCGCAAAGTATGAAGGGGCACCTTTCCCTCGTTATACCACTCCGTCCGGGCTATTTCCGCTCCGGCCAAACGCCCGGCGCAGGAAATCTTGATCCCTTGGGCACCCTGGCGCATGGTACGGCCAACGGTCTGTTTCATCGCCCGGCGGAAAGAGATCCTCTTTTCTAACTGCTGAGCCACGCTCTCGGCCACGAGTTGGGCATCCAGCTCGGGCTTTTTCACTTCCACGATGTTGACGGAGACCTGTTTCCCGGTCAGCCTTTCCAACTGTTTACGCAGGTTTTCGACTTCGACCCCGCCCCTGCCGATAACGATCCCCGGTTTGGCGGCATGGACGGAGACCTTGACCCGATTGGCCGCGCGTTCAATTTCCACCTTTGGCACCCCGGCCTGGAACAATTTCTTCTTGATGAAGTTGCGGACTTTCAGGTCCTCATGCAGGAGTTCCGAGTAATTCTTACCGGCATACCAACGGCCTTCCCAATCACGGATGATTCCGACGCGAAAGCCTTTCGGATTAACTTTTTGACCCATCGCCTAGTCCTCCTTATTGTCGCCGACCACCACGGTAATGTGACTGCCCCGTTTGCGGATTTGATCCG
This sequence comes from Peptococcaceae bacterium CEB3, assembly GCA_001029295.1. Classification (GTDB taxonomy): domain Bacteria; phylum Bacillota; class Desulfitobacteriia; order Desulfitobacteriales; family Desulfitobacteriaceae; genus Acididesulfobacillus. The sequence continues at coordinate 128,394 of LDXJ01000062.1, read as the reverse complement.
CCCGGCCCATAGCTCGCGGTTTAATCCTCTTTATAGTCGGTCCCTGGTCCACGTAAATCCGGGTGACAAAAAGTTCGTCCGGGTTCATTTCCAGATTATGCTCCGCATTGGCCACGGCTGACTTGAGGACTTTCGTCACCGGCTCCGTCGATCCTTTCGGAGTAAAGCGGAGGATGGCCAAGGCCTCGGGAACTTTCTTGCCGCGTATCAGATCGACGACCTGGCGCACCTTGCGAGGAGAGACACGCACATATTTGGCAATCGCTTTGGCTTGCATTCCAATACCTCCTCCAGATTAACGTAGCCCGCTTGATTTTTCACTGCCGGCATGGCCCTTAAAGGTGCGGGTCGGTGCGAACTCACCCAGCTTGTGTCCCACCATGTCTTCGGTCAGATAGATGGGAATATGCTTACGGCCGTCATGAACGGCAATCGTATGCCCTACCATCTGAGGGTAGATGGTCGAACGCCGGGACCATGTCTTGAGGACGCGCTTTTCACCTGATTGATTCATCGCTTCCACCCGTTGCAACAGCCGGGCTTGCGCGTAGGGTCCTTTTTTAAGGGATCTGCTCATTCCTGGGCCTCCTTTCGGCTGACATAAAGCTTACTTGCTTCGCCGCTTTACAATAAAGCGACTCGTGGGATTCTTTTTCTTGCGAGTCTTGGCACCCAGGGCCGGTTTGCCCCAAGGTGTGACAGGATTGCGCCCAATCGGGTTGCGACCCTCGCCTCCGCCGTGAGGGTGATCGACGGGGTTCATCACCGAACCGCGCACCGTCGGTCTGATACCCAGCCAGCGCGTTCTCCCGGCTTTACCGAGGTGAATGTTTTCGTGTTCAAGGTTGCCGACCTGACCGATAGTGGCCCGGCAATTCAGATGCACAAGCCTCATTTCTCCGGAAGGCAGGCGCAGGGTGGCGTAAGCCCCTTCCTTGGCCATCAATTGGGCGGAGCCGCCGGCTGTCCTGACCAGCTGAGCCCCTTTGCCCGGTTTCATCTCAATATTGTGCAAAAGGGTTCCCAGAGGGATATTCTTCAAGGGTAACGCGTTTCCTACCTTGATATCGGCATCCGCCCCAGAGACGACCGTCATACCTACCTGCAGGCCGTTGGGAGCCAAAATGTAAGTTTTGAGACCGTCCGCATAATGGAGCAGGGCGATATTGGCAGAACGGTTGGGATCATATTCTATCGCGGCGACCTTGGCCGCGACTCCGTCTTTACCGCGCTTAAAATCAATAACCCGGTAGAGACGTTTGTGCCCCCCGCCCTTATGCCTTACAGTCAAACGCCCTTGCTGGTTGCGACCGGCGCGTTTGCGCAGAGGCTCGGTCAGGGAACGCTCGGGTTCAATTTTCGTAATTTCCTCGAAGGTCGAGACACTCATCTGACGCCGACCCGGAGAGGTTGGTTTAAATGCTTTAACCGGCATGGCTAACACTCCCTTCGCATCCGCTTTAGAGACCGGCAAATCCTTCGATCGTGTCTCCGGGTCTCAAGGTCACGATGGCCTTCTTTCGATCCGCGGTTCTGCCGCTGTGGCGGCCCACCCGTTTCAGGCGGCCTTTGACATTCATGGTACGGACTTCGGTCACACCCACTTTAAACATCTTTTCCACCGCGTTTTTGATCTCGATCTTATTGGCTGCCGGGTCGACCCAGAAGGAGTATTTGTTTTCAGTCGACAGGTTCACCGACTTTTCGGAAATGACCGGACGTCTGAGAACATCACGTGCATCGCGCATTACGCAAACACCTCCTCCGCTTTCGCTACGGCCTCTTGAGTCAAGACCAAAACATCATGGTTTAAAATATCGAAAACGTTCAAACCCTGGACCGGCGTGGTCTTCACGCCGGCAATGTTGCGCGCCGCGCGGCCCACCGTCTCGTCGCTCTGAGCGGTTACAACCAGGGTCTTCTTCCCTGCTTTCAGGGCCTCCAGAACTTTAACCATCTCGCGTGTTTTCGCTTCCTCCAGCTTTAGCCGGTCCAGCACAATCAAATTGTCCAGCTGAACTTTGGCCGAGAGAGCGGAGCACAACGCCAGCCGCCGTACTTTCTTCGGCACTTGGAAACCGTACTTGCGAGGCTTAGGGGCGAATACTACTCCGCCGCCCCGCCAAATCGGCGAACGTGTGCTGCCGGAGCGCGCCTTGCCCGTTCCTTTCTGCCGCCAGGGCTTGCGTCCGCCGCCGCGCACTTCACTGCGCAATAAAGCGGATTGGCTGCCGCTGCGCCGGCCGGCCAGGAGAGAGACAACCGTCGTATGCACCGCGTGTTGGTTAGGTTTTATTCCGAAGATATCTTCATTCAAGTCCATCTCCCCGACGGGAGCGCCTTGCATATTCACCACTTGAACTTTAGGCATGCCCGATTCCTCCTTTCTCTCGCGTTACTTCGCCTTGACGCCCTTGACGGAGGCTTTAAGAATGAGCAATCCTTTTTTTGCCCCCGGAACTGCCCCTTTGACTAAGACCATGTTCTTATCCACATCAACCCGGACGATCTCGAGATTTTGCACCGTAACCCGGTCTCCGCCCATACGTCCGGGAAGTTTGCGTCCTTTAAAGACACGAGCCGGACCCTTCGCGCCTAACGAACCTGTCCGGTGATGGTATTTTGACCCGTGTTTCATGGGGCCCCGCCGCGCGCCGTGCCGCTTGATCATCCCTTCAAAGCCTTTTCCCCTGGACATGCCCACTACATCGATCTTGTCCCCGCTTTGAAAAACGTCCGCCTTGATCTCCTGTCCTAACTGGTAGCGCTCCAGGTCGTCCGCAGACACTTTAAACTCCCTGAGAAAACGCAGCGGCTTCTGCTGAGCTTTTTGAAAATGGCCTTTCTCCGGCTTATTCGCCAAGCTCTCCCTTTTCTCCGCAAAACCCACTTGAATGGCGTTATACCCGTCAGTTGCGGCTGTTTTTTTCTGCACGACATAACAAGGTCCCGCCTCCACAACCGTGACGGGAATCAAATGCCCGCCTTCCACGAAGACTTGGGTCATCCCGACTTTCCTACCCAAGATTCCTTTAGACACGAATGCCACCTCCTGACGCTTTGAAGTGCACCGAAGTTTTCCGGAGCACGAGAGCGTTTCTATTTCGCTCAGAAGCTGTGCCACGCCCGCCCTTTCGGGTTTGACCGCGGCCCGGATTTTGGAACCACGCCTCCGGGCGTTTCACACCACAAACACACATATTGTAGCACAAATACCTTTTCAATGCCAGGAAAACTTCCCGTCCGGCGAATAATCACCCCTATAATTTGATCTCAATATCGACCCCCGCCGGCAAATCCAGACGCATAAGGGAATCAACCGTTTTCGACGTGGGCTCGAGAATGTCAATCAGGCGCTTGTGTGTTCTCATCTCAAACTGTTCACGGGAATCTTTATTGACGTGCGGAGAACGAAGAATCGTGTAGATATTTTTCTCCGTGGGCAAAGGAATGGGACCGCTCACCTGCGCTCCGGTCCGTTTTGCCGTCTCGACGATCTTAGCGGCCGACTGGTCCAGCGCTTTGTGATCAAACGCTTTTAAACGAATGCGGATCTTTTGACTCATTATAAACATCCTCCTTCAGCCCTCTCAAGCGGGCAAATGGCGTAAAAATTACCCGGTCCGGGCGGAGCCCCCGTGCCGGCAACCTTTTACGCTTCACTTTTTCCCAGCCCCGCGCCGGGGGGAGCTGCGCGCGGCCGGGAAAACCGCCGCACTCCCCAAACGCGCAAACCGGGAAACCGAAATCCGGGCTGGCCACGGATTTCGGCACTCTCGTCACAGACTCCCTGACCGAACCGTGCGGTTCTTCAGGCCTTATTCGGTGATGCTGGCAACCACTCCGGCGCCCACTGTGCGGCCGCCCTCACGGATAGCGAAACGCAGGCCCACTTCCATGGCGATCGGGGTAATGAGTTCCACATTGATCGTCACCCGGTCTCCCGGCATGATCATCTCCGTCCCTTCGGGCAGAGTGATGACTCCGGTCACGTCCGTGGTGCGGAAGTAGAACTGCGGCCGGTAGTTATTGAAGAAAGGCGTATGGCGTCCGCCCTCTTCCTTACTCAAGACGTAGACTTCGCCACTGAACTTCGTATGAGGTTTGATGCTGCCCGTCTTCGCCAGAACCTGACCGCGTTCGACGTCCTTACGTTCCACGCCGCGCAGCAAGCAGCCGATATTGTCTCCCGCCTGCGCTTGATCAAGCAGCTTGCGGAACATTTCCACCCCGGTCACCACGGTTTTGCGGGGCGCATCCGTCAAGCCGACGATCTCCACTTCGTCCCCGACTTTCACCATACCGCGCTCTACCCTGCCGGTAGCCACAGTTCCGCGGCCGGTAATGGTGAAGACGTCTTCAACGGGCATGAGGAAAGGTTTGTCGGTATCCCGTTGCGGTGTGGGAATGTAGGAATCGATGGCATCCATCAGCTCCCAGATCTTGCCGCACCACTCGCACTCGCGTTTGCCGCAGCCGCATTCAAGCGCCTTCAAGCCGGAGCCGGCGACAATCGGAATATCGTCGCCCGGGAACTCGTATTCGCTCAACAACTCACGGATTTCCATTTCCACCAGTTCCATCAGCTCCGGGTCATCCACCATGTCCGCTTTGTTGAGCCAGACCACGATATAGGGCACGCCGACCTGGCGGGCCAAAAGAATGTGCTCCCGGGTTTGCGGCATCGGTCCGTCGGCAGCGGAGACAACCAGGATGGCCCCGTCCATCTGGGCGGCGCCGGTGATCATGTTCTTGATATAATCGGCGTGGCCTGGGCAGTCCACGTGGGCATAGTGCCGGGTGGCTGTTTCATATTCCACATGAGCCGTCGAAATCGTGATACCGCGTTCCCTCTCCTCCGGGGCCTTGTCAATCTGGTCAAAAGCTGTGGCTACCGCTCCGCCGGTCTTGGACAGAACCAGGGTAATGGCCGCCGTGGTGGTCGTCTTGCCATGGTCAACGTGACCGATGGTGCCGACGTTAACGTGGGGCTTGGTACGTTCGTACTTTTGTTTTGCCATTTGAGCGTTTCACTCCTTTAATAGAATTAAGGTCTGGTATTTGGCCACAATGTGGCATTACTCGGCACTGTACCCGGGCCGGAACGGACCATGATGACGCGGCCTCGATGTTCTGACCGCCGACCTCCGGCTTCCGACCTCTAGATCAGGCGCCCTGCCGTTTCGTAATGATCCCCTCGGCGATGTTCTTGGGCACATCCTCGTAATGATCAAACATCATCACATAGGTACCCCGTCCCTGGGTACGTGAGCGCAGATCCGTCGCATATCCGAACATTTCGGCTAGCGGCACAAAACCGCTCACCACTTGAGCCCCGGCGCGAGCTTCCATTCCTTCGATTCGTCCCCGCCTTGAATTCATATCCCCGATCACGTCCCCCATATATTCTTCCGGGACTGTGACTTCAACTTTCATGACCGGCTCCAGAATCACCGGATCAGCCTTGGCAGCCGCGGCTTTAAAGGCCATGGAGCCGGCAATCTTGAAAGCCATCTCCGAAGAATCCACGTCGTGGTAGGACCCGTCGTAAACCGTGGCGCGCACGTCCAAGACTGGGTACCCAGCCAGGATACCGTTTTGCATGGCCTCTTCTATGCCCGCGCCAATCGCCGGAACGTACTCCTTCGGGATGACTCCACCGACAATCTTATTGACAAACTCAAAGCCGCTGCCCGCCTCGAGGGGTTGCAGCTCAATCCAGCAATGGCCGTACTGACCCCGGCCGCCGGACTGGCGCACAAACTTCCCTTCCGCCTTCACGGCGCGATGGATCGTCTCCTTATACGCAACTTGCGGCCGTCCGACATTGCACTCCACTTTGTACTCGCGTTGCAGCCGGTCGACGATAATTTCCAGATGGAGTTCACCCATACCGGAGATAATCGTCTGCCCGGTTTCGGTATCCGTATGCACACGAAAAGTCGGGTCCTCTTCCGCCAAGCGGCTCAGCGCCCCGCCCATTTTCTCCTGGTCGGCTTTCGTTTTGGGCTCGACCGCAACATCAATCACCGGTTCGGGAAACTGCATCGACTCCAGGATGATCGGGCTTTTTTCGTCACACAAAGTGTCCCCGGTGGTCGTGTCCTTCAGACCGACGGCAGCCGCGATATCCCCGGAACGCACCTCTTGAATGTCTTCGCGGTGATTGGCGTGCATCTGCAGAATCCGGCCAATGCGCTCACGCTTTCCTTTGGTCGAATTGTAAACATAGGAGCCCGAGGTCAGCACTCCCGAATACACCCGGAAAAATGCCAATTTACCCACATAGGGGTCAGCCATGATCTTAAAGGCCAAGGCGGAAAACGGTTGAGTATCGTCAGAATGTCTCTGATCACTCTCGCCCGTCTCCGGATGTACCCCTTTAATGGCAGGCACATCCAGCGGGGATGGCATGTAATCAACGACCGCGTCCAACAGCGGTTGTACCCCTTTGTTCTTGAACGAAGAACCGCAGAGGATCGGGATGAACTTCAACCCAACCGTGCCGCGGCGGATCCCGCCGCGGATCTCTTCTTCCGTCAGTTCTTCACCTTCCAGATACTTCATCATGAGTCCTTCATCCGTTTCGGCTACGGCCTCCACGAGTTTCTCACGATATTCATTGGCTAGCTCGACTAAGTCTCCGGGGATATCGGCGACGTCACTGGTGGTGCCAAGATCATCCGTGTAGGTGATAGCTTTCATCCTCACCAAATCCACGATTCCTTGGAAGGAATCTTCAACCCCTATCGGGAGTTGGATTGGCACGGGATTAGCACCCAACCGGTCGGCAATCATTGAAACTCCCCGGAAAAAGTCGGCACCCATCCGATCCATCTTATTGATATAGGCAATACGGGGAACCCCGTACTTATCCGCCTGCCGCCAGACTGTCTCGGATTGTGGCTCAACACCGCCGACCGAACAAAAGACGGCCACTGCGCCATCGAGCACGCGCAGAGAACGCTCCACTTCCACTGTGAAGTCCACGTGTCCTGGTGTGTCTATGATGTTGATACGGTGGTTCTTCCAGGCACAGGTCGTGGCCGCCGAGGTAATCGTGATGCCGCGTTCCTGTTCCTGGACCATCCAGTCCATGGTCGCGGCGCCGTCATGAACTTCCCCGATCTTGTGCACCCGTCCTGTGTAGAAAAGGATGCGCTCGGTCGTCGTCGTTTTGCCGGCATCGATGTGAGCCATGATGCCGATATTCCGAGTCCTCTCTAATGGATATTGCCTTGCCATGATAATCCCCCTTTCTGCTAAAGTCAAAACCGGACCGACTACCAGCGGTAATGAGCAAAGGCCCTGTTGGCTTCAGCCATCTTATGCGTGTCTTCCTTTTTCTTAAAGGAACCGCCGGCATTATTAGCCGCGTCGAGGAGTTCCCCGGCCAGCCTCTCCTGCATGGTTTTCTCGCTGCGTTTGCGGGAGTAACTGACTAACCAGCGCAGCCCCAAAGTTTGCCGGCGTTCAGGCCTTACCTCGATCGGAACTTGGTAATTGGCACCGCCAACCCGCCTGGCTTTAACCTCCAGAACGGGCATGACATTTTTCAGGGCGGTTTCGAAGACCTCCACAGGATCTCGGCCCGTCTTTTCCTTGATAATGGTGAAAGCGTTATAACAAATTGATTCTGCCGTTCCTTTTTTACCGTCAAGCATGATCTGATTGATAAACTTCGTGACCACCTTATTTTTGTAAATCGGGTCGGGCAGGATCTCGCGCTGAGCAATATACCCTTTGCGTGGCAAATGATTTCCCCCCTTTGCAGACAAACATGACATAAACTCCCGCAGCCTCCGCGCTCCGGGACCCCAGACGGCGCCTATTTCTTCTTCGCGCGTTTTGCCCCGTATTTGGAGCGGGCTTGATTCCTTTTTTGCACACCTGTCGTATCCAACGCACCTCTGACAATGTGGTAGCGGACGCCCGGAATGTCTTTCACGCGACCTCCCCTGACCAAAACCACGGAGTGCTCCTGAAGGTTATGACCGATTCCCGGAATGTAAGAAGTGACCTCCACCCCATTGGTCAGGCGCACACGCGCCACTTTGCGCAGAGCCGAGTTCGGTTTCTTCGGGGTCGTTGTATACACCCTTGTGCACACTCCGCGTTTTTGCGGCGATCCCCCCGACGGGAATTGCTTACGTTCTAGCGAATTATAGCCCCACTGCAAGGCGGGAGCTGTTGACTTCTTTTCGATTCTGGAACGTCCAAGACGAACAAGCTGACTGATCGTCGGCATGCCTACACCTCCTTCCTACACGGATAATGAACTCGTTCAGCTTAAGCTGAACATCGATAAACAATATACAAGGAATTGCTTGCCCCAGCATCAGGCAAGCAATTCCAAAACCCGCATGCAAAACAAACTCTCGGTCGTTCACGGCCGATCAGCCAAAATCGCTGCCACCGCCGCTCCAACTTCGATTCCGCAGGCCCTTCCCAATTCGGACATGCTTCCCACTTCGACACATTCCACACCGTGACTTTGGCACAGTTCCCTGATCGGCCGCACGATACGGGCATCAGCGTCGCGAGCCACGTAAACGCGCTCGACCGACCCTTTTTCCAAGGCCCTTTGGGTCTGTTTCAGGCCGATCGTTTTCCTGCCGGCGTGTTTCAAGGTTTCATCAAGCAAGATTCATGCTTTCCCCCTTCACTAGACCCATAAAATCACACGATAACATTTTAGCATTCCCGCAGGTCACTGTCAAGGTGCGGAGCATTTCCTCCCAGGACCTCGTTCAAAGTTAACGAGCGTGCACTGCAGAGCCGCTCCGCATTTCCTCCGTCAACCCTCGCTCAAACCTCCGCCGGAGCGGAAACTTTCAGATTGCGGTAACGGGACATACCCGTTCCGGCGGGAATCAGCTTGCCGATAATGACATTCTCCTTGAGACCCAGCAAAGGATCCACCTTTCCTTTAATAGCGGCCTCCGTAAGAACGCGCGTCGTCTCCTGGAAAGACGCCGCCGAAAGAAAAGAATCCGTCGCTAAAGAAGCTTTCGTAATCCCCAGCAAAACCGGCCTCGCCACCGCGGGCTCACCCCCGTCGGCAATAATCTTGGCGTTGGCTGCTTCAAAATCGAAAATATCGATCAATCCGCCCGGCAGCAGGGTCGTATCGCCCGGCTCTTCGATTTTCACTTTACGCAGCATCTGGCGAACCATCACTTCAATGTGCTTATCGTTGATGTCAACCCCCTGCAGGCGGTAAACGCACTGAACCTCACTGAGCAGGTAAGCCTGAACCCCGCGCAGGCCTTTGACCTTCAACATATCGTGCGGATTGACACTGCCCTCTGTCAGCTCGTCCCCCGCTTCCACCGTATCCCCGTCGTGCACGCGCAGGCGGGATCCGTATGGAATCGTGTAGACAATGTGTTCTTCTTTCGACCCCGTCACTTCGACTTCGCGGCGAAGTTTAACCTCCCGCATAGTCACTTTCCCGTCGATCTCGGCGATAATCGCCTGTCCTTTCGGCTTGCGGGCCTCAAAGAGTTCCTCGACCCGGGGCAAACCCTGAGTAATGTCATCCCCGGCAACGCCCCCCGTGTGGAACGTGCGCATGGTCAGCTGGGTTCCCGGTTCACCGATGGACTGAGCGGCAATGATACCCACCGCTTCACCCAGTTCGACGGGACGCCCCGTGGCCAAATTACGACCATAACACTTTTTGCAGACGCCGAAACGGCTCTTGCAGTTCAACACCGAGCGAATCCGCACCGACTTGTAGAATTTGGCGATAAGTTTCGCTTGGTCTTCGTTGATTTCTTCCTCGCTTGTCGCCAGAATTTCCCCCGACTCGGGGTGATAGACATTCTCCAAGAGAAAACGTCCGACCAGTCGCTCCTCGAGTTTTTCGATCACTTCCGGCCCGTCTTTGACGTCCTCAACGGTAATGCCGGTCGTCGTACCGCAATCATCCTCGCGGACGATGACGTCCTGAGACACGTCAACCAGGCGGCGCGTGAGATAACCAGAGTCGGCTGTCCGCAGAGCCGTATCGGCCAGGCCCTTCCTGGCTCCGTGCGAGGAGATGAAGTATTCCAGAACCGTCAGGCCCTCCCGGAAATTCGCTTTAATCGGCAATTCAATGGTCCGGCCTGACGGGTCTGCCATTAAACCGCGCATCCCGGCCAGCTGGCGCAACTGTTGAATGTTGCCGCGCGCACCGGAGTTGGCCATCATATAGACCGGGTTAAACTTGTCCAAAGTGTCCATCAATGCCTTGGTCACCGAATCCGTGGCTTTGGTCCAGGTGTCAATAACCAAGGTGTAGCGTTCTTCATCTGTGATCAGTCCGCGCCGGTACTGCTGCTCAATCTTGGCAACCAGGCCATCGGCCTCCGCCAAGATCCGTTTCTTGTCCGCCGGCACAACAATGTCAGAGAGGCCAACCGTGATCCCAGCCCGGGTGGAGAATTTGAAACCCAAACTCTTGATCCCGTCCAAGAGGGTGGCTGTCGCCGCATATCCCCCGACCCGGTAGGTCTTGGCCACGATATTGGCCAAAGTCTTTTTGCTGGCCACTTCGTTGATGTAATCGGGTCCCCCCGGGACATTGACCGCGTAAGGCTCACTCTTCCCGACGGGAATGACGGAGTTGAAGAGGATCCGCCCCACCGTTGTCTCGACCAGTCTGCCCAGCGAGCGCACTTTCATCATGGCTTGCAGATGGAGTTCTTTGCTGTCCAAAGCCAAGAGCGCTTCATCGACATCCCGGAATATCTTGCCCTCGCCCTTCGCCCCCGGACGGTCAATCGTCAAGTAGTAAGCTCCCAGAACCAAGTCCTGGTTGGGTTGAGCCACCGGCCTGCCGTCTTTGGGGTTGAGAATATTGTGAGCCGAAAGCATAAGCAGCCTCGCTTCGGCTTGGGCCTCCGCCGAAAGCGGCACGTGCACTGCCATCTGGTCCCCGTCAAAATCAGCATTATAAGCCGTGCAAACCAGGGGATGGATCTGCAAAGCGCGTCCCTCCACCAATACCGGTTCGAAGGCCTGAATCCCTAGGCGGTGCAAAGTAGGCGCCCGGTTGAGCAGAACCGGATGACCGGTGATGACTTCTTCCAGGACATCCCAAACTTCGGGACGGACCCTTTCCACCATCCGTTTCGCACTCTTGATGTTATGTGCGTGCCCTTCGTTGACCAGCTTTTTCATGACAAAAGGTTTAAAAAGTTCGAGGGCCATTTCTTTGGGCAGTCCGCACTGATGCAGTTTCAGATTCGGCCCCACGACAATCACCGAACGGCCGGAATAATCCACGCGCTTACCCAGAAGGTTCTGACGGAAACGCCCCTGCTTACCCTTTAACATATCGCTGAGCGACTTAAGGGGACGGTTGCCGGGACCGGTTACCGGCCGCCCGCGGCGTCCGTTGTCGATCAAGGCATCCACTGCTTCCTGCAGCATTCGCTTCTCATTGCGCACAATAATGTCCGGCGCGCCCAGATCGAGCAGGCGTTTCAAACGGTTGTTGCGGTTGATCACCCTGCGGTAAAGATCGTTTAAGTCGGAAGTGGCGAAGCGACCACCGTCCAGTTGGACCATGGGCCGGAGTTCCGGGGGAATCACCGGAACGACATCCAGGATCATCCACTCGGGCCGGTTTCCGCTCTGCAAAAAGGACTCAACCACCTCCAGCCGGCGTATCGCCCGCACTTTGCGTTGACCGGTCACTTCCTTGAATTCGGTGCGCAGTTCGTCATTAAGTTTTAACAAGTCTATTTCGACGAGTAGTTTCTTGATGGATTCCGCCCCCATGCCCGCTTCAAAACGCGTCCCGTACTTTTCCCGGTATTCCCGGTACTCGGTCTCGGTCAAAAGCTGTTTCGGCATGAGAGAGGTATCCCCAGCCTCAGTCACTATATAAGAAACAAAGTAGAGAACTTTTTCCAGGGCCCTGGGAGACATGTCCAGGAGAAGCCCCATGCGGCTGGGAATCCCTTTAAAATACCAAATATGAGACACCGGTGCCGCCAACTCTATATGTCCCATCCGTTCCCGGCGCACCTTGGAGCGCGTGACTTCCACCCCGCAGCGATCACAGACGATTCCTTTGTAACGAACCCTTTTATATTTACCGCAATGACACTCCCAATCTCGTGTCGGTCCGAAGATTTTCTCGCAGAACAGCCCTTCCCGCTCCGGTTTGAGCGTCCGGTAGTTAATGGTTTCCGGTTTCTTAACCTCTCCGTAAGACCAGTCGTGAATCATTTCCGGGGAAGCGAGACCAATGCGCATACGGTCAAAGTTGTTGACGTCCAGCAAGATTCTCTCTCCTTTCGCCCCTGAGGATCAAGAAAACGGGTGCAGACAGCGCACTCCGCCAAGGAATGCGCTTGCCGGCCCGGTGTCACTTATCCGCGGCGGGGACTCTCCTGTGTCGCAAAACCGGCATGGAGCCTACTCAAGATCGTCTTCTAAACCTTGTTCGTCTTCGGCAATCTCTTCATCGTCGTCGTAGAGCTCTTCCTCCTCGTCGCCGGGGCTTGCCAAAACCTCAGCCACAGGCATCTCTTCATGCAGGTCAATCCCCAACTCCTTTGCGGTCTCCGTGACATCCTCGTCGATTTCATGGATCTCTATTTCTTCATCGTCTTGGGAGAGAACCCGGACGTCAAGAGCCAGGCTCTGGAGTTCCTTGATCAGGACCTTGAATGATTCGGGAACCCCCGGTTCGGGAATGTTCTCTCCTTTGACAATCGCTTCATAAGTTTTGACCCGGCCGACGATATCATCGGATTTCACCGTTAAAATCTCCTGCAGGGTGTAAGCGGCGCCGTAAGCTTCCAGAGCCCAAACTTCCATCTCCCCGAAACGCTGCCCGCCGAACTGAGCTTTACCCCCCAAAGGCTGCTGGGTCACCAGAGAATAGGGCCCCGTCGAACGGGCATGGATTTTATCGTCAACCAGATGGTGCAGTTTCAAAACATACATATAACCGACGGTCAATGGATTGTCGAAAGGTTCTCCGGTCCGCCCGTCGTAGAGAACCGTTTTCCCCCCCTCCGGCAGTCCGGCTTTGGCCAAAGTGGCAAAGACATCGTCCTCTGTGGCCCCGTCGAAGACAGGGGTGGCGACATGAATGCCCAGGGTCTTGGCAGCCCAACCCAAATGAGTCTCCATGATTTGACCCAGGTTCATCCGCGAAGGAACCCCCAATGGATTGAGCACGATCTCAATCGGTGTGCCATCCGGCATAAAAGGCATGTCCTCCTGGCGCATGATACGGGAAATGACGCCTTTATTGCCATGCCGGCCCGCCATTTTGTCTCCCACGGAAATCTTTCTCTTTTGAGCAATGTAGACCCGAACCAGTTCGTTGACTCCCGGTGCCAACTCGTCCCCGTTTTCCCGGGTAAAAACCTTGACATCGACAATCTTCCCAGCCTCCCCATGCGGAACTCTGAGGGATGTGTCTCTCACTTCCCTGGCCTTTTCACCGAAAATGGCCCGCAAAAGACGTTCTTCCGCCGTGAGCTCTGTTTCACCTTTCGGGGTCACCTTTCCTACCAGAATATCACTGGGGTGTACCTCCGCACCGATGCGAATAATACCGCGCTCGTCGAGGTCTTTGAGCACATCCTCGCCCACGTTGGGAATGTCGCGCGTAATCTCTTCCGGGCCCAGCTTAGTATCCCGGGCATCTGCTTCATATTCTTCAATATGAATGGAAGTATAATAGTCCTCGCGAACCAACTTTTCACTAATGAGAATGGCGTCCTCGTAGTTGTACCCTTCCCAAGTCATAAAGGCCACCAGAACATTATGCCCGAGGGCCAGTTCGCCCTGCTCTGTCGACGGTCCGTCCGCAACGATCTGCCCCGCGCTGACGATTTCACCTTTATGCACGATCGGACGCTGGTTGATACAGGTACCCTGGTTCGAGCGCAAATACTTAAGAAGCCTATTCTTTTGGGTTGTCCCGTCGTCACGGCGGATGATGATTTCATCCGCTGTCGCCCGTTCCACCACTCCACCCTTCTTGGCTAAGACGCAAACACCTGAATCTTTGGCTGCCTTATATTCCATGCCCGTTCCGACCAAGGGCGCATCCGCCCGCAAGAGGGGCACAGCCTGGCGCTGCATATTTGAGCCCATCAGAGCCCGGTTCGCGTCATCATGTTCCAAGAACGGAATGAGAGCCGTGGCTATGGAAACCATCTGCTTGGGCGAGACATCCATGTAGTCAACGCGGTTAGGGGGAACCAAGACAAAATCCGGACCGTGGCGGGCGTCGATTTTCTCAGCGATAAAGCGGCCGTCCGCGTCTAGAAGGGCATTGGCCTGGGCCACGATATATTTCTCTTCTTCATCCGCCGTAACATAATGAATCTCGTCCGTGACAATACCCGTCTCTTGGTTGACCTTGCGGTACGGAGCCTCAATGAACCCGTATTCATTGATCCTGCCATAAGTACTCAAAGAGCCAATCAAGCCGATGTTCGGACCCTCAGGGGTTTCAATCGGGCACATCCTGCCATAGTGTGAGTGGTGCACATCCCGGACTTCGAATCCCGCCCTTTCCCGGCTCAACCCCCCCGGACCCAGGGCGCTGAGGCGTCGCTTATGGGTCAATTCCGCCAGCGGATTCGTCTGATCCATGAACTGGGAGAGCTGACTGCTGCCAAAAAACTCTTTGATCGCCGCCACGACGGGACGGATGTTGATCAGCACCTGAGGGGTAATCACGTCCACGTCCTGAATCGTCATCCGTTCACGCACAACCCGTTCCATGCGCGACAGCCCGATCCGGAACTGATTCTGCAAAAGTTCTCCGACAGACCGGAGGCGTCGGTTGCCCAGATGGTCGATATCGTCGCCGTGTCCTTCCCCGGTCATGAGGAAAAGCATCCGGTTCATCGCCGCTATGATGTCTTCCTTCGTCAAGTGACGGATGTTCATAGGAATGTCCAAACCCAGCTTTTTGTTCAACTTGTAACGTCCGACTTTCGCCAAGTCGTAGCGTTTAGGATCAAAGAAGAGGGTCTCCAACAGGGAACGGGCACTATCGACCGTTGGCGGTTCGCCGGGACGCAGCCTTTTATATATTTCGACCAGAGCTTCCTCCGTCGACTCGGAGTTGTCCCTTTCCAACGTTCCACGAATTTCAGGCCGGTCGTCAAACAGTTCCAAGATTTGACCGTTGCTGCTGTATCCCAAGGCTCTGATCAGAATAGTCGCGGACAGCTTACGCGTCCTATCCACCCTGACATAAAGGTTATCGTTCAGATCACTCTCAAACTCAAGCCAGGCGCCGCGGTTCGGTATAACCGTCGCACCGAAGATTTTCTTGCCGCTCGGATCGATTTGTTCGGAATAATATACCCCCGGGGAACGAACCAACTGGCTGACGATCACCCGCTCTGCCCCGTTAATGATAAAAGTTCCCTTTTCCGTCATTAGGGGAAAATCCCCCATGAACACTTCCTGCTCTTTGACTTCTCCGGTTTCTTTATTTATAAGGCGAACCTTGACCCTGAGAGGGGCAGCATAGGTCACGTCGCGTTCTTTACATTCTTCGACCTCATATTTTGGATCCCCCAGGCTGTAATCAATGAATTCCAAAACCAGATTACCTGTGAAATCCTGAATGGGGGAAATGTCACGAAACATTTCGCGCAATCCCTCATCAAGGAACCAAAGATAGGAGTTTTGCTGGATTTCAATCAGGTTCGGCATTTCGAGAATTTCCCGAATCCTTGAATAGCTCCAGCGCTCCCTTGTCCCAACCTTAACAGGATAGAACATTTGATGCTTCACCCCTCAAGTTTGATTTTCCGAAACAGGCAAGCAGTTTAAACTCAAACTCTCAATAAATGGCGGCAGGAAACAATCCTCCTTCGTGCCGCACAATCCGGACCGATCCAAAGTGGACATGAATATGGGCCTTTTGATAGGATTTACCAATTCTCCACAGTAACAATTATTAAGGATACCATTATTCAGTGCGTATGTCAAGGACTAATCCGAAAATGTGCCCACTCCGGAGATCGCTCCCGGCAGGGGACCGCAAAAAGGCGAGGTGTTCAAAACACCCCGCCCCAGTCCCGCGCTGCGCTATACATTAACCTATTTTACTTCCACCTTGGCACCGGCATCGCTCAATTTGGTCTTTAACGCCTCGGCGTCTTCCTTGGAGATCTTCTCTTTGATAGGTTTCGGAGCGCTGTCGACGACGTCTTTCGCTTCTTTCAGCCCTAAGCCGGTCACTTCACGGACGACCTTGATGACATTAATCTTGGAAGGCCCGACTTCGACCAGGATGACATCAAACTCGGTTTGTTCTTCCACCGCGGCCGGCGCGGCACCGGGAGCCGCGCCGGCCGCAGCCACCGCTACCGGGGCCGCGGCGCTGACACCGAACTCCTCTTCAAAAGCTTTGACCAACTCAGCCAGTTCCAGAACAGACAGGCCTTTAACGGCTTCGATAATTTCACTTGTCTTTGACATTTTTGTTTCCTCCTAAAATAGACTTTTTCTCCTACGCTTCCTGTGCTTTGCGTATTGCTTCCAATACATACGCCAGCTTGCGGATCGGGCCTTGCAAAACATTGACCATTCCGGCCAAAGGAGCCTGCATCCCGCGCACCACCTGCGCCAAGAGCACCTCGCGCGACGGAAGATCCGCGAGGACTTTTACCCCGTCCGCGCCGATGACCTTTCCTTCCAAGACCCCTGCTTTAATTACGAAATTCTTATGGGTCTTAGCAAACTCAGAGAGAATCTTGGCGGGGGCCACGGGGTCAGCGCTGAAGGTAACGGCCGTAGGCCCTTCCAAAAACGGATCCAAACCCTGGACACCGACTTCCTGTGCGGCTCTCTTCACCAGAGTGTTCTTCAGAACCTGATAGTCCACCCCGGCTTCACGCAGTTTTGCGCGCAATTGAGTCACCTGAGCGACGGTTAAACCGCGGTAGTCCGCCAAAACCACCCCTGTGGCACTGTCCAATTTTTGCCTGATCTCTGCCACCACCTGAGCCTTCTCTTCATGGTTAAGCATCATTGACACCTCCTTCCCGGAATTCTTCATCGTCTCTTCCACCCAGTCAAAAAAACCTCTGCCGCAACAGAGGTTAAGAAAGCTGAACTTATGTCAGCGATCTGTCCAACCTCGGCAGGATATAAGATTAAGCCAACAGGCTCCTGCTGTCTTCAGTGGCAACTTTACCTTATTCTTCATCGTCACAACCGGCGAAATTTGTTCCTAACCGGCAAAACCACGTCCGTGGCACCAAAGTGTGAATGACTCCCGACAGTAGTACCCAAAAATAAGACCCGAAGAATCTCTGGGCCGTATACCGGCAGTAAGACACGCGGTACGGCGACCCGTTAATTCCCCACCCTACGGACTAATGAGCCTTAAGAGGGTTAATTTTTACGGCGGGGCTCATCGTAGAGGACAAGGTGACACTTCGAATATATTGACCCTTGGCCGCGGCGGGTTTTACCTTAATCAAAGTCTCCGCCAGCACCCGGTAGTTGTCCAGCAATTGTTCTTCGGAAAAAGACGCTTTGCCGATGGGGGCGTGGATAATCCCCGCTTTGTCGGCACGGTAGGTAATCTTACCGGCTTTAATTTCATGAATGGCCTTAGCCACTTCAAAGGTAACCGTCCCGGTTTTCGGATTGGGCATCAGACCTTTAGGACCCAGCAGCCGGCCCAATTTACCGACCGTCCCCATCATGTCCGGGGTTGCGACCGCCACATCAAAATCAAACCAGCCTTGCTGAATTTTTCCCACCATATCTTCGGCTCCGACAAAGTCGGCTCCGGCCTGCTCGGCCTCTTTCGCCTTGTCACCTTTGGCGAAAACCAAAACCGTCTTGCTCTTACCGGTCCCGTGAGGGAGAACCACCGCTCCCCTGATCTGTTGATCCGCGTGCCTGGTATCGATTCCCAAGCGGAAAGCGGCATCGACAGTTTCGTCGAACTTCGCTTTGGCGATCTTTTTGACGATAGCCACGGCCTCCGAAGGCTCAAACAGCGCGTTGCGGTCATACAGTTTGACCGCTTCCTGACGATTCTTTCCTGCTTTCGGCATAACTTAACCTCCCAGTGGTGAAACGGGCTCAAGCCCTCCCACTATCTTTCTTCAGACCCGCCGCCGCAACCGACTACTCGGCGATTTCAATACCCATGCTCCGGGCCGTTCCTTCCACCATCCGCATGGCGGCCTCGACACTGGCGGCATTAAGATCCTTCATTTTCAACTCGGCGATTTCACGAACTTTGACCTTGTCGACTTTAGCAACTTTCTTACGGTTTGGCTCTGCCGATCCGGAATTGATATTGGCCGCTTTTTTCAGCAGTACTGAGGCCGGGGGAGTCTTGGTGATAAATGTAAATGAGCGATCTTCGAACACCGTGATTTCCACCGGGATGATGAGTCCGGCTTGGTCCTTGGTGCGTTCGTTGTACTCTTTGCAAAAAGCCATGATATTGACTCCATGCTGACCGAGTGCCGGACCAACCGGCGGCGCGGGCGTAGCCTTGCCTGCCGTGATCGCCAACTTGACCAAACCGACAACTTTCTTTGCCATGAACAAACACCTCCTTTTCGGGATATCCTTAATCAAGTCAAGTTTGGAACGTCCTTAATCAATTTTTTCGACTTGAGCAAACTCCAATTCCACGGGGGTCTCCCGACCAAACATAGAAACCATTACACGGAGCTTTCCTTTGTCTTCGAGAATCTCCCGGATTACCCCAATAAAATCTTTGAAAGGCCCCGTAATCACCCGGACACTCTGGTTCACCGAATAATCGACTCTCGTCCGGATTTCTTCGTACCCCATCTGACGGAGAATGCTTGTCACTTCATACTCCAACAAAGGAATCGGCTTGGCGCCGGTCCCGACGAACCCCGTCACACCCGGGGTGTTGCGCACGACATACCACGAGTCGTCTGTCATGTCCATCTCAACCAAAACATACCCGGGAAACACCTTGCGCTTGGCAACCTTTTTCTTGCCGTTCTTGATTTCGATCTCATCCTCCATGGGGACAAGCACCCGAAAGATCTTGTCTTCCATGTTCATGGACTCAACCCGCTTCTCCAAGTTCGTCTTGACTTTGTTCTCATAGCCGGAATACGTATGAATGACGTACCAGTTCTTCTCCATCGCTCATCAGGGCACTAAACGAAGCCCAAACCTCCCTGTGAAATTAACCCAGGCCTTAACGTTTACATGTCGGAGCCACCCCGACGGCAAACCCGGATCGGAAGTACAAGGTCAACCCGGGGATCCGCTTCTTTAGGGAAGGAACCTAGCCAGCGCCAAAGTTAAAGCGCTATCCACGATCCACATCAAGATGGCTACTATCGCCACCGACACCACGACAACTCCCGTATAAACGAGGAGCTGTTGCCGAGTCGGCCAATGCACCTTCTTTAATTCAGCCCAAACCCCCCGAAAATACTCCGTGGATTTTGTCATTTGGCTCTGAGCATTTCCGGGTTTCCTTGCGGCGCCCATTGTATCACATCCTTAATTAAGACATACGGACCTCCGAACCATACGCGGGTCCGGGGACCATACGGTCACGCAGCCGGGTTCTTAACAACGTTCCCAGGCGTATAGCCAGTCTCTCCGGAGAACCCCCAGTCGCACCCGACCGCCGCACCGGCCGCTCCCGGCGGACCCGTCGGAAACACCGTTCAAGCCCGGCCAAGTTCGGCGTCAGTTTTGCGAGACGGCACACATTCTTTGCGAAAGCGAAAAAACTTACTTTGTCTCCTTATGCGACGTGTGTGTCCTGCAAAACTTGCAGTACTTTTTAACCTCCAAGCGATCTGGGTTGGTCTTTTTATTTTTTACCGTCGCATAGTTCCGGTGTTTGCATTCCGTACATGCTAAGATAATACCAACGCGCATCCACGAACACCTCCCACTGTATAGCCCTGGAAATAAGCCCATTGCTCCCAATAATTTATCATATGACACATATCATGTCAAGAAAAGCCTGATTTTCTCGCCTCTAAGCGCGCTGCTAAAATCTCACTCAATCGTGAGACTTCTACTTCGAATTTGACTGCGCAAAACCCTCTTCGCCTTGCCCGCCGGAAGCTATCCAGCGAAAGAAAGGCAGCCAAGCTGCCTTTTGAAGTCTTGGTTGCGGGAGCCGGATTTGAACCGACGACCTTCGGGTTATGAGCCCGACGAGCTACCGCTGCTCCATCCCGCGCTAATCAATTGTCTCAGACAATAAGTCGATAGTCGGAATTTCCGGAATCGTTTCCTACTTTGTCTCAATATTTATGTCGGAAACCGTCCGACCTCCGACCTCTGACTTCTGAATCTCTGGTTTCTGACCTCCGACCTCTGACTTCTGACCTCTGAATTGGTGGGCAGGGATGGATTCGAACCACCGTACCTTCCGGAACAGATTTACAGTCTGCCGCCTTTAACCACTCGGCCACCTGCCCGCGTAAAGAATTGAGTCAACTCATTAGTAGTATAAGCTGGAGCCGACGATGGGACTCGAACCCGCAACCTGCTGATTACAAAGGAGCTGATAGACCTCCTGAAGTAATCTTTGTCACCCTGAACAGGGCTATTCTAAAGGGTTTTCGTAGTTCGCCTATCTTCGGTATCCTGCTTTATACTGCAACATTTGGATCCTGTTGCAGTATCGGTTGCAGTAATTGCAGCACAGGACTTATTTTAACATGTGATCCCCAAATGTCAATAGTGAATTCCGTTTCGCGCGCAATTTTCCTTGTAGATCGCCATCTTGGCCGAAGAATACCATGTTTCCAACCCTCATAGGTACCCTCAAAACGCGAATTGGAGGGTTGCGGCAATGGAAATCCGTAAATGTTTCAAACCCTCATAGGTACCCTCAAAACCCGTCGCTGGATGGCTAGACGGCAAACCGATATTCTGGTTTCAAACCCTCATAGGTACCCTCAAAACGTTAACTTTCACAATCACGGGTTCGAGTACATCCCGGAGTTTCAAACCCTCATAGGTACCCTCAAAACGACGGGTGCACAGGTTAACCTGACAGCGTTACCATCGTTTCAAACCCTCATAGGTACCCTCAAAACCCATTTTACCCTGTTACTGAGCCACGGGTCAAATAATCTTTCTAGTCCCATGGTGCTGCGCATTTTCCAGCAAGCCGCGTAGGGATTAAATTACCTTGTCGTCGATCTCCCGGTCTTTTTGCGCTACCATGTATCGACGACATCGTTTGCCCCGCTTACACCGTACCCTGTAGAGCGAATTTTAATCCCTTTAGCGGTGCCAGCAATTCTCTTTGTTTTTAGGTTGGCCATGTATAACCCTAGCAACCGAATCGTTTCTCTCTTCTTGTTGTATAAGGGATTTCTTATACGTACTTTCTTGATCTCTTCCCATTGAGTGTATAAATCCTGAGCCGTTTGATACGGGTATCCGCGAACAACACGCTTCCATCCCTCGCGCAGTTCGTCTTCTCCGAAAATGGAGGGCAAAATGTTGATAACTACAGACTCCCTCCATATATCATCTTTAATTAACTTAATTGGTTCGTCTTTATCAAATGCTTCGAGAACCTTGTCCTGTTCCCCTAAGATTTTTCGATCTCTGGTGGCGTTTTGGTAGTATTCGCCAACTACTTTCGTATAGTCTGACTCCGGAATGAGTTTGTCATAGATGTTCAGTATTTCACGAGTTAACGAAATATCTCTTGCCGAATAAGGTTCCGTTGGGCCTTTTGTTTCAATGATCCACAGAGTTTTCGTTTCGGAATTTCCCTTCCGGTTCAGACGACCCGCAGCCTGAATGCAGTTCGGTAAGGGGGCCAATTCCCGAATGATAGCCTGAAAATCATAGTCTACCCCTGCTTCAATAGCTGTCGTTGATACCAAGACAAACGGTGTGCCTTTGCCCATATAGGATTCGATTCGATTATACACTACCGCTCTGTGCAGAGGACACAATTCACCGGAAATGAACTCTATCTTGCGAGTAGAATCTTTATACAGAACTTGAGCCTGATTGTAGACTGCTTGAGCACGATTTACGGTGTTTAGCATCCATAATGCCTCAGCCGCATTGTCTGTGCACGTTTGTGCCAGTTGTGCCCATTGTGTAACGTCTTCTTCGGATTCCTCAAGTATTTTAGGGTAGAGCGCGATCTGGGTACGGGATAGCGTTTGGACCGGTGCCTTTATCAAAGGAATGGTTCCTTCTGGTTGTTTGGGTAGTGTAGCGGAAAGCAAAACGACTCTCCATTGATATGCCTCAACCCACAGTGGTAATAACTTTGTAAATCCCAGCCAAGGACCCGTTGGAATGGACTGCGGTTCATCGAGGACAATGGTTGCCCCATATGTGTTATGCCACTTCCGCAAGTCCGTCGGCTTCATTGAGAATAAGTCCTCAAAAAAACGGACAGTCGTTGTAAGAGTGAATTTCCCGTGCCACCGCTCTGTTTCTGTCCATGGACTTACATCGTGATACTCTTCATCTTCCGCTTCGTCTTCGTTTTTCCCAGTTCTTCCGCAACCTTGTTCCTGAGACGGGAGCGACAGATGATGATCGACAATAACGCCTTCATGTGAAACCTTAGCGTCTGCAAGCAGTACTTTTTCCGTCTGATCAAGAAGTGCCATATAGGGAGCAACGATAACAGCGGGTGCAGTCCACCATTCGGCCAACTGCAAGGCCACAAGAGTTTTCCCAACACCTGTTGGCAAACCTACAGAGTATATTCCTACAGGTGGTTGTTCTCGCCAGGAAAGAAGTTCTTTCTCGACCATAGCCCGAACGTTACTCAACAGATTGTTATTGGTCAAGTCCTGACTTTTTTCCAGCCTGTGCTTTGCTATCTCTTGGCCATGCTTGAAAGGGAGAGTATCGGCCACTTCAAATCCTCCTTGGCGTTCTGCACTGAGCCGGTCGACATCGACGAGCCTTGAAAATGCCTGCTGTAAATAGATTTTTTCGCATCTGCGTTCTTCTTCTTCCAGTTGGAATATGCGATGACTTTCTGCGCTCTTTATCTTTTTTAGCCGCTCACGATCGTCTTCCGAAAAGCCTAATTCATCCCACAAGTCATCTTGTAATTTAACCTGAGCAGCGTAACGACTCAGGACATCATATGCTTGTTGGGGATCGCAAATTAGACCCGTGTGGTGCCCCAGAATCATTTCGACTATCTTGAAAATATCTTGGTTTTCGAGATCTGTCCTTACCAATTCCTTGAATGCCCACAGTGCACTTATGCGAGAATGTTGATCCAGTGGGTGTCTTGATGTCGTTGGATAGCCCATCATAACTCTTTTCATTCTTGCTTGAAAGAGAGAGAACTTCTTACCGTCATCGTGAAGTTTGATTGCTCTCTCTACCAGGTTGTCAACCTGATTCTCTTCGAATGGACTTGGAACTTGGGCAGAGGCCAGCATGTTCTGCACATGCTGGGTTAGAAGTATGTTAGGATGAGAATAAAACGGGTTACAGGACTGCAAAAATATCCCCTCCAACCTTGTATGCACCAAATTTTGGCGTAATATTTGTAAGGGGGCTTTGGTCAATCGGTGTCCAAACTCGCGTATGATCCAGCCATTCCCCATACCTCTGGTATCTCCGTGCCATGACAGAGGGTACAGCGTTTTGACTGTGAAGCAATTCATCACAGGGAACGCTGGACAACGTCGTTATGGGGCCATCCGTTCTATTTGCCTCAACCTTCCTGACGTCAACAATGCGTGCAAGTGCTTCTGAACTGCCAAAGGATAAAGGATAGACGGGATGCACAAGTGCTTCGTAGAGTTTTGCTTCATCCTTCTCAGTGAATGCAACGATTAGCCATTTTCCGCGTAACCGGGTGGGAATACCGGGATGGTGCAGATAGGAAACCGTATCCAGTGTGGGATTTTTTGTATATTCCAGTGGTTTTAGGTAGTTTTCCTCACTCGGCGTTTCGATCTTATATCTGCGCACTTGTGTGACGGTTTCTGTGACCGCTGTATCCCACATAAATCCCATTTCCAAAACAGAGTCCCATGTAGCTATTTCGCGATAAGCAAGGCCCAGGGCTGCTCCAGCCATACCAAGAAGAGATGACCGAGGCGGAGCCGGATAACTTAAAGCATTGGAGTGATTGGTCCAGGCCGAGCGATAGTGGGCCCAAATCCCCTCAAGTATCACTAGAATAGCCATATTCATCACTTCCCGATGAGGCCGTTGCCGCTCCCATCAGGGAAAGCCTCGTTCATCTTTTTTATAAGGTGTTGACTCGCTTTTTTCGGCGCAAGGGCAAGCTCTTTACGTGAAACGAAAATCTTTTCTCCCGTCGCTCCTAGGTATTCTCTAACCCAACGCTTAAATCTTTCAGGGGTGTAGTATCCGTGACTATTAGAGAACATACGCGGCTGATTATCGAGCGCTGG
This sequence comes from Peptococcaceae bacterium CEB3, assembly GCA_001029295.1. Classification (GTDB taxonomy): domain Bacteria; phylum Bacillota; class Desulfitobacteriia; order Desulfitobacteriales; family Desulfitobacteriaceae; genus Acididesulfobacillus. The sequence continues at coordinate 103,999 of LDXJ01000062.1, read as the reverse complement.
ATCACCGTTGGCTGAACTATGACGGACTTCCGTAATCCATAGGTACTCTTGATTGCGTAAACGACAGTCTTTATACGTTTCAAACCCAGGCATGGTTGCTAGTTGCTTCTTTAGGGCTGCTAAACCCGCATAGACCTCGGCGGCATAGTCTGGAATATAATAGGATACTCTGCTGATTTCATTGTCAGGTTTTTTCAGGAAAGCTATAAGCCCGTCAACATCCAGTTGTACATCGGCTGAAGTATAGGGAGCCGATGGATCGACCGTGTTTTCCGATTCCTTATTCTCAACTGTCATTTTGACGTGTCTCAAAAGATCGCGCCATCCGCCATCACTGCCATCTGTGTACTCGAAGTGAATATAGACAATGTGCTGTACCCATGTTTTTGTCGCGCTCCGACCAAATATTGGACCAAATTTTGCACCCTCATCGAACAACTCTAAATCGTGATCTTGTGTTCTACACGATTTTCCCCGCATTGCATTGTAACTGCCCCCGCCCACATACAGGGCATATGGCACAGTATACCGGAAACCCATACCTCCAGATAGTTTACCTTGCGTCTCACTATTCTCGTCTTTTTCCTCTTCCTCATTATCCCTTTCTTCTTTCGTTGCCGTTGGTTCAGCTTGTCGATCTTTGAAAGGGGAAGTTACTTGGGTTGCCTCAATAACAATCGGGTGTGGACAGATGGATGGCAGCACTTGTATTGCCCCCGTATAAATCGACTGGAAGTCTGCAAAAAAAGAGTCTTTTCCCGGTTGAGGAATCATTGCCCCAAATAACCGGTTGTCAATAAAAGAAAAAAGTACTTCTTCTTTTTCTTCCGGTGTCAATCCCTGAACCGTTGTGTTTGGTGTAATCGCTGTTGCGGATTTAGGTGCGTTTTTAGATTTTCTTGGCATGGGGACTACCTCCTTCAACATTATTTCGTTGCGTCTTGTACTTCAGGCTCTTGCTGGCCTTCCTGCTTAGTCTGTTGGGCTGCCTTTCGCAGTTTTTCCTCTATCCTGAGGGTTTCCGATATTCTCAATTTTTGAGTTCCAGCGAAGAAAGCAATCATACGCTGATTTTCCGTCATAAGATCCGTATTTTGGGCTTCCTCTCCAACAACTTTGTCGATCATTTCCGACAGTTCTTTACGTTCTTCGTTGGAAAGATAATTTTCATACCGGTGGATCACCGCGAGGGCTTCGCGTCCGATGCTCTCTATTTGGTGAGGACGCGGATTTGCAAATTTTGCCTTTAGCCGAGAATTACCGTTCATGCCGAAATACTCTACCCTTAAAGCTAACCTAAACAGCTCCCCGAAGGCATATTCTTTTGTGTTCTTAAATGCCGTCATAAACTCTTCCCCCTTCTGAACCGTAAGATAAAACAATTCCAACCAGACTAAAGACCCTACACCGCCCTTGTTCTCACTCTTTCGCAAAAGGGCACTCAGCCTTTGCAGGGGAAAATCCGTCTTCCCTTGTATGAGGCGGAAAACCATCGGTGCTAGACCTGGTATTTCCCAATAGCTAAAAAAGGGATTGCTAATCTCGGGGTGTGGAACGAGTTCGTTAACCCTCGCAATCGTTTGTTCTGTTTGTCTTATGACCGAACCTTCAATACGTTCTACCTCGGTATTCCAAAGATTTATTCCGGCATTAGACTTTGCGAGTACAACATGTAGAGCATAGACAGCTTCCAAATATGTTTCGCCCGCTAGTGTCGAAAGCTCATCCAGCGTGTCTTTGAGCTTTTTTGTTTTCTCCACGTCATGAAACCAAAGGTCAGTATGCACTGTTTCTTGAGCGGATGCTGGAATAAAAAGGCATGTGTTTTTTGCTTTCGTTTTTGCGTAAGTAGCCACCGTATGCGTTTCCAAAAACTTTTCAGCATTACCAATCGCGTTTTCACAACACTCGCAACGGTCAAATGTATGCGCGTTTGTTTTTCTAGTGATGGTAAAGAGCTTCCATGCCGTACTTTTGCCTCGAACCAGAGCTACGTTTCTTTGCCCGCAGATTGGGCAATTTCCTTTGGTATCGCTGCCGTACACATTCTTGACCAACTGCCTTTGGCATACAGGGTCGCCCATTACGGGATCTCTAACCCCTTCGTGATTAACCTCAATCGTTACTATGGCATTATCCGGAATATTTATTTCTTGAACAAACGCCACGCGGGTTTCCCTAAACGCCCTCCCAATGTCCGCCAAGAGTTCTTTGTAAATATAGTCATCTGGCAGAGAGTCTGCAAAGTTCTCAAGTATGTGCTGCCTGTCCCTAAATAAGGCTCCTGGCTTGACATTTTTGTAGTTTCCCGTAGCCGACGCGTAAACCGTCTTCGCTTTCGGAGGAACATAGAACCAATCACAAGCAATTCGATACGATTGCTCTGGCGAAGCGCTTTGCTCAGGCAACACTTCTACGTCATAGTCAAAGTCATCCCTAGCTGATTTTGATACGGACGAACAGTAAAAGGACCGGTTTCTGAAATATGAAGCCGCGGGAAAAAACGGGAACAACCGGGCCTCCGGGGAACCTGAAAAAATGTTGCCTTGACTGGAATTTTTGCTCCGGAGGCTTTCTGAAATGAGCACACCAAAATCTCGCAGAACGACCGTTAGGTCCATGACTCATACGCCTCCCCCCCAAGTACACCGAACCCATACGAACAACGTTCCCCTAGGGATAAATTAAAAGCAATGTCGTTCCACGGCGCCTTTATTTCTAATTTGCCTCGCGTACCTCTTACAACCCTACCCCGTAATTGGCTTCTCGCATCTGTGGCTTGAATGACACGAATATGCAGCGGACCTGCTTGTTCTACCCATCCGCCGCCCATGATGGCTTCAGCACGCCGAACTAGATTACTTTTTACGGTTTCCAGCCATGCTGCTGGGTTATCCTTATACGTCAAGTATATTGTTTTTTGGCCGGGGCTTCCGTACTTTAGAAAGGCCGCGTTTTTCATGGATTTCCTCACGAGGATTGGCATGAATGTACGGAGGACTTCTTCAGCTTTTACCGAAAAGTGCCTGCATAAATCAATGTTGACCTCCTTGCCATCAAGTGTAAGGGATTCCTTACTTTTAAGGGCTTTGTATAGATTTTGTTCTGTGATTCCTAATGCCCTAATTTCCAAGAGAAAGGGCTGGTATTTCTCATAGTCACCGCACGGAACCCAAAAAGTGTGCGCCTTGATATTGTCGCCGTTTGCAAATTGGGTGCCTACCCCCTGTTCATGATACTCAGTCGGCAATAAATGATGAATCAAGCCGTGGACCCCTTCGCGAGACACTGTTACGTTCTCCTTACCGTGCAACTGTAGGATAATCACGTTCTCACTCCGTTCGCTAAAAAAACCTGTTTCGTCAAGATTCAGTATACTATATCCCAAGGACAAATACTTGCAGTGGCAGATGGCATGGCTCTCCCCACCGGCGATTTCTTTGTTAGATCATTCCTGCTCATCCGTGATGTCTTTCGTGCCCCCGCCAAAGTATTCGCCACGGGATTCCAGCCAGTCGATAAATTCGTCCAGCCACTGGTCGTGGCCCAGGTCCGTTTCCACGCAGCCGTTGATTTCGATGAGCGTTTGTTTCTCCATAGTCTCGTCTCCCTTCTTGTCTTTCCGGTACACTTCGTCCAGCGGCACGTCGAGCATTGCCACAATCTTGGCGAGGATCGCGATTCCGCCAGGTCTCCCGTGCTCCAAGTCGTTAATGTATTTGTTGGTTGTCCCCACCAGCTTGCCGAGAGCCGCCTGAGATAGGCCCTTCTGTTCGCGGAGGCGGGCCAAACGTTGTCCAACGTTATTCATAGGCTACTCCTCTAAAGCGCCCAAAACAATCCAATGCGCATGGGCAATGATGATCACGGCATAGGCAAGCACGGCGACAATCAGCAACCGGACAACCCATTTATGCGGTCTATTCCGCGCCCTCCATAACAGGAAGCCGAGGATGACGGGCAGGGAAACCTTGACGGCGATGAATGCGACAGAGCCTCTCTCAATCAGCCACTGCATCAGGGGGTTGGCCTCCTCAATGGTGCCGAGTCGTAGACCCCAGAGGGTCAATGACACGGAAGGATATCATATAACAGTGCCTAGCCAATAGGAAAGTCTAATTGCTCGTGAGGTATGCCGATAGATAATCCGTATTCTGTTGCAGCTTTCCAAGATCCTTTATCATCGTAATTAAATTTGAAAATTCTTCCTTTAAAAATGGCTATTACATTTTTCTCTTCCCAAAAGTGCATATACCATTTATCTTTGATATTTTTGCTTAACTTATCAATGATTCCAGTGCTAAAAGTCTAAAGATATAGTAGGCCGACCCGCTCCTAATTGTACGCTCAAATTGATTTTACCAGTTCATGGATCCTGTGTTTCTCAAAATCCGGAATATCCATAGAAAATAGCGCATATTTTCGTGGTGCAGGAGGGTATTTCTTCTCTCCAACCTGTCATTTTCTCTAAATGGTCGCAAGTGTCCCTTGGTGTAGGCCTGCATTTTTTCTGCACTTTTGACGAGTATCACCTTGGAGGAGACGAACGATCTGGTGGAAGTTATGAGCGATTGTTTTCAAGCCCATGACCAAACTACAGCGTACTAAACCTCTAACTTTAAGTTTCCCAGCTCCATGGGCCCGTTTAAAAGCGGAATTGGTTCCTTCGATAGCGGCACGTTTACTACCGTTTTCGCTTCGGTCCTTTTTATCCATTAGGATTAAACGAGTATTTTCGGCCATGAGGCTTTTCTGACTGACGCGCAATACGGTATCCTTTTTATGAAACTTGACCGGACATTGATCCTTGAAGGGACATGGAGTACAGACGTTTAGGTCAAAGTGAGCGCTCAAGATGCCGCTCTTGGAATCAAAGTTACTCCGCAAGGGTTCCTGCAATTTCGGACAGCTCAAGATCCTTTCGAAGTGTTCAATATTAAAGACGTTGTAAGGCAGTTTGTTCGAGGTGACGTTCCGCCCCGTCATATCCGTGTAATGGAGTTGAACTCCCTGTCCTTCCGCTTTTTTCACGAGATCGCTGCTATAATACCCACCGTCCACGTAAAGATCGTTCATTGGAGTTGTTCCTTGGAGTTTTTCGAGACTCTCACCGGCCATTTTAACATCATTTGTGCTATTGGGCTCCACTTGGTAATCTGTCACAATTTGAACAGGATTATTATCAGCGCAGGTTTCGGTGAGATTGACCACAAAGCCAACGTGACTCTTGCCCGCCTTTTTCCGATACGTTGCCTCTGCGTCGAAAGCGGATTGAAGGGAACTTGCGGTGATATCTTTATTTTCTTTAGTGAGCCACACGTTACGTTCGTCATCATGAACCGTTTGTTCCTTTATAAAGCGAACGAGTACTTGAATTTCTAGACGCCCTTGTAATTCCAAGTTGTCTTTTACAAGTTGGCTCAATTCACCGCCTAAATTCAGGAGTTTTTCCAGGCGTGACGAGGCTTCGGTATCTTTCAATTTATAGAGAAGATTCGTCTTGTAATGTGGATCTAAGACCTCTTTAAACTCAGAACTAAGGATTTCCAAGGGACATGCCTTGATTCCTTGAAGCAAAACATCATAAGCCAAGGCGAGTCGCCCAGCCCGCTTGATGTTCGACATAATCTGAGTTGAATCCATTCTCTGTTCGTCGGTATCCAGTTGAGCGACTTCAATGAAGTGTTGAACGAGTGTTTCAAACTGTTGAAAGATCACACTTCCTTCCTTGGGGTGTGTTCCAAGGTGTATTGATACAGTCTGGCCCGAAAATCATAGAAGGTTCTGCGTGCAAAATAACGTTCGCCGATATTACGTAGGCCCAAGGCGTAGGAAATTTGAAAGTCGTAGGCAAACGCATCAAAAAGCACTTCATCCGTAAAGTTCTTCAAATGCTTGATGATTTCGAGCGCAACCAAGATGTTGATAGGAAAATTGGGACGTCCATTATCACTCGAATAAAGAGGAGAAAACAACCTCTCGTCAATCTGACAAAAAACATGCTTATAAAACAGTCCGGCCCAACTCTCTTCCAGTCTCTTTTTATAGCGAGGGTCCATTCCACTCAAATTATTAAACAATTTCTCTTGTCTATGTAACGTATTTTCTCTAAACACGGCAAACATCACCTCAAATAACCATATGCGCAAGTTACATTCTGATACCTCAGAATATCTCCGTCATACTGTACCAATTCGGCATACCAGGGGCGAATTCCTGCCTTTGGACCAAAAAATCAGGGGGTTTCTGCACTGAAATCAGTAATAAATCTTTCCGAGAGTTTTTCTGTGTTAAATAGGGCCGCGCTATATTGGAGATCATTGAACCTTTCATTGTAGTGCCATATTGTGCTCTGCGAATATCTCTTTGCTGTTATCAGCGACTTTGCTTTCACAATCAGATCCGGGATTGGAACCCATTTTATTTCATTCGAAAGATTTATACAATCAGATAATCGAGGCATTTTTTTCACATCCATCCATCCATAGTATTTCAGCATTAAGTCTATCCAGGATGTAAAAAATTATTCCGTACTTTTAAAAAATGAAGCCGTTTTCATGCGGCTTTGCTGTATGCATCGCCGATAATCATTTCTGCGGCGTAATCAAATATCATCCGTTTTGGGGCGCCTTCGAAATAGTCGAAACCGCTGATTTGAGCCTCAAGAAAACTCTCCTCGTTTTGACGGTAGAACGCTTTAGAGAATATATCCGCACTGTAACACTCCCGCATACAAAACAGGTTCACCTTTGTCTTTTTGCCACGGATGTAGGCCGTTGCCACCCCCCAGTCAATCTGAATCGCTATCATGTGTTTAGGGTTCGGCTGAAGACAAACCGGGGAAAGGCACAAGGGAATGGGTATTGTACTGCCCTGCAAAATTCAGTTAGTGCCGGGGCTTCCGTCGGTCACATTTGAGCGCACGTTCAAGTCACTTGACGAAACGGCTGGAATATGCAAAAAGACTTGATACTGACTCTATCAAGTCCTTCTGCTTTTTTGTGCGAAATCGTCAAGATCGCTTTCGACAGTCCGTAGACATGGAAAGTGCCCGTAAAACCCTTATGGCATGGCATCTGGGTTTCAGGCACCTGTGGATAACCTCTCGTGCGTCTACTTTTTAGCCCTCGCGAAGCGAAACATCCCATATTCTCTGGGATTCCGGCAATTTGAGCGCTCCTGAATACATCAGGTATTTGCTGCCCTCTAACCTTTTTCGTCCTCTGTTAGTGCCACACTTGTGGGATATGGAGGTCCATTAGGAACAAAAGCCAGGCAGCCGGCAGATCGCGCAGTTGCTTGGCTCTGAGAAATTCGCCCTAATATGGGAGGACATTTTGGGACTACTGGCGGACAGCCAACTCCTTGACGGCAGCAGACGCTCTGAGAAGAGATTCTGCATAGATCTTATACTGCCGATATTGCCTTTGATAGAAGTCCCTCTCCATGGACTGGTCCACATGATGCATCGGGCTCCGCTCCATAAACGCCTCCTCCAAGCCGCTCCAATGCCCCCCAGCTATACCCGCCAGCAGGGCGGCCCCAAGTGCGGCTCCTTCAGAGTAATTTGGCACGATCAACTTAGCATCTAATACATCGGAAAGAACCTGCAGCCAAAGGGAGCTGTTGACAGCACCGCCGGTAATAATAAACTCATTGACGTCGCCGGACACCGAATGGACCACATTCAAACAATCCCGCAGTGAATAAGAGACTCCTTCGATAACGCTTCTGACAAAATGAGAAAGTTGATGCCCCATGTGAACCCCCAGAAAGGCGGCTCTCATGCGATCACTGTTATAGGGCGTTCTCTCCCCCGCCAAGAACGGGAAATAAAAAAGTCCGCTGCTGCCGCACTCAATAGATGCTGCTTTTTCAATAAGTTCGCTGTATGTTCGCCCGCCGCTAAGAGAGTCCCTCAACCACCTGAGGGATGCTCCAGCCGCCAAAGTCACCCCCATACCGTACCACATGCCCGGCACAGCGTGACAAAAAACATGGAGTGTTGAGTTCTGCTTCGCCGCTTGCTCAGCGTCGGGAGGATGCTCCAAGCAACACAGAACAACACCCGACGTACCCACAGACACCAGTCCGCGTTCCGGACGGACAACACCCATCCCGACAGCTGCGGCGGCGTTGTCTGCCGCGCCCGCAATCACAAGGGTATCCGGGCTGAGTCCTGTTTCCCGGCCGGCGCTTTGGCTGACAAACCCTACCGTGCGGCTGCTTTCAAACACCTCAGGAAACCATGTCCTGGGCAAGCCGAACTCAGCAATCAGCCCTTCCTTCCATCTGCGTTCTCGGACATCAAAAACTCCCGTCCCGCTCGCATCGGTAACATCTGCCGCGTACAAGCCCGTAAGCCGAAAGTTCACGTAATCCTTGGGCATCAGCACGTGTTCGATCTGCGAATACTGTTCAGGCAAGTTTTCTCTCACCCAGAGAAGTTTGCCCAGAGTAAAGCCTGGCAGCAAAGAATTGCAAGTCTCGGCCTGATATCGGTTCCTTCCAAAAGATTCAAGCGCTTCATCGCAGATTGCCTTCGTGCGGGTGTCGTTCCACAAAATACTCTTCATGATAACAGCGCCGTGTTCATCCAATAGGACCGACGAGTGCATCTGTCCTGCCACGCCAATGGCAGACATGTCCGCGGGTCTGAATCCTGCGGTCCACAGTTCTTTAAGACATGCTTTAAACGCTTCCCACCACATGTCCGGAGCCTGTTCGGCCCAACCGCTCCGCTGCACTTCAAACGAATACGATTGATAAGCCTTGCCGACAATTTGACCTCTTGCATCAACGACGACAACTTTTGTACCCTCAGTCCCAATATCAGCTCCTAAAACATAAGCCATCTAACCTCACCTAGCTTTTTTGATTTATTTCTATTTGCTGTTCTGGAAGCGCCCAAGATTGTAGCTCAGAATCCAAGCAGCAGCCTCGGCCACAGAGGAAACAACATGTTGCGCTTGGCTCTTGACCTCAGCTGAAGCGCCTTCCATGGCAAAACTATGCGAGCACGCGCCGAACATTGAGATGTCATTGAAAGAATCTCCGATGCAAGCCACCTCATCCGGCGTCAATAACAGGTCTTTCATGAGTGCGTCAAGCGCCTTGCCTTTGGAGATGGCCTTGGGCATCACGTCCAAACAATCCCTGTCTGATATCGCCACGCTCAAATCCGGCCGTCGGCTGTCCGTCAGAGCGCGCCGCAGGTTTTCAAGGACCTTTATGTCTCCGTAGAAAGAAAACTTTGTTACGGTCAATCCTGCCCGAATTGCCTTGTCAAAATCTGGCGTTTCGCGGGGTAGAACAAACATACGTGGTTCGAGGGAGCGATAGGTTCCTGTTTTCGGAGGCGTATAAATGTAGTGGTCGGCGCATCCGGCGAATAGGGCTATCGGAAATCTCTTCGCGATCGCCCAGATATTCAAAGCCTGCTCACTTTCAAAATAGGACCCTTCCAGCAAAACACGATTCTTGGTATGCACGAACGAGCCGTTCTGACTGACCGCAGAGAAATCGCCTTCCAGTATTTCCATAACGTGTTCAATTTCACGGTAGGTACGAGCCGAGGCAAGGCACACTTCAAGTCCTGCGTCCTTAATATGCTTAACACTGATCTGATTTTCCATGCCGACTTTCTTTTGTTCGTCCAGAAGCGTCCCATCCAAGTCTGTTACCAGCAATTTTATCATCGGATGCCTCGTTTAGCAAAATTAATTAGTCGACCGTGACAATGGTCTTGATATATCCCAAGTATTCATTGGAGGCGAGATACGTGGGCAGTTCGTCCAGGGGTATCCTCTTTTCCGTGAAAGCGGCTAGCTTCCCGCGGTGCCGGCGAATCAACTCGATAGCCGCCGGAAACGTATTCGAATAACGGAAAATCCCTTGCACTGAGATGCCCCGACTCGCCAGATCAAGCCCATCAATAAGCATGCTCCCTTTGGCTCCCATTCCTACCAGAATCAGCTTCCCTCCCGGACGGACAACGCTTTGTCCCCACTGAATCGCATCTCTGTTGCCGCTGCAGTCTATTACTCGGTCATACTTCAAGTCCGGTCCTTGGCGGAAAGGCCAAGCCGAAAAACCAAGGCTGCAAGCAAACTCGACTCTCTTTTTCCGCACGTCAAACAATGACACGATAGCCCCTTCGGCATAGGCGGCCATCGCTGTGAGAATCCCGATCGGTCCTGCTCCCAGAACCGCTACCCGTTGACCAAGGTGAATCGAAGCTTCTCGGCAGGCGTAGACACCAACAGACATCGGTTCAGCTAGACTTGCTTCCTCCGGTGTCAGTCCATCCGCTAAAAAGGTATACTCTGCCGGATGGACCACATAACCTGTCATCACGCCGTCTACAGGCGGCGTGGCAAAGAATCTCACCTCCGGACAGAGATTGTATTCGCCTGTTCGGCAATGCTGGCATTTCCCGCAAGGAATGCCAGGTTCAAGAGCAACGACGGCTCCAACCGGCAGATCCACGCCTTCACCGATCTCTTCAATAATTCCGCCCACTTCGTGCCCTAGGATCATGGGTTCTCTCACGACGAAGGAACCAATAGCGCCCTCTTTGTAATAGTGAACATCCGATCCGCATATACCGACGGCTTTAACGGCAACCTTGACATGACCTGGAGGCGTCGACGACGGTTCGGGAACTTCTTCGATGACTAGGTCTTGCATTTTCCGTAGAACTGCTGCTTTCACGGTTTATCCCTCCACTTATCAAACCTTTTTCCCGGCAAATTTGCCCGAGATTACTTTTGTGAAGCCCACCTTCTCCTTCTGAGACGTGCGAATTGTGTCGAAAGTGACTCCCAAAAGAATGATCACACCAATAACCAAGGACTGCCAATAGCTGCTGACGTTAAGGATATTCATGCCATCACTCAAGGTCCCGATCAGAAGCGCACCGATAATGGCACCCGGTATGGTTCCAATACCCCCAAACAGGCTCACCCCACCCACCACGGCAGCTGAAATCGAGAAGAACAAAGAGTTGCCTGAACCTGCAGTCGGATAGCCCGACATCAAGCGGGATGCGTCGATCAACCCCGCCACTCCTGACATCAGGCCGCTGATGGAGTAGACGAGGATGTCTATCTTGGCCGTGTTGACACCGGCCAAACGAGCGGATTCCCGATTGCCACCGACAGAGTATACATGGAGGCCAAAGACCGTGCGCGACAGAATTACGTAGGCTACTAGCGCGAGAATAGCCAAGAGAATGACGGGAAAAGGCACCGGCCCGACAAATCCCTGACCTATGATGGAGAATGAAGGGTTAAGGATCGGAATAGGAACCGCATGAGTCAGGATCAAGGGGATGCTCGACGCAACTCCCATGGTGGCAAACGTAACAATAAAAGCAGGCACTTTGATATAGTGAATCACCAAGCCGTTAAAAACGCCGATCAGGACCGTAGCCAGCAAGGCGAGGATCACCGATACGCCCCACGAAAACCCGTCTTGCATCCCAACTGCGGCGATAACGCCAGAAAGTGCGATGCCCGCACCCACGGACAGGTCGATGCCAGCAGTCAGGAGGACAAAAGTCTGGCCCAAGGACAATATCGCGATGACTGTCGCATTGAGCAACAAAGTAAACGTGTTCGAAACAGTAAAAAATGTCGGCGAAAGCAGACTCAGCACGACGAATACGACCACCAGCACGCCAAAAATTCCAGTTTCATTGGGCAACTTCCACCTTGTCATAACTAACACCCTTCCTCAAGTGCCAATGTACGTAACATAGTTGCCGTCATTTCTTCGCTCCGATACAGTTTCCCGTCGCAGACACCCGAGCGAAAGATAACGATTTGGTCACTTAGTGTCAAAATCTCCTCCTCCTCTGAGGAAACTACGATAACTGCAATCGGGTTGCTCTCAACCAGGGAACGTATGAATTTATGAATTTCACTTTTCGCACCAATGTCAATACCTTTTGTAGGTTCGTCTAAGAGCAGGAGCTGTGCGTCTTGCATAATAACCCGGCCAAAAAGGACTTTCTGCTGATTCCCCCCGCTGAGACTCTGCATCGGATCAAAGATACTTCCTCTGATTTGCAGCGGCTTAGTAACGTTGAGAACTGCTTTCTGGAGCTTGTGTTTGCGAATGAATCCGTAACGCGAAAACCTGGAAAGGACCGGCAACCCCATATTCAGGACGCTGTTCATTAGCGGGTTAAACCCATCGACTTTGCGCTCTTCCGTAATGTAAGCCACGCCCCAGCGGAGAGCATCCCTTGGGCTCTTGGGCGCGAAGAGTTTTCCTCCCATGGACATGGTCCCGGAAACTATCCTGTCCACGCCGAACACAGTGCGCAGGAATTCCGTTCTTCCCGATCCCCCCAAACCGTAGATTCCCAATACTTGTTGGGGGAACGCCTGCAAGGCTACGTCCTTAATTTTGGAGGTTTTCAGGTTGGCAACCTGCAGCACCGGTCCCTTGGCAAGGAATTCCTTCCTCCTATTCCTTACGGAAATTTCTCCCTCCCGAACTCCCAAGTTTTGCTCTTCACCGATGATATAACCGATGACATCTTGTTGTTTGATGTCTGTGGTCTTGCCTGACAGCACAACTTTACCGTCACAAAGCACCGTAATCTTATCTGCAACCGCGTACACTTCGTCCAGCTTATGAGTCACAAGCACGACCCCGACCTCTTGCGAACTGACAAGTTTCTTCAGGGTTTCCAACAGTTCCTGGATTTGCTGAAACTCTAAGGCGGTTGTCGGCTCATCGAGAAGCAAAAAACGCGCATTCTTGTGAAGGGCGGAAACTATTTCAACCAATTGACGCTGCGGATGGGATAATTTCCTGACTTTGTCACTCGGCGATATGTCCAACCCGTGTACGGCGAGCATTGCCGACGCCTGACGGTTCATTTCTTTCCTCTTAAGCACAGCGCCGTGATGCAATTCCTGACCCAGAAAGATATTTTCAGCGACTGTCAGTTCGTTGACCAACCGAAGTTCCTGGTAAACACAGGTGACGCCTAATGACTGCGCCTCTCTCGGGGATGAAAACGATACTGTTTTTTTATCTAAAATGACACTGCCGTTGTCCGCCTTCTCAACGCCTGCCAACACGCGCAAAAGCGTTGACTTGCCGGCACCGTTATGCCCTACGATGGCATGAATCTCCCCAGTCCTAAATTCTACGCTAATGTTCTTCAACACTTCATTATGTCCATAAGTTTTATGAATTCCCTGTGCAACGTAGCGCACCGTCATGATTCACCCCACCTCACGTTTATCGAAGGTGCAAAGAAAATCTTTGCACCTTCGATGCAGTGTCAATCAACCAAAGCTTGCCGCATAAGACGCTTGTGCATTTTGTTTTGTTACCGCAGGTACCGGGACCAACACTTGGGGTGGAACTGACTTATGATTAAAATACTTGTACATATTTTCCACTTCGATTTGTGCCTCAACGGCCGGTTGCTGCCGCACGCCCGCCTTGTAGATGCTGTTGTCTTGAATGGCCTTGATATTCGGACGCGCACTGGAGAAGCCGAACAGGGCGACTTTCCCTTGTTTGTGCTGGCTCTGAATAGCCTGCATCACTCCAAGAGCAGCCGGGCCGGTGTCGGAAAAGATAAGGGTCATATTGGGGTGACCCTGAAGCATTTCCGAGCCCACCTGCAGACCGGTCACCGGCGAAACATTTCCGTTCAGAGTGCTCACCACTTTGATGCCAGGATATTTCTTGATGACACTGAGGAATCCCGCATCGCGCGCTTGGGTCGAAGACGCTGTGGGGAAGTTCACAATACCAATGTCAGCTTGCGGCTTGGAACCGAGATAAGCCACAACTTCCTTGCCGACCTGCACTCCTCCCTGGTAATTGTCTGACTCTACAGCTTCGACTTCCGTTGCTCCGTCCTGTTTCATCACGTTCATATCCGCATTGGCATCAATAAAGAAGACAGGGATATGTGCTTCGTTCAGCGCTTTCACAGCTGTCACGATGGAGTTGGAGTCCTGGGGAACGATCGCCACTGCATTCACACGTTGTTGGATAAATCCCTCAATTTGCGAAAGTTGCGTCGCTTCATCGCCGTTTGATGCTTCGACATTCACAGTCACACCGTACTTGGCTCCGTTCGTTACAAAGCTATCCTTCATGGCTGCAAAATAAGGATTTGTCAGTGAATACATAGACACTCCGATCGTGTACTTTTTCCCTGAACTGGATCGGGCTGAGCCGGGCTGCGTACCCGCTGCACTTGAACCGGTACTGGCTTGTCCACATCCGGCGAGAAGAAAAACAAGAGACAAGACTGCCAAACCACCCATCATCTTTCGTTTCATCGTCATCCCCCTTTGAACTATTTGTTTACACCGATCAGTTATGTGTTTATAATAAACGGATAGGAGCTCACTGTCAAGTGAATTTTATTTATTCTGTTCATGAGTAGAACCTTTTTGTTTAAGCGTGTTCAACCTTGTTTACAGAAGTAACTTCTTGGTTTAAAATGAATTTGTTGTTAGGAGGTAGATGCTATGAGCGCTGGCACAAGGCAAAAGGCCGTTTTGGATTATATTGTAAAACACGGTGAGGTTACTGTTCAGCAACTGAGCCAAATGTACGCAGTCTCAGATATGACCATTAGGCGCGACCTCGTGAAGTTAGTGGGTCAGGGTCTCATAAAAAGAACCTATGGCGGTGCTATCGTCTTAGGGGAAAGCATCGAGACTTCGGTACAAGTAAGGGCTACCGAAAACCTGGAACGCAAGATTGCTATCGCAGAGGTCTGCGCCCAACTGGTACAGCCTAAGGACACAATCCTTATGGATGCCGGAACAACCGTTATGGAAGTCGCCCGCCGTTTACCGGAGGATATCGGTCTCACAGTAGTGACGAATGCCATAACAGTGGTAAATGCACTTATTTATAAACCCGGAATCGAAGTGCTGCTCTTAGGGGGAACTCTGGCGCACGTACCTCAGGCCACCGTGGGTTCTGGTGTGATTGATTCGATCAAATCGCTTTACGTCAACAGAGCTTTCATCACGGCGACCGGCTTTTCGCTGGAGCATGGACTCACAGATGCGAATATCCAGCAGTCAGAAATTAAAAGATGCATGATGTCGAGGGCAAGGATCCGAAGTCTAGTGATAGACAGTTCGAAATACGGTGTTCTGTCCCTCCATCGGTTTGCCGACCTGGAAGAGTTCGACCAGCTCATCACGGATAATCAACTTGACTCTGAAGCGCTGGCCCGAATTCAGGCCAAAGATATCGAATTGTGCCTGGCACCTACCATGCGCGACTAAGGACTCGTGAAGTTAACTTCGATGGGGCAACCTTTCAAATGAGCTCCCAGAGTATCCCCGAACCTCCGCCTATTCCCGGCGTAAGAACCCAAATGGCAAGCCAACACCTCCTTAAACGAAAGTAGCCTCTCGGCATTCGCCGAGTCAGATGGCACAAGGCTTAGCTTGAACCATCGATATAGATTTCCTCCTACTTTTCGGTAGGGGGATTTCATTTTTATGAGCTTCCGACTGGAAGTTCACTTCGAAAATAATGTTGCGAATCCTGTCGAAAGCACTTGACTTTTGAGAGTCACCCCCATAATCGCGACGGAAGGAACTATTTTCCTTTACGGCAAGATTGGGGGTGATTTGCTTAAAACCTGTTTTGATTCCACATGCGACCTATCAGGATTCCGTAATCGAACGTCTTCGTCGTCATTATTCCGGCGGGACCTTCGTCATCGCTAACGATGACTGGCATTTGGTTGCAAAGTTCTGGATGACCGATTTGTCTTACATCACGACGCTGCTTCAGAACGACTATGATGCTAAAGGCCCGGAGCCTCGTGATCCGGCTTCCATGCTCCGATCGTATCTTCTCTTTCTCATGGCAAAGCCGGAAATCGGCGTCACCGAGTGGATTAATGAGATGATACGGGTTCCTTATTACGCCATCCTTAGTGGTTTCGAACCCGGAGACATTCCGGGTGTCGGTACCTTCTACGACTTCTTCAACCGTCTTTGGACGGCCAGCGGAAACAATCTCAAAGCCAAAAAACAACGGCGTAAACACAAGCCTAAGAAAGGAAAGAAGAAGGGTGAAAAGGCTCCGACCACCACGCCGGGTAAGATCAAACGCCTGGTTGAGTGGGTAATTCGTCACGCCGCTAAGCAAACGGACTTGCCCTCGGACCGCTTATTCCACTTTTTTCAGACTCAAATCTTGGCCATTTCCGCCAAGCTTGGGTTACTTGGGAATATGGATGCCTTGAGCGTAGCAGGTGATGGAACACCCATCGTTACGGCTGCTTATCCCCGCAGTAAGCCAACGTGTGATTGTCGTGCCCAAGGCCTTGCCCCTTGCAACCATCCTCGTATCTACTCCCAACCCGACTGCAACTCGGGCTGGGATAGCGCCCGTGAGAAGTACTTTAACGGGTACCATCTCTACATGCTCTCTGCTTCGGACTCTCCCTACGATCTGCGCTTATATCCAAGACTGCAGCCTGCCTCTAGACATGATGCCGTCAGCCTGGTTGTCAGTGCGGTTGAATTCAAGCAACGTTTTACCTTGGGCACGGTGGAAAAAATGCTGTTGGATGCGGCCCATGACGCTGAGGCGATTTATCGCCTGATGGACCATCAGAACATTGAGCCGTTTATTGATCTGAACGGCCGCAGTAAGAAGAAGACCCAAACCGATAGCGATATCCGGATTTCACCGAAGGGCATTCCCCTTTGTCCCCTTGGCTTAGAGATGAAGCCCAATGGTCACGACACCCTTCAACATCGTGATAAGTGGAGATGTCCTCTGTCCTGTGGTTCGAAAAATTCCTGTGCGACTCCTTGCTCTAAAGCAAAGTATGGACGGACTTACCACACCCACTCCAAGGACAACTTACGGCTGTTTACCAAGATACCTCGCGACTCGGAAAAGTGGAAGATCCTTTACAAACGCCGCACCTCCATTGAACGTTCCAATAAGCGAGAGAAGATCGACTACAAGCTGGAATCCGGGCGACATCGCTCCACGAAAATGTGGTACGTTCGCATTTATGGCATTCTAATCTGTCAGCACATGGATGCTTGGTTTTCTCATCAGAAGGAGCGCTTTGCGGATCTCGAAACGTTGATTTTCCCCCAGACCGCTTAACGGTTTTCTGTGTTCAAAAAGGAAGACTGTGACGCTTGTTTGCTATGCCCATTTTTTGAAACACTGGATCATTGAGGCATTTTTCCTTTGGACTCGTGAATTTCCAGTTCGTTCTGGTACAATTACCCATTTTCACCCCCTAAATTCCGAGAGGCTATGAAATGGAGCTGCGAATGCCCGCTACGCGATCTAACCAAAACCCTGCTGGTTCATCGACCAACAGGGTTATTTTTTTCGGTCCATTTCTATTTGACTGAGGGACGGATTTAATCCGGGATAAAGTGACCCGCAACAAGAAGAGGACCGTCCCCTGGATCGGCCCCAAGGACAGTCCTCTTTCCTAACCCTTAAATCGACAAGAGTCACCAATCCGCCGACCCAGTCGCCTTTTAGACGCGAACATCAAGTCTACGACCGACTGAACCACCGGGCGTGCGCAAAGATGTTGCAGTTTGACTGCCTCTCCTAGCCTCCGCCATCCGTGCAGCCGGACTTTCGCTTGCCTCTTCACTTGCCCCCTGATTGATCCGCTGTGGCATTGCGACCATAGCCCCATGATGCTGCGTTTGCATCGCACTGATAGCCGTGATCAATTTTCCCGCCTCCTTATCTTCAAACGTCTAAACGATTCGTTTCCTTAATCGTTAGAATATTTATAGCATACAAGCCAAATTAAATGCAAATTAAATTATGCTAAAAACCGCGCGGTGTCTCGGTTAAACAACCGGTAAATAATTGTTTTGTCCGCCGTTCTGTTGTTAAGCGGATATACGGAAATGATCTTTCCCTGGAACTCCCTCTCTACAGTCCGTAGACACGGAAGGTACTTCAAACCCTTATGTTATCTGGGTTTCAGGCACCTGTGGATAACCTGTCGTGTATCTACTTTTTCAGCCCTTTCCATCAGCGGATTGCCACTCAATGAGATGAATGTTCTCCAGCTTGAAGCGCAGAGTAGCCCAAGTTTGTCGGGTCTCCACTTCATTTTTGCCTGCGGATAAGCCCTGAAACCCGTATAGCTATGTACGCCATTTTTGCCACCATTAGACCCGTTGAATTATTTATCTGCCATTCACAGAATGGCACCATGTTTGTCGCATGCTAATTAATGGCAACCGCGAGACGGTCGGCTACAGATTTAATCCGCCTTATTACCATCAACGCGAAGGAGTCTCTGATCAAATATCTGAGGTATCACCTTGCAAATTGTCTTGCCAATGTCCTTAGTCATATCCCGAAGATTCAGAACTCTGAACATAGCCAGCGATACAAAAAGAGTCATTGGTGATAAGCTAATCCCTGTAAGCTACTCGGTAGAAAATCGGGAATTACTTTTATCGAATATTACCGGCTCCAACTCGTCAAGCTTACCGAATAGCTTTCCGCCCGCCTGCTGGCGACAAAAAATTATCACCAATATCGTTTGCACAAATAGTTAGCACGGCTAGAGTTCCGGGTTTCGAGTGGTGTCGGGGGTTCTGGGCTCTCGGTAGCGATTGTTCAACTCATTAGGTAATGTCATGTCCAGATCTCTGAGCCTTGTTCTGCATGTCTTTTTTATGGGGCTGTGAATAGTAACTATAGAGGAGCAAGGCGCAGACTTCGATCACGGCAATGACAATTCCCATCGGGACAGCTGTGTTGTCGCCGCCTAAACCGACGAGCGGAGCGACAATCGCCCCAAAGATGAAGGACAGGAGGCCGAGAATGGCCGAAGCGCTCCCGGCCGCCCGTCCGTAGTTCTCCATCGCAAGAGAAGAGCCGGCGGTTCCCACGACGCCCACGCAGGAGACCACTAAAAAGAGAGGCGGCAAAATGGCGAAAAGTCCCGCCTTAAGCAAAATTACGACCAAGAGGGCTACCCCTCCCATCGCGGCGAGAGAAAGCCCGGCAAGAAAAAGGGTCCGCAAGCGGACGCGGTCTGCCAGTTTCCCGGTAATCTGACCCGCCAGGATGATGCCTAACCCGTTCATGGCGAAGATCAGGCTGAACCCTTGGGGAGACACCCCGAAAATATTCTGGATGACAAACGGCGAACCGGAGATATAGGCAAACATCGCCCCGGTCACGAACCCCTGGGACAGAGCGTAGCCCATAAATTCGCGATCCTTCAGCAAAATGCCAAACGTCGCCAGAGTGTTTTTTAAGCCCCCACGAGAGCGTTCCTCTGCCGACAGCGTTTCCGGCAGACTTAAGAAAACGCTCAGGAGCATCAGGGTTCCGACCACGAAGAGGACAAGAAAGACCCCTCGCCAAGTCGTAAATTCCAAGAGCTGTCCTCCGAGAATCGGCGCCAAAATCGGAGCAGCCCCGTTGACCAGCATGAGGCGGGCGGTAAACCGGGTCATCTCCGTCCCGGAATACAGGTCTCTGACCACGGCCCGGGAGATGACGATTCCGGCCGAACCCGCCAGGCCTTGAATAAAGCGAAGGAGAATCAAACTCCAGACGCTGGGCGTAAAGGCACAGAGTATGGAAGAAGCCGCATAGGCAACGAGACCGACCAAAAGAGGCAGGCGGCGTCCGCGGACATCGCTTTGCGCGCCGGCCAAGAGCTGTCCGACCGAAAGCCCCAAAAGGCAGGCGGTCAGGCTGAGCTGGGCCAGCGAGGCCGTTGTGTGCAAGTCTCGGGTCAGCGAAGGCAGCGAAGGCAAGTACATATCAATGGATAAGGGGCCAAAAGCCGCCAGTGCTCCAAGAACAAAAGTAATTTCCAGCCGCCGGGCTCCTGTCATTTGCAGATCTTCACCGAGGTTTTTCTCTTTCATCAATTGCAACCACCTTTGCTGACAGTGCTGAAACGCTAAGCCTTATCAATTTTCAGGCTGTAGCTAAACGAGTTCACTCAGCACCGTCTTCCAATTCGATCACGACATCCGCCGGCAGAGCCAGCTTGGCGGCGATCTCTATTTCCTTAATAATTGCGCTCGGTACCGGACAGGCGGCATGCTTACAGAATTTGCGCGCCAAATGATAAACGGGAGAATCTCCGACCTTGGCAAACATTCCGCATAAGCGTCAACCTGAGTGAGCTCTTCTTCCATCGGCTTTAGATTCGGACATTGTGTGTGAAAGACAAGATCAACTTGGTGTCCATTCTGGGAACTTGCTGAAATCTCCGAGGCAAAGCCGCAAATTCCCGCCTTGACTCTGGCTGCCTTCATAGACTACTCCTCCTCATAATCTCTCTCTCTCTGGACATCCGGCCGCTTAAGTCAGTGAAGCGTAGCCGGAAACAACTCTGCTCATGGAGCAGTTTCCCCGCAAAGCACAAAAATCACAATGCTTCTGCCCCTCCTCATGCTCCGGCAGTTCCTTGCCGACCCCCATGACCATGCTGACCGATTTCTTGGGAAGCATGAGATTGGAGCTGTTGAGAGTTACCCCGATCCGCTCCGGCTGAAGGATTTGAAAGAGAACCTGCTGATCCTCCAGTCTCTTCCAGTAAGAATGTCCCGGTCCTAAGGGAATCGAGGTCCTCAAACCCTGTTCGGCATAGTCTTTCTCCATCCGTCCCAGGGCCTCGGAACTCGCCAAGGCAATGGCCGCAGAACCGACGGAATCCAGAACATACGCCCGGGAAAGGTCGTCATTTTCCTGATAGAAAGCGATCTTTTCGTCAATCTTAATGCCGGCCGTCATAACGAACATGAGTAGTTTCTCGGCTGACCCGGCACACCTGACCAAAAGCCTGCTGCCCAGTCGAAATCCCCCCTCTGAGATAGAGCTTGTCTTCGCCCGCACCCTCAACCTCCGTTTCCTTCCAGAGCGCTTTAGGCTCCAGCAAAGTCGCCGCTTCCAGCAACACATCCTCGTAAAGAGCCAAGATACTCTGACGAGGAGAACGGGCGCTGTCATTTTCCTCCGCCCGCAAGATGTCCTCGACTCGAATTTTCGGCAGAGGCAGACTGCGAATAACCGTTTCGGCCACATCCTCACCCCCTTTCTCAGGATCAAAAGCCGGAGAACAGGCGCACGTTCGAGGAACATGTCCTGACCGCCACAGCTCTCTCAAGCCACGGCCCTCTCAAGCCAAATTCATCCAACCTTCCGTGAAATCCTCTCGGAGGCGCATCCGGAGGCTCGGAGCCTCAGGGAGCCACAGTCCGGGCTCAGAGGACCAAGCCGTCGAGCGAGCGGTACAGAGCCCGCAGCCCCTCAATATCCATACCTTCGAAGAGGCCGCTGTTCGTCCCAAGGATAAATCTCTTGTCCCGGGCGAACAGCCGAACGGAATGCGTCGCCTTTTCCAGCGCGACCGGGTCTCCGGCTCTTTCCGCATCGCTCGCATCGAGATGACCCCAGAGGCAGAGCCGGTTTCCCACTTCCGCTTGCAGACTCTCCATCTCCATTCCGGAAGCGCGGTCTATGCAATGCAGTCCGGTAAATCCGGCGGTCATGATATCCTCCAGGGCATCCCTATAGCGGCCGTCAGAATGATAAAAAACGGGAAGTCCCCGTTTCGCCGCCAGTGCCGCCTGTCTGGAAAGGGAAGGGAAGAAATGTTCCCTCAGCACGGGGGGGCGAAGCATGAGGCCGTTCGCAAAGGCAATGTCGTCCGCCAAGATAATGCCGTTGACTCCGCCCTCGGCCAGAAGCCGGATCTGGGCGCTGTTCATCTCCTCAACCCTGCGGATAAATCCGGCGAGCTGCCAAGGAGAAACGTGGGGCAAGAGGAGAAAATCCTGAAAACCCAGGGTGCGCAACCCCCATTCAAACGCTCCGTCAAGAATAGCAAATGTGAACAAAGGAGTCTCCTTGGTCCATTCCCTGAGCCCCGGCCAGACGATCTCATTCCGGTCGGGCAGGCGTTTTCCCTGCTCCGGATAGACGGGGGCGATTGTGACGACGTCCAGATTCATTCCTTGAACAAAAGCGTACCTTTCCCGAAAGCCGACCTCGCGGCAATTCAAGGCTTGCGCAATGAGGGAATCGGCTATGCCCAGCTCTCCTTTCGGTACCCGCTCCTTAACGCCGTGGGCAATGCTCCGGGCAACCCATTCGCGCTGCTTCTCCGCCTCGCTTTTATTTCTGTCCGGCACCTCATTCACACCCATTCCTAAAACTCGCGAGTCCCCCGGAAATCCCGGGCGATTGCGAGCCCTTCGCATGCTTTTTCCCGAGTACTCTGTCAAGCCAACAAACTTAAAATGAGAGGGCGTTAACAAACTCCACCTGAAAGTCCGGATCCGTCGACAATTCGATGTGCTTAGCCTGGCGGGCCAGCCTGAGCGCCCGCTCTTTTTCCGGGAGGGAGAGCAAAGCCATTTTGGCGCCGTCGCCGGCCGCGTTTCCAATCGCCGCAATCCGCTCCAGCGGCACGGGAGGCAAGAGCCCGATGCCAAGGGCGCTCTCTTTTCCGATATAGTTGCCAAAAGCTCCGGCCAGAAGCACCCGGTCGAGCTCCCCGGCCTCGGCTCCCTCCTCCCGCAGGAGAATCCTGATCCCGGCCATGATCGCTCCTTTTGCCAGCTGGAGTTCACGCACATCCTTCTGGCTGATCACGATGTCTTCGCCCGTAGCCGAATCCTCAGCCCAAACGAGGACAAACTCCGTCCCGCCGCGCAAGCGCCTCCGCACCAAGGGCGGGAGCTTTTCCAGCTGAGCTTCTTTGTTAACAAGCCGGCCCGAACTCTCAACGACGCCCGCACGCACCATTTCCGCCATGGCATCGATCAGACCGGAGCCGCAAATCCCGCGTGCTTTCGCCCCGCCAATCACTTCGACAGAGACATCCGAGCAAAGCCGCACTCTCTCGATTGCGCCCTCTGCAGCCCGCATCCCGTGTTTGATTTCCGCCCCTTCGAAGGCGGGGCCGGCCGCTGTGGAGCAGGTCAGAATGCTTCCTCTGCCAGCCAGGACAATTTCGCCGTTCGTCCCAATATCCACCATGAGATTGAGACCCGGCAAGCTGTCCGCGTTTCCGGCCAGCATCACGCCGACGGTGTCCGAACCGACGTAGCCGGCAACGTTGGGCAGCATGGTCACGACGGCCGTGGGCAGAATATTAAGCCCCAGTTCCCTCGCCTCGATCTCCACCGCCTTCTGAAAAACAGGAATAAAAGGGGCGGGGGCGAGGAAGGTCGGGTCAATGCCCAGAAACAAGTGGCTCATGGTCGTATTGCCGACCACAACTGCCTGATAGATCTCATCAAAACTCACGCCGTGTTTTTCGGTCAATTGGGTTAGGACTCCGTTGATCCCGCCGACCACCTTGGCCTGCAATTCCGCCAGCTTTTCCGGACCGCCGGCCGCATAGGTAATCCTGGAGATGACATCCGCCCCAAAAACATTCTGGAGATTCGTCACGGCACCGCTGCCGATAACCGTTCCCCTGTTCAGATCGACAAGGTAAACCACCACCGTAGTCGTCCCGATATCGACGGCCAAACCGAAAGTACGCTGAGTCGTGTCTCCCGGCTCGACTGCCAGCAGCTTGGCGCCATCCAGCACAGCCGTCACCTTAAACTTGCCCTGGCGCAGTTTCTGCGGCAAAGAGGCGGCAACGCTCCGGCTGAACGGAACATTGTCGACCGGCAGGGCCCGGACAAGCCGTTCCCAATCCGCACTTTGTTCTTCCACGGTCGGAGGAGCTAAGGCAAGCGCAACTTTGCGGATGCTCGGGGCGTGCGCCCGGGCCTTTTCGGAATCGTGCATGCCGGCTTTACGGTCAAACGCGTCTTTCTGTTCCTCTAAGACAACGACGGTATCCTCCGTCAGAATGTGCCGGCAGGCCAAAACCCACCCCGACTCAATTTCAGCCGGAGTGAGGAACTTCTCTTCGGCCGGAGTCAAATTCGCTCCGTTCTCCGTTTTTCCCGTCTGCAGCCGCACTTTGCACTTGCCGCAGGTCCCTTTCCCGCCGCAGGTGCTCTCCACCCGGACTTCAGCCGCGATAGCCGCTTGAAGGAGGCTCATTCCCTCCTGAACGCGAACCGTTTTGTCTGCGGGCAAGAATCTTACCTCGACCATAGCTGGCTCCCCCTTTCTCCCCGGCCAGACGATAAAATGTGGAGATGCTTGAAAGGCAACCTCCCCATTTCCTCACCAGCCTCCGATGCGTAATTTCGTGCCGGACATTAATGGACGAAGATCTCGTCCGCAATTTTAACCGCATCACTCGCGTTATGAGCAAAATAGTCTGCCTTGACATAGTCTCTCACAGACTCGTCGACATAGTTGCCGCCGATGACCACACGGGTGTCCAGTCCTGCGGCCCGGATCTCTTCAATGATCCCCTTCATCCCCTCCTGGCAGGCCGTCAGAAGAACGCTCATTCCCACCAATGGAGCCTCATTAGCCCTGATCGCATCAATAAATTTCTCGCCCCGGACATCGATACCGAGGTCAATCACATTGTATCCTGCCCCTTTAAGGAGCATGACGACAATGTTCTTGCCCAGATCGTGCACATCCCCTTTGACCGTTCCGATGACAATGCTGCCGCGGTGCTTCTGATCCTCTCCGGCAAGGTGGGGTTCGAGGATGTTCATCGCGTCTTTCATGATTTCCCCGCACATAACCAATTCGCTCAAAAAGTAGGTCCCGGCTTCAAAGCGCATCCCGACCTCGGTCATCCCTTGCTGGAGGTTGCCCACTATCTCCAAAGGCGAAGTTCCGGAATCCAGGCGGGTCTGCACCAAATCCAAGACCTTTTCGTCCTCCAATTCCGCAATGGCGCTCGCTAGTTCATCCGTCAGTGTAGCCATTTTCACGATTCCTCCCAATTTTCCAAGATAGTTGTGCCCGCTTTTAACGATGAACCCAGTACCAAAGATAGACATAAGCAAAAGCGTCTATCTTCTCCCATTCCTTCTTTATGGTTTCAGGGTTTCCGGCAATCAGCCCGAACTCCTTCATCTTTTCTTCCCAGGGGACGCAGACTCCCGGAGGGTTGCCATGCATATCCTCTTTTTTCGGCATATCCGTCATTTTTCATTACCTCCCCGTTCAATAAGTCCCAAATTCTCTGGCCGCTTCAATGAGAGCAAACACATTCTCAGCCTTAACGTCTGTCTGCATAACCCCGGCACTGTCGATGATGAAGGCCCCGTCTACGGCATTATCGTGGAGAAGCCGTTTCACATACTCTTTGACTTCAGCCGGTTTGCCATAGGCCAGCAGTGTGTTCGGCACGTTCCCGCTCAAGCAGAACCTCCCGCCCAGCACTTCCTTAGCTTTTGCCATGTCGGTCTGATCCGCGTGGAAGACAATGCTGTGATCCGGCAGCTCGGCGATCTTTTCCAGGTACGGCGTCCAGTTGCCTTCCGCATAGAACATCGTCTGTTTACCCAGCTTCCACATGCCCTCAATCACAGCCTTCAGCGAAGGCCAGTAGAACGTATCCCACTGTGTCGGATTGAGGAACGGAAAACTTCCCCGGTGCAGGGGCATGAAGCAAGGCAGCGTCGTGTCCCCGCCGGCTGTGGCCATGCCATAGAAAATGTTGTGCCCGACCAGCATCTCGGTCGCGGCCAGGACTTTGTCCGGGCGCTTGCGCAGGTCCATCATAATTCCTTTGAGGCCCCGCAGCGTGTCGCCTAAGGTATCAAAAGGAGCCTTGCTTATCCCGGCAATAGACAGAGGCATGCCGAAGTCTTTAGCCCAATGGGCGCCAGCCTGCTGGGAAGCGCCATTGGCCATCATCATGGCCGCAGTTCCCTTAATCAAAGCCAGATTGGCTCGATATGAGCCCGGCTCGGCAAATTCTTCGTGAATGCGCGGGAGATAGGCTTCCAGAATCCATTTCGTCGGGTCGGCGATAAAGGCGTCATAGTCGTCCGCCTTCATATAGTCTTCTTCAACATATTGAAATTGCCGGTTCTCTTCCAGTTCGCGTCCCGCAAACTTGAGGTATTTGGCTCCGACCGCATCATGCAAGCCGGCCCACCAAAGGCTGGGCGCCCCGCCGCACACATCCATATCGAAATCCGTAAGGATTTTGTCAACTGCTGCAATGTTATTATCCAAATCGTAATAGATGTCTTGCAACTTTATTCCGGCATAGGCCGCCATAAACTCGCTCAACTGCAGCCGGATCGGCACCTTGTCCGGTTTCCCTCCTTTGAGGGCGGTTGTATAGCGGTTTAACCTTTCTTGAAAAAGTTCTTCTTTGCCCATTGACATTCCGACACCTCCAACGTTAATTTTCCGATTTTGGCCCAGAACCCGAACCGCAGATTTTCTTTCCGCCGCCACCTCCCTCTCCCGTTTCGCTCCTCTTGTTGAGACTAGAGCCTAGTCTTCCAAAACGTTGCTGCGGAAGGCTTTCAAGTAATTGCGGGAAAAACGGTCCTTGTTTAGAAGCAAATTCGTCGCGATCAAGGCACTGGTGATTTTCGCATCCGTCGGATCCATAATCGCCGCATCCATTCCATGGCTCATGCAAATCGTCAGGAAATTGCGGTTGATCAACTTGCGCTTCGGAAGCGAATGTGAGACATTGCTCAGGCCTGACACCGTTTTGCCATTGAACAAGCGCTTTATTTCAGACAGGCATTCAAAGAAGACGACTCCGTTGTTGCTGTCCACGGCCAGAGGCAAGACCAGGGGATCAAAATAGACTTTTTCCATGTCAATGTTTTCCCGCTTGAAGACCTCGACAAGCTGGCCTGCAATCCGGATGCGTTCTTCCGCAGTCTTCGGAATTCCGTTGTCGTCCATCGTCAAAGCGATGACGGAGCAATCGTATTCCTTAATCAGGGGAAGCATCCCCTCGAGCCGGGCGGCCTCCATGCTGATGGAATTCAGCATCGTCTTGCCTTCCGCGGTCAGCAAGCCTTTTTTGACCACTTCCGGACTGACGCTGTCAATGCAGAGCGGAACATCGACGACCTCCTGCACCGCTTGCACAACCCACGCCATATCGTCGATTTCACTGTTTCCCTGGGCCGTATTGATGTCGAGGAAGTCCGCTCCGCCGGCGGCCTGCTTCTTAGCCAGTTCTTTAATGAACTCGACATCCTTTTTCAACATCGCCTCCCGCACGGAAGGAATGGCACTGTTCAACTTCTCGCCAATGATAAGCATCTCTTAGACCTCCTAAGTTTTCGAATTTGCTTTCCGGAGACCCAAAACTCCGTTCCGGGCCGCACTTTGAACACCCGACAGCCTTCCCGACTGAAGGCGGTTCTTCATGCACTTGCTCCAGTCGGCTTAGCGAAAGCCGGAACTTCGTTCAGTTTAATTCTCCATCGGCCTCTTTTTCCCCTTTCCTCAAGCCCCGGTATTTCGATTTTGCCCATTTTCGGTTTCTTCACATCTTTCTTCTTTATTCTTGTCGGATCTGCTGCGGTGAGGGAAACTCGACGGGGGCGGTGATTCTTCCCGTGAGACTAAATATTTAAAAATCCTAGAATAAATAGATCAACTTGTATATTTGTGTAATTGTATATACAAATTAGTCTATTTCGATCTTAGCACGGTGTAAAGAGCGGGTCAATACCCTTAGGCAAACTATTTAAAATTCTCTATCTGATAATTTTTCTATTTTTTATTTCTCTATTTGACGGGGGCAGTCTCTCTCTGCGATTTCCCGAATAATCCGTAAAGCCTGTGATGCATCGCTGGCATAGTAGTCCACCCCGGTATATTCCCGCACTAACTCACTGACTGTATAGCCGCCGACGACCACCTTGACCTTATTCCTCAAGCCCGCCTCCTCCAAAAGGTCTACTACCTTCTTAATCGAGCCGACACAGAAGGAAAGGAGAACACTGATCCCGAGGATGCAAGTTTTCGTCTCGCTCACAGCCTGAACAAATCTTTCCGGAGAGACATCGACGCCCATGTCGTAGACGCGAAAACCGGACGAACGCAGAAGATAAATTATGATGTTTTTCCCCAGGTCGTGGATGTCGCCCTCAATCGTACCCATGACGACCGTATACCCGTTCGTCTCCTCTCCCTGAGGAATGTGCGGCTCGACAAGACGCATCACACCCCGGAAAATCTCCTCGGACATGATCAAATCCGAGAGAAAGTACACCCCGTCGCTGTAGCGCCTCCCCACAATTTCCACACCGTTACGGCAGCTTTCTACGATCTCTGTCGGGCTGACTCCCGCCTGAATTCGCTCTTCGACCAGGGCCAGGACTTTTTCTTCATCGAGTTCACCCATGGCCAATTCCAATGGCTCGTCCACTTCTTTACCTCCTCCCGGCGCTACTCCTTTTGATACCATCCATCATAGCTTGTGATCTTATACCTGTCCCCTCGGTAAATGGACTTGCTCCAACCAACAGGCTTAAGGTCCGGATCAAAAACAGTCGTCTCGACCAGGAACAGGGGAGCGCCGGCAGCGATCCCGAGCAGCGTCGCTTCTTCATCGGTCGCCACCGCTGCCTTAAGAACCTTCTTGGCGCTAACCGGCAGGTAGTCGCTGTGGGAAGCAATCAAGCCCGGCAAGGTCGGATCATTTAGTTCCGACTCCAAAAGGGGTTTGCTTTTGGTGTAAATAATGTACTTGTTTTCAAGGCTCAGGCGCTCGTCTTCCGCAGACGTAACCGTGCGAAAGTGCAGAATTCTGTACGTTCCCCCACCCAGCAGCCGGAATTTCTCTTTCAATTCTTCATCAGCCCGGACGATCTTCGCTTGCAGAAGGGTTGTTTTGAAGTTCAATCCTCTTTGGGCCATCTCCCGGCTGAAATTATTCAGTTCGAAAACTACATTGTCCAGCTTCGGACTTGCCACAAAAGTCCCTTTTCCCTGAAGCGCATAGACCATACCTTCCGCTACCAGTTCTGCGATGGATCTCCTAACCGTCATCCGGCTGATTTCATAGCGGTTGGCAATCTCGATTTCCGTGGGCAGAGCTTCCCCCGGCTTAAACTCTCCCCGCCGAATTTGTTCCCTCATGAGTTTGGCCAACTGATAATATATGGGAATGACTGAATTCTTGTCAATCGAATCGCCTTCCTGCATGGTCAAAACACCCACTTCTATAGCTTCAGTCCGCTCAACACCAGCACCCTTGTCCCGTCCTCTGAGCTCACCCTGACTCTCGAAGACTCTTGCGTGATTTGTATAGACAATCTCCCTAAGAAACAACATACTCCGAATTGTGGCAAACGTCAAGCCGGGAAGAATGTGGAAACCCCATACTGAGAACAACCAAGGCTGAGAATATCCCAAGGGATACAGCAGTAAGCGAGCCATTCAGGCAGAACGTGACTCTTCAATGGCATAACTCTCCGGTGGAGAGTTTCGTCGAGGCCGATGTCGTGGAAGTAATGCAGAACGGCCGAGGATGAGTTATGCCGAAACCGCCCACTGCAAAGTCAACTTTAGGGTATTCAAAATCTTCCCGAGCGGAAGATGGCGAAGATCATCCAGACAAACATCAGCGTTGCAAAGACAAAGCCCAGTTCGATCGCCGGAATGTGAAAGAGCAGGATAGGACGGGTTGACTGAGCGGAGGCAATGATGAGCCCCGCCATGACAATGCTGAAGGAAAGCAATACGATGCTGAACGAAAGCTGATTCGTCATGCGGTCCAGTTTGCGCAGAAAATCATTCGTCTCAGGTAGGCGGATTTGCAAGCTTAAACGCCCGCGCTGCGCATTGCGCAGGAGTTCCTTGAGTTGTTTGGGAAGTTCAAGGACCATGTCCCCGTACTCGTTTAAATTTTGCCAGGCCTGCTCCGCGATGTTGGACGGCCGGAAACGCTCCATGAGCAGCCGTCGCCCAAAAGGCTGAGCGATGTCCATGATGCTGAGCTCCGGATCGAGCGTCTCCACCAATCCTTCTAAAGTGAGGAGAGATTTCCCGACCAGGGTGAGATCGGCGGGAATTCGTATGTGATGGCGAAAGGCAACGGCAAAAAGATCGTTGACTGTCTCGCCGAGATATACGGCTCCTGCGTGAATTGCTTTGCAATCCGTTCGGCATTCCGCCCTTCAATGGTGTAATCCATTTCCGCAGTGAGGGAGCGGCCGAATTCTTCGACGATTTCGCTCAGGCGATAGCGGGCCGCCCATTCCAGGCGGTGTTCGGCCAGGACCGCCAAATCCGTCAGGATCTCCAGGTCTGTCTCAATGATGCCGCGAATCTCCGGTCTCTGAACTTTAACGGCCACCTCGGCTCCGCTCAAGAGCACGCCCCGGTGCACTTGTCCGATCGAAGCGGCGGCCAAAGGAGCCTCCTCAAACTCACGGAAAACACGGTCTAAAGGGAGTCCCATCTCTTCTTCGATGATTTCCCGCGCTTCAGCGGAAGAGAAAGGAGGCACTTGATCCTGGAGCTTCGCCAGTTCTTTTATGATCCCCTCCAGAATCAGGTCAGGCCTCGAGCTGGCCATCTGACCTATCTTGACAAAGGTCGGTCCGAGTTCTTCACAGACCTCACGAACCCGCTGCCCGATGGACTTGGCATCGGCCTCTTCCTCTTCCATATCCGTGAACAACCGTCTGGGCAGGGAGAGAAGGTGGAAGAGTCCTATCTCTTCCACCAGTGCCTGGCCATGACGGATGCCACGACCCGGTAGCGTTTAAAATGCCGCATTCTTTTGCCTATCATACTGAAACCCTTTCACGCTAAGCGAAGGAGCCTGAATCACTTCAGGCCCCCTTATCATTCCTGTCTGAATACTCCTTCTGAAACACAGCCCCGCTGCAAACAGACGCACCTTATGTCCCGATGCCGAACAGAATCACGCCCGGCTTTCCGGGTCTCCTTGGTTCCCCCGGTCTCCCGGGTTCTTCTCACTCTCTCGGCCTTCCAGCTTGTCAAGGCGGTTCATCAGTTCTTCCACTTTGCTCTGCAAATTCTTCACATCTTCATGGGATGGAACCTCAAGTTCGCTCAGATGCTCTTTCATATGGTCCCGCATCCGTTTACGCATCGCCTGGTGTTCTTCTTCCCCTTTCCGGATCAGTTCATCCACCAAATTCTTGGACTCAGACGCCGAGACCTCGCCTTTCTTGACGAGTTCGTCCACCACTTTTTCGATCTGTTCCCGAACTGGCCACTGCCATGCCCAGAGCCAAAGCGAGACCTTTCTTAATCAAATCCTTCATCTCGACACCTCCGCTCTCAATTAATATATAGGCCAGTTGAGGGCCGAAGTCAATAGCACCAGCTAACAAACCTGGCACAAGTTCAAAATACCCGAAATTCCGGCAGAATATTCCCGGCATATCGCGCTCTTCCGCAGTACTGTGCAATGCCGGCAATGGACCGCCCCGCTCCCGCATCCTCATACATTCCGCTTTCTCAACTCGAACTCAGTCACTTGATTCTCACTTTGAAATGTCCGCAAATTCTGCTTGGATAGTCATCTATGAAAAGGGTAATGATTCCGGACTTCCGTCCTCGACAGGCACATCATAAGTTATCTTCTCCGACCCCGAACCGGAGTGCGACGTTGAAGAAAAATGTGAGTTCCCCTCCGTCCCGTCCGCTCGCTTAAAGACCGGGCTGAACACACTGTTAGCTTGGCCGTGATCTTCCTCCGGATCCGTGGTCAGTGTGAAATAGAGTGTGCCGGTTTGGCCGGTCCGTACGATCTTCTCTAGCTTCAGCCGGCCGGGTTCCCAATCAGAGTACTCTTGTTCAGATCCACCCGGACACTCTCCTCCGACTTATCGACCGCCCGGATGCTGCTCCCTTCGATATATAACTCTTTCGATTGAGCAAAGTAATTGCTCTGGTAACAGAGGGTTCGGTGATCCGCATCCGGAGTTGAACCGGAAATCCCGTTCGCTATGGCGCCGACCTTGTTTCCTTTCTCGTCGACAACGGCCAGGTCGTCAAAAAACAGGATCTTCCTGGTGTTGGCCGGATCACAGGCCAAGTCAATGCTGATGCGGGTCGGATAGACTGACAGCTTCCGGAATAAGATCTTCTGGCCGGCCACCTCCACCTGTTTGTTCACGTCGTAGACTTGCTTGAGATCCTGGAACTTCTTCTTGTCTATCGGAATCAAGACTTGCCAAGTTGCGGCGGAGTCAAACGTTCCGCTCTTTGCGGAGAATTGTGCGGCTAAGTCGCCTGGTCCCTGCTGTTCATCCGTTCCGGCTCCCGGTGCGCTGCCGGAGGGAGAAGCCCCCGGGCCAGAGAACGCTGAAGCCTGAAGGTGCACTTTCAAGAGAAGGTCAGGTTCAGCTCCGGTCACCCCGTTTCTATCGTTCATGTTCCCTCCCGCTTGTCTTCTTCGTTCGTCGAGCTTCTCAACAATCCTTCTCCTCTAGTTAGACGGTAAACTAAGGCATTTGGTTTTTCAAAAATCAAACTCACCATCTGCGCTTAAGTATCAGGGAACGGTCCTCTCTAAGTCCGGTCCGTTCCCTGGCGAAATCGGGGCAAGACCGATAGTCTTGCCCCGATTTGGGTCCAGCTTAGCTTTCTGAGTATCGCCGCATCTTGTACTGCAGGAGCTGGCGGGAAATTCCAAGAGCCCTGGCCGCTCTCGTCATGTTTCCCTGAGCCTCCGTCACGGCGGCAGCAATCAATTTCTTTTCCAGCCATTCGACCCTTTCCGGCAGATTCATAGCCGGAAGCTCTGCCGCGAGCGAAAGTAAATGCTCACCGTCAGCTGCCGCGGCTTCCTGAGCCGCGCTCTGCCCGGGCTTCGCTTTTTTTCCGTACAAAAGCGCAAATAATTCGGCAATTCTTCCAGGCCAAATTCCTCTCCGGCTAGAACAAGCCCTCCCTCAATCACATGCGCAGGCTCGCGCACATTGCCCGGCCAGTCATGCTCGCGCAGAAGCCGCCCGACTTCAGGCCGAAGACGGGGAACCCCTTTCTTCTGTGTCTTGGCATGTTCCTGCAAAAAATGCTCCACCAAAAGTTCGATATCCCCGCCCCGCTCCCGCAAAGGCGGTAGGTACAGGTCGACCACGCTCAGCCGGTAAAAGAGGTCCGGGCGCATCCGACCCTGGCGCACGCTGTCTTCTGCCGGGGCACTGATGGTAGCGAGGAAGCGGACATCGAGCTCGCGCTCCCGGGTATCCCCAAGCCGCCTGACTTTCCCTTCCTGAAGAACGCGCAGCAACTTCGCCTGCAGGTTCCAGCTCATCGAATCAAGCTCATCCAGTAAGAGCGTGCCGCCTGCCGTTTGTTCAATGAGTCCGGGCCTGTCCACCGCTCCGGTGAAGCTTCCCCGGACCGTGCCGAAGAGCAGCCCTTCTCACCCTTATGCTCGTTTACTCGCGGCCGGTCAGCGTGCCTTGGCCGGGGATGAATTTGCTGTCACTATTTAACAGCCGGAGCAGCCTGCGCAAGACGATCCTGAGCAGCCGCCTCCGCCGCCCTTGCTTCCTCCGATATTGACGCTCGTGAACCTTTGGCTGATTTTTGAGCTCTTGCATTTCGGGCAGACTTGTTTTTCTTTTTCGCTGATGGCGCAGAACACAGTAAACTTGTGCTCGCAGTCTTGACAGACCATGTCGTACGTTGGCATTGTATTCACCTCTCCTTGGTATATTTGGTATATCGCTTTAACCTCATTGGTTTCAGCCTCATGGGTTAAGCCTTGTTCGATCTAGCCTTATGCTTTTCAACCTCATCGTTTTGCTTTATCGCGCCTTCAGCACTTGAGGTTTCCCCGGTCGATTTCCGGGTACGGGTCACAGGCCTTCCAATAGAAATTCAAGACTTTCGGTAAACATTCAGACCTACTTTGATATCCTCTTTCTCCGGTATGGACACATTCCCTTCAGTAGAACTAATGATGATGCTCTTGCCTGAAGATGATTTGCCGAACTCCTTTGATATATTAACGGTTATGGTCAATATGTTGCCGTCCAGTTTCATTTCACAATTCTTCATAACGCCTTCCCCTTCCATTTTTATTGATATGCGTCGCAACAGTGGCGATCATAATGGCCAACGTCGAGTTTACTGTCTGTAATTGCAACTACGGCTTCTCGCTCAAACGAGGACCTGGCTATATATGCTCAGCTGCTCGTAAACTTCTTAGCCCTTCTTCTTATTATACCACTACTTACCAGATGTCTGTCTTTGAATCCGCACTAGTGAGTCCAAGACCGATAGTGCACTCTATTCGTACTCAAAGCGGGCTCGGCCTCTCAGAATGAGAACGACGGCCGAAATATCGATAAGCAACTCTAAAAGCATTCCATACTCTGGGGAAGTATCCTTTGTATGGACCACGGCGTGAGAATGGGTTATGAACGGCAGCAAATCCAGCTGTCGACTGACATCCGGTAAAACGCCCAGAAATCCCGCAATCAGCATGCCCCAATCTCTTTCTTTCCAAGCAACATATCCTAACCCCACACCCGTCCCGACAAAGAGAAGGCAGTTGGCTGTGGCACTCAATTCTTGGTGAGGTATTATGTCCAACAGATAATGTGCGCCAAAAGCCAAAGCATAGGACAACCATCGCTTGTCTGCCGTTTGGTAAATCGCACTGCCGACCAGGGCATGTGTAGCTCCTAACATTTTCCCTTCCCCCATCCTTTAACAGTTTCTTTAGGTTTTATCCGGCGTCCGGAAATTATTTCTTTCCAGGTGCTATCGATTCAAAAAGAGGCAGCAACAATCCGGCAAACGCGGCAACGCCAGTCTTTTTTATCCAACGGAAGCTTACTCTCTGCAAGGACAAAAAAAGCGGCCTCGTTTTGAGAGCCATACTTCTCAAAATCGAGGCCGCGTCTTTCGTAATGCCCGGGGACATCCGTCGCTAGAACATTTCTTTGCTCATCTTGTCAATCGCCGCACTGATGGCATCGTATACCCCGGGGAATGAGCTCCAGTTCCCGCCCTGGGTTTGGCACGGAATAAAGTACAGTTTGCCACAATTTTTGCAGGCTCTCTCAACTTCCTTCGCAGCTATTTCCGGCGTCCAGGCCGGAAAATCCACGACGCCGCTGTCGATATCCCCCATGAAACTGAGCTGTCCGCCGTATTTTTTCACGAGCTCAGGCGTATTGTTCGTGGTCATAACGCCCTGCCAGATATCGACTCCCATTTCGATCATAAAGGGCACGAGGTTCGCCGCATAGGAATCGCTATGGTGTATGATCAGTTCAACCCCGTTGGCTTTATAGTAGCCGTATATTTTCTTATAAGCCGGGAGAAAGAACTCTTCGAACATTGCCGGAGAGATAAAGGAGGATTTTTGACTGCCCCAGTCGTCATGGTGGAAGATGCAGTCGGGATGGATGCGGTTGATCAGCTCCTCAGCGTACGCCAGCTCATGTTCCGTAAGGTAATCAATCAGTTCGTGCATCTTCTCAGGTTCCTCATAGAGGGCCATGAGAGCGTCTTCCATGCTCATGAGGTGATGAGTCATCTCAAACACGCCCGGGGCCACGAACGCGGTGACAAATTCCTCTGTGCGGTCAACAGAGTTCGCGTGTTCGATTGCCGGCGCCCAAGCCTCAGCGGAAGTCTTGACGGCAGGCGCTTTGACGTATTTCTGCCACTCTGTAATGTCTTTTAATACTTTGTGTTCCTCATCATGCACGGGGAAGCCACCGATTTGACCTTCCGGCCACTTAAACGTGATACCCCATTCGTTTTTTATCGTCTGTCCAGGCTGCGGGAAGGTTCCGCCCGGTACTTCCATGATGAAGTGCATGAATTCATATTGCTCAACGAACCGATCGGGGTTTCCGCCCTTAATCGTTTCCATTAAGTTCTGCCTCTTTGTTAACATTGAATTTTTCCTCCTTATCCGTGCTCTTTATCAGCCTTTTACAAGTTCGACTGCCTTTACGGCGGCGCTGCCTGCATCGGGGGCAAATCCGTCCGCGCCGATCGAAGCGGCATATTCCGGCGATACGGGCGCACCGCCGACGATCACCTTAAAGCCGGTCTCTCCGCAAGATTTGAGCGTCTGCACAGTCTCCTTCATGGCCGGCATGGTCGTCGTCAGAAGCCCGGAGCAGGCCACCAGAGTTACGTTCTTGTTTTCTTTGACGGCTTCGACAAACTTGGCCGCCGACACGTCCACACCGAGGTTGACCACATCAAACCCGGCGCTTTCAATCATCATCGCTACAAGGTTTTTGCCGATATCGTGAAGGTCGCCGGCAACCGTTCCGATGACACATGTGCCCAAGGAGGGCCTGCTGTCAGCCGAAAAATGCGGCTTCAACACGTCGACGCCCTTGGCCATGGCCTTCGCCGCCACCAACATTTCAGGCACAAAGATCTCTCCGGCGGAGAACTTGTCGCCAATGACGCCCATGGTAGCGATCATGGCTTGGAGAATGCTGTCTGCAGAGTTTCCTTCCGCCAATGCTTCCTGGACTAAACCTGGAACGACTTTAGACTTTCCGGCTTCGACCATCGCCTTAACTTCTTCGATTTTAGACATCTTTAGTTCCTCCTTAGTTCCTATTCCGCGTCAAGAAATTCGCCCTATGAGTAATTACTTCTTTTGTCCGAATAATCCTTCCCGGTAGGCTCCGATATACTCCATGC
The DNA here is from genome assembly GCA_001029295.1 of Peptococcaceae bacterium CEB3. Lineage (GTDB taxonomy): Bacteria > Bacillota > Desulfitobacteriia > Desulfitobacteriales > Desulfitobacteriaceae > Acididesulfobacillus. The sequence goes on along the minus strand of LDXJ01000062.1, from coordinate 67,465 downwards.
AGTATTCATCCTGCCCCAAAAGCGCCTCGGTCGCGTAAATCATGCCCATGAGATCCCTGTTCGTCGGGTCAAGTATTCCGCTGTCCATACCCGCATTCATCATCAAGACGGTAAAGGCCTGATTGACAAGTTTGCGTGCAGGAAGGTTGAACGAAACGTTGCTGAGGCCTCCTGTCACATGAATGGCCGGATACTCTTTTTTAATCTTTTTTATCACTTCAACTACCATATTGATCCCGTCCTCTGAAGTGCAGAGCATTTCCACCAACGGGTCGATGTGGAGGCGCGAGGAGGCAATTCCACGAGCCTCTGCTTTCTCTAAAACCTTTCCAAACACTTCCAGCCTTTTGTCTGCCGTCTTCGGGATTCCGGTATCATCGCACAAGAGGGCTGCACATTCCCATTTCGTGGCGGCAATGACCGGGAAGACCACTTCCATCTTGTCCCGTTCACCTGATACCGAATTGATGAGTCCCGGCTTTCTGCAGAACTCTATCGCTTCGACGCACGTGCGCGCATGCGGGCTGTCGATTGATATCGGGGTATCCGTGACCTCCTGGACCAAGTCGATGAGCCACTTCATCGTTTCAAGCTCAACGCTGACTTCCACTGAAGCACAGACGTCAATGAAAGCCGCGCTGGCGTCTGTCTGAATCTTGGCCAGGTTGCGGATAAAGTCCGCATCTCTTTCCGCGATCGCCTTTCCCACGGAAGGAATGGATCCGTTAATTTTTTCACCAATGATTATCACGATTAGCTGCCTCCTCTGTGACTTCTTGGCCGTGCCCTAAGTGCACCTTCGCTTGAGAAGCAGGACTCAGGGACGCAACCGGTTTCTTGACCGCAAACAGGATTAAGAACACGACTAAGGTGGCCAAATATCCAACTATTCCGGAATAGTACTGGAACCTCAAGGTCGTGATATGCAGAGGCCCCATGATCGCAGCGTAGAAATAACCGGAAAGGAACCCTCCCAAGCTCATGCCGGACACAATGATCGACATGGCCATCGGAGTTTGGCTCGGATGCACGGAAGCGCCGGCCAGCATATAGATGGATGACATGCAGAGAGTTAAGCCAATGCCCAGTAAAGCCTCCCCGACAATGAGCAGCGGTACGCTTTGACTGAACGAAAACAATATCTGGGATGCTGCGAAAGAAACGAGACCGATGTTCAGCGTTTGCCTTCCGGCCTTTTGATATATTTTGCCGAACACCGCTCCGGCAGCCATCCCTCCTACCGTCATGAACATCAGGACGACCCCGGCAACCGCGGCATTCGCCTTGATGGTCAAGAGGACGGAAGACATATTAGTCAGTGAAGGATAGTCAAGTATCGTCATGATTGCAAAGACAAGCGCCCAGCCGTAAACGGAAGCAGGCATTTTCAGTCTTTCGGCTTTAGCCGTCCCGGCTGAACCTGACGGAATTGCGGTTTTTTCTGGCTCCGGAAGATAAAGCAAGAGGATAATAAATGAGAGTAAGCCCAGCGCATGAGCCAGGAAGCTGTAGTTCCAGCGTACTGACGCCAAAACGCCGCCCAAGAGCTGGAGCACGATCCCGCCGATATTCATCACAACTCCGTTTATCCCCATCACGTTGGCTTGCTTGTCTGGATCAACAAGATTGAAGATCAAGGCACTGTTCAGCGGCATAATGAGTCCGAGCCCTAAGCCGAAAAAGCCTCTGGCTACCAAGATCTGCGTGAAATCATGCAAGAAATAGGGTACTGCCCCGCCAAGACTGAACATCAAGGTCGCGAATAAGACGAGAGTCCTGTACTTTACAGACTTTCCGGCCATACCGCCGCCGATGATCGATACCGGGATCGATATGAGGGAAGGAACAGTGGATACAAGCAACAGTGTGCTGAAGCTTACGGAAGGAAAGGCTCCTCCGATCGCAGCTATGGCAGGCGTGATGGTTCCGACGCCCATGGCGAGAAAACCAAATGAAAATATAGCCAGCAAAACCAGGGACTGCCTCTTGTCGTTCATAAACATCTTCCTCTCACACAATTTTACCTCTTTCTTGTCTCTTTCGATTATTTCGACTCCTCTGCCGTCTCATGCTTCACTTCACATCCATGGCAGCGATTCCGGCAACCCGATACTGCCTGAGACCGCCCCTATGATGTTCCTGACGAATTCTCTCTCTAGTCTGGTCCTGAAGCCTGTAGTGAAAAGAGCTCCGAGCCAATGCGGTATCTTGGGGTTCACTCCGAATCGGTAGAAATGAATTTCGGCTTCCCCCCTTTCCGGATTAAGTACTTCCGTTAATTTGCTTATATGTCTATACATCTTGATGTTTATACTAACTTCATAATAATATGAAAAATTGCCTATGTCAAGCAATTTTTCTCAAATTGTCTATACAATTTTTAGACAATAAGTTCAGTGAAGCGTTCACGACCCGAAGACAGAAGCTCAAAGCCAAATTTCATCAACTGAACATCATCGCGTCTCAGTCTTTCCAAGGCTTCTTCATTCAGAGTCTTTCCAAGGCTTCTTCATTCAGCTGCATTTCCTCAGGCAGGGACGAGTTGTCCGTCAAGAAATCCCTGAACCTGTCCAAATCGTAACAGGCCATGAAGAAAACCTTGGCGATTCGCTCGTCTCTTTCCCGCTCGCCGCTCAGTTTGAGATGGTCCGGTATCTCGCCAAATTCCCGTTCCATTTCCGCATGGATCTCCAAGCCCTGTTCGGCCCGTCTCTGGCAATACATAAAAGCGGGCTTTCTTCAAACCCGCTTCCCATAAGGCTTTAGATGGTGGGCGGTACTGGGATCGAACCAGTGACCTCATCCGTGTGAAGGATGCGCTCTCCCGACTGAGCCAATCGCCCATAATGGAAGTCAGATGCAAGATATCGGAAGTCAGAATCCGACGTGTTGCCTCTGGACTGCTGAATTGGTGACCCGTGCGGGATTCGAACCCGCGTTACCGCCGTGAAAGGGCGGTGTCTTAGGCCGCTTGACCAACGGGCCAATATAGATGTCAGAAAGAAGAAATCATATGTCGGAATACTGCTTAGTGCTGCCGGTTCCACGGTCTGACCTCTGGCTTCTGACCTCCGAATCCACACCGTCGCCAGTTCCACGGTCCCACCTCTGACCTCCGACCTCCGACTTCTAACTTGGTGGGCCCACCTGGGATCGAACCAGGGACCGACCGGTTATGAGCCGGCTGCTCTACCGCTGAGCTATAGGCCCAAACAAAAATGGCTCCCCGAGCAGGACTCGAACCTGCAACCTACCGGTTAACAGCCGGTCGCTCCACCATTGAGCTATCGAGGAAAGCCCTTCGCACGAATTATTATACGCAATCCGCTTCCCTGAGTCAAGCCCTAGAAAGTCAAATACTCAAATACTCACAATCCCGAACACTCTTCTCTGAACCTCTCCACAACTGAAGTTGCGTTTAGCGAACGCGATCCGAATCTTCACTTCCTGAGGTCAGACTTTACTCCAAATAGTCCTTCAGCTTCTTGCTCCGGCTGGGATGGCGGAGTTTGCGCAGGGCTTTGGCCTCGATCTGGCGAATCCGTTCCCTGGTGACTCCGAATTCCTGTCCCACTTCCTCGAGGGTGCGGGTGCGGCCGTCATCTAACCCGAAGCGCAGCCGCAGAACTTTCTCTTCACGCGGTGTGAGGGTCTCGAGAACTTCCTCCAATTGTTCTTTCAGCAAAATGAAGGAGGCTGCTTCAGATGGAGCCGGGGAATCGTCGTCCGGAATAAAATCCCCAAGATGGGAGTCCTCCTCCTCCCCAATCGGGGTTTCCAGGGAAACAGGTTCCTGCGCGATTTTCATGATCTCCCGTACCCGCTCCACGGGAATCTCCATAATCCTGGCTATCTCTTCCGGGCTCGGCTCCCGGCCCAGTTCCTGCAGAAGCTGGCGGGACACCCGGATCAGCTTGTTGATCGTCTCCACCATGTGCACCGGAATGCGAATGGTCCGCGCTTGGTCGGCTATGGCCCGGGTAATCGCCTGGCGAATCCACCAAGTGGCATAAGTGCTGAATTTATACCCTTTCGTGTAATCAAACTTTTCCACGGCCTTGATCAGGCCCAGATTTCCCTCCTGGATCAGGTCCAAAAACAGCATACCCCGACCCACATAGCGCTTGGCAATACTTACAACCAGGCGCAAATTAGCCTCGGCCAGCCGTCGTTTGGCGTTTTCTTCCCCCGCCTCCATGCGTTTGGCCAGGTCTATCTCCTCTTCGGCGTTGAGCAGGGGAACCCGCCCGATCTCTTTGAGATACATGCGCACCGGATCGTCAATGCCCACGCCTTCCGGAATGGACAGGTCAACTTCCGCCTCTTCCTCGTTTTCCTCCCCTTCATCTGACACGTCTACCGCCTCATCGCTCGCCGGTCCTTCCAACTCCTCCTCTACTTCTTGCGGTTCAGGCACAACATCAATACCCATCCGGCCCAATTGTTCATAGATCTCGTCGATTTGGTCGGCGGTGAGTTCGATCCCCTGGAGGGAATCCATTATTTCCCGGTACGTCAACGAGCCTTTTTTCTTGCCCTCTTGCAGAAGGTTCCTGACGCTTTCCACTTTCATTTCTTCTTCACTCACCGGATTCCCTCCTTCCCTCGGGTCTTTTTCCTGGATACTCATCACCTTATTGTTCGCCACGTTTTAACCGCTCTCCTATCTCTTTTAACAAAGCCATCGCCCCGGCTATGTCACCGGATCTTTCCAAAGCCGCCATACGCGTCTGAAGCTCTTCGACTTTCTCTTCCTCACGGGCCTGCAGGATTACCTGAATGCAATCCGCCAGCAACTTTCCCCTTTTACTCAGGTCGATGTCTTCCGCCATAATACCCGCGAGCCGATTCTCGGTCCCTTCGCTCAAATCCCTGCCCACATCCGAGAAAGCGTCGACCGCAGGCGTCTGCCGTATTCGATCGAGAATCTCCTGGTGTGCCGGAACCGTACAAAACTTTGGACCAAGCTCATTTTCAACCCGGGAAAGCAGGGAAGAATCTTCCAGGACCAGCCGTAAAATGTGCCGTTCGGCCCGGCAACGCCGCGGCTCCACGGGTGGGTTCGGGAACTGCCCGGACGACCGTTCTCCGGATAGAACATACCTATTGATATTATCCCTGTTTTTTACAGAAATATCCTGTTCATCGGGAGAATATTCCTGTTTTTGGGCTTTGTCGGGCCCTTGCCCTCCGTTTTTTGCGATCTCGCGCTGTATCGCTTCCAGAGAGAGCCCCAGTTGCTCGCTTAAGAATCGTTCGTACCCCTCCCTCTCCACCGGACTGACGGTCTTGCGAATGTCGGGGGCCAGTTTGGCCACCACGTCCGCCTTGCCCAAAATGCCCTCGGGTAGAATTTCCTTCGTTATTATCTGATACTTAAACTCGACATATGTCTGAGTTTGGGTTAAACTACTCTTAAAAGCGTCATATCCATGTGTGCGCAGGAACTCATCCGGATCTTTGGCACCTGTCAAACGCAGGACTTCCACCCGCAAACCCGCTTCCCCAAGAAGCACCGCGGCTCTGAGAGTTGCCTGGGTCCCGGCCGCATCCGAGTCATAAACGATCACAACCCGCCCCGTGTGTCTGCGCAGGAGTTTCGCTTGCTCCCTTGTCAGTGCCGTCCCAAGAGAAGCGACCGCATTGGCGAATCCGGCTTGTTGGAGCGCCAGAACGTCCATATACCCCTCGGCCAGCAACGCGAATCCCGCGGCGCGAATTCCCTGAGCAGCCTTATTCATTCCGTAGAGACTCTGTCCTTTGCTGAAGAAGGGTGTTTCGGGGGAATTGAGGTATTTCGGCAGGGAATCGTCAAGGACTCTGCCTCCAAAAGCTACCGGATATCCACGACTGTCCAGAATACTGAAGATGACTCGGTTGCGAAAGCGGTCATAGTACTGGCCCGGGGTCTGCGCTTTCTCAATGACAAGCCCGGCGTCCGCCAGTTCCCTCGGACTGACACCCTGCAGACTCAGGGCTCGCAAAAGGCCGTCCCAACGGTTCGGAGCATATCCCAGACGGAACGCGACCACCATATCGCGGTCAATACCCCGTTTGGCAAAATAGGCCCGTCCGGGTCCTCCTTCCGCATGCTCCAGTAACATAGTATGAAAATAGTTGGCCGACAACTCCTGGATTTCTTCCCAACGCTTCTTTTTCTTGCGTTTCTCTTGCTCCTCGAGGGAGAGGCTTTTCTCCGGAAGAACCATTCCCTGCCTGCGGGCCAGATGTTGCGCTGCTTCGACAAATGTCCAGCCTTCCTTTTTCATTAAGAAGGCAAAAACATCCCCCCCCACGTGGCAACCAAAGCAGTAAAATATCTGCTTATCCGGAGTCACTGTAAAACTGGGTGTCTTTTCGGAGTGAAAGGGGCAGAGACCCAAATAGTTTTTCCCTTTCCGCTGCACAGAAACATATTCAGAGATAACGTCCAAAATGTCTGTGCGCACTCGTATTTCGTCAAGTATTTCTTCAGGAATATGTGCATCCACATTGCTCGGCCTTTCGCGTCTTGCCGTAATCGCAGATATTTTCAACTGTGCCCGTTAAAATCGTTAGTTCCGGTCGGGATGTCCTGCCATAATCACAGGAATTTGTCAACCCATTCTACTAAGATTCTTCGCCAAAAATCTCCGGAATCCTCTTTTCCCTCTTTAGAAAGTACAACTTTCACGATGCGAAAGAAACTTAGGGTCCTCCCTGGGGTCGTGTGGCAAAATGATTCTGTTCCGCAACCCTCCGGAGGGGAGATGGTTCTAAAAGTTTTGGCGCGCCTCTTCCCGTCGGAAAGAGTATAATTCTACTTAAGGCTCCCTAAATCCTCCTTATTCTATAAAGTTTTTTCAGACGTGTCTCAACTTCCCTTTCACCAATTTATTCGAGCTATGGTCAAAGATTAACGTGAAAAGGCAGGGATTTTTATGGCTCGCAGAAAAACGGTATTTTTCGCACTGGCTCTTCTCCTTTTGCTCAGCCCCTTGGTCCTCACGGCCTGCAACCAGACGCCCGCCTCCACCGGTACTCCTAATAAAACGGCGACCACAGCACCCGCAGGAACCCCTCCGTCCCAGGCTGTCCCGCCGCAGTCCCCTTCTTCTCAGTCGGCCACCAAACAGGTCGACCTGACTCTCTACTTCCCTACCCCGAACGCTTCCGGCCTGGCCCCCGTCCGCCGCCAAGCTACTGTGACGGATGGGGCCGTAATTAAGGCGATTTTTGCCGAACTGCAAAACCCTCCTTCCGGCTGGCCTGACCCCCTGCCGAGCGGAACCAAACTTCTCGGTGCTTCCGTCAAGAACGGTGTCGCAACGGTCGACCTCTCTCCCGAGTTCCGAAGCAATTTCAAAGGGGGTTCGAGCGGGGAATTAGCGACGATCTATAGCATCGTAGACTCTCTCACATCCCTCCCCGATGTGAAATCTGTTCAGCTCCTCCTCAATGGCCAGAAGCAAGATGCTATCCTGTCCCAACTGGACACGACTCAGCCCCTCAAATTTGACAAGAGCGTACTCAAAAGCTAACCCCCACTTAAGACCTCAATCGGGGTCCAAAGGGAGGGCCTGGGCAAGCGTATCTGGCACCACACGCGCTCAAAACCGGAATCCTGGAATTGGGGATGCCGGGCGGGCAGGTGGCTTCCCCGGAGATCAAGCCCGGTTGATCGTGCCTCAGTGGCGGGGGACGAATATAGTCTGGAACAAATCGATAGCGTAATTATCCGTCAATCCGGAAATATAATCGACGACTGCCTTGGTTTCATCCTCCTCGGCCCAACTCAAATAGCCGGGCGGCAACTTTTCCAAGTGTCTCCGGTAATAGTCAAAGAGGGCCTGCACGACGTATTTTCCTTTGCGCCTCTCTTCCATAAGGCGCTCACAATTATAAACCCGGCTGAACATAAAAGCCCGCAACTCCCCCATGGTCACGGCAATCGTTTCGGATTGCCGGATCGCGTTCCGGTCGGTAGAAGCCGCGATCATGTCCACGACCATCGTCGTGATCATGCGGCTGGGAGTCTCCCCGAAGATGGCGCGCACGTTCTCGGGAAGCTCCCTCGGCGTCAGCAGGCCCGCCCGCAGGGCGTCGTCATAATCGTGGCAAAGATAGGCGATCCTGTCGCCGATCTTGACAATCTGCCCTTCCAAAGTCCGGGGAATTCCGTCTCCGGTGTGATTGAGAATTCCGTCGAGAACCGGTTCGGTCAGATTTAACCCCCGCCCTTCATTGACCAAAACCGTAAGCATCCGAATCGACTGTTCATTGTGCTCAAAGTGACCGATTATTTCACGCAAAGCCTCTTCTCCCACGTGTCCGAAAGGGGTGTGGCCCACGTCGTGCCCGAGGGCAATCCCCTCGATCAGATCTTCATTGAGCCTAAGCCCCCGGCCGATGGTGCGGCAAATTTGCGAAACTTCCAGGCTATGCGTCATTCGGGTTCTGTAGTGGTCGCCGCTGGGCGCGATATAGACCTGTGTCTTGTGTTTGAGGCGTCGAAACGGCTTGCTGTGCAGGATTCTATCCCGATCCCTTTGGAATTTGGTCCGGATCGTACACTCGATTTCCGGCCGCCGGCGTTCGGCCGGAGCACTTTTTGCCGCCAGGGGAGAAAGCCTCTCCTCTTCTTCTCGTTCCGTACGTTGGCGAATCATTTCCATCCCGCTCACCCCTACGAAAATTGCTTCCAACCGACTCAGGCAACCCCATTTTATCACAACGCCGGGCAGAAAACCTGCCCGGCCGCGCAATCTCTTTTCAAGCCTGATCGTCTCCCGCATTGGTTCATCCTCTGACAGGGTGCGGCTTCGGCGTTACTCACCCTCAGCCCTTAAACCGTTTGGCGATGCCAGCACAAAGAGACAGGAGGAATTCCCCTCCCCTTGGGAAAATCCTCCTGTCTTCGCCTTACTGAGCCTCACCAGCCGCGCGGTACGGAAGCCGTGCCCCCCCGTCGGAACCCCTCCCACTTGTAGAAGCGGGAGTCTCACGCCTGAATCAACCGAGCCTTAATGGTTGGCCTGAGCCGCCGCCAAACGCGCGATGGGTACCCTAAAGGGTGAGCAGGAAACATAATCCAGTCCGATCATATGACAGAACTCGATCGAAGAGGGTTCTCCCCCGTGTTCACCGCAGATTCCCAGCTCAAGCTTAGGGTTGGCTCTCCGCCCCAGCTCCACGGCCATTTGCATGAGCTTGCCCACACCCGGTCGGTCCAGAACGGCAAAAGGATTGTTGGCGAGAATGTGCTGCTCGAGATACGCGTGAAGGAATTTGCCTTCCGCGTCATCACGCGAGAAACCGAGGGTGGTTTGGGTCAGATCGTTGGTCCCGAAGGAGAAGAAATCCGCCGCACTTCCGATTTCGTCCGCCGTGAGAGCCGCGCGCGGAACCTCTATCATCGTGCCCACCTTGTACTCGAAGCGTACGTTTCGCTCCTCCATGACCGAAGCGGCCGTCTCCTCCGTCAGCTTGCGCAGCGTTTCCAGTTCTCTCTTATGAATGACCAGCGGGATCATGACTTCGGGATGAATGTCAAACCCTTCCTTGACCAAACGGGCGGCGGCTTGGAAAATGGCCCTCGCCTGCATAGCGTAAATCTCGGGGAACGTGATCCCGAGGCGACAGCCGCGATGGCCGAGCATGGGGTTCAGTTCGGACAGGGCGCGGATTTTGCGCAGGAGGACTTCTTTGGCACGCAGGGCGTCCGGGTCCTTGCCGGTCAGCTTTAACTCCGTGATTTCCACGATCAGATCTTCCGCGTTGGGCAGGAATTCGTGCAGCGGCGGATCCAGCAGGCGAATGACAACCGGCAGCCCGTGCATCGCCTTAAGAATGCCGTAGAAGTCTTCTTCCTGCATCGGCAGTAGTTTGGCCAGGGCATCCTCGCGTTCCGACAGATTTTGCGCCAGGATCATGTCCTGGACGATGGGTATCCGGACAGGATCCATAAACATGTGTTCGGTCCGGCACAAGCCAATTCCCTGAGCCCCAAAATCCCTGGCTTTTTGGGCATCTTTGGGGGTATCGGCATTCGCCAGGACTTTCAGGCGGCGAATTTCATCGGCCCAATCCAGGATCTCCTTGAATTCGGCGCTGAGTTCGGGGTCGATCATGGGCACGAGTCCGCGGATGACCCGCCCAGTGGCCCCGTCGATGGAAATGACCGTCCCTTCCGGATAAACTTCCTCCTCAATTTGTACGTTGCGCTCCGCGTAATCAATCCTGAGCGCTTCGCAGCCGCAGACAGCCGGTTTCCCCATGTGCCGGGCCACCACGGCCGCGTGGCTCGTCATTCCGCCCCGGCTGGTCAAAATCCCCTGAGCCGCCAGAATGCCATGGATGTCGTCCGGAGTCGTCTCCGTGCGCACTAAGATCACTTTTTCCCCGGAACCGGCCACTTTTTCGGCCCGATCGGCGTCTAAGACGATCTTGCCGGAAGCCGCGCCGGGGGAAGCCGGTAAGCCTGTGGCCAGAACCTCCAGCTTAGCCGCCGGATCCATACGGCGATGCAGAAGCTGATCAAGCTGTCCGGGTTCAATCCTGCGGATGGCTTCCTCTTTGCCGATAAGGCCTTCCCGGCAAAGCTCCACGGCCACCCGAATCGCGGCGGGCGCGGTTCTCTTGCCGTTGCGGGTCTGCAACATGTAGAGCTTGCCGCGCTCAATCGTGAATTCAATATCCTGCATATCCCGGTAGTGCTGCTCCAAACGCGTGGAAATCTCGACAAACTGCTCGAAAACAGCCGGATTTTCGTTCGCCAGACTGGCGATGGGTTGGGGCGTGCGAATCCCCGCCACCACATCCTCACCTTGGGCATTCATGAGATATTCGCCGTAGAGTTTCTTTTCCCCGGTCGAAGGGTTGCGGGTGAAAGCCACGCCCGTTCCGGAGTCATTGCCCATATTGCCGAAAACCATGGATTGGACATTCACCGCCGTGCCGATGTCGTCCGGAATATTGTTAATCTTACGGTAAACAATAGCCCGGTCATTATCCCATGAACGGAACACCGCCCGAATTGCTTCGTTCAACTGAACTTTCGGATCTTGAGGGAATGGTTTGCCGGTGCTGTGCCTGATGAGTTTCTGGTATTCCGTGACCATCCATTTCAGACTCGGAGCCGAAAGCTCGGAATCATAGCGCACATCCTGTTTTGCCTTGGCTCTCTCCAAAATACTTTCAAAATCGTGATGTTCAACCCCGAGCACCACGTTGCCGAACATCTGGACAAAGCGGCGGTAGCAATCGTAGGCGAAACGCTCATCTTGGGTGAGTTCCACCACTCCCAGAACCGTTTCGTCATTGAGCCCGAGATTGAGAATGGTATCCATCATCCCCGGCATGGAAAACTTGGCTCCCGAGCGCACGGAAACCAAAAGGGGATTCTTGGCATCGCCAAAGCGCTTTCCTGTCGCGGACTCCAGGTTTGCGAGCGCCGGTTCGATCTGTTCCGCCAGGGTTTCCGGAAAATCTCCCGTTTGAGTGTACACATTGCAGGCTTCCGTGGTGATCGTGAAACCCGGCGGCACAGGCAGGCCGATATTGGTCATTTCGGCCAAATTGGCTCCTTTTCCTCCCAAGAGGTCTTTCATGGAAGCCTTGCCTTCCTTGAACAAATAAACGTACTTAGTCACGCCTCTCCCCCCTATACATTATATCCAACACCATACTGGCAGTCTCTTCGACCGCTTTGCCAGTGGCGTCGATAATCCGGCAGCCGATTTTCTTCATGATATTGCGGGCATACTCCAGTTCCCGCACGATGCGTTCGAGGCTGGCATAGTCCGCCGAGGCGCCCAGACCCAGGGTCTTCAAGCGCTCCGTCCGGATCAGGTTCAACATGTCGGGCCGGAGCGTCAAGCCGACGATTTTATGCACCGGTATGGCGAAAAGCTCCTCCGGAGGCGTCACCTCCGGCACCAAGGGAATATTCGCCGCCTTGATTCCTTTGTGGGCAAGATACATGCTGAGCGGGGTCTTGGATGTCCGGGAAACCCCGATCAAGACAACGTCGGCGTAAAGAGCCCCCCGGGGATCTTTGCCGTCATCATATTTCACGGCAAATTCAATGGCTTCGACTTTACGGAAATATTGCTCATCCAAGCGGTGAATGATACTCGGAATGTGACTGGGATCGAGACCCGTTTGGACGGAAATGGCCCCTATGAGCGGCCCCAAAATATCCACCGTCTGCAGGCTCACCTCTTTTGCCCTTTGTTCCAGGTGGTTGCGTAATCCCAGCAAAACCAGGGTATAAACCACGATGGCCTGGTCATGAACCGCTTCCTCGAGTATTTCGTCCAGATGGACCTCATCTCTGACATACGGAACCCGCCGGATCCGCGTCCTGACCCCGCTGAACTGAGCAGCCGCCGCCCGGCTGACAAACTCCGCGGTCTCTCCCAAAGCGTCTGAAATCACGTAGATGACCGGCATCTGTGTCGTCACTACTCAACCCCCGATCCTAACTCTTTATTCGGCCCGAAATAATTTTCATCCGCTGCCGCCCCGGCCCCTGTGGTGCTTCTGACCCCCGGTTGCCGGGACATCACGCACTCCCAATATCGAGAAAAAGCTTCGAAATATTGGTCTTGGTAAAGCGACCCACGACCTCGTAGCGTTCGTCACCCTGTTCATCGATGAAGCCCTCCACCACGGGGAGGCTGTCAACCTGATGCTGGACCAGTTTTCTGGCCGCGTCCAGCACCGGCTCATCCGGAGTTGTCATGACGATGTTGGGCATTCTGGTCATAATCACTCCGACCGGTACCTGCCGCAAGTCGTTTTTGCCCAGAGCGGCTTTGAGCAGGTCCTTGCGGGAAACCATCCCGGCCAGAACCCGATCTTCCGTAATTACAATCAAGCTGCCGACGTTTTGGGTAAACATGGCGACGATCGCTTCGTAAATACTCACATTTTCTCGGACGACGGCAGGCATGGACTTGAAGTCCCCCACCCGGATCCTGCGCAGGCGCTCCGCCACCGGTGAGGGCTCATGTTTCTCGCGGTAAAAATAGCCGACCCGCGGCCTGGCCTCCAAGAGCCCCGTCATGGTTAAAATCGTAAGATCGGGGCGCAAGGTGGCACGTGTCAAAGCCAAACGGGCCGCAATCTGTTCCCCGGTAATCGGACTGGATTCTTTGACAATCTCTACGATATGCGCTTGGCGCTCCGTCAATTCCAACCATTTCACATCCTCATTGCCCTAAAAATACGAACGGCCCCATTCCATCCCGTTGATCTCTTATGACCGGGTCCTCATGCCGACTTCACAACCCCTGCCTCTCAGTACCCAGGTCGGGCCCAATGTGCCATACTATATGGCCCATACTCCTTAATTATTCAACATAATTTCCTTTTTTCCTGCTTTCCTGCTGAATCTTTTTCGCGTGAATCTTTTTCGCGTCAACCCCCAACTTCTTTTCCCTCGCGGCAGCTGCACCTTAGGGCTTTTAATTTAAGCGGCTCAGGTCTCCCAAACAGCCGAGCATTTCCACACACTGCCCCAACAAAGCCAGGCGGGCTTTTCTCAAGTCCTCATCCTCGGCCATGATCATGACGGCGTCAAACAACCCTTCGATCATGGGCACCAACTCGGCCGCCACTTCATAAGCCGCCGCGTACCTTCCCGCCTCCACCAGGCTATCAAAACGCTCCCGGCGCAGTCCGATCCCCTCGGACAAAGCGATCTCCGACGAGTCCTTCAAGCGCTTAGCGTCCGCAGCCTTGGGTTTCTCTTTCTTGCTCAGGTTAAGACAACGAGTGTACGCTTGGGTGTAAGCGGCGAATCCCACACTTTGCCGCCTCACTGCCAGTTCTTTGGCTTTGCGCGCTGTACGGAAGAAGAAACCCTCGTCCCGGGCCATAACCGCGTCCACAGTATCATAAAGCAAGCCGTCCTCCTGGAGCAGAAAACGCAGACGCTGGCGGAAGAAATCCAGCAAACCCGGTAAAATTTCCGGCAGGGGCAGCAAAGCCCCCCGCAGCCCACTGTCCGGGGCCTCAAAACCGCGATAAGCCTGTTCACACAATTCACTGAGGGACAAGTCCCACTCCGCGTCCAGGAGGATGCCTACAATTCCCTGAGCTTGACGCCGCAGAGCATACGGATCCTGGGAGCCTGTCGGCTGAATGCCGATGGCGAAAGCCCCCACGATAGCGTCGAGTTTGTCAGCCAAGCTCACTACCCGCCCCGCTAGAGAAGCTGGCAGCGCATCCCCGGCAAAACGCGGTTGATAGTGTTCCGCAATTCCTTGGCAGACTTCGGCCTTTTCCCCGCTGGCGGCCGCGTAGTCCGCCCCCATAACCCCTTGCAGTTCGGGGAAATCGTGGACCATGAGGGTCACGAGATCCGCTTTGGCGAGATAAGCCGTCCGATCAATAATTTCCGTATTTTCTCCGCCCAATCCCAGTTTCCCCCCCATGAACCGTGCCAACAGCCGCAGCCGTTCCACCCGTTCTCTCACCGTGCCCAGCTTTTCATGGTAAACCACTTTTTCCAGTTTCGGTACGTGGTCGGCCAGTGGACTCTTGCGGTCTTCCCGGTAATAGAAGGCGGCATCCTCCAGGCGGGCTTTCAGCACCTTTTCGTTACCTTGCCGCACAGTAGTCAAAGCATAATCGTTCCCGTCGCGGACGGTGATAAAGTACGGAAGTAACGACCCATCCGCGGCATGAACCGGAAAATAGCGCTGATGGTCACGCATCGGTGTCGTAATCACCGCTTCCGGCAGCCGCATATAACGTTGGGCTACTTCTCCGCGCAGAGCGGTGGGATATTCGACCAAATTCACCACTTCTGTGAGGAGCTCTTCATCCTCTTCCGCCTTCCCTCCGGACGCGGCCGCCAAATCCCGAATCTGGGCCCGGATCACCCGGCCCCGCTCCTCAGGATCCGCCAGAACAAAGACCTTCCTCAAGGCTTCAGGGTAATCCCCCGCTGAAGTCAGTTCGACGGAACAATCGCTCAGAGTCCGGTGTCCGCGGGAGGACCGCCCCGAGACCAAACCCACCAGTTCAAAGGGAACCACCTCCGACCCGTAAAGAGCCAGCAGCCAACGGATAGGACGAGCAAAGCGAAAATCCGAATCGCCCCAACGCATGGGTTTGGGAAAACGCAGACCGGTAATGAGCTCGGGGCAGAGTGTGGGCAGGATGTCCATCGTCAGACGTCCCGCCTCGGCTTTGCGGGCAAAAACATACGAAGCCCCGTTGACTTCCCGAACAAACAGATCTTCCACCCTTACCCCCTGAGCTCGGGCAAACCCTTGGGCCGCCTTCGTAGGCTTTCCCGCGGCATCATAAGCGGACTTAAGCGCGGGCCCTTTGACCTCGGCCTGCAAATCCTCCTGCTTTTCCGCCAAGTCCTTTAGCACCACGGCCAAACGCCGGGGGGCGGAATAAGTCTTGAGCTCACGAAAGGCCAATCTTAAATCCCCGAGCTTCTGCCGGGCTTGATCAGCCAGTTGTCCCAGGGCATCCGGCGCGAACTTAGCCGGAATTTCCTCTGTCCCGATTTCTAACACAAAATCCCTCGCCATTTCTTTCAACCCTCCAAAAATCTCAGTCCGAACGCCCACCTAACGCTCCCTGTCTCCCTTCGACACGAAGAAGCACAGCTTCCCCTTTATCAGCGTCGACATGCAAGGCTTGGCTCTCAGCACTACCCTTTAAGCAGGGGGTAGCCCAATTTCTCCCTTTGTTCGACATAAGCGGCCGCGCACCGGCGGGCCAAAGCCCGTACTCTCCCTATATAGGTCGTACGTTCCGTGACACTGACGGCGCCCCGGGCCTCCAGCAGGTTAAACGTATGCGAACATTTCAGGACATAATCATAGGCGGGCACCACCAGGCCGCGTTCCACCGTCTGAGCGGCTTCTTTTTCATACATGTCAAACCATGTCTGCAGAGCGGACGTGTCCGCCGCTTCAAAATTGTAATGGGAATAGTCGATCTCGTTCTGCAGGTAAATGTCTCCGTAACTGACATCCCCCACCCACTCGATGTCATAAACGCTCTCCTTGTTTTGAATAAACATGGCCAGGCGTTCCAGACCGTACGTTATTTCGGCACTGACCGGCTTGCAATCAATTCCCCCGCATTGCTGAAAATAAGTGAACTGAGTCACCTCCATCCCGTCGAGCCAGACTTCCCAGCCCAAGCCCCAAGCCCCTAAGGTAGGAGCTTCCCAATTGTCTTCCACAAAGCGGATGTCGTGCTCCTTGGCTTGAATGCCGAGGCGTTCAAGGCTCGCCAGGTAGAGGTCCTGGACATTGTCGGGCGACGGTTTCAGGATTACCTGGTATTGGAAATAATGCTGCAACCGGTTGGGATTTTCCCCGTAACGCCCGTCCGTGGGCCGTCGGGAAGGTTCCACATAGGCGACATGCCACGGTTCGGGGCCCAGGGCGCGGAGAAAGGTAGCCGGGTTCATGGTGCCGGCACCTTTTTCCACGTCATAGGGCTGAGCGATGATACAGCCCTGTTCGCCCCAAAATTGGTTTAGGGTGAGAATGATGTCTTGAAATTTCACAGACGTTGACCCCCTCAAATAATACTCACCAGTGAACTCTTTCCTAAAGTTGAACATCGAGGAAAAAACCAAAAAGCTCCCGCCCCCGCAGTCCAAGCTGCAGGGACGGGAGTTCACTCCCGCGGTTCCACCCTGTTTGGTCCCCAAATGGACCCACCTTCATTGGCCGACGCTCTGAGCTGCCCCAACCGCTTCTTCCATCCGGCTTCCACCCTCCCGGACTCTCTCTCGGACAATCCACGGTTTTTCGTCTCATCATCGCGTTAGGATACAGTTTAAAAACTTACAAACATTATAATGGGTCCGCGGCCGCCTGTCAATTTTTACTGCCTCCGCTTGACCCGGCGCTCTAGACTCTGAATTCCGCCCCCTCCCAGTCGCCGGAATCCTCCCTCCGCTGTTCCTCGGCCGGGTCCATCTCCAGGGAATAGTGCCGGAAAGCCGCCACTGCCAAACCGGCAACTCCCAGCATCCTCAGGCCCGGACGTCTCAGCACACCGTAGGCCAGGAGTAAGCCCACGGGTACGGATACGCTGAAGACGGTCTTCTCGTCGTGCTTAACGTTGAGTCTGGCCTGCTTCAACTGCTTAAATTTATGCTTCAGTCCTGTCCACATGTCGCCGCTTTCGCGCTCCGTGCCCTCCGTCATATTGCTCTCGCCCCTTTCCACCAAGGCTAGGGCTCTGACGACATCCCCCCCGGCTTCGGCCAGGGCCGTTCTGGCTTGCTCATAGTCCAGACCCATGCGTTCCCTGAGAATATCAATCTTTTCCAATTCTGTCCACAGCTTTTCGCTCATCGTCCCGCCCTTCTTTCCCGCCTCAGTATTACTTATCGCTCTCGCGGCCGTAGTCGCTCCCACTGCCGCAGCTCAGGTCCCTCATCTGCCAAGACCGCAGCCTTCGCTCAAACTTCTGCTCACAATAAAATTCCGTGGCAGCCAGGACCTCGTCCCGCAAAGAAGAATTCCAGCGCAGGCGATCGAGTTTGTCCATTTCCCGGTAGAGAAGCTGCCTCATAAAGGCGAGACTGCCCGCGGCCACCCAGCGCCCGGAATACGCGCCCCGGCAATGTGAACAGACAATGCCTCCCGCAACCGGGCTGAAGAAGATACGGCTTCCTTCCACTTTTGCCCCGCATTCGGCACAGTTCTCAAGACGCGGATGATAACCGAGAATGTGCAGGAGTCGAAGAGCGTAGGCGCCTTGCATGAGAAAGGGGGAGTAATGTTCCAGAAGGAAAAAACCGGTCAGGGTGAGGGTGAATAATTCCGGATGAGGCTGTCCGGGAAGGGTCGCCGCATCCAAAAGCTCAGCCATAGCTGTCGCCGCCAAACTCCGCTCAAAGTCATTCCACAGATGAGGAAAGCTTTCGCGTGGACTGGCTTCGTTAACCGTGTCGAGCGTATGCCCCTTGTACAGCAGGTAATCCGCGTAAGTGAAAAGCTGAGCCCCCGCGCGCTGACGGCTCTTGGGCTTTCTGACCCCCTTGGCTATGGCCTGAAGCTTCCCCTGTTCCCGAGAAAACAGAGTGAGCAGCCGATCTGATTCTCCGTACTCCCGGCTGCGGATCACAATAGCATCCGCCTGATAAACGGACACGCTCCCCACGACCCTTCTTAGTCTTCCTTCCCGGTTGGGATTGTATGCAAACTTCTGCCAGATCTTTCAGTATTCACCCGGGCTTCAGCATTAAATGGTGAGCATCCTGGGGTACGGGTTAATGTAGGCTCACCCAAGCCTTTAATGTGGATCTCTAATATGCATCATTTCAGTGAGCCCGCCCCAGCTTCAGCATTAAATAGTGAGCACCCTGGGGTACGGGTTAATGTAAACCTCTAATACGGGCTTAACAAGCCGCCCCAGCTTCAGCATTAAATAGTGAGTATCCTGGGGCGAGGGTTAATGTACTCACCCCACCAGAGACGGCCCGGCACTGGTGCCGAGACGATCCGCCCCCGCCGCCACCAGTTCCTCGGCAAATCCTCGGGTGCGAATCCCGCCTGCCGCCTTCACTTTAACGTCAGGTCCAACCCAGGCCTTGAGCTTGCGGACATCTTCCACTGTAGCTCCGCCCGCGCCAAACCCGGTCGACGTCTTGATAAAATCGGCTCCCGCGCGCTTCACAATTTGGGCTGCCTTCTCCTTTTCCTCTTCGCTGAGAGAGGCGGTTTCAATGATCACTTTAATGCTCAGGCCGCAACTGTGGGCCGCTTCCACCACCCGGGTTATGTCCCGTTCGACCGCCGTCCAATTACCGGACTTGGCCCAACCCAGGTTCATGACCATATCCACCTCTCTGGCCCCGTGGGCTTTAGCAATAAAGGCCTCCTGTACTTTTACTTCGGTACATGTGGCTCCCAAAGGAAAACCCAGGACCGCCGCCACCCTGACCCCCGTGCCATGCAGGAGCTTGGCCGCCATCTGTACATAGGCCGGATTAACGCACACGGCTTGAAATTTATAGTTTTTTGCCTCGTGGCAGAGGTTTACGATATCCCTCTCCGTCGCCTCCGCTTTCAAAAGGGTATGTTCAATTCGATCCGCCAAATTCATTACTCTTCCCCCTTATATTCACCGCTCACTCATATTCTCCGTTCACTCATATTCTCCGTTCACTCATAGCCCAGCCGGTTGAGAGTATCGGAACGATTGCGCCAATCCTTTTTGACCTTGACCCAAAGTTCCAAAAAAACCTTACCGTCCAGCAGGATCTCGATATCGTGCCTGGCCAAACTCCCAATTTCCTTGAGCAGCCGGCCTCCCTGACCGATAATGATCCCCTTTTGGGAATCCCGTTCCACCATGATGGTCGCTCGGATCTTGGTCAGGCTCTTTTTCTCCTCGACCTCTTCCACCATAACCGCGATAGAGTGAGGCACCTCGTCACGCGTCAGCTGCAAAACCTTCTCTCGGATGAGTTCGGCAATGATAAACCTCTCCGGCTGATCTGTGACCTCATCCTCCGGGTAGTATTTTGGACCGGGAGGAAGAGCATCGAGGATAACCCGCAAAAGTTCATCCGTATTTTCCCCGGTGAGTGCGGAAACCGGCACCACCGCCAGGAAATCCATCAGGGCAGAATACTTGCGAACCTGCCGCATGAGACGTTCTCGGTTCAATAGGTCCACTTTATTCAGAGCTAGGATGCACGGAGTATGCGTCCCACGAATGAGCCCCATCACGTACTCCTCTCCGCCGCCATACTCGACGGCCGCATCCACCATATAGAGGATGATATCCGCGTCCGTCAGCGCTTCTTTGGCCGCCCCCAGCATATATTCACCCAACTTATGCTTCGGTTTGTGAATCCCCGGCGTGTCGAGAAACACAATCTGGCCGCGCTCTTCCGTAACGATACACTGAATCCGATTGCGCGTCGTCTGCGGTTTCTCAGACATGATCAGGACTTTCTGGCCCAAGAGGTGATTGAGAAGCGTAGACTTGCCGGCGTTCGGTCGGCCGATCACAGTAACAAAACCCGAATGAAAATCTCGTTCTTGTGGCGAAGCTTGCAAATAAATCCCACCTTACAAAGTGCAGACCGCAGATCAGAGGCCGGAAAGGCCGCCGGCCCCAGACCGGAAGCCCGGATGTGAAAAAGTCAGAGAACGCCGAATTTTAAGCTAAAGAGAATCCGGCCCGAATGACTCCGGTAAAAGCTCTTTTAAAGAAATGTATTTGGTTTTCCCTTGGCCGTTAATTAAAATAACCGGGCAATCTTCGGCAAATTCCCGCATAACCTGTCGGCAGGCCCCGCAGGGTGATGGAAACGCCTCCCCCGGGACGGCGACCGCTACGGCCCGCAAGGAACGTTCTCCGGCCGCAATTCCCCGGAAAATAGCATTGCGTTCCGCGCAAAGGGTGAGTCCAAAACTGGCGTTCTCCACATTGCAACCGGAAAAAACTTCTGAAAAGAGGGCCGCCGCCCCGACCGGATAATGCGAATAAGGAACGTAGGAGCGCTGATAAGCCTCTTGAGCTTTTTGAATCAATTCTTCGATCTCTTCTTTCGCCAGAGATCCTTCCCTAAAAGCCAATTCCTTACACATATTTCTCTATCCTCCGATTCGTTGCCCCTATCCGCCGATCCCGCGGCACTTATCCCCCGATCCAGTGCCACAATGGGAGCCAAAAAAGCCCGATGCCAATGACGACAGCCTGAATGACCGTAACCAGTACCGCGCCGGCAGCCACATCCTTAGCCATACCGGCCAAAGGGTGAAAATTCGGCTGAACCAAATCCACGACCAGTTCAACCGCCGTGTTCAGAACTTCGCTCAGGAAGACGGAGCCAATGGCGTAGAACAGCAGCAGCCACTCCCAGCGGGCCAATTTTAACCACCAAGCCCCCACTAAAACCAAGACCCCGGCGAAGGCGTGAAACTGCATATGCCCTTCCGTTTTCCAAACATAATGCAGACCTCGCCAAGCCTGGTTAAGACTGCGCCAAAAACCTCTGTAGTGGATCTTTTCCATCCGCTATCTGCCCCTTCACCTAGTTTCGGCTCAAATTCAGCAAGGCCATGGCTTCCTCTTCCTTGGCGCGCATGGCCGATTTTCCGGCCTCTTCCACATGGTCATATCCCAAAAGGTGCAGTGTCCCATGCACGACCAGATAAACGATCTCCCTCAGGAAAGGATGGCCGTATTCGTCAGCCTGAGCCCGAGCGCGCTCGACCGAGATCACGATGTCACCCAGCATCTCATCCTCGAAATCCAACACTTCCGGTTCCTCATCATCCCGTTCCCGCAAGGCAAACGACAGTACATCCGTAGGACGGTCAAGATGCCTGTATTCTCTGTTCAAAGCGCGGATCCCGGCGTCATCCGTGAGGGTCAAACTAATTTCCGCTTCCTCAGGCCCGGTCCCCGCTCGCAGAGCCGCCCGGATGCCCTGTTCAATCCGAAGCCCCAACTCCTCCCGTCCTTGTTCCGAAATGGACGATTCTTCCCAGAGAATATCCAAAGTCAGCATATTTTTTCACTCCGCTTCACCTAATTACACGCAACTCATTCCGGTGTCTCCCCGGGCTTGACCTCCGGTGTCTGCTCGGTCCTCTTGTCTGCCGCTTTCTCCGCCGGCGGCTTCTCGGCCTGTTTCGTGGCCTGATTGGCCCGCTTCGCCCCTTCGGACGAGCCCCCTTTCGCGGCCGGCAGTTCGGGGTATTCAACCCGCGAATGGAAAATGCCGCTCAAGACCCGCACAAACGCCATGGCAATGCGGTCGAGATCACGGAAAGTTAAATCACATTGGTCCAGTTGATCATCATTAAATTTCTCTTTAATAATCTTTCTGACCAGCCCCTCTATCCTCCCGGGGGTAGGCTGGCGCAGGGAACGGACCGCCGCCTCCACACTGTCCGCCAGGCAGACGAGAGCCGCCTCCTTGCTCTGGGGCCTGGGCGCGTCGTATCGGAAGGCTTCCTCGGGGACTTCTTCGTTCTCTTCGAGTGCCTTGTGATAAAAAAAGGTGACTATAGAATCCCCGTGATGCTGGCTGATAATGTTCGTCACCGGCTCGGGGAGCTTGTCCTCCCTGGCCAGTTCCAGACCGTCTTTCACATGAGAGGTTATGATCAAGGAACTTAAGGTGGGAGCAATCTTGTCGTGGGGATTGTCCTGGGCAAATTGGTTCTCGATAAAAAAATAGGGCCGCTTTAACTTTCCGATATCGTGATACATGGAACCCACCCGGACCAGGGTGGCATCGGCATGAATCTCTTCGGCCGCCGCCTCCGCCAGGTTGCCTACTAAGATACTGTGATGATAGGTTCCGGGAGCTTCGACCAGAAGCCTCTTCAGAAGCGGCCTGTTCGGATTGGACAGCTCCAGCAGCCGCACCGCCGATGTAATCTGAAAACCCGATTCGAACCAATGCAAAGTTCCCACTGTTAAGACGGAAGAAGCAATCCCGTTCACCACGGCCAGAATCAGGCCCACCGCCCAAACCGTCAGCTGCGCGCCTGACATTAAGTCGATTCCGCTCACGACCAGGACATTGACCGCCGACACGAACAGGCCCGCCCGCGCCAAATCCGATCGCTGGCTCAAGCGGGATACACTGTGTACGCCGGTCACTCCACCGAAAAGGGCCACTAAACCGACCTGAAGACCCACGGCTGTCTCCAAACGCGGGTCCACCAGGACGGCCACAAACACGGCCAGCACCAGAGCCACGACGACCCCCAGTTCGGCATCCGCCAGAATCGCCACGGCTGTGGTGGCCCAAGCTACCGGAATGAGCAATCCGGTCAGAGAACTATATTGGGCGCCCAAATTCAGAGCATTGATTCCCTTGGCGATGGACAGAACTAAAGCCATCGTTAAACCGACGAGGACCAGCTTGCGTGTGGAAGCGAAAATCTGCGGTTTATATTGATAAGCAAAGGCCAAGAGCGCCCCCATCCCCAGTAAGACGATAACCGCTATCCCGCCGACCAAGCGCCAGGCGGAATTGCTGTTGACGAATCCATAGGCTTCCAAGACCTGGAACGTCTTGTTGTCGACAATTTCCCCAACCCCGATTATTTTTTGGTTGGCTTGGTAGTGCACAATGTAGTTTTGGATATTGATTTTATCCGCGTTTTCCTTGGCCAGCTGCGCCGTCGCCTCTTTGTCTTTCACCAGGGTCGGCTGGGTCACCCTGTAGTCGACAAATGCCTGGAGAAACACCTTCATTTCGTCCGTGAGCGCACTTTGGTTGATATCCTGCTTCATCCGGTCACGCAAGGGCCCGACATCGCCCTCCGTGCGGGCTCCGTATTGGAGATTACGGGCATCGCCCAAGATGATTTGATTGGCCGTCTGCTCCGTACTGTTCGAGCTGTCGGCCTTGGTACTGACCAGGGTCACCAATACTCCCTCTGGCAGAGCGGTGAAGGGCGGGGTTTGGCGCAGGTGCGCGGCTTTAGCGGCGGAATCCGTCCCGGAAGCAAGAGCCGAGCGCAGGGCACCGAACGCTTGGTCCAAGTCGTTGGCCAGCCCGCCCAAATAACTGTCATCCGGTTTGTAGACGGGAGGAGTCGCTTTTTCCGCCGCCGCCTGATCCTGGCGGTAGCGGTCCATATCTTTCACGTCCATGGCCCAAGGAGCCGAAATAGTGGCCGGACTCGGTTCGCCGACCTTAATGTTGACTTTGGTCACAAAAAGTCCGGACGAAAGCAGAACCGTAAACACCAGGAAGTACACCGCCAAAGCGATCACACGCCGCCACAGGGTGCTGGGGACGAACTTATCCAACAAGGCCGGAGGCCTAAACACTGGTTTCAAAAAGATCCTTCCTTTTGCCCGGTTCGACCGGCTTCCCGCTCATAAGCTTGAATGATTTTCTGCACGAGCGGGTTACGCACGACATCCGCGGCCGTAAAGTAATGAAACACGATGCCGGGAATACCGTTCAAGATATGCTGAACTTCAACCAGACCGGAATAATGTCCACGCGGCAAATCAACCTGAGTCACGTCGCCCGTTACCACAGCCTGAGAACTGTAGCCCAGGCGGGTCAGAAACATCTTCATCTGCTCCGGTGTCGTATTTTGCGCCTCGTCCAGAATGATATAAGAATCATCCAACGTCCTCCCACGCATATAAGCCAAAGGAGCAATCTCTATGATTTCTTTCTCAACATAGCGCTGAGCCGTCTCCACTCCCAGCAAATCGTAGAGAGCGTCGTATAAAGGCCTGAGGTAAGGGTCCACCTTTTCCTGCACGTCCCCGGGCAAAAAACCCAGCTTCTCTCCCGCCTCCACAGCCGGTCGAGTCAAGACGATCCGGTTTACGCTTTTAGCCCGCAAGGCCCGAACGGCCATGACGACAGCCAAGTAAGTTTTCCCTGTGCCCGCGGGGCCTATGCCAAAAACCACCGTGCTTTTCTCGAGCGCTTTCAGATACTCCGCTTGGCCAAGAGTCTTCGCTTTAATGGGACGCCCCCGCTGGGTCGTGGCAACCACCCTGGTCAGGGCATCGGCCATGCCGCCTTCCTGTCCCTCTTGCACTTGGGTAATTATGTAAGCAACGTCCGCCGGTGTCGGGATGTGTCCCTGCCGGACCGTAAGCAGAAGTTCGTGAGCGGCCGCCTCCGTCCGCTCAACTTCTTCCTTCTCGCCGGAAATAACCATCTCCTCGCCCCGCAGGACACATTTCGCCCCCAGACGTTCTTCCAACAGGCGCAAGTGGCTGTCTTCCAAGCCCAGCAAGTTCATGGCTTCATTGGCATCGCGCAAGAATAACTTGGCCTCCGTTAGTTATCCGCCTCCGTTCGCATCTTGGTACACAGCCAAATCCTCAAATGTTTCCTCTTCAACTCTCACGCGCACGGTCGTATCGGGGCCGGGCAAAACCAGGACCTTCTCCGCCAAAGGCGTGGCACCGCGCGCAATCTTACTTTGGACCTCCGCCCGCGCCCGCTCTTCCGCCAGCCGACGCGCTTCCTCAGGCGAATGTGTCAGGTGAACCTGCCGCAACTCTTCATAGCGGACCCTAATAACTTCGACAGGAAAACGCCAATTCCTCCAGGCCACAAGGGGCCTGGCGATAACATCTTTTTTGGCAGAGGGGTAAGGCGACTCCGGCGTCGTTACCATTATGACTCTTGGCCCGATTTTTATACCCCAACCCGTGCTGACTCTGCCCGTAGCCACGGTCTTATCTTCTGTCAGGGACACTGTCGCTTCCGCACTGTACCAAACCCGCCCCCGCACGAAACCCTTGGCGCGCGCCTGCGGCGGGGCCGTCCCCGCTTTGGCCTGAGGAGTCAATGGGCTCGCCGGAGGCGCCTTGGCAATTAAGACCTGTCCCGCTCGGACCGTCTCACCCTCGTGCACTTGGGCCACCCCCTGAATGACGATGACCTGCTCCACCACGCCCGTCCGGGCGGCGACCAAGTTTCCTTCCTCCGCCGGGGCTTTGGGGCGAATTTTTTCCGCAATGTTAATTTGCACATGGGTACCGTTCCGATCAATACCCACCCAGGCCAAATCCGGGAAGCTATCTTCCAAACCCGTGGCGATCCGGTCCAAGTTCAGGCTCTTATTCCACACCCAAGCCTTGAGCCCTAAGGCTTGAGCCTTCTGCAAGAGTTCTGTGCTGCTGATCTTTTGGTTGCCGCTGACCGAAATAAAGAGGACCAGCTGGGAGAGAATACTGAGAACCGCCGCAATCAGCACCAACCCGACCAGAAGTCCTTTGCGCCTCCGCCAACGCGCTGCGATGAAGGGCCAGCCGTAACGGGCCGTAATCTTTACCTGCGCCCGGGCCGTCCGGGCCGCCTGGCGCAAGCGTGGGAAATCCTCCAGGGCTACCTGAGCCCGCAAGCCGTATTTCGCTTTTTGCATGTGGAACAAGGTGATCCTATCTTGCAAAGTCGCGTTAATAAAGACCGCGGGATTTCCGCACCTGACCGCGAAGTGCACTCGTCCCTGCCAAAACGCCGTAAGGCGAGCGAACATCTTATTCCCCTCCCTTGCCCAAGAGGTAGCCGAGGGAAACAAATTCGCCTTCGATCTGGAGTTCCGTTGGCAGCACCGTTTTTAAAATCAGGGCTTTCCCCGTCACATACAGTTCCCCTTCACTGGTGGCCAGGGAAATCTTCTCGCCTGAGAACGTTATAATCTCCTTATAATTTTCGATATAGACTTGTTTCCGCCCGGTGACCGTTATCTTGGGTCCGTCTCCCAACACATCGGGAGGAAGTTCTAAAACATCACCCACGGTCTTTTGCAGCTTGCCAAACACCTTCATCCCTCCCCTACGGAGGCCTTGACGCCCGACAGAGCCGAACAGGCCCCCGGGCCAGGCCTTTCTAGATGTTTATGAAGGGACAGGACAGAATATACAAGCCTTATCAGAAGTCGGAAGTCAGAAGTCGGAGGTCAGAAACGGATGGGGACCCAGACCAGGAGTCAGAGGTCAGAGGCCGGAGGTCAGAAACGGGTGGGATCCCGAGCCGCTCAAGTGATACCCGCAAACTGCGAAAATAGTGCACTATCAAGAAAAGCCCGGCCTGAAAAAGGCCGGGCTTTTCGGTCATGTATGGTTCTTTTCAGGCGCCCAAGAGTTCGCGCACGATCTGGTTGACCAGTCTGCCGTCCGCGCGCCCTTTGGTCTTAGGGGTCAAAGCCCCCATGACCTTGCCCAAATCCTTGGCACTCCCGGCCCCCACCTCGGCGATGACAGCCTGAGCCAGCTCACGTATCTCCCCTGCGGAAAGCTGCTGAGGAAGGTATTCCATCAGAATGGCAATTTCCTCTTCCAAGCTCTTGACCGCTTCGGGGCGACCCGCTTTGGCGAATTCCGCCAAAGAATCACGGCGCATCTTGACCTCTCGCGCCAAGACTTCGGTGACCTGGGCATCGTTAAAATCTTGTCTCTTATCTATTTCTGCATTCTTTATGGCGGCCCTGGCCATTCGGATAACGGAAAGCCTAACCTTCCCCTCCTCTTTGGCCTTCATGGCAGCCTTCATATCCTCAACAAGTCGATCCTTCAGGGACACCTGAGCCACTCCTTACTTAAACTTGCGTTTGCGCGCGGCTTCGGACTTCTTCTTCTTCCGTACGCTGGGTTTTTCATAGTGTTCATGTTTGCGGACTTCAGACAAAACTCCGGAACGCTGACAGGTACGCTTGAACCGGCGGAGTGCACTATCTAGGGATTCGTTTTTACCAACTTTGATTTCACTCATTTATATCCCTCCCTCCACTGGATCATCAAAGTACACTACCTGATTATACTGGATGAACCCAGGCGAGTCAAGTGGAGGGCCCGTGTCCAAAGGCCTTAGCCTAAGCCCGCCTGCAGGGCCCTGCCTCCGATAAGGTGAAAATGAAGATGTCCGACCACCTGGCCCCCGTCTGTACCCGTGTTCGTCACCACCCGATAACCCGATTCCGCAATTCCCAGCTTGCGGACCAATTCTTTGACCGTACCGAAAATTCGGCCAATCAGGGCCTCATCTTCCTTCATTATATCATTGACGCTGAGTAAGTGCTTCTTCGGAATCAGAAGGATATGGACGGGTGCCACCGGGTTAATATCGGCAAAAGCCATGATCTGCTCATCCTCGTAAACGATTTGACTGGGAATTTCCTTTTGGGCAATTTTACAGAAGAGACAATCTGACATAAAGCTAACCCCCTCAACTTTTTAGGTTCTCCTCGTCCAGCGTCACCTCGACCAGCATCCCCGAGAAGCGGCGGGAATCACCTCCGGGTACCGGCGGCAAACGGACGCCCAGATAATTTCCGCTGTGCCCGAAAGCCGAGCCGTCTTCGTCCACCGTCTCCAGCAAAACTTCCACCGTTTTCCCGATAAAAGCGCGCTTATAGCGCTCCCGCCCAATACGGGCCAGCGCCAACATCTCCCGCGTCCGTCGTTGCTTGACACGATGACTTACCTGTCCCGGGTAGCGGGCGGCCGGCGTGCCCTCGCGCCTGGAGTAAGGAAAGACGTGAACGCCCGCAAAGTCGCAGCTTGCCACAAAGGTCAGCGTCTCTTGCCACTCCTCTTCGCTTTCACCCGGAAAACCAGCGATTACGTCCGTAGTAATGGCCAAGTCGGGCATCACCTCACGCAATCTCTCCAATAACCTTTTGTAGTCCGTCGGGGTGTAGGGGCGGTGCATGCGCCGGAGAACCGCCGCACTCCCATTCTGCAAGGGAATATGCAAATGACGACAGACCACCTTGCTCTCCCGGATGGTCTTGATTAGGCCGGGCGTGAATTCCACCGGCTCAATCGAGCTTAGACGCAGGCGTTTGAGTTCGCGGATTTCGCCCAGTTCTCCAACCAAGCGCGCCAGATCCCAAGGCTCCGCCAAATCCCGGCCATAGGCGCCGGTATGAATTCCGGTCAGGACGATCTCCTTGTATCCGGCCGCCACCAGCTTGCGGGCCTCCGCCAGGACGTTTTCCGGACGGCGGCTGCGCACGGGACCGCGGGCATAGGGAATGATACAGTACGTGCAGAATTGATTGCACCCGTCTTCGATTTTAAGAGTGGCTCTGGTGCGACTTTCGCCTTCAAGCAACGGAAGTTCTTCAAAATCCTTGGCACTCCCAATATCGTGCACGGCACTCCGCGGTCCCCGGGCGGCCCGGACTGTCTCCATCAGTTCGGGGATTCGTCTCCGGTCCTGAGTCCCTACGACCAAATCCACTCCCTCAATCTTTAAGACCTCTCCCGGGGAAGTTTGAGCATAACAGCCCATGACGATGACAAAGCTCCCGGGGTGGGCTTTAATCATGCGCCTGATCATCTGGCGGGATTTGCTGTCTCCGCTGTCAGTAACCGTACAGGTGTTGATCACGACTACGTCGGCCGGCCCATCCTCCCGCAGGACCCGATAACCCGCGGCCCGGAAAACCTGAGCGACTGCCTCGCTTTCCGTCTGATTCACTTTGCAGCCCAGAGTCACCAAACGAACCGCGCGGATCCTTTCAGGCCTTATTATGTAATTGTCGCGGGCATAAGATACGCGTTCGTCCTCGCCGTATTGCATATATTCTCCTTACCACAGGGATTTACCCCAAGTCCCCGGCATGTGCCAGCACCATGGTCAGGGCGGCCAGGGCCGCCGTTTCCGCCCGCAGAATTCTGGGGCCCAAACTGACCCGTACGGCTTGAAGGTTATTTTCAGCCCAGGCCACTTCCACCGGGTCGAAGCCTCCCTCCGGTCCGATCAGCAGAACGATGGAGCGTCCTCTGTCCAACGTGCTTAAAACGGATTTCAGCCCCCGAACTCTTTCGGCTTCGTAGGGAATAAGGCATTGACACCCCCGGGGCAGGGAATCAGGAAGTTCCGACCAATCGCTCACCGCCGAGACCCGCGGTTCTTGCACCCGGCCCGACTGTTTGGCCGCCTCCGCCGCGATTTTCTGCCAGCGCTCCACCCGATCCCGGGCTTTGGTGCCCTCCAGCCGCAAAACGGAACGTTTCGTCCGCAAGGGGATAAAACCCCTCATGCCGAGCTCCGTCCCTTTTTGGATAACCCATTCTAATTTTTCGCCTTTGGTCAGCCCCGCCGCCAGCACGACTTCGCAATGGGCTTCGACATCGGGCCGGCTTTCGGCCAAGATCGCACAGGTCACGCTTTCCTCCGCAATCTCCGCCACTTCTGCCAGCCATTCCCCGCCACTGTTGTCAAAACCGATGAGCCGGTCTCCGGGTTCCAAACGCAAGACCCGGACCAAATGCTCGCGTTCCTTCCCCCGGAGCCAGAAGACCCGCTTTCCCATCTCCGTAACCTTAAACCGATGGAACATCGGCCCACCTCGCTTGGAAAAGTACCCAACCGGAATCTTCCCGCCGCCTTATGATCTCCATACCCGCGTTTTCCAGCCCCGCTTCGACTTCAGCGGCGCGCCCTTCGATAATGCCCGAGGCGAGAAATTGTCCGCCGGCCCTCAACAACCGGGGCAGATCAGGGAGGAGATCCAAAATGACGTCGGCAATAATGTTGGCGACAACCAGATCGGCCTCTCCCGTCAAGGCAGCACCCAAGTCACCCCGGAGCACGCTCACCTGAGCAGTCACTCCGTTAAGAGCTACATTGGCGGCCGCTACCCGCACCGCCACCGGATCAAGGTCCACTGCCCAAACTTTTGCCCCCAGCTTCGCGGCGGCAATGGCCAGTATCCCGGAACCTGTGCCCAGGTCAAACACTTCCGCCCCGGGATAGACGACCTCCGCTAACGCTTCCAGGCAGAGGGTAGTCGTGGGATGAGTCCCAGTGCCGAAGGCCATGCCGGGATCGATTTCCACAACCGCCTCACCCGGTTTCGGCTCGGCTTTCTCCCAAGCCGGCTTAATCAAAAAACGCCCGCCGACGCGAACCGGCTTAAAATAGGCTTTCCAAGCCGTGGCCCAGTCTTCCTCTTTGACCGTCGTCCCTTTCACCTGGATGACCCAAGCGGGGAAACGCTCCAGCAGCGCCTGAACCCCCCGCTCCAGGGCGGCGAGTTTCTCGGGCAGATCCGGACTCTCCGGCAGATAGCCGGTGACCACCGCGGTTCCGGTTAGGTTGACTTCACCGAAAACGTGATAATCCCAAACCCCGGACTCGATGTAGCTTTGCAGAAGTTCCGGATCTTCCACACTCACCCCGGGGCAGCCCACTTGGTAAAAAAGGTCGGCAACGGCTTCTTCCCCCGCGGAGGAAACCGTTACCGCCACTTCCCGCCAGTCCATATGCTCTGCTCCTCGCAATCGGATTTAACCCATGGCATCGCGCAGATTTTCCTTCACCTTATCAAAGAAAGACTTCTTTCCCATCTGTTGCTGCTCCGAGGCGGATTCGGCAAATTCGCGCAGGAGCTCTTTCTGTTTCTCGTTGAGTTTGGTGGGCACCGTCACGAGCACCTGCACATGTTGGTCTCCGCGCCCGTTGCCCCGCCGGTAAGGAATCCCGTGCCCCCGCAGACGGAAGACGGTGGAAGTCTGCGTGCCCTCCGGCACCTTCATTTTGACATTCCCGTCCAGGGTCGGCACCTCAATCTCCGCGCCCAAGGCTGCCTGAACCATAGTGATGGGAACTTCGCAATAAACATCATTCCCTTGTCGCTCAAAAAACTTGTGCGGTTTTACATGCAAAACGATATAAAGATCCCCCGGGGGCCCGCCTTTGGCCCCAGCTTCCCCGTCTCCGTTCAAACGGAGGTTCAAACCGTCTTCGGAGCCGGCGGGGACATTGATGTTCACCGTCTTGACGCGGCGGATTTTCCCCTGTCCGGCACAGGTCTTACATGGAGAGAGGACAATTTTACCCTCCCCGTGACAGGCCGGACAAGTTCTCACTGTCTGGAACTGGCCAAAGGGCGTACGCTGGGCCGTCTTCACCTGACCCGTACCCCGGCATTGAGAGCAGGTTGTGGGATGTGTGCCGGCCGCGGCCCCGGAACCCTGACAATCGGGACAAGTCTCCAGACGGGGAATTTGAATCTCTTTCTCGACACCGAAAGCCGCTTCTTCAAATGTCAAGGACATGTCGTAGCGCAGGTCGGCGCCCCTTTGCGGCCCGGTGCGCCGTCCGCCTCCCCCGCCGCCGAAAAACATGTCGAAAATGTCGCCGAAACCGCCTTCAAACCCTCCGCCGCCAAAACCACCGAACCCACCGGCGTTGGGGTCCACCCCCGCATGGCCGAACTGGTCATAGCGCGCTTTCTTCTCCGGATCGCTCAGGACATCATAGGCCTCGGTCGCTTCTTTGAATTTCTCTTCAGCTTCCTTATTGCCCGGGTTTACGTCCGGATGATATTGCCGGGCCAGTTTACGGTACGCCTGCTTTATTTCCGCTTCACCGGCGCCTTTGCCGAGTCCGAGCACTTCGTAATAATCCCGTTTCATGGTTTTCCGCCATCACTCCCCTCAGTTGCCCCCGCGAATCCGTGATCTACTCTAGCATATTAACCGGTACAAGTGAATGGCCGCATCTTCTTTACCATATATTTCCGGCACAATTTTCATACCTCATATTATCTGCAGTGCAGACAAGAAGCCCACTTGCAAAAGTGGGCAATTCCGACCTCTGTTATTATTTGTCCTTATCTACCTCAGTATATTCCGCGTCCACCACATTGTCATCCCGTTGCGCTTGAGCTCCCGCACCGGGCTGCGCACCGGATTCCGGACCCGCTCCCGTACCGGCGCCGGGTTGGCCGCCCTGTTGCTGGTACATCTTCTCAATGAAGGGATAGAGAACTTTGGTCACGGCCTCCGACTTCGCCTTAATAGCCTCGAGATCTTCGCCGGCCGCCACACTCTTCAATTCTTCCAACGCTTTCTTGACGCTCTCGAGTTCGGCGGCGTTCCCTTTGCCCTCAAAGTCCTTGAGAGCCTTCTCCGTTTGATAAACCAATGAATCCGCTTGGTTCTTCACGTCGATCAGTTCTTTGCGTTTGCGGTCTTCATCCGCATGGGATTCGGCGTCTTTCTTCATGCGCTCAATCTCATCTTTCGACAAGCCGGTCGAAGAGGTGATCGTCACTTTCTGCTCGTTGCCTGTGGCCATATCCTTCGCGGAAACATGGACAATGCCGTTGGCGTCGATGTCAAACTTGACCTCGATTTGCGGAATACCGCGGGGTGCCGGTGGAATACCCGACAATTGGAAGCGGCCCAGAGTCTTGTTATAAGAGGCCATTTCCCGCTCGCCCTGCAGGACATGCACATCCACTGAAGTCTGGCTGTCCGCCGCCGTGGAAAAGATTTGCGATTTGGTCGTCGGAATCGTCGTGTTGCGATCGATAATCCGAGTGAAAATACCGCCCATGGTTTCAATACCCAGGGACAGGGGCGTTACGTCCACCAAAATGATGTCCTTGACTTCTCCGCCCAAAACACCGCCTTGAATCGCGGCCCCCAGGGCCACCACTTCGTCCGGGTTCACCCCTTTGTGCGGTTCTTTGCCGCTCATTTTACGGATTGCTTCTTGCACCGCGGGCACCCGGGTCGAGCCGCCGACCAGAATGACCTGGTGAATATCCTGCCAGGAGAGCTTGGCGTCCTGCAAAGCCTGGCGGGTTGGGCCCATGGTGGCCTCAATCAAATCCGCGATCAGCTCTTCGAATTTGGCCCGGGAAATATTGATATCCAAATGCTGCGGACCTTCCGCCGTCATCGTGATGAACGGCAGGTTGACATTGGTCGTGGTCACGCCGGAAAGTTCGATCTTGGCCTTCTCGGCCGCCTCCTTCAGACGCTGCATGGCCACTTTGTCTTTGGCGAGATCGACCGCGTGGCTCTTCTTGAATTCCGACACCATGTAATCCATGACGCGTTGGTCAAAGTCGTCACCGCCCAAGCGGTTGTTTCCGCTGGTAGCCTTCACCTCCACCATTCCCTGGCTCAATTCCAGGATCGACACGTCAAATGTGCCGCCTCCCAGGTCAAAGACCAAGACCGTTTGGTCCTCCTGTTTGTCGAGGCCGTAAGCCAGAGCCGCGGCCGTCGGTTCATTGATGATCCGCAGAACCTCCATGCCGGCAATGGTTCCGGCGTCCTTCGTGGCTTGACGCTGGGCATCCGTAAAATAGGCCGGTACCGTGATGACTGCCTGAGTGACCGTTTGACCCAGATACGCTTCGGCATCCGCTTTCAGTTTCTGCAGGACCATGGCCGAGATTTCCTGAGGGGAGTAACTTTTGCCGTCAATCGTCACTTTATGGTCGGAACCCATGTGCCGTTTGATAGAGCTGACAGTCCGGTCCGGATTGGAGACAGCCTGCCGCTTTGCCACCTGGCCCACCAAACGTTCACCGGTCTTCGAAAAACCTACAACCGAGGGAGTTGTCCGGTTACCCTCCGCGTTCGGGATGACGACGGCCTCTCCGCCTTCCATAACCGCCACACATGAAAAAGTCGTACCAAGGTCAATCCCAATAATCTTTCCCATAATTTTTCTTCCTCCTTAAACGCCTCCGACACTTCCCGGCTTCCCGCTCAGCGCGAGACTTTCACCATGGTCGGGCGCAGTACTTTATCTTTAAGGTAATAACCCTTTTGCAATTCCTCAACCACCGTGTTACCCGGGTGGTCTTCGGAATCAACCTGCATGACAGCCTCGTGCAGTTTCGGATCAAATGTTTCCCCCACCGCTTGGATCTCTGTGAGTCCTTCTTTCACAAGAACTGCTTGCATTTGCCTGAAAATCATTCCCACACCTTGAGCAAAACTGTCAAAGTCCCGGTTGGTCCGGCTGGCCGCGACGGCCCTTTCAAAGTTATCAAGCACCGGCAAGAGAGAGGTCACAATTCTTTCAGCCGCGTACTTGACCGTCTCCTCCTTTTCCTTCGCCGTGCGCTTGCGGAAGTTGTCAAATTCGGCTTGCAGACGCTGCAGGTGAGCATAATACTCCTTTGCCAGGCCCTCGGCCCGGCTCAGCTGTTCTTCCGGGGTCAAAACTTCGCCTTCCCCGCCGCCCGCGGATTCTCCTCCATCCGCACTCTCTCCGGTCCGGCGGCTTCCTTCGGCTTCTTTACCGGCTTGGTGCGGCTCTCCGGTTTCTTGGTTAAACCGGCGGGATTCCCCGGTATCCTCGGCGGTTTGGCGGGGTTCCCCGGGCTCTTTTCCCCGGGCTTCGGTTCCTTGGCCCCCGCCGGCCTTATCCTTCACGCGAGAGAAATCGCCTGTCTCCTTTTCTTCTCTGTCCTCTGCATTCACTCTATCGAGCCTCCCGTCTTTCAGAGTCGTCCCCTCTTTTCCTCCTTACAATACTTCCCACCTAAAATATTGCCTTTGCTAATCCCCGATCCTCCGCTCACGGTCCCCGCCGGTTGCGCAGGAGCCGGTTCAGTCTCCGGGTCGTGTAGTCGACAATCGCCATCGCTTTGGCATAGTCCATCCTGGTCGGGCCCAGAATACCCACAACCCCAAAGACCTCACCGTCATAACGGAGGGAAGCCGAGATCACGCTGCAATCCTGGAACTCTTCCAATTTATTTTCCCCACCAATACTAACCCTTAGTCCATGTTGTTGGGTGGAGAGCAACTTTTTTAACCGCCCGTCTTCCTCCAGGGCTCTCAGTAACCCCTTGACTTTATCCAAATCGCGAAACTCGGGCTGGTTGAGCATGTTGAGCGCTCCGCCCAAGTAGATGTGCTCTTGATCGTCATCATCTTCGTTTATGATCGGCTCAAGCATGGCTAGGGCATTGTCCAAAAGATGCCTCTGGCGGGACAATTCACTGTAAATCTCATGCAGCAGGCTCTTACGCACATCGTGCAAGGAATGGCCCTGCATTTTGCGGTTTAAGACATCGGCCACCTTCTGGAGTTCTTCCGCCTCCACGCCCTCGCCGATCTCCACAATATGGTTCTCGACCACACCGTTCTCTTTCACGACCACCATGATGGCCTGGCCGGCTTGATACGGCAGAAAATACATCTTACTGAAAGGGCTTTTCCCGCTCTGCGGGCTCATAATTACACTGGTCAAACTGGTCAGCTGTGAGAGAAGCTTGCTCGTTTGGGTGACGACTTCCTGAATCTCATGAATCCGCCTGGCCGTTTCCCGCTCAATCAACACTTTGTCCTGATCGCCCAGACAGGGAGGGTCCATGAGAAAATCGACGTAATACCTGTACCCGGCATCGGAAGGAATGCGCCCGGCCGAAGTGTGCGGCTGCTCGATCAAACCCAGTTCTTCCAAATCCGACATCTCGTTGCGGATGGTGGCCGGGGATACGCCAAGGTCGAACTTGCGCGCAATCGTACGCGAGCCGATGGGCTCAGCGGAAGCAATGTAATCCTGAACAATGGCCCGCAGTATTCTCTTTTTGCGTTCATCCATTTGCATCCGTCTTCGCCCCCTTCAAACGGATATCAGCCGTTTCCACCCCTTCCGGTCCCGCTCGCCGGCAGGTGCGCGCGCCCGCTGCCCCCAAAGAGACGGCTCCTCGCGCCCGCCGCGGTACCCGGGTAGTTGTTAGCACTCTCATGAGATGAGTGCTAACTCTTTTGTCATCACATTACCACGCCGTATTTTCTTTGTCAAGGGGCTCATATACCCGAAAAGAGCTGAATTTTTGCCTTTCTCAGGGAATGGTCTCCGCTTAAACGAAGTCCTTTAAAACCGCGTTGGCGACAAAGGTATAAGCGGGGTTGAGCCGGAGCGAGTCCTCGGTCAGAATCAAGACGCCCGTTCGCAGATAGCGTGCCAAAACTTCCCCATAAATATCCCTTAAATTCACACCAAAATCCCCGCGGAAAGCGCTGAGACTGACCCCTTCCCGGAGCCTGAGCCCCAAAATGAGACGTTCACTCCTCCGCTCCCGCGGCGAAAGAACCTCCACTCCCGCCGGCTCCACGGGATTCCGGCCTTGGGCGAGGTATCCGGCATAATCCTCCACACTCTCGAGATTGCGCCTTCGTACCCCGCGCCAGGTCGACACCGCGCCCGGACCCAGACCGAGGTAATCGCGGCCCCGCCAAACCGCCAAATTATGCCGGCATTCCCTGCCCGGCAGGGAAAAGTTGGACACTTCGTAACGACCGTAGCCTCTTGCGGCCAGATACTCCACCGCCCAGTCATACATTTCCGCCTGCTGATCATCATCCGGCAGCGGCGGCCGAGAACGCAGGGGAAGCGAAGTGCTGTCAACATAAGCCGGCGACGAGGGAGCACCCGCCGTCCCGGCGGAGTAGCGCCGGGCCAAAGGAGTCCCTTCCTCCAACGTCAGAGCATAGATTGACAGATGGTCAGGCGCCAGGGCCACCGCCTCCGCCACCGTCCGCTGCCACAGTCCCAGGCTCTGCCCGGGCAGTCCGAACATCAAATCCAGGTTGAGATTTTTGAATCCCGCCCCCCGAGCCAGACGCACCCCTTCTCTTATTTCCTCCGCCCGGTGGACCCGCCCCAGGCTCTTCAGAAGCGGATCGGAAAAAGACTGCGCCCCCAGGGAAAGCCGATTGATCCCCGCTTGGCGCAAAATCCGCAGCTTTTCCAGGTTCAAGGTTCCCGGGTTAGCTTCCACACTCTGCTCGCAGTTTTCGTCCGGCCGAAAGCTCCGGGTGAGGATCCCGACGAGTTTGCTCAAGCCTTCCTCTGATAATACAGTGGGGGTCCCCCCGCCGATAAAAAGAGAAGACACCCCCTCGGGGGCATCCTGGCGGCGCAACTCGGCTTCTTCGGCCAGCCCATGCAGGTAGGCCGCAATCAAGTCCGGTTCGGCAGCCGGCAGCGAGTAGAAAGCACAATAATCGCATTTCCGCCGGCAAAAAGGCACATGCACATAGAGACCCGGCCGCCGGTCCGGCTCGGCCCTCTTCGGCCCCAGACCGGGAATATCCTTTCTCAACGAACTCATCCTCATCTTCTGCCAAAACTCCCGCGCTTTGCCCTTTTCCATTGGGTCAGCCCTAGTCGTCGATCTCGAGTACCGCCATGAAAGCATCCTGCGGGATCTCCACGTTTCCCACCTGCTTCATGCGTTTTTTCCCTTCTTTTTGTTTCTCCAAAAGCTTTCGTTTACGGCTGATGTCGCCGCCGTAACACTTGGCCAAAACATCCTTGCGCATGGCTTTCACTGTCTCCCGGGCGATGACCCGGGAACCGACGACCGCTTGGATCGGCACCTCAAACAGCTGCCTGGGAATAATTCCGCGCAGTTTTTCGACCAGCTTACGCCCGCGCGCATAGGCTTTCTCCCGGTGTACGATAAAAGAAAGGGCATCCACGAGTTCCTCATTGAGATAGACGTCCAGCTTGACCAAGTCGGCCTCCCGGTAATCCGCCAAGACATAATCCAAAGAGGCATAACCCTTGGTCCGGGATTTGAGTTGATCAAAATAATCGAAAACGATCTCGCTCAACGGCAGTTCATACGTGAGGTTCACCCGGTTAACCGAAATATATTCCATATTGAGGTAGGTTCCGCGTTTTTCCTGGTTGAGTTCCATGATCGCCCCGACATATTCGGCCGGAACCATGATCGTCGCTTTGACCACAGGCTCGGAAATCGTCTCGATCTCGGCCGCCGGGGGGAGGTTTGTCGGGTTATCGACATCAAAAACCTGTCCGTTCAGGGGTTTGACCCGGTAGACCACACTCGGGGCGGTGGTAATCAAGTCCAGGTCATACTCGCGCTCCAAGCGTTCTTGGATGATTTCCATGTGCAGGAGGCCGAGAAAACCGCAGCGGAAACCGAACCCCAAAGCCACTGAAGTTTCCGGTTCAAAGACTAGACTGGCATCATTCAGATGAAGTTTGGCCAAGGCGTCTTTCAATTGTCCGTAATCGGAAGCCTCCACCGGATACAGTCCGCAGTACACCATGGGAGTTGCCCGCCGGTAACCCGGAAGCGGAAAGAGCGCGGGATTTTCCGCCTCGGTGATGGTATCCCCCACCTGCGTATCCCGCACATTCTTGACACTCGCGGCCAAAAATCCGACCTCACCGGCCTTCAGTTCATCGACCACGCGCATCGCGGGAGCGAAAACGCCCACTTCGATGACCTCAAATACCTTGCCCGTCGCCATCATCTTGATTAACGTTCCTTTGGCCACCCGCCCCTCCATCACCCTGATGTAGGAGATAGCCCCCTTATAAGCGTCAAAATGGGAATCGAAGATAAGGGCTTTGAGCGAGGTGCTGTCATCCCCCTGAGGCGGCGGAATTTTAGCCACCACAGCTTCCAGAATCTCCTCCACCCCGGCGCCGGTTTTGGCGGAAGCCAGAATCGCCCCGGCGGCATCGAGCCCGATAACATCTTCGATTTCCTGCTTCACCCGCTCGGGTTCGGCGCTGGGCAGGTCGATCTTGTTGATCACCGGCACAATCTCCAGGTTGTTCTCCAGCGCCAGGTAAACGTTGGCCATAGTCTGAGCCTCGATTCCCTGCGCGGCGTCCACCACCAAGAGGGCCCCTTCACAAGCCGCGAGGCTGCGGGAAACCTCGTAGTTAAAGTCCACGTGTCCCGGAGTGTCAATCAGGTTAAGTTCGTAAACGTGACCGTCTTTGGCTTTATAATGCAACCGCACTGTCTGCAGTTTGATGGTGATTCCCCGTTCCCTTTCCAAATCCATCGTGTCCAGGACTTGCTCAGACATTTCCCGCGCCGTCAAAGCACCCGTATATTCGATAAGACGGTCGGCCAAGGTTGATTTGCCATGGTCTATGTGCGCGATGATGGAAAAGTTACGGATATAGTGTGAGGCCTGTGCCACAGTTGTCTCCCTCATTTCTCCAATCCGACATTTGTTTGAATATGCCCGTCTGCCATAAATATCTGAGCCGTTACATCCGGTTGCACTTTCCGGTAACTATTTAGTATGGCCCGCCTGCCGTCCGGGCCCGCAAACGATCTTCAATGCGCTGCGCGCAATTTCAGTCGTCTTCCCGCCAACCCCATCACCTGTGTGAACTCTTCCATGCGCATGAGCTTGGCCAGGACAGCGAAAACCACCGCCCCGATGGCGCTGCCGCTCACAAGCACCAGGATCGAGGCCATCGTGCCAAAGCCGAGGTGAGTGGAAAGCCAGGCACTCCAGCCCCAGACTATCCCCCCCATGATCAGGGAGGCGAACAGGGACTTGCTGACGGTGCTCGCCAGACGCCGCCCGTCAATGGTCCCCACTTTGCGGCGCAGCCAGTACAGAAGCAAAAGCATGTTCACAATGGCCGAGATTGCGGTGGCAAAAGCCAATCCTCCTTGTTGCAGCGGCCCCACCAGCAGAATCATCATGATAATATCCACGACCATGGAAACAACCCCCAGTACCACCGGAGTCCAGGTATCTTTCACGGCGTAGAACATGCGGGGCAAGATCTGAATCACAGATTGGGCTACGATCCCGAACCCGAAATATAAGAGCGGAAAAGCCGTCGCCGCCGTGTCCGCCGCTTTGAAAGCCCCGTGTTGAAACAGGACCCGGATTAACGGGAAACGCAAGACGATCATACCGACCGAGACCGGCATGGTGATAAAAATCACCGTTCTGATCGCCGCGGACGAAGTACGGCGAAATTGGTCCCATTGTTCAATCGCCGCCTGCTCCGTCAGGGTCGGAAACACCGCCACCGCCACCGACATGGCAAAGATGCCCACGGGAAGTTGGAAAAGCCGGTAGCTCTGCCATAAGGCCGTCAGACTTCCGGCCGGCAAAGAGGACCCCAGGTGGGAATTGATCATGACTTGAAACTGGTTTAAAGAATAGCTGAGCACGATCGGAACCGCCAAGGCGGCAATCCGGCGCACCCCGGGATGATGCCAGTCGATGATGGGGTAGTAGCGCGCCTCCACCCGGCGCAGAGCGGGAACCTGCACCGCGAAATTTGCCGCCGCCCCGATCACCACGCCAAAGGCGAAACCGGAAATTCCCGCTCCCATTTTGATAAACAGGGTACCGAAAACGATAATACAGGCATTGTAGAGAACCGTGCCTAAGGCCGAAGGCCAAAAGATTTTATGCGCATTGAGGATGCCCATGGTCAAACCGCTCATGGCCATAAACAAGGGCTGAATGAGAAGGATGCGGGTAACCTGGACCGTCAAAGCCATGGTTGCGGGAGGGAAACCGGGAACCTCCATCCGGACGAACTGGGGCGTAAAAATGAGCCCCAAGATGATGAGACAGCCCAGGGCCAGAAAGATGATATTGATAACCGAGCTGACAACCCGCCAACCTTCTTCTTTCTTCCCTTTAGCGATGTATTCGGAAAGCACCGGAATAAAGGCCGAGCTCAGAACTCCCCCGACCATGAGCCAGTAGATGAGGTCCGGGAGAATATAAGCCGTGTTGTAAGCATCGGTCAGGCCGTTCTTGCCAAAAAAGTCGGCCACCAGGGACTCGCGCAGGAAACCAAGAACACGGGACGCCAGATAGGCCGCCATAATATAGGCGGTCGCCCTGGCCAGATTGCGTGTACTCGTGTCGGACATGTTTAAATTCCTTTCACCCTCGTGTCATCCATCCCGTATTATAACATTTTTCGACTTGGGGGAAAAGGAAGCCGCCCCGCTTTCCCCGACGATACTTCATCCTCCGCGACTACTCAGGGCCAAAAAGATTCCTGAACATACCCGATTCCCTTGCCGCTGCCCAGCACGCTTGCCGCGAGCCGTGGGCATCTGCCCCACCATCCTCTGTTGGGCCGTGTCTCGGTCCGGGAATCTGACCAGAAAAAAGACTTGTTCCCCTTAGAATATGAGGAGCAAGTCTTCAAGAGAACCGGTGACCGTGCCCGCCGGAATCCGTCGGAATCCGGCGGGCGGACCCCCTTACCGCGCCGGCCTAGCGGAGTTCCGTGGGGACAAACGTATCTACGATGCCGATCACGAGAGAGGCCAGCAACGCCCCGACAACGGTCACCCGAATCGAACCGGGAACGATAAACTGGCTGACGTAAATCACCACAGCGGCCGTGATGAAGCCAATGGCTCCCCGCCACGCCCGCGAGATCTTCGTCCGTCCGAAAGCCAGCTCTACCACCCAGCCCAAAGCGGCGATCACCACGGCGGCGATAATCGCGCCGACAAAGCCCGCCACCCGCAGACCAGGAACGATATAGCTTACCAGGAGCAGCACCACTGCTGACACCACAAACCGAACTATCACACCCAACATGGTCAAAACCCCTTCCCTTGTTTTCTGGCGTCGAAAAAAAACCAACGGTCGAACCTAGTTTGAGCAGATTCAAAGGAAATTATTTATTCTTGCCTTACCATCATTTTTCTTGCTAAATCCGGCGCCGAATGATATTATGTAATTTGCGTATAGCTGGAAGGTTCTTTCCATCCCGGTGCCGAAAACAGCGGCGGGATATTTCATCCGAGGGGGGTGACCAAGAGTGCCAAATATTAAATCCGCCATCAAGAGAGTCGAAATCGCTAAAATGCGCACGCTGAAAAACGCAGCGGCCAAATCGGCTCTGAGAACGGCCATTCGCCGTTTCGAAGAAGCTTTGCCAACGGATGCCGAAACGGCCGGCGCCGCTTTGAAGAAAGCCGCTCGTGCTTTGGATAAAGCCTCTTCCAAGGGATTGATTCATAAGAACATGGCTGCCCGCAAGAAATCCCGGCTGACGAAGAAATATGGCAGACATTTTGCCAAAGCGAGCTAAGGAAGCGCGTCATTTGTCGACTACACAGCGCGCTCACCGCATACGGAGCGCGAACGAGCCGAAACCTGCGTTCATAGACAAACTTATTGAATCAGCCCGAACCGATACAGAAAAGCGTAAAATAGGCGTTGTCCCGCAAGGGATAATGCCTATTTCTTTTCCTAATTTGGCAATGGTTGTTGACCTCAACCCGAACAAAAGCGGATGATCATCATTTCCAGGAGAAACACCGGATCGCCGCCCCCATTCTTCAAGGCTATCTCGGTGCGCAGACATTCTTGCAAGGCCCGGGCCAGCTGGGACTCGGTCATGGTCTGAGACTGAGCCCAGATCTTCTTGGCCTCATAGGGTCTGATATTGAGGGCGGCGGCCAAGGACGCGCCGCCTTCTCCCCGCCGGCGCCAAGCCAAGGCGCCCAGGAGGAGCCGCACCTGGCGTACCAGAAGTGTCATGACTTTGAGCGGGTGCTCCAAACGCACAACCTCATGCAGCTTGACCGTGGCTTCACCGGCTGAACGCCGGGCCACCGCGTCCAGCAACTCGAAAACAGTGGCTTCCGCCGTACGGATAACCACCTGCTCGACATCGGCGGGGAGAATGTCCCTTCTCTCCCCTGTAAAAACGGCCAACTTGTCCAGTTCCCGGCTCAGCACCCCGCTTTGATGCCCCGCCCAGGCCAAGAACAAAGCTGCAGCCTCAGGAGACATCTCTTTGTTTCTGACGTCCATCTCGGCCTTGAGCCACGCCTGCCACTCCCAAGTGCGCCGGGGAGAGCTGAATTCCAGAATTGATCCGTATTTCTCCACAGCCTTATAAAATTTCCGCCCTTTGTGAACGGTGTCCGCCACAAACAACAGACAGGTTCCCGGATTCGGGTCGGCAAAGTAGCCGTTGAAACACTCGACGTCCGCACCCGCTCCTTCCCGGAAATAAGGAAGGTCCTGAACGACGATTAACCGGCGGGAAAAAAAAGAAGACGAATTAGCCAGCGCGACCAGAGCGGAAGGCGAAACTTCCTCGGCCGACACGGTCTCAATCGAGCTCCCCGAAGGATCTTCTTTTAAGTAGCTCTCCTTAAGAACCTGCAGGGCTTCCTGCGTCAGGAACCGTTCCTCTCCGTACCACAGCCAAATCCCCGGGATCTTCCCATTTGCGGCGGCCCGGATGACTTGTTCAATTTCGCGCAAAACTATTCCCCCCGTCGCTGTTTGTGCCCCGCTTCCTCATAGGCGAAGGTTTCTCCGGCAGGGGCAACTCCATACTTCAGGTCCGGCCAAAGCCACGTGAACTAAGTTTACTTTATTTTAAGGGACCCCGGGCAAAAAAGCCAGTCTTGTTTTCGGCATGAATAGACACCCATGCAGCAGGGGTAAAACCATCTGAGAGTGAACTCGTTCGACTGAGGATAAAAAGAACCCCTCCAAAATTAATTGAAGGGGTAAAAGAAAGAGGAGGAGAAAAGAGATGTTCCCTCCTATTCTTACCAGTCTCATGACAAATATACATAACCAGGCAATTTTTGTCTTTTTCTTTTTAGGGGCCGGTGCCTCCCCTCTGCCCCTTATGAGGTATCAGAAACTAAACGGGTTTTTGTCGTAAAAAGTGTTATAGATACTCATAATATCATTGCATTTTCTGATTGGGCGAGGTATGCTTACCGTATGAGGTGATATCCCATGTATAGAACAGCGATAGAGGAACTGCATAAGTGGAAAGCGAAGAGGAACAAAAAGCCCCTCATCATCCGCGGTGCAAGGCAGGTCGGCAAGACCTGGCTAATGAAGGAATTCGGCAGGATCGCTTTTGAGAAGACCGTCTATGTTAGCTTGGACAACAACCAGCGCATGAAGGGTTTATTTTCATCCGACCTGGATGTGGAGCGGATCATAACGGGGCTGGAGCTCTATTCCGGCCAGAAGATCGACCCCGCGAATACCCTGCTGATCTTTGATGAAGTGCAGGAAGTGCCCAAAGCTCTGACTTCACTAAAATATTTCAACGAGAACGCGCCGCAGTATCAGATCGTATGTGCCGGTTCGCTGTTGGGTGTCGCGCTGCATCAGGGCACGTCGTTCCCCGTGGGCAAGGTGGAGTTCTTGGACTTGTACCCCCTGAGTTTCACGGAGTTTGTAAATGCCATGGGCAACGGTCAATATGTGGAGTTGCTGCAAAAAGGCGACTTTGCTATGGCAACCACTTTCAAGCAAACCTATATCGACATGCTCAAATACTATTACTATGTAGGCGGTATGCCAGAGGTCGTACACAGCTTTTCCCAGAATAAAGATTTCGGGGAAGCGCGGGAAATACAGCAACGCATCCTTGACGCCTATGAGCAGGATTTTTCCAAGCACGCGCCCCATGATGTCCTGCCGCGAATCCGGATGCTTTGGAACAGCATTCCCGCCCAGCTTACCAAGGAAAACAAAAAATTCATCTACGGGCTGATCAAGGAGGGCGCGCGGGCCAAAGAGTACGAACAGGCCCTGCTTTGGCTGACCGACTGCGGCCTGGTCCATAAGGTGCATCGTGTGAACGCGCCCAGCCTGCCGCTCAAAGCCTACGAGGATTTGAAATCTTTTAAGTTGTTTCTCGTCGACGTCGGCTTGCTTTCCTGCATGACGCGCCTGCATCAAAGCACGCTTTTGGATGGCAACGAGCTTTTCAAGGAATTCAAAGGCGCGCTGACCGAGCAATATGTATTGCAGCAGCTCAAAACCCTCAAGGGACTGGAAACTTATT
Organism: Peptococcaceae bacterium CEB3; assembly: GCA_001029295.1. Lineage (GTDB taxonomy): Bacteria > Bacillota > Desulfitobacteriia > Desulfitobacteriales > Desulfitobacteriaceae > Acididesulfobacillus. The sequence goes on along the minus strand of LDXJ01000062.1, from coordinate 22,641 downwards.
ATTGGACGAACGACCGGGGCGGCGCGGAGATCGACTTTGTGGTGGATAACGGCAGCGCGGTTATTCCCATTGAAGTGAAAGCGGAAACGAATTTGAAGGCGAAAAGCCTGAAAATGTATCAGGGAAAATTTCGTCCGACACTGTCGGTCCGCACCTCCATGGCGGATTATAAGCGCGAGGGTGGGCTGCTAAACCTACCGCTATACGCGATTGAGGTGATACGTTAATGGCACGCATCTCTTCTCACTCCCGTCCCACCCGAATCCGGGTTCCGTCCTTCGCGATCATCAACCGGATTGTTCCTTGCTCATCCGTCCGGTAAAGTGGAATATGGCGCCCGGCCCAATAAGCCAGCATTTCCGGATCAGGATGACCGAAAGTATTTTTCCCCACGGAAATGAAAACCGCTTGGGGTTTGAGCTGATCCAGCAACGCCCTATCCAGGGAATAGCGACTGCCATGATGCGGAATCTTGTAAAAATCCGCCTGCCAAGGTCCGCCGCCGGCCGCCTCCTTCAGTTCTTCCTCTTCCATATCGCCAGTGAGCATGACGGTTTTCCCCAGGTAATGCAGCTCCAGCACCAGGGAATTGTTGTTCGGGTCGGAGTGTGTCCCGTTCAAGACTTCAATCGGTGCCAGGACGTTAAACCAAGCACCCGCTCCGATATCGATCCGCTCCCCTGCCCGCAAAGTCCTCACTTTTCCCTGCTCCCGCCAAAACTTCCGCGGAATGGCCCCGGTCCATTCCGGCAGGCTTAAGCGGTCTCCCACATCCGGAACGCCCAGCCAATGAATCGGGATGTTCTTGATAACACTTGGAACTCCTCCGATATGATCTTGGTGCTCATGGGTAATAAACAGGGCTTCAAGCTCGCGGACTCCGCTATGAAGCAAATAGGGAAGGACAATCCGCTCTCCCGCGTCAAAACGGTCTGATTTCGGCCCGGCATCAATCAGATAAACCCGGCCCTGCGGGCTGCGGATCAGGAGGGAATCTCCCTGTCCCACGTCCAGAAAGTCCACCTCCAAGGCGCGTTGAGGCAGATGCGCGAGGAGAGACAGGACTAAGAGCAAAAGGAACAGCTGCCGGGCTGAAGGCCGCCAAACCTTGAGTCCGGACAAGGACAGAAGGCGCACTACACCTCGAGCAGGTCCGCCGGAGCAATCGGGGCGGGAAAACCGCCATGGACCTGTGCACCCCCGAAATCGCAGCCGGCATGTCACACCCTGAACCCGCCGCAGGCGCGCCACACCTTCCACCCGCAGGCGCGCCACACCTTCCACCCGCCGGCGCAGACCGCGCAGGCGCACTTTCAGGACAAACGAAACTCGTTCCGGACCCAGAAGCCAAACCGCGATCCCTCCGTACCAAACAAGCCAAAAGGCCCAACCCGGCTCCAGAACCAAGACATCGGCCCCGGGCAAACGCGCGAGCGCCTCCAAGGCAGCATTGGCCCAGCCCAAAAGCCAGAGCCCCGCCTGAAAGAACACAGCCGCCAGCTGCGAGGAAAAGCTCAGACATACCCCCAAGAGCCCAAGTTCCAGGACACCGCCCAAGAGAAAAAGGATGAGGACATTGGCCACCAAACCGACGAGAGAGAGGCGGTGAAAAGCGGTGATGAGAAGAGGAAGAGCAGCCGCTTGAGCGGCCGCTGTCGCAACCAGGGCCTGCCGAATAGCCGGAGGGCACCGGTGGAGGATACCCACCCGGGCTATCCGGGGACTGAGCACGATAATCCCCCAGGCGGCCAGGACTGAAAGCTGAAAGCCGATGTCCCGCATGACCAGAGGATTCCAGACGAAAAGGGCCAACGCGGCAAAAGAGAGCCAGCGCAAAGCGGGCACTTTTCCCCGGCCCCAACGGCCCAGCAAAACCGCTTCCGCCAAGATCGCCGCCCTGCCGATAGGCGCGCTGCCCCCGCAGAGAGCCGCGTAAAGAATGAGGGCCAAAGCCATAGCTATGATCCGGCCCCGTCCGGGAAGGAAGAAGAGAAGGCCTCCCACGAGCGCCAGAACAAAAGCGACATTTGAACCGGAAGCGGCGAAGACGTGGAGAACACCGGTGACCTTATAGGTTTCTTGAACCTCGGGGGGAATTCCGCTCGAATCACCGAACAGAATTCCTTGCAGGATCCCGCTCTCCCGGCCCGGAAAAGACCCCAAAGCCGTCCTCACCTTTTCCCTGATGAGCCAGGGCAGCGACGGCTGTCCCGGGGCGAGCAACTGGGGTTCGCCCCGAGCCGTGAGTGTCCCGCTCAGGCCCCGGGCCGCGTCGTAAAGCAAGGGATCGAACCCGCCGGGTGTCCCCGCGGGCTTAGGCCGTTCCAGGTTTGCCCGCAAAGCCAGGCGATCTCCGGGGCGCACCTTTGGCCACAGACCGGCATAGCCGCCATTTTTGTCCGGGTAAACCGCCAGGCGATATCGCTCGCCCCCAATAGGCAGGCCAGTCCCCGCCCCTTGTCCGCCGGCCGCCACGCTCTGCGGCGAGTCCAGGCGCAAAATCCCCACAGCCCTGTCGCTTTCCCGCTGCCAGTCCTGGAGAACCCCCCTCACCTCGACATCCTTCAGCAGTACGGGAGCCGGAAGGAGTCGGAAAGCTGCCGTTCCGTACAAATAGCCGGTGAGGAGGCTCGCCGCCAGTAAACAGATCTCCGCCCGTCGAAGGCGGCCGAAAAAATCGCCGGGCCGCCACTGAAAGAGCGCACCGGCAACGAGAAGGCAGAAAACCCCTCCCCAGATCTGTACCCCGGGAGGCAGGAACAGCGCCAAGCCTCCCCCGGCCAAGATCGCGACCGCCCGGTTCAGCCACGGGTCCCTCATGGCCCCACGCTGATCAGGGACGCCATCTTAGCGAAAGTTTTCGGCCCGATACCGGCAACCTCCTGAAGGTCCTCCGGGCGGGCAAAAGGACCGTGCTCCGTCCGGTACTGCAAGATCCGGGCAGCCAAGGCGGGACCGACGCCAGGAAGTTTGTCCAGTTCGGCCGCATCCGCCGTATTTATGTTAATCTTACCGGCTGCCGCCCCACCGGGGGACGGGGCGCCGCCTGCCGTTCCCGCACCGCCCGGGGCTGAACTTCTCGCCGCCGCGCCTCCCGCCGGCATCCCGGATCCGGTGTTTCCCGCGGGCGTCCGAACGGACGCCTGACCCCCTGAACCTAAGCCTCCCGCGCCCGCGCCCTGCCCCGGCGGACCGACTCCGCCTTGCCCAGCCGCGCCGCTGCCCGCACCACCCGTGCCTCCGGGTCCCGGAACTACTCCCGGCCCTCTCTTAAAAGGAACCATAATCTTCTGCCCGTCTTTCAGCTTCTCCGCGGGATTCAGGCACTCCAAGTCGGCGTCCGGCAGCGGGCGAATCTTCTGCAGCGCGTCGTTCAGTCGGGCCTCGAGAGGAAGGTGGAGCAACGAGGGCTTCTCCACCGCTCCTGCCACATAGACGACGATTTCCCTGCCGCCGGGACCACTGTCCTGATAAGCCTTCGTCCCATGCGGCAGGAACACCTTCCAGGCGGCGACGACGACCAGGGCCGCCAGAAAGCCCCACCAAAGCCAGCGGGCCTTACGCTCCACACTCCCCACCCTCCTTCGGCTAAATCTTAGCTTAGCTGCGAAGCAATCCTCTGAAGCAATCCTCTATTGTCTTTGCTGTGCTTTATCATATTTCTTCCTCGTCCCAATTTCTTCCTCCGTTTTATTTCTCCTTCTCCTCATTTCTCCCTTTTCCCTATTTCTCCCTCTTCCTTCCTTTTCCTGCCGCGAAAAATGGCAGCTTTTGTCACATGGGATGAAAAAAGAGACTGGCGGTTTCCCTTTTCCGGAAGCCGCCGGTCTTACGTTGATCCAATCGTGTTTTCCGGTGAACGAGTTCGCTGTTTTTCCCACGCGGCGACTCGCAATGCCTCACTTGACGACGAGATTCACCAGTTTACCCGGGACCGTGATCACTTTGACCACGCGCTTGCCCTGGGTCCATTCCTGTAGGCGCGGGAGCGAACGCACTTGAGCTTCCAAGGCCGCGGCGTCGATCCCGGCGGGTACTTGGACGCGCTCCCTCACTTTGCCGTTCACCTGGAGCACGATCGTCACTTCTTCCTGGGTCAGGGCCGCTTCATCCACCTCAGGCCAAGGTTGAACATGAATACTGTCCGCGTGCCCGAATTCGGACCAGATCTCTTCCGTGATATGGGGGGCAAAGGGTGCCAGGAGAATCAGGATGCTCTCCAGGGCTTCCCTGGCCACCTCCGGATCCGCGTCTGTCTTTTCTTTATAGAGGTAAAGGGCATTCACCAGTTCCATGATAACACTGATGGCTGTATTGAAATTAAAGCGCTGACCGATATCATGGGTAACCTTTTGAATCGTCAGGTGAGTCTGCCTCCTCATCGCTTTGGCGGCAGGATCCAAAGTCCTCCCGTTCCCAAACGCTCTCCCGGCATCACCGGCCTCAGACCGCGCCGGCCTCACCGTACCGAACCCGTCCGAGGCCACCTCCTTACCCGCCGGCCATATACCCCAGGCCGGCCCTGCGGCCGGCGGGATATCCGCATACTGGGCCGCCAGACGCCAGACCCGATTAAGGAAGCGGTAACAGCCCTCGACACCCTGCTCGCTCCATTCCAGGTCGCGTTCGGGCGGAGCCGCAAACAGGATGAATAGGCGGGCGGTATCGGCCCCAAAACGATTGATGATCTCTTCCGGGCTGACGATGTTTCCTTTTGATTTAGACATCTTGGACCCGTCCATACAGACCATTCCCTGGGTGAGGAGGTTCTGGAAGGGTTCGTCCACTTGCAAATAGCCGAAATCACGCAGGGCCTTGGTAAAGAAACGGGAATAGAGCAAGTGCAGAATCGCGTGCTCCACTCCGCCCACATACTGGTCGACGTTAAGCCAGCGAGCCGCCTCCTCCGGCGCAAACGGCCTCTTGTCATTACGCGGGTCCGTGTAGCGCAGATAATACCAGGAGGAGCAGACGAAGGTATCCATCGTATCCGTCTCCCTGCGGGCCTGACCCCCGCACTGCGGGCACTGGGTGTGAACAACCGTGGAGGAACTCGTCAAGGGATTTTCCCCGGCCTTAAAGACCACGTCTTCGGGCAGAAGCACCGGTAAATCCTCCTCCGGCACCGGAACCGTTCCACAGTGATCACAATAGACCATGGGAATGGGAGCACCCCAATAGCGCTGGCGGGAGATCAGCCAGTCGCGCAGACGGAAATTCACCCGCCGCTCCCCCAGCCCTTTCTCTTCCATGACCTCGGCCATACGTTCCCAGGCTTCTTCGTTGCCCAGACCGTCAAAAGTCCCCGAATTGACCATGGTACCCTCGTATGTGTAGGCCGCGGCCAAAGGCGCGTCTTTTTCTCCGGGGTCCATCCCTTCGGGTAAAATGACCCGTGCGATCGGAAGCGCGTATTTTGTGGCAAACTCGAAGTCGCGCTGGTCGTGGGCGGGAACCCCCATGACCGCTCCCGTGCCGTAATCCACCAGGACATAGTTGGCTATCCAGATGGGAATCCTCTTGCCGTTCATCGGGTTGAAGCAATATCTGCCGGTAAAGAGGCCTTCCTTCTCGACTTCATTGGAGGTGCGGGAGATCTCGTTTAACCCTTTCATCTTCTCGATAAAATCCAGCACCGGTTGTTCATAGTCGCTGCCCCGGACCAACTGCCGCACCAGAGGATGCTCCGGAGCCAAGACCAGATAGGTCACGCCGAAAATGGTATCGATCCGGGTCGTGTAGACAGCAATCCGGTCCTTCCTGCCCTCCAAGGCGAACTCCGCCTCCACTCCTTCCGAACGGCCGATCCAGTTGCGCTGCATGGTTTTCACTTTTTCGGGCCAGCCGGGCAATTTGTCCAGATCGTCCAGGAGGACGTCGGCATAGTCGGTTATTTTAAAAAACCACTGTTCCAAATCTTTTTTCGTCACCGGCGTCTCACAGCGCTCACAGGCTCCGTCCACCACTTGTTCGTTGGCCAACACCGTGGCGCAGGACGGGCACCAATTGACCGCCGCCTTCTTCTTGTAGACCAAACCGTGCTTGTAAAACTCCAAAAACATCCACTGAGTCCATTTATAATAACCGGGATGACAGGTGGCCACCTCCCGATCCCAGTCATAGGAAATTCCCATACTGCGCAGCTGCCGCCTCATATTGGCGATATTTTTCCAGGTCCACTCCGCCGGTGGGGTCTGGTTCTTAATCGCGGCATTTTCCGCCGGCAGTCCGAACGCGTCCCAGCCGATTGGGTGCAGTACGTTGTACCCTTGCATCCTCTTAAAGCGGGCGATGACATCGACAATGGAATAATTGCGCACATGTCCGATGTGGAGATTCCCCGACGGGTACGGAAACATGGCCAAAGCATAGTACTTGGGTTTTCCGGTATCCTCTCCGGCTTGAAAGGCCTTGTCCTTCAGCCAGCGTTCCTGCCACTTGGGCTCAATCTCGGCAAATGAATACTTCTCCTGCATAAACCCTTCCCCCTTAATACAAAAAATCCCGTCCCCCAAGGGACGAGATTTGCTCGCGGTACCACCCTATTTCATAACACCATGCACTCAGCGGTGGATAACGACACCGACCGGTGCCCATTGTCACCTGGGCACAGCTCCGGGGCGAGACCCCCCGGCCTCTTGCAACACCTCGCACCAACCGGTGTCTCTCTGAGCAAGAACTGCCCGGGGCAATTCCCTTCCACGCTTCTGCGGAAGCTTCTTCAAGTTCCTAAATTTATTCCATTTTATCAAAAACCCGTCACTTGTCAAGATTGATGTCTTTTTCCTAATTATGCCCGAAAAAGCTAAAAAGCCATCACTTCGGCATCTCCCCAAAGCCTCTCCAGGTTGTAGAAATCCCGCTGATCCGGGGTCATGATGTGCACCACGAGATCGCCGCAGTCCATAAGCACCCACTGCGCGTCGGGAAGGCCTTCCACCCGCAAAATCGGAATCCCGAGCGTCCCCAGCTTCTCCTCCAAGTGATCGACAATGGCCTTTACCTGAGTCGTGGAGTTACCCGTGGCAATCAGAAAGTAATCGGTCACCATCGAAATCCCCTTCAAGTTCAGCAACACGATTTCGCGGCCTTTTTTGTCCGCTACCAAATCCACAACCTGTTTGAGCTGCCTTTGTTCAAGTTCCAAAGCCATGCCTCCTCCGCAAATCTTCATGGGTTAGACGAGTCAAAGGGTGAATCGGCCGGTGAGACTCTTCCAGGTAATGTAGAGTATGTTCGACACAAGCCAAAGTACCCTCTTCTAAACTATCATACAAGGCTTGGCGTAAATTGTCCACTTGCGGAAACTCCCTGCCAGGTTCGGCCAAATCGGCGCTGTAAATCAGCATCTCCAAGCGGGACATGTTGGGAGCTCCCAGGGTGTGATGCGCGATGGCCGCCAGGAGTTCCCGGTCTGTCAGGCCACACTTGGCCAGCCAATACGAGACCAGCGGACCGTGAAGAACGGAAGGACAGCTTTCGTCCTCCGGGTAACGGATCAAATGCCAACGCTTGGCCAAGCACACCTGCTGCTCCTCGGGAATCTCCTTGGCCAAATCGTGCAGCAACGCCGCGTAACGGGCACGGGCCGGATCCAGGCCGTGCCGCCGCGCCAGATCCTCGGCCAGGGAAGCCACCCCCAAAGTGTGCCGGAACCTTCTCGCCGAAAGGGTTCTGCCGGCTAAATCAAGGGCTTTCTTCAAGTCCGGGGCTTTTTTCAAATCCAGAACTTTCTTCAAGTCGGGGGCTTTTATTAAATCAATACTTTCTTTCAAGCCGGAGCTTTTTTTCAAGCCGGGATCTTTTTCCGAGCCAGAGCTTTTTTCCGAATCAGGTCTTCCTTCCGAATCAGGGCCTTTTTCCCAATCCACGCCCTTCTTACCTCCTCGATGAGACTCCTCCCAACCCCAGACTACTTCTAACCCCACCCGCAGTTATCCACGTTTGCACTTGTACCAAAAGGAACGCGTTAAGGGCGGGAAAAGGGGGCTCTCTTCCCACCCCCTCCTTTGTCCGCCGTTTAAAACTGTTTTGGCTTCGCTTCGTTCACGGTGAGCGGGCGCCCGCCGAAGTCCTTGCCGTTCAATTCCTCTGCCAGACGAGCCGCTTCCCCGTCCGGTACTTCAACAAAGCCGAATCCCCGTGAGCGTCCTGTTTCGCGATCGGTAATGATTCGGCTGCCGGAAACTTCTCCGTAATCTCTGAAAAACGCGGCCAGTTCTTCCGCCGTCGTATTCCAGGGAAGGTTTCCAACGTAAAGTGTTTGTGTCATCTCTGTCACCTCTTGCTCATTGGATTCGCTCTTAGTATGAGCAAATTCGATATCCATATACTCAAAGCAAAACTACAGATAAAGCGGCCGCTTTCATGGTCTGATAGTGCTGCCTTGGCGGCATGAAGGTCTATTTCCTATGACTCATATTGCGCGACTCGTCTTACACGGTTCATATTGCACGACTCAGATAGCCCTGTACAAAGCTTTTTCATCGATAAACCGGCGGACCGTCTCCGGCAAAAGATAGCGGATGGACTGCCCTCGGCCGACCCGTGCCCGAATATCTGTGGAGGAAATAGCCAAAGCCGGGACCTCTAGAAGCGAAATCCTTCCCCGCGCTTCCGGGTGTTCGCTCCGGGCTTGCTCCAAAAAATCGTGCGCTTCATAACCCGGGCGGGATACGGCCACGAAATTCGTCAGCTTTAAAATCTCAGCGGCTTGATGCCAGAAAAAAATCTCGCGCAGGGCATCCGTTCCCGTAATGAAATAAAGGTCGCTTTCCGGATAAGCCTTTCTCAAGATCCGTAAAGTGTCTATCGTATAAGAAGGCCCTTGCCGATCAATCTCCAGACGAGAAAGACTGAAATTCGGGTTGTCGGCAATGGCCCGCCGCACCATCTCAAAACGCAGCTCCCCCGGGGAAATCTTTTTCCCCTGTTTGTGCGGAGGATTCCCGGTCGGGACAAAGAGAACCTGTGTCAGTCGGAATTCGATCCGGGCCGTCTCCGCCGCCACCAAATGCCCGTAGTGAATCGGGTCGAATGTTCCGCCCATAACCCCCAACCGATACACTTTCCCCCCAGTGTTTTCCATGCGTTTATCTCCTGCCATGCGAGTATACTGCCCGAAAGGTTGATCATGCTTTCGTGCTCATTATACATGTTTTACAATGTGAATGCGACCGGCATCATTGCTGACGGGCTTCCAAAAACAAATCAATATCCTCAACGATGTAGTTCGTCCCGGTAGTGTGCAACGCCCCGTAGCAGGAAAGCACATAATCGGAAACGCCATATCGCTTGAAAAGGCTTATCGCCTCTTTTCCGGTCAAGTTTTTTGCCGTCTTGTACATTTGACCCTGCCCAAATCTTTGCTTTTTCATATGGCGAGTACCTCACCTATCCGAAAGACACCCGGCTGGCCCATCCCGTCCTGCTCTTTATGGGAGTTGTGCGAAAGACGCAACTAACCCTTGACAATTTCAACGAAAGACTCTTATAATTAACCTACAATCGAGCCGACGATGGAGCTCGTCAGTGTACGAACTTTAGACGCTGCCATACATCCCGCCTTTTTGGCTAATAGCTCCTACCACTCTGTGGTAGGGGTTTGTTTTTTTGAGAAAGACCCTTGGTCAGGGAGAGGGTCTTTCTGTTATCTTGGGGGGCAAGAAAGGGTCTTTCCGTCATCGGGGGGTGGTGCAGCGACTGTGTTCCGGCCGGTCCGGCCAAGGAATGCAGGGTAAACAAGTTTGTAAGAACAGATTTGTAAGAACAGAAAGGAGGTCACATGGTGGTTGCTTCCCTATCCCAAGCCGTCTTCCTGCAGGCCTTGCAACTCCTGTTCGTCCTGATGGCGGCACCGCTCATTAAGGGCGTTCTCAACCGTTGGAAAGAGTTTGTCCAAGGCAAGAAAGGACCCAGTATCTTTCAGATCTACCGGGACCTCCGGAAGCTCCGGCACAAGGTGCGACTGATCCCGGAGGGCACTGGCCGAGTACGGCAGAATTCGTCTTGCGGCGGCTTCAGCCCATCGCCGAACGGTTTGACAAGTTCTGCCGGCTTTTGGGCAAGACCCCCAGTTTCGCCGATCGCCTCAAGGCCACCGGAAAAGTGGAAACGGATTGGGCCCTTGCCTTTGATCTGGTTGGCCCCGTCGCCCGTGCCGCCGGCTTACCCGTGATGTCCGCCAGGACTATTTCGGCCCTGCCGCCGACCTGGGATCGTGGTCCATGGCGTTTGAAACAGGCCCGGAAGCCGGCGACGCTTGTAGCCGTTTTCTGGTGCGTGTCCGCGAGTGGCACCGTTCCTATGCCCTCTTGCGCTATGGACTGCCGCAATTGGCAAACCCCGCCTGGGGCGGAGAGACTGCTCCTCTGTTCCAAGATGACAATGCTCCTCCAGGCTGGGGAGTCGGCTTAGCGGAATCTCCGCGTGGACGGACGAGCCACCTCCATGTACAAATCAGCGGGAAACTGGAAAGCACGATTTCAGTACATTAGCAATATTAAATATTATTGGCATCTTAATTGAGAATCTATTTTCTGTAGAATTATTTTTTTGATTCTGCTATAATAATATCTGTAAAGATATATTTTATAAGTACATCCTTTAATATATGATAGTGCTTAAACGGATACTATAAATATACCCGATCTTAAAATTTCGAGGAGTTGTTGTTATGATTAAGAAAAGTAATAAGGAATACAAATATTCAATGGAAGTAACACTTGATTTAATCGGAGGAAGATGGAAATCATTAATTTTATGGCATTTAGAAGGAAAGACGCTGCGGTTTAATGAATTGAGAAAGCTTGTGCCGCAAGCTACACAGAAAATGTTGACGCAACAATTAAGGGATCTGGAGGAAGATGGACTTATAATTAGAAAAGTATATGCTGAGGTGCCTCCAAAAGTTGAGTATTCTCTTTCAGATTTGGGAAAAAGTATACAACCGTTGCTGGAGTCAATGTGCTCGTGGGGAAAAGATTATTTAAATATTTTGGACAATAATACAAAATAAACTCTATAAGTCAATTTACGTATCCATATTAAGGGGTCTGATTTTATGCATTCCCTTTACTTGGGTGGTGAGTACAACTTGTTTGCTTTGATTTATTACAGTAATTCTCAAAGTCATTATACCCCGCCCTCCTTTCGAGGTTGGAATCATTTCCACAACTTCTATATCGCCTTTTAGCTCATCGTTTGGTCGTACCGGCGCTGTCCAATTTAAAGAATCAATACCTATTCCCCCGATAGCTTCTGTACCAAACTTATTTAAGCAAACCCATTGTCCCCATATAATACTTAATGTATGAAGCCCGGATGCGATAATACCTCCAAAATAACTGTGTTCCGCATAGTCTGGATCAATATGTATAGGTTGAGGGTCATATTTTTTAGCAAATTCATATATTTCTTCCTCGGTTATTATAACAGGGTCGGTCAGAAAACGTTGACCGATATAAAAATCCTCAAAGTACATTAAATCATCCTCCGATATCAAAGGTAGTATGAATTTTTCTTCAAAGATAAAATCTTTCTATACGAATAAAGAAAAGTGAGCAAAACTTCTCCACGTAAAGTGTGAGTTTTACTCTCTATGTATTACATATTTCGTTTTAGCTTATAGTTCATAAGGTGCTTTCGGTTCGATCACCTGTACAAATGCTTTCAATCGCTTTTTGTGCCCATTTTGAATCCTTGTATATAGCCCTGCCTACTCCAATGAGGTCTGCTTTACCATCAGCCAGTAGCTGCTCAGCAGCTTGTGCTTCAGTAATTCCACCAGTAAGGATCACCGGAATGGAGACAACTTGTTTAATCGCTTCAGTAATCGGTGCAAAATAACCTTGGCCATAAATACCCGGTATACTATATCCGCAGAAGCCACCGGATATATCAAGCACGTCTACTCCTGCTTTCTCAAATTCTTGTGCTGCAATTTGACTATCTTCAACAGTCGTCCCTCCTGCAGCAAAGTCAGAAGCCCCTAACCGCAGAAGAATGGGAAAATCATTACCGACAGCCGCACGGATTGATTCTACGACTTGAAGGTGGAGCTGGATACGATTGCGAATATTTCCACCATAATCGTCTCTCCGCATATTGGTGAGCGGTGAGAGAAATTGATTTAGAAGGTATCCATGGGCGGAATGAATTTCTACCCCATCAAACCCGGCATTTTTAACACGACAGGCAGCGTCATGAAACGCTTGAACAATAACAGCAATCTCTTCGCGGGTGAGCTCACGTGGGATTCCCCCTTTACGCGGATTTGGCACTGCTGATGGCCCCAGAGGTATTGTGCCGATAATTTCTTTATTAGCAGCACTTCCGGCATGGTTAATTTGCATAATGCACTTAGTGCCGTTTCGGTGAATAATGTCTGCCAAGTGCTCCAGCCGTTCGGTCACACAATCATCTGAAATGGAAAGCTGATTTTTACTGGCCTTACCTTCCGCCTGAATGTAGCTGTGTTCAATAATTATAAGGGAAAGGTATGCACCTTTGGATCTTTCTGTATAGTGATCAAGGATCTCCCGACTTACCCTTCCATCCGCCTCAGCTTTTGAAGAGGCCATAGGTGGCATGATCAAGCGATTGGAAAGCATCAATGACTTTATTTGTAGCGGTTCGAGCAATAATGCCATAAATCCATCTCCATTTAAATAAATATAGTAGATTTTATTAAGAAATATTTTTTTGCCGGGCAAATCTTACTCCCATTTCGAATGCCTTCTGGCAATCCTTCGGGAACTCATCCTTTCGTCTTTTGGCTTTCTCTTCTCCATTAAACGTTGTCACAACATACTTGGAATAATCATCAAATTGATAAGTATCGGTAACAAACAATGATTCGTTTGCTCCAAAAATATTCTTCATCGCCTGTTCCACATATTCGAGATGCTGCTTATACCCAAGTTCTACCGCCTGATTCTCATTTACATTCATCGTGTAAATAAAGCCTGTCGGAATTCGCCTTTTGAAAAGAGTGGAATAGTTCGCATCATACACAAGGTACTGAAACAGCAACCGTTCCAGGAAAGACCTCAACACTCCGGTAACTGCTCCAAAGTAAATAGGTGAACCAATAATCAAGGCGTCAGCTTCTTCAACCTTTCGGAGAACCGGTGTCAAAGCATCGTTTATGGCGCACTTGCCGTAACTTTTACCATCTTTTAATTTGCAGGCAAAACAACTTATACAGCCCTTATAGTTTATATCGTATAAATGTAATAGTTCTGTTTCTGCTCCCTGTGAAGCCGCACCTTCAAGTGCGTGCTTCAGCAGAGTAGCAGTATTCCAATTTTTCCTAGGACTTCCATTATAAGCTATCACTTTCATGAAACAACATCTTTTCCAAATTAACATTTTATTGTAGCACTTCACAAAATACGGTAAAGCCTTTAATAATTAATTCCCAAACTTATTCCAAAAAACAATCTCTTCAAAGCTTTTGCGTTTTTTGGTACCATCCTGATTATTTCCAAAGCTGGAATGCTCTTTAGATAGTTCACTTTCATATTGACTTTCTCCGATAGAATAACCAATATGCAGTATAGCTATGGGTTCAATATGATCAGGGATATCTAATACCTTTCTGCACGCCTGAGGGTCAAAATCACCTATCCAGCATGTGCCTAACCCTAATTCCGCCGCTTGCAAAGTCATATGATCAACTGCAATAGCAATATCAAGATCGCAATAGTCTTTTCCATCCAGCTTGCGATGCCAGGATTTTTGGTGATCACCGCAAATAACAATGAAAGCAGGAACATCTTTAGAATTATTAAAATTAAATTTGGAATACGATCCTGCAATCCTTTCTTTCTTCTCTTTGTCTCTTACAACAATAAAATACCGTGGTTGAAAATTAGCTGCGGAAGGAGCTATTCGGCCCACTTCAAGGACTAATTGCAGCTTTTCATCTTCAATAGGCCTATGGCTGTATTTCCTAACAGATCTTCTTTTCTTGGCTAAGTCTAAAAATGTCATTTAATTCCCTCCCAAAATGTTTATTTTATTTATACAGCAAGAACTTACTATTGCAATAATACTCTGTTATATGCAACAATGCAAGTACGCACTTTTTTGTATTATAGTACCTAATTGGATACCATGTAATTTCACTGCGGGAGTTAAGATATTCTTCTATGTGACATTGCTTATTACAAACTAATCTTATCCTCCGCCTCCCGTGGAATTGGGTTGCACTTATTTGCAATCAAAGAAATTTAAGGGACGGTATTATATATAAATCGTCCCGTGGTGCAAATCACATGCCTGCCAATTGCGCCTATATTGAGAAGAAAAGTTACTTCATCAAGGCAGCATGAATTTATCAATTTGAAGTTTATCTTATAGATATTTCTTCCTTAAAAATATTCGTTTACAATACAAGTTCACAGCGAGCGTTGTCTGGCCTGCGATCGCTGTCTGGACATATGCCCGGAAGGGGCCCTCTCTGCGGGGGACCTGGACAGAGCGGAAAAAACGCCCCTCCTCCAGGGTTTGTCCAAGCCGTCCCCGAGGAGTGATGAAGAGCTGTGGGAAAAAACAAATGTCAAAGCGTTTGGCCGTATTTTTCGCCGTTCCTTCCACATTCGCCACATCGACACAGGCTCTTGCAACGCCTGTGGGGCTGAGATCCTTGCCCTGTGGATGTAGAGGTCCCCGGCTGTCCGCCTAATCCTTATGCCCTTCTCAACGCCCTGACCCTGGCAGCCGGAAAACAGACGGGAGGTGCGGTCGGATGATAAGTCAGGCCACTCTGTTTTGGCTGACTACCTCAGCCTTTCCGATCGTGGGTGCACTCACTTTTATCGTGGGAAGCCGCAAGCCGCGCCCGGCCGGAATAGACGACTTTTCTAACCCCAGAGCAAAGCCTTTTGAAACTCGGCAGGCAGCCGTCCGCTCCCAGATTTCCGCTCGCGTCGGATGGCTCCTGCTCGCGTTCGTTTGCCTTCTCGACCTTCTGCCGGCGGCCGGCACGCTTCTGTCCGGTAAGACCCTCTACTTAGGGCAGGTTAACGGACTCCCGCCCCTGGGGGCATGGCCTTGGCAGTTGGATTCCTTGGGCAGTCTCTTTCTCATCCTGCTCGGGCTTACGGGCTTCTGGGTCTGCCTTTACAGTGCCGGCCGTGTCTCCTCAGGTCAAATCGGCACGGGACCGTCGGCCGTGGCCATGGTCGGCCTGCAGTTCTTTTTCACCAACGCTTTGCTCACAGCCCAAAATGCCTTTCCTCTTCTCATTGCCTGGGAGGGCATGTCCTTGGCCGCTTTCGCCTATATTCTGGTTGACCATACCCGTCGCCAAGTGCGCCGCGCCGCCTATATGACCGTTGTAATCAGCGAACTCGGTTTTCTGGCTTTGGTCATCGCCCTCCTCCTCCCCAGCCACAGCCTGATGGCTCTCGACTTCCCCGGTTTGCGGCAGGCGTTACGGGACAGTGGCCCCGGCATCCGATTAGCTTTCTTTTGGCTCACCTTCCTGAGATTCGGAGTAAAAAGCGGCATACTCCCTGTCCAGCTTTGGCTTCCCACAGCCTATACTGTAACACCGGCTAATTTGGGCGCTTTGCTCGCCGGAGGCCTGGTTAACTTGGGCTTGTTTGGCATCCTGCGCGTCTATTTTTCCCTGCTGGGCGGATTGAATGACGGATCGGCTTTTCTCCTGGTTCTCCTGGGAGCTCTCGCGGGTTTTTTCGGCACCTTCTATGCGGCGGTGGTCCGGGACCTGAGGCGAATCCTGGGTTACAGCAGCATTGAAAATATCGGCTTTATGGTCGTTTCCTTTGGCTTAGCCATCCTCTATTTCAACCACGCCGAGCCCGCCTACGCCGGTTTGGCGCTTGTCGCCCTTTTCCTGCAGATGATTTCCCACACGTTGGCCAAAAGCCTTGCTTTTCTGGGCAGCGGTGAGATTCAAACTCTAACTGGGGCTGGGAGCCGCCCTCGCCTTTACGGCCTTTCTCCGCCTCTACCTCTGTCTCTTCACCGGGCGCCCGCGGGGGCATTTTTCCCCAACCGCTGCCGCCAAACCTTTCCCGCCGGACCGCTTGAGCAAGGTCAGCCTTTGGGGTTTGACTGGGATAAGCGCTCTGGCCGGCTTTTTCCCCACTGTCATTCTTAGTGCCCTCAATCCCCTGGTCGCGCGGCTCGCCCCTTCCTGCATGTCGTCGGCCAGATAGTCCCCCCAGTCTTTCGTCAGTTCTCACCCGGCGACCTCCTGCCGAAATTAGGCGGACGTCTCTTCTCCTGGCTGCCGATTCCGGGAGCGGTTATCCAGCCTCCCAGCGGAGTGGCCGGCATCGCCCCCACCTATGTTCTCTTCTGGTTCCTGATTTTCGCCGTTTTTGCCTTTCTCCTCTTCCACCTAGGTCCCAAGCCGTACAAGGAACGCGCTGTAAAGCCCTGGTTGGGCGGACTGACCTACCATGGACCCGCCAGTCAATATTCCGCCACAGCCTATACCAACTCTTTCCGTATGCTCTTCGGCCGTTTGGGAAATTTCCAAGTGCGCCGTGACTTGTACCGCGGCAGCACCTGGGCGCCCCGCCAGATAGCAGTGCAAGCCGACATGCTCCAAGTGCTCAGCGCCCGCCCCTATGAACGGCTCTTCCGCAGCCTCCGCCGTCGGATCCACCCCTTGCGCGGAATTCAGCACGGTTTTCTCTCCGGTTATATAGCCTACATCCTGATCTTTCTGGCTCTCAGTCTCTTCTGGGCCGCTGCCAGCCATTAAATAAGCTGAACGAGTTCGCTCGGCCGGTTGCGGTTACGCGGCGGGAACCCCATAAACTTACTTCTCGAAGGAGGGACGTATATGACAGACGTGAACAAAGCGATCGAACACTCTGAGAGCGGCGAGGTTCCTCTCAATATTCTCAGGACTGAACTCAAGGCAGCACTGAAAGATTTAGCTTCCATCCTGCGCGAGGAGGAGAAAAAAGAGACGGGCCAATCCCCAGCCGGTTTTCTCGGAATTGTTGAAGATAAGCTGGCTGACGACCAATTCCATTTGGCTGTTTTAGGTCAGTTCAAACGTGGAAAGAGCTCATTTATCAACGCCTTGCTGGGGGAGACCGTTTTGCCCACGGGGGCGATTCCACTGACGTCCGTGGTAACCGTCTTGCGCTGGGGGCCGCAGATTGCCGTCAATGTCGTCCATCGCGACGGCGCCGGGAAACCCACCACTCCCGAGAACCTGCACCGGTTTGTCACCGAGCGCGAAAATCCCGGGAATCATCTCGGCGTCAGCCATGTCGAAATAGCCTATCCCTCAGACTTTTTGCAAAGAGGGGTCGTTCTCGTCGACACACCCGGGGTCGGGTCGGTCCAAGAAGCAAATACCCGGGAAACCTTAGACTACCTGCCCAGAATCGACGCGGCTATCTTCCTCTTGTCCGCCGACCAGCCCCTAAATACTGAAGAGCTCTCCTTCCTTGAAACCTCTCGCTCTTTCGCTCCGAGATACTTCTTCATTCTCAATAAGATAGACCTGCTTAGCAATGAGGATTTGGCGGAATCCCTCAGCTACTGTGAAAGGGTTCTGAGCGAAAAGATGCAGGAGAAGGTTTCCGTGCATCCCGTCTCCGCCCTCTGGCACTTAGAAGGGCGCCAAGAGTCCGGTATCCCGGAGCTGCAGCGGACACTCGAACAGTTTCTGGAGGGCGACCGCGACATTCTTTGGCTCGAGGGCAACGTCCGCAGACTGCAAAGAGCCGTGAACCTACTCTCAGATAGAAACCGTCTGGAAAGAAATGCCGTTTTGGCGTCCCGGCAAGAATTAGACCAGGCGGTAGAACGCCTGCACGCTCTCCGACTCCGAGCCGAGGAAGCCAAAGATGATTGCCGCCACATCCTGGCCGGGGAATCCCGGCAAGCACTGCAAGCACTCACGGAAAAGGTGGAACTCTACCGTCGAGAACAGGGTACCGCACTCAGCCGGGAATTCTGGCAGGAATACCTGAAGAGCACTCATGAGCCTCCCAATCTCCAAGAAGAGATCTTCCGCCATCTTGAAGAAACCTTGGAAAGGTTCCGCCCGGAACTGACCTGGGAGATGGAACAAAAAATAGCTCACCTGCTGCGGCGTTTTAACCTTCAAGCGGGAGAACTGGCCTCGGAGGTTGCGCATATTGGCGGCAAAGTGCTGGGAGTGGAGGTCGGGGTACATTTGCCCGAACCCGAGCTGCGCCGGGAAAGTAACCTTGAATACTTCTTTGAGGAGGAAACCGGCTTGATCCCCTGGGGCCTGAAAGATCTCGTGCGCCCATTCCCTTGGCCGCTCCGGAAACGAGTCGTTCTGCGGCATTTGACCAACCGGGCCCTCTTGCTTTTGGACCGCAACTGCGGCAGAATTCGGGAAGACCTAGCGGAGCGGTTCACGTTCACGAAACAAGATTACTTCCGGGCCTGGCAGCAAGAGATCGATAGGGTCGTAAGTGAAATCAGTTCCGCGGTGGAGCGGGGCTTGCACCTGCAAGAGGATCAAGTGGCCTTAGCCGGGTGGCAAAAGGAGATCGCTCACCGCGAAAAAATGGTTGCCGATGTCGCGCGCCGCTTGGCGGAACTGTCTGAGCCAGACGACAGCCATTGCGCTTTCCCTTCTTAAGTCAAGTCCTATTCAGTACAGGTGAATTTATTGAAGCAACAAACTAAGGGTTAAGGGTTTGGAAAATTATCCACCTCCTGGTAACATAAGGTATCCGGACTGCCCCGCAGTATCCGGACTGCCCCGCAGTATCCGAACTGCCCCGAAAAGGTCCCTTAAATACCAAGCGCGGGTGCACAGAGAGACTATACACAATGGCAAAGGAGGAAAAATACGGTTATTCGACAATGCGCCGGACTGCCGGTCCGGGTGAAGGTATTGGAAACCAGTGAACATGTGCAAGAGAGAGCTGATTATCTGCAACAATTCGGCAACCGCCAGACCGTAGCCATAGGAAATGGCGCCAACGATGAGCTGATGCTCAAACAGGCCAATCTCGGAATTGCCGTCATCGCAACAAGCCAAGGGGAACACTGCGGCTGACCTGGAAGGCAAAGTCACCCGTTTTCAAGCGGCCCTGGCCGGAATCAGGCGCCAACAGGAAGAAAGCATCCATCTTCTCTATCATGAGGTGGAAGAGCTTTTTGAACGCAATTGCGGACGCTTACGCTATGACCTGACAGAGGGCTTAGAAGAAAACGCTCGCGATATTGCCGGCGAACTCCGCATTCATGCCGAGAAAGGCTATTTAATGTTTTTCTACAAGGCGAGGTAACCATAGGAGAGAAACGCAGACGCAGGATATAGTCACTTTTTCACTTTCCCCGTTCGATTGAGACCAAGTTCTCGGTGTTCTTTGGCATTGTCCCGGCGTATTTTTCCGTAAACATCACCGGGCTTACCGCGTACATATGTTTGTACTTTTGGGCCAACTCCCTGACTTTAGCAAAATCAACCATTTTAGCATGTCTCCTTTCTTTTCTCTCAGATATTACAGGGCATCAAAAAGCTCCCACCCCCTTTACATGTTGAATGTTGAAGGTAGGAGCCATCAGCCTTCAGGCAAATAAGCGAGCCCCATCGCCTGGGTTTTTAAAAGTGGAACCTACAGAATTTCTCCTGCTCGTCTATAGTTCTGCCACATGACATTCTTCCTCCATGGTGTCCCCAAGACCAACCGATAGTAACTGCTCGTTGTGAACCAACACATCCGTGGTTAAGATTAGCCCCTTTGGCACCATCACTTGAATTTCTGGCAGGACAGCTTCAATGTTATCACTAAAGTCGACACATTCGATGACCATGGGCAAATCCGCTGATAAGTCCAGTAAACGGGCAGCATGTACGGCCTTGCGCTGCCCAAAACCTTCTATTCCACGGGAGACAGTCACTCCGGCTAAACCGGCGTCCTTGAGTAAAAAAAGCAATGCCTGGTACAGATGTTTTCCCTTCCAAAGTGCATCTTTCCCAGCATAAATCTTTAAAAGTGTTACCTGTTTGGACAAGAACCTGACCTCCTATGGAAACGTTTTCCGGCAATAGTTTTTCCACGTTAGTCCGTGACTATTCGTGGCTGTCGTAACCGTTTTCCTCTCATAATTAAAAGCAGCCGGATAGACAGCGCAACCTGTAAGAAAACGAAAAGTGACTATTCAGGTGCCCAAATCAGAGAAAAAATAATGCGCCTTGAATTATACCTACCCATGAAGAGGTAAAAGGTAAAAGCGCATTGTCCTCACCTTTCGATTTCAGAAAAAACCGTGCCTATAACCTCGTCCAACAAATCATCGGGAATACGCTCCACTACTTTGTAGGGGCGAACGTTCAGGTCTAATGCCTTCAGGTGCTCGCAGAGGACGACGCCTGTTGTCGTCGTCCTATCGTCAAGGGAAATATGCAGGGGGAACGGCTTTCTTGTGTTGGTTATAGGGCACACCATAGTTAAATTTGTTCTTGCATTGAAAAAGTCGTTGCTTATCACTACGGCCGGCCTATATCCCGCCTGTTCGCGGCCGCTGGGCGGATTGAAGTCCAGCTTAATAATGTCCCCTTGTTTTACCATAATTCTCTACCTACTGGCTTTCCCCAATCTGTGTCTATTGGCTCATACTCTCCGTGGAAATCCTTAAACCGTTCCTGGATGGTTTTATACCGCCTTTTGTTATCAGCTTTTTTAATGACGATTCGGCCGTTTTCGGCTATCACGTCAACGGTATCACTTTCGGCCAGGTTTACACTATCCAATAGCATCTTGGGGAGCCTTATTCCCTGAGAATTGCCCCATTTGACAATATTTGTTTGCATATCATGTTCACTCCTTTGCTTTTATCGGATATACATAATATATCCGTCCGCAAAGGAAATTGCACCTGCTTTTTTGAGAAATATTCGGTAACATGGATAGACGCACAAAAATAAGCCGTACAAGCCGTATGCGCCCCGTAGAGGCGTTTTCCGGCGTGTGGCGGCATAGAGCCGGAAAAGTCACCGTACCGGCCCTTCAAGGAGTGGCTTAATGACCGGGCCCCCGCTATAGAGAATCATCCGATTGTTGATCTGAGACCCAGATGACTCCATCCATAGTCAGACAGATACCCTCCCCGCTCAGTTCAGTGACTTCCGGCAACACCTTGTCGATCCGCTCCGCCGAATCGACACATTCCAAAACGACGGGCCGTTTGCTCGCCAGCGGGCAGAGTCTCCGCTCCTTTAGTATGCCGCTCGAACCGTACCCTGCCGCTCCTCTCCTCACGGTCTCCGCAAGAATGCCCTTCTTCCTTAACCATCGAGTCAAAGCTACGTAGAGTGCCTGATGTTTACATTGACTGCTTTCGGTTACATAGATTTGCATCAACCTTGCCGGTACCGGATTCATTTGGCACACCTCCCTGAAGGTCACTTTCCACCTTCCTCAACGGGTATAGATGTACAAATTGGTTACAGAACTCGGATTGAGTTATCGGGAAAAAAAACAAGCTCCTACCAGGCTTTCGCCTCGTAGGAGCCATTAGCTTGCCGCATCCAGTGAGCCCCATCACCTTTTATTTCCCGACGGTCTTCTTGCTACCGCCGTTATAGCAAGTGTAAACTCTTTTGCCTTATTTTTCAATATCTATTGTGGGGAAACGTTTGACTTTTCTGACGGGAAACCAAGCCATTCAGCCAAAATTTCTGTGGGATTCGCAAAGATGGGCGAAAATACACCTACAAAGGAGAGTCCCTAAACGCTCGTGACTTGCATAAAGTCTTGAGAAAACCGGTTAGAGTATTTGACTTCCTCCCCGCGTTGAAACGCGAGGATTCCCAAGTCCCCCGAAGGAGCTTGGCAGGCCGTACAAGTGGCCTCTATGCAGTCGCCGTTAGGCCGCCGCTTTACTTTTAAGTGTACGCTTCTTGATTGTTACCAGCGGGTAGAGTGTCATGGGATTTAGACATAGTGCGTGGCTTGCCCGTGACAAGTCAATCCCCGGACAGGCTTTGCGCAGAATATTAGCCGCCCCGTTTAAGTCGGCGTTTACGGCTTGCCCATCTGCACTGCGATAGAGTCCCCGTTTTACCCGTTTACCGCTGAACACGTACTTTTCTGTGTGCTCAGGGTCGAATTCCGGCAATAGATCCCGGTCCAGAAAGCTGGCCTTGGAAGTATAGCTCTCCGTAATCTCTACGTAGTCAATGCCGTTCTTTTCACACAGGTACGCCAGAAACCGCCGGAATTTCCAGAAGGGGATCTGCACAAAGTTTTGATTGTTCACATGACCGATTTTGATTGCTTGCTTCCAGCCGGGATTCACACCCACCACTACCCGCCCGATTTTGTTGTCGAGGCAATGCTGCAAAATCAAGTGACCGGCTTTGCTCAGGTAGTCGCGCATGAAGTTTTCCCGGTTGTAGGCGATTAACGCCAGTTTATTGGTTTCGCCTTTGATCCTTTGCAGGTCTTTTATTGATTGGAGTCTGGAACGTTCCTTGTTGTACCATTGATTGACTGATTTCAGCCGCTTCCCGTCGATCAAAAATGCGGTTCCAGTAGTACTAATACCGGCTGCCAGGGTATTTACCCCAAGATCCAGAGCTAAAGTTTCCGGCTCCCCTACAGGCTGGGCCTTATCTGCTGTTTTATACACAAACTCCGCTTCCAAGAAGCG